>NZ_AP025737.1:1200000-2400000 GCF_023734115.1 Herbiconiux sp. L3-i23
GGCGCATCTTCGTGCACCTGCGCGACGGCTCTGTGCACCGCCTCGCGGTGGTGCGCACCCGCGGGCGGCTCGACATCCGGCTCGGCGGTTTCGACGCCGACAGCATCGAGCGGATCGTCGTCGAGTGGCCCGCCACCGCGCTGCGCGGCATGACTCTCATCGACACTCCCGGCTTCGCCTCGCTCTCACCGGACGTCGTCGCCCGTTCGCGGCGCTTCCTGCTGCCTGAATCGGGGCCCTCCGAGGCCGACGCGGTGCTCTACCTGCTGCGCCACCTGCACGGCGTCGACCTCGACCTGCTCACCGCGTTCCGACGGGGAGCCGACGAACCCCGGTCGGCGGTCAGCGCGATCGCCGTGCTCTCCCGCGCCGACGAGATCGGCGCCGGGCGGCTCGACGCGCTGCTCTCCGCGCGCAACGTGGCCCAGCGTTACCGCGAGGAGGGCAGCCTGCAGGAACTGACCCTCGGCATCCTGCCCGTCGCAGGCCTGCTCGCGCAGAGCGCGACGACGCTCCGCCAGGCGGAGTTCCAGGCCCTGCAGAGCCTCGCGGACATGGATCGCCGCGCCCGTGACAGGGTCCTCCGCTCGGCGGACCTGTTCGTCTCGAGCGACGAGGTCCCGGTGCCCGCACCGACGCGGGCCCTTCTGCTCGACCGGCTCGGCATGTTCGGAATCAAGCTCGCGCTCGTGCTGCTGCGCAACGGCACCCCCGACGCCACCGCGTTGTCGGCCGAACTCACGAGGCGCAGCGGACTCGACGAGCTCGTCCGGTGGATCGACGAGCTGTTCGCGGACCGCGCCGAGACGCTCAAGATCAGGGCCATCACGAGCGGGGTCCGCGCGGTGCTCGAGGCCCGCCCCGTCGCCGACCGCGAAGCGATCGACGCCCTCCTCGAGCAACTCGACGTCGCCGTCCACGAGAGCACCGAGCTGCACCTCATCTCGGTGGCGAGAACCGTCGGCTTCACCTTTCCGCGCCGCCTCGCTGCCGAGGCGGAGCGGATCCTCGGCGGCCACGGCACCGACGAGCGCCGACGTCTCGCGCTCACCGACGACGCCGACGACGCCGAGATCCTCGCGGCGGCGGTCGACGCTCACCGCCGCTGGCGTGCCGTGCAGACCCACCCGATGACCTCACCCGACGAGACGCAGGTCGCCGCCGCTGTCGCGCGCAGCTGCGAGGCGATCATCCTCGCCCACAGTTCCGCTCACCGGGTGTGGCGGGGCGCCGCGGTGACCCCGCGCAGCCAGTCGCCGCTCGCCGGCGTCGCGCCGACCACGGCTCCCGCCGCCGCGAGCACCAGCCCGGCGATGAGCAGCGCGCGCAGATAGAGGCCGTACGGCCCCAGGGCGATGAAAGCGTCGGCGAGCACCCACACGCCGGCCTGCAGCAGCAGCGAGACGAACAGCAGCGGGCGGAACACCCCGTGCTTGCGAAGCAGGCCGCGCAGCATCAGCGCCTGCACCAGTGCGACCACCCCGATCGCGATGAGCCCCGCGGTGAGCACGATCATCGCGACCGAATCGAGTGTCTCCTCGGCCCTGTCCGGCGCGAGCTCGGCGAGGAACGCCGCGAGCTCGCTGTAGATGCGGTCGCGCGCGAGGAAGGCGACGGTGATGGCCGTGCCCGCGGCGACGAAGCTCGCGATCCACAGCCCGCGCAGAGCCCGGATCACCGTCGTGGGCCGCAGCGGAGCGAGATCGGGTGGCGCCACCCACCCGCCGGTCGCCGGACGCGGAGGACGCGGTGGCGAGTCGGGGGAGCGCCCACCGTCGTCGGTCATACGGCACTCTAACCCCGGCCACGCACGGGGCGACGAGTCCTCCGGGCGCACGTCCAGCCGCGCGCGCCGGGTCAGTCGGTCAGGTGCGCTTCGAGACTGATCGCGCGGTGATCCGACGCGCCCGCCGGCAGCACGTCGACACGGTCGATGCGGTACCCGGTCGAGGTCACGAAGTCGAAGTACCCGGTGAAGATCTTGTAGCGCAGATACGTCTTCTCGGTGGTGCGCGTCAACCGGTAGCCCTCGGCGTCGAGCCGACGCTCGAGCCCCTTGATGAACCAGGGGTAGTTGAAGTCGCCGACCATCAGGGCGGGGATTCCCGGCGCGAGGCCGCGCATGCCCTCGTGCGCGGCGGCGATCTGCTTGCGACGCAGCGAATTCGACGCGGTCAACGGGGCGGCGTGGAACGACCCCACGATGACCTCCCGCTCGCGCTGACGGTCGTAGAGGTGAGCGGCGAGCAGACGCTCGTTCGCCGGCGCCAGCACCCGGTCGTGCAACGACTTGTGCACGGCCAGCAGCTTCGTCGCGCGCACCTCGAACCGCGACTCCCGAACGTAGACGGCGAGGCCCAGACGGTTGTTGCGGGTCGCGTCCGCGAGCACCAGGTGACCGAGCGTGTCGGGCAGCTCCGCGGTCGTGACCTCCTGCAGGCACAGGACGTCGACCTCGTGCCGCTCGCTGATCGCGGCGAGCTCACCGACCGCCGCGTTCTTACGCAGGTTGTAGCTGACGACCCTCACGCGAAACCCCTCGCTCCACCATGCCCGACCGCGTGTCCCATACCCCTCGCGCCCGAACCCGACAGGACCGAACCCGACAGGACCGAACCCGACAGGACCGAACCCGACAGGACCGAACCCGACAGGACCGAACCCGACAGGACCGGACCCGACAGGACCGAACCCGACAGGACCGAACCCGACAGGACAGTATGCCCCGACTGGAGGGCATGCCCGTTCACGCGGCGGATGCCTCGTCGACCGCCGGTGGCGACGCCGGTGGCGAGGCCTCCGGCTCGGGCGTGTTCCACGCCTTGATGATCGCCCAGCCGACCGCGGCGATCGGCACCGAGATCGCCGCCCCGACGATGCCGCCGAGGATCGTTCCGATCGTCAGAGCCACGAGGACCACGAGGGGGTGCAGCTTCAGCGACTGGCCCTGGACGATGGGCTGCAGGAAGTTGCCCTCGATCTGGTTCACCGCGATGACGATGATCGTGACGATGATGGCGGCGGTGAGACCGTTCGTGAACAGTGCCACCAGCGCGGCGAGCACGCCCGCCGCCACCGCACCGATCAGCGGGATGAACGCGCCGAAGAACACGATGACGGCGAGCGGCAGCGCGAGCGGGACTCCGATGATCGCGAGGCCGGCGCCGATGCCGACGGCGTCGACGAAGGCGATGAACGCCGTCCCTCGCACGTACCCGCCGAGGGTCTTCACCCCGACGTGGCCGATGCGGACGCCGCGCTCGCGTCGCGCGCCGCGGAACGGGCGGAGGAGGAACGCCCAGATGCGGTCCCCGTCCTTCAGGAAGAAGAACAGCACCACGATGAACAGCACGAATCCGGTGACGAAGTTCGTGAACGCGGAGACCCCCGCCAGGGCGCCGGTACCGAACTGCGAGCTCGTGACGAAGTTCTGGACCTGTGGGAGCACCGCCTCCCAGTCGATCTGCTCGAGAGGGAGGCCGAGGCCGACGAGGTAGTCGTGCAGGTCGTTGTAGCCCTGAACGGCCGCGTCGACGAGGGAGTCCCACTGACCGCGCACCGCGAAGACGATCGCCGTGACGATCCCGCCGAAGATCACGATCGAACCGATCAGCACGATCCACGTCGCGAGGATCGGGGCGAGCCCCCGGCGGCGCAGCCACATGATCACGGGCGCGAGAGCGGCGGCCACGATCGTCGCGATGAGCACCGGGATCACGACGAGCTTCACCTGGATCAGGGCGAAGACCACGACGGTGCCGACGGCGATGAGGATGAGGGCCTGAAGCGCCCGAGTGCTCCAGCGACCGAAATGATCGGTCCACAGCGCGCCGAGGCGGCCGCGCGTGCTCTCCGGGGAGTTGTCCATGCGCTCACCATACGGAGCGGATGCTGAAAGGAGCACAGAAGAAGGCGAAAGCCCGGCATGGGCGGATGTGGAACGGCGAGCGCTCAGCTGTCTCATGGCATTCCCCCGGAAGACAGGCGGAATCCGTTAACGCGGCCGACAAGTGCGGTTCTTACCCTCGAAGGCATGGACGACGACGCCGCCTCCAACCGATGCCCGCAGTGCGATCGAGAGCTCGAAGTGCTCCCGGTCGCGTCCGATCACCACCTCGCCATGGAGGTGAGCTGCCCCGAGCACGGCGCCGTCGCGGTGCTCGAGCCGTTCTGATCGGCGGGCACCAGGCCGTCGACGACCGCCCACCCAGGCCCTCGGAACGCGACGTAATGTGACAGCCGGTTTCCGCGAGCCCTCCAATAAGCTTCTGCCCGTTCGACTCCTGCCCGATCCGTGGCACTCTCCGTCACCCGCAGCAGTAAGGCATACCGCATGGCCCGCATCCACTCGTCCATCACCGAGGCGTTCGGCCGCACGCCGCTCGTCAAGCTGAACCGCGTCACCGACGGCTCCGCCGCGACCGTGCTCGCGAAGCTCGAGTTCTACAACCCGTCCTCGTCCGTGAAGGACCGCCTCGGCATCGCCATCGTCGACGCCGCCGAGAAGTCCGGTGCGCTGACGCCCGGCGGCACCATCGTCGAGGGCACGAGCGGCAACACCGGCATCGCGCTCGCGATGGTCGGCGCCGCGCGCGGCTACAAGGTGATCCTCACGATGCCCGAGTCGATGAGCATCGAGCGGCGCAAGCTGCTGCGCGCCTACGGCGCCGAGCTCGTCCTCACCCCGCCGTCCGAGGGCATGAAGGGCGCCGTGAGCCGCGCCGCCGAGATCGCCGAGTCGACGCCGGGAGCGGTGCTCGCCCGCCAGTTCGAGAACGAGGCGAACCCGGCCATCCACCGCGCCACGACCGGGCCGGAGATCTGGGAGGACACCGACGGCACCGTCGACATCTTCGTCGCGGGCGTCGGCACCGGTGGCACCATCACCGGCGCGGGGCAGTACCTCAAGGAGCAGAAGTCCGACCTGAAGGTCGTGGCGGTCGAGCCCGAGGAGTCGCCGATCCTCAACGGCGGGCAGCCGGGCCCCCACAAGATCCAGGGCATCGGAGCGAACTTCGTCCCCGACGTGCTCGACCGCGAGGTCTACGACGAGGTCATCGACGTGAACATCGCGACCTCGGTCGAGGTCGCGCGTCGCCTCGCGACCGAGGAGGGCATCCTCGCCGGCATCTCGTCCGGCGCGACGGTCCATGCCGCCCTCGAGCTCGCGAAGCGACCCGAGAACGCGGGCAAGACCATCGTCGTGATCGTCGCGAGCTACGGCGAGCGGTACCTTTCGACCGTGCTCTACGAGGACCTCGACGTCTGATCCGACGGAAGTCCCCTCGACGGTCGATCCGCGGCGTCAGCAGTGCGCCGCGGATCGGCCGCACCCGACAGTAGGTACGCTCGCACAGTGTCAGTCCGCGAAGACATCGCCGAGGCGCGCCGTCGCGACCCCGCGGCGCGCGGCCCGTTCGAGGTGTGGCTGACCTACTCGGGACTGCACGCCATCTGGTGGTACCGGTTCGCTCACCGACTGTGGCGGGCCGAGCTGCGCTTCCTCGCCCGCGTCGTGTCGCAGCTCGCACGGTTCTTCACCGGCATCGAGATCCACCCGGGTGCGACGATCGGCCGCCGGTTCTTCATCGACCACGGCATGGGCGTCGTCATCGGCGAGACCGCGGAGGTCGGCGACGACGTGATGCTGTACCACGGAGTGACCCTCGGCGGCACTTCGGCCGAGCACGTGAAGCGCCACCCCACGGTCGGTGACCGGGTCGTCATCGGCGCGGGGGCCACACTGCTCGGTCCGATCACGATCGGCGCGGACAGCGTCGTCGGCGCGGGCGCGGTCGTTCTGGTCGACGCGCCCGAACACTCGCTGCTCGTCGGAGTGCCGGCGAAGCCGCGCCCGCAGCGTCGCGACTACAGCCACGACTTCTGGCAGGACGACTGGCAGATCTGACCCGCGGGTCGGGCCGAAGATCGGCTCGCTCGGGTGGTGCGGCACTATCTGGGGACGGCACTGACCGGGGACGGCACTGTCCGGGACGGCGCTGACCAGGGAGGGCGCTGTCGGTGGTGCGGTGCAGGGTCACATCATGTACACCGTCGAACCCGTCGAAGAAGTCCTGCCATCCATCGTCGAGATCCTCGACTCGTGGTTCGCCAGCCGGGCGCGCCGAGTGACGGGGAGACGTCGCGAGCGGGTCGAGTCGGTGGCGGCACGGTTGCGGCGGTGCGTCGAAACGGAGTCGGACCGGGTCGCGACGGCGGGCGAGAAGGTTCTGATCGCCGCCGAGCGTCAGTTCGAGCCGGACGGCGCGGTCGCCCGTGCACTGGACTGCAGCGCTCTTCCGGAGTTCCTGCTGGTGTTCGTCGAGGACGCGTGGCTGCCGGTCGATGTCCAGGACCGTCGAGTGCAGATCTCGGAGCTGTCCGCGTTGAACAAGAAGATGGCACGGCGGGAGTACATCGACGTCTACTGGTCGTCGTGCCCGGTGATCACGCTCGAGAGCGCCCTGGTCCGTCTCCGCAACGGGCAGCCGGCGTGGGCTCACACGCATCCGAGCGGTGAGTCGCACCACCACTGCGGCCCCTGACGGGCGCCACGGTCTGGCGCGACGGTCAGGTGCGCCGGCTGCCGCCCCGGCCGGGGATCAACCGCCTGAGCCGGCCGGTCCGGCGCTGCGTGGTCGCCCTCTTCTCGTCATCGACACGGAGACGTTCCGCCTCGGCGCGAGCGTGTCGACGCTCACGCCACCGCAGGAGCTCCGTCTCGACGTCGCGGGTCGGCGTCACCACCGGCGGGCCGCCCAGCAGTTGGCGGCGGGCCTCGACGACGCGTGAGTTGAAGTCGTCGAGCACCTCGCGCACTCCCTGCTCTGATCCGATCGCGTCGAGCCGGTCATCGAGTTCGGCGTGCTCGACGCGGAGGGTGAGAGCGGGAGGGCCCAGACCGGTGAGCCGTTCCCGTTCGATCTTGCGCCGCATCCACCAGTCGGGGTCGTGCGTCGGACCGAGGTCGCGGATCGGCTTGCCCGCTCCCGGGAGTCCGGTGAAGTCGCCGCGGCGCTCGGCCTGCTGGATCGCGATCTCGACGTACGCCGCGCGCTGCTCCGCCGTCGGCGCCGGGGCCTCGGAGCCGTCCTGTTCGGCATCCGGCTCCTGTCCGAGCTTGTACCGCTCGGCGCGCAGACGCGGATTCTCGCTCACCTGCCACCTCCGAGCGGCCAGGCTACGCCGCCCCGCTGGACGGATGTCCCCGGTCGCCTCGCGTCGGAGATCAGCGGGGAGCGACCATGTTCCATTCGACGACCACCGGGGTGCCGTGCTCGTGCCCGAGGGCGCTCACCGCACCGGTGCCGAGGTAGAGCCGCTCGGCGGCGACCGGGAGATCGAGCCACACTGACGCGAAGATCCGCAGGAAGTGAGCGTGGGCGAAGATCAGCGCGTCGTCGCCGCGCTCGAGCACCGGCGCGAGTCGGGCGAGCACCCGACCGGCGCGATGGCGGACGTCGTCGATGGTCTCGCCGGGAGTCTCCGCGCCGTGGATGACGCCGTCGGTCCAGATGCTCCACGAGCCGCCGAGGCGCTCCGCGATCTCGGGCGTCGTGAGCCCCTCGTAGCCGCCGTAGTCCCATTCGACGAGGTCGGGGTCGACGACGGCGTCGGGGTAGCCGGCGAGCGCGGCGGTGTCGCGGGCACGGCTCAGCGGCGAGGTGAGGACCGCGCCGAAACGCCTCCCGCCGAGGATCACGCCCGCCATCTCGGCCTGATGGCGGCCGTTCTCGGTGAGGGGGATGTCCGACAGGCCGGTGTGACGACCCGTGCGGCTCCACTCGGTCTCGCCGTGGCGCGCGAGCACGATGTGGGGGCGCGTGCTCTCACCGAGGACGAGGGGCGACGGATCCGACATGGTGCGGCGCGTCCTCAGTCCTCGACGGGAGTGAGCACGAACACCGGGATCTGGCGCTCGGTGCGCTTGGTGTAGTCGTCGTACGCGGGCCAGGCGGCGGTCGCGCGCTCCCACCAGAGTGCGCGCTCGTCGCCGGAGAGTTCACGGGCGGTGTAGTCGCGCTTCACCGGGCCGTCCTGCAGCTCGACGAGAGGGTTCGCGACGAGGTTGTGGTACCACGTGGGGTGCTTCGGGTCGCCGCCCTTCGACGCGACCACGGCGTACTCGCCGGCGTGTTCGACCCGCATCAGCGGCGTCTTGCGCAGCTTCCCGCTCTTCGCTCCCAGCGAGGTGAGCACGATGATCGGCTTGCCCTGCAGCAGGGCGCCCTCCGATCCGTTCGTCGCCTCGAACAGTTCGACCTGCTCGCGCGCCCAGTCGGCGGTGCTCGGTGCGTACTCGCCGGTCAGCGGCATGGGTGGCCTCCTGGAGGTCGGTGCGGTGGGAAGGAAGGAAGTGCGAAGACGAGGACGTGACCCGGTCAGCGGGTCAGGAGGTTCGCTCGCTCGGGGTGCTTGTCGAACCACTCGCCGACGTACCAGCACATCGGGCGCACCCGCAGTTCGGTCGTCGTCTCGACGTCGTCGATGGCGAAGTCGACGAGCTTGCCCGCGTACCCCTTGCCGCGATGCGGCGGCGGGGTGAAAGTGTGCGTGAAGGAGATCTCGGTGGGGCTCAGCGCGTAGTCGAGGGCGCTCACCAGATCGCCGCCGACGCGGGCCGTGTACCGGTGAGCGTCGCGTTCGTGCAGGAACTCAAGATCCACGAGCGCGATTCTATGCCGCTGTACTGCTGATCCGGCTGGGCGGTTCCGGGGACCCCGGGACGACGGCGTGACGTCCGATGGTGAGGTTGGATGGTTGCGTGCGGGACGACGTGGATGCGGTGGAGACGGGTGGGCGGCGCGGAATCCGCGTGATCGTCGATCCGGACACCGCCGGAGCATCCGCTGCCGTCGTGCGCGACTTCGTGCGCGCGGAACCCCGCGGTGTTCTGGGGCTCGCCACCGGCTCGTCGCCGCTCGGCCTCTACCGGGTGCTCGGCGAGCTGACTGAAGCGGGGGAGTTCGACGCGTCCGGGCTGCGCTACGTCGCGCTCGACGAGTACCTCGGGCTGCCGGCGGGCAGCGCGCAGAGCTACCGGTCGGTGCTCGAGCGGGAGGCGCTCGAGCCGCTTCGAAGCGACCCGGCGAGGCTCGCGATGCCCGACCCGTCGGCTCCCGACCCGGCCGAGGAGGCGGCGCGGTACGACAGGAGCATCGCGGCGACGGGCGGTGTCGGCCTGCAGATCCTCGGCATCGGACGCAACGGCCACATCGGCTTCAACGAGCCGCCGTCGCCCTTCGACGGCCGCACCCGCGTCGTGGACCTCGCCGAGAGCACCCGCAGGGACAACTCCCGGTTCTTCGACTCCGTCGACGAGGTTCCGCGGCGGGCGGTGACTCAGGGGATCGGCACCATCCTCGAGGCGAAGCGGCTGCTGCTCGTCGCGCGGGGCAGCGCCAAAGCCGACGCGGTCGCGGCCGCCCTCGAAGGGCCGATCGGCGAGGCGATGCCGGCTTCGGCCCTCCGGCTGCACCCCGACGTCACCGTCGTCCTCGACCCCGAGGCGGCCGCGCTGCTCGCGGTGCACGGCAGCTGATCGGATCCGCCACAGGCGGCCCGCGTAGCATCGGGCTCGTGACCGATCGCACCGCCGACCCGCTCGCCTCCCGCCCCTGGCTCGCCGCCTACGCGGAGGCAGTGCCCGACGAGATCGAGGTGCCCGACACCTCGCTTCCGGAGATGCTCGAACAGTCCGTCCGCCGCCACCGCAAGCGGATCGCGCTCGAGTTCTTCGGCGCCGAGACCAGCTACGAGGACCTCGGCGATCAGATCTCGCGCGTCGCCGGTGGACTCCGGAAGCTCGGGGTGCGAGCGGGGGACCGGGTCGCGCTCGTGCTGCCGAACGCGCCGCAGCACGTGGTCGCCTTCTACGCCGTCCTCCGGCTCGGCGCGATCGTCGTCGAACACAACCCGCTCTACACCACACGCGAACTCCGCCATCAGTTCGAGGACCACGGCGCCCGTTTCGCCATCGTGTGGGACAAGGTCGCCGACACCGTCGCCGGATTCCCCGAGGATGTGCGCCCCGAGCGAATCGTGAGCGTCGACCTCACCCGTGCTCTGCCGTTCGGAACCCGCTTCGCTCTGCGCCTGCCCGTGAAGAAGGCGCGCGACTCCCGTGCAGCGCTGACCGCCAAGCCCAAGGCGAAGCACCTGCTCGAGTGGGGCGAGCTGGTCGCCGCGAAGCGCCTGCCGCGCCGCCATCCGCTTCCCGCGGTCACCGACACCGCGGTGCTGCAGTACACGAGCGGCACCACCGGCAGCCCGAAGGGCGTCATCCTCAGCCACCGCAACCTGCACGCCAACGCCGTGCAGGGGCGAGCGTGGGTGCCGGGCCTCGAGGTCGGCCGCGAGGTCTTCTACGGGGTGCTGCCGTTCTTCCACGCCTACGGCATGACGCTCTGCCTCACCTTCGCGATGAGCATCGGCGCGCGGCTCGTGCTCTTCCCGAAGTTCGACCTCGACCTGGTGCTGACGGCGGCGAAGAAGTCGCCGCCCACCTTCCTTCCCGCCGTGCCGCCGATCTACGACCAGCTGGCCCGCGCCGCCGGTCGTCGCGGGATCGACCTGTCGAGCGTCCGCTTCGCCATCTCGGGGGCGATGAACCTCCCGGTCCTCACCGTCACGCGGTGGGAGGAGGCGACCGGCGGGCTCCTCGTCGAGGGATACGGCATGACCGAGAGCTCGCCCGTCGCGCTCGGCAACCCGATCGGGCCGTCGCGCCGGCCCGGGACGGTGGGGGTCCCGTTCCCGAGCACCGAGATCCGCGTCGTCGACCCCGACGAGCCGTCGAAGGATGTCGAGCTCGGCGAACCCGGTGAGCTGCTGCTGCGCGGGCCGCAGGTGTTCGAGGGCTACTGGAAGCGCCCGGCCGAGACGGCCGAGACCCTGCTCGACGGCGGTTGGCTGCGCACCGGCGACATCGTCACGGTCGCGGCCGACGGCTTCGTCACGATCGTCGACCGGCGCAAGGAGCTCATCATCACCGGCGGGTTCAACGTGTCGCCGTCGGAGGTCGAGACCGTGCTGCTCGCGCATCCCGACGTCGAGGCCGCGGCCGCCGTCGGTCTGCCCCGGCCGGGAGGCGGCGAGGACGTCGCGGCCGCGATCGTGCTTCGTGCGGGTGCGACGCCGGACACGGCGGGCGTCCGCGAGTTCGCGCGGAAGCACCTCGCCGCGTACAAGGTGCCGAAGCACATCGTGGTGCGCGACGAGCTGCCCCGTTCGCTGATCGGCAAGGTGCTGCGCCGCCAGGTGCGCGAGCAGCTCATCGCCGAACGCTGAGCCGATGTCGAAGCGGGCTGCGGGCGGGGGAGCAACCCCGGCGACCGTCGCGCTCGAGCGCGCCGGGGTCGAGTACCGCACGCATTCGTACGAGCACGATCCGGCGCACCCGAGCTACGGGCTCGAGGCCGCCGAGGCGCTCGGTGTCGATCCGGCGCGGGTGTTCAAGACGCTGGTGGTCTCGGCCGACGGCAGGCTCGCGGTCGGCATCGTGCCGGTGTCGGCGAGCCTCGACCTGAGGGCGATGGCCGCGGCGCTCGGCGCGAAGCGGGTGGGGCTCGCCGACCAGCGCGACGCGGAGCGCAAGACGGGCTACGTCGCGGGAGGCATCAGTCCGATCGGCCAGAAGACGGCATTGCCGACGGTCCTCGACGAGAGCGCGCTGGCGTGGCCGACCATCCACGTCTCGGGCGGCCGCCGCGGCTTCGAACTCGAACTGACCCCCGCGGCCTTGCAAACCGCGACGTCCGCGACAACCGCCCCCCTCTCCCGCTAGATCCGATATTGCGGGCATAGACGCACATTCCGGCGCGGCGTGTCGCCCGGAACGTGCGTTCTCGCGGTCACCCCGAGGCCCGCGCGGACGGGGCAGGGTGTCAGCATCGCGCAGTGCGCACTCGGGACTCGAGTCGATCAGCGGGCTGAGCCGCCGCGAGTGCGAGCGAATCCGCACGTTCCGGGCTCGTGCGCCCGCCGGAACGTGCGGATGTGCCCGCAATATCGGATCTCAGTAGGCGGCGAGGATGTCGATGACGAAGACGAGCGGGCTGTTCGCCGGGATGCTGCCGCTCTCCTGGTCGCCGTAGGCGAGGTCGGCGGGGATCACGGCGATGACCTGCGAGCCGATGGTCTGACCGGCGATCGCCTGCGCGAAGCCGGGAACGACCCCCGACAGCGCGAACTGGGCGGGCTCGCCGCGCGACCAGCTCGAGTCGAACTCGGTGCCGTCCGCGAGCAGGACGCCCTTGTACTGGACGATGACCTGCGCGTCGTCCGGCACGACCTCGCCGTCGCCCTTCTTCAGCACGGCGACCTGCAGCTCGGTCGGGGTCGCGACGCCGTCGACGTCGACGGTCGGCTCGCCGTCGTCCGCGAGCGTCACCGTCGGGAAGCCCTCGGTCGCGGGCTGGTCCTCGCCGTCGGCGGCCTGCGGGACGCTGTCGACCGTCGGCACGATGTCGAGCACGTCGATGACGGCGACGAGTCCCTCGCCGGCGCCGACACCGAAGTCCTCGCTGCCCGCCTCGCCGAAGCCCTCGGCGGCGGGGATGTAGGAGGCGACGCGGCTGCCCTCGTTCACGCAGCCGAGCGTCTTCGCGATGCCCGCGATGAACTGAGTCGTGTCGGCGGCGAACACCGCCTGGGTCTCGCCGTCGGCGTAGCCGTACTGGTCGATCTCGTCACCGGTGGCCGCGTTGAACAGGGTGAACGCGACGCGCGCCTGGCCGCCCGCCTCGAGCGTGTCGCCGTCGCCCTCGATGACGACGGTGCGCTCGGTCTCGTCGCCCTCGAGCCCGGCGTCGAACTCGACCTCGGGTGCGGCGCCGAAGTCGCCGGTGACGCTGATCGCCTCGGACGCGTCGCCCGACGGGGTGGCGCAGACGTCGACGGAGGCCGCGTCGGAGGACGCCGCGGGCTCGGGCGCGTCGCCCGAGCAGCCGGCGAGAGCGGCCACGAGACCGACCGCGGGGAGGAGGGCGAGCAAAGCACGAGTGCGCACGAGGGGACTTTCCGGTGAACGAACAAAAACTCGCTCACCATACGTCACGTACCTAGCTGTATCGTTAGGCGCAGCAGTTGTGTTGAGGGTAGTGGGTCTGTGGGGCGCCGCCGTGAGGTGATCGTTTCTTGGAACGCGAAGTCAGCGTGACACCGCCCCGCGGCCTTCGCGGTGCGAAACCCAAGAAATGAAAGAGAAAACGCTATGCCTACTGGCGTCGTGAAATGGTTCAACTCCGAAAAGGGCTTCGGCTTCATCGCTCCCGATGACCAGGGTCCCGACCTGTTCGCCCACTACTCGGCCATCGCTTCGAGCGGCTTCCGCACGCTCGAGGAGAACCAGCGCGTCGAGTTCGAGGTGACCCCGGGCAACAAGGGCCCGCAGGCCTCGAACATCCGCCCCCTCTGATCTGACGCAGAGCCGGTCTGATTCAGACCTCGCCGTCCGTCTCCGACGGATGACGCACAGGAGCCCACGTAGTCCTCGACGACTGCGTGGGCTCTTCACATTGCACCGGCACCGCGACGTGCCCCGCAGCGGCGCCGGTCCCGAGGTCGAGTCGCGGGATAGGGTGGGCGCAGGATGAGCCTCTCCCGTCGTACCTTCCTCGCCGGCGCCGCCACCGGGTTCACGACGCTGGTGCTCGCGGCGTGCACGCCGAGCAGGCCGACCCCGTCGCCGAGCACGACATCGCCCATCCTCCCGCCGAGCCCGGTGCCCGCTCCGCTCGCCGTCGTCCGCAGCGACTGGGCGGCGGACGAGTTCGCGCGCGGCTCGCACAGCTTCATCGCCGCGCACTCGTCGCCCGCCGACCGGGCGACGCTGCGCGAACCCCTGCAGGCGCGCCTCTACTTCGCGGGTGAGGCGACCTCCGACGAACTCCCCGCCTCGGTCGACGGCGCCGCGGCGTCGGGGATCCGGGCCGCCGCCGAAGTGCTCGCCGACGCCGCCGACGGGGAGAGGATCGCCGTCATCGGCGCCGGTGCGGCCGGCGCCGCCTCCGCCGCACGGCTGCGCGACTACGGCTTCCAGGTCACCGTCATCGAGGCCCGCGACCGCACCGGCGGCCGCATCGCCACGCGCGAGGACGAGGCGTGGCCGGTGCCGATCGAGCTCGGCGCGGGATGGGCGCCGGACAGCGGCTCCGCCGTGTCGCTGCGGCTCGCGAGCCTCGGCATCGGCACATCGGCGGTCGACGGCGACCCGCTGCTGCGTACCCCGGACGGCGTCGACGCCGGCGGCTCGAATGTCGGCGCGGATGCGATCGACTCGGCGGTCGGCTGGGCCGCCGGACGTCCCGACGACGGCACGCTCACCGAATCGCTCGAGGGCTCCGGTGCGGGCGACCTCGACGCCGGCGGCGAACCGCCCACGGCGCTCGAACGGCTGGACGCCGAGCTGCTCGAACAGGTCGGCATCGCCCGCGGTGCCGACGCCGACGCGATCTCGTCCTGGTACGGGTTCGCCGAACCCGCCGCCCCGCAGGCCGAACGGGTCACGGGCGGCTACGGACGCTACATCGACGACCAGTTGGAGGGCATCGACGTCTGGCTGTCGACCCCGGTCACCGCGGTGAGCTACGGCGACAACCGCGTCAGCATCCGGCTCGGCACGGGGGAATCGGTGAGCGTCGACCGCGTGGTGCTGACGGTGCCGCTCGGCGTGCTGAAGGGGCAGGGCATCACCTTCGAACCCGCTCTGCCGTTCGCGCGACGCGCCGCGATCGCCGACCTCGGCTTCGGTGCGACCGACACGGTCTGGGTCCACTTCGACGAGGCCTTCTGGGAGACCGACGCCGTCCGCTGGTCGCTGCTCGGCGGAGACGCGGCCATCACCGAATGGTTGAACCTCGAGCCGCTCACCGGTGAGGCGGTGCTCGTCGGCCTCGTCGACGAGGACCGGTCCGCCGCCCTCGCCGAACTCGACGAGACCGCGCTGGCCGCCGCCGTCAGTGCGAGTCTCGAGCCGTTCGCGCCGCTGCCCTGACCCGGCGACGCGAGCGGTGCGCCCGTCGGCGCAACCAGCCGGCTTTGAGCGCGGCACGCCGGTAGCCTCCGCCAGGGAGTTCACGCTGCCCGAGCGGCGCCACATGACTCGCGGCGATCAGGCACGACTCGACGAGCGCGAACAGCGCGAGGGCGGCGGCGCCGTAGACGATGAGCGTCAACGGGTAGCCGCTCTGCGCCGGGTCGAGGAAGAAGTACGGATACCAGCCGACGAACTCGCCGCGGATGATCGTCACGATGCCCCAGACGATCGGATAGCCGAGCGCCAGCGACAGCAGCCTCCAGCCGACCCGCTTGCGTCCCGGGGAGACGAGCCAGTCGACGAGCACGAAACCGGGCAGCACGAAGTGCAGGATCTGGTCGGACCACGGGACGTCGATGCGGTAACCGACCGACGGCGCCTGACTGACCAGCAGGGCGAAGACGATGCCGGCGACCAGCAGGAAGCAGGCGATCGCCGCCCGCGCCGCGGACAGCGTCGCCGATTCGTGGCGTCCCCTGAGGGCCGTGATGCCGGCGACCGCGGTGACGACGACCGCCGCCATGTTGCTCTGCACGGTGAGGTAGCCGAAGAAGTCGACCGAGACGAAGCTGCGGAAACTCAGCCCGTAGATGAAGCGGGCGATGAGGGCGACGACGCCGGTCGCCGCGGCGAGCAGGCGCACGGTGCCGATCGTGTACCGCAGCGCCATGATCCGAACGACGATACCGGGCGCGCCTGTCACGTCGGTCGCCGGCGTCGGTCGCGGGCGACCGGGCGGCAGGCGATGCGCGAGTGCTGACGATGGGGGAGAGTAGAGCGAGTCCACCCTCGAACCGCCGGAGGCCGTCGTTGACGAAGACCATGCGCGTGCGCACCCACCGCAGCGATGAAGAGCTGCCGCGCGACGCCCAACTGGCAGCCGCCATCGCCCGCGTCGCCGCCGACCCGGTCGAGGTCGACGATGCGGTGATCGAGATGATCGTCAACCGGGTCATCGACAACGCCGCCGTCGCCGCTGCATCCCTGTCGAGGCGTCCGGTCGTGTCGGCACGGTCGCAGGCGCTCGCGCACCCGCCGAGCCGCGGAGGCGCGGGAGCCACCGTGTTCGGGGAGCAGCGCGCCGTCCGGGTCTCCCCGGAGTGGGCGGCGTGGGCGAACGGCGTCGCCGTCCGAGAGCTCGACTTCCACGACACCTTCCTCGCCGCCGAGTACTCGCACCCCGCCGACAACATCCCGCCGCTCGTCGCCGTCGCCCAGCACGCGGGACGCACCGGCCGCGACCTGGTGCGTGGGATCGCGACGGGGTACGAGATCCAGATCGATCTCGCCCGCGCCATCAGCCTGCACCGGCACAAGATCGACCACGTCGCCCACCTGGGCCCGAGTGCCGCGGCCGGCATCGGCACCCTGCTCGGCCTCGACGCCGACACGATCTTCCAGGCCGTCGGGCAGGCTCTGCACACCACGACCGCCACGAGGCAGTCCCGCAAGGGCGAGATCTCGAGCTGGAAGGCGCACGCCCCGGCGTTCGCCGGGAAGATGGCCGTCGAAGCGGTCGACCGCGCGATGCGCGGCGAGACCAGCCCGGTGCCGATCTACGAGGGGGAGGACGGCGTCATCGCCTGGCTGCTCGGCGGCCCCGACGCGGCGTACGACGTGCCGCTGCCCGTTCCGGGGGAGGCGAAGCGGGCGATCCTCGACAGCTATACGAAGGAGCACTCGGCCGAGTACCAGGCGCAGGCGTGGATCGACCTGGCGCGCCGCCTCGGCCGCGAGCACCCCGAGCTGCGCGAGCCGGGCGTCATCGTCCGGGTCGTCCTGCACACCTCCCACCACACGCACTTCGTGATCGGCTCGGGCGCCGGAGATCCTCAGAAGTACGACCCGGCCGCGAGCCGCGAGACTCTCGACCACTCGGTGCCCTACATTTTCGCGGTGGCGCTGCAGGACGGCCGCTGGCACCAGGTCGACTCCTACGCCCCCGAGCGTGCGAACCGCCGCGACACCGTCGACCTCTGGCGCCGCATCGAGACCCGCGAGGACCCCGAGTGGACTCGCCGCTACCATTCCGAGGATCCCGCCGAGAAGGCGTTCGGCGGACGCGTCGAGATCGAGCTGCGCGACGGCACCCGCATCGTCGACGAGATCGCGGTGGCGGATGCCCACCCGCAGGGGGCGCGCCCGTTCGCTCGCGACGACTACATCGCGAAGTTCCGCACCCTCGCCGCCGACGCCCTCGACGCCGATGAGATCGAGCGGTTCCTCGACAGGGCGCAGCGCCTGCCCGAGCTGCGCGCCGAGGAGCTCGTCGGCCTCACCATCACCGCGCGACCTGGACTCCTCGACTCGATCCCCGCACCGAAGGGCCTGTTCTGATGCTGCACTCTGCCGTTCCCGCCCACCAGAAGCGGGCCGACTTCCGGGCGGCGCTCGCCTCGGGACGCCTGCTCCGCCTCCCCGGCGCCTTCAACCCGCTCTCCGCGCGACTGGTCGAACGCAAGGGCTTCGACGGCGTCTACATCTCGGGCGCGGTGCTCTCCGCCGATCTCGGCCTGCCCGACATCGGGCTCACCACCCTCTCCGAGGTGGCCGGGCGAGGGGCGCAGATCGCGCGCGTCACCGACCTGCCCGCCCTCATCGACGCCGACACCGGGTTCGGCGAGCCGATGAACATCGCGCGCACGGTGCAGATGATCGAGGACGCCGGCATCGCGGGCCTGCACATCGAGGATCAGGTGAACCCGAAGCGGTGCGGCCACCTCGACGGCAAGCAGGTCGTCGGCCTCGACGTCGCGCTGCGACGCATCAAGGCGGCGGTCGACGCCCGGCGCGATCCCGGCCTGCTCGTCATGGCGCGCACCGACGTGCGGGCCATCGAAGGTCTCGACGCAGCGAAGGACCGCGCGAAGGCCCTCGTCGACGCGGGCGCCGACGCGATCTTCCCCGAGGCGATGACCGACCTCTCCGAGTTCGAGGCCATCCGGCAGGCCGTCGACGTGCCCGTGCTCGCCAACATGACGGAGTTCGGCAAAAGCGCGCTGTTCACCACCGACCAGCTCGCATCGGTGGGCGTGAACATCGTCATCTACCCCGTCTCGCTGCTGCGCATCGCGATGGGAGCCGCCGACCGCGCGCTCGACACCCTCCTCGCCGACGGGACCCTCGAGGCGGAGGTGCCGGCGATGCAGACTCGGACCGACCTCTACGACCTGCTCGACTACGGGTCGTACAGTGCCTTCGACGGCGGAGTGTTCGACTTCAGCCTCGACGGTCACCACCACACCAGGGCCTGACCCGGATCACCTGTTCGAAGGAGCGCGAGAGATGACCGAGATCCGTAAAGGACTGGCGGGCGTCGTCGTCGACACGACGGCGATCTCCAAGGTCAACCCCGACACGAACTCGCTGCTCTACCGGGGCTATCCGGTGCAGCAGCTCGCCGCCCGCTCCTCGCTCGAGGAGGTCGCCTGGCTGCTGTGGCACGGCGAGCTGCCGAGTTCCGACGAGCTCGCCGGGTTTGAGGCGCTCGAACGCTCCGACCGCACGCTCGACCCGCACGTGCTCACCGTGCTCGACGCCCTCCCCGACACCGCGCATCCCATGGACCTGCTGCGCACCGCCGTCAGCGCGATCGGGGCGCTCGACGAGACCCTCGGCGGCGACGGCGACCTGGACAGGGCTCTCAACGAGCGCCGGTCCGTCGCGCTGCTCGCGAAGATCCCGACGATCGTCGCCCTGCTGCAGCGCCGCCGCCGCGGGCTCGAGCCGGTCGCGCCGAGAGACGACCTCGACTACTCCTCGAACTTCCTCTGGATGACCTTCGGCGAGCTTCCCGAGCCCATCGTCATCGACGCCTTCCGCGTGTCGATGGTGCTGTACGCCGAGCACTCCTTCAACGCGTCGACGTTCGCGGCCCGTGTCATCACCTCGACGCTCGCCGACCTCTACTCGGCCGTGACCGGAGCCATCGGTGCGCTGAAGGGCCCCCTGCACGGCGGCGCGAACGAAGCCGTCATGCACACCTTCGAGGAGATCGGCGACGCCGACGGCGTCGATGAGTGGCTCGACGGTGCGCTCGGCGCGAAGCGCAAGATCATGGGGTTCGGCCACCGCGTCTACAAGCACGGCGACAGCCGGGTGCCGACCATGAAGGCGGCTCTCGACACCCTCGTCGATCACTACGATCGCCCCGATGTCGCCGCCCTGTACGACCGGCTCGAGGCCGGCATGCAGGAGCGGAAGCAGATCAAGCCGAACCTCGACTACCCGAGCGGGCCGGCCTACGCGCTGATGGGCTTCGAGACGGAGCTGTTCACCCCGCTCTTCGTCGCCGCCCGCGTCATCGGCTGGACGGCGCACATCATGGAGCAGCTCGAGGCCAACGCGCTCATCCGTCCGCTCAGCGAATACGTGGGGCCCGACGAGCGCTCGCTCTGAACCGGCCTTGTGGGGGAGTAGTCAGCGCCCCCGCAACCGGTCGAGGTCCCGCCGCTCGCGCTTCGTGGGGCGCCCCGCCCCGCGATCCCTCGCGACGACCGCGGGGGCCTCGACGCGCGGCGGCTCGGGCGGCGTCAGATCGGTGAGGCACTCGGCGGCGACGACCGCGCTCACCCGCTTGATCAGCAGGCGCCGCGCGATCACGACGCGTTCCCGGCCGGCGACCCGGATGCGCACCTCGTCGCCGACGCGCACCGGTGCCGCCGCTTTCGCCCGCTCTCCGCGCAGCGTGACATGACCGGCCCGGCAGGCCGCGGTGGCGGCCGCCCTGGTCTTCACCAGTCGCACCGCCCAGAGCCAGCTGTCGACGCGCACCGAGGTCGGTTCCATGCTGGAAGACTAGACAGGTCGCGCCGAGCAGCGGCGGGACGAGCGGGGAGGAACGGCATGAACGCGGACTTCGAGTCGGTCACCGCCGAACCCGGTGTGCTGCCGCGGCGTCCCCTCGGCTCCGGCGACGAGTGGGTCGAGCTGCCCGACGGACGCCGCTTCTGGGGGCGGTTCGGCGCGGCGGGGCTCCTGCTGTCGTCGCCCGCGGGGATCCTTTTGCAGCACCGCGCCGGCTACAGCCACTTCGGCGACACCTGGGGTCTTCCGGGCGGTGCGCGGCACGAGGACGAGTCGGCCATCGCCGGCGCGATCCGCGAGTCAGGAGAGGAGGCGGGGGTCCCCTCCGAGGGTCTGCGCCTGCGCTTCACCAGTCGACTGGACCTCGGGCCCTGGAGCTACACCACGGTCGCCGCAACCATCCGCAGCGTATTCGATCCCGTCATCGGCGACGCCGAGAGTGCGGCACTCGCCTGGGTCCCGCCGCACGCGGTCGCGGGCCTTCCGCTGCACCCCGGCTTCGCCGAGGCGTGGCCGCGGCTACGCCCGGCGCTCGAGGCGAGACCCGTGCTGCTGGTCGACGGAGCGAACGTCGTCGGCAGTCGGCCCGACGGATGGTGGAAGGACCGGGCGGCCGCCGCGACGAGGCTCGCCGAGGCCCTCCAGCGGCTCGCCGGCGTCGGAGTCCCGGCCACCGAGCTGGGGTTGCCGCTCGAGCACTGGTGGCCGCAGATCCGGCTGGTGCTCGAAGGCGAAGCCCGCGCCGCCGACCCCGCCACCCCCGATGTCGTGATCGAACGCGCGCACGACGACGGCGACAGCGCGATCCTCGACTACCTCGGCGGCGAACCGGCGCCCGACGCCGTCCTCGTGACCGCCGATCGTGCGCTCGCCGCCGAGGCGGAGCGACGCGGCGCCCGAATCATGGGCCCCGGTCGCCTCCTCGCGCTGCTCGACGCGAGCTGAGGCTCCGGACGGGCGCCCGCCCGTCCCTGAATGAACCCGCCCCGGACGGACCCCCGCCCTGGACGAACCCGCCTCGGATGGGCACCCGCCCTGGATGAACCCGCCTCGGAGGGGCACCCGCCCTGGATAGGCACCCGCCCCTGGATAGACTCGGTGGCGATGAGCAGCGACGCGCGCGATGGGGAGGCGGCACCCCCCGGCGAGCCGAGCTCGCAGGTCGTCACGCTGCCCAACCTGCTGAGCTTCGTGCGCCTGGCGCTCGTCCCCGTCTTCCTGATCCTGCTGCTCGGCGAGCAGGACGTCGCCGCGCTGCTCGTGCTCGTCTTCTCGAGCGTCACCGACTTCCTCGACGGATGGCTCGCCCGCAAGCTCGGACAGGTCACCCGGCTCGGTCAGCTGCTCGACCCCGCCGCCGACCGGCTGTACATCATCGCCACCGTGCTGGGGCTCGCGATCCGCGAGGTCGTCCCGTGGTGGCTCGTCGCCGTGATCATCGGTCGCGACGTGCTGCTCGTCGTCCTCGGCGTCGTGCTCGCGAATCACGGCTACGGCCCGCTGCCGGTGCACCACCTCGGCAAGGTCGCCACCTTCTGCCTCTTCTACGCGCTCCCGCTCATCGTGCTCGGTCAGGCCTTCCCCGTCCTGCAGCCCTTCGCGGAACCGCTAGCCTGGGCGTTCGCGCTATGGGGGGCGTTCCTCTACTGGTGGGCGGGCATCGTGTATGCCCTGCAGACCGCCAGAGTGGTCGCCGAGAAAGCGGGCGAGTCTCGACCCGTTTCGGATAATGTGGACGGCTGAGGAGGACGCTATGTCGAATGAACGGGCAGACGACGGAGGGATCCGTCGCGGGCAGCCCGGCGCGAGCAGGTCGCATGCGAACGCCGACACCACGGCGTCGTTCGGGGACGACTTCATCGCCGAGGTGGCCTCACTCGAGCAGCGCTCCGGCGCCGAGGAGCAGGCGGCGATCGCCGCGCTCCCGTCCGGGTCGGCTCTCCTCGTGGTGCGTCGCGGACCCAACAGCGGTGCCCGATTCCTGCTCGACGCCGACGTGACGACCGCGGGTCGGCACCCGAGCGCCGACATCTTCCTCGACGACGTCACCGTCTCGCGCAAGCACGCGCAGTTCGTGCGGCACGGCACCGCGTTCGAGGTCAAAGACCTCGGTTCGCTGAACGGCACCTACTACGACGGCGTCCGCATCGACACCGCGCTGCTCTCCGACGGCGCCGAGGTGCAGGTCGGCAAGTTCCGGTTGACCTTCTACGCGTCGCGTCACGACCTCGCCTACACCGCGGCGCACTGACCGTGTCCGCTCTTCCCGCCCGCGACCTGAGGGCAGCGCGAGACGACCGTGCCCCGGCGCCGCAGCTGCTCAACATCGGCCAGCTGCTCGCGAAGCTGAAGCCCGACTTCCCCGACCTGACCTCGTCGAAGGTCCGGTTCCTCGAAGACGAGCGGCTGCTGTCGCCCGCCCGTACCGAGTCCGGCTACCGCAAGTTCTCCGCCCGCGACCTCGAGCGGCTGAAGCTCATCCTCACCCTGCAGCGCGACCAGTACCTGCCGCTCAAGGTGATCCGCAGCTACCTCGCCGACCTCGACGCGGGCCGCTCCCCGTCGTGGCCGGGACGCGCGAACGCCGACGACCAGTCGATGCTCGCCGAGGAGCGTCGGTACACCCGCGACGAGCTGCTCACCGAGGCGGGCGCCACCGCCGCGTTGCTCGACGAAGCCGTGAGCGCATCGCTGCTTCCGGCGGCCGACCTCCACGGCGACGAGTCGCTCGCGGTGCTGAAGGCCCTCACCGAGCTGCGCCGTTACGGTATCGAACCGCGTCACCTGCGTGCGCTGCGCTCGGCGGCCGACCGCGAGGCGGGGCTCATCGAGACGGCGGTGCAGCCCGTGCTGCGCCGACGAGAGCCCGGAAGCCGGGCCAGAGGGGTCGAGCTCGCGTTCGATCTGTCGGCCCAGCTCGACGTCGTGCGAGCCAGTCTCATCCGGGCGGGGCTCTCGAAGCTGAGCGGCTGAGAATCCGCGCCCCGAGCGCGACACGCCGAGGCCCGAATGCGGATGTCGTTGTTCGGGGCACCTCCTCTCGCTACCGTAGAGGAGTCGCACAAGACACCACCGCAGCCAGGAAGGCAGCCCCCTATGAGTGAAATCAGCCGTAGCGAAGATCGCTACGACCTCGGGCTGCTTTTCACCGACGGGCTCCCTGATCTCGACGCCAACGAGGGCTACCGCGGGGCCGTCGCCGCTCGCGCTGCCGGCATCAGCTACCGCCAGCTCGACTACTGGGCCCGCACCCGCCTCGTCGAGCCCACCGTCCGCGGCGCCGCCGGCTCCGGATCCCAGCGCCTCTACGGCTTCCGCGACATCCTGGTCCTCAAGCTCGTCAAGCGACTGCTCGACACCGGCATCTCGCTGCAGCAGATCCGCACCGCCGTGAACCAGCTCCGCGAAGCCGGGGTCAACGACCTCGCCCAGACCACGCTGATGAGCGATGGGGCGAGCGTCTACCTCTGCACCTCGAACGACGAGGTCATCGACCTCGTCAGCCGCGGGCAGGGCGTCTTCGGCATCGCCGTCGGCAAGGTCCTCCGCGAGGTCGAGAGCAGCCTCGTCGAGCTCGACACGCAGTCCTCGGATCCCGCCGACGAGCTCGCCGCTCGTCGCGCCGCCCGCGCCGCCGGCTGAGGTCGATCCTTCGCCGCAGCGACGCCTCCTGATCGGGCCGCGCCTTCTGATCAGGGACGGGCTGGCGGGAAGACGACGGCGATGACCGTCGTCGGCTGGAAGTATGGGCACATGCCCCGCTACATCGACCTCAGCCACACTCTTCGCGATGGACTCGTGACGATGCCCGGGATGCCGGCGCCGACCGTGTCGCTGCACCTCGGGCGCGAGCAGTCCCGATCGGTCTACGCCGAGGGGACCGAATTCGAGATCCCCATCGTGCGGATGGTCGCCAACACGGGCACCTACCTCGACACCCCGTTCCACCGGTACGGCGACGGTCACGACCTCGCCGGGCTCCCGCTCGCGCGGGTCGTCGACCTCCGCGCCGAGGTCATTCACGTCGATGTCCACGCGGAGCGCGGCATCACTCCGGAGATGTTCGACGGGCGCGATCTGCGCGGAGCGGCCGTCCTGCTGCACACCGGCTGGGATCGGCACTTCGGCACCGAGACGTATTCATCACCGGCGCCCTTCCTGACCCGCGCGGGCGCCGCCCACCTCGTCGACCAGGGGGTGACGCTCGTCGGTATCGATTCGATCAACATCGACGACATGACGGCGGACGCCGCGGGGGAGAGGCCCGCGCACAGCGTGCTGCTCGCGGCCGACATCCCCATCGTGGAGCACCTCACGAAGCTGTCAGAGGTGCCGTCGACGGGGGCGCGCTTCACCGCGGTGCCGCCCAAGTTCGAGGCGTTCGGCACCTTCCCGGTGCGGGCCTTCGCAACCGTCGACTGACGGCGGCGGTGCTAGGAGCGAGTCGCCTTCGCCGTGAGTTCGGCGTACTCGCCGACGCGACCGGTGCGCATGACCCGCTCGAGGAGCTGGTCGAACATGCCCGCCATCTCCTGGGCGCTCTCGCCCGGCCAGATGTGCAACGGCTTCGCCGCACCCTGCGCCTGCTGCAGCGACGTGCGCTCGGGCAGCTGCGGCGAGAGCACGAGCGGACCGAACATGTCGCGCAGCTCCTTGATGCGGAACTGGTGCTCGAGCGACTGCACGCGCGCCCGGTTGACGATGATGCCGAGCGGCTGCAGACGCGGCGACAGTCCGCGGCGGATCTCCTCGATCGCGCGCAGCGCGCGGTCGGCGGCGGCCACGGAGAACAGACCCGGTTCGGTGACGACGGCGACACGGTCGCTCGCCGCCCACGCGGTGCGGGTCAGGGCGTTGAGCGAGGGCGCGCAGTCGATCAGCACGAGCTCGTAGTCCTGCTCGACCGACGCGAGGGCCTCTTCGAGTTTCCAGATGTCGCGGATGCTGGGGTGCGGTCCGTCGAAGTTGATGGCGGACGGGCTGCCGACCATCACGTCGACCTTGCCGGAGCGGCCGCGGGTCCACCCGCTCGGCGCGATGGCGGCGCGGACGACCTTCTCCTTCGGCGAGGTCAGGACGTCGGCGACGTTCAAGTGCCCCTGCACTTGGATGTCCATGCCGGTCGACACATCGGACTGGGGATCGAGATCGACGACGAGAGTGCTGAGACCCTTGGCGAAGGCCGCGGACGCGAGTCCGAGGGTCACAGTTGTCTTGCCGACTCCTCCCTTAAGGGAGCTGACGCTCAGGACATGCACAGGCACAAGGTTACCGCCAGTAGTCTGTGAGAACCTAAACGTCGGACGGGCGCGGCGCAGACGAGTCGATCGACGAGCGCGCCCTTCGTTCTTGTAGAAGGGCTGCAGTGTTCACGAAGATCCTGGTCGCCAACCGAGGCGAGATCGCGATCCGCGCTTTCCGTGCCGCTTACGAGCTCGGCGCGAAGACGGTTGCCGTGTTCCCGTACGAGGACCGCAACTCGATGCACCGTCTGAAGGCCGACGAGGCGTACCAGATCGGTGAGATCGGGCACCCGGTGCGCGCCTACCTCGACGTCGACGAGATCATCCGGGTCGCGAAGGAGTCCGGCGCCGACGCGATCTACCCCGGCTACGGGTTCCTCAGCGAGAACCCCGACCTCGCCGAGGCCGCCGCGGCTGCCGGAATCACCTTCATCGGCCCCCCGGCGTCGGTGCTGCGCTCGGCGGGCAACAAGGTGACGGCCAAGGAGCAGGCGCTCGCGGCGAAGGTGCCCGTGCTGAAGTCCTCGAAGCCGAGCCGCGACGTCGACGAGCTGCTCGCCGCCGCCGACGAGATCGGCTTCCCCATCTTCGCGAAGGCCGTCGCGGGCGGCGGTGGGCGCGGCATGCGCCGTGTCGACGACCGCTCGCAGCTCAAGGAGGCCCTCGAGGCCGCCATGCGCGAGGCCGACAGCGCATTCGGCGACCCCACCATGTTCCTCGAGCAGGCGGTCGTCCGTCCCCGGCACATCGAGGTGCAGGTGCTCGCCGACGCGACCGGCGACACGATCCACCTCTTCGAGCGCGACTGCTCCATCCAGCGGCGCCACCAGAAGGTCGTCGAGATCGCGCCCGCCCCGAACATCAGCGATGAGCTGCGTCAGGCCCTGCACCGCGACGCGATCGCCTTCGCGAAGTCGGTCGGCTACGTCAACGCGGGCACCGTCGAGTTCCTCGTCGACACCGCGGGCGAGCGCGCCGGCGAGCACGTCTTCATCGAGATGAACCCGCGCATCCAGGTCGAGCACACCGTGACCGAGGAGGTCACCGACGTCGACCTCGTGCAGGCGCAGATGCGCATCGCGGCGGGCGAGTCCCTCACCGACCTCGGGCTGCGCCAGGAGGACATCACCCTCCGCGGCACCGCGCTCCAGTGCCGCATCACGACCGAGGACCCGTCGCAGGGCTTCCGACCCGACACCGGCAAGATCACCACGTACCGGTCGCCCGGCGGCGCCGGCGTGCGTCTCGACGGCGGTACCGTCGCCGCGGGCGCGCAGGTCAGCCCGCACTTCGACTCGATGCTCGTGAAGCTGATCTGCCGCGGCCGCGACTTCACCTCCGCCGTGTCGCGCACCCGTCGTGCGCTCGCGGAGTTCCGCATCCGCGGCGTGACGACCAACATCCCGTTCCTGCAGGCGGTGCTCGACGACCCGGTGTTCGCCACCGGCGACCTCGCCACCTCGTTCATCGACGAGCGTCCCGAGCTGGTCCACGCCCAGCCGTCGAAGGACCGCGGCACGAAGATCCTGTCCTGGCTCGCCGACGTCACCGTCAACCAGCCGAACGGCCCGCGCCCCGCCGGTGCGCGTCCCGCGGACAAGCTCCCCGCCGCCGACCTGAGCGAGCCGGCACCCGCCGGCTCCCGTCAGCGTCTGCTCGAGCTCGGCCCCGAGGGGTTCGCGGCGCAGCTGCGCGCGCAGACCGCTCTGGCGGTGACCGACACCACCTTCCGCGACGCCCACCAGTCGCTGCTCGCCACCCGAGTGCGCACCCGCGACCTGGTCGCCGTGGCGCCGTACGTCGCGCGCCTCACCCCCGAGCTGCTCTCGGTCGAGGCGTGGGGCGGTGCGACCTACGACGTCGCGCTGCGCTTCCTCGGCGAGGACCCGTGGGAGCGCCTCGCGGGCCTCCGCGAGGCCCTGCCGAACGTCGCCATCCAGATGCTGCTGCGCGGCCGCAACACCGTCGGCTACACGCCGTATCCGACCAAGGTGACCGACGCGTTCGTCGCCGAAGCGGCGTCAACCGGTGTGGACATCTTCCGCATCTTCGACGCCCTCAACGACGTCGAGCAGATGCGCCCCGCGATCGATGCCGTCCGGGCGACCGGAACCGGTGTCGCCGAGGTGGCGCTCTGCTACACCGGCGACCTGCTCGACCCCGCCGAGGACCTCTACACCGTCGACTACTACCTGGGGCTCGCCGACAAGATCGTCGACGCCGGGGCGCACATCCTCGCGATCAAGGACATGGCGGGTCTCCTGCGGCCGTTCGCGGCGGCGAAGCTCGTCGCCGCGTTGCGGGAGCGCTTCGACCTGCCCGTGCACCTGCACACCCACGACACCGCGGGTGGTCAGCTCGCCACGCTGCTCGCCGCCAGCGCGGCCGGAGTCGACGCGGTCGACGTCGCGAGCGCCGCCATGGCGGGCACCACCTCGCAGGTGTCCGCGTCCGCGCTCGTCGCCGCGCTCGCCCACACCGACCGCGACACCGGCCTGTCGCTGCAGGCGGTCTCCGACTTCGAGCCGTACTGGGAGGCGGTCCGCGCCCTCTACAAGCCGTTCGAGTCGGGACTGCCCGGGCCGACGGGACGCGTGTACCACCACGAGATCCCCGGCGGTCAGCTCTCGAACCTGCGTCAGCAGGCCATCGCGCTCGGCCTCGCCGACCGCTTCGAGCTCATCGAGGACCTGTACGCGTCGGCGAACCGCATCCTCGGACGCATCCCGAAGGTGACGCCCTCGTCGAAAGTCGTCGGCGACCTCGCGCTGCACCTCGCCGCGGTCGGCGCCGACCCCGACGAGTTCGAACGCAACCCGCAGGGCTTCGACATCCCCGACTCCGTCGTCGGTTTCATGGCCGGCGAGCTCGGAGACCTGCCGGGCGGATGGCCCGAGCCGTTCCGGTCGAAGGTGCTCGAGGGCCGCACGGTGGACATCGAGGTCGAAGACCTCTCCGCCGAGGACACCGCCGCGCTCGACGCCGACAGCGAGACCCGCCGCGCCGCCCTCAACCGGCTGCTCTTCCCCGCTCCGACCAAGAGCTTCGAGCAGGTGCGCGAGCAGTACGGCGACGTCTCGGTGCTCGACACCGCCGACTACCTGTACGGCCTGCAGAGCGGGCTCGAGCACACGGTCGGCATCGAACGCGGCGTGAAGCTGTTCGTCGGACTCGAAGCAATCAGCGAACCCGACGAGCGGGGCCTGCGCAGCGTCATGACGACCCTCAACGGCCAGATGCGTCCCATCGCCGTGCGCGACCGGTCCATCGACGTCGAGATCAAGTCGGCCGAGAAGGCCGACCCCTCGAAGCCGGGCAACATCGCGGCACCGTTCTCCGGCGTCGTCTCCGTCAAGGTGACGGCGGGGGAGGCGGTCGCGGCCGGCCAGGCGGTCGCCACGATCGAGGCGATGAAGATGGAGGCCGCTATCACCTCCCCGGTGGCGGGGACGGTCGGTCGCGTCGCCATCGCCGCGACCCAGCAGGTGGAGGCCGGAGACCTGATCGTCGACATCACCTAGCGATACTCGGCGATACGGTGCGGTGCGCCTCCGGGCGCTCGCGGCACCGTCTCGTAGGCTTCACGTAAAATCATCGGAGTTTGCGAGAGAACGGGTGGGAAAGGCTGTGCTCATGAGTAAGCGCAAGTCGCCTGAGGAATCTGCCCAGGTGCTCGGTTCCGGGGGTGTCACGGACGAGTCCGTCGACGGCGCGTCGGAGCAGGAGTTCAACGGCGAGCTCCTCGAGGAGTCGGGCGACCGCCTCGCGTCGAGCCTGCCGGAGAGCCTGTCGATCCACATCGACCTGCCGCCCGTCGCGAAGAAGGAGCTGCCCGAGGACGAGGCGGCGGTGCGCATCGACGACGTCGCCATCGCGCCGTCCGCGGTGCCCGGAGAGCTGACCGGCGAGGTGACGCTGCCCGCCGTGTCGATCGATCCGAACCCCACCGGCGACACCGGGTTGACCCGCGGTCGCACCGGCAGCGCGTACGACGCCGTCCTCGGCGGTCACGTCCCCGGCACGACGGGGGAGTTCCCGCGCTGGTCATCGGCCGAGCTGTCCCGGTACGCGACGGGCGAGATCCCGCGCACCGCGACGGGTGACTACGCACGCCGCGCCGACCGGTACAACACCGGTGAGGTGCCCTCGCTGGCCTACACGGGCGAGGCGCCGCGCGTCGAGCCGGCGACCCCCGCAGGCGGCACCGGGCTCACCCGGCGCGACCGCCTCCGCGGCGAGCACGGCGAAGGCCCCGAGTCGTCCGCGATGCTCACCGCCGACCGTCTGATCGACGAGTCGAAGAAGAAGCGTCAGGCGCCGACCGGCCGCTGGAACAAGTTCGTCTACGGGGTCACCTTCCACGGTGTGAACCTCGGCGACTCGCCGGCGGAGCGCGCCCGCAAGGAGCTGAACGCCCGCATCGACAAGCAGTTCGAGGGCGGCACCCGCTTCGTGCCGGTGCTCACCCGCAAGGGCGGCGTCGGCAAGACCACGATCACCACCCTGCTCGGCATGGCGCTCGCGACCACCCGCGAGGACCGGATCGTCGCGGTCGACGCGAACCCCGACCGCGGCACCCTCTCGGAGCGGGTCAACAAGCAGACCCGCGCCACGGTGCGCGACGTCGTGCACCGTGCGGCGAGCATCAACGGCTTCACCGATTTCAGCAGCCTCGTCTCGCGCGACGAGACCCGCCTCGACATCATCGCCTCCGACACCGACCCGCTGCTCAGCGAGGCGTTCGACGAGGACGACTACAACGTGGTCGCCGACCTCGCCGCTCGCTTCTACTCGATCATGCTCACCGACTGCGGCACCGGCATCGTGCACTCCGTCATGCGCGCGACGCTGCAGCGGGCCGACTCGGTGGTCATCGTGTCGGGCGGCAGCGTCGACGAGGCGCGGCTCGCGTCCGAGACGCTCACCTGGCTCGAGGCCAACGGCTACAGCGACCTCGTGAAGAACGCGATCGTCGCGCTCAACACGGCGACGCAGGGCACGAACCTGGTGAAGCTCGACGAGATCGAGTCGCACTTCAAGTCCCGCGTCCGCGACATCGTCCGCATCCCGTACGACCCGATCCTCGCCGCCGGTTCGGTCGTGTCGTACAAGGATCTGAAGCCCGTCACCAAGGACGCCGCACGGCAGCTCGCCGCGCTGGTCGTCGACGGGTTGCCCGTCCGCCGCGGTGCCTGAGCGGCCCATCCGGATCTTCGGAGATCCGGTGCTGAAGACCGTCTGCGAGCCGGTCGGCGTCATCGACGACCGTGTCCGCGGTCTCGTCGAGGACCTGGTCGATTCGGTGACCGTGCCGGGGCGCGCGGGTGTCGCCGCGAACCAGATCGGCGTCGGCCTGCGGGTGTTCAGCTACAACGTCGACGGGCGGATCGGCTACCTGATCAACCCGGAGATCGTCGAGCTGAGCGGTGAGCCGGCGTTGGTCGACGAGGGCTGCCTGTCGGTGCCGGACCTCTGGTATCCGGTGCTGCGCTACCCGCATGCGAAGGCGCGGGGCACCGACCTCGACGGCAACGAGGTCGAGGTCGAGGGCGACGGCATCATGGCTCAGGCGCTGCAGCACGAGACCGACCACCTCGACGGCAAGCTGTACCTCGACCGCCTCGACAAGGAGAACCGGCGCGACGCGATGCGCGTCATCCGCGAATCCCCCTGGTTCTGACGCCCTTAGCCCTCCGGTCGTCGAGTAGCGACGAAGGAGCGGACCGAGATCACAGCGGCGAGGTTCGGAACTGCGCTCTCGATACGCTCGTTCCTCGCTACTCGAGCCGTCTACTCGACGACCGGGTGGGGAGTCGTGGCCTTCGTATCGCTTCGCTCAACGAGCGGGCTCTACCCCGGTCGTTGAGTAGCGACGAAGGAGCGTATCGAAACGGGTCGAGTAAGCGGAGCGCATCGAGACCATAGCGTCGAGCTTGTGGCCGTGCTCTCGACACGCTCGTTCCTCGCTACTCGAGCCGTCTCGATACGGCGCTGGCGCGCCTACTCGACGACCGGACAGGCAGCGTCGAGGTTCAGTCACCTTTCAGGTGGCGTCGACACAGTCGTGTGCATGCCCGCGGACACCGACGTCGCCACCGACCAGGGGTGGGAGCGGCTCGGGCGGTACCGCTGGTCCACCGGCTGGGCGGGCCTGTCCACGATGGCGTCCGTGTTCGCGACGATGCTGCCGATCCAACTCGGGGTGCGGTTCGGCTGGGACGTCGGCGGGATCCTCGGTGCGGTCGCCGCCGTCATCGTGCTCTTCGGAGGAACATTCGGCGTCGTCACCCTGGTCCTCATGCGTCGCCACCCGCAACCGTGGGTGAATCGGGCATCACAGCAGGTCCGGTTCGGGGATCGGGTCTTCGCCTTCGCCGACTTCGACTGGGCGAAGCTGCGGGTGGACGGGCTGAACCGCGGCCGCCGGACGGTGGTGCTCGTCGCCGGAGCGGGCTCAGGACCGAACCTCGTCTTCACGTTGCGCGACGTGCGCGACAAGACGATTCCCGCCCCCGTCGCGACTCTCCTCGCGGAGGTCGTGCGCGGCTCGAGCATCGCGATGCCGACGACTTCGAACGACCCGACCGGCCGTTTCGGCCACGTCAACTTCCCCGAGAACGTGAGTCGCGAGGAGGCGCTCGCGCTCATCGAGAACCCGCCTCGCGCCGAGGACAGGCTCCCGATCGGCCAGTGAACCGCGGGGGCAGTAGCGTCGGTCAGTGGACCAGGGAGATGCCCTCCGTCTTCGTCGGGGCGTCGGGGGAGTAGATGCCCTCGATGACCTCGGCGAAGTCGGTGAGGATCACGTTGCGCTTGATGCTCAGCTTCGGGGTCAGGTGACCGCTCGCCTCCGTGAACTCCACGGGGATGATGACGAACTTGCGGATCGACTCGGCGCGGGAGACGTGCGAGTTCGCGTGATCGACGGCGCGCTGCACCTCGGCGAGGACCGCCTCGTCGCGGGAGGCCTGCTCGAGGCTCATCGTCTCGTCGTGCCCGTTGTTCTTCAGCCAGGTGGGCAGCATCTCGGTGTCGAGGGTGATCAGGGCCGAGATGAACGGCTTCTGATCGCCGACCACGACCACCTGTCCGACGACCGGGTTGGCGCGCAGCGGGTCCTCGAGGGCGGCGGGCGACACGTTCTTGCCGCCGGCCGTGACGATCAGTTCCTTCTTGCGTCCGGTGATGCGCAGGTAGCCGTCGGAGTCGAACTCGCCGATGTCGCCCGTCTTGAACCAGCCGTCGTTGAACGCCTCGGCCGTCGCCTCCTCGTTCTGCCAGTACTCGCTGAAGAGGTTGACGCCCTTCGTCTCGATCTCGCCGTCGTCGGCGATGCGGATCGAGACTCCCGGCAGGGCGGGGCCGACGGTGCCGATCTTGTACTTGCTCGGCCGGTTCACCGTCATCGGCGCCGTGGTCTCGGTGAGGCCGTAACCCTCGAGGATCATGATCCCGAGGCTGCGGTAGAAGTGTCCGAGGCGGGTTCCGAGCGGAGCCGAACCCGACACCGCGAAGCGCACCCGACCACCGAGGGTGGTCTTCAGCTTGCTGTAGACGAGCCGGTCGAACAGGGCGAACTGCACCTTGAGCCCGAAGGGCACGTGTCCGGCGTCGAGCGCCTTCGAATGGGCGATCGCGACGTCGGCGGCGCGACGGAAGATCTTGCCCTTGCCGCCCGCCTCGGCCTTCTGCTCGGCCGAGTTGTAGACCTTCTCGAACACGCGCGGGACGGCGAGCAGGAACGTCGGCCGGAACGAGCCGAGCGACGGCACCAGCTTCGTGGTGTCGGGCTGGTGGCCGACTTTCACACCGCCGAACGTGCACAGCACCGCGATGAAGCGGGCGAAGATGTGCGCGGTGGGGATGAAGAGGAGGGTCGACTGGCCCGGCTGGATGAGTTCGGGGATCGCCGCCTGCGTGTTGCGGCACAGCTCGACGAAGTTGGCGTGGGTGAGCACGCAGCCCTTGGGGCGCCCGGTGGTGCCCGAGGTGTAGATGATCGTGGCGATGTCGCTCTCGACGGCGCGGGAACGGCGTTCTTCGAGCAGCTCGTCGGTCACCTCGGCGCCGCCGGCGACCAGCTTCGTCAGGTCGCCGCGCTCGATCTGCCAGACATTGCGGACGGCGGGGAGGTCGGGGTGAACCTCGTCGAACTTCGCGAAGTGCTCGGGACCCTCGACGATGACCGCGGTCGCGCCGCCGTCGTTGAGGTTCCACAGGATCTGGTGCGGTGACGACGTCTCGTAGACGGGGACGAGGATCGCTCCGGCGAACCAGGCGGCGAAGTCGATGAGTGTCCACTCGTACCGGGTCTTCGCCATGAGGCCGATGCGATCGCCCGGCTCGACGCCGGCGGCGATGAACCCCTTGGCGAGGGCGCGCACCTGGTCGAGGAAGTCGCGGGCCGTGACGTCGACCCATTCGTCTCCGCGCTGCAACGCGAACAGCGGGGCGTCGGGTGTCGCCGCGACGCGCTCGAGCAGGAGGTCTGTTGCGTTGTCGTCGGGGGTGGCCTGGGTGACGGCGGGGGCGTCGATCTGCTTCACGGCAGCTCCTTCGGTACCGGTGGTGCCGCTCATTCTATGGGGGCGAGGATCGTGAATCCCGCAGGGATAGGCTCATCGCGTGCATTCAATCGGTCTCGACATCGGTGGAACGAAGATCGCCGGCGCCCTCGTCGACGAGCTGGGGACCATCGTCGCCGAACGTCGCGTCGCCACGCCGGCGGGGGACTCGGCGCTGCTGGAGGACTCGGTCGTCGAGATGGTGAAGCAGCTCGACGCGGAAGCGGCGGCGATCGGCGATCGCGTCGCCGCGGTCGGAGTCGCGATCCCCGGCTTCATCGACGCCGCCCAATCGGTGGTCTACTACACGCCCAACCTGCCATGGCGGCACGAGCCAATGCGCGAGAAGCTCGAGACCCGTCTCGGGTTGCCGATCGTGATCGAGAACGACGCGAACGCCGCCGGGTGGGCTGAATTCCGGTTCGGCGCGGCCCGCCTCGTCAGCGACATGGTGATGCTCACCATCGGCACCGGCGTCGGCGGTGCCATCGTGCACGACGACACGCTCTTCCGGGGCGGGTTCGGCGCGGCCGCCGAACTCGGACACCTGCGGCTCGTTCCCGGCGGCCTGCCGTGCGGCTGCGGCGCCCGCGGCTGCATCGAACAGTACGGATCCGGCCGCGCCCTGCTGCGGATGGCGAACGAGGTCGCCGACGCCGGCGGCATCGGGCTGCCCCTCGCCGAAGCCCGCGCTGAGACGGGGGTGCTCACCGGTGACCAGGTGAGCACACTGCTGCAGGCGGGCGACGCCGGCGCTCTCGCCGCGCTGCGCCGGCTCGGCCGACACCTCGGTGAGGCGTGCGCGAGCCTCGCCGCCGTGCTCGACCCGCAGATGTTCGTCTTCGGCGGTGGCGTAGCCCAGGCGGGGGAGCTCATGCTCGAGCCGATCCGGGCCGCGTTCTTCGAGAATCTGCCCGCTCGCGGCTATCACCCGGAGCCCGAGTTCCGCATCGCGGAACTCGTGAACGACGCGGGAGTCGTCGGCGCAGCCGACCTCGCCCGCCACCACTTCCCGTCGGCGGGCGACCCGACGGCGTTCTCGGCGCACGGCTGAGCGGCTCCGTCGCGTCGGTCGTCCGGCGCTGCGTCGCCTAGTGTTGTGCTGGACTGCCACTGCTTCGAGCGGGCAGTCCTGGCGAGGCCGGTTGGCGGGAAGCGGAGGAGGGGCAGATGAGGGCGTTCTATTGGGTCCTCAAAGCGATCGTCGTCGGTCCGTTCCTGCGTCGGACGTTCAGGCCCTGGGTCACCGGTCGCGAGAACGTGCCCAAGAAGGGCGCCGCGATCCTCGCGAGCAACCACCTCTCCTTCATCGACTCGGTGATGCTGCCGCTCGAACTCGACCGCCGCATCTCGTTCCTCGCGAAGGCCGAGTACTTCCGCGGCAAGGGCATCAAGGGGTGGGCGGTGCGCTCCTTCATGCTCGCCACCGGTCAGCTGCCCATCGACCGTTCCGGCGGCAAGGCGTCGGAGGCGGCGCTCAACAGCGGTCTCGCGGTGCTGCGACGCGGTGAACTGCTCGGCATCTACCCCGAGGGCACCCGCAGTCTCGACGGACGGCTCTACCGCGGCCGCACCGGCATCGCGCGGATGATCGTCGAAGGGCACGTGCCCGTCGTGCCCGTCGCCATGATCGACACCGAGAAGGCGATGCCCGTCGGCACCCGCCTTCCGAAGGTGCGCCGGATTGGCATCGTCATCGGCGAACCACTAGATTTCTCACGTTTCGCGGGTCTCGAAGGCGACCGCTTCATCCTCCGCTCCATCACCGACGAGATCATGCACGAGCTCGCCCGGCTGAGCGGTCAGGAATACGTCGACGTCTATGCGTCTTCGGTAAAGGACACGCGCGTTCCCGCAACGCGCTGACCGGTTCCCCTTCGTCCCGTTCCACCGTCATCTGAGGAAGTAACTCGTGGTCGATCCCACCGAGACCGTCGTGTCCGCCAGCCCCGATGTCCTGGCCGGCCTCGACTATTGGCGGACCCTCGAGATCAAGCAGCAGCCGACCTGGCCCGACAGCGCGGCGGTCGCCGCAGCGTCCGCCGAGCTCGCGGTGCTGCCCCCGCTGGTGTTCGCGGGCGAGGTCGACCAGCTGCGCGACCGCCTCGCGAAGGCGGCGCGCGGTGAGGCGTTCCTGCTGCAGGGCGGAGACTGCGCCGAGACCTTCGCCGGGGCGACCGCCGACCAGATCCGCGCGCGGGTGAAGACGATCCTGCAGATGGCCGTCGTGCTCACCTACGGCGCCTCCATGCCGGTCGTGAAGATGGGCCGGATGGCGGGCCAGTTCGCGAAGCCGAGGTCGAGCGACTCCGAGACCCGCGGCGACGTCACCCTGCCCGCGTACCGCGGCGACATCGTGAACGGGTACGACTTCACCCCCGACAGCCGGGAGGCCGACCCGCGCCGGCTCGTGCAGGGCTACCACACGGCCGCGTCGACGCTGAACCTCGTGCGCGCGTTCACGCAGGGCGGGTTCGCGAGTCTCAAAGAGGTGCACAGCTGGAACAACGGGTTCGCGCGCAACCCCGCGAACGCGATGTACGAGGGGCTCGCGAAGGAGATCGACCGCGCCATCCGCTTCATGGAGGCCGCCGGCGCCGACTTCGACGAGCTGAAGCGCGTCGAGTTCTACACGGGCCACGAGGGCCTGCTGATGGACTACGAGCGTCCTCTCACCCGCATCGACTCGCGCAACGGCACGCCCGTCGCGACGTCGGCGCACTTCCTCTGGATCGGCGAGCGCACGCGCGACCTCGACGGGGCGCATGTCGACTACTTCTCGCGCATCCGCAACCCCATCGGGGTGAAGCTCGGACCGTCGACGACGCCCGAGACCATGGAGCGTCTCATCGACAAGCTCGACCCCGAGCGCGAGCCGGGTCGACTGACTTTCATCACGCGGATGGGGGCGGGCAAGATCCGCGACGCCCTGCCCCCGCTGCTCGAGCACATCAAGACGCTCGACGCGACGCCGCTCTGGGTCACCGACCCGATGCACGGCAACGGCGTGACGACCCCGACCGGCTACAAGACGCGCCGGTTCGACGACATCGTCGACGAGGTCAAGGGCTTCTTCGAGTCGCACCGCGCGGCGGGAACCCACCCGGGCGGCATCCACGTCGAGCTCACGGGCGACGACGTCACCGAGTGCCTCGGCGGATCCGAGCACATCGACGAGGCCACCCTCGCGACCCGCTACGAGTCGCTCTGCGACCCGCGCCTCAACCACATGCAGTCTCTCGAGCTCGCCTTCCTGGTCGCCGAGGAACTCAGCCGCTGACCCCACCCCTGGCACCGCCACTCGTGGGTGCACGGATCAGGAGTTCGTGCACGGATCAGGAGAAGTTCTTGGAACACTCCTGATCCGTGTGCGAGTTGCCCTGTTTTGGATCAGAACTCCTGATCCGTGCACACAGGTGAGGCCCACCGCACCGGGTGTGCTTACCTCCGGGGCTGGGTCAGCCGGTTCGCGGCCAATGCTCTGAGGATGGCGGGCAGCACCACCGAGTCCCACCCGTCGACGATCTGCGCGTAGGTGAAGCGCAGCACGGTATAGCCGGCAGCGACGAAGAACGCGTCGCGTGCCCGGTCGGAGGCGAACTGCGCCTCCGTGCCGTGCTGTCTGCCATCGCACTCGATGACCAGGCGCCCATCGACGAGGAGGTCCACCCGGTATGGCCCGATGGGCACCTGCAGTCGCAGATCATCGACGATGCCGGAGAGACGAAGCCGTGCGAAAGTCTCGAGCGGACTCTCAGCCACCGAGACGCTGAGTCCTACCGCCTGTCGGCCCTGCTCGCCGCCGACTTCGACGAGCCGCTGAACGCCCACCTCGCCGAGGAGCGGGATTCCGTCATCCGCCGGGCGACGGGCGGCATCGATCGCCGCCACCGCCCACTCCAGCGAGACACACGTCAGCATCTGATGGAGGGTGTCGACGATGCCGACCCGGAAACGCTGATGAGGCACCGCCCGGTCTCGCCAGTGCAGGATCACGCCGCGTTCGGCGCCCGCCTTCGGGTGCTGCGTCGAGTCTCGGCTCGACCGCAGCCGCGAGGCACTCGGATCGACGGCGACGTGCAGCGCGGTGCTGTTGGGCACCGGGAGTCCGTAGGTCGCCGCCGCGGAACAGCATCCGAGCATCCCGCCGATGCGGATCGCTCGGATCACGTCCTCCGAGCAGTCGGGTGAGAGGTACCAGCCGATCCTCGGCCGGATCAGCTCGCCCTGATTCTTCATCGCGGCGATCTGCCGTCGATGGAAGCCGGCCGCGAGCAAGTCCTGAATATGGGCGACGCCGTGCAGGCGCGCCATGTGTCGGGCGATAGCGGTGTCCATGCGCAGAACGTTGGCGGTTCGCGATACCCGTCGGAGGCGAGGCGGTCAGATCTGTGGACGCTTGCCGAAGGAGGCGCCTGTTCAGGACGTTTCGCGTGTGCACGGATTAGGAATTTCGACGCGAAACCGGGCAACTCGCATACCGATCAGGAGAACTCAGCGCACTTCTCCTGATCCGCGCACAATCTCCTGATCCGTGCACCCACGGGTGCGGCGGGCCGGAGTTCGAGGGCCCCGCTAGAGGAGGAGGAAGGAGATGGCGACGCTTGTGCCGCGGCCCACCGTCGTGCCCGCGCCCGGGTTGATGCTCGCCACCTCGTACGCCGAGGGGGAGCTGTCCGCGAGAGAGCTGTAGACCGGGACGACACCCGCCGCCTCCAGTGCACCGCGGGCTTCCGCCCACGACAGACCCACCACGTCGGGAACCGTCACCTGCTCGATGCCGAGCGAGACGGTCAGACCGATCTCGTCGCCGGGGACGATCGCCCTCGCGTTGCCCGCCTCATCGGTGGGTCCGTAGGCGCGGATGACATTGCCCGACGGGATGGCGCCCGTGTTCTCGTATTCGTCGGAGGCGCGCACTCCGACGAGTCCGACCGCCTGCAGCCGCGACATCGCTTCGTCGAAGCTCACGTTCACCAGGTCGGGGACCGGCCCGGCGGAGACCACCAGCGAGATGGTGCCGTGGTCGGGGTAGGTGGCGCCCTCGCCGAGCTGAGCGCCGTCGGTGCCCACCGCCCGGAGCACCGTGCCCGCGGCTACGTCGGCGCTGAACTCCTGCGCCGCCGTGTCGGCGACGATGAACCGGGCGTCGGTGAGGGCGGTGCGCGCCTCGGCTTCGACGAGGCCGGTGACGACGGGGACGGGTAGGCTCTCGGCCCCCTTCGACAGGACGAGGGTCACCTCGGTGCCCTTGCCGACCCGGTCGCCCGGCTGCGGGTCGGTCGTCGAGACGAGGCCTTCCGCGACCTCGTAGTCGAAGGTGCTCTGCTGTTCGGCGGCGACGGTGAACCCGGCCTCGAGAAGCGCCGCGGTCGCCTGCTCGGGCGTCGCGCCCGTGACGGACGTCGGGATCTGGGCTGCCGATCCGGGTCCCGAACCGAAGTACCAGCCCGTTCCGGTCGCGAAGGCGGCGAGCAGGATCACCAGCCCCGCGATCCAGAACCCCCTGCGGTGCCGTTTGCGGGTCTCGCCGGCCAGCCGGCTCGCCGAGTCGAGGGCGATGGGCCCGGTGCGCCGCGCACGTGAGAGCACCTGCGTGTTGTCGCCCGAGTCGAACGTGACCGCGCTCGTGCCGCCCACGGCGGGCAGCACCATGGTGTGCTGCTGGCCCGTCGGCGTCTGCGCGACCCCGTCGCGGATCATGTTCTGGGTCTCGAAGAGCTGGTCGAGCAGCGTGCGCGCGTCGCGGGGGCGCTCCTCGGGGTCGCGGGCGGTCGCCCACAGCACCAGCTCGTCGAGTGCCACCGGCACCTTCGCGTTCTTGCTGCTCGGGCTCGGCACCCGCTCGTTGGCGTGCTGGTAGGCGATCTGCACCGGCTGGTCGCCCTTGTACGGCTGCTCGCCGACGAGCATCTCGTACATCATGATGCCGACCGCGTAGATGTCGCTGCGGGTGTCGGCGATACCGCGGGTCACGAGCTCGGGGGAGAGGTAGGCGATGGTGCCGAGCAGCGCCTGACCGGTCGCCGTGTTCGCCGTCGCGGCACGGGCGAGACCGAAGTCGCTGATCTTGATGCGGCCGTCGTCGGCCAGCAGGACGTTCTCGGGCTTCAGGTCGCGGTGCACGATGCCGGCCTTGTGCGCGGCGGCGAGTCCCGCGAGCACGGCCTCCATGATGTCCATGGTCTGCTCGGGGGTGAGCTTGCCGTACTCCTTCAGCAGGTCGCGCAGCGTGATGCCCTGCAGGTACTCCATGACCAGGTACGCCATGTCGGAGTCCTGGCCCTGGTCGAACACGTTGACCACGTTCGGATGCGCGAGACGCGCGGCGGAGCGGGCCTCCTGGATGAACCGGTCGCGGAACGCGGCGTCGTCGGCGAGGTGGCCGTGCATGACCTTGATCGCGACTCGGCGCTCGAGCCGCAGATCGGTCGCGAGATAGACGGTCGCCATCCCTCCACGAGCGATGCGGGCGCGCACCTGATAGCGCCCGTCGAGGAGGTGACCGACCATCGGATCGGTCTGGCTCGTGTTCACCCGTCGAGTTTACGAACGGGAGGGTGCGCCGACCGGTGCGGCCGTGCGGCGCGCCGGAGAATTCGTCGCGAGACGGTCCCGATCAGAGGGTGGGGAGCCAGGCCCAGGCGTCCGACTCCCACTTCGCGTAGGCGTCCGGGTAGGCCGAGATCTGCACGGCCTGCGCCGCCTCGGTCACCGTCATGCTCTGCCAGCCGTCGATGTCGAGCAGTCCGAGGCTCGTCGTGTCGGTCGTGTGGATGCCGACGTAGAACGCGCGGATGGCGTAGTCGGTGTCGAGGATCTGGTCGGGGGTTCCCCAACCGGTGCTGGGACGCTGCTGGAACAGGCCGAGCGAGTCGAGGTGGCCCCAGTCGAGGTTGCGCAGCGTCGACTCCTGCATCGCCGCCGCGAGGGCGATGACGATGCCGCGGTCGGGGACGCCGAGTTCGCGGCCGACGCGCACGATCTGCGCCGCGTTGGCGCGCATCTCGTCGGTGAGCCCGACGCTCGAGCCGATCGGCGTGACCGAGGCGACGGGGGTCGCGTCGAGCACGGGCAGAGCCGGGGCGAGCGGGGCGACCGCGCTCGAGGTCTGCGGCAGCACGATGCTCTGGCCGGGGTAGATGATGCTGTCGCGGCCGAGGCCGTTCGACGAGAGCACCGCTTCGGTGTCGAGTCCGTGCTGAGCGGCGATGCCGCTGATCGTGTCGCCCGAAGTCACCGTGTAGCGGGTGAGGGGCACGTCGACGGGCAGCGACGGCGACGCCGACGCGTTGAGGCTCAGCACCTGGCCGGGGAAGATGAGCGACTTCCAGCTCAGGCCGTTGAGGGCGAGGACCGAGGCGGTCGAGAGCCCGTAGCGCCCCGCGATGTCGCTGATGGTGTCGCCTTCGACCACGGTGTATTCGAACGGCGCCATGGTCTGCGCCGGCGCCGTGGCGTGCGCCCTGTCGGTTGATGAGCTGTCGGCGAGCGGGGCAGCGACGGCGGGCGTGGCGGAGGAGAAGTCGAGGCGACCCGTGCCGGCGTCATCGGGTGCGAGGTCGGGGCGCTCGCGGTCGCTCTTGCGCGCCGACGCGTCGGCGGGAGTCGCTCCGAGCGTGAGTGCGAGCGAGCCGACGAGCACGACGGGCACGGCACCGAAGAGTCCGCGGGCGAAGGATCCGCGCGCACGGTGAGCCGCGCGGCGGCCCCGGCGGCTCGGGCTGCTGATCCGGTCGACTGCGCTCATGATTCCCCTGTGGTGCCTGACGGCGACGCTGCGCAGATGCTGCGCGTGGACCGGCTCCTGCTGCAGCCGGTGTTCCTTACCCCCGGAACACCTTCACGGTGTCACAGAAGGGTTAACGAGTCAATCAACGTGGCTGATGTTGTTTGAGTTAACACGGTTGTAACAAACGGCCGGGCCGACTGCGGCCGCGACGGGGCGGCCTTCCCGTGCGCGAAGCCGAGCGACCTGGCATCCTTGTTCCCGTGAGTGCAACCGACGGCCGCGACTGGCTCTCGCTTCCCGAGCTCGCCGAACGATTCGGGCTTCCCCTCGGCAAGGTCCGACGGCTCATCGAAGACCGCCACCTGATCGCCCTCCGCGTGGACGGCGCGCTGCGGGTGCCGGGCGACTTCCTCGACGGCGACGCGCCCCTCCACGATCTGCGGGGCACCATCATGCTCCTCGGCGACAACGGCTTCTCCGACGACGAGGCCGTCGACTGGCTGCTCGCCGTCGACGAGAGCCTCGACGTCAGTCCGGTCGAGGCGCTCCGCGCCGGCCGCAAGGCCGAAGTGCGTCGGGTGGCTCAGGCTCTCGCCTGACCCGACCCAACGTCAGGATCGGCGGTCGGTGACCGTCGCGACGAGGTGCGTCAGCTCGGTGCGGGCCGCCGCTGACAAGGGGGCGCCGTCGAGAGCGGCGCGTGCGGATCGGACGTTCTCGTCGATCATGCGCTCCACCCGCTCGACCGCACCGCTGCGCTGGATCGTCGCCTGCAGCAGTTCGATCTGCTGAGCCGAGAGCTCGGGATCGCCGAGCAGGTCGTCGACCAGTCGACGGGCGCCCGCGGGGAGCGTCGCCCGGGCGAGGATCACGAGTACCGTGCGCTTGCCCTCGACGAGGTCGTCGCCGCTCGGCTTGCCGGTGACCGACGGATCGCCGAACACGCCGAGGAGGTCGTCGCGGAGCTGGAAGGCGATGCCGAGCGGCACCCCGAAACCGCGCAGGGCATCGATCTGCCGCGGATCGGCGCCGCCGAGCGACGCTCCGATGACGAGCGGCGCCTCCACCGAGTACTTGGCCGACTTGTAGAGGATCACCCGCTTGGCGCGCTCGAGCGCCTCCGCGTCGCCGAGCGTCGTCCACGCCCGCTCCTCGACGAGGTCGAGGTATTGACCGGCGGTGACATCGAGTCGCATCCGCTCGAACTCCGCGCGGGCGGCGTCGGCGGCACGCTGATCGGGCAGCAGGCGGAGACCCTCGTGCATCAGGTCGTCGCTCCAGGTGAGCAGCAGGTCGCCGAGGAGGATGGCGGCCGAGCGGCCGAAGCCCTCGCCGTCGCCGATGTAGTTGCTCTCGGTGTGCTGGGCTTCGAACCGACGGTGGATCGACGGCTGTCCGCGGCGGGTGTCGGAGCTGTCGATCAGGTCGTCGTGGACGAGGGCTGCGGCATGGAAGAGCTCGAGTGCACTCGCGACGGCCACGACCGCGTCGAGAGCGCGTTCATGCTCGCCGAGCGGGGGGTCGAGGTCGAAGGTCTGGGTGCTCTGCCAGCCCCAGAAGCAGAACAGTGCGCGGAACCTCTTGCCACCACTGAGAAACCTCTTTGAAAACTCGCCGAACGGAACGAGCTCCGGGGCGACCGACGAGAGAATTGCGGAGCGGTCGTCGATCAGAGAATCGATCTTCGACTGCACCAGATCGACAAGCTTCGAGCCAGGCACCACGGCGCTAGCCTAGCCTCGCTCCAGGCGACTACACTGTGGCTCCGGCGGGGCCGCACAGAAAAGCCCCCGACACCCTCTAGCGATAGGGGCCCGCGGCACAAGACGGTGGAGACATCGCCTGCGGGAAGGAGAATGGACATGCCGCTCTCTGAGCAAGAACAGCGCCTCCTCGATGAGATGGAGCGCAGCCTCTATCAGAACGACGCCGAGTTCGTCGCGTCGGTCGCGCGTGCCCAGCAGGGCCGGCGCAGTTACACCTGGCTCGTCGCCGGTGTGGTCGTCGCCCTCGCGGGTATCGCGGTGCTGGTGCTCGGAGTGGTCTTCCAGCAGCCGCTGATCGGCATCCTCGGCTTCGTCGTCATGTTCGGCGGGGTGCTCCTCGCGCTCGGTTCGCCGCGCAAGCCCCTCGCCGCGGGATCCGGATCGAAGTCCTCACGCAAGCGGTCCGGTTCGGGCTCGGGTTTCATGTCCCGCATGAACGATCGATGGGACCGCCGCCAGGGTGGCAACAGCTGACCTTCCGACCTCCGCCGCAGCGCGGCGTGAACGAGAACCGGCCTTCGGGCCGGTTCTCTTTTTTTGTGCCTGCTGCCGTTCGCCCATCCCTCTGAGGGTGCTCCTCGGCAAAAACCGTGGGCAAGTCCTCCACTGCGCTCCCCGCTCCGCGGATACGGCGTGATTCCGCACCACTCGTGGGTTCACCGCTTCGCCGTCGACTCGACACGAGCCCCGATATCCGGCGGATTCTCGGCTAAGTGGTGCGCTGTGGAGTAAAGTGGAGGAAATCGGCGGAGACGGGGAGGGTGCCATGGCGACCTTGCTCGGCACCTACACGCCCAAACTCGACGAGAAGGGGCGCATCATCCTTCCCGCCAAGTTCGCCGACGACTTCGAGGAGGGCATCGTGCTCACCCGTGGTCAGGACCGCTGCCTGTACGTGTACAGCTCCACCGAGTTCGACGCCGTCCACCAGCGCATGCGCGCCAGCGCCTCCGGCAACAACAAGCAGGCCCGCGACTTCATCCGCCTCCTGCTCTCGGCCGCGCACGCCGAGACCCCCGACCGTCAGCGTCGCGTCACGGTGCCGCCCGCCCTGCGCGCCTACGCCGGACTCGAACGCGACCTCGTCGTCATCGGGGCGGGCAACCACGCCGAGATCTGGGACGCCGCCGCCTGGAACGACTACGTCTCCGCCAATGAAGACGACTTCGCGAGTGCCGCGGGGGAGGTGATCCCGGACCTCTTCTGACGCGCCGCGCGACTCCCAGCCGTATCCCCGCCCTGACTCACTTCCCCGGAGCCAGGTCGAGAGCGAGACGGATGGGGATCGGACGGCACGATCGGACCCCGGACCGCTATGGACTTCTCCTCGATCCACACCCCGGTGCTCCTCGAGCGCTGCATCGAACTGCTCGCGCCCGCCGTCGACCACGACGGCGCCGTGCTCGTCGACGGCACGCTCGGTATGGGCGGCCACTCCGAGGCGCTGCTCGAGCGGTTCCCGCGCCTCCGCCTGATCGGCATCGACCGGGACAGCGACGCGCTCGCCATCGCCGGGGAGCGCCTCGCCCGGTTCGGCGACCGCTTCACGGTCGTGCACGCCGTCTACGACGAGATCGGCGACGTCGTCCGCGAGCACGCCCGCGGTGGCGTCGACGGCATCCTGCTCGACCTCGGCGTCTCCTCACTGCAACTCGACCGTGCCGAGCGCGGCTTCGCCTATTCGAAGGACGCTCCGCTCGACATGCGGATGGACACGACGACCGGTGTCACGGCCGCCGAGATCATCGCCACCTGGGACGAGTCGGAACTGCGCCGCATCTTCCACGAGTACGGGGAGGAGCGTCTCGCACCGCGCTTCGCCCGCAAGCTCGTCGAGGCGCGCGACCGCGCTCCCATCGAGCGTTCGTCCCAGCTGGTCGAGATCATCGCCGCCGCGACGCCCGCCGCCCTGCAGCGCACCGGCCACCCCGCCAAGCGCGTCTTCCAGGCGCTGCGCATCGCCGTGAACGGCGAGCTCGACGCGCTCGAGCGCGCCCTCCCCGACGCGATCGACGCTCTGACGCTCGGCGGCCGCATCGTCGTCATGTCCTATCAGTCCCTCGAAGACCGTCTGGTCAAGCGCGAGCTGCAGCGCCGTTCGAGCTCGACCACGCCGCCCGGCCTTCCCATCGAACTCCCGGAGCACAGCCCCGAACTGCGTCTCCTGGTGAAAGGCGCCGGCCGCGCTTCCGACGACGAGATCGCCGCGAACCCGCGCGCGACCCCCGTCCGTCTGCGCGCCGCCGAGCGCATCCGCGCCACCACCACTCCCGCCACCCGAAACGGCGCCTAAGGATCATCATGAGCAACCTCGCCACCGCTCCACTGCTTCTGCCCGACACGATGGTCCTCCCCGGAGCCGGGCAGGAGCCCGCCCGCCGCATCGAGATCGTCGCCGATCGCGCTCAGCGCCGGGCGAGGCCCAAGGTCGCCTACGCGGTCATCGTCGTCGCGAGCCTCGGCGTGCTCATGCTCGCGCAGCTCGCGCTCAGCATCGCGCTGTCCGACGGTGCCTACACGATCGACCGGCTCGAGGTGACGCAGAAGGAGCAGGCGCGCACCGAGCAGCTGATCAGCGAGGACCTCGGCCGCCTCGCGTCCCCGCAGAACCTCGCCACCAATGCCGAAGCGCTCGGCATGGTGCAGAACGCGAACCCGGTGTGGCTGCGGATGTCGGACGGCGCCGTGATCGGCCAGCCGACCGCCGCGGGCGGGGGAGAGGGCGTCATGGGCGCCGCAGGCTCGAAGGTCGCGAACGAGCTCCTCGCCGGGGTTCCGCTCGTGACCCAGCAGGAGGCGGCCGCCGCCGCAGCGGCGGCAGCAGCGGCCGCGGCGGCGACGCCCGCCGTCGCCCCGGTCGCCGCAACGCCGACCGAGGATGCGCTCGAACAGGCCGAGGCGCCGTTAACGTCTGATGGCCGGGTGCCCGCACCCACCACCCGCTGACGCAGCGCGAACGAACCAGGCGACCCGAGGAGAACCCCGTGCCCCGACGCATCGCCCGGCGGCGACTCGTGCTCGCCGCGCTCCTCGTCTTCGTCCTCGTCGCGGTCTTCGTGATCCGCCTCGTTGACATCCAGGTGGTGCGGGCCGAGACGCTCAACGAGCAGGCCGTCGACAAGCGCAGCATCCCCGAGACGATCCTCGGCACCCGCGGCGACATCTACGACTCGACGGGTGTCATGCTCGCCGACAGCGTCCTCCGCTACGACATCACCGCGTCGCCGAAGACGGCGGTCGCCTCCGAGGTGACCCCCGAGATCGCCGCCGACCAGCTCGGACCGATCCTCGGCCAGAACCCCGCGGACATCGTGAAGGCACTGCGCGACGCGGTCGCCGCCGACCCCGACTCGGACTATCTCTACATCGCGAAGAAGGTCGACGTCGACGCCTTCGAGAAGATCCGCGAGCTCGAGATCCCGTGGCTGTACTTCCAGTCGCAGCCCTCCCGGACGTACCCGAACGGGGCGGTCGCGGGCAACCTCGTCGGCTTCGTCGGGTCCGATAACGAGCCCCAGGCAGGCCTCGAGCTCTCCGAGGACGCGTGCCTCGCCGGCACCGACGGCAGCGAGGTCTACGAACGCAGTGAGGACGGCGTCCGGATCCCCGGCAGCACCGTCACCACCAAGCAGGCCGAGAACGGCGACGACCTCGTGCTCACCATCGAGAGCGACCTGCAGTGGTACGTGCAGCAGACCCTCGCGAAGTACGCGCAGCAGTACGGCGCCAAGTGGGGTGTCGTGGTCGTGCAGGAGGTCAAGACGGGCAAGCTCGTCGCGGTCGCCGACTACCCGACCGTCGACCCGAACAACGTCGACGCGGGTCTCCAGGAGGTCCCCGACGGATCGTCGCTCGGTTCCCGCGCCTTCACCGCCCCCTTCGAACCGGGGTCGACGTTCAAGACGATGACGACGGCCTCCCTCCTCGACGCCGGGCTCATCAGCCCGTCCACGCACGTGACCGCGCCGTACCGGTACACGACTGCCGACGGCGCCGACGTGAACGACAGCGAGTTCCACGGCACCCTGAACCTCACGACCACCGGCATGCTCATCGAGTCGAGCAACACGGGCATGTCGCAGCTCGGCCTGCTGATGAGCCCGGAGCAGCGCTACGACTACATGCTGAAGTTCGGACTCGGCGAGCGCACCGAGGTGGACTTCGGCGCGGAGGCGACCGGATACCTCGGCGAGGACTGGGACGAGGACGGCATCCCCGACTGGGATCCGCAGACGAACCTCGCCTCGATGTTCGGGCAGGGCATCACCCTGTCGGCCGTGCAGGTCGCCAGCATCTACCAGACCATCGCGAACGGCGGGGTCCGGATGCCGGTCTCCCTGGTCGCGGGCTGCCGACTGCCCGACGGCACCCTGACCGACGCGGCGCCGACGGAGGGCACCCGCGTGATCTCCGAATCGGCCGCTCGGACGACCGTCGACATGCTCGAGAACGTCGCCACCAAGGGCTGGCTCGCGAATCAGGTCGAGATCCCCGGATACCGGGTCGCCATCAAGACCGGAACCGCTCAGCAGCCCGACGGCAACGGCGGCTACAGCAAGAGCTACCTCGTCTCGATGGCGGGCACGGCTCCGGCCGACGACCCCCAGTACGTCGTCTCGGTGAACCTCGCCGACCCGGTTAACATGAATACGTCGGGCGCCACCGCTCCGATCTTCCGCGACGTGATGACCCAGGTGCTGAAGGCGCACGAGGTCGTCCCGTCCGGATCGAGCTCGCCGGACCTGCCGGCCGAGTTCTGAGCCGACAGGCGAGAGGTGGCAGCCCAGACGCGGACGGCCACCGTCGCCGCGACGACAGCGAGGATAGGAGACGTGCTGACGCACTCGACCCTCCGGCCCGAGCATCCGATCCCGCGCTCGCTCGCGGAACTGGCTCGCGAGTTCCGGCTTGAGACGTGGAAGCGCGGATCGGCGACCCGCGGCGATCTCGACCAGGTCGAGATCAGCGGGGTCTCACTCGACTCCCGCGACATCGCCGACGGCGACCTCTACGTCGGCCTCGCCGGCGCGCGCTCGCACGGCGCCGCCTTCGCCGCGCAGGCCCGCGACGCCGGCGCCGTCGCCGTCCTCACCGACGAGGCGGGCGCGCCCCTCGCCGAGGACAGCGGGCTCCCCGTCCTGATCACCGCCGATCCGCGGGCCGCGCTCGGCGAGGTCTCGGCATGGGTGTACCGGTCGACCGAGGACCCGCCCGTGCTCTTCTCGGTGACGGGAACCAACGGCAAGACCAGCGTGGTGTACCTCATCGAGGCGGTGCTGCGTCAGCTGGGCGTGCGCACCGGTCTCAGCTCGACCGCCGAGCGCCGCGCGGGCGACGACACCGTCGTCGCCGGTCTCACGACTCCCGAGGCGAGCGAACTGCACGCCCTCCTCGCCCGCATGCGCGAGAACGCCGTCCGCGCCGCCGCGATCGAGGTGTCGGCCCAAGCGGTCAGCCGCGGACGGGTGGGCGGCGTCGTGTTCGACGTCGTCGGCTTCACCAACCTCAGCCACGACCACCTCGACGACTACCTCGACATGGACGAGTACTTCGAGGCGAAGCGCGCGCTCTTCGACCCCGACCGCGCCCGCCGGGCCGTCGTCACCGTCGACTCCGACTGGGGCAGGCGCCTCGCCGAGGAGAGCCGTGTGCCCGTGACGACCCTCGCGTCCGGCAGTGTCACCGAGGCCGACTGGCACGTGGTCGTGACCGAGGAGAACCGTCACTCGACCGCGTTCACCCTCTCGGGCCCCGGCGGCGAGAGCATCGCGACGAGCGTGCCGCTGTTCGGCTGGTACATGGCGGCGAACGCCGCCCTCGCGCTGCTGATGCTCGTCGAGGCCGGGTACGAGCCGGAAGAGATCCAGCACGTGCTCGACCGCGACGGCGGTATCGACGTCTACATCCCCGGACGCGCCGAACGGGTGTCGGGCGACGACGGCCCCACTGTCTACATCGACTACGGGCACACTCCCGACGCGTTCCTCAACACCCTCGACGCGCTGCGCCCCCTCACCCCCGGCAAGGTGATCATGGTGTTCGGCGCCGACGGCGACCGCGACAAGACCAAACGCGACGACATGGGCGCGATCGCGGCTCGCGGCGCCGACGTCGTCGTCATCACCGACTTCCACCCGCGCTTCGAGGACCCGGCCGAGATCCGCGCTGCGCTGCTCGCCGGAGCGCGCCGCGCGGTGCCCGACCGCGAGATCCACGAGGTGCCCGACCCCCGTGAAGCGCTGCGCCTGGCCGTCGCGCTCAGCCGCCCCGGCGACACCATCCTGTACGCGGGACCGGGACACGAGGACTACCAGGAGATATCCGGAGTGAAGCACCCCTATTCCGCACGCGACGACGCGAGGCTCGCCCTGCGCGAGGCCGGCTGGGACGGGGGAGACGCGTGATCGCCCTCTCCCTGACCGAGATCGCCGCCGCGATCTCCGGGCGACTGCTGCTCGGCGACCGCGGAGACACGCCCGAGACCCTGATCGACGGCACCGTCGAGACGGACTCCCGCGAGATCGTGGACGGCGGCGTCTTCGTCGCCCGACGCGGCGAGAGCACCGACGGCCACCTCTTCGCCGAGAAGGCCGTCGAGCGCGGCGCCGTGCTGCTGATCGTCGAGCGCCCCCTCGAGGTCCCGGTCAGCCAGATCGTCGTCGACGACGCCACGAGCGCGCTCGGCGCCCTCGCGACCGATGTGGTGGGGCGCGTCCGCGCGCTCGGCCGACTGAAGGTCGTCGCGGTCACCGGTTCGAACGGCAAGACGACCACCAAGAACCTGCTGCGCGAGATCCTCTCCCGGGCGGGCGAGACCATCGCGCCGCGCGAATCGTTCAACAACGAGGTCGGCGCCCCGCTCACCATGCTGAAGCTCACCGACCGCACCGACTTCCTCGTCGCCGAGATGGGCGCGAGCGGGATCGGCGAGATCCGTCGGCTGGTGCGCATGGCGCGCCCCGACGTCGGCATCGTGCTCACGGTCGGGCTCGCGCACGCCGGCGAGTTCGGCGGGATCGAGTCGACCGTCATCGCGAAGACCGAGATGGTCGAAGACCTGCTGCCGACCGACACCGCCGTGCTCAACGCCGACGACCCGCGGGTCGCCGGCATGGCCGCCTCGACGCGCGCCGCCGTGACCTGGTTCGGTCGCAGCGCCGACGCGGACGTGTGGGCGGGCGACGTGCGCCTCGACTCGACCGGCACCCACTTCACCCTGCACCTCCCCGGCGAGGAGCCCCGACCGGTGCGCTTCGCGGTGCTCGGCGAGCACCACGTGACCAACGCCCTCGCCGCGGCGACCGCGGCGACCGCCCTCGGGGTCGACGCGGACACCGTCGTCGCCGGCCTCGAGAGCGTGACGCGCGCCGAGCGCTGGCGCATGGAGGTCCTGCCGGGCCTCGACACCGTCGTCATCAACGACGCCTACAACGCGAGCCCCGACTCCATGGCCGCCGCGCTGAAGACCCTCGCCATCCTCGGCCGCGAGGCCACCCGCACCATCGCCGTCCTCGGCGAGATGACCGAGCTCGGCGAGCTCGCCGGCGAGGAGCACGACAGGATCGGTCTGCTCGCCGTTCGTCTCAACATCGGTCAGCTGGTCGTCGTCGGCGAGGGGGCCAAGCGCCTTCACCTGGCCGCCGAGAAGGAAGGCTCCTGGGACGGCGAGTCCGTCTGGGTCGAGACCGCGGACGAGGCGTACGCGCTTCTCGAGCAGCGTCTTCGCGCCGGAGACCTCGTTCTCGTGAAATCCTCGAACTCGGCGGGTCTCCGCCACCTGGGCGACCGACTCGGAGAGCTGGTGTCATGCAGGCGCTTCTGACCGCGGGGGCGGTGTCGCTGGCGTTCACGCTGCTGCTGACGCCGGTCTTCATCCGACTCTTCAAACGCATCAACTGGGGCCAGTTCATCCGCGAGGACGGGCCGGTCAGCCACCACGCCAAGCACGGGACGCCCACGATGGGCGGGCTCGTCGTCATCGCGGGAACCGTCGTCGGATACTTCACCGGCACGCTCACCGCGGCCGAACCGATCCAGATCTCGGCGCTGCTCGTGCTGTTCATGATGGTCGGCCTCGGTGCCGTCGGCTTCCTCGACGACTACCTGAAGACCCGCAACCAGCGCAGTCTCGGTCTCGGCGGCTGGGCGAAGATCCTCGGCCAGGTCATCGTCGCCACCGCCTTCGCCCTGCTCGCCCTGCAGTTCCCGAACGAGGACGGGCTGACCCCCGCGACGACCGCGGTGTCGATCGTGCGCGACACGAGCTTCGATTTCGTCGTGCTGCTCGGCGGTGTCGCCGGCGTCATCGTCTACGTCATCTGGATCGCCGGCATCGTCACCAGCGCCTCGAACGGCGTGAACGTCGCCGACGGTCTCGACGGGCTCGCGACCGGGGCGTCGATCTTCGCGATCGGCGCGTACATCATCATCGGCTTCTGGCAGAACAACCAGTACCGTTTCGCCCCGTCGCTCGACCCCGACGTCGCCTACAAGGCGTACGAGGTGCGCGACCCGCTCGACCTCGCGATCGTCGCGACCGCCATCGTCGGAGCGCTCATCGGCTTCCTCTGGTGGAACACCTCGCCCGCGCAGATCTTCATGGGCGACACCGGCTCGCTCGGCATCGGCGGCGCTCTGGCCGCCCTCGCGGTGCTGAGCCGTACCGAGCTGCTGCTGGTCCTGATCGGCGGCCTCTTCGTCATCGTCGTCGGCTCGGTCATCCTGCAGCGCGTCTACTTCAAGCTCACCGGCGGCAAACGCATCTTCCGCATGTCGCCGCTGCATCACCACTTCGAGCTGAAGGGGTGGGCGGAAGTGACCGTCGTCGTGCGGTTCTGGATCATCGGCGGGCTGTTCGTCGCCGCGGGTGTCGGCGCGTTCTACCTCGAGTGGCTGAGCCGCTGATGGCGACCTCGCGACTCGACGCGCTCACCAGCTGGCACGCCGACTGGCGGAACCTGCGCGTCGTCGTCCTCGGCCTCGGCCTGACCGGGTTCTCGGTCGCCGACACCCTGGTCGAACTCGGTGCGGACGTGCTCGTCGTGGCCGATTCCGCCTCCGATGAGAGGGCGCAGCTGACTCAGGTCATCGGCGCCGCGCTGCACCTCGGCGGCACGGCGGACGAGCAACGCGAGAGGGTGGAGGCCTTCGACCCCGAGCTCGTCGTCGTCTCGCCGGGATATCACCCCGACCACCCGTTGCTCGTCGCCGCCGCCGACGACGGGGTCGCGATCTGGGGCGACATCGAGCTCGCCTGGCGCGTGCGCGACAAGGTCGGCGAACCCGCCGAATGGATCGGCGTGACCGGCACGAACGGCAAGACCACCACCGTCGGGCTCACCGCCGCCATGCTCCGCGAGTCGGGGAAGCGGGTCGCGGCGGTCGGCAACATCGGGGCGCCGGTGCTCGACGCCGTGCGCTACCCGGAGGGCTTCGACGTGCTCGTCGTCGAACTCTCGAGCTACCAGCTGCACTGGATGCGCGGTGTCTCGCCGCTCGCGAGCGCGGTCCTCAACATCGCCGACGATCACCTCGACTGGCACGGGTCCGCCGAGGCCTACGCCGCCGCCAAGGGCCGCGTGTACGAGAACACCCGCGTCGCCTGCGTCTACAACCTCGCCGATCCGGTGACCCGCCGCCTGGTCGAGGACGCCGAGGTGGTCGAGGGCGCGCGCGCCGTCGGCTTCGGACTCGGCATCCCGGGCCCCAGCGACTTCGGTGTCGTCGAGGGGATCCTCGTCGACCGGGCCTTCCTGGACGAGCGCCGCGACAGTGCGCTCGAGATCATCACCGTCGACGAGCTGCGCGTGCTCGGCCTCGACGCCCCGCACGTCGTCGCGAACATCCTCGCCGCCGCGGCGCTCGCCCGTGCTGCGGGCGCCCCGCTCGACGCGGTGCGCAGGGCCCTCGCCTCGTTCCGTCTCGACCCCCACCGCATCGAGGTCGTCGCCGACCGGGGCGGCATCCGGTGGATCGACGACTCGAAGGCGACGAACCCGCACGCGGCCGACGCGTCGCTCGGCGCCTACGAGAACGTGGTGTGGGTCGTCGGAGGTCTGCTGAAAGGCGTCGACATCGGCGACCTCGTGAAGCGCCGTGCCGAGCGGCTGCGCGCGGCGATCGTCATCGGCGAGGACCGCCTGGACGTGCTCTCGGCGTTCGAGCGACACGCGCCCGATCTGCCTCTCTTCGAAGTGGTGTCGGGCGACACTGAGGAGGTCATGCAGGCCGTCGTGCGCATGGCCGCCGCGGCCGCCCGGCCCGGTGACGTGGTCCTGCTGGCGCCCGCAGCGGCGTCGATGGACCAGTTCAGGGACTACGCGCACCGCGGCGAGCGGTTCGCGGAGGCGGTCGCACAGCTGCTGGACGAGACCGCACCGGAACAGGCCACCGCACCGGAAGAGGAGGGACGAGATGACCGAGGCACCGCAGGTCCGCCGTCCGACGATCCTGGCCCCGCGGAGCGCCGAGAGCCGTAGTTCGAGCCCAACCGCTCCGCGGGTGGCGACGCCGCCCCGTCCGCGCGCCACGACTACCGCGCCGCCCGCCTCTGAGCGAACGGTTCCAGATTCCTCACCACGCTCGATGCGCGGCATGGCCGCACGGGTGCGGCTGGGGCGTGCGTTCGTTTCGGAGGGAAGCAACTACTTCCTGCTGCTCGGCACCACGCTGTTCCTCGTCGTCTTCGGCCTGGTGATGGTGCTGTCGTCGTCATCGGTCGAATCGTTCGCCGCGGGACGGGATTTCTTCGCCGACTTCATGAAGCAAGGCGGTGCGGCGCTGCTCGCGGTGCCGGCCATGCTCGTGTTCTCGCTGGTGCCAGGGCGCTGGTGGCAGCGACTCGCGGTGCCCGCGCTCGTCGGCGCGATAGGACTCCAGCTCCTCGTGTTCACCGATCTTGGTTACGAGTACGGCGGAAACCGCAACTGGCTCGACCTTGGGTTCACCAACGTCCAGCCGTCGGAGTTTGCGAAACTGGCTCTCGCGCTGTGGCTCGGCAAGTTCCTTGCGGACCGGCGCGACCGCCTGGCCGACTGGAAGCAAGTCTTGGTTCCCGCCCTCGTGGTGTCGGCTGTACCCATGGCGTTGGTGCTCCGAGGCGGTGACCTTGGCACCGGCATCATCATCGCCTGCATCGTGCTCGGATCGCTGTTCTTCGCCGGAGTCCCACTACGCCAGCTGGGTGTCGTCGTCGGAATCGCCATTCCGGCCGCGCTCCTGTTCTCAACCACCAGTTCGTCCCGCGTCGATCGCATCCAATCGTGGCTGTCGGGCTGCGCCGACGACTATGCGAACAGCTGCTGGCAGATCACCCACGGCACGTGGGCCCTGGCTGCGGGGGGCGTCTTCGGCGTCGGGCTCGGCAACTCGAAGGCCAAGTGGTCTTGGCTTCCCGAGGCGGACAACGACTTCATTTTCGCGGTGATCGGCGAGGAGCTCGGACTCATCGGTGCCGTCACGGTGATCGTCCTCTTCGTGCTCGTGGCTGTCGTGTTCACGCGCATCGTCGGGGGAGCGGCGCCGGGAAGCATGGCTCGCATCACCGTGAGCGCGATCATGGTGTGGATCGTCACTCAGGCCATGGTTAACATCGGGGTCATCCTGGGGGTGTTCCCAGTCCTCGGTGTTCCACTTCCCCTCATATCGAACGGCGGAACGGCGCTGATCGTCTCCCTGCTCGCGATCGGCGTCGCCCTGTCGTTCGCCCGCAACGCGGCTCCCGAAGCAGGAGTGCGCTCGTGACCGTCTGGCTGCTCGCCGGTGGGGGCACGGCGGGGCACGTGAACCCGCTGCTGTCGGTCGCCGACACGCTGCGGCGCCGCCACCCGGAGGACGAGGTCCTCGTGCTCGGCACCCGCGAGGGGCTCGAGGCGCGGCTGGTGCCCGAGCGGGGCTACGAACTGGTCCCCATCGCCCGTCTCCCGTTCCCGCGCCGCCCCGATCTCGCGGCGCTGCGCTTCGGGCCGGCCTTCAGCGCCACGGTCCGCGACCTCGCCGGGGTGCTCACCGAGAGGGGAGTCGACCTCGTCGCCGGGTTCGGCGGCTACGCATCGGCGCCCGCCTACCTCGCCGCGCGGCGAGCCCGGCTTCCCCTCGTGATCCATGAGGCTAACGCCCGGCCGGGACTCGCGAACCGGCTCGGCGCCCGCCTCACCGACTGGGTGGGGGTCGCCTTCGACGGCACCCCGCTCCGCGGTGCACGCACCGTCGGCATGCCGCTGCGCCGCGAGATCGAGACCCTCGACCGTGCCGCGGAGCGCGCGGACGCGCTGCGCTACTTCGACCTCGACCCGCAGCGGCCCGTGCTGCTCGTCACCGGCGGTTCGCTCGGCGCGCGGCGGATCAACGCGACGGTCCTCGAGGCCTCTCCCGCGATCCTCGACGCCGGCTGGTCGATCCTGCACATCGTCGGCGGCAAGGCCGAGGTGAGCGACCCGCACGTCCCGCACTACCGGATGCTCGAGTACTGCGACCGGATGGAGCTCGCCCTCTCCGCCGCCGACTTCGCGGTCTCGCGGGCGGGCGCGGCGACCGTGAGCGAACTCGCGGCCCTCGGGATCCCCGCCGTCTACGTCCCCTACCCGGTCGGCAACGGCGAGCAGCGCTTCAACGCCAAGGGCGTCGTGACCGCCGGCGGCGGGGTGCTCGTCGACGACGCCGCCTTCGTGCCCCAGTGGGTGCGCGACACGCTCCTGCCCCTCCTGGCGGACTCCGAGGCGGTCACCGCGATGGCCTCCGCCGCGGCAGCGCAAGGGGTCCTCGACGGCGCCGACCGGACCGCCGATCTGCTCGAAGAAGCGCTCGGGGATCGTACCCCGATCAGAGACCTAGGGTAGAGCCCGTGCCGATCAAGCCCGACCTCACCCTCACCCTCCCCGACGACCCGGGAGCCCTGCACTTCGTGGGCATCGGCGGCTCCGGCATGAGCGGCATCGCGCGGATGTTCCTGCAGGAGGGGCACACCGTGTCCGGCTCCGACCGTGACGAGGGTCCCTACCTGCAGGCGCTGCGCGACCTCGGCGCCACCATCACCGTCGGTCACGACGCCGCGAACGTGAAGGACGCCGACACCCTCGTCGTGACGAGCGCGCTGTGGGAGGACAACCCCGAGTACGTCGCCGCACGCGAACGCGGCATCCCGGTGCTGCACCGCTCGCAGGCGCTCAAGTGGCTCACCCTCGGCAAGCGGGTCGTCTCCGTGGCCGGCGCGCACGGCAAGACCACGTCGGCGGGCATGATCATCACCGCCCTCCTCGAACTCGACGCCGACCCCAACTTCGTGAACGGCGGCATCATCTCCAAGGTCGGCACGAGCGCCGCGCGCGGCGAGAGCGACCTGTTCGTGCTCGAGGCCGACGAGTCGGACGGATCCTTCCTGCTCTACGACACCGCGATCGCGCTGATCACGAACGTCGACTCCGACCACCTCGACCACTACGGCAGCATCGGCGCCTTCGACGCGGCGTTCGGCATCTTCGCCGACCGGGCGTCGGAGCTCGTCGTGCTGTCCTCCGACGACTCCGGCACGCAGCGCATCCGCGAGCTCATCGAGAACAAGAACCTCGTCACCTTCGGCGAGGCCGACGACGCCGATGTCCGCGTCACCGACATCGACGCGGGGGAGCGGGTCTCGTTCAGTGTGACCTGGAAGGGCGAGACCCACCCGGTCTCGCTCGGGGTGGCCGGACGGCACAACGCCATCAACGCGACCGGCGCGTTCGCCGTGCTCGTCGGCCTCGGCTACGCGCCCGCCGACGTCGCCCGTGCGCTCGGTGCCTTCGGCGGCACGAAGCGGCGCTTCGAATACAAGGGCGAACGGCGCGGCGTGCGGGTGTTCGACGACTACGCGCACCACCCCTCCGAGGCCGCCGCCGCGCTCGCGACCGCGCGCAGCGTCGTCGGCGAGGGGCGCATCATCGCGGTGCACCAGCCCCATCTGTTCAGCCGCACCCGACTGATGTCGCCGCAGTTCGCGAGCGTCTACGAGGAGCTCGCCGACCACACCATCGTGCTCGACGTCGACGGGGCCCGCGAGGACCCGGTCCCCGGTGTCAGCGGCGAACTGGTGAGCGCCGAGTTCGACGACCAGAGCAAGGTCGACTTCCTGCCGGACTGGGCCGACGCCGCCTCCCGTGTCGCCGAGATCGCCCGTGAGGGCGACATCGTCATGACCCTCAGCTGCGGCAGCGTCTACCGCATCGTTCCGCAGCTGCTGGACGCGCTCGACGGCGAGCCCGCGGCCGACTCGGCATCGGGCGGCGGAGCAGGGTGAAGCGTCCCGCGGGATTCACGCCGCCGGCGCCTCCCGTTCCCCCGGAGGCGCCCTCGCGCGCGTCCGGACGGACGGCACCGCGCCCGGACCGCGCACGCCGCGATCAGGGTCCGACGGCTCCGACCCCGCGCGAAGCGGCCCGCGATGCGGCGGCCGCCGAACGGCGCGCCAAAGCGGACCTCCGCAGGGCGACTCGGCGCCGCCGACGCAGCGAACGCGCCGAGGTGCGCCGCTTCACCGAGCGCAGGCGCCGCGCCCGAGCCGCCTGGCTGGTGGCGCTCGCGATGGTCGGCTCGCTCGCCGGGGTGGTCGCTCTCGGCGCGTTCTCGCCGCTGTTCGCGCTGCGCGACATCCAGGTCGAGGGTGCATCGCGGGTCCCCGTCGAGCAGATCGTCGGGGTCGTGGACGACCAGGTCGGCACCCCGCTGCCGCTGCTCGACTTCTCCCGCATCGAGCAGGGCCTCGGTACCTTGCCGCTGATCCAGAGTTACGTGACCGAGTCGCGACCGCCCGGGACGCTCGTCGTGCGCGTCGTCGAGCGCACTCCCGTCGGCGTCCTGCAGCGCGGCGGCGCCTTCGAGCTGGTCGATTCGGCCGGAGTCGTCGTGGAGTCCTCCGCCGAGCGCATCGCCGGGTACCCGATCATCGCGACGGCCGACGGGGACGTGACGGGCGTCCCGTTCACGGCCGCCGCTGCGGTGCTCGTCGCTCTGCCGGCCGAGCTGGTGGCGCAGGTCGATTCGGTGACCGCGTCGACGGTCGACGACGTGAGTCTCACCCTCGTCTCCGGTCAGCGGGTGGTCTGGGGCGGTGCCGACGATTCCGCGCAGAAGGCCGTGCATCTCGCCCGTCTGCTGGCGCAGGCGCCGACCGCGGTGACCGAGTACGACGTGTCGTCGCCCGGCGTCGGCATCATCCGCTGAACCGCGCCCGCAAACCCTCAACCAACGCTTCACGTGCGTTAACCCGACACGCGGCGCGCCTGAGGAATTGCAGGGGCGTCGCGCGTACCGTCGCACGAGAAGAAATGCATACCCCGCATAACTTTAACCTTCTACCCGAGCTTTAGAGTTTCCCAGGAGCAGGCCAATGTCGAACAACCAGAACTACCTGGCCGTGATCAAGGTCGTCGGCGTCGGTGGTGGCGGCGTCAACGCCGTCAACCGCATGATCGAACTCGGCCTGCGCGGAGTCGAGTTCGTCGCCATCAACACCGACGCGCAGGCGCTGCTGCTCTCCGACGCCGACGTCAAGCTCGACGTCGGCCGCGAGCTGACCCGCGGACTCGGCGCCGGAGCCGACCCCGAGGTCGGGCGTCGCGCCGCAGAAGACCACGCCGAAGAGATCGAAGAGGCGCTCGCCGGCGCCGACATGGTCTTCGTCACCGCCGGTGAGGGCGGCGGCACCGGAACCGGTGGCGCTCCCGTCGTCGCACGGATCGCGAAGTCGATCGGCGCCCTCACCATCGGTGTCGTCACCAAGCCGTTCGCGTTCGAGGGCAAGCGTCGTCAGTCGCAGGCCGAGCGCGGCGTCGAGGCGCTGAAGAACGAGGTCGACACCCTCATCGTCGTCCCGAACGACCGTCTGCTCGAAATCAGCGACCGCGGCATCAGCATCATGGAGGCGTTCCAGACCGCCGACCAGGTGCTCCTCGCCGGTGTCCAGGGCATCACCGACCTGATCACCACCCCCGGCCTCATCAACCTCGACTTCGCCGACGTGAAAAGCGTCATGCAGGGCGCGGGCTCGGCCCTCATGGGCATCGGCTCGGCACGGGGAGCCGATCGCGCGATCAAGGCCGCCGAGCTCGCGGTCGCGTCGCCGCTGCTCGAAGCGAGCATCGACGGAGCGCACGGCGTGCTGCTCAGCATCCAGGGCGGATCGAACCTCGGCATCTTCGAGATCAACGACGCGGCCAAGCTGGTCCAGGAGGCCGTCCACCCCGAGGCCAACATCATCTTCGGCGCCGTCATCGACGACACCCTCGGCGACGAGGTGCGCGTCACCGTCATCGCCGCAGGCTTCGACGGAGGAGAGCCGGACCCGGCCAAGCGCGACGGCCGTCGCAGCAACTTCGTCGACGCGGGGGGAGCCCCCGCGGGCGTCGCGGCCGGCGGCGCGCACGCCGCCGCCGACGGTGCGACCGGATCGCAGGAGTGGGCCGTCGTCGCCGAGACGACGACTCTCACCCAGACGACCGACATCGAGGCCGACTACGAGGATGACGACGACCTGGACATCCCCGACTTCCTGAAGTGAGCCTCGACGAGCGGCTCTCCGGGGTCCGCGATCGGATCGCGGAGGCGTCGCGTCTCGCCGGGCGCGATCCGGGAGAACTCACCCTCGTCGTCGTCACCAAGTTCCAGCCGATCGAGCTGATCCGCGATCTCCAGGCACTCGGGGTCCGCGACTTCGGCGAGAGCAGGCATCAGGAGGCGCGCGAGAAGGCGGACGCGCTCGGCGACGACGTGACCTGGCACTTCGTCGGTCAGCTGCAGGGCAAGAAAGCCCGACAGGTGCGCGACTACGCCCATGTCATCCACTCGGTCGACCGCGAGTCGCTCGTGCAGGCGCTGGCGTCGGACGAGCTCGAAACCGACGTCTTCGCCCAGATCAACCTCACCGACGATCCGGCCCGCGGGGGTGTGGCGCCCGGTTCGCTGATGCCTCTGGTCGATCAGATCCTCGCCGCGCCGGGACTGCGGCTGCGCGGAGTGATGGCGGTGCCGCCGCTCGATGAGGAACCGCGACGGGCGTATGCGCGACTGCGCGGGATGTCCGAGGCGGTCAGAGGTCGGGCACCGGGCGCGGATGCGATCTCGGCCGGCATGTCCGGCGACTTCGCCGAGGCCATCGCCGAGGGTGCGACACACCTTCGCATCGGTACGGCAATCACGGGCGAGCGCCCGCCCCGGGGATAACGTGGAATTTCGAAGCCACCCCGGAGGTACCGAAATGTCCAACCCCATCCGCAAGACGATGGTCTACCTCGGCCTCGCCGACGAGGATTACGACGAGCAGCTCGACGCGCCCGCCGCTCCCGTCCAGCAGCAGCCGACGTCCGCTCCCGCCCAAGGCCGTGCCACGGTGACTGCTCTCCCGAAGCGTCAGCCCCGCATCGCCGCCGTCGCCCCGGCTGCAGAGATGAACGAGATCCTCACCGTCCACCCGCGTCAGTACAAGGACGCCCAGGTCATCGCCGAGAGCTTCCGTGAGGGAGTCCCGGTGATCATCAACCTCTCCCAGATGAGCGAGACCGACGCCCGCCGCCTGATCGACTTCGCGAGCGGCCTGTCGCAGGGCCTCTACGGCAAGATCGAGCGCGTCACCAACAAGGTCTTCCTTCTCTCGCCCGCGCACGTCGCCGTGTCGGGCGAGGGTGCCGGCGAGACCGACGTCGAGGCCGCTTTCACCCAGTGAGGCCTCCCCGGTCGAGCGGGCCCTTCCCCCCACGGGCCCGCCTCGTCCGTGTGCGCCGGGACGCCGCCTCCGTGCTGACCGACGCCGTCGGTAAGAAGCACTGTCGGGCAAGCACGACGCGGGATGGTTGGATAGACGGGTGACCGCCCTTACTCCCTTGGCGATCGTCGGACTCGTCCTGTACTTCGCGCTGCTGCTCTACTTCTTCGTGATGTGGGCGCGCTTCGCTCTCGATCTCGTACAGTCGTTCTCGCGATCGTGGCGGCCCCGGGGGCCGCTGCTCGTCGTCGCCGAGGTGACCTACACCGTGACCGACCCGCCGATCCGCTTCTTCCGGCGCCTCATCCCGCCGCTGCGCATCGGCGCCATCGCGCTCGACTTCGGGTGGAGCATCACGATGCTGCTCGTCATCGTCGCGATGTACATCGTCGCGCGCATCGGCTGAGCCGTCGCGGGCGGCCTTCGCGTCTTACCGCGCTCCGTGCGGCCCGGTATTGTTGAATGCACGAAACGTGGCCCCTGTTCGGGTGTGAATCGCCTCCTGGGCGCTAGCGTTGAGCAGGTCCAAAACCCAAGAGTTCCTAGAAGGTGGCTAAAGATATGGCACTCACGCCGGAAGACGTCGTCAACAAGCGATTCCAGCCGACCAAATTCCGTGAGGGCTACGACCAGGACGAGGTCGACGACTTCCTCGACGAGGTCGTCGTCGAACTGCGCCGCCTCGGGCAGGAGAACGAGGACCTCCGCCAGCGTCTGATCGCCAGCGAGTCGCGCATCGCGGAGCTGCAGCGCTCCGGCAGCGCCGCGCCCGCTCCTGCGGCCGCCGCCGGTGCCGAGACGCCGCAGCCCGCGCCCGCTCAGCCGGCCGCGTCGCTGCCCTACCCGACGGCCGCCGTCGACGCCAGCGCGATCGATCCGTCGAACACCAACAACCTCCTGCAGCTCGCCCGCCGCCTCCACGAGGAGCACGTGCGCGAGGGCATCGAGAAGCGCGACGCGCTCATCGCCGAGGGGCACGCCACCGCCGCTCGCGTGGTCGCCGAGGCCGAGGCCAAGCAGCGCTCGCAGATCAGCTCCCTCGACCAGGAGCGCGCGCTCCTCGAGCACCGCATCGACGAGCTGCGCACCTTCGAGCGCGAGTACCGCCAGAACCTCAAGGGCTACATCGAGGGTCAGCTGCGCGAGCTCGACTCGTCGAACATCGTGAACACCGGCAACTACGGCAACATGAACGTCAGCCAGCCGCCGAGCTTCCAGGCTTTTGGCCAGTCCTGATCAGAGCGGTTCCGACCGCAACGCCGACGACCTCGCGACCCCCGGCGGCAGGAAAGCGGTGCGCGGCCTCGACGGCCGCGTGCTGATCCTGCTCGCCGCGGTCGCGGTGGTCGTCTACGCGTTCGATCAGCTGAGCAAGATCTGGGTCGTCAGCACCCTCGAGCCGGGTGTCGCGGTGCCCGTCATCGGCGAACTGCTCGAGTTCCGGTTCGTCCGCAACCCTGGCGCGGCCTTCTCGCTCGCGAGCGGGTCCACCTGGATCTTCTCGATCGTCGCCGCGTCGGTCGCCGTGTTCATCGTCTGGTTCGCCAGGCGCATCCGGTCGCTGGCGTGGGGCACCCTCTTCGGGCTGCTCCTCGGCGGAACGGTCGGCAACCTCACCGACCGGCTGTTCCGCGAGCCGGGTTTCGGCACCGGCCACGTCGTCGACTTCCTCACCATCTGGGGTTTCCCGGCGATCTTCAACATCGCCGACGTCGCCATCGTGTCGAGCATGGGACTGTTCATCCTGCTCACGCTCCGCGGAGTGGGGCTCGACGGTAGCCGCTCGTCGGCCCGTCGCAAGGAGTCCCCGTCGGACAGCGGTCGTCCCGACGAGGGCACCGCGCCCCGCGTCACGCCCGACTCGGTCTGATCCCACCCTCCGATGGTCAGTAGCCGCAGCATGCCCGTCCCCGACGGGCTGAACGACTCGCGTGTCGATGCCGGGCTCGCGAAGCTCCTCGGCTTCTCGCGGACGCTCGCCGCCGAGGTCGCCGAACAGGGCGGAGTGCTCCTCGACGGTCGTCCGCTCGGCAAGTCCGACCGGCTCCGCGCCGGCGGCTGGCTCGAGGTGACCTGGACCGAGCGGTCGGCGCCGCAGATCGAGCCGATCCCCGTCCCCGACCTGCGCATCGTCCACGACGACGACGACATCGTGGTGGTCGACAAGCCGGTCGGTGTGGCCGCGCATCCGTCACCCGGCTGGAGCGGACCGACCGTGGTCGGCGCCCTCGCCGCGGCGGGGTACCGCATCAGCACCTCGGGCGCCGCGGAGCGGGCAGGTGTCGTCCATCGCCTCGACGCCGGGACGAGCGGCCTGATGGTCGTCGCGAAGAGCGAGCACGCGTACACGGTGTTGAAACGGGCGTTCAAGGAGCGCGAGGTCGAGAAGATCTACCACGCCGTGGTGCAGGGGCACCCCGATCCGTTCGAGGGCACCATCGACGCCCCGATCGGCCGGCACCCGCGCTCGGATTGGAAGTTCGCGGTGACCGCCGACGGCAAACCGTCGGTGACGCACTACGAGACTCTCGAGGCGTACCCCTCGGCGACACTGCTCGAGATCCACCTCGAGACGGGGCGCACGCATCAGATCCGTGTGCACATGGCCGCGCAGCGGCACCCGTGCGTCGGCGACGCGATGTACGGCGCCGACCCGGTGCTCTCGGAGCGGCTCGGACTGACGAGGCAGTGGCTGCACGCGATGCGCCTCGGTTTCCGCCACCCGTCGACGGGGGAGTGGGTGTCGTTCGAGAGCGTGTACCCGGCGGACCTGCAGCACGCCCTCGACATCCTCGACTCCTGACGCACCGGTAGACACTTATTCGCGCCGCGAGCACGGCGTCGGTGGTGGGGAGCATGATGGCCGTATGGTCATCGAGGTCCGGCCCGCCGACGTCTTCGACGACGTCGCCCAGGTGTTGGGGCCGAAACGGCCCGACGCGAACGTGTGCTGGTGTCTCAGTTATCGCGTCGACTCGCGCACCAACCGCGAGCTCGTCGGGCCGGCGCGGGGCGAGAGGGTGCGCGAGCTGTGCGCCGCCGTTCCCGCTCCGGGGGTGCTCGCCTACGACGGCGACGAGCCGGTCGGGTGGGCGGGGGTCGCGCCGCGTGCGGAGCTGAACAGCTTCGCGAAGAGCAGGCGCATCCCGCACGTCGACGACCTGCCGGTGTGGACCGTGTGGTGCATCCGAGTGCGGCCCGGACACCGCGGCGAGGGCATCAGCCACGCGCTCCTCGAGGGGGCGACGGCCTTCGCCCGCGCGGGCGGGGCGCCGGCGATCGAGGGCTACCCGGTCGACAACGAGGGCGAGAAGGTCGACCTCACCATGGCGTACGTCGGAACCCGCGGCCTGTTCGAGAAGGCCGGTTTCCGCAAGGCGGCCGACACCGAATCGGTGCTCGCCGGCTTCCCGAGAGTGGTGATGCGACTCGACCTCCGATGACGTATCGATGCCTCGCGGAGCGTCGCCTCGCCGACCCTCCCGGGCGCCGCTTAGACTTCTGCTCCACCCGGCATCCACACCCGCCGCGACACCCGCGCGGCCTGTCGTTCCCAGCTAGAAAGCGACCAGTTGGCTACCTCCGGCGATTCCTTCGTCCACCTCCACGTGCACAGCGAGTACTCGATGCTCGACGGAGCCGCGCAGGTGAAACCCCTGATCGCGGCCGCAGTCGAGAAGGGAATGCCCGCCGTCGCGGTCACCGACCACGGCAACGTCTTCGGCGCCTACGACTTCTGGAAGAGCGCGACGGCTGCGGGCATCAAGCCCATCATCGGCACCGAGGCGTACCTCACCCCGGGCACCCACCGCAGCGACAAGACCCGCATCCGATGGGGCGACGGCGGGGGCGACGACGTCTCCGGCTCGGGTGCCTACACGCACATGACCCTGCTCTCATCGACGAACGAGGGCATGCACAACCTGTTCCGGTTGAGCTCCCGCGCGTCGATCGAGGGCTACTACTTCAAGCCGCGCATGGACCGCGAGCTGCTCGAGACCTACTCGAAGGGCCTCATCGCCACGACCGGCTGCCCGTCGGGCGAGGTGCAGACCCGGCTTCGGCTCGGGCAGTACGAGGAGGCGAAGAAGGCGGCGGCCGACTTCCGCGACATCTTCGGCAAGGAGAACTTCTTCGCCGAGATCATGGATCACGGGCTCGGCATCGAGCGGCGCATCATGAGCGACCTGATCCGGCTAGCCAAAGACCTCGACCTGCCGCTCGTCGCGACCAACGACCTGCACTACACGCACGCCCACGACGCGACCTCGCACGCCGCCCTGCTCTGCGTGCAGTCGGGCTCGACCCTCGACGACCCCAACCGGTTCAAGTTCGACGCCGACGAGTTCTACCTGAAGTCCGCGTCGGAGATGCGGCAGATCTTCCGCGACCACCCCGAAGCGTGCGACAACACGCTGCTCATCGCCGAGCGGTGCGACGTGCAGTTCAACGAAGCTGCGAACTACATGCCGCGCTACCCCTGCCCTCCCGGAGAGAACGAGGACAGCTGGCTGGTCAAGGAGATCGAGACCGGGCTGCACTACCGCTACCCGAACGGCATCCCCGATGACGTGCGCAAGCGCGCCGAGTACGAGACCGGCATCATCATCCAGATGGGCTTCAGCGGCTACTTCCTCGTCGTCGCCGACTTCATCAACTGGAGCAAGAACAACGGCATCCGCGTCGGCCCCGGCCGCGGCTCGGGCGCCGGCTCGATGGTTGCCTACGCGATGAAGATCACCGACCTCGACCCCATCCGCCACGGCCTCATCTTCGAGCGGTTCCTCAACCCCGACCGCGTCTCCATGCCCGACTTCGACGTCGACTTCGACGACCGTCGCCGCGGCGAGGTCATCAAGTACGTCACCGAGAAGTACGGCGACGACCGCGTCGCCCAGATCGTCACCTACGGCACCATCAAGGCCAAGCAGGCGCTGAAGGACAGCTCGCGCGTGCTCGGCTTCCCGTTCGGCATGGGCGACAAGCTCACCAAGGCGATGCCGCCCGCCATCATGGGCAAGGACATCCCGCTCTCCGGCATCTTCGACAAGAGCCACGAGCGCTACAAGGAGGCCGTCGACATCCGGGCGGTCATCGAGTCCGACCCCGAGGCGAAGACGGTGTTCGACACCGCGCTCGGCCTCGAGAACCTGAAGCGCCAGTGGGGCGTGCACGCGGCCGGCGTGATCATGTCGAGCGAGCCGCTGCTCGACATCATCCCCATCATGAAGCGCGAGCAGGACGGCCAGATCGTCACGCAGTTCGACTATCCGGCCTGCGAGTCGCTCGGCCTGATCAAGATGGACTTCCTCGGCCTGCGCAACCTCACGATCATCGACGACGCGCTCGACAACATCGAGGCGAACCGCGGTCACCGACCGGTGCTCGAACAGCTCGAACTCGACGACGTGCCCACCTACCAGCTGCTCGCCCGCGGCGACACGCTCGGGGTGTTCCAGTTCGACGGCGGGCCGATGCGCGCGCTGCTGCGCCTCATGCGCCCCGACAACTTCGAGGACATCTCCGCCGTCGGCGCGCTCTACCGGCCCGGCCCGATGGGCGCGAACTCGCACACCAACTACGCGCTGCGCAAGAACGGTGCGCAGGAGATCGTGCCGATCCACCCCGAGCTGGCCGAGCCGCTCGAAGACATCCTCGGCACCACCTACGGCCTGATCGTGTATCAGGAGCAGGTCATGTCGATCGCGCAGAAGCTCGCCGGCTACTCGCTCGGACAGGCCGACCTGCTGCGCCGCGCGATGGGCAAGAAGAAGAAGTCCGAGCTGGACAAGCAGTTCGCCGGCTTCAAAGCGGGCATGAACGAGCGCGGATACTCCGACGCGGCGGTCAAGACCCTCTGGGACATCCTGCTGCCGTTCTCCGACTACGCCTTCAACAAGGCGCACTCGGCCGCGTACGGGGTGGTCAGCTACTGGACCGCCTACCTCAAAGCGCACCACCCGGCCGAGTACATGGCGGCGCTGCTCACGAGCGTCGGCGACGCCCGCGACAAGCTCGCGGTGTACCTCAACGAGTGCCGCCGCATGAAGATCCAAGTGCTGCCGCCCGACGTCAACGAGTCGATCGGCTACTTCGCGGCCGTCGGCGACGACATCCGCTTCGGCCTCGGCGCCGTGCGCAACGTCGGCTTCAACGTCGTCGACCTCATCCGCAAGGCCCGCGAGGAGAAGGGACGCTTCACCTCGTTCCACGACTTCCTCCGCAAGGTGCCCATCGCGGTCGCCAACAAGCGCACCGTCGAGTCTCTGATCAAGGCGGGCGCCTTCGACACCTTCGGCGCGACGCGCCGGGCGCTGCTCGAGATCCACGAGTCGGCGGTCGAGGCGGCCGTGTCCATCAAGCGCAACGAGGCGAACGGCCAGGTCGACCTGTTCGGCGGCATGTTCGACTTCGAAGAGGAGCCCGACAAGGTCCCCGAACGCCCCGAGTGGCAGAAGCGCGAGAAGCTCGCCTTCGAACGCGAGATGCTCGGCCTCTACGTCTCCGACCACCCCCTCGCGGGTCTCGAGCTCGAACTCGCGAAGCACGCGTCGGCGAGCATCGCCGACCTGCTCGGCTCCGAGAGCCTCGAGGACGGCGAGACGGTCACCATCGCGGGCCTGCTCACCGAGGTGCAGCACCGTACGGCGAAGAACTCGGGCAACCAGTACGGCATGATCCAGGTCGAGGACTTCGGCGGCGAGATCACCGTCATGTTCATGGGCAAGGCGTACCAGGAGTTCGCGCCCGCGCTCGAGACGGACACCGTGGTCGTCGTCCGCGGTCGGGTCAGTCAGCGCGAGGACAGCATCAACCTGCACGCCTACAGCATCTTCACGCCCGACGTCGGACAGCGGGGGAGCGGCGGTCCACTCACCCTCACGCTGCCCGACAACCGGGCGACGACCGACACGGTCAAGGCGCTCGGCGACGTGCTCATCCGCCACGCGGGGGACACCGAGGTGCGCCTGCGGCTCACCAAGGCGCAGACGGCTCGCGTGTTCGAGATCCCGTACACGGTGTCGGTGACGGCCGACCTGTACGGCGAACTGAAGACGCTGCTCGGGCCCGGCTGCCTCGCCTGAGGCACGGTCGGGCGGAGCCCGCGAGGGCTGGTACGGGTTCCGCGCGCGGGAGTAGCGTTCGCGCCATGACGAACATCGTGGAGAAGATCGCCGACGGCCTGCGCGAGCGGGGCGTCACGCTCGCCTACGGCGAGAAGACCTCGGTCGACGGCAAAGAGCTCGTCCCCGTCGCGCTCGTCGTCGTCGGCTTCGGCGGCGGCAGCGGAGGCGGGGGAACGGGCGACGAATCCGGAGAAGGCGAAGGCGGCGGGGGAGGGTCGTGGACGATCCCCGTCGGCGCCTACGTCGCAGGACCTGATGGCGCGTGGTTCCAGCCCAACGTCGTCGCGCTGCTCGCCGTCAGCGTTCCCGTGATCTGGGCGCTCGGACACGCGATCTCGCGCATCGTCAAAGCCTTCTGACGTCCCGGCCCGACTCGTTCCGAATCGAGGCGATCGCGCCGACCTCAGTCGAGCGGCCGGGGCGCGTGGTAGCCGCGCTCGTGGTACAGCAACGGGGCATCCTCGTCGCCGAGGGCGCCCTGCTCGATCTGCACCGCGACGATCGCGTTGTCCTCGACGGGGATGCGACGCACGATGCGGCCGACCATCCACGCGGTCACCCCGTCGAGCACGGGCAAACCGTACGGGCCCTCGTGCCAGTGATCGCCCTCGAAGCGCTCCGACGCCTCGGCCGACAGCTTCTGCGCGAGGTGACGGTCGCGAGAACCGAGCATGTGGATGACGACGTGGTCGGTGTTCTCGATGGCGTGCCAGGCGCTCGCGACGCGCGCCATGTTGAAGGTCGCGAGGGGCGGGACGGCGGCGAGCGACGCGAGCGAGGTCGCGGTGAAGCCCACCGGGGTGCCATCGGTGTCGCGGGCGGTCACGATCGCGACGCCCGCCGCGTGGCGGCGGAACGCCTGCCGGAAAGCCGCGACGTCGTCGGCGGCGAAGATCTCGTCCATCTGCACGGGTCAACATCGCGAGGTCCCCAGTATTCCGGGGATGCGGGGAATCCCCGGGTCGCACTGATTCGGCTCGGTAGACTGGCGCCGCCATGATGCAGCTCCTGGACCTCCGAGGCAGCACCCCGACCAAGGCGGAGCTCCTCGCCCTCGTTCCCCGTCCCGACCTCGACCCGTCGAGCGCCGCGGACGCCGCCGCCGCCCTCATCGACGACGTCCGAGAGCGGGGCGCCGCAGCCCTCGCAGACCAGGCAGAACGGTTCGACCGGGTCCGCCCCTCCTCGATCCGCGTCCCGGCCGCCGACATCGCCGCCGCCGTCGAGGCGCTCGACCCCGCCGTGCGCGCGGCGCTCGAGGAGACGATCGACCGCGTCCGCCGTGCGAGCGCGGCGCAGGTCCCCGAGGGTCGGGTCACGGTGCTCGGCGACGGGGCGCAGGTCGTGCAGCGGTGGCTGCCGGTCGAGCGCGTCGGCCTGTACGTCCCCGGCGGCAAGGCCGTCTATCCCTCGAGCGTCGTCATGAGCGTCGTCCCCGCACAGGTGGCGGGCGTCGGGTCGCTCGCCATCGCGTCGCCCCCGCAGTCCGATCACAGCGGATCCGTGCACCCCGTCATCCTCGGCGCGGCCGGGCTGCTCGGCGTCGACGAGGTCTACGCCATGGGGGGCGCCGGCGCCATCGGCGCGCTCGCCTACGGCGTCGACGAGCTGGGCCTCGACCCGGTCGATCTCATCACCGGGCCGGGCAACGTCTTCGTCGCCTCCGCCAAGCGCCTCGTCTCGGGCGTGGTCGGGATCGACTCGGAAGCGGGCCCCACCGAGATCCTGGTCATCGCCGACGAGGGCGCCGATCCGGTCGTCGTCGCCAGCGACCTCGTCAGCCAGGCCGAGCACGACGAGATGGCGGCCGCGGTGCTCGTCACGGACTCCGCCGACCTCGCCCAGGCCGTCGCCGTCGCGATCCCCGAGATCGCGAGCGCGACCAAGCGCTCCGAGCGGGTGCACGTCGCCCTGTCGGGCCCGCAGTCGGCGATCGTCCTCGTCGACGACCTCGCCCAGGCAGTCGCCTTCAGCAACGCCTACGGTCCCGAACACCTCGAGATCATCACCACCACCCCGGAGGAGCAGGCCGAGCGCATCGTGAACGCCGGCGCCGTCTTCCTCGGCACCCACTCGCCCGTCAGCCTGGGCGACTACCTCGCCGGCTCGAACCATGTCCTGCCCACCGGCGGAACCTCCCGGTTCAGCTCCGGTCTCGGCGCCCACACCTTCCTGCGCCCGCAACAGGTGATCCGCTACGACGCCGGGGCTCTCGCCGCCGTCCGCGGACACATCACGGCGCTCTCGAACGCCGAGGATCTGCCCGCCCACGGCGAGGCGGTCGACGCCCGATTCCGCTGACCCGGGTCGGGCGAGTCGCGGGCGTCGAACGCCTACACTCGTAGCGCCATGCATTGTCCGTTCTGCCGTAACCCCGACACTCGCGTCGTCGACTCGCGCGTCAGCGACGACGGGCTCTCGATCAGACGTCGGCGGCAGTGCCCCAACTGCAACCGGCGCTTCAGCACCACCGAGACCGCCAGTCTCAACGTGATCAAGCGCAACGGTGTACTCGAGCCGTTCAGCCGCGACAAGGTCGTCTCGGGTGTGCGCAAGGCGTGCCAGGGGCGGCCGGTCACCGACACCGACCTCGCCGTCCTCGCGCAGCGCGTCGAGGAGAGCATCCGCGCGACGGGCGCCTCGCAGATCGACGCGAACGAGATCGGCCTGTCGATCCTGCCGCCGCTGCGCGAACTCGACGAGGTCGCCTATCTGCGCTTCGCGAGCGTGTACCAGGGCTTCGAATCGCTCGACGACTTCGAGGAGGCGATCACGCTGCTGCGGGTCGAGAACGCGGCCTCGCGCGAGGCGCGCCCCACCGACGAGCAGGCGCCCTGAGCGCCGGGGCCGCGACCCGCGCCGAGCGCGGGCCGTACGCGCTGTTCTTCCGCACCGTCTTCGTGCGCATGGATCCCGAGAAGGCCCACCACTTCGCCTACGAGGTCATCCGTCTCCTCGGGCTTCCCGTCGTGAGCTCGGTGGTCGGTCGACTCTGCCGTCCGCACCGGTCGCTGCGCACCGAGGCGCTCGGTCAGGTCTTCCCCTCCCCGTTCGGCCTCGCCGCCGGATTCGACAAGGATGCGAGGGCCATCGCGGGCCTCGGCGCCCTCGGTTTCGGGCACGTCGAGGTCGGCACGGTCACCGCGATCGCCCAGGACGGCAACCCGGCGCCGCGGATGTTCCGCCTGCTGCCCGACCGTGCCGTCGTGAACCGGATGGGCTTCAACAACCGGGGCGCCGCCGCGGCGGCCCGCGAGATCACCCGCGCCCGTCGCCGCGCGCTGCCCGTCGTCGGTGTGAACATCGGCAAGAGCCGCGTGGTCGAGGTCGACGACGCCGTCGAGGACTACCGGGCCAGTGCCCGCACCGTCGCCCGGCTCGCCGACTACCTCGTCGTCAACGTCAGCTCGCCGAACACGCCGGGCCTCCGCGGGCTGCACGAGCACGACCGGCTCGAACCGATCCTCGACGCCGTCACCGCCGAGGCGAACGGCGTCCCGGTGCTCGTCAAGATCGCGCCCGACCTCACCGACGAGCAGGTCCGCGAGATCGGCCGCTTCTCCTTCGAGCGCGGCCTCGCCGGCATCGTCGCGACGAACACGACCATCTCGCGGAACGGTCTCGCGACCGACCCTTCGGTCGTCGCCGCGGCGGGCGCCGGCGGGCTGTCCGGAGCGCCGCTGCGACAGCGTTCGCTCGAGGTGCTCCGCATCCTCCGCGCCGAGCTCCCGGCCGACTTCTGCATCGTCTCCGTCGGCGGGGTGACCACCGCCGAGGACGTCGCCGAGCGTCTCGACGCGGGCGCGACCCTCGTGCAGGGCTACACCGGCTTCCTCTTCCGCGGCCCGTTCTGGGCGCGAAGCATCAACCGGGGCCTGCGCCGCCTCCGCGGCTGAGACCCGCCCGATCCGTCGCTCGCGCGATCCGTTCGGGACTGATCAGTTGAGGACCGGTCAGTTGGGGTATTTGCCGCGCTTGACCTGCGGCTTCGGCAGGCGCAGCGGGCGCAGCTGGAGCGCGCGCATCGCCGCGTACCAGCGGAAGCCCCGCTCGACCCGGCCCTCGCCGAACTTCGCCGTGAGCTTGCGCTGCAGGATGAAGCCGAGGATCACGACGTCGAGCACCGCGAGCAGGAAGAAGCCCCACAATGCGAAGATCGAGTACGTCTGGACGTACGCGTCGGGGATGAAGGTGACGATGATCACGAGGAACATGATCGGGATCAGGAACTCGCCGACGCTCCAACGCGCGTCCACCCAGTCGCGCACGAACTTGCGCTGAGCACCCTTGTCGCGGGTCGGCAGGTAACGGTCCTCACCGTTCGCCATGCCGACGCGGGCGCGCTCGCGGGCCTCCGCGGCCTTCGCGCGCGCCTGCTTCGACGCCTCACGGCGGTCGGTCGGAACGAGCGGGCGCTTGTTCGCGGCCTCGCGCTCACGGCGGGTGGGGGTCGAGCGACCCTTGCCGATCACGGACGCGTCACCGGTCTCGTTGATCGGCTCGGACGGCGGGGTGGTGCTGGAGGGCTGCTTGGCCACGGTTCGAACCTCGTAAATCTCGTGACCAATAGGATAAACCCATGGCTTCGGAACCACAGGGCCCTGCGCCGACCACTCCTGAATCGAACGGCTCGGACGGACGGGAGAGCGCACTCCGCGCCACCGTCGACGCGGCGTTCCCGGCAACGGTGAAGGACCTGTCGGCCCTCGTGCGCATCCCCTCGGTCTCGTGGGACGGGTTCGACGGGGCGAACGTCCGCGCCAGCGCCGACGCCGTCGCCGAGCTCGCCCGCGGCATCGGCCTCTTCGACACCGTCGACGTCGTCTCGGTGCCGATCGCCCCCGGATCCGACGTCTCCGGCCAGCCCGCCGTGCTCGCGCACCGCGCCGCGAAGAACGGCGCGCCTACCGTGCTGCTCTACGCCCACCACGACGTGCAGCCCCCGGGAGACGAGTCGCTCTGGGAGTCGGCCCCGTACGAGCCCACCGTCCGCGGCGACCGCCTCTACGGGCGCGGCGCCTCCGACGACAAAGCCGGAGTGATCACCCACATCGCGGCTCTGCGCGCCCTCGCCGAGAACCGCGGCGACGACCTCGACCTCGGCATCGTGCTCTTCAACGAGGGCGAGGAGGAGTTCGGTTCCCGCTCGTTCGGCAACTTCCTCGACATCCACCGCGAGGTGCTCGACGCCGACGTCATCGTCGTCGCCGACTCCGACAACTGGGACACCGCGACCCCCGCGCTCACCGTCAGCCTCCGCGGCAACGTCGCCTTCAACCTCACGGTCTCGACCCTCGACCACGCCTCCCACTCCGGCATGTTCGGGGGAGCGGCGCCCGACGCGATGCTCGCCGCCATCAAGCTCCTCGCCACCCTGTGGGACGAAGACGGAGTCGTCGCCGTCGACGGGCTCGAGTCCTACACCAGCACCGAGGCCCCCCAGTACGACTCCGCGCAGTTCCGCGATGAGGCCGCGCTGCTCGACGGCGTCACCCCCATCGGCGGCGACGCCGACATCTACTCCAAGATGTGGTTCCGCCCCTCCATCACGGTGACCGGCATCGACGCGCCCACCGTGCAGAACGCCTCCAACACGCTCGTCCCGAGCGTCCGCGTGCGCATCAGCACCCGCATCGCCCCCGGTCAGAAGGCCGCCGACGCCTACGGGGCGCTGCGCCGCCACCTCGACGCCCGCGCGCCCCTCGGCGCTGTCCTCGACTACAGCGACCCCGACCTCGGCGAGCCCTTCCTCGTCGACACCACCGGCGACGCCTTCACCCTCGCCAGCCAGGCCCTCGCCGACGGTTGGGGCGCCGCCACCGTCGAGCAGGGAGTCGGGGGTTCCATCCCCTTCATCGCGCAGCTCGCCGAGACGTTCCCCGGCGCGCAGATCCTCGTCACCGGAGTCGAAGACCCCGACACCCGCGCCCATTCGCCCAACGAGTCGCAGCACCTCGGCGTGCTGAAGCGCGCCATCACCGGCGAGGCGCTCCTGCTCAGCCGACTCGCCGACAAGCGCTGATCTGCGCCGCACCCGCCGAGCACGCCCCCGCGCGTCGTAGAATCGACACGCGAACGCGGACCGCACGCCCGCGAGAAGCCCCGAGAACGGAAAAAGCCACGATGACCGACGTGACACTCACGCAGAATCCCGAGGTCGAGACCCACGGCGTCGCCCTCAGCGACACCGCCGCGGTCAAGGTCAAGTCCCTCCTCGAACAGGAAGGACGCGACGACCTCCGCCTCCGCGTCGCAGTGCAGCCGGGCGGATGCTCGGGCCTCATCTACCAGCTCTACTTCGACGAGCGTCTCCTCGACGGCGACGTCACCCGCGACTTCGATGGGGTCGAGGTCGTCGTCGACCGCATGAGCGTCCCCTACCTCGACGGCGCCTCGATCGACTTCGAGGACACCATCCAGAAGCAGGGCTTCACCATCGACAACCCCAACGCGGCCGGCAGCTGCGCCTGCGGAGACTCGTTCCACTGATCCGCCGACCCACCGTCTTCGCACGAGCGACGGATCAGGAACGCGGGGTTCGGCATCATGCCGGGCCCCGCGTTCTCCCGTTTCGCGGTGATCCCGATCCGCCCGGACGCGGCGAATGGACGAGGACGTTCGCCGAGGGCGATATAGACTGAACACTCGTTCCAAGGTTGTTTTTGCGAGAGGTTCAGGGTGCGCAGCAGACGTCGAATCCGATGGGCGGCAGTTCCGCTCGCAGTGACGATGGCCGTCATCCTCGCCGGCTGCACCCCGGCGCAGCTGAACGGCTTCCTCCCCGGCTTCCAGGAGAATCAGTCGGCGGTCACCAGCAACACGTCACGGGTCTCCGACCTGTGGGTGGGATCGTGGATCGTGCTCCTCGCGGTCGGTGTGCTCACCTGGGCGCTCATCATCTGGGCGGCCGTCGTCTACCGGCGTCGGCGCGGCCAGGTCGGATTGCCGGTGCAACTGCGCTACAACATGCCGATCGAGATCTTCTACACGGTCGTTCCGTTGATCCTCGTCCTCGGGTTCTTTGCATTCACCGCCCGTGATCAGGCCGTGATCGAGGCGCGCGCGGAGGAGCCCGACGTCACGATCGAGGCCTACGGCAAGCAGTGGGCGTGGGACTTCAACTACCTCGACGAGGACGTGTACTCCGCCGGGATCCAGGCCCAGCCGGAGGCTCCGGGCGTCGCCGACACCGGTGTGGTGCAGGAAGACCTGCCGGTGCTCGTCCTTCCCGTCGACAAGACAGTCGAGATCCAGCTCAAGTCGCGTGACGTGATCCACTCGTTCTGGGTCGTGGACTTCCTCTACAAGAAGGACATGATCCCGGGCAAGACGAACTACATGACCGTGACGACAACGCGCGAAGGAACCTACGCGGGCAAGTGCGCCGAGCTGTGCGGCGATTACCACTCTCAGATGCTCTTCACGGTGAAGGTCGTCTCCCAGACTGAGTACGACGCGTACACCGCATCGTTGCGCGAGCAGGGCTTCGAGGGCCGCCTCGGCGACGAATACAACCGCAATCTGAACGAGCCCGGCAACTCCGTGCCGAGCGAGGGATCCGACGACATCACGTCGCAGGTGGACTAGGAATCATGACTTCGACTCTCAACCGGCCCACGACGGGTCTTCCCGCGGGTCAGGCCGCAGTATTCGAGACGAACACGGTCGCTCGCAAGGGCAACAGGATCGTCAGCTGGATCACGTCGACCGACCACAAGACGATCGGCTACCTCTACCTCATCACCTCGTTCATCTACTTCCTCATCGGGGGAGTCATGGCGCTGGTGATCCGGGCTCAGCTTTTCGCCCCCGGCCTCAACTTGGTGCCGACGGCGGAGCAGTACAACCAGCTGTTCACCATGCATGGCACGATCATGCTGCTCATGTTCGCGACCCCCCTGTTCGCGGGCTTCGCCAACGTGCTGATGCCTCTGCAGATCGGAGCACCAGACGTCGCGTTCCCGCGGCTCAACGCCTTCGCCTACTGGCTCTACTCCTTCGGCAGTTTCATCGCCGTCGCCGGATTCTTCACCCCCGCCGGCGCTGCGTCGTTCGGATGGTTCGCCTACGCCCCCCTGTCGAGCACGACGTTCTCGCCGGGGCTCGGAGGGAATCTCTGGGTGTTCGGGCTCGCGCTCAGCGGCTTCGGAACCATCCTCGGCGCGGTGAACTTCATCACCACCATCATCACGATGCGGGCGCCGGGCATGACGATGTTCCGGATGTCCATCTTCACCTGGAACACGCTGATCACCTCCCTCCTCGTCCTGATGGCCTTCCCGGTGTTGGCGGCGGCGCTCTTCGCTCTCGGCGCGGACCGCGTTCTCGGCGCGCACGTCTACGATGCCGAGACCGGCGGACCGATCCTCTGGCAGCATCTGTTCTGGTTCTTCGGCCATCCCGAGGTCTACATCATCGCGTTGCCGTTCTTCGGCATCGTCTCCGAGATCCTTCCGGTGTTCAGCCGCAAACCGATCTTCGGTTACAAGACGTTGATCTACGCGACCATCGCGATCGCCGCCCTGTCGGTGACCGTATGGGCGCACCACATGTATGTGACCGGATCCGTCCTGCTGCCGTTCTTCTCACTGATGACGATGCTCATCGCGGTCCCCACCGGTGTGAAGATCTTCAACTGGATCGGCACGATGTGGCGTGGATCGATCACATTCGAGACACCGATGCTGTGGACCATCGGCTTCCTGATCACCTTCGTCTTCGGCGGACTCACCGGCGTGATCCTCGCCTCCCCACCGCTCGACTTCGCGGTCTCCGACACCTACTTCGTCGTCGCGCACTTCCACTACGTGGTGTTCGGCACGGTGGTCTTCGCCATGTTCGCCGGCTTCTACTTCTGGTGGCCGAAGTGGACCGGGAAAATGCTCAACGAGCGCCTGGGGAAGATCCACTTCTGGACGTTGTTCCTCGGGTTCCACACGACCTTCCTCGTTCAGCATTGGCTCGGTGCCGTCGGCATGCCCCGGCGCTACTACACCTATCTCCCCGAAGACAACATCACGTGGATGAACCAGCTCTCGACCGTCGGGGCCATGCTGCTCGGCGCTTCGATGCTCCCGTTCCTCTACAACGTATGGATCACTGCTCGTAAGGCACCCAAGGTGACGGTCGACGACCCGTGGGGGTACGGGCGCTCGCTCGAATGGGCGACGTCGAGTCCGCCGCCGCGCCACAACTTCACCTCGATCCCGCGCATCCGTTCCGAGTCCCCGGCATTCGATCTGCACCACCCCGAGGCCGGCATCCCGATCGGTATCGGGCCCGCGAAGGACGCCCCCGACGCTCCGACCTACGACGCCGCGTCCGGAAAGGTGAAGTAGTCACGTGCGCGCCAACTACGTTCTCTTCTACGTCCTCGCCGTATTCTTCTTCCTCCTCGCCGCCGTCTACGCCTTCTGGTCGTGGCTCGACGCCGGGTGGGACCTCCACCCTGAGTGGGTCGGCACGGTCGGCATCACCCTGACCGGTGTCCTGTCGGTGTTCCTCGGCTTCTATGTCCAACGCAGCCACCGCGCGCAGGGCGGAGAACTCCCCGAAGACCGCCTCGACGCGGACATCGACGACGGCGACCCCGAGCTCGGCTTCTTCAGCCCCTGGAGCTGGTGGCCCCTCGTTCTCGCCGCCTCGGCCGCGCTCGCCTTCCTGGGCCTCGCGGTCGGCGTCTGGATCGTCTTCGGAGCCGTCGCCCTCTTCCTCGTCGCCATCGTCGGATGGGTGTACGAGTACTACCGGGGCTACTTCGCCCGCTGAGACTCCCGCGCGCCCCGCGCAGGTCCGGCAACACCGACAGATCTGGGCACCTCACCGTGAGTGACTTGCCCACTTCACCCCGTCGGAGCGCCTCAAGACAGGGTGGAGTGGGCGAGTCGACGAGAGCGGCGTGCCGAGGTGCCCAGTTCTGCGGGTGTCGGCCGCCTAACACCGACAGATCTGGGCACCTCGAGGTGATCGTCTCGGTGACGTGCCCATCTCGTCCGTCCGAGCGTCTCAGGACGGGGTGAAGTGGGCGAGTCAGCGGGCGAGGTGAGCTTCGAGTCGGTCGATGAACTCGGCCTGAGCCTTGACGATCAGTCTGCGCGCCTCGTCGGGGGAGAGCCACGCGGCGCGGTCGACCTCGGGGTAGGAGGCGACCTTGCCGCTTCTCGGCGGCCACTCCAGCTCGAACGTGTTCGAGACGACCTCGGACACGTCGAGGTCGCCCTCGAACGCCCACGCGGTCACCGTCTTGCCCCCGGACTGCTGCACCGAGCCGAGGGGGATCTCGGGACCGACGGAGGGGATGGGCTGACCGATCTCCTCTTCGAATTCGCGGCGCGCGGTCGACTCGAGGTCTTCGACGCCGAGCGGCTCTCCCTTCGGAATCGACCACGCGCCCACGTCCTTGCGAGCCCAGAACGGTCCGCCCATATGCCCGAGCAGCACCTCGATACCGTCTGCTCGGCGCCGGAAAAGCAGGACGCCCGCACTGCGCCTGGTCGGCATGGCGCGGGCGTCTCTGTGACCTACTGGAGGACGGGCTCAGTGGCTGTGTGGAGCTCCGCCGATGGCCTGCTGGCTGTCGCCCTCGACCGCGGCGTGGCCGTGTGCCCCGTGCGCTGCGTCGAGCTCGGTCGCGCTGACCGGTTCGATGCGGTCCTCGAAGAACCAGCGGCTGACACCGGCGCGCACGCGCTGAGCGACCGAGATCTGACCCTTCGCGTTCGGGCGGATCATCAGCGGCTTGTAGTCGTTGTAGCTCAGCAGCTTCCAGCGCTCGTACTCGTCGAGCTGCTGGTGCACCTCGATGAACTCGCCACCAGGCATACGGACGATACGACCCGACTCGTAACCGTGCAGAGCGATCTCGCGGTCCTTCTTCTGCAGCGCGATGCAGACCCGCTTGGCGATGAAGAACGCGACGAACGGGCCGACGATGAGCAGGAACTGCAGGATGTGGATGACCGCTTCCATCGACATCTTGAAGTGCGTCGCGATGATGTCGGAAGACGCCGCCGCCCACAGGACCGCGTAGAACGTGACACCGGCGGCACCGATCGCGGTGCGGGTCGGCGCGTTGCGCGGACGGTCGAGCAGGTGGTGCTCGCGCTTGTCACCGGTGACCCACGCCTCGATGAACGGGTAGAGCATCACGGTGACGATGAACAGGCCGAGGATGACGAGCGGCGCGATCACGTTGAACGACCAGGTGCGGTCGAACAGCACGAACTCCCAACCCGGCGGTACCAGTCGCAGGGCGCCGTCGGCGAAGCCGATGTACCAGTCGGGCTGAGTACCGGCCGACACGGGGGAGGGGTCGTAGGGTCCGTAGTTCCAGATCGGGTTGATCGTGAAGAACGCCGCCATGAGGGCGATGACACCGAAGACGATGAAGAAGAAGCCACCGGCCTTCGCCGCGTATACGGGGAGGATCGGGTAGCCGACGACGTTCTGATTGGTCTTGCCCGGGCCGGGGTACTGGGTGTGCTTGTGCACGACCACGAACACCAGGTGCAGCGCGATGAGGGCGACGATGATGGCCGGCAGCAGCAGGATGTGCAGCGTGTACAGACGCCCGATGATCTGGGTGCCGGGGAACTCGCCGCCGAAGAGCAGATAGGAGATCCAGGTGCCGACCACCGGGATGCCCTTCACCATGCCGTCGATGATGCGCAGGCCGTTGCCCGAGAGCAGGTCGTCGGGGAGCGAGTAGCCGGTGAAGCCCTCACCCATGGCAAGGATGAACAGGACGAAGCCGATCACCCAGTTGAGCTCACGCGGCTTGCGGAACGCGCCGGTGAAGAAGATGCGCAGCATGTGCAGGCCGATGGAGGCGATGAACAGCAGGGCAGCCCAGTGGTGCACCTGACGCATGAGCAGACCGCCGCGGACGTCGAACGAGATGTTCAGCGCCGAGTCCATGGCGGCGGACATCGCGAGGCCCTTGAGGGGCACGTACGATCCGTCGTATTCGACCTCGGCCATCGAGGCCTGGAAGAAGAACGTCAGGAACGTCCCCGAGAGCAGGATGACGACGAAGCTGTAGAGCGCCACCTCGCCGAGCATGAACGACCAATGGTCGGGGAAGATCTTGCGGCCGAACTCTTTGACGACCGCCGAGACGGTGGTGCGCTCGTCGATGTAGTTGGAGATCGCTCCGGTGACGCTCGTTCTCTGCGCGCGTTCCGGGGCGGGTGCGGTACGGGGAGACTCCGTAGGGGTCTCAGCTGTCATTGTCGCCACGCTCCCAGAAGCTCGGTCCGACGGGTTCGGTGAAGTCGCTGCGGGCGACGAGGTAGCCATCGGCGTCGACGGTGATCGGCAGCTGGGGCAGCGGACGCTTGGCGGGTCCGAAGATGACCTCGGCTTCGTTCGTGATGTCGAACTGAGACTGATGGCAGGGGCACAGCAAGTGATGGGTCTGCTGCTCGTACAGGGCGACCGGGCATCCGACGTGGGTGCAGATCTTGGAGTAGGCGACGATGCCGTCGTAGTTCCAGTCCTCGCGGCCGGGCGAGACGTTCAGGTCCTCGGGCTTCAGGCGCATGAGCAGCACTGCAGCCTTCGCTTTCTCTTCGAGGTAGTGCTCCTCTCCGAGAATGCCCTCTGGGATCACGTGGAACGCCGATCCGAGTGTCACGTCGGCAGCTTTGATAGGGGTTCCAGTGGGGTCGCGGACGAGTTTCACGCCCTCGTCCCATGCCGTGTGGCGCAGCAGCTCGGCCGGGTTGTTGTCCCGTGGAGCGAGGTCGCGGAAGAAGAAGATCGCGGGCAGCGGGAATGCGACGAGGGCCCCGACCAGCGAGTTGCGGATGAGCGCGCGGCGGTTGAAGCCCGACTCGGTGTCTGCCTCGCGGAAGATCTCGACGGCGCGCGCACGGGTCTCCTCGCTCCCGCGCACCGGGTGGCGCACGTCGATGCCCTCGCGGTCGTGCATGAGGGCCTTGCCCCAGTGCACGGCACCGATACCGATGGAAAGCAGAGCCAAGGCAATGCTGACACCAAGGAAGAGCGTGTTCAGTCGTACCGACGCCGGGTCGTCCTCGACGATCGGAAACGCGAAGTACGACACGATCGCGCCGATGCTGCCGACGATCGACAGGGAGAAGAGCAGGGACACGCCTCGCTCGGAGCGCTTGTCGGCCTTCGGGTCGAGATCGGTGACGCGGGGACGGTGCGGGGGGAACCCGGGGTTCTCCACGGCGTCGCGCTGCACGACCGCGGTACCCGCCGAGACCTGTCGCTCGTGCGAGCCCGAAGTGTCGGCGGGGACGAGACCCTTGCCGCCTTCTTCGTTCGCCATGTGGATGCTTCTCCTTGTTTCGAAAGTGTACGTCTGACGCTGCCGCCGTGGGCGCTAATTGGAGCGGGCGGTCAGCCAGACGGCGAGCGCGATGATGGCACCCAGCCCGAAGATCCACGCGAACAGGCCTTCGGCCACCGGACCGAGCGAGCCGAGCTCGAAGCCGCCGGGCGACGGGTTGTTCTCGGTGAACTTCAACGCGGTGATGATGTCGCGTTTGTCTTGTGGGGTGAGGTTCGCGTCGTTGAAGACCGGCATGTTCTGCGGGCCCGTGATCATGGCCTCGTAGATATGTTTCGCGGTCACTCCGGTGAGCTTTGGCGCGTACTTGCCTTCGGTCAGCGCACCGCCCGCACCGGCGACGTTGTGGCACATGGCGCAGTTGATGCGGAACAGCTCGGCACCGCGGGTGGCGTCACCCGCGGCGTCGAGGTACTCGGCGTCGGGAATGTCGGGCCCGGGGGCCAGCGATGAGACGTAGTCGGCGAGGGCTTGGACGTCCTCGTCGGTGAACTGGACGGGCTTCACCGGTGCTTGCGGACCCTGGTTCTGCAGGGGCATGCGGCCGGTGCCGACCTGGAAGTCGACCGCCGCGGCGCCGACACCGAGCAGCGCAGGACCCGCATCGGAGCCCTGAAGGGCCATCCCATGGCAGGTGGCGCAGTTTGCGGCGAACAGCTTCTCGCCGCGGTCGACGGACTCCTGCGAGGCCGCCACGGCACCGTTGTCGGTCGGCGCGTTCAGCAGTGCGTAGGCGCCTCCGGTGAAGAGCAGGCCGATCGCTATCAGCGCGACGGTCGCGAGAGGCGAACGACGGGCGCTCCTCGGAGACCGCTTGATGCGGGCAGTGCGGCTGCCGAAGACTCTGCGCGGGCGTGCGGTGTTGTTACGTGCGGAGGGCAAACTGATCCGATCCCTATTTCAGAACGTAGATGACGAGGAACAGACCGATCCAGACCACGTCGACGAAATGCCAGTAGTAGGAGACGACGATGGCGCTGGTCGCCTCGCGGTGGCCGAACTTCTTGACGGCGAACGCACGTCCGATCACCAGCAGGAAGGCGATGAGCCCGCCTGTGACGTGCAGACCGTGGAACCCGGTGGTGAGATAGAACGCCGAGCCGTAGGCGTTGCTGTTGATCGAGATGCCTTCGCTCACGAGGGTGGCGTACTCGAACACCTGGCCGGCGACGAAGATCGCGCCGAGCGCATAGGTGAGCATGAACCACTCGACCATGCCCCATTGCGTCGGCTTCCACCCGGTGGCCCGCGCCTGCAGTCGCTCGGCAGCGAATACGCCGAACTGGCAGGTGAACGAGCTCGACACCAGGATGATCGTGTTCACCAGGGAGAACGGGACGTTGAGTCGCCCCGCTTCGTAAGAGAAGAGATCGGGTGCGGCCGATCGCAGGGTGAAGTAGATCGCGAACAAGCCCGCGAAGAACATGACCTCGCTACCGAGCCAGACGATCGTTCCGACTGCAACGGAGTTGGGACGATTGATGACCGGGGCGCTTGTCGACTGAAGGGCGGACGCGCTACTCACTCGACCATTATGGCTGATTCCGCTGACCGCGGATCGCATACCGGGCGCTCGGCATGTTCGGTTCGTCGGACGTGTCAGGGATCGAGCTGCCACGAGGGATGATTCCGGCTGTCGGCGGCCCCAATAGGATGGCCGGATGATGGTGAACCCGACCTGGCCATCGCTGATCTCGGCCCTGCTCGACGGCGACGACATGTCGATCTCCGGCTCGACGTGGGCGATGGAGCAGGTCATGCGGGGCGAGGCGACGCCGGCCGCATTGGCCGGATTCCTCGTCGCGCTGAGGGCCAAGGGCGAGACGGTCGACGAGATCGTCGGCTTCCGCGACGCGATCCTCGACCACGCCGTCCCGCTCGAGATCGACCCGCAGGTGCTCGACATCGTCGGCACCGGGGGAGACCGGTTGAAGACGGTGAACATCTCGACGGCGGCGTCGATCATCGCCGCGGCGGCGGGCGCGAAGGTCGTGAAGCACGGCAACCGCGCCGCGAGCTCGGCGTCGGGATCGAGCGACGTTCTCAGCGCCCTCGGCGTCGACCTCGCACTGCCCGCCGACGCGGTGGCCCGCGTGCTCGACGAGGTGGGCATCACCTTCGTCTACGCCGCCGCGTTCCACCCCGGATTCCGTCACGCCGCCACCGCACGCGCCGATGTGGGCGTTCCGACGGTGTTCAACTTCCTCGGACCCCTCTGCAACCCGGCGCGCCCCGAGGCGAGCGCCGTGGGCGTCGCACGGGCCGAGGTCGCGCCGCTGATCGCCGGCGTGTTCCAGACCCGAGGGGCGACCGCGCTCGTCTTCCGCGGCGACGACGGCCTCGACGAGCTGTCGACCACCGGGCACAGCCACATCTGGGAGGTGTCGGGGGGACGGATCATCGAGCACGATCTCGACCCGCGCGAGCTCGGCATCCGGCGCGCTTCGCTCGCCGACCTCGTCGGCGGCACGCCCGACGAGAACGCCGCCGTGCTGCGACGCACCCTCGAGGGCGAGCAGGGCGCCGTGCGCGACATAGTGCTGCTCAACGCGGCGGCGGGTCTCGTGTCGTGGGAGCTCTCGCTCGACGCGACCTGTGCCGATACGCCGATCCTCGAACGGCTCTCCGCTGCGCTCGAGACCGCGGCCGCCGTCGTCGACGACGGTTCGGCCGCCGCGAAGCTCGCCGCCTGGGTGGACGCCACCCGCCGCTGAACGCCGAGACGCCCGCCCGATCCTCGGATCGGGCGGGCGTCTCGATGCCGCGACCGTGTCAGCCGGTGCGCGTCAGCAGGCGCGACGCGTGACGGTGACCGTGACGGCGACGTCGGGGCGTGCGGCGGTTCCGGGCGGCGGATCCTGGGCGGTGACGGTTCCCGGGCCCTCGGCGACGGCCGGGTTCGCCTGGCAGACGCCGCCGGGGACGCTGGTGAAGCCCGCGGCCGCCCACGCGGCGGGGACCGCGGCCGGAGCGAGGCCGCCGAGGTTCGGCACGGCGCGCAGCGACCCGTTGCTGGTGTACACCGACACGATCGCGCCCTTGCCGGCGGTGCCCGACGGGTTGGTGCCCGTCACGGTGCCGACCGGCAGCTCGGAGTCCTGCTGGCCGCCGTCCTCGAAGGTGAAGCCGGCTCCCTCGATGATGGCCTTCGCCTGGTCGATGCTGAGGCCGCGCACGTCGGGCACCGACACCGTCTGCCCGCGCAGCAGCGCGCTGGACGGGTCGGGGAACGGATCCCCGCCCCACTTGGCGTTCGCGACCGACATCACGCGCGGCGCGATGCGGTGACGTGCCGTCGCCGCCTCGCCGCTGTCGAAGTCGTACTTGCGCTGGTTCACGAAGCCCGACACGTTGTAGACGCCGACCACCGTCGCGGCGCGGGTCGTCGCTCCGCTCATCCAGGTGGCGTACGCCTCGTCGGTCGTTCCCGTCTTGCCGAGCGTCGGCGCGTCCGTCGTCAGACGGTTCGCCGTCGAGGCTCCGGTGCCGCCTTCGAACGCCCGCTGCAGGGCGAATGCGGCCGCCGCGGCGACATCGGGCTCGAGCGCCTTCGTGCAGGTCACCGGAGGGACCGGCACGTCACTGCCGTCGGGGGCGACGATCCGCTCGATCGCGATCGGCTCACAGTAGGTGCCGCCCGACGCGATCGTCGCGAAGGCTCCGGCCATCTGCAGCGGCGCGACCTCGTTGGTGCCGAGCACCGAGGAGGGGTTGCGGGCGAGTTCACCCGTGCCGAGCTCGCCGGTCTCGTAGTTGATGATGGCGTCCTTGTCGGCGCGGTACACGCCCATCGACGAGGCGGTGTCGCGGATGCCGCAGAGGTCGAGCTGCTTCGACATCGCGATGAAGCCGGTGTTCTTCGAGGTCATCGTGCTCTGCAGTGCGCTGATGTTGCCGGGGTTGTCGCCCTCGTCGTTGCGGGGGCGCCACGACTCGCCGAGCGTGTAGGTGCCGCCGGGCGAGCACGAGTCCTTCCAGGTCTGACCCTGGTAGTCGCGCAGCTGCCCGTTGACAGACTCGTTGATGCCGTGGCCCTCTTTCAGCCATTCGAGGAGCGTGAAGATCTTGTACGTCGATCCCGGCTGGAAACCGGTCGAGGCGCCGTAGTCGAAGTCGGCGTTGAAGTTCACCGCGGTGCGGGTGTTGTCGACGGCGAGCACCTCGGGGTCGTCGGAGAAGATCTTGTTCTGCGCCATCGCGCGGATCTTGCCGGTGCCCGGCTCGACGGTGACGACGCTCGCGCCGACGTTGAAGTCGTCGAGGTGCATCGGCACGTTGTCGTTGATGGCCTGCTCCGCGGCGATCTGCAGGTCGACGTCGAGGGTCGTGTACACGTCGTACCCGGCGGTGACGAAGTTGCGCCACCGCTCGTTCTCGTCGGCGCCGAAGAACTCGTCGTTCTTGAACACGCGCGTCACGTAGTCGCAGAAGAAGCCGGAGCCGAGCGCGGCGGAGCAGCCGACCGTCGGGGCGTTGATCGACGGCTCGACGGGGGCGGCCACCGCGTCGTCGTGCTCCTGCTGGGTGATCATGCCCTCGGAGAGCATGTTGCGCAGGATGTAGTCGCGTCGCTGCTTGTTGTCCGCGTACCCGTTGGCGGCGCCGTTGGTCTCGCTGTCCGGGTAGTCGAGGCGGAACTTCTCCGGGTTGTTCACGATCGCCATGAGGCTCGCCGCCTGCGGGAGGCTCGCGTTCGCGGCGGAGGTGCCGAAGTAGTAGTTCGCCGCCGCCTCGATGCCGTAGATGCGGCCGCCGAAGCCCGCGATGTTGAGGTACCCCATGAGCACCTCGTCCTTCGAGTAGCGCTTCTCGAGACCGATCGCGTACTTCATCTCCTGGATCTTGCGCGACTCGGTGGTCTCGGTGGCCTTCTCGTACGCGGCGGTGATCTCGGCCTGGTCGGTGAGGTCCTTGATCGCGTTCTGGATGTTGACGTTCTTCACGTACTGCTGGGTGATGCTCGACCCGCCCTGGACGCTGCCGCCCAGGATGTACGTGTTGAGCACGGCGCGGATGGTGCCCTGCAGGTCGACGCCGCCGTGGTCGTAGTAGCGGGGGTCTTCACCGGCGACGGCGGCGTCCTTGACGAACCCGTTGACCTGGTCGGCGCTCACCTCGATGCGGTTCTGGTTGTAGAAGTACGCGAGCAGCAGGGGGGAGCCGTCGGAGTTCGTGGCGTAGATGTTGGTGCGCTGCGACAGCGGCTGGATCTCGAGGTAGTCGGGCAGGTCCTCGAAGATGCCGATGGTGTCGCTCGCGGCGACGCTCGTGAGGGCGATGGCGGGAGTCACGGCCACGGTCGCGAGGACACCGGCGGCAGCGCTCATGCCGATGAATCCGAGGAGTCCGCCGATGCGGCTGGGGGTACGCGGGAACGACAAAGTAGGGCCCCTTTCGTCGGCAAGACTAGATGTGCGGACAGACGGTTCGGTTTGCGTTCCCGCAATCGTGACCAACCCGTTGCGCGGTGCCGGCGTCGAAGTCTACGACGCGCGCGTGGCGCCCTCCGCGGCGGCGCGCGGCGAATATCCTGTCCGGGTGCCGAGCCGCCCCCGACTGACCCGCGAGCAGATCTATCGCCGGCGTCGGATCGCCGCGGTCGTCGCCCTCGTCCTCACCCTCGGCATCGTGTCGGTCGCCGTCTACGTACCGAGCGCGGCGTCGGCCGACGTCCCCGACGCGGTCGCCGAGGTGACGACTCCGGCGTTCGCGCCGGCGCCCGCCGTGCAGGCCGCGTTCCCCGGATACGGTCGCGGGGCGATCGGCGCCGTCGGCTTCGACGGCGTGCTCGCCTCGAGCGGCGAGCAGACGCGGTTCCCGATGGCGAGCATCACGAAGGTCGTCACCGCGCTCGTCGTACTGTCCGCGAAGCCGCTCGCCGAGGGGGAGCAGGGGCCCGAGATCGAGTTCGGACCGGCGGACGTCGACATCTACTACGACGTCCTCGCACAGAACGGCTCGCTGCAGCCGGTGAGCGACGGCATCGTGATGAGCCAGCGCCAGGTGCTCGAGACGATGCTGATCCCGTCGGCCAACAACTACGCCGAGTCGCTCGCGATCTGGGCGTTCGGCTCGGTGGACGCCTATCTGCAGGCGGCCCGAGCCTGGCTCGACTCGAAGGGGCTCACCGACACCGTCGTCGTCGACACCAACGGGCTGTCCGCGGGCGATGTCAGCACCCCCGCGAATCTCGTGGAACTCGGCAAGCTGGCCCTCGCCGATCCGGTGGTCGCGTCGATCGTGTCGACCCGCACCGCGACCGAGCCGTACGTCGGCGAGATCGACAACACCAACAAGCTGCTCGGCATCGCGGGCGTCGACGGCATCAAGACCGGCACCACCGACGAGGCCGGCGCCTGCCTGCTGTTCTCCACGGATGTGCAGGTGGGGGCGAGCTCGGTCACGGTCGTCGGGGTGATCCTCGGCGCCGACACCCATCCCGAGCTGAACGAGTCGGTGCTCGCCCTGCTCGAGTCGGTGACGCCCGGGTTCCGTGAGGTGACGCTGACCACCGCCGGCCAGCAGTACGGCAGCTACACCACGGCCTGGGGTGAGACCGCCGTCGCCGTGGCGGGGGAGACCCGCACCGTGCTCACCTACTCGGACGAGCCCATCGTCGCGGCGGTCGCCGCGTCGCCGGTCGAATCCGGCGCGGCGGGCACCGATGTCGGATCCGTCACGTTCACCGTCGGCGACGAGCAGGTCACCGTGCCGCTGCTGCTCGACCAGGCCGTCGACGCCCCCGACTTCTGGTGGCGCATGTCGAACCCGCCGTGGAGCAGATAGCGTCCCGCTCCTCCTGGGCTCACCCCTCCTGGGCTCGCTGCACTCGAGCCCTCTACTCCTGAGGGCCGTCCACGCGGAACGGCACCGCTTCGGGGCGCTTCGGCAGGATGTTGTCGCCCGACGACACGCGCCGGATACGGCGCATCACCCACGGGACGAAGTACTCGCGCGCCCAGACGAGGTCCTCGGTGCGGGCATGACGCCAGCTGGAGCGCGGCAGCGGCTCGGGGCGCATCGGCTCGAGGTCGTTCTCGACGTGCAGGGTGTCGAGCACCATGCGGGCGACCGTGTGGTGTCCGAGCGAGTTGAGGTGCAGGCGGTCGCGGTCCCACATCCGCGCGTCCTGCACCTCGGTGAGCGCCCACTGGTCGGCGACCAGTGCGTCGTACTTCTTGGCCTCGCGGCGCAGGTTCTCGTTGTAGATCGCGACCTTGCCGCGGATGCGCGAGAAGACGGGCGAGAATCCGACGTCGACGCCGGTGAAGATCACGACGGTGGCGCCGGTCGCCGCGAGTCGTTCGAGCGCCGCCCCGAACTGGCGGGCGAGCGCGTCGGGCTCGGTGCCGGGCCGGATGACGTCGTTGCCACCCGCCGAGATGGTGATCAGGTCGGGTTTCAGCGCGATCGCCGGGTCGATCTGCTCGGCGACGATCTGCGCGAGCAGCTTGCCGCGCACGGCGAGGTTGGCGTAGGCGAAGTCGGGGGTGTCGCGGGCGAGGACCTCGGCGACGCGGTCGGCCCATCCGCGATGACCGCCGGGGCTTCCGGGCTCGGGGTCGCCGATGCCTTCGGTGAACGAATCGCCGATCGCGACGTATCGCTGCCACGGGTGAACCGTCGTCGTCATGACACCTCCGAGAGCCCCTCCGGCCGACACGCCGAAGTCGAACTCCTCCATCTTGCTCCTCGCGCGCACGTTCCGGGCACGGGGGCCCGCCGGAACGTGCGTTCCCGCCCGGAACGCCCTCGTCGAGGGGGAGGAGGTCGGGGGCGCCGGTACTATTTGATCGAGTGAGCCAGCCCCAACTCTTCGACCCCGACTCGGGGTCGCGCGCAGGCTCACCGCCCTCCTCCGGCACGTCGACGGCCGCCGCGGACGGCACCCACGACACCACCACGCACGCGTGGACCGAGGGGCTCTCTCCGTCGTTCCCCGAGCGCGCCGCGTGGGGCACGGCAGGCAAGCTGCGGCAGTGGCAGCAGGAGGCGCTCACCGCCTACTTCGAGCGCGAGCCCCGCGACTTCCTCGCGGCGGCGACGCCCGGCGCCGGCAAGACGACCTTCGCCCTGCGCCTCGCGAAAGAGCTGCTGACCCGCGGCGACGTCGACCGGGTGACCGTCGTCGCCCCCACCGAGCACCTCAAGCGGCAGTGGGCCGACGCCGCCGAGCGCGTCGCCATCCACCTCGATCCCTCGTTCCGCAACAAGGACCGCTGGTACGGCCGGCACTTCCACGGCATCGCCGTCACCTACGCCCAGGTCGTCGCCGACGCCGCGTTGCACCGCACCCTCACCGAGCAAGGGCGCTCGCTGGTCATCCTCGACGAGGTGCACCACGGCGGCGACGCGCTCAGCTGGGGCGACGCGATCCGCGAGGCGTTCGAACCCGCGACGCGGCGCCTGTCGCTGTCGGGGACCCCGTTCCGCTCGGACACCGCGTCCATCCCGTTCGTCGAGTACGCGCCCGACAAGCACGGCATCCGCGTCTCCCGCACCGACTACGCGTACGGCTACGACCGTGCGCTCAGCGACGGCGTCGTCCGCCCCGTCATCTTCATGGTCTACGCCGGTCACATGCGCTGGCGCACTTCGGCCGGTGAGGAGATGGAGGCGAAGCTCGGCGAGGGCAACACGAAGGACATCACCTCGCAGGCGTGGCGCACGGCGCTCGACCCGCAGGGGGAGTGGATCCCGTCGGTGCTGCGCGCCGCCGACATGCGCCTCACCGAGGTGCGCCGCGGCGTGCCCGACGCGGGCGGACTCATCATCGCCACCGACCAGTTCGTCGCCCGCGCCTACGCGCGCATCCTCGAGGAGATCTCGGGCGAGGAGGTCACGGTCGTGCTCTCGGACGACAAGGGAGCGTCCGCCCGCATCGCCGAGTACGCCGAGAACACGAAGCGTTGGATGGTCGCGGTGCGCATGGTGTCGGAAGGCGTCGACATCCCGCGCCTCGCCGTCGGCGTCTACGCGACCTCGTCCTCGACCCCGCTGTTCTTCGCCCAGGCCATCGGACGGTTCGTCCGCGCCCGTCGTCGCGGCGAGACGGCGTCGGTCTTCCTGCCCAACGTGCCGAGCCTCATGGCGCTCGCGAACAGCATGGAGGTGCAGCGCGACCACGCGCTCGACCGCCGCGACTCCGATGAGAACCCGAACGGGCCCGGCCTCGAGGACGGCCTGCTCGAGGCGGCCAACCGCAGCGACAAGGCCTCCGACGCGCTCACCCAGGAGTTCGACTTCCAAGCGGTCAGCTCCGATGCGACCTTCGACCGGGTGCTCTACGAGGGCGGCGAGTTCGGCTTCGAAGCCGAGAGCGGCAGCCTCGAGGAGCTCGACTTCATCGGCATCCCGGGACTGCTCGAACCGGAGCAGGTCCGCGACCTGTTGCGCCATCGACAGTCACGGCAGGAGCATCGGCGCTCCGAGAAGCCGCAGCGCGAGGCGGGATCGGCGGAGCCGGCGCCGATGTACCGCAACCTGAAAGAGCAGCGCACGCTGCTCAACAGTCTCGTCGGCCTGTGGGCGAAGACGACGGGTGAGAGCCACGCGATGATCCACGGCGAGCTGCGCCGCATCTGCGGCGGCCCCGCCGTCGCCCAGGCGAGCGTGACTCAATTGCAGTCGCGGATCGAGCTGCTGCGCAAGCGGCTCGGCGGCCACTGACGCCTCATCGGCACTGATCGGAAGCAGGGGAGACACTGGAGCATGCAGACCTTCCTGCCGTACGCCGATCTCGACGCGAGCATGGCCGTCCTCGATCAGGCGAGGCTCGGCAAGCAGAGGGTGGAGACGCTGCAGGTGCTGCGCGCGTCGCTGCTGCCGACCTACGGGTGGCAGTCCCACCCGGTCACGCAGATGTGGCGGGGGTTCCTGCCGGGGCTCACCGCGTACGGGCTGGCGAACGTGCGGGAGTGGACGGCGCGAGGTCACGTCGACACGACGGCGGAGCTGATCCGCGAGTTCGCCCCCGAGGTCGACGGGCTCGACCAGGCGGAGCTCGAGCGGCGCGGCCTGCTGCCGCCGTGGTTCGGCGACGACGCCGTGCACCGCAGCCATCGGTCGAATCTGATCCGCAAGGACGAGGCGTTCTATGCGCCGCAGTTCCCGGGCACCCCGGGGGATCTCGACTACTTCTGGCCCGGCGTCCCCGCGGGCGCCGACCGGGTCGCCGTCGAGGGCGACGATGTCCGGATCCTGCGCGCCGCGACTCTGCACGAGGTGGACCACTGGCGTGAGGACGGCCTCATCGCGATCGGCGAGCGGTCGCCGCGCGGCAAGGAGACGCCGGTCTGGCGGGCGCAGGTGCAGACCTTCCTCGAGGAACTGACTCCCGGGACCTCCGTCGGAGTGCTGGTCGGCAACGGGCAGTTCATCGCGCAGGCGGAAGTACTGGGCGAGCCCCAGGCCCTCGTCTCCGAAGGCGGGGACGCGTTCTTCGCCCGGGCCGCCGCCTTCGCGGGCGACTGGGTGCGCGCCGACTTCGCCGTGCCCGCGCAGCTGCAGGACCCGCGCTCGCTGTTCAGCGCGGCCCTGCGCCGCTGACCGCCGCGAGCTCGGTGTCGTTCTCGCTGCTCGGTGTCGTTCTAGCTGAGCGTCGCGAGCAGCGACGGGAGCTCGTCGAGCAGTTCGCGGGCGAGGAAGCCGAGCGGGCCCATGCGCTGCGCCAACCGGTCGCCCGCTTGCGCGTGCAGGTAGCTGGCCCACAACGCCGCCGTGGCGGGGTCGGCGCCGCGTCCGGTGAGACCGGCGAGCGCACCGGCGAGCACGTCGCCGCTGCCCGACGTCCCGAGGCCCGGCCCGCCGTCCTCGACCCGCCAGAGCCCGCCGTCCTGGTCGGCGATGACGCCGTGACAGGTGACGACCGCGCCGTACCGCTCGGCGATCTCGGGGATGTCGCGCTCGAGGTCGTCGACGTCCCGATCGAGCAGTAGGGCGGCCTCCGTCTCGTTCGGGGTCAGCAGGATCCGGCCGCGCAGTCCGTCGACCACGCCCGGATCGCGGGCGAGGGCGCCGAGCGCGAAGGCGTCGAGCACCACGCGGGTCTCATCGCCGACCGCCGGCACGAGCGCCGCGAGCAGCGCCTGCGTCTCGTCGATGTCGTCGAGACCGGGGCCGAAGAGCACGCAGTCGGTGTCGGCGCTGTCGCGCAGCCGGTCAATCGACGAGGCGGACACGGATCCGCCCTCCGTCTCCTCGAGGTCGATCACTCCGGCCTCGGGGAACGATACGGCGAGTGCGGGCGCGCTCGACACGGCGACGCCGATGGTGAGACGGCCCGCGCCGACGCGGAGCGCGGCGAGGCCGGCGAGGGCGGCGGCGCCCGGCGTCTTACGGGCGCCGCCGACGATGAGGACGTCGCCGCGGTCGCGCTTCGATCCGCCGGGCTCGGGAAGCGGCCGGCCGCGCAGCAGCGCGGCGGTGACGGTCTCAGGGGTGCGTATCATCGGGTTCTCCGCTGTGTTCGGTGACGTCGGCGTCGTGCCGCGTCAGGTGCTCGACCTCGTTGACGGACTCCGCCCACCAGGCGCCGTCGCGGGGGAGGAGGCGGGTGAGCGCGGCGTTCGGCATCGGGTTTCGGCGTACCTCGTCGAGCAGATCCCTCTCCTCGATCCGCTCGGCGACGTAGCGGATGACCGAGGTGACCGCGTCGTGGCTGACCACGAGCACACGAAGCCCGGCGGCGTCGACGGTGATCTCGGAGAGCACCGACCGCACCCGCAGGGCGACGTCGGCCCACGACTCGCCGCCCGGCGGCCGGTAGTAGAACTTGCCGAGGAACGCTCGGCGCTCGGCCTCCTCGGGCAGCAGCACGTCGACGCCGTGAGAGGTGAGTCCGTCGAGGATGCCGAGCTCGCGGTCGCGCAGCCGCTCGTCCACCCGGACCGGCAGGTCGAGGCCCGCCGTCTCGAGGGCGATCGCGGCGGTCTCGCGGGCTCGCGCGTACGACGACACCCACACCGCCTGCGGTGCTCGGTCGGGGCCCAACTCGCGCAGGTGGTGGCCGATCGCCTCGGCCTGCTCGCGCCCCGTCGCGGTCAGCACGACGTCGGGGTCGCGGGCCGGGCGGTCGATGCGCTCTGCGCCGGCCCGCTCGGCGTCGCCCGCGGCGACGTTCGCCTCGCTCTCGCCATGGCGGGTGAGGAGGAGTTCGACAGCGCCCATGCGGCGACGATAGTCGAGCACCCCGACGGCCGCTGGACGGTGGCCGGACGTCTGCTGAACGAGGTGCCGGTCGGTCGAAGTTTGCGAGAATCGAGCGGTGACAGCGACGGTGGACAGCAGGGGACCCTCCGCGGCGGACGTGCGACGGTGGCGTCGCTACCTCGCCGACGAACGAGCGGAGGCGCTGGTCTATCGCGACCTCGCCTCGCGGCGCTCGGGCGAGGAGCGCGCCATCCTGCTCGCCCTCGCCGACGCGGAAGGACGTCACGAACAGCACTGGCGCGACCTGCTCGGCGACCGGCTGCGCGCCGATCCGCCGATCGGCCTGCGCACTCGGGTGCTCGGCTTCTTCGCCCGCCGGTTCGGTTCGGTGTTCGTGCTGGCGCTCGCGCAGCGTGCCGAATCGCGCACGCCGTACGCCGACGACCGCGACGCCACCGAGCAGATGGCGGCCGACGAGCGGATCCACGAGGAGGTCGTCCGCGCTCTCGCCTCCCGTGGGCGGGAGCGGATCTCGGGCACCTTCCGCGCCGCGGTGTTCGGTGCGAACGACGGCCTGGTCAGCAACCTCGCGCTCGTGCTCGGCATCGGTGCCACCGGGGTGTCCCCGCAGACGGTGCTGTTCACCGGCATCGCGGGCCTCCTCGCCGGGGCGCTGTCCATGGGTGCCGGGGAGTACGTGTCGGTGCGGTCGCAGCGCGAACTGCTCTCGGGCACCGCGCCGAGCGCGGAGGTCAACAGCGCCGTCTCCGACCTCGACGTAGATGAGAACGAGCTCGCCCTCATCTACCGTGCGCGGGGCATGGACGAGGTGCTCGCCCGTGCGAAGGCCACCGCGGTGCTCGCCGGGCACGAGAAGGTGCCGGGCGCACCGTCGGGCGAGGTCGACGAGCACGAAGCCGTCGGCAGCGGGTGGAGCGCCGCGATCTCGAGCTTCATCTTCTTCGCCTCCGGCGCGATCGTGCCCGTGCTGCCGTACCTGTTCGGCATGACGGGGTGGCCGGCGGTGGCGTTGGCGTCGGGCCTCGTGGGCATCGCACTGCTCGGCACCGGCACGATCGTGGGGCTGCTCTCCGGCACCTCGCTCGGCACCCGGGCTCTGCGGCAGCTGCTCATCGGGCTCGGCGCGGCCGCCGTGACCTACGTGCTCGGCCTGCTGTTCGGAACGACCCTGGGATGAGCATCGCGAGGCGGGTGATCGTGGTCGGTCGCGTGCAGGGCGTCGGCTTCCGCTACGCGGCCGTCGACGCGGCGGAGCGGATCGGCGTCGCCGGGTGGGTGCGCAACCTGCCCGACGGCCGCGTCGAGGCGTTCGTCGAGGGCGCCGACGACGCCGTCGAGGCGATGCTGCGCTGGCTCGGGGATGGGCCGCCGAGCGCCTCCGTCGACGACGTGACCGTCACCGAGGCCGACCCGGCGGGATCGATGGGGTTCCGCATCCGGTAGGCGCCCCGCGCTCGCTCGGATCGAACGTCTACGGCGTCCGGAGCGGCTTCTCGAAGCAGAGCGAGTCGGGCATCGTCTCGATGTACGGCTCGTAGACGGGGATCGGGGTGTATCCGCTGCGGCGGTACAACTCGATCGCCTCGGGCTGCTTGTCGCCGGTCTGCAGGATGAGGCGCGGGGCTCCGTCCGCCGCGGCGCGCCGCTCGGCCTCGGCGAGCAGCGCCTTCGCGACGCCGAGTCCGCGGCCGTGGGGATGCACGAAGAGCCGCTTCAGCTCCCAGTCGTCGCGAAGACGCCGGAGGATCGCGTGGCCGATGGGCTCGCCGTCTGCGCCGAGCGCGAGCAGCGTCGCCACGACCTGCGCGGTGTCGACCGACAGTGCGCGGGATCGCTTCGCGGTGAGCTCCGCGGGCTCGACCCGCGAACTGTTCGGGTTGTAGCGGTGCTGACTGTCGACATCCATCAGCCGGCGCAGTCCACGGGCCCGAGCATCGGAGTAATCGACGGCGGTGACGGAGAACGAGGTCGCAGGGCGGTCGAGCACCAGATCATTCTGAGGCGCGTCCGTTGAGGATCCGCTCAGCGGAAGTCGCGGGACACGTGACGGATGCCGAGGGTGAGCGGTTCGAACCGGTCGGCGATCACGTTGATGACCCCCTCGGGTGTGCGCTCGAGCACCCCGCGGATGATCAGCGCGGGAGCCTCGCGGGCGACGCGGCGGTAGCGCTGCCAGACGCCGACGCCGCAGATGACGTTCACCATGCCCGTCTCGTCCTCGAGATTGATGAAGGTCACCCCCGACGCGGTCGCCGGCCGCTGCCGGTGGATGACGACGCCGCCCACTTCGATGCGGCGTCCCGTCTCGGCGGTGCGCAGCTGCGTCGCCGAGAGCACGCCGCGCGCGCCGAGCGCGTCGCGGACGAACGACACGGGATGCTCGCCCGGCGAGATACCCGTCGCCCACAGGTCGGAGGCGATCTGTTCGGCGTCGCTCAGCATCGGCAGCAGGGGCGGCTGCACCGCGACCGCGGTGCCGACGAGGTAGTCGGGGCGCTCCCGCGCCGCGGCGCCCGCACCCCACAGCGCCTCCCGCTGGGTCATTCCGAGCGAGTCGAACGCCCCCGCCGCGGCGAGGGTCTCGAGCTGGGCGGACGTGAGCCCTACCCGGCGGGCGAGGTCGGTCTGGCTGGTGAAGTCGCCGCCGCTCTCGCGCTCGGCGACGATGCGCTGCGCGGTCTTCACGTCGAGCCCTGCGACTTCGACGAGTCCGAGGCGCACCGCGTAGTTCGCGTCGCGGCGGTGCCGGGCGTCGTCGGCGGGCGCCGTCTTGTCGAACCGGGGCGTCACCGGCGGCTGTTCGCGCAGCAGACAGGTGTCCTCGCCGCTTGCCCCCACCCCCTGCATCCTGACCAAATCAAGGAGATTTCGCCCCTTCGTCCCACGTTCATGCCGATCGGAGCCCGTCGAGGCCCAGAATTCCTTGATTTGGTCAGCGGAGGGGGCGGTGAGGGGTTCGAGGTCGGCCCAGACGCCCGAGAGCAGGATGTCGGGGCGGCGGGTCTCGACGCCGTGGCGGCGGGCGTCGGCGGTCAGCGACTGCGGCGAGTAGAAGCCCATCGGCTGCGCGCGCAGCAGGGCGGCGAGGAAGACGCCCGGGTAGTGCAGGCGCATCCAGGCGCTCGCGTAGACGATGAGGGCGAAGCTGATGGCGTGGCTCTCGGCGAAGCCAAAGTCGGCGAACGCCTCGATCTGCCGGTAGATCACATGGGCGGTGTCGTCGTCGATGTCGTTGCCGCGCATCCCGGCGTAGAGCTTCTCGCGCAGACTGTCGATCTTCTCGAGCCCGCGCTTCGACCCCATCGCGCGGCGCAGCAGGTCGGCGTCCTCGCCGTTGCAGTCGCCGACCGCCATGGCGATCTGCATCAGCTGCTCCTGGAAGATCGGCACCCCGAGCGTGCGTTCGAGTACCGGGATCAGCTTCGGATGCAGATAGCTCACCTGCTCCTCGCCGACCCGACGCCGCACGAACGGGTGCACCGCCTTGCCTTGGATCGGCCCGGGGCGGATCAGCGCGACCTCGACCACGAGGTCGTAGAACACCCGCGGCTGGAGGCGGGGGAGCGTCGCGATCTGCGCCCGACTCTCGACCTGGAACACCCCCACCGAGTCGGCACGGCACAGCTGGTCGTAGACGCCCTGCTCCTCCTTCGGCATCGTCTCGAGGTCGAACCGCTCACCGAAGTGCAGGTCGGCGAGATCGAACGCGTACTGCATCGCCGCGAGCATCCCGAGCCCCAGCAGGTCGAACTTCACGAGCCCCATGTAGGCGCAGTCGTCCTTGTCCCACTGCAGCACCGTGCGCTTCTCCATGCGGGCGTGCTCGATGGGCACCACCTCGCCGACGGGACGGTCGGTCATCACCATTCCGCCGGAGTGGATGCCGAGGTGCCGGGGGAACTTCAGCACCTGCTGGGCGAGGTCGACGACGGGGCCCGGGATGTCGTGATCCTCGGACTGCACGTCACCGCCCCACCGTTCGACCTGCCGCGACCACGCGTCCTGCTGCCCCGTCGAATGGCCGAGTGCCTTCGCCATGTCGCGCACCGCGTTCTTCGGCCGGTAGCTGACGACGTTCGCGACCTGCGCCGCGTTGTGCCTTCCGTACTTCTCGTAGACGTACTGGATGACCTCCTCGCGCCGGTCGGAGTCGAAGTCGACGTCGATGTCGGGCTCCTCCTCGCGCAGGCTCGAGAGGAACCGCTCGAACGGCAGCCCGTAGAAGATCGAGTCGACCGCCGTGATGCCGAGCAGATAGCAGACCGCCGAGTTGGCGGCCGACCCGCGCCCCTGGCAGAGGATGCCCCTGCTCTTCGCGAATCGGACGATGTCGTAAACGATCAGGAAGTAGCCGGGGAAGTCCTTCGCCTCGATCACGTCGAGCTCGCTCGCGATGCGGTCGAGGTGGCTCTGCGGCGCGTTCGGATACTTCACCGGCACGGCGTCGTTCACCAGTTTCCGCAGCCAGGTCATCGGCGTGTGACCGTCGGGCACCTTCTGCTTCGGCAGTCCCGGCCTCGCGGTGCGCAGCGAGAACGCGAGGTCGGCGGCGAGATCGACCGTGTTCTCGACCGCGCCGGGGTAGCGGGCGAACCGGGCGGCCATCTCGGCGCCGGAGCGCAGGTGGGCGCCGCCGCTCGCGGGCAGCCAGCCGTCGAGCTCGTCGAGGCTGCGTCGCGCCCGCACCGCGGCGAGCGCGGCGGCGAGCCGGTGCCGGTCGGGGGTCGCGTAGTGCACGGCGCCGGTCGCGACGATCGGCATGCTCCGGCGGCGGGCGAGTTCGGCGAGGGCGTCGTTCACGAGGCTGTCGGCGGGGGAGCCGTGGTCGGTCAGCTCGATGACGACGTTGCCCGGGCCGAAGAGGGCGACGAGGCGGTCGAGTTCGCGGGCCGCCGCGTCGAGGTCGGGCGCGGCCGGGTCGCCGAGCGCGGTGCGGACGAGGCCCTTGCGGCATCCGGTGAGCACCATCCAGCCGCCGCCGGCGCGGTCGGCGAGGTCGGCGAGGTCGAAGCGCGGGCTGCCCTTCTCGGCTCGGGGGTCGAGCTGCGCGGCGGTGATCGCCCCCGCGAGCGCGTGGTAGCCGGCCTGCCCTCGGGCGAGGACGACGAGATGCGACCCCTCGGGGTCGGGGACGCCGTTCTGGGGCTTGGTGAGGCCGAGGGTGAGCTCGGCGCCGAAGATCGTCTTGACGCTGTGCGCCTCCGCCCCGTTCCGGGAGGAGGCGTGCTGCTCGGCCGCTTCGGCGAAACGGGCGACGCCGTAGAAGCCGTTGTGATCAGTGAGCGCGAGCCCGTCGAGACGCAGTCGCATCGCCTCCTCGAGGAGCTGCTCGGGCGACGACGCGCCGTCGAGGAAGCTGAAGTTCGAGTGCGCGTGCAGCTCGGCGTAGGGGACGACGGGGCCGTCGATCGGGGGTGCCTTGGGCGGGGCAGGCCGGTAGGGTGCCCGTTTCACCGACCAGGCGGGGCTGTCGCCTCCGTCGGCGTCATGCGGGCGCGAGGTCGGCCGTGTCGCCTCGGTGAGGCGCTTCTCGAACTCCGACCAGGGGATCGGCGGATTGCTGTACGGCACCGACCAATCATCGAACATATGTTCGATCGGGTCAATCGAGTCGCGGCCGTCCGCTGACCAGCGCTGACTCGCCCACTTCACCCCGTCCGCGACGCCGGAGACGGGGCGAAGTGGGCGAGTCGGCTCAGCGGACTCCGCGCATCAGGCGCAGCACCGCCCGCGAACCCAGCCAGAGGGCGACGCCCAGGATGATGGCGATCGCGCCCGAGATTCCGAAGTACGGGGCCTCGTTCGTCTCGTCGTAGAAGCCGGCGAGGGTTCCGGCGATCGCCGTGCCGAGGCCGACCGAGAGGAAGTTCAGCGCCACCATCTGGGTGCGGAACAGCTCGGGTGCGAGCTTCGTCGACGCCGACAGTCCGACGGGCGAGAGCAGCAGTTCGGCGACGGTGAAGACGAACAGGATGCCGACGATCGCGAGCAGCGGCGTGCCGTGCGGGCCCGTGCCGACGAACGGCAGGAAGAGCAGGAATGCCGCACCCATCACGATGGTGCCGAGCGCGAACTTCACCGGCGTCGTCGGCTGCCGCGTGCCGAGCCTCGTCCAGAGTGCGGCGAAGACGCCGGAGAGCAGGATGATGAACACCGGGTTGATCGACTGCACCCACGAGATCGGCATCTCCCAGCCGAACAGTGAACGGTCGAGTCGGTCGTCGGAGTAGATGGTCAGCACCGTGAACTGCTGCTGGTAGAGCGACCAGAACGCGGTGCTCGCGACGAACAACGGGATGAAGGAGACCACCCTGCTGCGTTCGGTCGTGCTGATGCGCCTGCTCGAGAGCAGGGTGATGAAGTAGGCGACCGAGGCGGCGGCGATGAGCGCGGCGACCACCGTCGAGAGGTTCTCCTCGGTGACGAGCCGGGAGGCGACGAGGACGACGATGATCGCGATCCCCGCGACCGCGATCAGCGCGAACGGAAGGCGCCGTGCCCGAGGGAGCGGGTTCGGGATCTCGGCGGCCGCCGCGGGCAGCCGGCGGCGCCCGATCGCGTACTGGGTGAGCCCTACCGCCATCCCGACGGCGGCGAGACCGAAACCGAAGTGGAAGCCGACCGTGCTCTGCAGCAGCCCGGTGAGCAGCGGTCCGACGAACGCGCCGAGGTTGATGCCGAGGTAGTAGAGCGAGAAGCCGGCCTCCCGGCGGATGTCGCCGGGCTCGTACAGGGTGCCGACGATCGAGGTCGCCGTCGCCTTCACCCCGCCGCTGCCGAGCGCGATGAGGATCAGCCCGACGACCACGCCGAGACCGCCGGGAAGCAGGGCGAGCGCGATGTGCCCGAGCATCACCGTCACCGCGCTGGCGAACAGCATCCGCTCCGCGCCGACGACACGGTCGGCGAGCCATGCGCCGAGCACCGTCGCGAGATAGACGGCCCCGCCGTAGGCGCCGACGATGCTCGTGGCCGCGTCGCGGGGGACGCCGAGACCGCCGTCGGCGACGGAGAAGTACAGGTAGATGAGCAGGATGCCCTGCATGCCGTAGAAGGAGAACCGCTCCCACAGCTCGACTCCGAAGATGGTCGACAGCGACCACGGCTGCCCGAAGAAGGTGCGCTCGTGCCGTTCGGGCGCGGTCTGCTGCTCGCTCACGGGGAAATGGTCGCAGGCTCCGCCGGGGATGGCATCACCCCGCGCGCGTGTGTGTCGGTTCGGCGGGGCGGTTCGTCAGTCGTATCGGGCTTCCACGAAGCAGTCGCCGCCTTCGAGCAGCACGAGCCAGGCATCGCCGTCGGCGGTGATGATCTGGAAGCGGTTCAGCATGCGGGCGGCGTCGGCGTCCCACCAGCGCTCGTCGAGCGGCCAGGGGCCCGCCCAGGAGCGCACGGCCTGGGGGCGGCCGCTGCCGGGGGCGGCGAAGCGCGACGGGGGTCCGCTCAGTACACCGCGGGCGTCGACGGCGATGGCCGATCCGTCGGGGGTGAGGACCGTGCAGGGCAGACGCTTCGGGAACACCGTCGCGGGAGGCAGGCCGCTGATGGCGCCGGGCCATGGCCGGTCGGCGGGCCGCTCGGTCTGCTCGCGGTCGCCCCACGGCACGAGCACCTGCCGGTCGGCGAGCAGGCGTCCGCCGCCGATGGCGAAGGTCGCCACCGCGGTGTGCCCGAGCATGCTCTGCACGCGGGAGAGCCCGTGGTGCAGTGCGGCGTCGGGACCGCCGCCCCACAGTCCCGGCTCGTGGTGGGCGGTCTCGTCGACGCTGTGCGGCACCACCCGGACCCGGTTCACGGCGGAGCGGAGCCCGCTGTCGATGCTGCCGATGCCCTGCAGCTGCCAGCGCACCCGGTCGACGACCTCGGAGGCCTGGAACGAGCGCGGATGCAGCCAGGTGCGGGCCGACAGTTCGCCGGTCTCGCTCGTCACCTCGACGCGCAGGGCGGTGCAGACCAGCCGGTGGCCGGAGAGGCGCTCGATGAACCGGTCGGCGGCGGAACGGAACCCGAAGGTCACCTGGTCGACCCGGTCGAGGGGCGGCTCGAAGTGCACCTCGACATCGAGCTCGTCGGGCGGGATGCGGGGGATCACCCGACGGCCGTCGAGCCCCGCCGCGAGACGGTGCGCCGCCGCTCCTTCTGCGCCGAAACGGTCGCGCACCTCGGTCTCGGGAAGAGAGGCGAACGCGCCGAGGGTCGGCAGGCCGAGGCGGCGCAGCAGCATGGCGAGCTGCGGCATGCCGAGCAAAGAGACGGGCATCGGCGCGAGGAACGCGGGGGAGCCGTCTGCCTCGACCACCGAGACCCGCCCCGAGCCGCGGCGCGCGGCCTGCTCGGCGGCGAACGGACCGTCGGCGATGCCGATTCGCCCGCCGACGACGCCGAGGTCGTCGAGGTGCTCGAGCAGCGACTCGGCCGCGAGCTCCTCGCTGCCGTAGTAGCGGGCGGGTCCGCTCGCCTTCACCGCCGCGATGCCGGGGCGCACCAGCTGGACGCCCGGCATCCGCTCCTCGATCGCCTCGACGATCGGGTCGAAGCTGCGGGCGTCGAGTTCGGGGTCGAAGGGCAGCACCTCGAGGCTCGAACACCGCGACTGGGCTTCGCGCAGTCGGAGACCGCGTTTCACCCCTTCGGCTCGGGCGCTCGACGAGCAGGCGTGCACCTCGCCCTTGTCGATGAGCGCGAGAGGGGTGTCGAGGGGGATGCCGGCCGCCCGTGCGGCGGCGAACGCCGGCCAGTCGGGGCACCACAGCAGCATCGTGCGGGTCGTCTCGGCGAGCGTCATCAGATCGCCCTCGGGAACGACGCCGGCTCCTCGTCGAGCGGTCCGGTCGCCGTGGAGAGGGGAAGGGGGATGTCGGCGCCCGGGTCGGAGCGGTATCGGGGAGCATCGGCGGGGACGGGATCGATGCGCACCCATTTGCGTCGCGACGGGCGTCCGCGGAACTCGGCTTCGACCTGCATGCGCCGTCCGGTGATCATGCCGTGCCCGTCGCCGAGTCCGCTCCACTCGTTGGCGGTCACCGTGAGCCGGGCCTCACTGCCCGGCCACTCGCCGAGCGAGATGAGCGCGGCGTCGCGTTTGCGCAACCTCGCGGCGAGGCGTCCGGCGTCGGCGTCGGAGACGCGTCGGGGCGGGCGGACGACGACCACGGTGAGCACGTCGGCGAGCGCCGAGGCGACGGTCAGCCAGTGATCGCCGGGGTCGGGCACGAGCACGAGGCGGGAGAGGTCGATGCCGCGAGCGATGGCGGCCTGGGCGCCGAACTCGGGCACCCCGACGACTCCGCACCAGGCACCCGCCGCCGAGGGTGCCGCGAGCATGCTCATGGCGAGGGTGAGCGACCCGCCGATCGAGTAGGCCGCTCCCGCCCGCATCATGCCGTCGGGGAGGAGCCCTGCGAACATGGGCGATGTCGCGAGCCCCTTGGTCTGCAGGGTGGTCGCCTGCATCTCCTTGATGCGCGACTGCAGCTCGCGGATGCGCTCCATCGCGTCCGCACCGGAGGGTGCGGCGAGGGACGAAGCGGTCACGGCAGCCACATCCCAGTTTCGAACATGTGTTCGACGGTGTCAAACGCCGCCGACACTGGGAAGTGGCTGCGCGACCGCTCAGCCCGAGCGGTCCGCTGTCACCGTTCGGAGGTCGCCTCGAGGTCGGGGCCGGTCTCGCCGGCTCCGTCGACGGTCAGCAGTCCGTCCGGGTCCTTCGGACCCCGCTTCCCCGTGAGTCGCTCGCCGACCGCGTCCGGGTCTCCGGCCGCAACCGGCTTGTCCACGTGGTCGGGAGGAGGGAGCTGGCCTTCGCGGGCCATCAGCTCTGCTCGACGGGGCCGTTCGACCCGGAGTCGTCGAGCCCGACGATCTCCTCGCCGGCGAGCTCGTTCTCGTCGAGTACCGGCTCGCCCTCCGCGGGGGAACCGCCGGTCGGGCCGTTGTTGCCGTCGCCCGCGCCCGGGAGAACCGTCTCGCCGGCCACCGCGTCGTTCGTCACCGTCTGCTTCGACTCCGCATCGATGCGCTCGTCGTCGTAGGCTCCGCCGTCGGGGATGCTGTCGCTCATCGCGATTCCTCTCGTTCCTGCTCGTGGAAGGTGTCCACCCACGCTACGAGCTCGTCCCTGGAAGCTCGGGGAGCGTCCTGCCGACTCCCAGGCGGAGTCGACCGGAGAGTCGGCGAGAACGATCGGACGCGGCGCTGTCAGGAGGCGAGCTCGAGGAGGTCGTTCTCCTCGATCAGTTCGAGCGAGAGCACCCGGTAGCCTTCGCTCTCGAAGAACACGGTCACCCGGTCGTCTTCGACCTTCGTCACCGTGCCGTCGCCCCACTCGCGGTGCCGCACCGCGGCGTCGAGGGGGAAGGGCACGTCGGCGTCGGCCGCCGGACGGTGCTCCTCGTACGCGGTGCCCGAGGTGCAGGTGTCGCAGTCGCCGCACGGCTCGCTGCGCGCCTCGCCGAAGTAGCCGAGCAGGAAGATCCTGCGGCACTCGAGGGTCTCGGAGTAGGAGCGCATCATCGCGATGCGGGACTCGTCGATGCGTTCGTGCTGCTCGGCCACCCCGAACGCGGCCGCGACCGCGTCCTCGACGCTCGTCCCGGTGGCGAGGGCGAGCCGCTCCCCGTGCCTCGTCACGGCGAGCGAGTCGACGAGCAGGCCGATGCTCGACCCGAGTTGGCGTGTACTGGACTTCGTGGCGTCGGCGAGTTCGCCGAGACCCACCGGATGCGACGCGGACGCGAGCGCGGCGGCGATCCGTTCCAGCCGGCTCCGATTCGGAGATCCGCTCGCGAAGAACCGGCGCAGCGAGAGGTCCTCCGGCCGGTAGTGCAGCCGGGCGATGGCGGACTCGCCGTCTCTGCCCGCCCTGCCCACCTCCTGGTAGTAGGCGTCGATCGATTCGGGCACGGCCTCGTGCACGACGAAGCGGATGTTCGGCTTGTCGATGCCCATCCCGAAGGCGCTCGTGGCGACGACGACGTCGAACTCGTCGTCCCGGAAGCCTTCGTGCAGTTCACGGCGGCGCTTCGCCGGAAGGCCGCCGTGATAGGCGGCGGTGCGCAACCCGCGGCTCTCCAGGAGTTCCGCGTACTCCTCGGTGTCGCGTCGGGTGGCCACGTAGAGCAGGCCGGGCTTCGGCAGGGCGTCGATCTCGTCGAGGATCGTGGCCCGCTTGTCGTGCTCCTCGGTGTGCCGCTCGACCTCGAGCCGGATGTTCGGCCGGTCGTAGCCGCGCGAGAGCAGCAGCTCGTCGCGCAGCCCGAGACGGTCGATGATCTCCTCGCGGACGGGTCCGGACCCGGTCGCCGTCATCGCGAGGATCGGTGGACGCCCGAGCGCCTCCGCGGCGTCGCGGAGGCGCAGGTAGTCGGGCCGGAAGTCGTGACCCCACGAGGACACGCAGTGCGCCTCGTCGACGACGAAGAGGGAGACGCCGGCGCCGCGCAGACGTTCGATCACCTCGTCACGGGCGAGCTGTTCGGGGGAAAGGAACAGGTACTCGGCGCTGCCGCCGCCGAGCTGCGCCCACGCCTCCTCGTTCTTCGTGTCGCTCTGGGCCGAGTTGATGGCGACGGCGTGCGGCGCCCCGTCGCGTGCGGCGATGCCGGCGACCTGATCGGCCTGCAGGGCGATGAGCGGCGATACGACGACGGTCGGGCCGGGCAGCAGCGCGCCGGCGACCTTGTAGACGGCCGACTTGCCGTATCCCGTCGGCATGATGGCGAGCACGTCGCGCCCGGCGACGGAACCGGCGATCGCCTCGGCGAGACCGGGTCGCAGCTCCGACCAACCGAACATCTCGTCGGCCACGCGACGGATGCGCTCGTCGGTGCGGTCGGCGCTTCGTTCTTCAGTGGTTGCGGCGGCGTCAGTCGATGTCACGACTGCATGCTGACACAGCGATTCTGGGAAATGCGGCTCGGGTCGGAGCTTCGCCTCAGGCGGCGCCGCGGTCGCGGTCGAGGCGGCCCAGCATGTTCCACACCGTGGTCGTGAGGTCGGGGTGCTCGAGTGCGATCAGCCGCAGGACGCCGAATTCGAACCTCTCGGCGCGGGCGGGGTCGGCGGCCGGGTGGTACGCCTTCGCCCGTTGCTCGCCCAGGTCGAGCGCAGCGATGGTGTCCTCGCGGAGGATGCGCACCACCCGCTCGTCGACGGTGGGCATGTCGGGGATGAACTGCCACGGGTCCTCGCCGTCGCGGCAGCGTTGCTCGATCTCGGCCTGCAACTCGTCGCGCGCCTCCGCGCGCAGTGTCGACAGCGTCCCCACGCCTGCTCTCCCCTCCGTGAGCTTCCGACCATACGACAGCCCGGTGACCACACCGGACCGACGCCTCACAGGTGTCTCACTCGGACGCGGTGCCGCCGCCGCCGTTCGCGACGGGGATCCGTTCGGCGACGATCACCTCGATGCCGGTCGGGTCGATCAGTCGCGCGATCCGCTCGCCCCACGGCTGGTCCTCGGCGTCGGCGGTGACGACGGCGCCGAACGAGCGGGCGCGGCGCACCACCTCGTGGACCTCGGCGACGTAGAACCAGATGGACACCTGGCTGGGCCCGCGCGGAGGGTCCGGGTGCGAGCCGAGTCCGAGTTCGGCGTCGCCGATCTTCAGCGACACGTAGGTGGGGTCGTCGACCGGGAAGCGGTAGACGACCTCGCCGCCGAGGACGTCGCGGTAGAACCCGATGAGCGGCGGCAGCTCCGTCGCCACCACGATGGGGAATCCGTTCAGTGCCCGCTCTCCGGCCATGTTCGCCCGCCTTCTCCGATGTCGTTCAGATCCGCATTCCAGCAAGTCGACCTGTGAGGCGCAAGCAGACTCATCGAATAGCCTCGGATCCGTGTTCGATGTCGCGGTGACCTACCTGTTGCGGCACGGAGCGCGCGGCACCGAGGTGCTCCTCGGCGAGAAGCTCACCGGCCTCGGGGCGGGCAAGATCGTGGGGCCGGGCGGCAAGCTGGAGCCCGGCGAGAGCGCCGCGCAGGCCGCCGCGCGCGAGGTCGAGGAAGAGGTCGGTGTGCTCGTCCGACCGGACGATCTGCGTCGCGTCGCCCGTCTCGCCTACGAGTTCCCGCACCGGCCCGCCTGGAGCCAGCGGTCGACCGCCTTCCTCGCCGAGGTGTGGACGGGCGAGCCGCGCGCCAGCTCCGAGCTCGCCCCGCGCTGGTACCCGATCGACGCGCTGCCGCTCGAGCGGATGTGGGACGACGCGCGGCGTTGGCTGCCGCGGGTGCTGACCGGCGAACGGATCTCCGTCGACTGCTCCTACGCCGACGACAACGACACCGTCGCCACCTGGGTCGAGGCGCCGCTCGACTGACCTCGCTCCACTGGCGCCTCTCGCCTGACCTCGCTCGCCCGAGGTCAGAGCGTGCTCTGCCAGTCGAGGTTCACCACCTGGCCGATGTAGACCGTCTCGCCGAAGTCGTGGATCGACGGGTTCATCCGCAGCAGCTGCTGCTGCGGCAGGTCGAAGCGTTGGGCGATGTCGAAGAAGGAGTCGCCGGCGACGACGGTGTACCGCTCCGGTTCACCGGAGGCGTCGGTCGTCGCGGTGCCCAGTGCACCCGTCCGCGGCCCGCTGTCGACGGCCGGTCCCTCCTGGACCTCGGGGGCCGGCGCATTGGGGACGAGCGGATCGGCCCCGGGTGCTCCCGCCCCGGGCGCAGCGGGCGGGGTCGGGGTCACCGTCACGTACACCGTCTCGGCGGGTGCCGGCGCCGCAGTGACGAAGACGGTCTCGGCCGGCGTGGGGACGCAGCCGCTGAGCGCTGCAGCCAGCGCGAGACCGCTCACGACACCGAGCATCCCGCGGGATCGACCTCGGACCATGACCCTCCTCGGCCGGTCGCGGCGCTCGCCGCACGACCCGAGTCTGCCGATGCTCCGGTGGCGCCGCAACCGCGGATGATCCGGATGTCCTCCGCCGTGGCCTCGCGCGCGACGTTCCCCACAGACGCGGCCCGAACGGCCTGATGGCGGCGCGAACGGTGCGACTCTTCCGACATGGACGGCATCCGCAGCACCGCACTCGACACCGACGACGAACTGCTCGACGAGGTGATCTCGCTGCTGCATGCGGCGAACAAACCGGGACTCTGGCTCATCTTCCTCGACGAGGGCAAACGGCTCTGTCAGACCCTCATCCCGATCGACGGCATCCCGACCGTCCCCGGGCCGGGTGAGGACGCGAGCTTCGCGCCGCTGCTCGACTGGCTCGCCGACGGCGAGGGCGCCGCATCGGTCGTGTTCGTCATCGAGCGGCACGGCGACGCGAGGACCACAGCCGCGGACGTCGCCTGGGCCCGGTGCCTCCGCACGGCCGCGGGCATCGCCGAGCTTCCGGTGCGCGGCCAGATCGTGCTGCACGACACCGGTGGGCGGTGGCTCGCGCCCGACGACTACCTGTGAGCCGCTCCACGCGTCCTAGTTCTGCGGCGTCTCGACGGCGACCTTCTCGGCGCTCGCCCGGTTCTGGATGCCGATCGCAGACGTCATGGCGCCGAGGAGCAACAGGACGGCGGCGATGATCACGGTGCGGTGGAAGGCCTCGAGATCGAGGGCGCCGCCGAAGATCGCACCGAGGAACGCGACCGCGACGAGACCCGCGACCCTCGACACCGCGTTGTTGACGGCGGAGGCGATACCGCTGCGCGCCGGCTCGATCGCGCCGAGGATCGCCGAGGTCAGCGGCGCGACGGTGATGGTGAGGCCGAGACCGAAGATCAGCAGCCCGGGCAGCATCTGCCACCAGAAGTCGAAGTCGCGCTGCACGAACAGCAGCCACAGGAAGCCGACAGCACCGATCGCAGGACCGACCGCCATGAACCAGCGCGAGCCGTAGCGGCCGGCGAGACCGCCGAACGTGCCCGAGAGGAACAGCGGGATCAGCGCGGCGGGGAGGCTCGCGAAGCCGGCGAGGAAGGCGGGCGCGCCGACCACCTGCTGCAGGTAGAGGGTGACGACGAGAGGGCCGAGCGAGAGTGCGGCGTAGACGAACACGGTGGCGAGATTGCCGACCGCGAAGTTGCGCACCGAGAACAGGGCGAGCGGCAGCATCGGCTGCGCCGCCCGACGCTCCCACAGCAGATACGCGACGAAGAGCACCGCGCCGCCGAGGAGCGGCACCAGCACGGCGGGGCTTCCCCAGCCGAGGCGTTCGTGCTCGATCAGTGCGAAGACGGGGCCGGCGAGACCCAGGGTGCCGAGCAGCGCTCCGATGACATCGACCCGGGCGCCGGAGGTCTTCTCGTGCCCGCCGCGCACACGGCTGAGCAGCAGCAGGGTGATGGCGATCGGCAGGACGTTGATGCCGAAGATCCACCGCCATCCGACGGTGTCGACGAGCGCGCCGCCCAGCACGGGGCCAGCGATGAAGGCGACACCGGTGAACCCGGTCCACAGCCCGATCGCCCGTGCCTGCGCGGCGCCGGAGAAGCTCGAGGTGATGATCGCTAGAGAGCTCGGCACGAGCAGCGCCCCGCCGACCCCCTGGACGACGCGGGCGGCGATCAGCAGGCCCGCGGTGGGGGCGAGAGCGCAGGCGACCGAGGCGACACCGAAGAGGACGAGCCCCGCGACGAGGACCCGCGCGCGGCCGAGCGAGTCGGACAGCGAGCCGGCGAGCAGGATCAGTGCCGAGAGGCTGAGGAGGTAGCCGTCGAGCACCCACTGGCTGGTGACGATGCCGCCGCCCAGCTCGTCGACCATGGCGGGCAGCGCGACGTTGACGATCGAGCCGTCGAGGAAGGGCACGAAGGAGGCGAGGATCGCGACCGTGAGGATCAGTCGCTGCCGGAGATCCACGCGGTTACTCGGTCACCTGGAGGGTGAAGGCGATCTCATCGGTGCCGTCCGTCAGCGAGACCTCGGTGCTGCCGGCCTCGAGCGGCGTGATGCCCGGGTTGAAGGTGGCGCCGTCCTTCGTGCCGCCGGGAGTGAACTCCGCGATGGCGGGATCGGAGAAGGTGGCGCTCCACGCGTCGGGGGTCTCGGCGTCGAGGTCGAGAACGCGTCCCATCGGCAGCGTGACGGTCGTGCCGGCGAGCGCGCCGTCGACGGTGACGATCACCGGACCGATCGCGCTCGGGCTGGGGGAGGCGTCGGGCCCCGCGCCGCCCGCCGCGCAACCGCTCAACAGCAGAGTCCCGGCGAGGATTCCGCCGATCGTCGCGCCCACCGTCGCGCCCACTGACAACCGTCGCATCCGACTCTCCTCGCTCGTGTCGGCGCCCATGGTCGCGCCTGCGCGTCACGCTATCGAATCGCGAGGGGGGATGGTGGGACGACGGACCGGGACGAGGACCGGGAAGGCGGCCGGCCCCGTCGGAGCCGGCCGCCACGGTCAGGCTTTCGCGTACCGCCTCGCGATGGTCGACAGGGCGACGGCGAGCACCAGGATGCCGCCCTTGAACACGTACTGCCAGAAGGTGGGGGTGCCGAGCAGGCTCAGCCCGTTGAAGCCGACGCTCACGACCAGCACGCCGACGAGGGTGCCGAGGATGTGGAACTCGCCGTCGCGCAGCGTCGCGGAGCCGAGGAAGACCGCGGCGAACGAGTCCATCAGGTACCCGTCGGCGGCGCCGACCGTGCCCGAGCCGAGCAGGGAGGCGAGCAGGATGCCGGTGATGGCGGCGCACACTCCCGCGATCACGAACGCCGTGATCTTCGACCGGTCGGTGCGGATGCCGGCGAGACGCGCCGCGCTCTTGTTCGCTCCGACCGCCTGGATGCGCTGGCCCGTGGCGGTGCGGTTGAGGATCAGCCAGAGCAGCGCGACGACGATCGCCATGAACCAGATCGGGTTCTGGATGCCGAGGAAGCGGGCGAGGGTGATGTAGCTGAACTCGCGGGGCACGTCGATGATCGGCGAGCCCGCCGTGTACCCGAAGGCGAGGCCGGTGAGTATCGTCCCGACACCCAGTGTGGCGACCACCGCGTTGACCCGCGCCTTGGTGACGAGGATGCCGTTGACACCGCCGATGCCGCCGCCGATCGCGATGGTCACCAGCACGGCGATGATGAGCGGCAGTCCCTGGTTGGCGACGAGTCCGGTGACGAGCACCCCGGCGAGGCTGGCGGCGTAGCCGACGCTGAGGTCGAACTCGCCGACCACCAGCACGAGCGTCAGCCCGCAGGCGATGATCGCGGTGAGCGCCGACTGGTTCACGATGCTGAGCAGGTTGGTCGGCGAGAGGAACGCGCCGTTCGGCACCGCCAAGCCGAAAATGATCAGCATGATCGCCATCGCGATGAGGGTGCCGTACTTCGACACGATGGTGAGGGCGAGGCGGCCGCGTCGCGAGTGCGGGGTCAGGCTTCCCTCGGTCGCGGCCGGGTTGGTGCTCGCGGGGTCGGGCAGTGTCGTGGTCATGAGTCGGTTCCCTTTCCGGTCTCCCGGTCGAAGCTGAGTGAGAGGAGGCGGTCGACGGTGATGTCGCCTCCGACGAGTTCGCCCGAGACGTGCCCCTCGGCCATCACGACCACGCGGTCGCAGAGGGCGACGAGCTCCTCGTTGTCGGACGAGATGGCGAGCACGGCGGTGCCCTGCGCGGCGAGTTCGCGGATGACGCGGTGCACTTCGGCGCGGGCGCCGACGTCGACGCCGCGGGACGGCTCGTCGAGGATCAGCACCCGAGGGCGGTCGATGAGCCACCGCGCGATGGCGACCTTCTGCTGGTTCCCGCCCGACAGCGAGCTGACGAGGGCGCCGACGCCCGCCGACTTCACCGTCACCTCTCGGGCGATGTCCGTCGCGCGCCGGCGTCCCACCCCGAAGCGGAGAAACGGCCAGAGCGCCGAGCGGCGCAGCGAGCGCAGCGTGGAGATGTTGATGTTGAAGTCGATGGTGCGGTCGAGGAAGAGCCCCTCCGATCGGCGCTCCTCCGGGACGAGCCCGATGCCCGCGAGGACCGCGTCGGCGGGCTCGGCGAACCGGACCGGTCGACCCTCGAGCAGGACCTCGCCCGCGGTGCGCTTGTTCTCGCCGTAGACGAGCTTCGCGAGCTCGGTGCGGCCGGCGCCGACGAGTCCCGCGAGGCCGAGCACCTCGCCCTCGTGCACGGTGAGGGAGACATCGCGCACCAGGTGCCCGTCGGCGACGCCGCGCACCTCGAGCACCGGGCGACCGACGGGTGCCGGTTCGTGACCGCGCTCGGGGATCTCGAGGTCGCGGCCGACGATCGCGCTCACGAGTTCCGGCTTCGTCATCGGGGTGCCGACCGAGCGCCGCGTCACCGCGCCGTCCTTGAACACGGTGATGTCCTCGCACAGCTCGCTGACCTCGTCGAGCCGATGCGAGACGAACAGCACCGCGGTGCCCGACGCCGCCAGCTCGCGGATGATCCGGTGCAGGCGGGTGGCCTCGGATGCGGACAGCGAGGCGGTGGGCTCGTCCATCGCGATCATGCGGGCGTCCCGCATGAGCGCGCGACCGATGAGCACGAGCCACTGATCGGCGGTGGAGAGGTCGTCGACGTTGGTGTTCAGCCCGAAGTCCATGCCGAGCTTCTTCGCGACCGCCGACGCCCGCGCCCGAGCGGGCCGCCAATCGATGACGCCGAGCCGCGACGGCGGCTTCTGGCCGAGCATCATGTTCCGCAGCACGTTCCAGCCGGGGATGAGGCTCATCTCCTGGTGGATGAAGGCGAGGCCGAGGCGGGAGGCGGCGTCGGGATCGGGGATCTCGACGGTCTCGCCCTCGACGACGACCTCGCCGCCGTCGGGCTGCTCGATGCCGGCGAGGACCTTGATGAGGGTCGACTTGCCGGCGCCGTTGGCGCCGATGAGCCCGTGCACGACGCCCGGCCGCACGGCGAAGGACACCCCCTTCAGCGCGTACACGCCGCCGAAGGACTTGCTGATGTCGTTCACCCGGATGAGGTCGCCGCCGGTGCGGCGTCCCGTCGTCGCGGTGTCGGGGATGGAGTCGTTCACGGTGCTCATCGGCGCCTCCTGCTCAGTCGAGCGCTTCGGGGTGTTCGGCGAGGAAGTCGTCGATGGTGTCGGCGGTGACGAGGACACCCGGGACGTCGACCGTCTCGGCCTCGGTGCTGCCGTTCTCGATCGCCTCGAGGGTCTTCTCGAACATGGTGCGCCCCTCGAGGGTGCCGTCCTCGTACACGGTCGCCGTGAGCGAGCCGTCCTGGACCGCCTTGATGGCGGTGCTCGATCCGTTGATGCCGTAGGTCAGCACGTCGGTGCGTCCCGTCTGCTTCAGCGCCGAGATGGCGCCGAGGGTCGGGTCCTCCCAGCAGCCCCAGATCGCGAGGTTGCCGCCCGCGGGGTGGGCGCCGAGCCAGGCGGTGGCGTAGTCGGCGCCGTCTTGCAGGAAGCCGGGGATGCCGACCTCGTTCTTCGTGACCCGGATGTTCGGGTAGTCGGCGAGCATCTCGTCGAACAGCGCCTCGCGGTCGCGGCAGACCTGACCGGTGCGGTAGGTGAGGGCGAGCACGTCGCCGTCGTCACCGATCGCGTCGAGCAGCGCCTGGGTGGCGGGCTCGGCGAACGGGGCGCCGTCGCCGGTCGTCATCACGACGCCCGGAGCGATTCCGCCACCCCAGGTGGCGACGGGGATGCCCGCGTTCTGAGCGGCGCTCAGTCCGGCGCCGAGCGAGCTCGCCGGGAAGACGAGGTCGAAGATCATGCCGGCGTTCTTGTTCACGAAGTTCGTGATGGCCGCGTTCGCCTGGTCGGCGTTGCCTGCGGCGTCGACGACCTCGACCGTCCATCCCGCCTCCTCGGCCGCCTCGGTGGCGCCGGCGATGACGCGGGCGTTGTTCGCGTCGGTGGCGCTGATGGTGACGATGCCGAGCAGGGTGCTCTTCGGCTCGCCGCCCTCCGCCGCCGCGCCGGGGACATCGTCGGGGGTGCTGCAGGCGGTGACCGCCAACAGGGCGGCGCCGGCCAGGGCCAGCGCGAGAACTGCTTTGTTCTTCCGCATTGTGAACTCCTCGTGGTTCTTCGGTGTGGTGCAGGGATCGGTGGTGTTAGGGACAGTGGTGTTGGGGACAGTGGTGCTGGGGATCGGTGGTGCTGGATCGGTGGTGTCGGTGGTCAGGGAAGCTCGGCCGCCGCAGGGGCGGGGGCGGTCAGCCGCGACGCGCTGCCGGGGGCGAGCAGCAGCTCGGCGACCGAGAGGCCGTCGTCGTACTTGCGCGACGGGTGCCGGCTGAACGTGGCGTACTCGTGCACGATGACGAGGCGGTTCGTATCGCCCGCCGTGCGGGCCATCTCGTCGATGATCTGCAGGCCGCGCCATCCGCTGCCGCCGCCGAAGCCGATGTTCACCATCTCGCCGGAGCCGCCGATACCCTCGGCGTTCTCGTAGCTGTACAGGGCGTCGCCGGTGACGACCCAGTTCTGACCGGCGTCCTCGACGACGACGTACTGGCCGCCCATGGTGTGGGTGTCGTACGCGGTGCGGATGTGCAGGCCGGGGAAGAGGTTCTCGACCGGGCCGTCGAGGAGGGTCAGGCGGCCGCTCGCGGCGAGCTTCTCGAGCTCGGTGACATCCTCCGGGTCGAGGGCGCCGATGATCGAGCTGTACAGGTGACGGTTGTCGAGCGCCCAGCGCGAGCTCTCGAGCTCGATCTTCTGCAGGTAGAAGGTCGCGTTGGGGAAGTAGCGGTACCCGCCCGCGTGGTCGTAGTGCGCGTGGGTGAGGATGACCGTGTCGATCTCGTCGGGCGTCACGCCGACCTTCGCGAGCACCTCGGCCGGCGGCTGCCAGTCGACGATGTCGTTGATGTCGTTGTAGTGCTTGTTCGACGACGCGTTGTCGTGGCCGATGTCGACGAGGATCTTGTGCCCGCCGCCCTCGATGTAGGCGTAGCTGTAGGCGAACATCCTGGTCCCGGCGTTCCACTGTCCGTAGAAGATGCAGCCCATGGGCTGTTCCAGGCAGTGGGAGTACTCGAGCATCCAGATGGAGTACGACGACATCGTCACCCTTCCGCGAGGGCGCCTTCACCCTCAGTAATCGATTTCTGGAGCGTATGGGGCACTGAAGGGCTCGGCCAACCGCTGGAGACCGCCCATCCGGCCACTTCCGATAACTGACCCGGCCATGCCCTCCGATGAGGACGCAGCCGTTCATAGCGGCGCTCTTGTTATTGTTTAAGCGATCATCCGGAACGAGGTTGTGCAGGTATGACGAGTCCCAGCGACGAGGCGTGGCCCGCCGTCGCGTTCGAGGAACGCACCTGGGACCCCGCCACCGAGGTGCGCGACTCGTTCTCGCCCATCCGCGCGGAGTCGGGTCCGTACCGGGCCATCGTCCCCGCCGCCATCGCCGAGCGACCCGTCCGGGTCGACGACGCCATCGCGGCGCTCGCCGCCGACGCGACCGCGGAGCTGATCCGGCTCGACGCCGAGTTCGGCTACCGGGACGAGGCGGTGCCGCCACTGCTCGTCCGGGCCGAGAGCGCCGCGAGCTCCTCGATCGAACGGGTCAGCGCCTCCGCCCTGTCGGTCGCGCTCGCCGAGTTCGAGGAGTCCGTCGACCCGGCGGCCGGTCAGCTGGTCAGCCACAGCCGTGCGATCGAACTCGCCCGGGCGCGGGCCGCGTCACTCGACGAGGACGCGATCGTCTCGGTTCAGCGCACCCTCATGGCCTCGAGCCGTCCCGAGCGTCGCGGACGGTGGCGCGACCAGCAGGTGTGGATCGGAGGAGGGGCACGCGGACCGGCGCGCGCCGCGTTCGTGCCGCCCCACGTGTCCCGTCTCCCCGCCGCGATGGACGACCTGATCCGCTTCATGCGCCGACCGCAGTTGCAGCCGCTCGTGCAGATCGCGGTCGCGCACGCGCAGTACGAGACGATTCACCCGTTCCTCGAGGTGAACGGCCGCACCGGGCGTTCGCTCGTGCAGGCGATGCTGCGCCGCGCCGACGTTGCCCGCACCCTCGTCATCCCGATCTCCGCGGGACTGTCCGAGGACACCGCCGGGTACTTCGACGCGCTGACCCGGTACCGCTCCGGACGTCTCGAGCCGATCGTCGAGATCTTCGCCACTGCCGCGATCTCCGCGGTGGAGAGCAGCAGACAGATGGCCGACGACCTCGTGCAGGTGCGTTCGACGTGGTCGCAGCGCTGCACGGCACGTCAAGGCTCGGGCGCGCGGCGTCTGCTGCCGCTGCTCGAGACCCGGCCGGTGCTCACCTCCGCGTCCGCGATGGAGCACCTGCGGGTCAGCGCCCCCAACGCGCAGCTCGCGATCGACCGGCTCGTCGCCGACGGCATCCTCACCCAGGTGGGCGGGGCCCGTCGCAACCGCGTGTGGGCGGCCACCGGACTGCTCGCCGTGGTCGACGCCTTCTCGGAGCGCACGCGCCGTCAGCGCTGATCTTCCGGCTCCCCCCTCCTTGTCGCGGGCCCGCGGGAGGCGAGGCGATGGGGGAGGATCGAGGGGTGAGCCTTCTCGATCGCATGCCGTCCACCGACGACCCGGACCAGGCGTACGAGGGCTTCGTCGGGTGGGCTGAGGACCAGGGCTATTCGCTCTACGAGGCGCAGGACGAGGCCGTGCTCGAGATCGCGAGCGGATCTAACGTCATCCTCTCGACCCCGACCGGCAGCGGGAAATCGCTCGTCGCGGTCGCCGCGCACGCGGTCGCCGTCGCGCAGGGCAAGCGCTCGTTCTACACGGCCCCGATCAAGGCGCTCGTCAGCGAGAAGTTCTTCGCCCTCGTGGAGGTGTTCGGCGCCGAGAACGTGGGAATGGTCACCGGCGACTCCTCGGTCAACGGCGACGCCCCGATCGTCTGCTGCACCGCCGAGATCCTCGCAAACATGGCGCTTCGCCGCGGCCCCGATGCCGACATCGACCAGGTCGTGATGGACGAGTTCCACTTCTACGCCGACCCCGACCGCGGCTGGGCGTGGCAGGTGCCGCTGCTGACACTCGCCGACACCCAGTTCGTGCTCATGTCGGCGACGCTCGGCGACGTCGCCGACCTCGCCGCCGACCTCAGCGATCGGACCGGGCGCGACACGGCGCGGATCACGGGCGTCGACCGGCCGATCCCGCTGCACTTCTACTACGCCACCACCCCGGTGCAGGAGACCGTCGAGGAGCTGCTGCAGAGCGATCAGGCGCCCGTCTACATCGTGCACTTCTCGCAGGCCGCCGCCATGGAGCGCGCGCAGGCGCTCGCGAGCATCTCCGTGCAGACCCGCGCCGGCCGGGACCTGATCGCCGAGGAGATCGGCGGGTTCCGCTTCACCACCGCGTTCGGACGCACCCTCAGCCGGCTGCTGCGCCTCGGCATCGGCGTCCATCACGCCGGGATGCTGCCGAAGTACCGACGGCTGGTCGAGCAGCTCGCCCAGCGCGGGCTGCTGCGGGTCATCTGCGGCACCGACACGCTCGGGGTCGGCATCAACGTCCCCATCCGCAGCGTCCTGCTCACCGCTCTCACCAAGTTCGACGGCACGAAGATGCGCCAGCTCACCGCCCGCGAGTTCCACCAGATCGCGGGCCGCGCCGGGCGCGCGGGTTTCGACACCGCAGGCACCGTGCTGGTGCAGGCGCCGGAGCACGAGATCGAAAACGCGCGCGCCATCGAGAAGGCGGGCGACGACCCGAAGAAGAAGCGGAAGATCATCCGCAAGAAGGCGCCGGAGGGGTTCGTCTCATGGGGCGAGCCGAGCTTCCGCAAGCTCGAAACGGCCGAGCCCGAGGCGCTCACCAGCCGCATGGTGCTGACCGCCGCGATGCTCGTCAACGTCATCGCGCGCGGCGGCGACGTGTTCGCAGGCGTCCGCGCCCTCGTCTTCGACAACCACGAGCCGCGCGCCCGCCAGTACGCGCTCGCGCGGCGGGCGATCGGCATCTACCGCACCCTCGTCGCCGCGGGGGTCGTCGAGAGCGTCGACGGCACCATCCGCCTCACGGTCGACCTCGACCCGAACTTCGCGCTCAACCAGCCGCTGTCGCCGTTCGCGCTCGGGGCGCTCGAGCTGCTCGACCGGGACTCGCCGACCTACGCCCTCGACGTCGTCAGCGTGATCGAGTCGACCCTCGACGACCCGCGCCCGGTGCTGTCGCAGCAGGAGTTCGCCGCCCGCGGCGAGGCGGTCGCCGCGATGAAGGCCGACGGCGTCGAGTACGAGGAGCGGACGGCGGCGCTCGAGGACGTCACCTATCCGAAGCCGCTCGCCGAACTGCTGTTCGCCGCGTTCGAGACCTTCGCCGCGGGGCAGCCGTGGGTGCGCGACTTCGAGCTGCGCCCCAAGTCGGTGGTGCGCGACATGTTCGAGCGGGCCATGTCGTTCACCGAGTTCGTCGGCGCCTACCAGCTCGGCCGCAGCGAGGGACTGGTGCTGCGCTACCTCTCGGACGCGTTCCGCGCGATCCGGCAGACCGTGCCGCCCGAGGCGAAGAGCGAGGAGCTCCTCGACATCATCGAGTGGCTCGGCGAGCTGGTGCGCCAGGTCGACTCGAGCCTGGTGGACGAGTGGGAGCAGCTCGTCGCCCCCTCGGCCGACCCCGATGCTCCCGTCGTGCCGCCCGCACCGCCGAGCATCCTCACCAACCGACGCGCGTTCCTCGTGCTGGTGCGCAACGAGATGTTCCGGCGCGTGCAGCTGATGGCGCTCGACAAGCCGGAGGAGCTCGCGGCGCTCGACGGCCCGGGCGGCCTCGACGCCGACGGATGGGCGGACGCGCTCGACGCCTACTACGGCGAGCACGCCAGCATCGGCACCGGAGCCTCCGCGCGCGGTCCGATGATGATCGTGATCGATGAGGATGCGCGTCCTGGGTACTGGGCGGTCGAGCAGATCCTCGACGACCCCGCTGGCGATCGGGACTGGCGCATCCGGGCAGAGGTCGACCTCGACGGTTCGGACGAAGCGGGCACTGCCGTCGTCCGGACCGCCGAGGTCGTCAGGCTCTGAGCCGGTCTTACGAAAAGGGGCGCAGGATCATCCCTCGGCCTGCGACGGTTTGCCGTCGCTCGCCTGGACGTCGTGCTCCTCGGTCTGTGGCTCTTCGCCCTCGGCCTGCGAGGGCTTATCCGGGTCTGCCATCTGTTCTCCTTTCGTCGGGAATCAGGTCGTGGGAAGTCGTGATCGGTGCGTGTCGGCGCTTCGGCAGCTCGGTGGTTGGACAGCTCAGCAGTGCGACAGCTCAGCGGCGGAGCCGCACCGGGCCCGCGTCGATGGCGACGCGGAAGAGGTAGTAAGGGTAGCTCCGCAGATCCTCGCCACCCTGGTACTTCGCCTGACGGTGGAGCTGATTGCAGGTGACGTACAGGTGTCCGTCCGCCGCCACCGACATCGTGTCGGGCCACAGCATCCGCTCGTCGTGCACGAGGGTCTCGATGGTGCCGTCGACCCCGCGTCGGACGATCGCGTTGTGCTCGTAGCTCGTCGCGTAGATCCGCCCGGCGTCGTCGGTCTCGAGACCGTCGGCGCCCCCGCCCTTGTCGCCCTCGTCGCGCACCGTCTGCGCGACGGCGTCGTCGTCGATGCTGTGATCGACGAGTGCGTCGGTGGCGACGCTGTACCAGCGGCGTGAGGCGAGCGGGCAGTACCAGAGCCTGCTGCCGTCGCTCGAGATGGCGATGCCGTCGGCGCCCATCGTGACCGGCTTCGACTCCTCGCCCGGCGTGCGTTCGGCGAAGACGCGGCCCTCGGCGATGGGGACGAACTCGGCTCTCGTCTCGGCCTTGGTCGTGGGGTGGTCGCGCAGGCGTCGCCAGGCCTCGCCGCTCGCGAGGTCGACGACGATGATGCCGTTCTCGCCCTGGTCCGCGGAGTCGGTGATGTAGGCCACCCCTGCCTCCCCGCGGCCGAGGTCGAAGCGCACGTCGTTCAGGTAGGTCGTCGGCAGGGCGACGTCCTCATCGAAGACGATGCTCTGGAACACCTCGTTCGTGGTGAGGTCGATGCCGACGAGCTTCGGTCCGCCGTACTGCGTCGGCTGGAACATCGGCGATCCGGTGTCGAGCACCCAGAGCCGGTCGTCGGGGTCGACGACGATCGACTGGACCGACACGAACGCGGTCTTGTCCGCGTCCCCGGACGGGCTGTTCCAGCGCTCGTCGGGGAAGGCGCGGGGAACACCGTCGACGATCTCGACCACGGTCGCCTCGACCTCGTCGCCCCACTTCGGGAAGTTCACGAAGATCCGTCCGGTGCGCGAGACGCTGACGCCGGTCGGCATCGGGCCCGAGTCGAAGGCGTGGACGACCTCGAGCGCCCCGGCCGGTGCGTCGACCGATCGGATGCTCTGCTCGGGGCCGCCCGCCCAGAACCGGTTCACGACCCGAAGCCCTCCGGCGTCTCCGAGGTGGCGGACGGCTCGGGGTTGGCCTCGAACTCGGACCAGGCGCGCTCGTAACGCTCCCGGTTCGATTCGAGGCCGGTCTCGAAGTAGCCGTCGTAGATGGGCTTGCCGCCGGACTCCGGGAAGTCGTCGAGGGTGCCGACCTCGCGAGCGAACTCGCCGGTCTCGTCGTCGCGCTTCTGCTGGTCGTGCAGCCATGCGGGGAAGGTCTGGGTCATGTCGGAAGTCTTTCGTGTGTTGTGGTCGCGTGATGTCGTCGGGATGGCGGATGCGGCTGATCAGACGGGCGAGACGCCCGAGCCCTCGTCCGGAGCGTCCGGCGCGAACTCAGTGACCGCCGCCGTGCCGTCCGGCGGGATGACGGTGCCGGGCACCGGCTCGCCGAGCTCCTCGGGCTGCTGCTCGGCGTCGTCGTTTCCGGCGGCGTCCCGGTCGCGCAGCTCCGCCGTCATCGCGTCGCCGCTCCCGTGTCGAGGTCGTCGCCCGCCTGCAGATCGGGTCCGTCGGCTTCGGTGATGTCGATGCCCTCCTCGCTCAGCGGCTCGTCGTTCTCGGTTCCCGGGGCGGGCGGGACGGCGGCCGCTCCGCCGTTCATGTCGGGGACGAGGGTCGAGTAGTCGGGATCACCCAGGGTCGGTTCCACGTTCGGATCGCTCATGTCATCGATGCTCCGTCTCGTTCCTTGCGGTTCGGTGGGCACCACCTGGACGCGTCTCCAGCGTCCTCGGAGGAGGCGTCCAGCCGCGGCCGACAGGTTCGCTCTCGATACGCTCCTTCGTCGCTACTCGACGACCGGAGCGGACTCGGTCGTTGAGTAGGGCGAAGCCCGTATCGAAACGGGTCGAGTAAGCGAAGCGCATCGAGACCACCGCGCCGGGATCGGTGCGTGTGCTCTCGATGCGCTCCGTCGTCGCTACCCGGAAGCTCACGCAGCGGGGTGCAGGAGCACTTTCGTCCAGCCGTCGTCGCGCGCGTCGAAGTGCTTGTATGCGTCGGGGGCCTCATCGAGGCCGAGCTCGTGCGAGACGATCGCCGACGGGCTGGCCTTGCCGCGGATGATGAGGTCGCGCAGCTGACGGTTGTACTTCTTGACCGGGCACTGTCCCGTGCCGATCGCGATGCCCTTGGTGAACGCGGTGCCGAAGTCGAACGCGATGCGGCCCTTCGCTGCCTCCTCGTTCGGCGCCTCGGGGTCCTCGGGGACGTAGACCCCCACGACACCGAGCCGGCCCGTGGCGCGGACGACTTTCACCAGGTTGTCGAGCACCATCTCGGGGTGCTCCTCACCGGTGTGGTCGTGCGCCTGGAATCCCACCGCCTCGACGCCGCAGTCGACGCCGAAACCGTCGGTGTACTCCATGATCGCCTCCTCGACGTCGACCTTCGAGAAGTCGATGGCCGTGGCGCCCATCCGCTCGGCGAGCGCGAGCCGGTCGGGTTCCTTGTCGACGACGAACGTCTGCGAGGCTCCACGGAGGTTGGCGCTGAGCGCCGCCATCAGGCCGACGGGACCGCCGCCGAAGATCGCGACCGTGTCACCGGGAGAGACGCCCGCGAGCTCCGTCGCGTGGTAGCCGGTCGGGAAGATGTCGGAGAGCATGGTGAAGTCGTTCTCCCATTCGGTGCCGGCGGGCAGCTCCAGGAGATTGAAGTCCGCCCACGGCACGCGAAGAAGCTCGGCTTGGCCTCCCCAGTACGGTCCCATCATCGGATAGCCGTACCCCGCGCCCGGCTGACCCGACGGGTTCGCGCGCAGGCAGGCGCTCGTGAAGCCCTCGTTGCAGTTCCGGCACGTCCCGCAGGCGAGGTTGAAGGGCACGGACACGCGATCGCCGACCTTGATCCGCTCGACTCCGGCGCCCACCTCTTCGACGATGCCCATGTTCTCGTGTCCGAGAACCATTCCGGGATCGAGCGCCGACCGCCCCTCGTAGGGATGCAGGTCGGAGCCGCAGATGTTCGCGGTGGTGATCCTGATCACCGCATCGAGAGGGTTCTCGATCTTGGGGTCGTCGACCTCTTCGACCTGCAGTTCAAACGGTCCCTTGAATACCACTGCCTTCATCTGCGTCTCTCCCGCTCGCTCGCTGCGGCCGGATCGGACCGGGCCGCGCCCCGACGATCGGGGCCCTTTCAGTCGACCCGCCTCCCCGGAGCAGCGCCAAGGATCAGCACGAACCGCACAGGACACCGGCGGCGACAGTTCAGGAACCGCACCCCAATCGGCGTGTTTGCCTAGAGTTGTCGGCGATGACGATCGACGCCGTCCGCCCACCGTCCGCCTCCTGGGCGATCCTCCCCGCGCTCGGTGTCGCCGCCGCCGCGGTGCTGCTGTTCGGGTTCGAGCAGAAGCTCGCCGGCTACCTCGTGCTCGCCGCGAGCGTCGGGATCGCCTTCGCCGCGGGGCGGGAACTCGGCAAGGACCTGCTGCTGATCGGCGTCGGGATGTCGATCGTCGGTGCCGTGTCCGTCGAGGCCAACATCGACTGGTGGAACATCGTGCTGCTCGGCGTGGTGCTCTCGGCATCCGTCGCGGTGCCCTTCGCGATCGACCGCTTCGTCTACCGTCACCGCACCATCGCGTTCCCGGTGCCGCGGACACCGTGGACGACTCTCGAGCGCGCCTGGTTGATCGGCGCTGTCGTCGCCGCGTACCTGATCCTGCCGGTCTACTTCATCCGGTCGGGGGTGTACCAGAACTGGCCGGCCGTGCACGAGTGGCACGAGCTCCTGCGACTGTTCGTGGGCGTGAACGCGGTCGGCATCTGGGACGAGCTGTTCTTCATCTGCGTGATCTTCAGTCTGCTGCGCCGGCACTTCCCCGACTGGCAGGCGATCCTGCTGCAGGCCGTCATCTTCGTGTCGTTCCTGTGGGAGCTCGGCTACCGCTCATGGGGCCCCGCCATCACCATCCCGTTCGCGATCATGCAGGCGTTCATCTTCACGAGGACGAAGTCGCTGCCGTACGTGATCTGCGTGCACCTGCTGTTCGACTTCCTCGTCTTCCTCTCGATCGTGCACGCGCACAACCGCGAGTGGCTGCGGATCTTCCTCTACTGACGGCCCCCGCATTCACCTCGGCACGGGGCAGTTAACCGGCGTTCGCTAAGTTGTGCGCCAGCAACCGTCAGCGATCGAGGAGTTCCCGGTGTCGAAGAACGCCAAGAAGTCGAAGAACGTCAGCAAGCCCGACCACGGCACGAAGCCGGACGACGCCAAGGTCAAGGCCTCGAAGAAGGCGAAGAAGAGCGGCCCGTCGCTCGAGCATCTGCTCACCGTCGTCACCGAGACGGCGAAGGAGGCCGTCCGCGCCGGCGTCGCAGCGCAGGCCGCCGGCAACAAGGCGTCGGCGAAAAAGGGGGCGCTGAAGGAGGCGCGGGCCCGGGCCGCGCAGGCGAAGGCGCAGGCGGCGAAGGCCGCCGACGAACTGGCGATCGCCGAGGCCGCCGCTCGCGGCGCCGAGCACGATGAGCGTGAGGCGAAGAAGGCGCTCGCGAAGGCGAAGAAGAAGCGCGTCGACGCCGAAGCCGCCGCCTCGAAGGCCACCGCCAAGGCGGGCCGCGCCCGGGCGGACCTCGACGCGCACCCCTCGGCGCCGGCGCAGCAGGCTCAGGCGGCGGCGATCGTCGCGGAGGCCGCCGAGGTGCAGCCGGTCACGCACGACGACGAGCGTCCCGAGTCGGTGCCGACCGCCCTCGTCGAGGATCCGGTCGCCGTGCCGCTGGCCGACGACGCGAGCTCAGCGTCCGAATCGACCGAGGACCCCGCCGACACCTCGGTGCCGGACGAAGTCTCGGTGACCTCGGTGCAGGCGCCGACCGTCCCCGCCGTGGTGACGCCCTCCGGGGACTGGACCCTCGCGCGCCTGCGCCTCATGGCACGCGGTCGGGGCATCCGCGGCTACTCGGCGATGTCGAAAGCCCGCCTCCTCGAGGTGCTGCTCACCACATCACCGATCGACGGTCAGGGCTGACGACGTCGGGGGCGCGCGAAGTCGTCGATCTCGGTGCGCACCCACCACGCCCCGGTCTCCGCCTTCTCGGCTCGTGTCGTGAACCGGTAGGCGAAGAGCCGCGCCCTCACCCAGGTCGGCCGCTCACCGCCGAACGGGTCGAGCCGCAGCAGCGCGAGCGTCGGACGGTCGGCCTCGAGGAGGCGTTGCAGGAAGACGTCGAACCAGCGGGAGTCGCCCCCGAGCGGCAGGAACCACATCAGCCAGTCGAGTCGCAGATGGTACGGCGCGAACTGCCGTGGGCGGCGCATCGGGTCGCCAGGCTTGCCGCGGAATCCGTACTCCCGCCACGTCGCCGTCTCCGGGTCGGCGTCCAGGGTGCCTTCGACGACGACCTCGTATCGGGGTCTCGTCACACTCCCGAAGGCGCCGTACGTGTTGACCAGGTGCAGGCGGTTGAAGCTCGCGTTCATCAGCTGTCGACGTGACAGCAGATTCCGCACCGGCCAGAAGCTGAGCACGACGAACGCCACCGTGACGCCCACCGTGACGACGAGCCACCACAGCGGGGTCGACTCGCCGGATCCGAGGTCGGCGGGAACGAAGGGCAGCACCGCGTGGACAGCGTCGTCGCCGATCGCGGCGAAGGCGAGCACGATGGTGATCCAGTTCAGCCAGGCGAAGTTGCCGGTGACGACGAGCCACAGCTGACTGAGGACCACCAGGGCGCCCGCGACGGAGGCGATCGGCTGCGGGAAGAACAGCAGGAACGGCACGATCAACTGGGTGACGTGGTTGCCGACCACCTCCATCCGATGCGCCCGCTTCGACAGGTGGTGGGCGGCGCGGCTGAACGGCCCCGGCATCGGCTGGGTCTCGTGGTGGTAGTAGAGGGCGGTCAGATCGCGCCAGGCGGGGTCCCCGCGGAGCTTGATGAGTCCCGCCCCGAACTCGAGCCGGAACACCAGCCACACGACGAGAAGCAGTACGAGCGTCGGTGGCGGCACTCGATCGGATCCGAGGAAGGCGACGGTGAAGCCCGCCTCGAGCAGCAACGTCTCCCAGCCGAACCCGTAGAAGGTCTGTCCGACGTTGACGACCGACAGGTAGAGCCCCCACATGGCGAGGAACACGAGCAGCGGCAGCCACGGCGGCCCCGTCTGCGGGAGGCCGACGACGACGGTGAGGCCGAGGAGCGCGCCCACCCAGCACACGATGCGCAGCAGCCGGTCCGAGTAGTGCAGGCGGAAGAGCGTCGGGCCTCGGAGCGCGCGAGGTCCCCGGTCGAGTACACGACGTACTGGGAGGAGGCCTCGGTCGCCGAGCAGGGCGGGGAACTGCAGGGCGGTGGAGACGAAGGCGACGAGGAACAGCGCGGCGATCCCGCGTTGCAGCACGAACCGGGCGATCTCGCCGTCGCCCTGCGCGAACCAGTCCATCTCGTCGCCGACGATACGCCCGGTTTCGACGATGATCTTCATGTGAAACGAATCGGCTTCCTCACGTTCGGCCACTGGCAGCCCGTGCCGGGATCGCTCGCCCGCACCGCCGCCGACGCCTACCGGCAGACCATCGATCTGGCGGCCGCCGCCGAAGAGCTCGGCGTGGACGGCGCCTTCGTGCGGGTGCACCACTTCGCGCGCCAGATCGCGTCCCCGTTCCCGCTGCTCGCCGCCATGGCCGCGAAGACGAGCACGATCGAGGTCGGCACCGGCGTCATCGACATGCGCTACGAGAACCCGCTGTACATGGCGGAGGAGGCGGCGATCACCGACCTGATCAGCGGCGGTCGCCTGCAGCTCGGCGTGAGCCGGGGATCGCCCGAGACCGCCCTTCGCGGTTACGAGTCGTTCGGCTACATCCCGGACGAGGGCAGCAGCGACGCCGACGACGCACGCGAGCGCACCGAGGTGTTCCGCGCCGCCATCAGCGGCGCCGGGGTGGCGCAGGCCGACCCGCGGATGACCGGGACGGCGGGCGCGCTCGCGGTGCAGCCCCAGTCGCCGGGGCTGTCGGACCGCATCTGGTGGGGCAGCGGCACCCGGGCCACTGCGGAGTGGACGGCGGAGCGCGGCATGAACCTGATGAGCTCGACACTGCTCACCGAGGACACCGGCGTTCCCTTCGACGAGCTGCAGGCAGAGCAGATCTCGCTGTACCGCGAGAAGTGGAAGGCGGCCGGCTGGACTCACGAGCCGCGCGTCTCGGTCAGTCGGAGCATCCTGCCGATCGTCAACGACATGGACGAGATGTACTTCGGCGGTCGCGCCGGCGGTGAGAGCGAAGACCAGGTCGGCTACCTCGACGGCGGCCTCGCCCGGTTCGGCAAGAGCTACGTGGGAAGTCCCGAGCAGCTCGTGCGCGAACTCGGACGCGACGCCGCGGTGGCCGAGGCCGACACCCTGCTGGTGACCGTGCCGAACCAGTTGGGCGTCGACTACAACGCCCACCTGCTGGAGTCGATCGTGCAGTACATCGCCCCGGAGCTAGGCTGGCGCTGACTCCCACCTTCCCGTCAGGAGGTCAGCCCGTGGTCGGTGCCGATCATCCGCTCGTCGAACGAGTGAGGGCGATGCTGCCCGCCGATCGGGTGCGCGAGGTGTCGATGTTCGGCGGGCGCGCCTTCATGCTCGACGAGCGGATGCTGGTCTGCGTCGACCGAGGCGACGGCCTTCTCGTTCGGGTCTCACCCGAGCGCGATGGCGAGCTGATGACGAGGCCCGGTGCCGGCCGGATGACGATGGGATCCAAGCAGCTCGAGGACGGCTGGATCCTGGTCGATGCCGAGGCGGTCGCCGACCACGCCGGACTGACGTTCTGGGTGCAGGAGGCTCTCCGGTATCACGCCGAAGCGCGCGCCTGAGAGCCGGTGAGCGCTCGGAGCGCCTGAGCGAGCACATCGAGGTGCACGTCGACATCCGCCCGAGTCGTGCTGGGTGCCATCAGCGCCATGTTGTGGAACGGGGTCAGCAGGATGCCCCGGTTGGCGAGGAACAGGTGCAGGAAGTCTTCCAGCTCACCGTCGGCCGCCTCCGCCGCCTCGGTGCCGGTGCGCGGCGCCGGGTCGGCGAAACGGTACTCGGCCCGCGCGCCGAGCTGGGTGATCGACCAGGGGAGGCCGAAATCCTCGAACAGGTGCCGCACCCCGTCGGTGTAGTGGGTGGCGGTGTCGATCATCGTCTCGAAGGCCGCGTCGGTGAGGACCTGTTCGAGCGTCGCTCGCATCGCCGCGACCGACATCGGATTGCCGGCGAGAGTGCCGCCCACCCCGCCCATGTCGACCAGGTCGAGATCGTCGCGGTCGAGGATGCGGTCGGCCAGCTCTCGTGAGAGCCCGTAGGCGCCGCTCGGGATGCCGCCACCGATCGCCTTGCCGATGACGAGGACGTCGGGTTCGAGACCCCACGCCGCCGTCGCCCCGCCGGGGCCCGCGGAGAAGGTGTGGGTCTCGTCGATGATGAGGAGTGCCCCGTAGCGGCGGGTGAGGTCGCGCACCCGGGCGTGGTAGCCCTCGTCGGGCAGGACGATGCCGATGTTCGTGAGTGCCGGTTCGATGAGGACCGCCGCGACGTCACCGTCCGCGAGCTGTCTTTCGAGGCCCTCGAGGTCGTTGATCTCGGCGACCCGGCTGGTCTCGGTGACCGGCATGGGCGCGCCGACATTGCCGGGCCGGTCGATGCCGGCGCCGCCCGGCCCGGCGACGATGAGGGACTCGTCGACGCTGCCGTGGTAGCAGTAGCTGTGGAAGAGGATCTTGCTGCGACCGGTGACCGCCCGCACCAGGCGGATCGCCCACCGGTTCGCGTCGGTCGCCGTGAGCGAGAAGCTCCAGAGGTCGAGACCGAAGCGGCGGTGCAGCTCGGCGCCGACCCATTCCGCCTCCTCGGTGGGCAGCATCGTGGTGATGCCACCCCGTTCGGCGATGCGGCGGTTCACCGCCTCGACCACCGGCGCGGGCGAGTGGCCTGCCATCGCCCCGGTGTCCCCGAGGGCGAAGTCGAGGTACTCGTGCCCGTCGATGTCGCGCACCCGGTTGCCGAACCCGCCGTCGAAGTAGAGCGGGAAACCGCCGGCCTTCTTGTTCATCCACGTCATCGGGACGTTGCCGAAGAGGTGCGTCGCCGCTTCGTACGCCGCCCGCGACCGGGGGTTGCGTTCGGCGAACGACTCGCGTTCGGTGGCGAGCAGGGTGGTGAGGCGGGCTCTGTCGATCACCCGGTCAGTATCGCGGAGTGAGCCGCCTGAGAGCGAGGAACCGCACCGGTCAGGCGGAGGAAGCCGCTCAACTCGGCGACCCCTTCGGCGGTGTACGGAAGGTAGTCGCGGAGGGCGGGGGAGTGCACGAGGTAGGCCGCCCACTTGGCCCGTGAGATGGCGACGTTCAGACGGTTGCGCAGCAGCAGGAACGAGATGCCGCGTGGCACATCGGTGGCGGATGACGCGGTCAACGACACGATGGCCACCGCCGCCTCCTGCCCCTGGAACTTGTCGACCGTTCCGACCGGGGTGCCGGTGAACCCGGCCTCGTCGAGGCGGGTGCGGAGGAGGCCGACCTGAGCGTTGTAGGGCGCGACCACGATGATGTCGGAGGGGCGGAGCGGGTCGGCGACCCGTCCGGTGGTCGGGTCGGTCCACTCGCGGCCGACGTGGGCCCGCACGAGGTCGACGACCGCCGCCGCCTCTTCGGGCGACTCGGTCGCATTGCCCGAGTGCTCGATGCGGATCGGGTGCAACCCGGGTGCGGCCCCATCGAGCCGGCGCTCGAGGGTCTCGGGGAGCCGCGGGCTCAGCCGTCCCTCGTAGGACAGGTCGGAGACCGCGGCGCACAGCGTCGGGTGCATCCGCCAGCTCTGAGCGAGGAAGTAGCCGTACTCGGCGGGGAGCACGTCATGACCCGACGACAGCCAGCCGAGCGCCGACGTGTCGATCGGCTCGGGATGGAGCCCCTGACTGACCTGCGGCAGCTGCTGCGGGTCGCCGAGGAGCAGCAGGTTGCGGGCACTGCCGCCGACGGCGATCGTGTTCGCGAGCGAGAACTGCCCGGCCTCGTCGACGACGAGGAGATCGAGTCCGTTGCGGGGCACCTGCGACGCGTTCGCGAAGTTCCACGCCGTGCCGCCGAGCACGAAACCGCTCGTGCGACGGTCGAGCTGGAACGGCACCATCTGCTTGGGTTCGTCGAGCACCGTCCACGGCGGGGTCGTCTGGTAGCCGGACCGCGGAGGACGCTTGCCGACGAGGTCGGCGGGGACCCCCTCGGCGACGATGCGGCGGAGGAGGTTCTCGACCACCTCGTGCGACTGGGCGACCACGCCGATGCGCCATCGGTGCTCGCGCACCAGTTCGGCGATCACCTTGGCGCCGACGTAGGTCTTGCCCGACCCCGGCGGGCCCTGCACTGCGAGGTAGGAGCGGTCGAGTCGCGAGGTCGCGAGGGCGATCGGCCGCCAGCTCTCGGCGTCGGTCGGCTCCGGGAGGGCACCGCCGCCGGTGAGGCGGGGAGGGATGCGGCGCAGCAGATCGAGGCTCGGCTCGGCGCGCATCGCCGGCAGATCGTCGCCGATCGACTGCCCCCACTCGAGGATCGCGGCGCGCTGGTTCTTCGTCGCGATCGGCGCCGCCGGCGTCAGCGCCAGAGGGAGGGAGCGCCAGGTCTCGCCCTCGATGCCGGCTCCCTCTTCGATGAGCACGTCGGTGCGTTCGCCCTCGACAATGACCTCGATGACGCGGATGCCGGCATGCTCGCCCCGCTGCCCAGGGGGCACCGGGTTGCAGCGCGCGGGGAGCGGCTGCTCGTACATGGCGAACGGGTTCGACCCGATGTCGAGCCGGCTGCCGGGGGAGAGACGCCCGCGGAGCACCAGAGTCCGGGTCGGCTGGCGCCGCCCCTCGTCGACCGACCAGTCGGAGACGATGCGCACCAGGTCGACGACGAAGACGTCACGCTGATCGGCCCATTCCTCGATAGGGGCGACCTGGCGGTTGTAGTGCTCCCACCAGAAGGTCTTGTCCTCGCGGCGGTGGTACTCGATGGCGGCCGCGGCGAGAGCGAGCGCCGTCTGGTCGGCGTCCCGGTCGGCCGCGGGAACGCCCTCGACGCTGCGCAGCAGTCGGTTGCGAGCGGCGTCCTCGTCGCGTTCGAGTCGCTCGTTGCGCGGCACATCGGGCAGGACGTCGCTGCGTCTCGCCACCCCGCGCTCGTCGGCGCGCTCGATCAGCCAGTTGCGAAGACGGTGAGTGGAGACGCAGTCGTAGCGGTTGTACTCCTCGATCTGCGCCAACTGCGCGGCGGCCTCGTCGGCGCGTCCGGCGTCGACGAGCAGCGTGTAGTCGACGTAGGCGGTGATGGAGTCGGCCGCGTTGGTGACGTCGCTCTCGCGCAGCTCGTCGCCCATGTACAGCGGCTCGAGCTTCTTCAGGCTGTACGAGCGCTCGGAGATGCGGATGGACCGTTTGACGACGGGGTAGAGGTCGACGAACACGTGCTCGCGCAGCAGCTCGTCGAGGATCGCCTCGCCGACGCCGTACCTCGAGCACAGCAGCTGCAGGTGGGCCCGCTCGTAGTCGGCGTAGTGGTAGATGTGCAGGCCGGGGTGCCGCGCCCGCCGGCGCTGCACGTAGTCGAGGAAGTCGAGAAGCGCCTGCTTCTCACCCGCCCGGTCGTGCGCCCAGAACGCGCGGAAGTGCTCGGGCTCGTTCGGCTCGTGCTCGACGACGCCGAAGAGGTAGTCGAGCCCCCAGTCGCGACCGTGCTCGTCGCTCCAGAGCGGGTCGCCCTCGAAGTCGAAGAAGATGTCGCCCTCGTCGGGTGCGGGCAGCGCGGCGAGGCCCATGGAGTCGTACACGTGGTACGCGACCCGGGCCCGTTCGCCCGGTTCGTGCGGCGGCGCCTCGAGCTGCATCCGCGCCTGATCGCGCAGCTTCTCGAACGTCGCGGGACCGATGCCCGGCACGAGATCGGCGCGTGCCGCGAGTTCGTCGATCGTGCGGACCCCCGCCGCGGCGAGATGCGCGCGCTGGCCCGCACGCAGGCCGGCGACGAGGAGGACGTCGCGGGTCGCCTCGACCTGCACGGTGCACTCGGCGCACCGGCCGCAAGCGACGTAGCCGTCGGCGCCCCAGGCGATCGGAGCGGTATCGGCGACACGGGCGTCGATCATCGCCCTCAGGCGGGCCATGCGGTCGAGGAAGACGGGCTCGACCTCGTCGAGGCGATGCGTGGTGAGGGTGCCGTCGCCGAGGATGAGATGCACCTCGTCGTCGACGGGGATGCCGATGCGGCGCAGTTGACCGGCGTAGGCGGCGAGCTGCATCATCGCGGTGATCTTCGCCTTGCGCGCGAGCTTGGTGTCGTACACCGCGAACCGGGGGAGCCCGCCCTCGTCGCCGGTGCGCACGAGGAAGTCGGCGAACCCGACGAAGCCCTCGTCGACGAACGTGGCCTGGTACACGACCTCGGCCCCGTCGCGGAGCGCCTCGAGCGTTGCGGCCATCGCCTCGCGGAGCGCGTCGAGATCGCCCTTCGACGCCGGTTCGGCGATCTCGGCCACCCCGCCCGAAGTCCCGGGCGTGTACGGGCCGAAGCTCTCACGGAAGCGGCCGAGCTCGCGCTGTTCGTGCTCGCCGCCCAGCACGCTCGCGCGCTCGAGCATCGCATCGACCGGCTCGGGGACGGCCTCGATGCGGCCGAGCTTCGCGTCGAGACGGCGCATGAGCGCCCACTCGCACGTGACGGCGGCGGTCAGGTCTGACGCGCTCGTGAAGACGACGTCATCGCGGACGAACATCGCGGCCTCCTTCCAGGATCGACCTGCTGAAGCTAACAGCAGCCGCCGACACCGGAGGGGGCCGCGGATGCTCAGTCGAAGATCGCCGCGCTGACGCCCGTGGGGCCGTCGTAGGTCTTGTCCGGGATGCCGCGGAGGGCTTCGAGGACCTCGTCGCTCGCGCCCGACGACTCGGCGTTGCTCACCAACGCTTCCTTGTCGGCCGGATAGTCGACGCCTCCGAGCGCCTTCTGGATGTCGATGGGGCTGACGTCCGCCATATGTCGTCCTTTCCGTTCTCTTCTTGTTCTTCTTCTTCTTCGGATCGCTTCTTCTTGGATCTCTCCGTCAGGAGGGCGTGCCCGGCCAGCGGAGCAGGGCCGCGGCCCCGCCACCGCCCGGAAGCTGCGACGCGGTCACGAAGCGGATGTCCGCGTCGGTGATGATCGCCGCGCGGGCGAGCGCCTCTGCGGCGGGAACGGGCGCGATGATGCCGGCGGGTGCGGCGTCCTCGGGTGCCGTGGCGACCCAGGGGACGTCATCGAGCGCGAGCAGCGTGCGGTCGCCGAGCGAGTCCGGGTCGAGGAACAGCGTCTCGACCTGAGCCTGGCGCAGCGCGTGGACGACCCAGCCCACCCCGGTGACCCCCGAGCTGTCGCCACGGCCCACCTCCTGGCGCAGGCGGTCGAGGCGGGAGTCGAGGTCGGCGGCGCACAGCGCGTCGATGCGCTGCTCGACGAACTCCTGCAGGACGGTGGGCGAGGCGCCATCCGCGCGGGTGTGCACGGGGAGCTCCTCCACGAGCGCGCGGGTCGCGGGCGCGAACGCGTCGAGGAGGAGCTGGCGTGCGCGCACATCGCCGCTCACGACCACCAGGCGGGGACGGTGCTCGAGGACGAGCGCGTCGACGGCCGCCGCCAGCTGGGTCTCGTTCTGTTTCCAGATCTCCTCGCTGTGGTGCTGCCAGCGCAGGTGCGACCAGCCGCCCATCTGCACCTTGGGGAGGCTGTCGGTGCGGCCCTGCACCGTCTCGGTCAGTTCGGCCGCGACGGAGCCGGTGCGGTACAGGGCGATATCGCCCGCGTCGCGTCCGGCCTCGACCACGAGGTAGCACATCTCCAGGCGCCGCTGTCGCAGCAGCGGCACCAGCAGGGGGAGCGGACCGTACGCCGCGAGCTCTTCGACCGGTGGCGTCCCCGGGATGGCGTCCGCGAAATCGATGCGGTCCCCGTGGGCCAACAGGCACCGGGTGAGCGGACTCGGCATCCCCAGCGGTTCGAGGAGCGCGTCCTCGATGCGGTCGATGAGACCGTCGGGCGCGCCCTCCTTGCCGAGCGCATCGCGCACGGACCGGCGCCGCGACGCTGCGAGACCCGCCGGATCGGACCGGTCTCCCGAGACATCGACGACCACGCTCACCCACGGCCCCGGCGTCCGCACCAGTTCCGACAGTCGTTCTTTCACCCCTGCTCCGGCGTCCGCCACTGCAGTTCCTTCCTCTTCGTCCCTCGCCCGCGGTCCGTCAGTCCTGGTCGGTCGCGCCGGGGCGCGTGCTGTCCTGCAGGTCCCCGTCGACGCCCAGCGCCTGCGCGGCCTCCGCGTCGTCGGTGTCGTCGGGAAGCGCGGTGCTCTGCCGCCATTCCTCGACGTGTCCCGACCCGTGTCCCTGCACGACGGACTGCGCCTCGTGCTTCAGCTCGTCGTCACGCTGCTGTCCGTGGGTCCCGCTCGATTGCGAACTCATCGCTTCTCCTCACTCGTCGTCGTCGATCGACGCACTGAACGCGCGCCTAGGCCTCCGGGTCGCCGAACTCGCCGTCGGAGACCTGCGGCGCGGCGGCCTCCGGCTCGCTCGCACCCGGCTCGGTGCCGAGCGCCGCCGTGTCGACGTTCACGCCGACCGGGCGGTCGGGATGCGTCGGCTCGGCCGCCTCGACGTCCTCGGTCGTCGATGCGACCGCGGCGACCGACGCGACAGTCGGGGGAGATGCCACCTCGGTGTGCTCCGGTCGGCCGTCGTGTGCGCTCGTGCTCATGGGCATGCCTCCTCGCGTCGTGGTGTGCCAAGCCAACGCCTCGCCCCCGCCGGGCGGCAAGCCGGTCCCGGCGACTCGCCGCCAAGGCCCCGGGGATTCACAGGGACGCGGAATCGGCGCCCGTTTCTCCCACCCCGTCATCGGCATCCACTCAGCCACTGAGGCGGGAGGTACGCCTAGATTCTCGTTCCTTGCGACGTGCGAACCGCGCGCGACGTGGGAGGGAACGATGACGGTCGGAAACAGAACCGGGGGACGCCGGGCGCGCGCCGGTGACGCGGTGCTCACCCGCAACGTGGCGCCCGGAGTGCATCGGCTGGCGCACGCGTTCGTCAACTGCTACCTCCTGGTGGAGGGCGACGAGGTGACGATCGTCGACGCAGCGCTGCCCAAGACGTGGGCCCTGCTGCCCGCCGCCCTCGAGGCGATCGGGGCCGACCGGCGGGCGGTCAAGGCGCTGGTTCTGACCCACGCCCACTTCGACCATCTCGGATTCGCGCGTCGGATGCACGAGCAGTGGCGCGTGCCCGTCTTCGGCCACCCGATCGAGGACTACATCGCCGCCCACCCCTACCGCTACGCGCACGAGAACCCGCGGGCGATCTACCCGATCGCGCACCCGCGGGGCATCCCGATCCTGACCCGCATGGCGGCCGCCGGCGCCTTCGGAGTGCGCGGCATCGAGTCGCTCCGAGGATTCGCGCCGGGAGACGTCCTCCCCGTCCCCGGTTCGCCTCGCGTGGTGTTCTCACCCGGCCACACCTACGGGCACAGCGCCCTCCACCTGCCCGAACGCGACGCGCTGCTCTCGGGCGATGCGCTCGTCACCCTCGACCCGTACACGGGCAGGACGGGGCCGCGCATCGTCGCCGGTGCCGCGACCGCGGACAGCGCCCTCGCCCTCGCCTCGCTCGACGCCCTCGCGGCCACCGAGGCGCGCATCGTTCTGCCCGGTCACGGCGAGCCGTGGCGGGCGGGGGTGCGCAGCGCGGTCGCCCTCGCCCGCTCGGCCGGACGGGCCTAGACGGTCCGCAGACGCCGTCGAAGCGCTCGGCCGGAGAGCCTCGCCCAGCGCAGCGGCGGCAGGTCGTGGGGCCAGTGCACGAACACCGAGCGGAACCCCCGCGCCAGACGGGTGAACGCTCCGCCGCGCAGCGGATCGGCGGAGATGCCGACCGTGAGGGCGGGATCGAACACGATCCTCGCGCGCTCGCCGACGTGGAAGCTGAGGTCCATGTCGTCGTGGAGGTCGGGCGTCAGGTGCACGTCGTCTCGGATCGCCCGCCACAGGCCGCTCCGGACCGCGAGGTTCGATCCGAAGAGCGGCGGATGTCCGAGGGCCGTGCCCGCAGCGAGGCGGTAGGCGCCCATGTACGCCCACGACAGGGGGCGATCGAACGCGCGGGCGACGCCGGTCAGACCGTAGAAGCGACCCGGACCGCTGACGGCGCCGACGTGCGGGTCGTCGAACGCGTCCACCATCCGCTCGAGCCAGTCGCCGGGGAGTCGCGAGTCGGCGTCGCAGCGGGCGATCAGGTCGCCGCGCGCGGCGTCGAACCCCGTCGCCGCCGCGGCCGGGATCCCCGGTCGCCCCTCGGGCACCACCCGGGCGCCCATCGCCCGGGCGACCGACCCGACATCGCGCGAACTCGCATTGTCGACGACCACCACCTCGTCGGCCGGTCGCGTCTGCCGGGACAGGTCGACGAGGCAGCGGCGGAGCTCCTCGACATCGTCCTTGACCGGGATGACGACGCTGATCGTCTCGATGCGCTGACGGGGCATGGGGGAACTGGATCCTCTTCTTCCGTATCGACGGCACGCGCCCCCGTCAAGGGGCGCGTGCGGATGCTCGGAAAGTCTGTCTCGGCTTCCAGGGAGTGGTCCGAGAACGCCCAGCGGAACCCCTTGGTATGGATGCGCGGGCAATCGCCTGCGAGTCGAAACCCCGAGATTGGACACGCATGTTCTTCCACCGTCAAGAACTCCAGCACAAGGCCGTCCCCGACAAGCCCGACGCCATCTACGCCCGTCGACTCCAAGAGGTGCTGGGTGGCCAGTACGGCGAGATCACCATCGCCATGCAGTACGGCTTCCAGGCCTGGAACACCCATATCCCCGGCAAGTACCGCGACCTGCTCTACGGCATCGCCGCCGAGGAGTTCGGACACGTCGAGATGCTCGCCATCATGATCGCCCAGCTGCTCGAGAAGGCCCCCGTCCAACAGGCCGAGGATGCCGCCAAGGCCGACCCGGTGCTCGGCGCCGTGATCGGCGGCATGGATGTGCAGCACGCCATCGTCGCGGGTGCGGGCGCCCGCGCGGTCGACTCGAACGGCAACCCGTGGCAGGGCAGCTACATCACCGCGAGCGGCAACCTGCTCGCCGACTTCACGGCCAACGCGAACGGCGAGATGCAGGGGCGCCTCCAGGCCGCCCGGCTCTACCACATGACCGACGACAAGGGGGTCCGCGATCTCCTGTCCTTCCTCATCGCGCGCGACACGATGCACCAGAACCAGTGGATCGCCGCCGCCCGCGAGCTGCAGGAGGAGGGCGCCGAGCTGCTGCCGGTGCCGAACAACTTCCCGCAGGCGAAGGAGGATCAGGACGTGCACTACCAGTACCTCAACTTCTCCGATGGGGCCGCTGCGGCCGAGGGCAGCTGGGCCAAGGGACCGACTCCGGACGGGAAGGGCGAGTTCAGCTACCACGACGGCCCCACCTCGAGCGTGCCGATGCCGCCGCCGACGGTGCCCGATGAGCGCTTCTACGGCACCGATCCGAAGCCGAACCTCGTCGAGAGGCGACGGGAGCCCTGAAGGACGCCGTCGAGAAGAAGTAGACGTAGCACGACAACGAGTCGGCGTGCCGGGGTGTCCCGGCACGCCGTCTGCGCGTCGCCTGCGCGTCGGCCGATGGGCGTAACCACACCCTGACTGGGGGTTCTTCTCCTTCCCGGCGCGGCAATAGCGTTCAGACACCGGATTGGGGGATCCACATGTCTGTTCCGCTCGCTATGTCTGCTCCGCTCGTTCCCGAGCTCCTGCTCGGTCTCGGCGCCGGCGTCGCCGGCGTGCTGCTGCTCGTGCTCGGACTGCCGCTGTGCGGTGCGATCTTCGGCCGCCGCTTCGTGCGGGCCTACCGGCACCGCCGACTCGAACGCGTCACCACGGCGCTCGCGATCACCGCAGCGGTCGCCGTCGCGGGCATCGGACTCTGGAGCCTCGCGATCGCGAGCGCGCCCGGCGTCTACGACGAGCCGCTCGTCATGCTGGCCGTGACCTTCCTGCCCTTCACCGTCGCTTTCGCGGCACTGGCCGTCGTCGTGCAGCACTTCACGGTGCTGCCCGCCCGGCCCGTCGCCGCCTCGGTGCGTCGCGCCAGCTTCCACTGACTTCCGGTCCCGCTCGCCCGGCCCGCCGCTAGCACCACCCAGCCACGCCCGCGGCGAGCGACCCGCCGCCAATCCGCTGAACGACCGCTGTACAGCCGTCGGCAGGCGGCTCACGACGCGCCGAAAGCCCTTGTCATGCCGTCGCGGGTATACGCACACTGGGCGTAGGTGGCAGCGAGGTCCTTGCAGGAGGCGTACATGGGCGGTTCGGTTCGGCGCGACCAGCGAGGGACCGAACCGGGGACGCGCCGTCGCAGGCTCGTCCTCGCGGTCGCCGTGACGTTTCTCGCCGGCGCCGCCCTCAGCGGCTGCGCCGCGACGGCCGGTCCCGCGCCCGCGGTCACCGCGCTGTCCGCGGACGACGCGACGGTCCAAGCGGTCTGCGACCGCGCCGCCACGCTCACCGACTCGGGCGAACCGGACGCCGCGCTCGACCTCATCGACCGCTACCGCGACGGCGCCCCGACGCCGGCGCCCACCGTGACGCGACGCACCAGCACGCCGACGCCGTCCCCGACGCCGGTGGTCGACTGCGAGCCCGAGCGGCTCGCCGCGCTCGACGCCGCGGCGCAGGCCGGCTCGATGCAGGAGGTGCCGTCGCCCGCCCAATCGTTCGCACGCGACTGGGATCGCGTCGCTGTCGGTCTCATCGTTCCGCTGCTCCCGGCACTGTTGACCGCCGGGGTCGCCTTCCTCGTCTTCGCGATCCTCGGCCGTCTCGCGGCGCTCCTGCCGGGCATGCCGTGGCCGGCGGTGCGGAGCCGTGTGCGGCGGGTGACGGTCACGTCCGCGGGGCTCGTGCTCGCGGCGGCCGGCGCTGTTCTTCTCGCTGCGACCCTTCCGCTCGGCATCCCGTCGCTCCTCGCGCTCTGGGCTCTCGTCGGTCTTGCGGGCAGCGTGCTGCTCGGCGCCGCCTTCGCGGGAAGGCTCCGCATCGGCATCGAAGTCCGCGAGGGGGACCGGAACATCCGAGAGGCGTCCGCTCAGGTCATCGCTCAGCTGCAGTCGATCGGCGCGGCGCCGCCGCGCGGAGTCGAGGCGCCCATCGGCTCCGACGTGACGGCCCTCGCCGATGCGGTGCTGCAGGCTCCCGCGACGAACCCCGTCGTGCAGCTCGTTCGTCTCGTCGGCTCCGCGCTCTTCACGACGACTCCGTGGCGCGTCCTCGTCGCCATCGAGGACGACCGCGCCTCCGTCATCGTGACCCGGAACGGCCGCGCGGTCGCCGCCCACGAGGTCGACCCGTCGCGCCTCTTCCCGGTCGGCATCACCGATCCGGCGAGCGGGGAGTCGAGCCCGCCCGCGATCGCCGCCGCCCGACCCGTGGACGAGCCCGCGCCGCCCGTGCTCCTGCCGTTCGTGCACGAGTGCGCGGCCGCCGTCGTGATCACCGCGCTCGCGACCGAATACGACGGATTCGAGGCGCTCGGCTCGACCTCATGGGAGAGCGTCGCACTCCAGTACGTCGCGACCACCGCGTTCGATGCCGACCCTGAGACGAAGCGTCGGCTGCTCGCCGCGTCGCTCGAAGCGGATCCGGACAACCTCGTCGCCGAGAGCGCACTCCACCATGCGATGTTCCGGCACGCGGACCGGCCCGAGGAGATCGTGCCCTACCTGGAGCTGCTCGAGCGCCGGATCGAGTCGCTGCTCGTGGCTCCGTCGAGCGTTCCGGCGTCGACGAGCCCCGTGGTCGTGACACCGGACCCCGAGGTCGGCCACATCGAGGGCGAGATGCCGGCGCCCGGTTCTCTCGACCTCGTCCGGCGTCTGCTCATCGGGTACCTCGCCGCCTCCCTCAACCTGCAGGAGTTCGGCATCGGCGACGCCCGCCGTGAGCGCAACGCGCGCCGTCTCGTCGACCTGCTCGCCAACGGCACCCCCGCATCCGGCGGTCTCCGCGACCGCATGCGGCTGTCCGCCGGGCTCATGTACGTCGAGGTCGTCCCGGGGGAGAAGGGCACGTCGTCACCGGTGGACCTCTGGTCGCAGCGCGCCCTCCGGTCCTCGTCGCCGAGGGTCGCCTTCAACGGCGCCTGCTACTTCTCGACGCAGTGGCGCGACTCCCTGCCGCCATCGCAGAAGGTGGTGATCGAGGCGCACGTCGCCGAGCGGCTGCGGTACGCCCTGGTCGTGCCCGAACTGCGGGCGGCGGCGCGGGTCGACCCGGTGCTGGCGCACCACCGTGGCCACCCCTGGTTCGAAGACCTCCTCGACTCGTACGAGTGAGCATGAGACACCCGGTCGTCGCCTACCGCCGTGCCCGGCTGCTGCCCGGTTGGGTGCGACGTCTCGATCGACGCGCGGGTCGACTGATCAACGCACGTCGCGCGCACCGGTGGCGCGACGGCGGATATCGGCGGCTCTCACGGACGGCCGATCACGGCCGGCTCTGGTTCGCGATCGCCGGCGTCCTCTTCCTCACCGGGCGTCGGCGGGCCGCGATCCGCGGTGTGCTGTCCCTCCTCGCCGCGAGCGCTCTCGCCAACCTCGTAGGGAAGCGTCTCTTCGGCGGTCCCCGCCCGCTCGTGAAGCACATCCCGCTCGCCCGTCGCCTGCACGTCTATCCCGCGTCGGCATCCTTCCCATCGGGGCACTCGGCGAGCGCCGCCGCGTTCGCGACCGGGGTGACGCTCGAATCGCCTGCGGCCGGGTTCCTCGTCGCGCCGCTCGCCGCCGGGGTCGTCTACTCGAGACTGCACGTGGGGGCCCACTGGCTGTCGGATGTCGTCGCGGGAGCCGCCCTGGGCGGTGCGGTGGCGGTCGTCGGCCGCCTCGTCGCTCCGGCGCAGACACCGAGCGAGCAGCCGATACCCGGTACGGGCGAGGCGGTCGAGCTGCCGACGCTGGGCGATGGCGCCGACGCGTTCATCGTGATGAATCGCAAGGCGGGCAAGGACGTGCTGCGCGCGGATCCGCGCCTGCAGATCACGCGCCGGCTACCGGCGGCGCAGGTGCACGAGCTCCGTCCCGATGAGACGGCCGACGACGCCGTCCGCGAGGCGATGGGCTCCGATCGGCCGCCGCGGGTGCTCGGCGTCCTCGGCGGCGACGGTTCGGTGTCGCGGATGGCGCATCTCGCGCGCGAGTTCGACCTCCCGCTGCTGGTCCTTCCCGGCGGAACCTTCAACCACTTCGCCCGGGCCGCCGGCGTGCCCACCGTCGACGATTCGCTGGATGCCGCGGAGCGCGGCACCGGCGTTCTGGTCAGTGCGGCCGACCTCGAGGTCGACGGGCGGTCTCTGACCGTGCTGAACACCGCGTCCGTCGGTGTGTACCCGGACTTCGTGGCGGACCGCAAGAAGCGCAAGAAGCGGCTCGGCAAGTGGCTCGCCGGGGTACTCGCCGCCGCCACGGTGCTGCGCTCCGCGTCGCCCGTCGATGTCGAGGTCGACGGCCGCCGGATCCGGGTCTGGTCGCTGTTCGCGAGCGTCGGCCGCAACGAGCCCGAACAGATCGCGACGATGCAGCGGCGCAGTCTCGACGACGACGTGCTCGACGTCCGGATGCTGCACGCGCGCGGTTCGCGGCTTCGCGCCATCACGTCGTTGGCGTTCGGGCGCAAGACCTCGGCGGTGCTGCGCGTGCTGCACCTGCTGCCGCCGCGATCCGACGTCGAGTCGTTCACGGCGTCGTCGGTGCGCCTCGGCGTGACGTCGAAAGGTCGCGGGGATGTGCCGTTCGCCCACGACGGTGAGCTCGAACGTCCCGGCAGCGACTACGGGGCGGAGTTGAGGGTGCAGGCGCGGGCGCTCCGCGTCTATGCGCCGCCCCCGCGGCGGCCGGAGGGCTCCACGCTCGCGTAGCCTTGGAGGCAGGACGAGACCGGCGAGAGGGGCTGTTTTTTGGCGGTGGCGGAATGCATTCACGGATTCGACGAGGGCCTTTGCGACATCTGCTTCCCGCGGGAGGAGCCGAAGAAGGCGGTCGCGGCGCCGAAGACCCGCGCGCGAGCGGCATCGGTCGGCCCGCGCAGCAGGGTTCCCGGCTCGTCGAGGAAGGCCCCTGAACTCGACTCGGCCCCGTTCGCGGAGCGACGGATCTACCACGTCACCCACCTGCGCAATCTCGACGCGATCTTCATCGACGGCGCGATCCGTTCGTCGGCGGTGCCCGAGTTCGACATCGCGTCCCCGTTCCTGCGCGAGCGACGCGCGGGCGTCGAGGTGGCGCCCGACGCGCCGCTGACCGACTTCGTGTCGTTCTCGCTGAGCCCTCACGCGTCGTGGTGGGACGAGGTGCGCACCGGAGCGCACGACGGACGCTGGTCACCGGAGGCGCGTCAGTCGAAGCCGACCCAGTTCGCGGTGCTCGTCGGCACGGTCGCCGCGGTCGGGCCCGAGATCGTGGTGTCCGACGGCGACGCCGGTGCGCCGTCCTCCCGCTTCGGGGTGGGCTCGGTCGCTGCGTCGCAGCTGGCTCGCCGAGCCGAGCTCGCCGACCCCGAACTGCTCGATGCCGAAGTCCTGGTGCGAGGGGAGTACCCGCTGGCGAAGGTCGCGGTGCTCGCCGTGCCGAACGAGCCGGTGCGAGACCACGTCCGTGCCACTCTGCGCGAGAGCGGCACGAAGGCGCCTCGCATCGTCGTGTACCCGCCGTGGTTCCTCCCGGTGCCCGAGAACGTCTGACCGGGCACCTCGGCGCGATCCTCGACGCGATTCCTTCAAGCGCGGGCAGGGCGTTCTCAGGGCGCACTCGCGGCTGACGTGCGTGTCAGCCGAGCATCAGCTGAGTGTCGGCTGGTCAGCTGGCATGAGCGGGCCGTGGATGATCGACTTGTCGTGTCGGGGCGGAAGCGTCCCGTTCGCATGTCGAAAGGAACACCGTGATCGGTCTCATCATCAGCATCATCGTCATCGGCTTGATCGCGGGTGCGCTCGCCCGGCTCATCGTGCCGGGACGTCAGAGCATGTCGATCCTCATGACCATCGTCCTCGGTGTCATCGGATCGTTCGTCGGAGGCTTCCTCGGATTCCTCATCTTCGGCGCCGACTCGCAGGACGGCTTCTTCCAGCCGGCCGGCATCATCGGCTCCGTGATCGGCGCGATCATCGTGCTGCTCATCTACATCAGCGTGAAGGGCCGCGGCGCCCGCCGCTGACCCGAAGGTCACGCCGCATCCGCGCGCTGCTCGTTCAGTCGAGCAGCGCGCGGATGTCGTCTGCCGTGAGGGAGTCGCTGAACATCGCGTCGTCATCGATGACCGCGTCGAAGAGTCGCGCTTTCTGCTCCTTCAACGCCATCACCTTTTCCTCGATGGTGCCGCTCGCGACCAGCCGGTAGACGTTCACCGACCGGGTCTGCCCGATGCGGTGCGTGCGGTCGACGGCCTGTTCCTCGGCGGCGGGATTCCACCACGGATCGAGTAGGAAGACGTAGTCGGCCTCGGTCAGGTTGAGGCCGAAGCCTCCCGCCTTGAGGCTGATCAGGAACACCGGGGCCGGACCGGTTCTGAACCGGTCGATCACCTCCGACCGCCGCGTGGTCGACCCGTCGAGGTATTCGAAGTCGATGCCCGCAGCCGTCAACCTCTCGCCCGCCTTGCCGAGGAACGAGGTGAACTGGCTGAAGACGAGCGCCTTGTGGCCCTCTGCGATGACGTCCTCGAGGTGTTCGAGCAGGGCGTCGAGCTTCGCCGACGGCGTGCCGGCGTACTTCTCGTCGAGCAGCGATGCATCGAGGCTCAGCATGCGCAGCAGGGTGAGCGAGCGGAAGACGATGAACCGGTTCTTGTTCATGTCCGCGAGCAGTCCCAGCAGCTTCTGACGTTCCCGCTGCAGGAACCGGTCGTAGAGCGCGCGGTGCGCGGGAGCGAGGTCGACCCTCAGCTCCTGCTCCTGCTTCGGCGGGAGATCCGCGGCGACCAGCTCCTTCGTGCGGCGCATCATGAGCGGCCGGATGCGGCGGCGCAGCGTCGCCAGCTTGTCGAGCCCGCTGCCCGAGGTGATGGGCCGCAGGTAGTCCTCACGGAACCGTCGGGACGAGGGGAACAGGCCGGGGGCGACGATCCGGAACAGCGACCACAGGTCGGTGAGACTGTTCTCCATCGGCGTGCCGGTGATCGCGAACTTCACCGCCGCGTCGAGCTCCACCGCGTTCTCGTGCGCCTTCGACTCGGGGTTCTTCACGAACTGTGCCTCGTCGAGCACCAGAGCCTCCCATCTCACCGCCTTGTAGCCCGCGAAGTCGAGGCGGAACAGGGCGTAGGAGGTGATCACGATGTCGGCCTGCTCGGCGTGCGACGCCGGCGAGACCCGCGATTTGCGCTCGGTCTCGGTGATGCCGACGACCCGCAGACCGGGGGTGAACCGCTTCGCCTCGCTCACCCAGTTGGGGACCACCGAGGTGGGAGCGACGACGAGGAACGGCCGGCGCTGCGCAGCGGGCCGGGTCTCGACGGCGTGCGCCGCCAGGGCGAGCGTCTGGATCGTCTTGCCGAGTCCCATGTCGTCGGCGAGGACACCGCCGAGCCGGTGCTCCCAGAGGAAGGCGAGCCAGTCGAACCCGTCGTGCTGGTACGGGCGCAGCTGCGCGTCGAGCCCGGTCGGCAGAGGCGTGTGGTCGACGCCCTCCTTGTCGACGAGGGCCAGCAGCCCGGCGACGGATTCGCGCCACGCGATCGACTGCTCGCTCTCGTCGGCGAGGTCCTCGAAGTCGGCCCAGAGGCCCGCCTGGTAGCGGCTGATGCGGACTCCGGTCTCCCACTCGTCGAGCTCGGAGGCCTCGAGGATGAGGTCGCGGAGCCGGTCGAAGACCGGCTGCCGCAGGTTCAGGTACGACTTGTCGATGAGCAGGAGCTTGTTCTGCCCCTTAACGAGTGCCTTGAAGATCGGACCGAACGGCACCTTCTTGCCGTCGATCGTGATGATGACGCCGAGGTCGAACCAGTCGCGCTGGTCGGTCTCGACGGTCGACACCGTCAGCGAGGGGTCGCCGGAGAGCTCGCGGTAGTCGGGCTGGTCGCCGATCACGACGACCGTGACCCCGGGAATCTCTCGGATCCGGGGGAGCTGATGCTCGGTGAACTCGGCGGCGTCGACGCCGTGCAGGGTCGTCGCGTCGGTCGCCGCGACCGCGATGCCGGCGGCCGCGGCCTCCTGGAGGATCTTCGTCTCGGCGTCGGGGTCGCGGAATCCGTCGCCCGTCGCGAACGGGAGCTTCGCCCGATCGGGGCCGTACTGCCAGCGCCAGTCGAGACGCAGCACGTCGCCCTTCGCGAAGGTCGCGGTCAGCTCGAGCACGGCCGACGGGGCGGCCGGCAGGTCGACGGACGCGTCGGGGCTGCTCACCGCGATCGTGCGGCGCAGAGTCGGGAAGTACTCGGTGAGGAACTCGTCGGCGTCGGCGGCGGGAACGACGACGGTCGTCGGGTTGCGCAGCAACTGTCGCTGCTCGCCCGACACTGGCGCCGATGTCGGTGCGAGCGTGAGGCGGGTGGCGGGGTCGAAGCTCCACGAGTACAGGCCGTGGTCGCCGATCAGACGGGTCGTCGCCACCGGTCGGGCTTCGCCGCCGATGCGCACGGCGGGGACCACCCGGAGGTCGCGCGGCCCGTCGGCACTCCCGGTGGAGTCGTTCGACGCGAAGATCTCGACGGCGATGCTGGCGCTGTCCCCGAACTCGATCGGGTCGCCCTTCTTGCCGGTGACGAGCGCGATGCCGAGGTCGTCGGCGCTTTGCAGCAGGGGCCACAGCAGCGGGCTCGTGATGTGGTCGAGGTAGATCCAGTCGGCTTCGGTGAAACCGAAGTTGCCACGGGTCGACCGGTCGAGGGCGGCGATCTGGCCGAGCCAGCTCTGGTGGTCGGGGTTCAGGCGCAGGCGGCCGGTGTGGTAGCCGACCGTGCTCCAAGTGACCGTGTTGCGGACCCAGTTGCCGGCACCGCTCCGGGTCACGGGTCGGACGGCGAGGCGCACATCGGCGCGGTCGGGGGTCGCGGCATCGGCCGTGCGGGCGGAGGCGCCCCGCCACCGGTCGCGTATCGCGCCCATCTCGCGCAGTTCGAACAGCAGCCCCATCGAGGTGTACGCGGTGGGTCCGTTGTCGGCGAGGCTCCGCGGCACGGTGAGGGCGGTGAGCGCCGACTTCCAATCGTTCGGGGCGGGTGCGGTCGGCGTCGCGGTCTTCGAGGCGACCACCTCTTCGGTGACGGCGCCGCCGATCTCGCCCCACCGCATCCCGCCGCCGATGCGCTCCTGGACGGTGAGCAGGTTGCGCCGGATCAGCGTCGCGGCGACGTGCTTGCAGTCGCCGCCGACGGGGCAGGTGCAGGTGCTGGTGATGTTCTGCGCCGCGTCCTCGGGGAAGTGGATGCGGCTGAGGTAGGGGCGCGGGGCGCCGCCGCGCACCCGACCGGTGAGCACCGACTCGTCGGCGTCCCACGACAGCTCGAGCACGTTGCCGCGCGAGGCGTAGTCCTGACCGCGTTCGAAGGACTGCGGACCGACGAGTTGCGCGATGCCGCGCACGTCGAGGAAGGGCTGCGCGCCACCGTTCGAAGGCATCCTTCCAGGATAACGGCGCCCCCGACATCGACGGCCGCCGCGAGTGCGGCGGCAGTCGTTGTCGGGACCGGTCCGGTCAGCTGAGGCGCTGCTTCTCGGTTCCGCGCAGGCGGGCGATGCCCGTCATCAGGTGGTAGACGACGATCGCGGCGATGGTGCCGAGGACGATGCCGCTGAAGCTGAGGTCGCCGGCCATGATCGTGAAGTTCGCGATGCCCATGATCAGGGCGATGCCGGCGGTCAGCTGGTTCGCCGGTCGGCTGAAGTCGACCTTGTTCTCGACCCAGATCCGCACGCCGATGATGCCGATCAGACCGTAGAGCGCGGTGGTAACGCCGCCGAGGACCCCCGGCGGGATGGTGTTGATGATCGCGCCGATCTTGGGTGACAGTCCGAGCAGGATCGCGGTGAAGCCGGCGACCCAGTAGGCGGCAGTCGAGAAGACGCGGGTCGCGGCCATGACGCCGATGTTCTCGCCGTAGGTGGTGGTGGGGGAGCCGCCGCCGATGCCGGCGAGCACGGTCGCGATGCCGTCGGCGAAGAGCGCGCGTCCGGTCAGGGGGTCGAGGTCGCGGCGGATCAGCTGACCGACGCCCTTCACGTGGCCGACGTTCTCGGCGATGAGCGCGAGGACGACGGGCAGGAACATCAGGTAGATGCCGATCTGGTCTCCCGAGAAGGTGGGAGTGGTGAACTGCGGCAGACCGATCCACGCGGCGTCGCCCACCTCGCTGTAGTCGACCTCGCCGGCGATGACCGAGGCGACGTAGCCGACGACGACGCCGATCACGATGGAGAGGCGGCCGAGGAAGCCCTTGAAGACCACGGCCGAGAGCACGATGGCGAGCAGCGTGATGGTGGCGATGAGCGGCGAGAGCGCGAAGTTGTCGCGCGCGGCGGGTGCGAGGTTGAAGCCGATGAGCGCGACGATCGCGCCGCTCACCACCGGCGGCATGAGGATGTCGATCCAGCGGGTGCCGACGACCTGCACGAGAACGCCGACGAGGGCGAGGATCGCGCCGGTGATGATCATGCCGGCGAGCGCCGTGCCGGGGCCGCCCGTGGTTGTCGCCGCACCGATCGGGGCGAGGAACGCGAACGAGGAGCCGAGGTAGCTGGGGAGCTTGTTGCGGGTGATCAGCAGGAACAACAGCGTGCCGATGCCCGAGAACAGGAGGGTGGTTGCGGGCGGGAAGCCGGTGATGAGCGGCACGAGGAAGGTCGCGCCGAACATGGCGACGACGTGCTGCATGCCGAAGCCGATCGTGCGGCCCCATGTGAGTCGCTCCTCGGGGAGCACGATCTCGTCGGCGCCGACGGTCTTGCCGTCGCCGTGCAGAGTCCAGGGAAGTGCCATCGCTAGCTCCTTGCGGCCCGATGGGATCGGAGGGGGCGCGAGGCGCGCGGCGGGCCGACGCCGAGCGTAGCGGCGTGTCGCGCCCCGACGTGCGCGCCGCGCGAGGTGTCGCGTGTGAAACGATGCGAAGGACATCCGGCGACGAAAGGCCCTGAGTGAGCGACATCGACCTCTTCCTCGCGGGTGCCGCCCAGCCGGACGAGCTCCTCGTGACCGACGCGCGGGTCATCGACGTCGTCGCCGGAACCGCGTCCCCGGGGGCGCTATGGATCCGCGCCGGACTGCTCGAGGCGGTCGGAGCCGAGAGCGACGTGCGCGCGGCGATCGCCGCCGCGGAAGCGAACCCGGCGGAGCTCGACCTCGACGGCGCCTACGTCATGCCCGGGCTGATCAACATGCACAACCACCTGTCGCTGTCGCTGCCCGGCAGCGCGGGCGAGGTGCTGAACTCGCTCGACGCGGCGGGGCTCGCGCTCTACATGGCCGACGGCGCACGCCGCACCCTGCACAGCGGGGTGACGACGGTACGCAGCGTCGCCGAGAAGGGGCACGCGGACTTCGCGCTGCGCGACGCGATCCGGGCCGGACGCGCGCAGGGTCCCGATATCTTCACCGCGGGTCGCGCCCTCGTCTGCACCGGTGGGCACGGTCACGAGGGGGACGACACGCTCGAATGCGACGGCCCCGTCGGGTTCGCCACCGGGGTGCGCAGCCAGATCAAGGCCGGCGCCGACCTCATCAAGGTGATGATCTCGGGCGGGATCGCGGGCGAGCACGAGGGCATCGCCACCCCGCAGCTGACCGACGACGAGATGGCCTCCGTCATCGAGATCGCCCACGCGTGGGGCCGCAAGGTCACCGCGCACGCGGGCCCGGCGCCGATCATCGGCCGCGCCGTCGAACTCGGGCTCGACTGCGTCGAGCACGGCTACGAGCTGACCCCCGAGGTCGCGGCGCTCATGGCGGAGAGGGGCACAGCACTCGTGCCGACCCTCATCGTGACCCGCTGCGGCGCCTTCTTCGACGAACTCGGCGTGCCGGCCTGGATGCAGGAGCGCTCGCTCGGCGCCGGTCCCCGGCACATCGAGTCGTACCGGATGGCGCTCGACGCGGGTGTCGAGATCCTGCTCGGCAGCGACATGCCGCCGTTCTGGCGGTTCGAGGGGACCACCGCGATCGTGCGCGAGCTCGAGCACATGGCCGCGTTCGGACTCGACCCGGCGGCGGCGCTGCGCGCGGCGACGATCGCGCCGGCACGTTGGCTGCGAGCCGACGACGCGATCGGCAGCGTCGACGTCGGCAAGCGGGCCGACCTGATCGCGATGGACGAGAATCCGCTCGAGGACGTCAGCGCCCTGCGTGGCATCCGCTGGGTGATGAAGTCGGGCGACGTCGTCCGCGACGACCTGCTCGTCACCGCCCGATGAGCGATCGCGGAAGGGACACCGATGCCCGCTGAGAACCTCGGCTCCGATGGCAAGCCCGACATGGAGCTGTACGACATCAAGGTCGTCGTCGACCGTATCGAGGGCCGGTCGGTCTGCGATATGCGCGTCGGCGACTACGCCGAGATCGTGCACTCGAGCAGGCTGAAGATCCCGCGTCACTTCTGCATGTACGCCCTGCAGGCGGTGCTGCCCCTCATCCCGGCGAAGCAGCGTCAGCTGCCGGAGCACGACTGGCTCGAAGGCGAGCAGTACGTCGCCTGCCCCGATCCCGAGGAGCGCCTCATCATGCGGATCGAACGTGGCGCGCTCTGCGCCATGCGGTCGGATGAGCTGACCTGATGGGCGCGGAACAGGGGCAGCGGATGCCGATCGAGATCGGTCTGGGCATCCAGTCGGACAAACGGCCCGGCGAGTACGCCGCCATCGCGCGGACCGCCGAGCGGTACGGCATCGACGTGCTCAGCGTGTTCAGCGACCTGCTGTTCCAGCCGCCCATCGCGGCCCTGCTCGAGATGGCCGCCGCCACCTCGCTGGTGCGCCTCGGTGCCGCCTGCTGGAACCCGTACACGCTGCACCCGTACGAGATCGCCGGTCAACTCGCCGCGCTCGACCTCGCGAGTGACGGACGCGCGTACCTCGGGCTGGCGAAGGGGACGTGGCTCGACGCCATCGGCCGCGAGCAGCCGAAACCCGTCGGGCACCTGCGCGATGCCGCCGGCTTCATCTACGCGCTGCTCTCGGGGACAGGCGAGGGCTTCGATGGCGAGTACTTCGCGCTGCAGCCGGGCGTCGCACTGCGCTACCCGGTGCTGCGGACGAGGCCGCCGCTGCTGCTCGGCAGCTGGGGGCCGCAGGGCGCCGCCCTCGCCGGACGCATCGCCGATGAGATGAAGATCGGTGGCACCGCGAACCCTGCCATGGTCGCGGTGATGCGGGATCGGATGGCACCCGGAGCCGCGCGCGCCGACCGCAGCGCCGACGACGTCCGCCTGGTGCTCGGCGCGGTGACCGTCGTCGACCGCGACGGCGCCGCCGCACGCTCGGCGGCTCGCCGCGAGGTCGCCATGTACCTCGACGCCGTCGCCGAACTCGATCCGACGGTCGAGGTCCCCGCCGATCTGCTCGCGGGCGTTCGCGACCGTCTGCGCGACGGCGATCACGAGGCAGCCGGACGCGCGATCCCCGACGACATCCTCGATCTCTTCGCGTTCGCGGGTACGCCGGAGCACGTCGCCGCTCAGGCGCAGGCGATCATCGATGCGGGCGCCGACCGCGTCGAGTTCGGCACTCCGCACGGGCTCACCGACCTCGGGGGAGTCACCCTCATCGGCGAGGCCGTCGTGCCCCTGCTCGACCGGACGCGACGGTGACCGCGACCCTCGTCGTCGTGGTCGCCGACGACCTCCCGGTGGACGCGGACCTGTTCGACGAGACGGTCGCCGGCGCGGCCCGGCGTCGGGACTGGGTGGCGGAGGTCCGCCGGGTGCCGCGCGCGGCGCTTCCGACCGAGATCGACTCGGCCGCCGCCTCTCCCGTCCTCCTCGTTCCGGGCATGACCGTCGGGGCGACCGAGCTGGAGTTCCGCGACCGGGTCGACTCGGCGCCGGTGACCCGGTTCGACCTCGGGCGCCGGCCCCGGGACACCGATCCGCGCGTGCGTCATCACCTTTCGGGGCTCGGCCTCGACCACATGGCCTGGGCGGTGCTCGCCGCGATCGACGCCGCGCGGTCGCCCGCCGAGCGAGTCTCCTACGGCGGCGACGTCGACCAGTACGTCGACGTCCGTCGCCCGGCTGAGTCTCGTGGCACCGTCGTCCTGCTGCACGGCGGCTTCTATCGGTCGCGTTGGCAGGCGTCGCTGATGGACGACCTCGCCATCGATCTCGCCTCCGCCGGCCTCACGGCGCTCAACGTCGAGTATCGCCGCCCCGACGTTCACGACTGGGCGGAGACCGTCGCCGACGTGCGCGAGGCGATCCTGCTCGCCGTGCAGATCGCGCCCGGCCCGCTCGTGCTCGTCGGGCTCTCGGCGGGTGCGCAACTCGCGCTGCAGGCGGCGGAGCATGTCGCCGCGGGCGGCGACATCCATCCGACGCTCGCCGTCTCCCTCACCGGAGTGCTCGATGTCGTCGAAGCGGACGCCCGCTTCATGGGGGAAGGCGCCGTGCAGATGGCGCTCGGCGGCCGCCCGTCGGAGCTCCCCGCCGACTACGCCGACGCGTCGCCCATGGCGGTGCGCCACAACTCGGTGCCGTGGCTGGTCGTCGAGACCGACCGCGATTCACTCGACTTCCGGGAGATGGCGCGACGCCTCGCCCGCGCGGCCACCGGGCCTGTCGACACCATCGAGGGCGAGGGCGACCACTTCACGGTGCTCGATTCGGGCAGCGCAGTGTGGCGGCGGACCAGGGAGCGCATCCTCGCCGCGGTCGAGGGAGGCCGACGATGAGCGACCTGGCGACCGCTCGCGAGCTGGACGCCCGCGACCAGGCGCCGGCTCGGGACCAATTCCTCTTCCCGATGCACGGCGATCGCGAGGTCGCGTATCTTTCGGGCAACGCGCTCGGCCTGCAGCCGAAGTCTGCTCGCGCCGCCGTCCTGACAGAGCTCGATCGGTGGGCGGGCCTGGCGCACGCCGGCCACTACGAGGGACGTCTGCCGTGGACCCGGTACGCCGAGGCGCTGCGCGTGCCGATGGGGTCGATCGTCGGCGCCCTCCCGCAGGAGACCGTGGCGATGAACGGGCTGTCAGTGAATCTGCATCTGCTGCTCACCACGTTCTACCGGCCGAGCGGCGCGCGCACGAAGGTGCTGATGGAGCGCCACGCGTTCCCGTCCGACGTATTCGCGATCCGCAGCCATGTCGCCGCGCGGGGTCTCGACCCCGACGTCGAGATCCTCCTTCTCGAGCCGCGGGAGGGCGAGGACACGCTGCGCACCGCCGACATCATCGACACGCTCGAGCGACATGGGCAGCAGATCGCGGTCGTCCTCTTCGGCGGAGTGAACTTCCTCTCCGGCGAACTGCTCGACATCCCGGCGATCACCGCTGCCGCTCGGGCCATGGGGTGCCTCGTCGGCTGGGACTTGGCGCACGCGGCGGGCAATGTCGAACTGGCTCTCCACGACTGGGACGTCGATTTCGCCGCCTGGTGCACGTACAAGTACCTGAACGGCGGCCCCGGTGCGGTGGCCGGGGCGTTCGTGCACGAGCGCCACCTGGGCCGCGCCGATCTGCCGCGTCTCGCCGGCTGGTACGGGCAGGACGTGTCGGATCGCTTCGGCGACCACGAACGCCTCATGCCTTCTGCGACCGCCGACGCGTGGCAGATCAGCAACCCGGCGATCCTGTCGCTCGCGCCGGTGCTCGCGGCGGCCGAAATCACCGCTGGCATCGGGATGCCCTCGCTGGCTGCGCGCAGCCGGCGGCTGACCGGATACGTCGAAGAGCTCGTCGCTCCTCTGATGGAGGCAGGTCGGCTGGACCAGCTCACGCCGTCGGATGCAGATCGGCGCGGAGCGCAGCTGTCCTACCGTCTCGACGGGTCGTCGCAGGAGGTCGTCGACGCGATGCACGCGCTCGGCGTCTCGGCGGATGCCCGAGTGCCCGACGTGCTGCGCCTTTCCCCGTCGCCGCTATACAACTCGTACGAGGACTGCGCCCGCGCGGTCGCCGCACTGGTCGAGGTGCTCTAGCCCGCTGCCGTCACGGTCTCGGTCGGCAGGGAGTCGAGGACACGGCGTACGCGTCGCTCGTGCCGGCGTTGCAGCGGGATGAAGACCACCTCGGAAGCCACGACGAAGACGAACAACCCCCACGCGAAGGGGGCGAGAGGACCGGCCTGCATTGCGAGGCCGACCGCGATGAGCGCGATGGTGGCGAATCCGAGCCTCGAACTTGCCTGTTGAAGGCGGATGTTCAAGAGGAAGGATCGGGCGTACCGGCGCGCGATCTGCGTGTCCGGAGGTGACGGCAGAGGCCCCGTATGGCGGAGGGCGTGGCGCAACCATGCGGCGAGGTCGATGTCGGTTGCTTCACGTGCGATTCGAGCGGACAGTGCGGTGAGACGGCAATCGCGGATGAGGATCGGAATCTCGGCGGTGAGAAGAACGAATGCGAGAGCGATCACGCCGAACGCGAGAGAGCTGGCAGCGTCGAGCCGGAGCAGCCAGGCGGCGAGGGTCACGACGGCGGCGACGACAACGAAAGCGCCCGCGGCTGCGAGAAGGACATCACGTCGGAGGTGTCGGGTGATGCTGGCAGGGTCGAGCACGTCGGACATGGGGTCTCCGCGAGGGTTGGGGTCCTCGAACGCTAGCGAGTGGGAGCGGAAGCGCCAAGCGACGCCGGTTCCTCAGTGCTGCGGGATCTTCACTCTTCCGCCGCGGCGGGGTCTTCGAGTGGAGTCGATGTGGGATGGCGGTGTGAACCACGGCACCCCGTCGATCATCTGCAACGTCCACCCGTCTTCGTCGTATCGGCGATGGTGGAAGTGGCAGAGGAGAACGCCGTTCTCGATGTCGGTGCATTGGGATGCCGACCACGGGTCGATGTGAGCTCCGTCGCACCACCGCGGGGGAGCGGTGCATCCCGGCCAGACGCAGCCGCCGTCGCGGGCGGCCATCGCTCTGCGCTGGGCGGCGGTGAAGTAGCGCTTCGTCGCTCCCAGTCGGAGCGGCTGCTCTCGTCCGTCGAGCAGTACCGTGACGATCTCGGCGCACTGCAGGACCCGCTTCACCGTGGCCGCCGACACTGCGGCGGCGACGCCTTCGAACCAGGCGGCTCCCTGACCGGTGGCAGCCATTTCGGATGAGATGTGGAGGACCGCTGTCGCGGGCGAGGTCGACGAAGGCATCGGCGCGCTTCTGCTTCCAGCTGCGGTCGTCCCATTCCGTCGGGTCTGGAAGGAGTTCGCTTTCGGCCGTGTCCGCGTCGTCGATATCACCACCGTCGACCTCGCAGAATCTGACCTGACGTCGAGGAGCGGTGCGGGCATCGAGGGCCGCGTCGACGTAGGCGGAGCCCTCGGCGTCGACGCGGAGCAGGTACTCGAAGAGGTTGTCGTCGACCTGGCGCTTGGTGAGCTCGACGCGGGCTCGCGCCGCCTTCTCGCGCGGCTCCACCCCGTCCGGATCGAACTGATCGGGCAGCATCCGGCAGACGTCTCGAAGCTGAGTGGCAGTCCAGTCGGACACTGCGCCGTCGACGAGGAAGCCTTCGGCCCACTCGAATCCTTCGACGGTGGCGTGCGGCCCGATCTTCGCGAGTGCCCGGACGATTTCGCGACCGGCACGGGCACTGAGCAGCCCATCGCTGAGTGCGCCGGCGAGGTGAGGAAGGAACGACGGGAGGATCTCGCCGGTGATGCCTTCGCGTGGGGTGACCGCCAAGCCGAGCGCGCAGTGCATCGCGATGTCAGCCTCTGACTGCTTGGTGCGCTTCGCCAGCAGCTCGACCGCGTTCTTCTCGCCCGACCGGCGCGCGAGCGGCTCGGGCACCGTCGGCTCGCTGCGCCGCGCGACCTCGCCCGCCGCGGCGACGACGACGGCCTCGGCGAGCCGAAGGACCTCGACCGCGTGCTGGTGCATGGCGAGCAGATCGGCGTCGGTCGCCGCCATCAGTGACTCGACGACCGTCGACGACTCCGGCCGAGCGGCCAGCACGTCGGCGCGCGTCGCCAACGCGACGGCCTCTTCGGCCAACCGTGTCGTCGTGCGCCCCGCCATGACTGCACTCTTCCACCACCCTCCGACATCGCCTTCTGGCGGCTTCGCGCTTCGCGACGGCCGTGGACGGCCTCCTCAGCGACCAGGGTGTTCTGGTCATTGAGGAGGGCCGCCAGGCCCGTCGCGAAATGACATGAGTCGATGGTGCGCCGAGTTCGGCGCCCTGTTGCGGACCCGCGCTTCGCGACGGCCGTGGACGGCCTCCTCAGCGACCAGGTTGTTCCGGTCATTGAGGAGGGCCGCCAGGCCCGTCGCGAAATGACATGAGTCGTTGGTGCGCCGAGTTCGGCGCCCTGTTGCGGTCCCGCGCTTCGCGACGGCCGTGGACGGCCTCCTCAGCGAGCAGGGTGTTCTGGTCATTGAGGAGGGCCGCCAGGCCCGTCGCGAAATGACATGAGTCGTTGGTGCGCCGAGTTCGGCGCCCTGTTGCGGTCCCGCGCTTCGCGACGGCCGTGGACGGCCTCCTCAGCGAGCAGGGTGTTCTGGTCATTGAGGAGGGCCGCCAGGCCCGTCGCGAAATGACATGAGTCGTTGGTGCGCCGAGTTCGGCGCCCCGTTGCGGTCCCGCGCTTCGCGACGGCCGCGGGCGGCCTCCTCAGCGAGCAGGGTGTTCTGGTCATTGAGGAGGGCCGCCAGGCCCGTCGCGAAATGACATGAGTCGTTGGTGCGCAGAGTTCGGCGCCCTGTTGCGGTCCCGCGCTTCGCGACGGCCGCGGGCGGCCTCCTCAGCGACCAGGGTGCGGGACCAGGGTGCGCGGGCGGGGTCCTCAGCGAGCAGGTGACAGGATCTTCCCGTGGATGACGCAGCAACCGAGAAGCAGGGGAGCGGATCGACTCTCACGGTCGTCATCGCTCTCGCCGCCAATGCGCTCATCGCTATCGCGAAGACGTTCGCCGCCGTAATCACCGGGGCGGCCTCGATGTTCGCTGAGGCGGCGCACTCGTGGGCCGATGCCGGCAATGAGATCTTCCTGCTGATGGCCGACCGCCGCTCGCGCCGGCCCGCCGACGAACGGCACCCGCTCGGCCACGGTCGCGACGCGTACGTATGGAGCCTGTTCGCCGCGTTCGGACTCTTCGCCGTCGGAGCCGCAGTGTCGGTGTTCCACGGCGTCCAGGAGCTCTTCGAATCCGAGGAGGCCGGCAACTACCTCGTCTCGTACATCGTGCTGGCCCTCGCGTTCATCCTCGAGGGCATCTCGTTCCGGCGCGCAGTCGTGCAGGCCCGCGGAACGGCACGCGAGAACGAACGCGACCTGTTCGACGAGATCCTGTCGACCTCCGACCCCACGGTGCGTGCGGTGTTCTTCGAGGACGCGGCCGCGCTCATCGGCGTGCTCATCGCGTTCACCGGCATCCTGCTGCACCAGATCACCGGGTCGCCGATCCCCGACGCGATCGGATCGATCCTCGTCGGCCTGCTCCTGGGCGCGGTCGCGGTGGTACTGATCCAGCGCAATCGTCGCTTCATCGTCGGCGAGGTGGTCGACGAGCGGGTGCGGCGAGCGGCGCTCGGACGGCTCGGCGAGCACCCCGAGATCGCGTCGGTGTCGTACCTGCACATCGAGTACGTCGGCCCGGCGAGAGTGTTCCTGGTCGCCGCGGTCGACCTGGTCGGAGACGAGACCGAGCACACCGTGGCCGCGCGCCTCAACGCCATCGAGGAAGAGTTGCAAACGAGCGAGCGCGTCGTGCGCGCGGTGCTGACGCTCTCGGCACCCGGAGCGGCGGCGCTCGTCGCCTGAGCGTGAAGCCAGCCCAGCTCGCCCTCCCCGCACGGCGGTCCGAGGGACGGCAGATCCCGGAGTGTGTCGCATCGCGACAGCCGTGAACGGCCTCCTCAGCGACCAGGTTCGCAGGTCGCGCGGCTCAGCGGGCCGCGGCCGCCGGCTCCGGTAGCGAGCAGGAGGCGTCGACCTCGCCGACCGTGCCGGCACCGTCGGCCCACTCGACTGTGACGACTCCGCAGTTCGGGAAGCCGGGCAGCATCCGATGCGCCGGCACGAGGTGGCGCAGGATGCTCTGCATCACGCTGCCGTGCGTCACGACCAGCACATCCCCGCCGCTTTCGACCGCGCGCAGCACGGTCGCGAGCCCGCTCTCGATCCGCTCGCGCACCTGCACTCCCGTCTCGGCGCGCCCCATCGGGTCGGCCGCGGCGATGGCGTCGAGCAGGGAATCGAAGCCGTTCTCGGTCATCGCCGGCCAGGTGCCGGGAACATCGGCGTAGTCCGCGCCGAGACCCGAGAACACCGGATCCCACAGCGAGTCGTTGGGTTGCCCCTCGAAGCCGCCGAAGTTCCACTCCCGCAACTCGACGAGCGGCACCGGCTCGATGGACGGATGATGCCGCAGGGCCGCCGCCATCGTGGTGCGGGTGCGGGTGAGGTCGCTCATGAAGGCGGCCGTCAGTGGAACGTCGCGCATCCGTTCGCCGAGCGCTGCGACCTGCCGCTCACCGTGTTCGGTGAGCGGCGAGTCGCACCAGCCCTGCAGCTGGCGGCGGATGTTGAAGAGGGTCTCGGCGTGCCGGACGAGATGCAGTCGCGCAGCGGTGCTCACGCAGCAGTGCTCACGCGGCGTCGAGGTCGGACTCGAGCAGCGCGTGCAGCTCGTCGGCCACTCGATCGGCGTCGGCGCCGTCGACGTCGAGCACGACGGTGTCGCCGTGCTTCGCGGCGAGCCCCATGATGCCGAGGATGCTCTTGGCATCGACCGTCTTCTCGTTCACCGTGATCTTCACGTCGTGTCCGGTCGCCGCGGCGGCGGCCTTCGAGAAGATGGCGGCGGGACGGGCGTGCAGTCCGACGCTCGACGCGATCGTCGCGGTGCGCTGTGCCATAGGGGTAGTGCCTTTCGTGGTGGATCGGGTGGGGCGGGTGCGGCGGTTCTGCCGCATCCGTCATTCGGGGGAGTTGCGGGCGATGTGGAGCGCCAGGTAGGCGACCTCTTCGTTGGGCAGCGCCACCTCGTACTCCTTCTGAACGAAGCTGCGCACCCGCTCGGCCGAGTCGACGGCCTTCGGGTAGCGCTCGCTCAGAGTGGTGAAGAGGAAGTCGTCGTCGCTCGTCGAGAGCTTCCCGTCGAAGAAGCGCTCGGCGAAGTACTGCAGGTGCGCCACGAAGCGCGAGGTGTGCAGGTCGTCGCGGCTGAGCTGCGCGGCGCCGGTGTGCGACACGATCTGGGCGATGCGGCTGATCAGCTGCACCACCTGCATCGAGTCGACCCCGGCTTTGCCGACGGCCGCGTTGACGAGGTGGAAGGCGATGTTCGCCGCCTCCTCGTCGGGCAGTTCGACGCCGAGCCGCTCACGCAGGGTGTCGACGGCGCGCATCCCCACCGCGTACTGCGCGGGATAGACCGTCTTCACCTCCCACACGAGCCGGTTCACGATCTTCATGCCGCGACGCTGCCGCTCGACGGCGAAGTTCAGGTGGTCGGTGAGAGTCAGGTATACGTGCGGGTCGAGTTCGAGCCCGTTCGCCGTCGCGTCGGCGACGATCGAGCGGGTGATGTCGACGAACTCGGCGGGGATCTGCGCGAGCAGCTCTACCAGGTTCCGCTGGTCGGCGTCGGGCAGCGACACGAAGACCTGGTCGACCGCGTCGGCTTGGACAGGGGCACCGGGCTTCTGCCCGAAGCCGATGCCCTTGCCCAGCACGACGCGCTCGACGCCGCGCTCGTCCTCGACGAGCACGACGCTCGAGTTGAGCACCTTCTTGATGGTCTGCATGTCAGTCTCCGTCGACGTCCGCAGCGACCCCGCCTCAGCGGGGAGGGTCGCCGACGTCACGCCAGGTCGGATCCGTTCGTCGCGATGACCTTCTGGTACCAGAAGAACGAGTCCTTGCGTCGACGTTCAAGACTGCCATGCCCGAGGTCGTCCATATCGACGTGGATGAACCCGTAGCGCTTGCTGATCTGCGACGTCGAGGCGCTGATCAGGTCGATCGGCGCCCAGCTGACGTAGCCCATCAGGTCGACGCCCTCCTCGACGGCGGCGATCATCTGCTCGAAGTGCGCGCGGAAGTAGTCGATGCGGTACGGGTCGTGGATGGTGCCGTCGTCGTTCAGCTCGTCGCGCATGCCGAGACCGTTCTCCACGATGAAGAGCGGCTTGCCGTAGCGGTCGTAGAGGTCGATGAGCGAGATGCGCAGGCCGACCGGGTCGATCTGCCACCCCCACTCACTCGACTCGAGGAACGGGTTCTTCACCCCGAGCACCGTGTTGCCGGGGGTGCGCTCGGCGTCGGGGCGCACCGACTCGGTCATCGACATGTAGTAGCTGAACGAGATGAAGTCGACGGGGTGCTCGCGGAGCACCTCGACGTCGTCCTCCTCGAACGGGATGGTGACGCCCTTCCGCTCCAGCGCCTTGAGAGCGAGCACCGGATAGGCGCCGCCCGCCTGCACGTCGGTGCAGAGGTAGAGCAGCCGCTCCTTCGCCTGCGTCGCCGCGACGTCGTCGGGGTGGCAGGTGTTGGGGTAGGTGGTCAGCATGGTGAGCATGCAGCCCATCTGCGCCTCGGGCCACAGCTCCTTCAGCGTCTTCGTGACGCGGGCGGAGGCGACGAACTGGTGGTGCAGCGCCGAGTAGCAGGCCTGCTCGAGGCTGCCCTCGACGGTCTCCTCGATGATCGCGCCCGAGGTGAACGGGTGGCGGATGATGCCGTCGATCTCGTTGAAGCTGAGCCACAGCTTCACGATGTGCCCGAAGCGTTCGAAGCAGGTGCGCGAGAACCGCTCGAACAGCTCGATGGTGCGCCGCTCCACCCACCCGTTGTGCTTCAGGGCGAGGGCGAGCGGCGGGTCGTAGTGCGACAGTGTCACGAGCGGTTCGATCCCGACGCGCTGCATCTCCTCGAACAGGGCGAGGTAGTAGGCGACGCCCTCCTCGTTCGGCTCGAGCTCCTCGCCGGTCGGGTAGAGCCGGGTCCAGGCGATTGACACGCGAAGGGTGGTGAAGCCCATCTCGGCGAAGAGCGCGAGGTCTTCGGGGTAGCGGTGGTAGAAGTCGATGCCGCGGCGCTTGGGGTAGTAGACGGTGTCGTCGTCCGCCATCGCCTTCGTGATGCTCTCGACGGTGTGGATGTGGTGCGCCGCGTATTCGCGCGGGTCCATCTTCGGCTTGTAGGTCGCGACGTCGGACACGGCGGGGCCGCGGCCGCCTTCACGCCAGGCGCCTTCGACCTGGTTGGCGGCGAGTGCCCCGCCCCAGCGGAAGTTCTCAGGCAGCGCCATGGGTGAGCTCCTTCTCGTTCGCGGCGGCGCTGTTCGCGGCGGCGCTCACGAGCGCGTCGCCGGCGGTCACGGATCCGGTGGCGTGCACGGTTACGGGGTGGTCGGCCGAGTTGACGACGACGACGGGGGTGACCGTGTCGAAGCCGGCGGCGGTGATGGCGGCGAGATCGGCGGTGACGAGCAGTTGCCCGGCCTCGACGCGGTCGCCCTGAGCGACGTGGGCGGTGAACGGCGCACCGTTCAGCTGCACGGTGTCGAGACCGACGTGCACGAGCACCTCGACGCCGTCATCGCCGCGGATGCCGATGGCGTGCTTCGAGTCCTGCAGCGTGGTGACGACGCCCGAGATCGGCGCGCGCACCGCGCCGTCGGTGGGGCGGATCGCGACCCCGTCGCCGAGGATCCCGGCCGAGAAGACGGCGTCGTCGACCGCACTGAGTGCGACGACCTCACCGGTCAGCGGGCTGACGACGCGGGAGTGGACGGGTCCGGTCGCGGCGTCGCCGGGCGCGGGGGAGAGATCCTGCTCCTTCTCGACGCCCGACTCCTTGTTCAGCGCACGGATGGTGCCCGAGTCGGAGTCGCGCCAGAGCAGCGCCGAGACGACGAACGAGACGACGACGGCGATGACGAGGCCGATCGCGGCGTTCACGATGTTCATCGGGTTAAGCGCATCAACGAACATCGAGAAGCTCGCAAGCCCCGGGCTGACGACGGCGAACGCGGCGACCTGCGTGAGTCCGAGGTAGGTACCGGCCGACAGGCTTCCGACGATCACGGCGGCCAGGGTGCGGCGGTTCTGCAGGGTCACACCGTAGAGCGCGGGCTCGGTGATGCCGAACAGCGCCGAGATGCCGCCGGACAGCGCGGTCGCGCGGAGCGTGGTGTTCTTGGTGCGCACGGCGACGGCGAGGTTCGCGCCCGCCTCGCTGAGGTTGTGGGCGAGCGAGGCGACCAGGTAGAAGGGGTCGCGGCCGGTCGCGCCGACGGTGGCGATGGTCGGGGGAATGAACGCCTTGTGCATGCCGACCGAGATGATGAGCGGCAGGATGGCGGCCATCAGGGCGACGGCGACCCAGCCGAGTCCGCTGTACAGGCCGAGCATGGCGCTCGTCAGCAGCGAGCCGAGGAAGTAGCCGAGCGGGCCGAGCAGGAAGATCATGATCGGCGCGACGATGATGAAGCACATTAGCGGCACGAAGAAGGTGCGGATGGGGCTCCACGTGATCTTCATGAAGAAGCGCTCGACACCCCAGAGGGCGAGCACGGCGAGGATCGCGGGGAACACCTGCGCGTTGTAGTTGACGTTCGGCACGGTGAGGCCGAACAGCTGCACGCCGCCCTCCTGCGCGAGCAGGGCGGTGAATGCGGGGAAGACGAGCACGCCGACGAGGCCGAGGGCGACCGGACGGTTGACGTCGAGCTTCTTCGCGCTCGTGTAGGCGACGAGCAGCGGCAGGAAGCCGAACACCGCGTCGGGGATCGCGGACAGCAGGCGGTAGTCGTCGCTGTCGGTCGCGAGCCAGCCGACGGCCGACGCGAGTACGAGCAGCGACTTGAAGATGCCGGCACCCGCGATGGCGGGGATGATCGGCGTGAAGACGCTGACGACGAAGTCCATGATCGCCGAGCCGGTGCGCTTCCAGGAGAACCCGCGCTTCGGGGCCGCAGCGCCGCCGCCGGCCTGGGCGGGGCCGGAGCCGCCGCTGGTGCGCTCCTTCTCGACCGCGCGGTACACGTCGGCGACGGCGGTGCCGACGATGACCTGGGTCTGCGCGCCGGTCACGACGCCGATGACGCCCGGGATCGCCTTGAGGGCGTCGGCGTCGACCTTGGTCTCGTCGTTCAGCGCGAACCGCAGACGGGTCGAGCAGTGGTGGAGGTTCGAGATGTTGGCGGCTCCGCCGACGTTCTCGAGGATCGCTTTCGCGTTCTCCTGCGTGGTCATGGTTCTCCTTGGTGCGGGCGGACATACACGCTCCGATGCGCTCCCGGCGATGCAGTTTCGGGCAATAAAAAAGGACCCGACCGCAAGCGCTTACGCACTCATCGTTCGGATCCTGCCTGCATGACCAGTCACATGTCCGCGGACAGGTTAGACACATGGTCTTGGCGTGCGCAAATCGACACGGGTGCCCGCGGGGGCGTGAAGCTGGGTGCGTTCGAAGGTCGCGGGAGGACTCTGACGTGGTGACGGAGTACCACTGGACCGGTACCGATCCGGCGTCGACCGAACGGCTGAGACTCACGAACGGCGGGTCGCTTCTCGCGCGCTCGGAAGTGGATCGGTCGGGCACCCGGTACCGCTACGAGGTGCGGCTCGACTCCGACTGGACGTTTCGATCGTTGCGGATCGCGATGATCGGCGGTTGCGCGGTGACGCTCGAACACTCGGCGGAGTGCGGGTGGGTGGTGGACGGGACGGTCCGCGATGATCTCGACGGTGCGGTCGACATCGACCTGGTGGTGAGCCCATTCACGAACACGCTGCCGTTGCGGCGGCTCGGGCTCGAGGTGGGGGCGTCGGCGGAGGTGGTGGTCGCGTGGGTCGACGACGACCTGAACGTCCTGCCCGACCCGCAGCGGTACACGCGTCTCGGCGCCGACCGGGTGCTGTTCGAGTCGCTGGACTCCGGGTTCTCGCGCGAACTGCTGGTCGATCCGGATGCGTTCGTCGTCGACTACCCGGGCCTCTTCCACCGCACCGGCTACCGCCCCGTCCGTTGAGCGAAGCGATACGAAGGGGTGCGGCGGCTGCGCTCTCGATACGCTCGTTCCTCGCGGGGGACTCGGTGCGCTTCGCTTACTCGACGACCGAAATCCCGGTCGTCGAGGAGCGACGAAGGAGCGTATCGAGTCCCTGGCGCAAGCGTGCGCCATGGGCCCAGGGTCGAGTAAGCGAAGCGCATCGAGACCATGGGCGCAGGTGGGACTGTCGCCTCCGTATCGCTTCGCTCAACGAGCGGGCTGTTTCCGGTCGTCGAGTAGCGACGAAGGAGCGTATCGAGACGGGTCGAGTAAGCGAAGCGCATCGAGACCATCGCGCCGAGCGCGCTAGCGTCGTCAGGTGCGCATCGACCGTCCCGCCCTCGTCGCCTGGGCGGTCGACGCCGCCCTCGTCGCCGCGTTCGTGCTCCTCGGGCGGCGCAGTCACGGCGAGGACCTCGCCGGATTCGCGACCACCTTCCTGCCCTTCTTCGCCGCGCTGCAGGTCGGCTGGCTCCTCCGCTCCGGACTCGCAGCCACGAGCGTCGCCTCCGGCCTGATCGTGTGGCTCACCACCACCATCCTCGGCCTCCTGCTGCGCCTTGCCACCGGCGACAGCGCCGAGCTGCCGTTCGTGATCGTCACCGTCCTCGTGCTTGGCGTGCTCCTGCTCGGCTGGCGCGCAGCCTGGACCGGAATCCGCCGGCTGTCGCGGTCGCGGGCGTGATCGCGGGCACGCTGAGGCAACGGCCAGGGTCGGCGACGAAGATCGAGGTCCTATGTCGCACCGCCGAACCGCCGTTCCCGCCGCCCGGAAAGAGAAGACCTGCGCGGTCTGCGGGCGCCGCATCGAGTGGCGCAAGAAGTGGGAGCGCTCCTTCGACGAGGTCAAGTACTGCAGCGACTCCTGCCGCCGGTCGAAGCTGACCGAGGCGGACGAACGCTACGAGCGGCGCATCCTCGAGCTGCTGTCGACGCGCGCCGAGTCGGCCACGATCTGCCCCTCGGAGGTGGCCCGGTCGGAGTCGGCCGACGAGTGGCGCGACCTGATGGAGCCGGTGCGCCGCGCCGCCCGCCGACTCGTCGCCCAGGGCGAGGTCGAGATCACGCAGCGCGGCTCGGTGGTCGACCCGTCGACCGCGAAGGGGCCGATCCGCATCCGTCGCGCGCGCCGACCGTGACGGCTCCGGATGCCGGTTAGGGTTGACCGGCCATGGTGAGACCGGTCGGCGCAGTCGCGTTCTTCGACATCGACAACACGCTGCTTCGCGGAGCATCGCTGTTCCACCTGGCGCGCGGGATGCACCGCGGAGGTCTCGTCTCCAACCGCGACATCGCCCGTTTCGCCTGGAAGGCCCGCCATTTCGCCAGCCGCGGCGAGAACCTGTCGCACCTCGACGAGATCCGCGCCCGCGCGCTGCAGCTCGCCGCGGGCATCTCCGTGGTGCGGATCGACGCGATCGCCCGCGATATCTACGAGAACTACACCGAGTCGGCGCTGTGGCCGAAGAGCGTCGCCCTCGCTCGGCAGCACATCGCCGACGGTCACGAGGTGTGGCTGCTGTCCGCGACCCCGCAGGTGCTCGCCGGCCTCATCGCCGAACGGCTCGGTCTCACCGGAGCGGTCGGCACCCGGCTCATCGAGGCGGACGGGCACTACACGGGTGAGATCGACGGCTCGGTGATGCACGGCGCCGCGAAGGCAGTCGTTGCCGCGCAGCTCGCCGAGCGCGCCGGCGTTGCCCCCGCCGACTGCTTCGCCTACAGCGACTCGCACAACGACCTCCCGCTGCTCGGCTTCGCCGGTCACCCGACCGCCGTCAACCCCGACCGTGCTCTGCGCGCGCACGCGGTCGCCGCGGGATGGCCGCTCCTCGAGCACCGAGGCCGCCGCAAGACGCTCGGCCGCTGACCGATCCGGCTACACCCCGACGGTGAGCGCCGCCGTGTACCCGGCGGCGACGGATCCGGACATGGTCGCGATCTGGTGGATGCCGCCGTCGTCGCCGAAGACGTTGTCGGATCCGAGGGACACCTGCGCGACGTTGCGGACGCTCTGCTCATACCCGCTCGTCGCGTACACTGCGGTGCACGCTTCGACCGGCAGCGCGATCTGCGACGTCTTCACGATGGGTCCCGACGCGACGGCGGTCGCGACGTCGGAGTACACCTCGAAGTGGATGTGCGGCCAGCGTCCCGAGTAGCAGGCGGGGAAGATCGACGTGAAGGTGACGGTGCCGTTCGCGTCGACCTCCTGCACCCCGCGCAGGTAGTTCTCGTTCGCGAGGCCGTTGCTGTAGAGCGAGTAGTTCCCGGCGCGGTCGCAGTGCCACAGGTACACCGCCGCGCCGGTGAGGGCGGCTCCGGTTGCGGCGTCGCGCACCCCCAGCTGAATGGTCAACGGAACGCCCTCGGCGACGGTCGTTGATGATCCGAAGCTCGACCGGATGTCGCTGCGCACGATGCCGGAGTCGTCGAGCACGTTGACGCCGTTCGACCCGTCGGCGGGATACGGGCCGCCGGTCTCGTCGGGCACCTCGGTCAGCGGGGAGGTGGCCGACGTCGCCGTCGGTGACGGGGTCGACGTGCTCGACGGCGTGGAGGCGGTCGTCCTCGTGGTGCCGGTGAGGGGAGCGCACGCCGCGAGCAGCGCTGTCGCAGAGATCCCGCCGAACAGACCGAGCACGCGCCGCCGGTCGACCAGGGTCTGCACGTCGTAGACGAGGCCGCGATCCTCCTCGTCGATCTCCTCGCCGTGCGGGTCCCGCCACTCGCGGGTGCTTCTCTTCGCCATGACTCGTCCTCTCGATCGGTCGTGGTCCAGTCAGTCAGCCGTCGCTATGCGCGCCCGATGCGATGGCGATGCGGCGCCGGTGGAGACGCGATGGGTTGTCAATGCCGCCTGACTCGCTTCGCGGGGCGGGCGGGGAGTTGGTGGCTCAGGCGCGGACGAACTGGCTGGCGGTGAAGACGGCGCCGGCGGGGTCGCGGATGAGTGCTTCGTGGGTCCAGTCGGTCTCCCGAGTGGACACGACGGTGGCACCGAGTTCCGTCGCCGACGCGATCGCCGCCTCGCGGTCCTCGACCGAGAACTGCACCCGCCAGCGCGCAGGCTCCCCATCGATGCTCGGACCGATGCCCGCGACAACATCGGCGAACCCCTCGGGTGCGCCGACCTGTCGCTCGAAGATGTCGGGGTCGACGGTGTCGGTGAGGTGCTGCCCGTAGCCCGGCTGCGCGACCATCAGATCGCCGAGCGCCGAGTCGGAACCGATCGACGTCCAGCCGAACACCGCGGAGTAGAACTGCAAGGCGGCCCGCGGGTCGGGGGTGTCGAGGATGCTGAAGTTCCACGCACCGGGAATGTTGGTGACCTGCACGCCGAGCCGGTTCTTCGCCTGCCAGAGCCGGAATTCGGCCCCCGCGGGGTCGGCGCAGACGGCGAGCCGGCCGGCGGGACCGATGTCTTGGGCCGGAACGAGCACGCTGCCGCCCGCCGCTTCGACCTTCTTCTCGTAGGTCTCGACGTCGTCGACGGCGATATAGGTGTTCCACTGCGAGTCGGCCTCGGTCGGCCCGCTGATCGCCGCGGCGTCCGCGCCGTCGAGGGTCGCGACCAGGTACTGCGGCTCTACGCCCGGAGGAGTTGCGACGGTGAACTCCCAGCCGAGCACCGCGCTGTAGAAGGTGGTGGCGGCGCGGGTGTCGACGCGTTCGAGGTCGATCCAACTGGGGACGCCGGTCGGGTAGGTGTGCGGGGGAGTGGTCATCGTCGTGCCGTCCTTTCCGTTACGGCGCCAGGGTAGAACCGGGAAGCGGACACACCCCCGTCTCGGAGCCACCTCCCAGTTGCGCGAGCAGCCCCGGTCGCCGAGTAAGCGGAGCGCATCGAGACCGCAGTGCCGAACTCCGGGGCTGCGCTCTCGGTGCGCTCGTTCCTCGCTTACTCGAGCCGTCTCGATACGGGCTTCGCCCTACTCGACGACCGGTGTGGGAGTCGTGTCCTTCGTATCGCTGCGCTCAACCGGCGGGATGAACCCGGTCGTCGAGTAGCGACGGAGGAGCGTATCGAGACGGGTCGAGTAAGCGAAGCGCATCGAGACCGGAGTGCCGAGATCACCGCACCGCCGTAGCGCGGCGTCATATTCCAGGCGCCTCCGCGCCCCGCGGCATATCGTCGACACCTACGCCGCAGGAGAGGGGACATGATGACAGTACGTCGCGTCGCCGTCCTGCACGTCACCGAGTCGCGCGAGACGAACCCGCGGTACCAGCGGCTCGCCGACGAGCTCAACCTCTCGGCACTCGCCACCATCCGCTCGCTCGGGTGGCAGCCGCGGCTGCACGCCAGCGGCGACGCATCCGTCACGGCCACCCTCGAGGTCGTCCGCGCCAGCGACCTCGTCGTCATCGTCGGCGGCGAAGACGTGCACCCCGACTTCTACGGCGGCCCTCTCGACTACGTCGGCGGCGGAAACCACCGCGAGGCGGCCGACGAGGCGCAGCTCGCCGCGATCGCCGAAGCGGCCACCATCGGGGTACCCGTGCTCGGCATCTGCCGCGGGCACCAGATCGTCAACGTCGCGTTCGGCGGCGACCTCATCCAGCACCTCGACGACACCGACCACCACCGCGTCGACCGTCCCGGCGCCGGCTCCTTCACCCGCCACACCGTCGACCTCGCGGGCGGGCGGCTCCGTGGTGCCATCCGACCCGGCGAAGAGGTGCAGAGCTCGCACCACCAGGCGGTCGCCCGGCTCGGTCGCGGGCTCAGCGCCGCCGCATCGAGCGAGGACGGCATCGTCGAAGCCATCGCGCACGACGATCTCCCGATCCTCGGCGTGCAGTGGCACCCCGAGCACCACGGCGCCCCGACCGACCAGTTCGGCCGACTGCTCCGACACCTCGACGCCCACGCCGCCTGAGAGACGACGCGGGCGTCGGAAGCCCGTCGAACGCTCGACCTGACGGTCAGGCTCCGAGAATCGGTTTCCCGCCGGTGACGGGCAGCACCGCGCCGGAGATGTAGCTGCCCTCATCCGAGGCGAGCAGCACATAGGCGGGAGCAAGCTCGGCGGGCAGGCCCGCTCGACCGAGCGGGGTGTCGCCGCCGAAGTCCTCGACCTTCTCGGGAGGCATGGTCGCGGGGATGAGCGGCGTCCAGATCGGTCCCGGCGCGACCGCGTTGACGCGGATGCCCTTCTCGCCCCACAGCTGGGCGAGCGACGCGATCATGCTCGCGAGCCCGGCCTTCGTCATCGCGTAGGGCAGCAGGTCGGGGCTCGGCGAGTCGGACTGGATCGACGACGTGGCGATGACGGCCGACCCGGCCTTCAGGTGGGGCTCGGCGGCCTTCGACAGGTGGAAGAACGCGCTGAGGTTCGTCGCGACCGTGAAGTCCCACTCCTCGTCGGGGGTCTCCTGCAGGCTCGGCCGCGACATCTGGAAGGCGGCGTTGCTGACCAGGATGTCGAGTCCGCCGAGGTCTTCGACGGTCTTCTGCACGAGGTAGCGGCACTGGTCGGGGTCTGCGACGTCGCCGGGCAGCAGGATGGCGCGGCGGCCGGCCTGCTCCACCCAGTGCGCGGTGTCCTTCGCGTCCTCCTCCTCCGAGAGGTAGGAGATCGCGATGTCGGCGCCCTCGCGGGCGTAGGCGATGGCGACGGCTTTGCCGATGCCGCTGTCGCCGCCGGTGATGAGCGCCACCTTGCCCTCGAGCAGGCCGCGCCCCTGGTAGCTCTGCTCGCCGTGGTCGGCGGTGGGCGTCAGGTCGGCCTCGGTGCCGGGCACCGGCTGTTGCTGGGCGGGGATGTCCATCGGATGTTCTCCTTCGGCGTCGTGGTTCGCGCCGCGCCGCCGAGAGGCGGGCGGTGCTCGTCGTGTTTCCCATCCGACCGGGCCTAGCTGGGGGAACTCCGACCACCAGCTGAGTCGACGCCTTCTCAGCGCCGACAGGTCGGTGTGCGCCACACTGGGATCATGCGTCTAGCCGAAGCTCTGATGGAACGCGGTGACTTGCAGAAGCGCATCGAGCAGCTGCGCGCACGCATCGCGGCGAACGCCCGCTACCAGGAGGGCGAGGAGCCCGGTGAGGATGCGGCCGCACTGTTGCTCGAGGCGATCGCCGCGGTCGACGCCCTCGGGGTGCTGGTCGCGCGCATCAACGCCACCAACGCGATCACTCGCGGCGCGTCCGATCTGACCGTCACCGACCTGCTCGCCTCGCGGGACACACTGCGGATGCAGCACTCGCTGCTGACCTCCGCCGCCGATGCGGCGACCGGTGCGAGCGGGTTCCGTCAGCTGCGCAGCGAACTGCGCACCGTCTCAGCACTGCCCGCGGGCGAGCTGCGCCTCCGCGCCGACGAGGTCGCGAAGCGTCTGCGCGAGGTCGACAGCGAGATCCAACGCATCAACTGGGAGGCCGACCTGCTGGGCGAGTGACGACGGAACGCGATGCGGTGAGTCGGTAGGCGCACCGGGGCGAGTACGAACCCGACGGGTCGGCGGGATCTCCGACCCTCCTGTGGCGCTGAGGGCGGCGCCGTGGCTCACGCCGCGCACTTCGCAGCCCAGCACGCCGCACGAGTGACAGCGCACCTCGCACTGTTCATCACCACGTACTGACCGGATGCGCCGAGGGTGGGCTCGGGGACCTCCACCGCATGCTGAGGCGGCGTCACGGCGGCGCCGCGGCGCTCTCAGCGGGCGACGAACTCCATCGCCGCGGCGATGGCGACCTCGTGATCGATGACGTCCGGTTCGCCCGAGGTAGTGATGGTCGCGACCAGCTCGTCGTCGACGAAGATCGGCACGGCGCCGCCGTGCGCGGCGAAGTCGGCCTCGTCGAGGCCGCCGTCGGCGAGCGTGTGCCCCTCGGCCTCGAGGCGGCGGCGGACGAGCAGCGACGGCTCGCCCCGGCGCTTCGCCGTGTTCGACTTGCGGCGCAGCCAGTCGGCGGTGTCGCCCGAGACCCCGTTCAGCGCGGCCTTGTAGACGACGTGCTCGCCGATCACGATCTGCACCGCCATGACGAGCCCCCGGTCGCGGATCATCTCGGCGGCGATGGTGCCGAGGGCGTACGCGTCGTCCTGGTCGAACGAGCGCAGGCGCAGCAGCGCGAGCTGCGGCTCGAGGCTCTCGATCGTGAACACGGGCAGCGCATCGTCGGTCATCCCCCCATTCTCCCGGATCCGATATTGCGGGCACAGACGCACGTTCCGGCGGGCGCACGTGCCCGGAACGTGCGTTCTCGTGGAGCTCCTGGCGATTACCGCATCGCCCGAGCGATCACCTCGCCGACCAGCACCGCAGAGGCGGCAGGGCCGCGGCGCGGGGTGTCGGGCAGGATCGACGTGTCCGCCACCCGGAGTCCGGTGACCCCGTGCACCCGTCCGCTGCCGTCGACGACAGCCGCGGGGTCGCTTTCCGACCCCATCGGTGCGGTGGCGCTCGCATGCACCGAGGTACCGAGGCGCGCCCCGATCCACGAGTCGAGCCGGTCGTCGTCCGAGTCGAGCAGCGCCGGTTCGGCGTTCCGAACACCGACGTCCTGCATGGCGTCGCTCGCGAGCAGCCCCGCGGCAATCCGAACGGCGTCGCGCAGCCCCGCTCGATCGGCCTGCTCGCTCAGGTACTGGTAATCGATGATCGGCGGCCCGTTCGGATCTCGCGGGTCGAGCCGGAGTGTTCCGCGCGACCGCGACACCTGCAGGGACACCAATAACGGCAACGGCAACTCCGCGCCGTCGGAGTCGTCGCCTGCGAGAACGGCGAGAGGGGTCGACGATTGCAGGATCTCGGCTTCGCCCGCCTCGCCGCGATGCTCTGTGCGCAGATTCAGAGCGTGAGAGAGCCACCGCTCCGACACCTCGAGCGGCGCCGACCGAGCCGCCTCGACGATGACCTGCGGGTGATCGGCGAACGAGGTGCCGACCGGCGAATCAGCGACGACCTCGACCCCGGCTGAGGTCAGTGCGTCGGCGGGCCCGACTCCCGACCGAAAAAGCAGCGCGGCGCTGCCGAACGCGCCCGCGCACAGCACGACCTCTCCCGCCTCGATCAGCTCCACCCGACCGGCGCGAACGACCTCCACGCCGACCGCCCGGCCGTTCTCGATTCGGATGCGGTGGACGTTCTCGTCGCCGCGGACCTCCAGATTCGATCGGCCCATCGCGGGAAGCAGGTAGGCGGCTCCCGCATTCCAGCGCACGCCATCGGCCACGTTCATCGGCACCGGCCCCACACCGATAGGACCCTCGGCGTTCTTGTCGACCTCGTCGACGTGACCCATCGAACGGGCGGCATCGGCGAACGCCCGCGACCACGCATCATCCGCTCGGGGTCTGCTGACGGGGATCGGGCCGGCGTCGCCGTGCAGGGCGGACGCACCGTAGTCGAGGTCCCGTTCCATCCGCCGCAGCACCGGCAGGACGTTCGGGTATCGCCACGCGTCGCCTCCCGCCTCCGCCCACCGTTCGAGGTCGATGCGGCGCGGGCGGATGAAGTAGCCGCCGTTCACCGCCATGGAGCCTCCGAGCATCCGCCCGCGCAGCACCGTGTAGTCGCGATCGGACGTCAGCCGGACCGGGTACCGCCACACCTCCTCCGTGCGCGGATCGGCGCCGGGGACCCGCGCCGCATCGAGCAGCGCCGAGCCAAAACCGGCCACGTCGGTCGGCACCCGCCCCGCCTCGAGCACCAGGACACGTCGATCGGGGTTCTCGGACAGCCGCGCGGCGAGTGCCGACCCGGCCGCACCGGCGCCCACGACGATGACATCCCACCCGTCCCGCATCAGTCGCGCCTCAGCTGGTGTCGTTCGAACACGGCGAACGCCGCGTCAATCAGCGTCGCGAGATCCGCGTCGTCGTGCCGGAGCCACTGCTCGTAGGCCGAAAGCGAGAGCGAGAGTAGTGCCCAGCCGAGGGTCTGCGGCTCGAGGTCGTCGGCGGAGAGGCCGAGACGCTCGGCTGCGTACTCGGCGATCACCTGCCGCCACGAGGCGTAGCGGAGGGTCGAATGGGCGACGAGCGAGGGAACGTTCAGCAGCAGCGTCATTCGCTGGCGGTGGTACTCGATCTCCTCGTCGGGGAACGCGTTGAACTCGATGACCGCCGCGTGCAGGGCGTCGATCAGCGGCACCTCCGGCGGCACGGACGCGAGGTAGTCGCGCATCGAGTCGAGCAGGTCCTCGAACTCGCCCCACGGCAGGTCGTTCTTCGATGAGAAATAGCGGAAGAAGGTGCGTCGCCCGATTCCGGCCGCTGTGGCGATGTCGTCGACCGTCGTGGCATCGAAGCCGTTCTCGATGAACAGTGCGAGCCCGATGTGGCTCAGCTCGGTGACGGTGGTCGATCGTTGCCGCCCGGTCCGGGGGCGAGGAACCGACGGATCCGCCTCACTCATCGATCTGCCCCTTTCCTTCGGCACTGGGTGTCATTAGTCTCGAACGCAAGCAGAGAAATCGCCAACAGAGCCGATTCTCGTCGTGAGGAGCAACGATGCACATCGCCGAACCGACCGCCTCGAACCTGTCGTTCAGTGCCGACGAATCCGTCACCGTCGGCGAATTCGTCGGCCGAGCCGACGCCCATTTCGAGAAGGCTTCGATCGAGAGCCTGTGCAGCGTCTACTGAGCCGACGCTCGACCATTCTCGGGCCGATGCGCTTCCGACCCCGATCACCACACGCCGCAGGGTGCGACCAGACACCGCACGCCGGTCTCTCAGATCGCACCCGTCGCAGTGTTCCCGGTCGCGGCTTCGCCAGCCAGGGCACGAGACGAGATCCTCACCGTGGGAGTGACCAGCCCACCTTCACAAGGAAGCTGCCGCGTATGCAGCGCCGACCCCGCTCGAGGAGGTTACGGCTGCTGACACCGAGACACCCCGCGGGCCGCCCCATCGGGTGAGTGCGCGTGAACCAAGCGCGGGTTCCGACCGGAACCTGTGATCGACGGCCCCGAACCGGGGACCTGGATGAGAGAAAGAAGGTGCACGCACATGGGGCGTGTTGAAGGAAAAGTCGCGTTCGTCACCGGGGCAGCTCGTGGTCAAGGGCGTTCGCACGCGCTGCGACTGGCGCAGGAGGGCGCCGACATCATCGCGGTCGACATCGCGGAGCACATTCCGAACATCGCCTACCCGTCCCCGACCGAGGAGGACCTCGCTGAGACGGTGCGGCAGGTCGAAGCGCTCGACCGTCGCATTATCGCCACGAAGGCGGACGTCCGCGATCGGGGAGCGTTGAAGAAGGCGATCGACGACGGCGTGGCCGAGCTCGGACATCTCGACATCGTGGTCGCCAACGCCGGAATCTGCGTTGTCGCCGATTGGCAGAACACCACGGAAGACATCTGGGATCAGACCGTCGACACGAACCTCAAGGGTGTCTGGAACACGATCTCGCTCACCGCCCCGCACCTCATCGAAGCCGGCGGCGGATCGATGATCCTGACCAGCTCGGCCGCCGGGCTCAAGGGCCTGCCGTTCCTCAGCGCCTACGTTGCAGCGAAGCACGGTGTCGTCGGTCTCATGCGGGCCTACGCGACCGAATTGGCTCAGCACAACATCCGCGTCAACACCATCCACCCGACAGGCGTCGAGACGCCGATGGGTGAGATGGGCAACGCCTTCGGTCCGCTGCTCGAGAAGAACCCGGCCGTGGGCGGCATGCTCGCCAATCTGCTGCCGATCCAGAGCACCAAGCCGGTCGACCAGAGCAACGCGGTGCTGTTCCTCGCCTCCGACGAGGCCCGTTACATCACCTCGCTCGCCATGACGGTGGACGCCGGCAACACGCAGTACTGATTCATCGAGGGTGCGCCGCCGCACGCCGCGGCGCGCCCTCGATCAGTAGGCGCCCTAGCGGGCGCATCTGACGGAAGACGGCCCCGGCCACGCCTTCCGTCCCTTCTCGGCCGGGACGATGAAGATCCAGCTAAGGAAATGAACACAATGGGCAACACACTCGAAGGCAGAGTCGCCTTCATCACCGGTGCGGCGCGCGGTCAGGGCCGCAGCCACGCCATCCGGCTCGCGCAAGAGGGAGCCGACATCATCGCGATCGACATCAATGCGCAGATCGAGAGCGTCAAGTACCCGATGTCGACACCGGAGGACATGGAGGAGACGGTCCGGCAGGTCGAAGCGCTCGACCGGCGGATCGTCGCCCGCACCGCCGATGTGCGCGACCGGGCCGCACTGCAGGCGGTGTTCGACGAGGGCACCGCGGAGCTGGGTCCAGTCGACATCGTGCTCGGCAACGCCGGCATCGCGCCCATGTCGATGTCTCCCACCGAGCAAGAGTGGTTCGACGTCCTCGACGTCAATCTCACCGGCGTCTACAACACCGTCGAGGTCGCCAAGCCGTCGATGATCGAGGGAGGCCGGGGCGGGGCGATCGTGCTCACCAGCTCCACCGCCGGCATCGCGGGCATCGGCGGGAACTCGCCCGGCGGACTCGGCTACACGGCCGCCAAGCACGGGGTCGTCGGCTTGATGCGCGCCTATGCCAATCAGCTGGCCGAGTACAGCATCCGCGTCAACACGATCCACCCGACCGGGGTGAACACGCCGATGGTCATGAACGACGTCATCCAGGAGTTCCTGCAGAGCGACCCGTCCATGTCTCAGGCGATCCAGAACGCACTTCCCGTTCCGATGATCGAGGCGGTCGACCTATCGAACGCGATCCTCTTCCTCGTCTCGGACGCCGCCCGTTACATCACGGGCGTCACCCTGCCGGTCGACGCCGGCTTCCTCAACAAGAAGTGACGGAGAGGCAAGGAGAAGGACTGATGGCAGGACGAGTCGAAGGCAAAGTCGCCTTCATCACCGGCGCGGCACGCGGACAGGGACGCAGCCACGCGTTGCGACTCGCGCAGGAGGGCGCCGACATCATCGCGATCGACGCCTGCGAGAAGCAGCCGAACACGCCCTACGACGGGGCGACCGAGGAGGACCTGCAGGAGACGGTGCGGCAGGTCGAGGCGCTCGACCGTCGCATCGTGGCGACGAAAGCCGACGTGCGGGACTTCGCGCAGCTGAAGGGCGCCGTCGACGACGGGGTCGCCGAACTCGGCCGGCTCGACATCGTGTCGGCGAACGCGGGGATCAGCGGCATGCCGCACCTCTCGGAGGAGATCGAGGACTCCGAGTGGGTCGACATGCCGGAGGTCAACCTCAACGGAGTGTGGCGCACCTGCAAAGCGGCGATCCCTCACCTGAAGGCGAATGGGAAGAAGGGCGGGTCGATCATCCTCACCAGCTCGGACGCCGGCCTGTTCGCCTACCAGAACATTTCGCACTACGTGGCCGCAAAGCACGGCGTCGTCGGGCTCATGCGTACCTTGGCGCTCGAGCTCGGGCCGCACTTCATCCGCGTGAACAGCATCCACCCGACGACGGTCGACACTCCCATGGTGCAGAACGACGACATCTACAGGCTGTTCCGGCCCGACCTCGACTCGCCGACGAAGCAGGACTTCGCCGACGCGGCCACGCAGATGAACTCCCTCCCGATCCCGTGGGTCGAGGCAGTGGACATCAGCAACGCCCTGTTGTTCCTCGCCTCCGACGAGTCGCGCTACATCACCGGGGTGCCCCTCCCGGTCGATGCGGGCGCGGCGGTGAAGTAGGCGCACGATGGCAGGACGCGTCGAAGGCAAGGTGGCCTTCATCACGGGCGCAGCCCGAGGCCAGGGTCGCAGCCACGCGCTGCGACTCGCCCAGGAGGGAGCCGACATCATCGCGGTCGACGTCGCGGAGCCGCTGCCCGGGATGGACCGGTATTACGCCGGCGCGACTCAGGCCGACCTCGACGAGACGGTGCGGCAGGTCGAAGCGCTCGATCGGCGCATCATCGCGCGCAAGGCCGACGTCCGCGACTACGGGGCTCTGAAGGGCGCCCTCGACGAAGGGGTCGCCGAGCTCGGCCACGTCGACATCGTGAGCGCGAACGCGGGCATCTTCGCGTTCGGTGACAAGACGCAGGACGTCACCGACGAGGAGTGGGACCTCGTCAACGACATCAACGCGAAGGGCGTCTGGCACACGGCGAAGGCGGTGATCCCGCACCTCATCGAGCAGGGCACGGGCGGATCGATCATCCTGACCAGCTCGACCGCGGGCATCAAGGGCACCCCGAACGTGGCGGCGTACACGGCGAGCAAACACGCGGTGGTGGGCATCATGCGCACCCTCGCGCTCGAGCTCGCCCCGCACCGAATCCGGGTGAACACGGTGCACCCCACCGGGGTCGCGACGGACATGATCCTCAATGAGGCGACCTTCCGCCTCTTCATGCCCGACGTCGAGCATCCGACCAAGGAGCAGGCGGCACCGATCTTCGAAGGCACGAACGCGCTGCCCATTCCGTGGGTGGAGGCGGTCGACATCTCGAACGCGGTGCTGTTCCTCGCCAGCGACGAGGCACGGTACGTGACCGGGACCGAGCTCAAGGTCGACGCGGGATACACGATCAAGTGACAGCGGAAGTAGGAGAGGTGTCGATGGAACGCACGACGCAGACCGGGGGAGGGCGCCTCACCGAAAGCCGTGCTCGTATCGCCGAACGCATCGTCGGCCGTGAGCGTGAGTTGGAGCTCACGCTCGCGGCCGTCGCCGCGGGGCGCGACATGCTGCTCGAGGGGCCGCCCGGTACCAGCAAGACGACCATGCTGAAGGCGATCACCGAGGAGTGGGGCATCCCGCTGTTCTTCGTCGAGGGCAATGCCGACCTGACACCCGCGAAGATCGTGGGTCATCACAATCCTTCGCGCGTGTTGAAGGAGGATTACAGCGCCGACAACTTTGTCGCGGGCCCTCTCGTCGAGGCGATGCAGCACGGCGGGTTCCTCTACATCGAGGAGTTCAACCGTGCCCCCGAGGACACCCTCAACACTCTGCTCACGGCGATGGCCGATCGTCGAATCTCGATTCCCCGAGTGGGAACGGTGGCGGCGAAACCGACCTTCCGGGTGATCGCGTCGATGAATCCGTACGACAACGTGGGCACCACGCGGCTGTCGACCAGTGTGCACGACCGCCTCAACCGGCTCGCCGTCGACTACCAGGACGAGGAGGCGGAGCGGGGCATCGTCGCTCTGCGAACCGGGGTGACCGGTCCGCTCGGCGAGCGTCAGATCGCCGACTCCGTCGCGGTGACCCGTGCCACTCGCACGCATCCGGATGTGCGCCAGGGCAGCAGCGTGCGTGGAGCGATCGACTGCGTTCTCGTGGCATCGCAACTCGCTGTGCTGCGCGGAGTCGAGCGCGCGGACGACGAGCGGTACGCCGAGCTGATGTACGACGCGATGATCGTCTCGCTCTCGGGGCGCATCCACCTCGACGAGGCGATCGGCACGACGCCGGAGCGGGTGCTGCGTGAGATCTGGGAAGACCGGTTCATTCTCGAACCGGCGACCGCGGCGCCGGGTTGAAGAGCGGTCGAAGCTGAGACGCCGATTACCCGTCGGTCTGAGGCCGGTGCGCCGCCGCGGCGGCGTCCGAAGCCGAAGCAGCTCGACGAGGCGCCGACGGTGTTCGAGCCGTCGGCGGGTTCGGGAGGTTTCGTACTTCAGCCGCGGGCGCGGGAGCGCGCCGCTGGCGGGGAGACGCGTCCGGGCGGTGTCGTCGCGGGGTTCACCGACGAGAAGGGTGAACTGGTGGGCATCGACGAGTTCGCCGAGGTCGACCAGCTCGTGCGGCAGCGGGCGCGACAGATCGCATCGCGGCTGGCCCTGCGCAAGCCCCGCAACGACGCGTCCGCCCGTCGCGGCGTCGGGGACCTGATGAGCATGCCGTACCGGGGCGGCTCCGACGACATCGACCTCGACCGCACCATCGAGCTGCTGGCAGAGCGCCCGATGCCCGAGGACGAGGACATCATCGTCCGAGACCGGATGCGCACGGGACGTTCAGTCGTGCTCGCCGTCGACGTGAGCGGATCGATGAAGGGCGAACGGGTGAGGACGGCGGCGGCGACCGTCGGTGCGCTGGCGGCCGAGCTGCAACGCGACGACCTCGGCGTGCTCGCGTTCTGGTCGGATGCGGCGATCCTGCTTCCGCTCGGCGCAGACGTGCGACCTCTCGAGGTGCTCGACGACCTGCTCCGCATCCCGGCGCGGGGTCTGACCAATGTGAGCTTCCCGCTGGAGATCGCGGCGACGCAGCTCGCCGGGGCTCCGGCGCGCGACTCGCGGGTCGTGCTCCTCTCGGACTGCGTGCACAACGCAGGCCCCGACCCTCGCGTCGCCGCCGCACGGCTCCCAAGACTCGACGTGCTGCTCGACACCAGCGGCGAGAAAGACGTCGAACTCGGCCGCGACCTCGCTCGCGTCGGGCGGGGTCGGTTCCGCGCGATCCGCTCTTTCCACGACGTCGCCCCGGCGCTCAGCGCTCTGTTCTCCGAGTGATGAGTGCCGCGGGGTGGAACCGAGGTCGCACGCGTGCTCGACATCGTGAGGGCAGCCATCCCTTCGAGCGAGGGAGAACTCAGGAAGGGCGTCGGTGGCAGCCGCTGCTGTAGCGCTACGCAGATCTCCTGCGAGATGCAGGGAGAATGCCCGCCACGAAGCGGGAACGAGAGAAGGAAGAAGCAATGGGCAAGCTAGATGGCAAGGTCGCGTTCATCACCGGCGCGGCCCGAGGACAGGGTCGAAGCCACGCGGTGCGTTTGGCGCAAGAGGGTGCCGACATCATCGCGATCGATATCGCGGGCCCGGTCGAGACGGTGCCATACCCGGGAGCGACTCCGGACGACCTGGCTGAGACGGTGCGGCAGGTCGAAGCGCTCGACCGCCGCATCGTCGCGACGAAGGCCGACGTGCGCGATGCCGCCGCGCTCAAGGCCGCCGTCGATGACGGGGTCGCGCAGCTGGGCCGGCTCGACATTGTGCTTGCGAACGCGGGCATCTCCACGCCGGCATCCACGCTCGAGATGGACGAGGAGGTCTGGCAGACGATGATCGATGTCAACCTCACCGGAGTGTGGAAGACACTCAAGGCCTCGGTTCCGCACATCATCGCCGGTGGTCGCGGCGGGGCAGTCGTGATCACGAGCTCCCTCGCGGCGATCTACGCGAACCCGAACACCGCGCACTACTCCGCGGCGAAGGCTGGGCTGGTCATGCTCTCGAAGGTGCTCGCCAAAGAGCTCGGACCGCAGTCGATTCGCGTGAACACGGTGCACCCGACGACGGTTGCCACCGACATGATCCTCAACGACGCGACCTACCGGCTGTTCCGACCCGACCTCGAGCAGCCGACTCGCGCGGACTTCGAGCAGGCTGCGCTCACCCTCAACAAGCTGCCCATCCCGGCGATCGAGTCTGAGGACATCTCGAACGCGATCCTCTATCTCGTCTCCGACGACGGGCGATACGTGACCGGGACGACCCACATCGTCGATGCCGGCGGTCAGTTGTGATTCTTCGCTAACGACCTCGAATGCCGGGCGGGACCTCGTGCTCGAGGGCCCGCCCGGCACGAGGGAGTCGAGGTGGGAGAAGTTATTGTGCTGAACATGCCTCTCGTCGACGACAGCGCGACCGAATGACCGCGGACACTGCGCTCGGCGGCACATCGCGTCGCCCATCGGTGGTGGTCGCGGTGGACGGCGGCGGTGAGAAGACGGATGCTGTCGTGCTCACCATCGAAGGCGAGTTGAGGGCGCGCGTCACAGGGCCTGGGTCCAGCCCGCGCGTAGCGGGAGTCGAGAAGGCCGCCGCGACGCTCGAGGACATCGTGGGCACCGTGCTCGCCGAAGCCGGTGAAACGACACCGGACGGTGTTCATGCGTTCGTGTCGGGTTTGAATCTGCCGGACGACACCGTTGCTCTTCGCGCCGCGCTCGGTCGTGCGCCGTGGACGCATCGAGCGGTTCTCACGCTCGACAACGACATGCCCGCGTTGCTGCGAGCGGGCACCGACGCCGCAGACGCGGTCGCCGTCGTGTGTGGAACGGGAATCAACGCGCTGGGCGTTCGCGCGGACGGCGCCACCGCGACCTTCGCCGCGCTCGGCACGATAAGCGGTGACTGGGGCGGCGGCTGGGAGCTGGGTCAACAGGCCCTCTGGCACGCTGCCCGATCCCGGGACGGGCGGGGCCCGGCCACGCTCCTCGCCGACGCCATCCCCGCTGCCTTCGGGATGTCGACTCTGGACGACGTCATCGCCGCGCTGGACGGAGGCCGGCTGCCTCATGCAGAACTGCGCCGCCTCGCTCCGGTCCTTCTGACCGCGGCCACCTCGGGCGACGAGGTAGCCGGCGCCCTCGTCGACCGTCAGGCCGACGAGATCATCACGTTGGCGTGCGCTGCACTGAACCGGCTGCAGCTCAGCAACGCTGCGGTCCCGGTGGTGTTCGGCGGCGGCGTCATCGCTTCCGGCAATCCGCGCCTGAGCCGCGGCATCCGAGACGGACTGGCTGAACGCGCCCCCCATGCGCACCCGGTCCTGCTGAAGACCGCCCCCATCGTGGGTGCCGGGGTACTGGCCGTCGCGGCAGCCGGCGGCGACGATCACGCTCGTGCACGAGCACGCGCAGCCCTCACCGCCGGCCAGCACTGACGACGGCGTTGATCGTCACCCGAAGCACCCCACCGACCACGAACCGTCTCAACTGAAGTCATCGGGGTCTGCCAGGTAGGGGGCCGCGAGCGCGGCTCTGTCGCTCAGAAGGTCGACGCACGGGGCGGATCGGACGATGCGACCGCCCTGCATGATGTGGGCCGTGGTCCCGATCGCGAGGGCTTGCTCCGCGAACTGTTCCACGAGCAGAACTCCGACGCCCGTGGAGGCGAGATCGGCGAGGGTCTGCATGAGGCTGTTCACGACCATCGGCGCCAGGCCGAGGGAGAGCTCGTCGACGAGGAGGAGGCGTGGCCGCGTGGCCAGAGCGCGGGCGATGACGAGCATCTGCTGCTCACCGCCCGAGAGGAGCCCTGCGCGCGTGGTGCGCTTCTCGGCGAGGCGGGGGAAGAGCTCGAACGCACGTCGGAGTGCGGACGGTGAGCGGTCCACCACGGCGATGTTCTGTGTCACCGTGAGGTGTCCGAACACGCTGCGACCCTGTTCGATGTACGCGAGCCCATGCCTGGCGCGCCGGTGCATCGTCATGGTGTCGATGCGGCGTCCCTGCAGCGTCACGGCTCCGTCCGCGGGCGGAATCACGCCGGCGATCCCGTCGAGCAGGGTGGTCTTCCCTGCTCCGTTGGCGCCGAGCAGCACGGTGATCTCGCCCTCGGGCACGACGAGGGAGATGTTGCGGCAGATGGTCAGTCCGCCGCGCCTCAGGGTGAGAGCCGAGACGTGCAGCCCGCCGGTCATGCCGCCGCCTCCGTGCCGAGATACGCTGCGACGACCCGCGGGTCGCGCAGTACCTCGGCCACCGGCCCGGAGCTGATCACGCGGCCCTCGTCGAGCACCGTGGCACGACGGGCGGCCACTCGGATGAAGCCCATGTCGTGTTCGATCAGCAGCACCGACGTGCCGAAAGTGTCGGGAATGCGTCGCACGAGTTCAGCGAAGGCATGATGCTCCTCCTCGCCCAGGCCGGCCGCGGGCTCGTCGAGCAACAGCACGCCGGGCCGCGAGGCGAGAGCCGCCGCGACCTCGAGGATGCGGCGCGATCCGATGTCCATGAGCCGGATCGGGACATCGCCGTCCGGCAGGCCGAAGAACGTATGCACGACGTCGACGGGCATACCCTCTGCGGCTAAGCACAGATACTCGGCCACCGTGAGCGCCTCGACCGCGCGCGATTGCTGGAAGGTGCGCCGGATCCCAAGCTTCGCCCTCCGGCGGGCGGAGAGAGCGTCGACGGATGTGCCGTCGAACATCACGCTGCCCTGGTGGCGAGCAAGGAAGCCCGTGACCGCGTCGACGAGGGTCGACTTCCCCGCACCGTTCGGCCCGATGAGCGCCTGCACCTCTCCCACCGCGAGATCGAGATCGACCCCGTCCAGGGCGCGATTGCCGCCGAAGTCGACCGTCAGTCCGCGGACGCTCAGGCGCGGCCGGCGCTCAGCCGCACCCGCGCCGGCCTCAGCGCCGGCGAGATCGGGACCCGCGCCCGACCTCGCCGTCTCTGCGATCTCGCACGTGACCCTGACATCGCGGAAGGAACGCTCCTCACGCCACCTCGTGAACTGTTCCATGAGCCCGCCATTGCCGCGACGTAGGGTGTCGAACGCGCCGATGGCGAGCAGCGCGTTGCCGAGATCGAGCGGAAGGTCCAAGCGCCTGAGCACCTCGGGGATGAGCACACCGAACGCGCCCGCCAGCACAGCGCCGCTGAACAGTGCGGCACCGCACAGCACCGCCGTCGCCAGGGAGACGAGTGACGCGAGGGGACTGAACACGCTCGTCGTGAGCAGACCGTATTGCCCGGCGAGCAGGCCACCCGCGAGCCCAGCGATCAGCGCCGACGTCCCGAACGCCGTGGCCTTCGACGCAAGGACCGGGACGCCGAGCGATGCTGCTGCTCGTTCGCCGCCCCGCACGGCCTGCCAGCTGACACCGTGCCGCGACCGGGCGAGGGCAGCGACCCCGAGCTGCGTCACGATGAGCACAGCCACGGCGAAGACGGTGAACCAGCGCGCATCATCGAATGGAGCAGTGGGCAGCACCGGAACCCCCTGCCCAACGCCGGGGAAGCTGGTCTGCCGGAGTACGAGGTCGAGCGCGGTGGCGAAGCCGAGCGTCACGACCGCGAGCTCTACCCCTCGGATCCGGGCCGTCACGACGCCGATCACCGTCCCGATGGGGAAAGTGGCGAGCCCCCCGAGCAGCACGAGAACGGGGAAGGGAGCGGAGGGCCACTGCAGCGCGAGCCAGGAGACGACCCAGCCTCCAATGGCGGCGAACGACAGCTGGCAGAGCGTGATGATGCCGACCTGGCCGGTGAGAAGGCCGATGCTGCGCGCCACCAGCGCGCCGACCCCGACCGTCGACAGCAGGTACACCCAGTAGAAGGGGAGGAACGCGGACAGCAGAGCGACGACTGCGAGGAAGACTGCGCCGGCGAACATCGACCGGGCACGTCGGGCCCGCCGCCGCGCGGCGGCATCCGGCGGCCTCGGCGTCACCTCGCGCCGTCCCTCATCGGGCCTCACCCCACACCTCCCGCCTGCGTTGCCAGATGAGCGCGACGATGATGATGACGAACGGAAGCGCGCCTCGATAATCGGCGACGAGCGGCAGGTGCACGCCGACTCCCTCGAGGGCGCCGATGGCGAGACCACCCGCAGCCGCGACCCAGACATTCGTGAAGGCCCCGAGGAGCCCCGCCGCGAGAGCAGGGACCACGAGGAACGCCATCGTCTCGAACGTCGGATTCCGGGTGGGCGCGACGAGGAGCATGGCCAGGGTCGACACCGCCCCGGTCGCCGCCCACGCGCCGATCGCGAGCCGATGCGAGTTCACGCCGAGCAGTTGAGCAGTCGTCGGCCGCTCGGACATCGCCTGCAGGCGGAGGCCGATCTGCGTCCGTGAGAGCAGCAGCGACAGGCCTCCCGCGAGGAGGAAGGTGAGCGCCAGCGCGACGACGGTCGTCAGGGAGACCCGAACACCGCCGAGGTCGAACGACACCGCGGGAACCAGGCTCGGCATGACCCGCGGAGAGTCGCCGAACAGGCGGAACCCGAGCGTGAGCACGAGGATCAGCAGCACCACTGCGACCGTGGCCCGGACGGTTTCCGTCGGTTCCGCGAACCAGCGCGCGAACAGCCCCCCGGCGAGCGCCGACGCCGACGCCGCGGCCGCGACGCCGAGGATCGCCGCGACGGGCAGCGGAACGCCCAGCCCGAGAAGGGTGTAGCAGCTGTAGGCCCCGAGGCCTCCGAGCGCCGCCTGGCCGACGTTCAACACCCCTCCGAGCCGGTACAGCACGACGATGCATACGGCGAGAATCGCGTAGGCGGCCCCATTGACCAGTCCGGCGACGAGGCTTTCAAGCATGATCACGTGCCTTGTCGTGGTGCATCGTGTTCACGAGCGTCCGTCGTGGTGCCGCGGTTACTCCGGAACCTCGACCCAGTCGCCGACGGGCTCCCACCCGTTCTCCGTCGCCCGCACCATCATGCTCGCCCGGTTCGGATTGTGCGCATCGGAGTCGTCGAACACGTACGGCATACCCATGAGCGGGTTCTCGATCTCGCCGGCGCCGCGCAGGGCCTCTGCCACCGATTCTGCGGTGATCTCTCCGTCGATGCTCCTCAGCACCTCGACGAGGATCTGCGCCGCCACGTAGCCGCCCTCGGACAGCGAGGTGATCGGCACATCAGCCGCTTCCAGGGTCTCGCGCCACTCGGCGACTTCGGGAGCGTCGGCGGAGGCGGGGAGGAACTCGGAGTTGGCGTACACGCCATCGGTCGTTCCCTGCGCCTGCAACGCCTCGATGGCGGAGTCGGTGTAGACGTTGGACAGCATCAGCCAATCGGCCTGATCGAGGACGCCCTGCTGCTGGACGGTGTTCATGAACGACACACCCTCGGGCTCGGTGGGGTTCACAGCGACAGCATCGCAGCCCGCATCCTTCACGGCGAGAATCGCCGGGGTCGGGTCGTCGCCGAGATTGACCGACGTGTCGACGTGCGCGAACGTCATGCCCGCCTTGTCTTGCCACGCGTCGAGCAATGCCAGGTACGGCTCGGTGAGCCCCTCGCTCTTGAGGATCACCGGGCAGATCCGCTCCGCCTCGAGCTCATCCTTGGCGAACCAGAGGAGGCTCTCGTAGCCGTTGAAGGTGCCGGCGTTGACGGGCGCGATGTTCCTCGAACCGAAGCAGGACGGCTCGACGCCCGTGCCCATGATGTTCACGACGTCGCGCTGCTCGTAGAAGGCCGCGTTGGCGCTGCACTCGACGAGGCTGGCCCCGCCGACCATCGCGACGACGCCCTCTTCGTCGACGAGTCGACGGGCCGACTGGCTGGCCTTGGCAGGATCGGCCCCGTCGTCCTCGGAGAAGTACTCGATCATGCGCCCGTTGATTCCGCCCTCGTCGTTCACCTGGTCGAACACCGCCTGCGCGGCTCCGGGTACCTCGGGGAAGGGCGCGGGACCGGTGAGCGAGCTGATGGCTCCGATCTTGATGGGCTGATCGGAACTGCCTGGCTCTCCCGAATCCGACGAGCAGCCGGTCGCCGCGAGGCCGACGACGAGGGACAGCGACAGCAGCAGGACACTCCGGTTGGCGCGCGACGACATGAACAGACTTCCTCTTCGTGAGTGGATCCCGCGCGGAAGTCGCGCGGGTCTTGCTTGAGACCTACTGGGGGTCCGCGACTTGCGGTCCGGCTTGCATCGACACGCCGCCCGACGTCGTCCTCCGCGGCCAGGAGGGGAAACGCACGCGGGGGAGTACGACCGCGGGCACGCCCCTGCGGATCGCCCCACGGATCACCCCGGTCCCGTACGAGGCGTCGTCGAGCAGCCGCAACGCAAGGCTCTTCACGGGGCCGAGCCGTGTGGGACGCAGCAGGTGATCGCGCACCGGCTCCCACGCCATCGCCGCGGCGACGCCACGGGCCAGGCGGGAGAACGGGGTCAGCGCGAGAACGCCCCAGCCAACGGGCCACCAGTCGCGGCGCAACAGGTGCCCCGTCCAGAACGCGTCGGAGAACAGCGATCTGCCGGTCATCTCGATCGCGACCGACAGCGGCATGTCGGGCCCGAGCATCCGTCGCTGACGCACAAGCTCATAACCGGCGATGGGGAGCGCCAGCAGGCGGACCCACCCCCTCTTGTTCGAGAGTGTCGCGATGACCGCGAGTCCTGCGAGCGACGGACTGGCGGGGGTCAGCCTGCCGGGATGCCGTATCTCGAGGTCTGCGGCAGAGCCGCCGTACCCGGCGCGACGGGACGTGAAGTCGGCGATCCTCGTGCGCACCTCGTGATGGTTGACGACGTCGGTGACGTAGCGCACGGTCCACCCCGCCTCGTGCATGCGCCAGAACAGGTCGACGTCCTCTCCCAAGCGGATCGTGGGATCGAACGGGGGTTCCGTGACGGCGCTTCGCCTGACGATGGCGGAGGCGGTGGGCAGCCAGCCGGCGGGGACGCCGAAGACGACCCGGCTCGGGTCGGCGCCCATGTCGAGCTCGGAGCGCGCCTCTTCGTACAGCTCGATGTCGGACGTGCCCTTCACGTCGGGAAGTACTCGGGGGCCGACCGCCCCGACGAGAGGGTCTTCGAAGATCGGGCGAAGCCGGGATACCCACTTCGGCGACGCGATCGCATCGGCATCGATGAACGCGACGATCGGCGCGGTGGACGCCTTGAACCCGTCGGTGCGCGCCGCTCCCGGCCCGCCGTTCTCCGTTCGCACGATGAGCCGGGCGCCGTGCTTCTCCGCGAGCTGCCGGATGCGGGCCGCGTGCGGGGCCGGTGAGGCGTCGTCGACGACGATCACGGGCACCCCTTCGGCATCGAGCGACGCGAGGCACCGCTCGAGCGGGCCGGGGTCGCCGTAGACGGGGACGACGATCTCGACATCCGACGGCTTCTCCGCCTGCGCTTCCGACGACGGCAGCGGGTCGGCGATACCGCGGTCGAGCAGGTAGACCGCAGCGTCTTGCTCCTCTGGAGTGGACGCGGTGATGCCGGTGCGGTTCGCCGCGTAGAGCTTCCGCGCGAAGGGGAGCACCGACTCAGGTAGTCGAGTGACCGCCCACGGAGATCCGCCGATCGTGACCTCACCCGCGCGCAGAGCCACGCCTGAGGTCCACGCGAGCGGCACCCGCGTCGTGAACTCGGACGTGACTCGCGTGCGGACGGGAGGCTCGGGGAACGGCATGCTCCAGCGCGCGCCGACTTCAGGGGTGGCCATCCGCTACTTTCCTCACTGCTTCAGGGCCACCGACAGGGTCGATGTTCCCCTTCTTCTTCCGGGTTACTGGATGGTCTTCTCGATGGGGCGGTCGGCCACCGGCTTCTTCGTCTTCCTCTGCTGCGGCGCGGCTGCCGGAGCGGCATCGCCGTCGGCGCCGAACGCGCGCTCGAAGCCCGCGGGAACGTAGAGGTCGTCCCGGCTGAGCTCCGAGATAGACGAGTGCCCGAGGCCGAGCACGGCCGAATCGAGTCCCATGCGCAGCAGGTCGAGGACGTTCTCGACGCCCTTCTGACCGTTCGCGCCGAGACCCCAGAGGTAGGCGCGGCCGATCATCACGGCGTGAGCGCCGAGTGCTAGCGCCTTGGCGACGTCACCGCCGCGGCGGATGCCGCCGTCGAGGAGCACCTCGATCTGGTCGCCCACGGCGTCGGCGATGCCGGGGAGACAACGGATCGGCGCCGGGGTGGTGTCGAGGTTGTTGCCGCCGTGGTTCGACACGGAGATCGCGTCGGCGCCGATGTCGACCGCGTGCTTGGCATCGTCGATGCGGGAGATGCCCTTGACCATGAACGGGCCGCCCCACTGTTCACGCAACCACTCGAGGTCTTCCCAGGTGGGGGGCGGTGTCCGCGACCACTCGCCATAGGCCTGGAAGAACGTGGGCGCCGGGCCGGTCGGGGGCTTCAAGTTCGGCGCAGTGAGGTCGGGCAGGCCCGCCCTCAGCCAGGTCAGCGTCCACTTGGGCCGCACGATGCCCTCAGGCATCATCTTGTAGACGGCCGGGAAGTTCATCTTCTCCGGGATCGAGGGGCTGCCCCAGTCGCGGCCGATCGAGAACGACCAGTCGGTGGTGGTGATGAGCGCCTTGGCGCCCGCCGCCCTCGCGCGTTCCATGCGCTGCAGGATGTCGTCTTTCGACCCCGTCCAATACATCTGGAAGAACGTGTTGGGGTTCGCCGCCGTGACTTCCTCGACCGACTTCGAGGCGAAGCTGCTGAGGCCCATGATGGTGCCGCGGCGCGCGGCGGCCTTCGCGACGGCGACCTCACCCTCGGGGCGGATCGCCTGTACACCGGTGGGGGAGATCATCACCGGCATCGACACCGGAACCCCGAGGATGGTGGTCGACAGGTCGCGTTCGGCCTTGTGGCCTGCGACCTTCGGCTTGAACTCGAGTTCGGCGAAGGCGCTCACGTTGTCCTGCGGCGTGCGGCCCCTCTCGGATCCCGCCACGAGCGCCGCATACACCGACGCCGGAAGGAACTTCTTGGTGCGGCGCTGCGCCTCGAGCACCGTTTCGAACCAGGGATTCTTCACCCACGGCCAGATCTTGCTCATTCGATCTCCTCGCTCTCGCTCTCGCTCTCGCGCCCGATTGCGTCACGCGGCGTGGTCCACCGATCTGCGACGTCATTGGCACCCGGTGCCATTATGCCTTCGTCCAGCGTGGAACGTGCACGCGGGGTCCGATCACGGTGAACTCGCGCCGACGGGCGGCGCCGACGATGACGCCAGTGCCGTAGGAGGCGTCGTCCATCATCCGCAGGGCGAGGCCGCGCGCCGGGTCGACACGTGACGTGCTCAGGATGTGATCGCGGATCGGCGGCCACATCATGCACGCCGCAACGACGCGCGCGACGCGGGAGAACGGCGTGACGGCGAGCACTGCCCAGCCGATGGGCCACCATTCGCGTCGCAGCAGATGGCCGAGCCAGTACGCGTCGTTGTAGAGCGAGCGGCCGGTCATCTCCACCGCGACGGACGCCGGCACCTCAGAACCCAGTACCCGACGCTGGCGCAGGAACTCGAGCGCGGCGATCGGCAGGACGAGAGCCCGCACCCACCGGTGGCGACTCGTCAGCACTGCGATCATCGACAGCCCGATGACTGAGAGCCAGGCGGGAATCAGGCGGTTCGGATGCCGCGCGTCGAGGGAGGCTGCACCGGTGCCATAGCTCACGCGACGACCGACGAAGTCGCGGAGCGAGGTGCGCACCCGGTGGTGGCTCACCACGTCGGGGGCGTAGCGCACGGTCCACCCCGCGTCACTCATGCGCCAGAACAGGTCGACGTCTTCCCCCACCCGCAACTCGGGGTCGAACGGCGGATCGGGGAGGGCGCTGCGGCGGACGATCACGGAGGCTGTCGGCAGGAAATTGACTGGCACCCCGTAGACCACCCGGCTCGGCTCCTCGCCCATGTCGACGCTCGAGTGCCTTTGCTCGTACCCTTCGATCGCCGAAGCTCCCGTAATCAGCGGACCCACACGCGGTGCCACCGCACCGACCAGAGGGTCATCGAACAGCGGCCTCAGTTGCGACACCCATGCCGGCGCGGCGACTACATCGGCGTCGACGAACGCGACGAAGGGCCGCTCGGTCGCGGCGACCCCGGTCGCGCGAGCGGCACCAGGGCCGCCGTTCGTCTCGCGAACGACCAATCTCGCTCCGTACCGGAGAGTCAGGCGCCGGATCCGAGCAGCCTCTGCCGGCTCAGACGCGTCGTCGACGACCGTGACCGGCAGCCCCTCCTGCGCCAGCGCGGCGAGGCAGTCCGCGAGCACGCCCGCGTCGCCCCGCACCGGAACCACGACGTCGACGTCCGTCGGCCGCGTCGCCTCCCCGGCTGGCATCGGAAGTGGATCCGCGATGCCCCGATCGAGGAGCTCGAGCGCAGCTCGCTGCTCGACGGGATTCGAGGCGATGAGCCCCGCGCGTCCCGCAGCGAACAGTCGCCTCGCGAATGGCAGCGTGTCCGGCGGCAGTACCGTGACCTCCGACGGCGACCCGCCGACGATGACCCTGCCCGCCCGCAAGCGGACCCCGGTCGTCCACGCGATCCGAGCCGCGCCCGCATAGGCGATGCGCTCGACCTTCTCGACCGTCGGCGCCGGGGCCCGGCGCGAGCGTCGCCACGACGCGGTGCGCGTCCTATCGGTCACCGGCTGTTCCTTCGTTGGTAATGCCGCCACGGCCTCGAGAGTTGAGTGGTACCCGCCATGATTCCACCTCTGCGTGCCTTTTTGGCGCTCGATGCCAAAATCAGTCGAAGGCTCCGATGCGTTCGCGGGCCGGTACGCGGTACTGTCCATCACCGAGATGAGGAGCTTCTCCATCTCGCCCGCCTTCCGGCTGACTTTCGAGAAGGGATGCCACTGTGCCGCAGCAGGATGCCGGGGCCGCCCATCGAGAGGCTGTCGACAGCTTCCGCGGTCGCCCCGCGGCCACCTCCCGCGGTGAGATCGAGCGCGCGGCGTTCGTCCTGTTCGAGACGTACGGCTTCGGCGACACGACCATTGCGATGATCGCCGCGGAACTCGGCGTATCGCCGCGCACCGTCACCCGCTACTTCCCGTCGAAGAACGACATCCCTTGGGGGGCCTTCGATGCGACGCTCCCGCGCTTCCATGACATCCTCGCCACGACCCCGGATGATCTGCCGCTGTGGGCAAGGATCCACGACGGTGTCCTGCGTTTCAACGAGTTCCCGGACGATGCCCGGCCGTCCCACCGCGCCCGTATGAGCCTGATCTTCTCGACGCCGTCGCTGCAGGCGCATTCGGTGCTGCGCAACGCCCGGTGGAAGGCGGAGATCGAGCGCTTCGTCGTCGGGCAGCTCGGACCCGAAGCAGAAGGGAGCGCCCTGCCCAACGTCGCCGGTCAGGTCAGCATGGCGCTGGCCACGTCGGCCTACGAGCAGTGGCTCGCCTCCGGCGCCGTCGCGAACAGCGACCTCATCGCCATCATGAATCGCTCCATGTCGGCCCTGCGCGACTATCTCCGCGAGACCTGACCGGGGGCGAACCGAGATGGAGATGGCGACGAGAATCGCCCTCAAGAAACAGTCGGGGCACTCAGTCCTCCACCGGTACCGGCGCGATGGGCAGAGTACGGCGCCGCCGTCGATGAACCGCTCCGACCCGGTGCCGTAGGTGGTTCGGAGCCGTGCGCGGACGGTCGATCCCGGCGTTGATCCCGCGGATCGCCGCCCGAGCGCGTCGCTCCGCGCTACTCGCAGCCGACCCCGTCGCCGTCCCGGTCGAGCTTGCGCGAGTATCCGGGCTGGCCGGCGTAGATCGGTGCCGCTCCAGCGGCGCGGACGGCGTCGCAGTTGGCGTAGAAGGCGTCGGCGACCGGTGCCGGGGCGGGCGCGGGTGCGGTCTGTGCGGGCGGCGCTTCGACGACCGGTGCGGGCGCGGGGGCGACGACGGGCGCCGGCTCGGGCGCCGGCGGTGCGGGGATCGGCGTGAAGCCCGAGATCGGCGCCATCTCATCCGGGCAGGCGGTGAGCACACGGGCGATCGCGTCGTGCTCGGCCGCCGTCACCCACAGCGAGTAGGTCGCCTTCACCGCGACCTGTCGTGCGACGTAGGCGCAGCGGAAGGCGCGGTTGGCGGGAAGCCAAGTGGCCGCATCGCCGTCGCCCTTCTGGCTGTTCGCGGGGCCATCGACCGCCAGCAGGTTGAGCGGGTCGTTGGCGAGGCTGGTGCGCTGCTCGGCGGTGAGCTGCTGGGCGCCCTTCTGCCACGCGTCGGAGAGCGCGACGACGTGGTCGATCTGCACGAGGGTGCTCGTGGTGTTGCCGCGGACGAAGTCGATCGTCGTCGCGGTGTACGGGTCGGCGAGGCGTCCGGTGAGCACCTTGCAGGGGCCGGACAGTGTTTCGTCGACGAGGTCGCGCTGGAGAATGTCGTTGCGAGTGTCGCATCCGTTGCGGTCGACATCGAGCCACGCCTGCCCGAACTGCCCGACCCTGTCGTAGCCGGTCTTCGCGGCGCGGCCCTTGATGGGCAGCGTCGCCAAGAGGTCGACCGCCCGCACGGAACTGCTCGGCGCGGTGGCGGCGACCGCGATGGCGCCCCCGGCGACCGGCTCGTCGGGGTCGAGCTCGACGGTGGCGGTGGGGGTCGGGGTGGGTGTTTGTGTCGGTCGAGCGGTCTTCGTCGGGATGGGCGACGCCGTCTCGGTCGAGGTGGCCGCCGCGAGGTCGGCGTCGGCCCGCCCGGTGGTCGCGCCGTAGACGCTGGTGCCGGCGATGACAGTGACGAGCGCGCCGGCGAGCACGGCGGCGCCGAGCTTGCGGGTGCCGAGCAGCAGCCACGAGCGGCGTCCGGTCGCCAGTGTGTAGAGGGCGCTGAAAAGCGCGACGATGCCGGCGAGAATCAGCAGTCCGCCGATCCCGCTGGAGATGAGGGTGATGATGCCGAAGAGCGCGAAGGCGCCGGCGCCGACCCAGGTGAGGAACGGGATCCGCGAGACGGCGCCCGACGCTCGTGGTGCGGGAGCGGGTGTGGGTGGCGCGGGGGCGTAGTGCTCGGTCCAAGCGGACCCGTCCCAGTACCGCAGCCGCTCGTCCTCGTCGGACGCCCTGTACCACCCGGCTTCGGCAGCCATCTCCACCCTCTCGCGCCCCGCCGTCGGAGCAGTCGCGCCACGCTACTGCCGAGCCCCCGCCCACCCGCCACGGCGCGCCGCCTGGTCATTGAGGAGGGCCGCCAGGCCCGTCGCGAAAAGACGTGACTCGCACTTCCCTTGAGGCCTGGAACCCCAGCCGCCCGTTGAGCAAAGCGATACGAAGGCAAGACGCCGGGGCTCCACCTGGTCATTGAGGAGGGCCGCCAGGCCCGTCGCGAAATGACGCGACTCGCACTTCCATCGAAGCTGAGGGACCCGGGCCGCTCGTTGAGCGAAGCGATACGGAGGCACTGCACCCTTCGTATCGCTCCGCTCAACGGGCGGGCATCTGGTCATTGAGGAGGGCCGCCAGGCCCGTCGCGAAATGACGCGACTCGCAGACTCCCAAGTCCGGCGCAGGCAGAGACCCGTGTCGCATCGCGACGGTCGCAGAGCGACCTCCTCAGCGACCAGTGAGACCCGTCGTGCTCCATCTGGTCATTGAGGAGGGCCGCCAGGCCCGTCGCGAAATGACGCGACTCGCAGGTTAGCTAGTCCGACGCACGCAGAAACCCTGTCGCATCGCGACGGTCGCAGAGCGACCTCCTCAGCGACCAGCGGAACTGAGCTGCTCTGGTCATTGAGGAGGGCCGCCGGGCCCGTCGCGAAATGACGCAACTCGCAGCTTCCCAAGTCCGGCGCCGCTGTAACTCGTGTCGCATCGCGACGGTTGCAGAGCGACCTCCTCAGCGACCAGCGGAACTGAGCTGCTCTGGTCATTGAGGAGGGCCGCCAGGCCCGTGGCAAAATGACGCGACTCGCAGGTTCCCAAGTCCGGCCTCGCTGTAACTCGTGTCGCATCGCGACGGTTGCAGAGCGACCTCCTCAGCGACCAGTGCAACTGAGCTGCCTCTGGTCATTGAGGAGGGCCGCCAGGCCCGTCGCGATATGACGCGACTCGCAGGTTCCCCTGGTCCGGCACACGCAGAAACTCGTGTCGCATCGCGACGGTCGCAGAGCGCCCTCCTCAGCGACCAGCGGAACCCGACCGCCCGTTGAGCGAAGCGATACGAAGGCACCCTCGCGCCTTCGTATCGCTCCTCTCAACGGGCGGGCATCTGGTCATTGAGGAGGGCCGCCAGGCCCGTCGCGAAATGACGGGACTCGCAGATTCCCCCGTCCGGCGATGATGAAACCTTTGTCGCATCGCGACGGGCCTGGCGGCCCTCCTCAGCGACCAGCCGGCATCACCGCCCGGTGCTCGGCCCTCGCCGGCGCCACGATCGTCGCCCGCCGACCCGACTCGTCCGGCTCCGAGTCCCGGCCGAGGATCAGCGTGCGAGCTTCGCCATGCCGGTGCCAGATGCTCGCCGTCCACGCGCAGAGGACCGCGTCGAGCAAGTCCTCCCGATGCTTGTATACGCGGTCGCTCAGCGGCGACGGCTCCGAAACCAACGCGGCAGTGACCGGGTGACTCATCAGATCGACCGGCGGATCCGCATCCCGCAGCGTCGCCACTCGTTGAATCAACTCATCGCAGATCGCGGCCCGAGTCACTCGACTCTCCGCGGGCGACAACTTCGGATCGCGCCCTTTGTACCGCGGCTTGCGTTCGTCGTAGCCGAGCTCGGGCATCCCGACGATCGTGGTGCTCGGATAGCACTCGAACATGACGAGCTCGTCGGCGGCCGAGACGCGAGTGCCGTCGGTGTACGCGATCCCCGCACTCTCGAGCCGCTCCCGCAGCGCCACACCGCTCAACCACCCGAGCCCCGGATGCGACGGATACGCGGAGAACCCCCACCGCCCATACCGTCGACCGACCTCGCGTTCGCACTCCCGCATAATCCTCGGCGCATTGTGAACCACGAGCGGCCCGTCGGCGGCGACGACCGCGCCCCCGGCCATCCGTTCAGTGATCCACTCGGCGACCTCATCCACGCCGCGGGCCCACCCCGCATCGATCACGACGCCGCGCTCATCGATCACCACGAGACCCGACTCATTCGCCGGCCGCGCGGCGGACCCGACACCCCACGCGAGGTCGACACCGAAGTACTGCACCCACACACCTCAGCACACTGATCTGCGGTTCGAGGCGGCGGAGGGCGTGCCGGGTGTGGGATCGTGGCCACCATGACCGATGCCATCACGTCACCCGCGGGTCTCACCCCCGACGAGGGCGAGCGGGTCGAGGCGGCGGCGTCGGCGGGCACCTTCATCGGTCGCCGCGACGGCAGCGTCGCCGTGTGGAAGGGCATCCGCTACGCCGAAGCCCCGGTCGGACCGCTGCGGTGGCGAGCCCCGCGTCCGGCTCCGGCAGCCGCCGAACCGGTCACGGCTTTGGCTTTCGGCAACGCGTCGCCGCAGGAGCTCGTGCCCGAGATGCACCTCGGCGAGGGCGTCGCGCTCAGCGAGGACTGCCTCTTTCTCAACGTGTGGAGCCCATCCGCATCACTGCCGAGCAACTCCGACCCGGCGCCCGCACGCCCGGTGATGGTGTGGATCCATGGCGGCGCCTACACCTACGGCGCGGCGAGCCAGCCCGTCTACGACGGCGCTGCCCTCGCCTCCATCGGCGATGTCGTCATCGTGACCGTGAACTACCGGCTCGGCGCGCTCGGCTACCTCGACCTCACTTCCTTCGCCACCGACACCGAGCAGTTCGACTCGAATCTCGCGCTGCGCGACGTGCTGCTCGCACTCGAGTGGGTGCGCGACAACATCGCGGCCTTCGGCGGCGACCCCGACGCGGTCACCGTATTCGGCGAGAGCGCCGGCGCCGGCATGATCACCGCCCTGCTCGCGACCCCCAGCGCCGAGGGCCTGTTTCACCGGGCGATCGCCGAGAGCTCGCCCGCGTCGTCGATGTACGGGCCTGCCCGCTCGAAGCTCGTCGCCGAGCATTTCCTCGCCGAGGCGCGGATGGGTGAGGGCCCGATCGGTGAGGTGCGGTCGATGCCCGTGTCGGCGATCGTCGAGGCCGCGACCCGGGTGTACAGCTCGGTGCCGAGCGAGTCGCCGGGCCTGCTCGCCTTCGCGCCCGTGGTCGACGGCGACCTGCTTCCCGAACATCCCATCACGGTGCTGCATCAGGGGCGCGGCCTGCCGGTGCCGCTGATCATCGGCACGAATCACGATGAGGCGACGCTGTTCAAGTTCATGAAGTCGCCGCTGATGCCGATCACCCCGGCGGCGATCACGACGATGATGCAGCGGCTCGCGTCCGAAAACCCTGATGCGGTGCTGCCGTCGCGCGAGCAGCTGCTCGGCGCGTACGAGGGGGTGCGGTCGCGGGCGGTCGGGCTCGGAATCGCGCGGGACATCGGATTCCGGATGCCGACCGTCTGGCTCGTCGAGGGCCACTCGACCATCGCGCCGACCTACCTGTACCGGTTCGACTGGGCGACACCGATGCTGCGCCTGATCGGCATGGCGGCGGCGCACGCGACCGAGTTGCCGTACGTCTGGGGCAACCTCGACTCCAATCGCCGCGACTACACGTTCGCGCTCGGCGGCCGCCGCACGGGCGAGGAGATCTCGGACCGGATGACCCAGTGGTGGACCTCCTTCGCCGCGACCGGCACCCCGGGATCGGAGTGGCCGTCGTACGACGCCGACCGGGCGAGCCTCGTGATCGACCGCACCGACCGCGTGGAGCACGACCTCGACGCGGGCCTGCGCAAGGGCTGGGGCGACGCGGTCCTCAGCTTCACCTGACCCGCGCCCGCCCGCCCGTTGAGCGCAGCGATACGAAGGGACGCACTGCCTCCGTATCGCTTCGCTCAACGAGCGGTGGGCTCACCCGCCCGTTGAGCGCAGCGATACGAAGGGACACACTGCTTCCGTATCGCTTCGCTCAACGACCGGGGTCAGCCCACGGACCCCATGCGCTGCTCGCCGATGACGGACAGCAGCTGCAGCTTCTCGTAGCTCTCGGTGCCGGGCGTCGCGGTGAACACGAGCAGCGAGTGCCCCTGCTCCTCGTCGAGCAGCACCTGGCATTGCACTTCGATGACCCCGACCTCGGGATGCATCACCCGCTTCTCCCGCGCATGCACCGCGTTGATCTCGTGCGCCGCCCACAGCTCGGCGAATTCGGGACTGCGCTCCAGGAGGTCCTCGGCCATGGCGGCGGCGCGGGATCCGCGTCCGTGCTGGGCCGCGATGGACCGGAGCCCGGCGGTGAACCCACGTGACAGGGCGGCCTGATCCTCCACCGGATACGCCGCGCGCGCGTCGGGGTCGACGAACCACCGGTATCCGACGCTGCGTCGGAACCCCTCGTGCCGGGTCTCGTCGCCGAACAGCGCCCGCGCTGCGGCGGTCTGGATGAGCGTCTCGCCGAGGTCGTTCATGACCTGGGCGGGAGTGTCGGCGAGCCGGTCGAGGATGCGCATCAGGCCGGGTGAGACGTGGTCGCTGCGCGGACCGCGGGCGGGCGCGTTCTGCCCGGCGAGGCGGAACAGGTGGTCGCGTTCTTCGAGGCTGAGCCGCAGCCCCCGCGAGATCGCGGAGAGCATCTGCTCCGACGGCTGCGGCCCGCGCTGCTGCTCGAGCCGGCTGTAGTAGTCGACCGACATGTCGCTGAGCGCCGCGACCTCTTCGCGTCGCAGCCCGGCGGTGCGGCGGCGAGCGCCCCGCCCCAGCCCCACATCTTCGGGCTGCAGCGCTTCGCGTCGGCGCCGCAAGAAGTCGGCGAGCTGTTCACGATCCATGCGACGAGTCTGCGGGGTACGCGGCGCGCGTGCCAGGGACCCGGAATCCCTGGGTGCCGCGGTCACGAGGCGACGACCACGCCGGAGAGCCGTTCGGAAAGCTGCCAGACGCGGCGCGCATCCGCCTCGCTGCGCAGCCGCGAGTACATCGCCTGCTCGGCGGGAGCGCCGCCGAGGTGCCCCAGACCGCGCGGCCCGTAGAGCTGTCCGCCCTTGGCGTCGGGGCTTGTCGCGGCGAGTACGGCGGGCAGCGCGGCCGATTCGGGGGTGCCGAGCAGGATGCGGTGGCGCGAGAGCCAGCTGATCACTCTCCACTCTGTGGTGACGCTCGGGCGTCCCATCTGCGGTTGCGCGGCGAGCAGGTTGGTGGGGGAGACGCCCGGGTGCGAGAGGTTGCTGCGGATGCCCCACCCGCCCGCCGCGCTGAGCCGATCGAGTTCTGCAGCGAAGAGGCCGAAGGCGATCTTCGACGAGCCGTACGCACGCCCCGCGTTGTAGCTGTTCTGCCAGTTGATGTCGTCCCAGTTGATGGCGCCCGTGTTGGCGGCGATGCTCACCTGGCTCGTGACGTGGGCGCGGCCCGCCTTGAGCAGCGGCAGCAGTGAGCCGACGAGCGCGAAGTGTCCGAGATGGTTGGTGGCGAACTGCAGCTCGAACCCGTCGACGGTCACCTGCCGCGTCGGCGGGGTCATCACTCCGGCGTTGTTGATGAGGATGTCGACCGGTCGCCCGTCGCGGAGGAGTTCGTCGGCGAAACCGCGGACCGACGCGAGCGACGACAGGTCCATCGTGCGAACCTCGATCCTCGCGCCGGCGACGTCGTCGCGGATGCGGCGGGCAGCATCCTGCCCCTTCTTCTCGTTGCGGACGGGCATGAGCACGTCGGCACCGGCGCGCGCGAGTCGCGAGGCGACGCGCAGCCCGATGCCGTCGCTGGCGCCGGTGACGATCGCGAGCTTTCCGCTGAGGTTGAGAACGGTGATGTCGATGTTCTTCGGCATGAGGATCCTCCAGATGTGTTGGTTCCTCCACATTCGCGTCGATCTGCGGCGGCGTTCAGGCCGCAGTTACCCACGGATCGCCGATCCCTGCCTCCGCCTTCCCGTTCACGCGTTGAGCGAAGCGATACGAAGGGTACGCCGGCCTCCGCACTGCGGCGCGGGGCGAGCGGTCCGAATTACTGCGTAGACGTAGCGACTCCGACGGTGCGCTCGCCCTCGCGCTCATGGACATACCGCCGAAGGTTCCTGAAATAGCGCCCGTAGGCCACGACGAGGAACACGATTGCCACGACCAGGAGCGAGACCGAGATCACGTTCAGCAGGTCCGGCTCGTCGTCACTCAGGATCCGCGGAAGCTGCAGCGGAAACTGCGCACCGAAGATCAGTCCGAACAGCCACGCCTGCACCGGAAGCAGGCGCTGCATGCCCGACGCGTAGGCATCTGCTCGCTCGAGCTCGTCGGGAGTGAGCGATTCGTTCTTGCCCGAGAGAACTCGCCGCTGCACGCGCTTGCTCAGGCCGAAGGATCCGTGCGTCGTGGCGCGAACAGCCTGCGACCCCTCGTAGACGGGGAGGAAGAGCGAACTTCCCGCTGCGAGCATGACGATGGCGAGGACGAACCAGCCCGTGTCGAGGAGGTCGCCGGGGTTGCCGTCGCCGACGGCGAAGTTCAGTCCGACGGCGATCGTCACGCCGATGACGAGTCCGATGCCTGCTCCGAAGCTGACGTTGCGGGCCACCCGCCGGGCGCTCAAGCGGACGACCCCGGTGCCGCCTCCGTCCCGGGGCGGCAGCGCCGTCTTCTGGAGGTGATTGGCGATCGCGTACAACGCGGCGGTGGCGGCCGCCGAGCCGACGACCTGCGCGATGACGAGCCACACAGGGAGGGCGCCGAGGACGGACGCGGTGATGAGAGCGGCGGCTCCGATGATCTGAATCGCGGTCACGATGACGAGCCAGCGGCGGAACTGCGTGGCGCCGTCGCCGCGGAACGGATCGGAGGGCCAGTACTGCCACTGGGAGCCGAATGTCACGGGAGGCAATGCCATCGCGAGACCGGCGCAGAGGGTGACGAAGAGCCAGCCGGCGCCCTGGAACTCGCGGATCGAGGCGAGCGGGATGAGCAGGGTCGTGCCGACGACGAGCACGGCGACGAGCGCGAAGTAGAGGAAACGCAGCATGGAAGGGGGCCTCTCGTGGGGGTGGCGAGGTCCCCAGCACGATAGCGAGCCCAAAGCGGAAGCCCGGTCAACTCCCAGAGTTCTTACAGGCTGCGATATCCCGCTCGTTGAGCGCAGCGATACGAAGGGAACAGTCACCTCCGTATCGCTGCGCTCGACGAGCGGCGCCGGAAGGTCAGTCCTCCATCGGCACCGGCACGACGGGGCCGAGCACGGCGCCACCGTCGATGACCCACTCGGAGCCGGTGCTGTAGGTGGCCTCGGCGGCGAGGAAGATCATCAGCGCCGTCACCTCGCTCTGCTTGCCCATGCGGGGGATCGGCTGCTGGTTGTACGACTCTTCCTGCACCTGCGCGGTCATCGGCGTCTCGACGACGCCCGGGTGAACCGACACGACGCGGATGCCGAGCGGCGCGAACTCGAGCGCGGCTGCCTTCGTCAGTCCGCGGACACCCCACTTCGACGCGACATAGGCCGGCTCGGCGGCGAAGCCCTGCAGGCCCGCGGTCGACGACACGTTGATGATTAGCGTCTCAGTCAAGCGCCGGGGGATGTCAAGCGCCGCGGCGACGCGGCGAACTGCGAGCTAGTCGATCGCTCGCCGCTTCGCTAGTAGTTCAGCGGCGAGTCGCTCGGCCGCTGCCTCGTCGAGGATCTGCCCGGACAGGGTGGTCCATGGTTTTTCGTCGAGGTCGATGTCCTCGATTGTCGAGTCCGGTGTGACTCGGAAGTCCTCGGGATTGATGCGCACCCTCAACTCCCTGTCTTGTAAGCATCTCTTGTCTCAGCGGTCTCGAGGGTAGTAGCAGCGGCTCGTGGGCGGCTTCTTATTACCCCCTTGCGCTCGATCTCGGCGAGTCCTAACCTACAACCAAATGGTTGTACGACAGCAGATCGAACTCAGCGACGACGACGTGGATCGCATGTTCCGCGCCCTCGCCGACGCCACCCGGCGTGACATCGTCCGACGCACACTCCGTGCCGAGGCGACGGTCTCCGAGCTCGCCACCTCGTACGCCATGTCGTTCGCGGCCGTGCAGAAGCACGTCGCCGTATTGGAGGAGGCGGGTCTGGTGACCAAGCAACCTCGTGGACGTGAGCGCATCGTGCGCGGCAACCCGGACGCGATCCGGCGCGCGCAGGCGGCACTCGACCAGTTCGAATCCATCTGGCGGGCGCGCATCGATCGACTCGACGCGCTGCTCGAAGAAGACACCCCCACGAAATCCGACTGAAAGGTTCTGTCATGCCCGTCACTTCTGTCGAGAAGGATCTCGACGCACTGACCCTGACGATCGTCGCCGACTTCGCCGCCCCGGTGCAGCGAGTGTGGGACGCCTACACCGACCCGCGCCAGATCGAACGCTTCTGGGGTCCGCCCACCTATCCCGCCACCTTCACCCGCCATGATGTCGCGGTCGGCGGCCGCAGCATCTACGCGATGACCGGCACCGAGAACGGCGACTCGCACGGCGGCTACTGGGAGTGGACCGCCGTCGACGCCCCGAACTCGTTCGTCGTGAACGACGGCTTCCTCGCCGAGGATGGCACCGCGACCACCGGGCTCCCGGTCACGCGGATGTACTTCACCTTCGCTCCCACCGACTCCGGCACCCGAGTAACCACGGTCTCCTCCTACGACTCGCTCGAGGGGCTCGAGCAGGTTCTCGCGATGGGCATGGAGGAAGGCCTTCGTCAGTCGATGGCGCAGATCGACGACGTGCTCGCCGACCTCTCGTCGTTCGCGGCGGACCACGCAGCCGAGTCGCAGATCCTCAGCGACACAAAGGTGCGCGTCTCTCGCGTCATTCGTGGGTCGGTGGCGCAGGTGTGGCAGGCGCACAACGATGCCGACCTGATGAAGCAGTGGCTGCTCGGCCCCGACGGCTGGACGATGCCCGTCTGCGAGATTGCAACGAACGTGGGCGACACCTACCGCTACGAGTGGGAGCAGGACGGGGGAGAGGGCCGCTTCGGCTTCACCGGCGAGCTCCTCGAGAGCGACGCGCCCTACCGCGCGGTCACGACGGAGTCGATGATCGGCATGGAGGGCCCGGGCACCACCAACGAGATGACCCTCACTCCGGTGGAGGGTGGCACGCTGCTCACGATCCTGATCACCTACCCGAGCGCCGAGGTCCGCGACATGGTGCTCAACACGGGAATGGTCGGCGGCATGGAGGCCAGCTACGCCCGCCTCGAGTCGGTCATCGCCTCCGACGCCCGGGAGCTCGCCGACGCCTAGCCCATCCGGGACCGCCCGTTGAGCGAAGCGACACGAAGGGACCCCGCCACCACCGGTCGGGGTCCCTTCGTCACGCCTGGGGCAGTTCATCGCAACAGCTAGGCCCGCTTCGACCGCATCGCCTTCAGCTGCTTGATCCCGTCGTCCGCCACCAACTCGGCGTACCGCTCCGACCCGAGCGCGACGAGCGCGAGCCGGCCTTCCGCATCGTGGTGTGTGCCCCACCCGTACCGCTTGCCGAGCGGCGACGAACGGAAGCAGGCCTGATCCTTCGCGAAGAACGCTTCTCGCGCGGCGGGCTTGTCGGCATCCGCGATCTGTTGGCGGGTGGCATACACCTCGAACAGAACATCGTCGGAGGTGAACTCGTAGGGATGCGCGGCGATGAGCTCGTATTGAAGTGCTGCCACGGTCGGGCCTTTTCGCGTTCGCGGGAGGCTCCTCCGGCCCGCTCACCGGGCAGTCGTCGGCGACCTGGATGAACGCGTTGGCGTAGTTCGTGGTTCCCATGACACCACCTTGCCGAGCGCGGCATGGCTCCGCTAGCCCGCGGCGAAGCTGCAGCCGCTCGTCGCGTCGAGATGGGCGCTACTGGGCGCAGGCGAGGTCGGACGCGAACAAGCCGACGCCGGCTGCGCGGGCCTCGGCGGACGCCGCTTCGATCTCAGCGAGGAACCGGAAGTTGTCGCCGTACTGCACCGGCTCGGCGAGCCCGGCCCGCGCGAGCTCGGTGCCGACGCTACGTCCGTCCTCGAGGTAGACCGCGGCGAGCAGCCGGTCGTACCGGCCGGTCGGCTCGACATCGAAGGCGAGCCGCACGGACGTCCCCGACGGGAGCAGCTGCGACGTGAACGCCGACGCTTCGGGCCCCAGGCACTCGACCGGCGAGTCCGGCTTGACGCTCTCGGGGGCGTCGACATTGAGGATGCGCACCCGCTGACTCCCGCCGTCGAACGTGACGATCACGGTGTCGCCATCGACGACCCGCTCGACCACCGCTTCAGCTTCGGAGGCCCCCGAGCTCCCAGCGACCGGAACGTTCGCGCCGGGAGCGTCCTTGAGTCCCGAAGTACCAGACAGCTACCAGCACGATGAGCGCGCCGATTACCACAGACGCAAACCGTCCTTCTATCCGCCGCGACCGCGCCACGTCGACTCACTTTCTGCTGGAACCCGGCCCGCCCGCTGAGCAAAGCGATACGGAGTCCCGCCTACGGCCCACCCCGCCAGTGATCGATCCGATGGTGATCAGGCGTGAACCCATGATCCACACCCCAGAGCACCGCTTGGGTACGACTCTCGACACCGATCTTGCGGTAGGTGCTGCGGATGTACGACTTCACCGTGTTCGGGCTCAAGTAGGTGAGCTGGGCGACCTCGGCGTTGCTCTTGCCCTGCGTGATCAGCGCCAGGATCTCGGATTCCCGATCCGTGATCCCCTCGCGCTTGCCCGGCCAATCGAGTCCCGGCGCACTCCGTGCCCGACGTGGCTCCTCCATAAAGAGGACCTCGCCGGCGTGGATGCGCTCGAGCGCCTCGACGAGCTCGCCTGCGCCGAGTGTCTTCGACAGGTACCCGTCGACGCCGTGGTCGCGGGCGCTCTGCACGAGCGAGGGCTGGAAGTTCCAGGTGTAGACGACGACTTTGTCGGCACTCGGATTCTTCACCAGCTCGGCGATCTGGTCGTGATCCGATTCGGGCTGCGCGAACGAGTCGTAGAGCACGATGTCGACCCGGTCGTTGGTGTCGGTGTTCGCGTTGATCTCGGCGACGAGCACGCGGTCGCGGTAGTCGTCGAACATCCGGGCCAGCCCCATGAGCACGACGTCGTAGTCGTCGACGAGGGCGACCGTGATCGCGTCGGAGCCGTTCATGATGCGCCCACGCTAACCCTCCCTAGGGGTGTAGTCCCACCTCCCCAAGGGTGGAAAGACTGGAACCTCATCCCGGCGCCGCGCTCACTCGGGCGCAGTCGGGGAAGCGCATGTCGGTAGACGTGCACCAACGAAGAAGGCGGACATCATGCTCGGTCTCATCATCAGCATCATCGTCATCGGCCTGATCGCGGGCGCTCTCGCCCGACTGATCGTGCCGGGCAAGCAAAACGTCGGAATCGTCGCGACGATCCTGCTCGGCATCGTCGGGTCGTTCATTGGAGGCTTCCTCGGCTTCCTGCTCTTCGGCCAGGACGCGCAGGACGGCTTCCTCCAGCCCGCGGGCATCATCGGCTCGATCATCGGCGCCATCATCGCCCTGCTGATCTGGATCGCGGTCACCCGCCGCAGCGCCGCCCGCCGCTGAGGCGTTGACTCGCTCGGAGGCCCGGCAGCTCATCGCGAGCCGCTGGGCCTTCGCGCACCCGCCCGTTGAGCGAAGCGATACGAAGGGAACAGTCGCAAGCGCCCACCTGTGGGTCCCCCTTGAGACGGACGCGAGCGAGCCGAGCATTCCCTAACGTGCTGGACATGGCCAACGAAACCGCAGCACCTGCCGTCCCGTCGCCTGAACCCGTCGCCCCCGGCGGCGCACCAGCCTTACGCATCTCCGGCTTACGCAAGTCGTTCGGTCAGAAGGTCGCGGTCGATACCCTCGACCTCACCGTCCCGACCGGCTCCTTCTACGGTCTCGTCGGCCCGAACGGCGCCGGCAAGACGACGACCCTGTCGATGGCGACCGGGCTCCTCCGCCCCGACGCCGGCACGATCGAGGTGCTCGGCACCGACGTGTGGCGCGACACCGTCAAGGCGAAGTCGCTCGTTGGCGTGCTGAGCGACGGCATCGCGATGTTCGACCGGCTCACCGGCGAACAGCTCGTCACCTACCACGGCCTCCTCAACGGCATGGACAAGCCGACCGTCGCCGAACGCGTCTCCGACCTGCTCGACCTGCTCGACCTGAAGTCCGCGGGCGGCACCCTCGTCGTCGACTACTCGGCCGGTATGCAGAAGAAGATCGCGCTCGCCTGCGCCCTCGTCCATGCTCCGCGTCTGCTGGTGCTGGATGAGCCGTTCGAGTCGGTGGATCCGGTGTCGGCGGCGAACATCCGCGACATCCTCGCCGGATACGTCCGCGGCGGCGGAACCGTCATCGTGTCCAGCCACTCGATGGATCTCGTGCAGCGCATGTGCGACCACGTCGCCGTGATCGGCGCCGGCCGGCTGCTCGCCGCGGGCACCGTCGATGAGGTGCGCGGCGGATCTACCCTCGAAGACCGTTTCGTCGAGCTCGTCGGCGGACGCCAGCACTCGGAGGGCCCGGCATGGTTGCACACCTCCTGAGCCTGCGTTACCGCTTGATGTGGAACGGGATGCGCCGCAGCACCCTGATCCTCATCTCGACCCTGCTCGGTGCGTTGTGGGGTCTGTTCGTGCTCGTCGGCCTGGTCATCGGCCTTTTCGCGCTGTCGTTCACCGACCCGCAGACCATCTGGATGGTTGCCACCCTCGTCGGCGCGGTGACCGTGCTCGGCTGGGTGATCGTGCCGCTTCTACTGCGTGCGATGGACCAGTCGCTCAGCGTCGAGAAATTCCGCACCTTCCCGATCCAGCCGCGCCGCCTCGTCGTCGCGCTGCTGGCCGTGGCGCTGCTCAGCGTCCCGGCGATCGTGACCGCCGTGGCGGCGCTCGGCACGACCCTTAGCTGGGTGCGGGAGCCGACCGCACTGATCGCGGCGCCGTTCGCCGGTGCCCTCGGTGTGCTGATCTGCGTCACCGCGTCGAAGGCGTTCGAGTCGGTGGGCGCGTCGCTGTCGTCGGGACGCCGTTACCGCGAGGTGATGGGCGTGATCGTCTTCGTGCCGCTCATCCTGATCGGCCCGATCATCGGCCTGGTCGGTTCGTCGGTGGAGTCGATCGCCGGCGACCTGCCGCGCATTGCGTCGATTGTGTCGTGGACGCCGCTCGGCGCTCCGTGGTCGATCCCGGGCGACATTGCGCTCGGCCGCCCGCTCGAGGCGCTGGCGAAGCTCGCGATCGCGCTCGTCACGCTGGCGGTGCTGGTCCTGCTGTGGAGCCGCAGCCTCGCCGTGCTGCTGGTGGCGTCGCCGCGCGCCGGTTCAGGGTCGTCGAAGTCGAAGGGCCTCGGACCGTTCAACTGGTTCCCCGGCACCCCGACGGGCGCGGTCGCCGCCCGCACCTCCGTCTACTGGATGCGCGACCCCCGCTACGGCGGATCCCTCGTCGTCCTACCCGCACTCGCCATCCTGGCCGTGTTCCTAGCCTTCACGGGCTCGGACTGGTTCCTGCTGGGCCTCGGCCCGATCTTCGCGGCGATCCTGTCGATCACGTTGTGCGCGGAGGTGTCGTACGACGGCACCGCGTTCGCCTCGCACTTGTCGTCGCGCCTGAGCGGCCGCGCAGACCGGGCGGGTCGGGTGTGGACATTCGCGATCATCTCGGTGCCGCTCGTGCTGGTCGCAACCATCGTCCCGCTGATCGCGCTCGATCGCGCCGCGGACATCCCCGCGCTGCTGGGCATCGCCCTGGGCGTCCTGCTGACAGGCTTCGGTGTCTCGAGCGTCGCATCGGCCCGGTTCTTGATGCCGGTGCCGGCGGCGGGGGACAGCCCTTTCAAGTCTCCGTCGGGCAGCTCCTTTGCGGGCCAGCTGCAGATGTTCGTGACCTGGGCGATCGTGTTCGCGCTGGCGATCCCCGAGCTAGTGCTCGGGGCGATCGGGCTGATCACGGGACAGGTGCTCTTCGGTGTCCTTACGCTGGCCGTCGGCGTAGTGCTCGGGGTGGTGCTGATGATCGTCGGCATCCGCCAGGGCGGTGCGCTGCTTGACCGCCGCGGGCCGGAGCTGCTGACCGCACTGCGGCGCGCGAAGGGTGCCTGATTTCGGCGTCCTTCCTGTTTGCAGCGCCTAATGAGTGGCGCAGTGCGCGCGGTTAGTCTTCGGCGCCTAAGCCGCACCCGAGGGCACAGCGTGCAACTTCACTTCCTCGAGAATCTGCACGATCTCGCCAACCTGCTCTTCACTGAAAAGGTGCTCGGGTCCGGTTGGAGCATGGTCAGTGAAGGGAGATTCGAATAGTCGGCGCGGTTCCATGACCCCGTTGCGGGTCAGCTCCTCGACGATCAAGCCGATGAATCGAATCTGGTCAACGGTGAAGCGCAGCTCGTCGAGATAACTACCGAAGGCATCAGTTGCGGCAACCCGGTCGAGACCAACCAGTGAACGGATGAAGAGCCCAAGACCGTTCGACTCTGCGGCTGCCTGCGCTAGGTCGCCGTCTTGAACAATGCCGGCGCTGACAAGCATCTGCTCGAGCGATTCAAGGTCCATGTTGGTGAGCTGTCGATTGCGGCGCAGCCGCTGCAACGCGACGTGCTCTTCGTGGTCTCGGAGATACGCCGCCGTCTTCTGCTTGAACCGTTGCCAGTCTGTGCCGGGAGTGGGGCGCCCGAGGTCCACATCGACAGCGGCACTGAGCTCGTCCTCGAAGTCTGTGTAAACGACCAAGCGCTGACCCCTCGGTACGAAGCGTGCAAGTGAGCGCAGCCGCAGACGCACGAATTCGAGCATTGGCAGGGTTACATCTACCCACCACTCGTCGCCCGCCACCTCGTCGAGGAGAGCCTGTTGCGCAGCGACGGAGGGGATGGCTGTGTTGGCGAGAAGGACACTCGCGATCTGCTGCACCGTCTGTCGGACTCGCTCGGCGGTGAAGGTGTCGCCGTCGAGCTGTGCGAGCTGTCGGGTGAGGATGAGGAGGTCGAAGCGTTTCGCCGTCTCATCGGTGTCGCGCACAGCGGAGGGGAGTCCGCTGAGTCGCTCCGCGACTTCACTCACCTCGCGCGGATCGAGCTTCTCCCAGCGCGAGGGATCCGCCCATGCCTCGACTTGCTCGCGATGCGGCTTGACAAGGAAGTTGTCGAGGTTCATCCCGCCGACCACGCGGCTCAGCCAGGTGACGGTGCTCGTGCGGATATCGAAGTCGGCAACAGTGCGGTCAAGGGCGGTGACGAGCGCGACACGACCTTCGAACAGGCGCTGAGTGAGTGACTTCTGGGTCGAGCCTTCGCTGCCGGGGAGACCCTGGCTGAAGTACTCGAGGTTGCCGCAGAAGTCGAAAACGAGGAACTCGGACTTGTCCTCGCCCGGCCCGAAGAGGTCGGGCCGCAGACGAGTGCCGCGTCCGATCATTTGCCAGAACTTCGACGTCGAGCGAACGAGCTTGAAGAGGACGAGGTTGACGACTTCGGGCACGTCGATACCGGTGTCGAGCATGTCGACCGAGATTGCGATGTGCGGAGCCTTGTCGGCCTGCGAGAAGTCGTCGATGAGGGTTTCGGCGTAGGTGGTGGCGTGGGTGATGACTCGCGCGAATTGGCCGCCGTATTCGGGATACTGGGCGTCGAAGCGCTCTTGGATGTATTCGGCGTGCGCCTGGCTTTTCGCAAAGATGATGGTCTTGCCCAGCCGGTCGCCGCCAGCAACCTTGAGGCCGTCGACCATAAGGGTGGCGAGCACCTTGTCGACGGTGTCTTCGTTGAACAGGAACCGGTTCAGCTCTTCTGCACCGACCTCATCTGGGATGTCGCCGTCGCCCCAGTCGAGGGAGTCCCACGCGTCCTTTTCCTCGTCGGTCAGCTCGTCGTACTTGATGCCGTCCCGCATGAACTTGGTGCCAACGGCGACTCCGTGTGGCGGAACGAGGAAGCCGTCGTTGATCGCCTCGTCAAGGCTGTAGGCGTCGGTGGGAACGCCGTCCTCCAAATCGAAGAGTCGATACGTGTTGTGGTCGACCTCATCCTTCGGTGTTGCGGTCAGGCCGACGAGCATGGCGTCAAACCAGCCGAAGATGGCGCCGTACTTCTGGTAGACCGAGCGGTGGGCCTCGTCGATGACGATGAGGTCGAAGTATCCGGGCCCGAAGCGGCGGACCCCGGCGTCAACGTCGTCGATGAGACCCATCATCGTCGGGTAGGTGGAGACGTAGACGCGACCTTCACCGTTGTGGTCGGTGACGAGGTTGACGGTCGTCGCGGACGGCAGGTGTTCTTTGAACGCGTTGGTCGCCTGCCGGACGAGGGCGGTGCGGTCGGCAAGGAACAGGACGTTCTTCACCCATCCGCGGTTCATCAGCTGGTCGACCAGGGCGATCACGGTGCGGGTCTTGCCCGAGCCGGTTGCCATCACGAGAAGCGCTTCCCGCTGCTTGCGGTCGAACGCGTCGCCGACCGCTTTGATCGCGCGGTGCTGGTAGGGGCGCTCGACTATCTCGCTCTTGATCGGGGCATCCGCGAGCGGGAAACGGGTGCGCCGACGCTGCTCCATGAGTTCAAGTTCGTCGCGGGTGAAGAAGCCCTGCACTTCGCGGGGCGGATACCCGGCGGCGTCGTCCCAGAGCCAGTGCGTGTAGCCGTTGGAGTAGAAGATGACGGGCCGCCGTCCGGTCTGCGCTTCTAGCGCATCGGCGTAGAGCTTGGCCTGCTGCTGACCGAACTGCGGACTGCTTCCGGTGCGCTTGGCTTCGACTATCGCAAGGGGGAGGCCGTCGCTTCCCCACAAGACGTAGTCGACGTATCCGCTGCCCTGTCCGCCCGCCATCTCGGCGACCTCATATTCGCGGTCACGGTCGTTGGTGAGCGGCCAGCCCGCCTCGGCGAGGTCGACGTCGATGAAGCTGCGGCGCGTCTCCGCCTCGTTGTAGTCGCGGTCGTCGGTAACCGTCGCGACCGCTTGCGCCTGAGCGATTTTGGCCCGGAGGCGCTTGATCTCGGCCTCCTGCTGGGCAGCGAGGTCGTCTCGTTCGGCGAGCTGCTTGGCGTGGGCCTCGTCCTTCGCCTTGAACTTAGCGGCGAGCCCGGCCACCTGATCACGCGACAGCCGCGGTGCTGGTGCAGCCGCAAGCTTCACGTCGAAGACGGCATTCTTCGGAACGGACTCAGGCGAGAGCGAGTAGTGGAAGGCTGCCCAGATCAGCACGTGATGCAGCTCGCGAAGAGCGGCCAGCGCGATCTCGGGGCGGATGGGTCGAGTGTCGTGGACGGCCGCGTTCCCGGCCTTGCGGAGCAGGTTGAGCTTCTGACCGATGCCAACGCCGACCCTTGCCTTGAAGGCTGAATCGTTGATCCTCGCCGCGAGGTCGTTGGAGTAGGGGAGCGGCAACGCCATCAGGTCGTAGAGGTGAGCGACAAGCTGCTCGACTGTGCGGCGACCGTAGAAGCACGCCGACCGGGGGTCAGTGGCCATGTACGACTCAGCTAAAGCGGCGTCGGTGAACACGTCAGGCCAGACCGGCTTCAGAAAGTCGAAGTTCGACATCTACAGTTCACCCTTGAATGCGCGGAATTGAAGCGATGCGAAGAGGGCCTCAGCTTCGGCGAACGCAGCAGTGCTAGACAATTCTGACATCGAAACGGCGTCTAGAAATGATACGAATTGCGCTTGAAGCGCCAGAGGTGGAAGGGAGATCTCCACGGCTTTAACGATTGGCCCATTGAGGTTCTTCTGGGTACCTTCCGGCGCGAGGGCGACGAGTTGCGTCCGAAGAGACTCGAGCGCGGCCTGCAACCATCGCGTCATAACGGACGAACTGACATCGAGAAATGCCAGGAAACCATCGTGGATACATGTTGACGGACCAATAATTTTTGCCACTCCTACCGTCGCGCTATTCGTGAGTATCAGTGTTTCCGCCGGAATAAGCACGCTTCGTGCGCGACCTTCCTCAGTGACGGTTTCTCTGATCCGTTGAACGACTGGGCCGCGAGTTGCGGTGATGTCGGAGATCTTCAGCCAAGGGATATCGCCTCCGAAGTACCGAGGATCCCCGGCTGGCCGGGGGCTCGCCCCTCGTACTATGCGACTGATTTCCCCAAGCTTGACGCGCGGCCAACTCGACGATGACTCGACCTTGAAAAGCCTCTGGAAGACTGCCTGGGGGAGGGCGTCGAGGTGGGCGAGGACCTGGCGGCGTTTCGCGCGGAGTTCATCGGCTTGGTCGAGGATCTCGGCGATCCGTCGTTGCTCATCCATCGGAGGCAGCGGAATCTGAATCTTCCTCACATGTTCCGGTCTTGCCCGCATGAGGGAACCGCCGACTCCCGCGACGGTGTTCATGAAAGAAGCGTGGAAACTGTCGCTCAGCAGAAAATGACGCAGGTAGTCGGGGTATATCTCGGGATGTCGAAGCACAATCCATTCACCGGAGGCGATCTGTCGGTGGCCGAGCTGTTTGCCTACTCGGCGAGCCCGCCTAATATGCGGGACTATCTTCGATATCAAGATGTCGTCGGGTGCAACAACTTGCTTGGCCGATCCGATTTCGGAGCCCAAAATAAACTCGGAACCCCCGCGATCGTGCGCAGCAATGCTATAAAGCTCGAAAGTCTCGTCGGGGAAGCGTGACGGCAAAACGGAACCGCCTCGAGCAACCATCGAATCTCCGAGCGGGACCCGCCGATCGGAGATCACCTGAACATCCCCCTAAGCTGCCGCAGACCTTCCGCAATCTCCGCCTCGATCGCCTCAAGGTCAGCGATGATGTCAAGCGGGGCGCGGTGTTCGGTCTCGTCGTGGACGACCTCTTTGTAGCGGTTGATGGAGAGGTCGTAGCCCTGGGCGACGATGTCGTCCTTCGGGACGGTGAACGACCTGTCGGTGCGAGCCCGATCGCGTTCGCTACCCGTTCGGTTCTGCCATCGTGCGAGCACGTCGGATAGGTCGCTGGTTTCGGTGGGGGAGCGCTTGTCGTCGAGAGAGAAGCCATCGGCTTGCACGTCGTAGAACCAGACGTCCTCGGTGCCGCCGGAGTCGGTCTTGGTGAAGAAAACGATTGCGGTGGAAACTCCCGCGTACGGCCGGAAGACGCCAGACGGCAGCTTCACGATGCCGTCGAGCTTCTGATCCTCGACGAGCGCCTTTCGCAATGCTTTATGTGCGGTCGAGGAGCCGAAGAGCACACCATCCGGGACGATGACGGCTGCCCGCCCGCCGGGCTTCAGAAGCTTCAGGAAGAGCGCGAGGAAGAGAAGCTCGGTCTTTTTCGTCTTCACCATGCGCTGTAGGTCCTTCGCGGTCGACTCGTAGTCGAGCGAGCCGGCGAAGGGCGGGTTAGCGAGGATGAGCGAGTACCGTTCAGTGTCCTCGCTGGCGCCCTCCGAGAGCGAGTCGCGATAGCGGATGTCTGGCGACTCGACACCGTGGAGAAGCATGTTCATGCTGCCGATTCGCAGCATGGTGGAGTCGAAGTCGTAGCCATGGAACATCGACCGGTGGAAGTGCTTTCGCTGTGTCGCGTCGGTCAGCGCATCGGCGTGATGCTTGCGAAGGTACTCCGACGCGGCGACAAGGAAGCCAGCAGTACCTGCGGCGGGGTCGCAGATGTCATCGGTCGGGGTCGGGGCCATCATGTCGACCATGAGTTTGATGATGTGACGCGGAGTCCGGAACTGACCGTTGACGCCCGCGCTGGCGATCTTCGAGAGCAGGTACTCGTAGAGGTCGCCGTTGGTGTCCCGGTCGGCCATTGGGATGTCGTTGAGGAGGTCGACAACCTTGCTCAGTAGAGCAGGGGTCGGAATGGTGTATCGGGCGTCACGCATGTGGTCGCCGTAGGTGGAGCCGTCGCCACCAACCTGGTCTCCGAGTCCGCGCAGGAACGGGAACACCTCGTCGGCGACGAGCCGGTGCATCACCTCGGGGCTCTCGTTCTTAAAGCTGCTCCACCGCAGCCGCTCTTGGTCGGACACGTAGACCGGACTCTCGATCGTGCCGGTGATGCGTCCCTTGTTCTCGGCGAGACGCTGCAGGTCGTCGAGACGGCGGAGGAAGAGCAGGTAGGTGATCTGCTCGATGACCTCGAGCGGATTGCTGATCCCGCCCGACCAGAACGCGTTCCAAACCTGATCGACCTTGCTCTTGATTTCGCCCGTGATCACCCGACCACCTTATGAGAGCGCTGCGCTCCCGCGGCGGAGGCGGTCTCGATGAGCGCCGGGTGGCCCGCGATCTGGAGCGCCTGATGTCGTTGGCATACGGTTCAATAAACGCGGGAAACTATGCGGCGATTGCCATCTTGCTGACGCGGAAGCTCGGGGAACTGCATGACATTGGGGTATAGAGCGATTCTTCGCTTGAGCGATCGCGACGACGCGGTGCAAATCGCTGACGAGGAGCTTCGCAGCTGGCTGCGAACCAAGGCTGGCGGCCGTCGTCGGTCGGTGGAATCGATCGACTGGGACGGACCGGGTGAGTACCGCCTAGGCCCACGCGCCGACCTGCGAGTCGTTCGCATCGAACACGAGACCGATCCCGGCGTCCGGCAGTTGGCTCGCTTCACTGAGCGCAATGAGGCCGGCGAGTGGCTCGTGAACCTATACGCCTTCTCAACGCCTACCTCGCGTCGAGGCGCTTCCCAGACGATCGTCGTTGAGGCCGGACTGGTGGGTGCCGACGAGGATGAGGTTCATCGGAAGCTCGCGCCACCGCGGGTCGTCGAGCAGATCTTGACGCGCGCCAATGCCTTCGACGGGGACATTGTCCTTCGAGGCCGCCCCGAGGTGGTCCGTCAGGACGACGTGCAGGAGGTCATCGACGCCATCTTCGACGACGGGCGTTCGGTTTCTCTGATTGTCGCGTCCTCACCGGGGTATGAAGTCGACCAGGCCTGGACCGAGATAGCAGGCTCACTCACCAAACACAGCGTCGGTGTAGCAACGACGTTTGTCGTCACAGATGGCGCCGTTGAATCGCTCAATGCGCAACTTCCGAGCCACCTGCAAGTCCGGCGTGGACGGGTGCGCACCTTCATGCCCGGCGTCGATGCTGCGAATGAGGCGGACGGTGTGCGGCACCGAATTTTGGGGCCCGCCACACTTGCGCGCGCCATTCGAGGGAGACGCGTCGACTCAGCCTTGCAAACTATCCACGCAACCGGTCCGCGTCGCCGTCTGCTCGAGCAGGTCCTTCCCGCAGACGTCCGACGAGGGATGGAGCTGCTTGCGAAGGAAGAGACGGCTCGCGAGCGACTCGTTCGGGTCAACGAGCGGATACTGCAGTCGGTCGAGCCATCAGCGGCGGACATACGAACAGAAGCGGACTCGACACGGTCTCCTGACTCGCAGGCAGAAGCTGACCATGAAGCAGCGCAATCGGGTTCGAATGCCACCGGTTCCGAAAATCGGCCTGGCGCGGCACCGTTGCCTCAGCGCCTTGCGCGCTTCCTAGCCCGCTGGCTCGGTCGTCCGGCTCGTTCCGAAGCGGAACTCGATGAAGTAGACCACTTGCTCACGCGCCACAAGACGGAAGCTGAGGTGGCCCTCGAGCAGATCGACGAACTCCTGGTAACGCAAAACAACCTCGAACAAGAGCTCAAGACTTTGCGCACGGAACTCGACGAGATGGAGATCGACACCGCGCTTCAAGAGCTGGAAGCACAGGAAGCCCGCCGCCAGGCGGAGGCCTACCGGGCGAGACTCAAAGCGGCGAAGAGATTCGACGACCTGTTCGTCGCTCCCGAGCAGGAGCGATGGAACCCACCTGAGTCAATCCAGGAGCTACTTGCGAGGCTGACGGAAGGTGAAGAAGCCCATCCTGTGCTCGAGCGAGTGGTCTTTACAGGGGACGCCAGCATCGCCTTGGAAGTGCAGAAGCGAGATCAGATGGGCCGGTACGCGGCAACATTCTGGGACTACGTCCGCGTGTTGCACGACTACGCACGCGCAAAGGCAACCGACTCCTACGCGGGCGGTGTGCACCAGTACCTCACGGACCCGAACGCTCCCGAAGGCAGACGCTGCCCGCCCCAACGCCACGCAGCAACCGAAAGCGAATCGGTCATCAACCAGTGGCTGCATGAAAGGATCTTCCCTGTGCCACTTGAGGTGGATGGCTCCGGGAAAAAGGCGATGCTCGCTCATTTCAAACCAACCCACGAGAACACCTTCGCGCCTCGGATGCACTACTTCGACGACACGTCCAGAAGCGGCAAGGTCTACATCGGCTACATCGGGAAACACCTCACCAACACGAAGACCTGACCGAATCCCAGCCGGCCGTTGCGACCCTTTGCTGCGGGGTGTGGGGGGGGGTAATTGCTGCAAGCGGCGTGCGCAGGACTGGCGACACCACAATGTCGTCCATCCTCAATATGCTGACCCGTGCTGGATTAGCTCATGCTCATGCATGGAGGGGGCTTCAATGGAGACGGTCGACTACCGAGCGAAGATCGGCGACGCGCTGGTTGCGCTGATTGAAGGGCTAGGACCCTTCGTCGAGACCACTCTCGCTGGCGCCGCCCCCGAGCTCGGTGACTGGACGTCGCTCCTCGAACACAAGGACAAACAGAACGGGCGCCACGGTCTCCGTTACTCGAAGGGCGACGTTTCCCTGCTTCTGCGGGTGATGACCGAGCGACTCGGCTCGCTCGGGTATCCGTTCGAGCGCACCCTTGGTCGACGCGGGTCCAATTACGCGAGCGAGCTTCGGAACGTGCGCAATAGATGGGCGCACCACGAGGCCTTCTCGCAGGCTGAGACTTACCGAGCTCTCGACTCCGCCGAGCTCTTGCTCGCGCTCGTCGGCGCAGATCAGCAGGCGGCAGACATCTCGACGCTCAAGGGCGACGTGATGCCTGCGGCGCCGGGTACACCTCAGACTGACAGCGAGCGTGCGGCCGTGGAAGAGCCTGGGACGGGCGAGTCCGCTGGTCTTACGCCCGAGGGAGCTCCAGCCGAACCGAATGGCGGCATCGAGATGTCGGTCACGACCTCGCCGTTCCTCAACTACGCCATGGCGCACAACCGTATTCAGGTGGTGAACGAGCTTCGAATCGAGAACAGCGGCGACGAGCAACGGGGGGTGTCGGTCGAAGTTGAAGTAGTTACTGCGCGTGGCCAGCTCGGCGATCCGAAGATCCTGTTCGCCGATCTCGGTCGACAGGCGAGTACGACCTTCCGCGACATCGACCTGCTGCTTGACCCGGCGCGCATGCTCGATGTCGACGAGCAGATGCCCGGAAGCATCCGGATCACCGTTCGCTCGGCCTCCGGCGAACCGTTGGCGACCTCGCAGACACAGGTCGACGTGCTGGCGGCAAGCCAGTGGCAGTCGAAGATGCGTGAACTCGAGCTGGAGCTGCTCACCTCGTTCATCCAGCCGAACTCGCTGAGTGTTGCGCCGCTGCTCACCGAGGCGTCCGATCGCCTGCTCGGGATGACTGGGAGTGGCGATCTGAACGGTTATCAGTCGGATTCACCGCAACGCGTCGATGCCATCGTCCGGTCAATCGCGGAAGCGATGACCGCGCGAGACATCCGCTACGCCGAGCCGCCCGCCAGCTGGCAGGAAGGACAGAAGGTTCGCACGCCGGCCGAGGTGCTCGAAGGTCGCTTGGGCACATGTCTCGACACGACTCTGACCCTCGCCGCGGCTCTCGAACAGGCTGGTGTTCACGCGACCCTGTGGCTCATTCCGGGTCATATCTTCCTCGGGTACTGGCGCGAAGAATTCCTCGAGCTCGAAACTCCCGTAGAGACAGCGCCAGAAAGCGTCGTCAACGCCGTCGCCCTCGGCCACATGGGGGTTATCGAGACGACGCTTCTCACCGGCGGCGCGTCTGCTCCTCCATTCGAGGTCGCGGCATCGACGCCTCGCCAGACGCATCTGCAGAACGTGGAGCGAATCGCCGCAGTTGTGGACGTCGCGCTCGCGCGTCAGCGAGTGCTGCCGCTCCCGTCCCGACGCTTCGATCCCGACGGTGAGATCACTGTCACGACCTACCAGCCCGCGGGGGCGAAGCTACCGGAGGCTTACGTCTCGACGGGCGGTGGCCGCCGTAGAGACGGTGAGGCCATCCCGCTTCGCGTCGCCCAATGGAAGAACGCGCTGCTCGACCTGAGCCTCCGCAACCGACTCATCAACTACACCGAGCGCGCGGGCTACTCACTCGCCGTCCCGTCTGTTTCGCTGTCGCGTCTCGAGGACATGGTCAACGGCGGAGCCGCTATCACCTTGCTCCCAAGTGACCAGATAGCCGCCATCGATAAAGCGCGAGGTGTGCGCTCTGCGCGTGACCTTCCCGAGCTGACTCGCGATCAGACGCTCAACGACAAGAAGTCCGTCTACATCGAAACGACGGATGCGTCGTACACCAGCAAGCTCCGTTACCTCGCCAACAAGGCGAAGACGATCGCTGAAGAAACTGGTGCGAACAACCTCTACCTGGCGTTCGGGATGCTGAAATGGCGTTCAGGAGACCGCGACTTGCGCTCTCCCCTCGTCCTCGTTCCGGTCACGCTGCAAACTCCGAGCCGCGGCGCCAGCTACCGCATTCAAGTCGACGAGTCCGGCACTTCAACGCCGAACTACTGCCTGCTCGAGAAGCTTCGCACTCAGCTAGGGCTCGCGATCCCAGGCCTTGAGAATCCGGCGGAGGATGACTCGGGAATCGACTTGGAAGCGGCGTTCGCAGCCACCCGTGCCGCAATCCGAGAAGCAGGGCTTCCGTTCCTCGTGGAAGAGACGGTCGACCTCGCGATTCTGCAGTTCTCGAAGTTCCGGTTGTGGAAGGACCTCGACGAAAACTGGGCGCAGTTCGACACTAACTCGCTCGTTCATCATCTGATCGAGACGCCACTCAGCCCCTTTGTGGATCCCGTCCCCACACGAGCGGACGTCGATCTCGACGCGCTGGGGGCCGCGTGCCCCGTGCCAGCCGACTCGTCGCAACTCGACGCCGTCGCTGAAGCAGTCGCAGACCGAACGTTTGTGCTCGAAGGACCTCCGGGCACCGGCAAGTCGCAGACCATCACCAACCTTCTCGCTCGGGCCTTGGCTGAGGGCAAGCGGGTGTTGTTCGTCGCCGAGAAGCGCGCTGCGCTCGAAGTTGTCAAGAAGAGGCTCGACGCTGTCGGACTCGGGAAGCTGTCGCTCGATCTCCACGATAAGGGCGCGCGGCCCGCAGCGGTCCGAGCACAAATCAAGCAGGCCCTCGACCTGCGCATCGCGAGCGACGTCGCCGGTTACCAGGCGGCAGCGAAGGCGTCGGCTGCGGCTCGGGGCTCCCTCGCGCGCTATGCGGATCGCCTGCATGAGGAGAACCCGGTGGGCTTCTCCATGTACAGCGCACGCGGCGAAGAACTCGCCGGCGACGACACGATCGAGCCACTCGAACTGCCGGTAACGTTCGTGGCGACCGCGGCTCCCGAACAGCTCGAGCGGTTGCGCGACGCGCTCGCAGCGCTTCCGGAGACCGCTGATCTCGCCCGCCCCCGCCGCGACCACCCATGGGGCTTCCTCGATGAAGCCGCAGGCGGCCAGCTGGATGGGGTGGAGGTTCACCGACTCGCGGCCGCTTTCGATGAGGCGCTCGAAGCGACGATCAGGAGCGGCATCGAGATCGACGCGCTCGACCGTGCCGGCACTCCTGAGCGCCTCGACCGTTTCATTCGAGTGGCTTCCGCCCCGCGTCACGACCTGTCCACGCTCGACGCTCTCGGATCCGACGACTGGCTGAAGTACATCGACGGTCTGGCGAAGCAACTAGCCGAGGCAAACGCCGCCCTACCCCCGGTGCTCGCAACCGTGCGGCCGGCAGCCCTGCATCTCGACACATCAGCACTGCACGCCGAAGCACTGGCTGCCGACCAGGCCGGCTTCTTTGGGCGCAAGAAGCGGCGCCGGGCCGTGCTCGGCAAACTCGACGGACTGTTGACAGTCGACGCCAAGAGCATTCCCCTCAAGACGGTGAGCCATTTGACGGCTTCCTTGGCTGAGGCGCAGCAGCGGAGCCAGGAGCTCCGCAAGGCGATCGACGCAGTTCCGCTCGGGCTCGTGGCCGCTGACTGGGCCGCTTACGACGAAGGTGCCCTAGAGCGTGCTGCGGCGGCTGTGGGCTGGGTGGGCTGGCTCGCGCGGTCCCTACGGACAGATGACAGCGACCCCATGTCCTCCGACCTGCGACGGCACTATTCGTCCACCCCGTCCGGCGCGTCGGTAGAAGCGTTGAGTTCGCTTGCCGGATCGATGCGCGCATTCGACATCGGGGTCCGTTCTGTCAGGGGCGACCTCTACACCGAGTGGGCTCAACAGCGGTTCCTGCAACGGTGGCGCGTCACCGCCTCCGCCCGCTCGCTGCAGACCGGAAGTGTCTCGCTGGAGAGGTGGCTCGCGTTCCTTCGTTCCACGGAGGAGCTGCGCGCCGCAGGGCTCGATGCCGCGAGGAAGACCCTTCTTCAAGGTGACGCTCCGGCGGACACTGCGGTGCTTGCTTTCGACAGGGGGCTGGCCGTGGCTTCCATTAGTGAACGACGTGACGCCACGGCGCTCATCGACTTCGACGTCGAGGCGCACAACAAGGCGATCGGACGGTTCACCGCCACAGCCTCGCTCCTTCGGGCCGCCCTTCCCACGGTGATCCCTAACGGCGTGCTCAGTCAGAGAAGCTTCGACGCGTTGAACAGCGGGGGACAGATCGGTGGCCTCCGCCGCCAGCTTGACCGGCAGCGGGGCGGGCTGTCAGTGCGCAAGTTGATGGAGAACTACGGCGACGTGATCACTCAGATCGCGCCCTGTACTCTCATCAGCCCAGAGTCCGTCGCGCGATTCTTCCCTGCCCAAGCCGGCATGTTCGACATCGTCGTATTCGATGAAGCGTCGCAGATCCGCGTGGCGGACGCGGTCGGTGCGATGGGCAGAGGGCGTTCGGTCGTCGTCGTCGGAGACAGCAAGCAGATGCCGCCGACGTCCTTCGCCGAAGCGAGCATCGGTGGTGAAGACGACGCTGGGGAATCGGTGGCCGCGGTTAAGGATGAGGAGTCGATCCTCACTGAGTGTGTGCAAGCACAGGTGCCGAGCAAGTGGCTCTCCTGGCACTACCGGAGCCAAGACGAGTCACTGATCTCCTTCAGTAATCACCACTACTACGAGGACCGACTTTCGTCGTTCCCGGCCCCTCTGACCGGTACGGCGAGCGATGGATCGGATGGTCATGGGCTGTCTTTGATCCGTGTCAACGGCCATTTCGAGCGCAACGGCAAGGGGCGTGCGCTTCGCACGAACAGTGTTGAAGCCACCGCCATCGTGGAGGACATTCTGCGGCGGTTCGCGCTGTCGATCGATGAGACTCCGTCCGTCGGAGTGGTGACGTTCAACTCGCAGCAGCGGGACCTGATCGAGAACCTCCTGCGCGACAGCGACGACCCTCGTGTCAGTGCCGCGCTGGACGAGCCTGACGGATTGTTCGTTAAGAACCTCGAGAACGTCCAGGGCGACGAGCGAGACGCGATCCTCTTCTCGATCGCATTCAGCGCCAACGACAAGGGAGTGGTCCCGTTGAACTTCGGCCCGCTTACCCGCGCGGGCGGTGAACGGCGGCTGAATGTCGCCATCACCCGCGCCAGGCGACAGGTCGTTCTGTATTCGAGCTTCGACCCCTCCGAGCTCCGAGCCCACGAGACCGCCTCCATTGGGCTCAAACATCTGAAGGCGTATCTCGAGCTAGCGCAGCGAGGAGTGGAGGCAGAAGCGGCAGGGCTCGCGCGGCAGGGGTACGTCGACCGTCACCGGGACGAGATAGCCAACGAGCTGCGCATGCGCGGCTACGCGGTGAGAACGGACCTGGGACTTTCCGACTTTCGCGTCGACATCAGCATCGCGACAGCGCAATCGCCCGAGGTCCCGCTCGTTGCAGTCCTCCTCGATGGGCCGTCTTGGCGCCTGAGGAGAACAGTGGCCGACCGTGACGGCTTGCCGGTCGAAGTGCTCGGCAACCTCATGCGGTGGCCGTCGGTTCAGCGTGTGTGGCTCCCGGAGTGGCTGCAGGACAAGGAGGCGACGCTCGATCGGCTCGAGGACGCAGTCGCGTCTTCCACTGAGAGTTTCGACTCGCGGCCCTCCACAACAGTCGAGCCTGCGTCGATCGAGATCGATGAGCTCGGAATCGACGAACTCCTTGAGGAGGCTTGGGCGAGCGGCGAGGCGGGGTCGAGTGGGCAAGCGGCTGCAGGAAAGTCGACAGCTGAAGGTATGGCTCTTCGCACGGCTTCCGCCGCATCCGTGGTGTCCGCGGGCCGCAGGCATCCTCTGATCGAAGACTTCGACGAGTGGAGGCCGCCGCGTCTCGGCACAGTCGCGACGCTCGACGACCTGCCGAGATCGGATGCCCGCCGGCGTGTGAGCGCAGCGATTGCGGACGCCGTCGAGGCGGAGGGGCCCGTCAGTCGAGCCCGACTTGCAAAGCTGGTGGCGGGAGCCTTCGGGCTGGAGCGAGTCGCGCAGAGTCGCGTCCAAGCGATTCTTCGTTGCACGCCGGAACACTTGGCGACGCACGGCGACCGTGAGTTCTTGTGGCCGAGCGGCATTACGCCGAGCGAGTGGATGAGCGTGCGTGAGACTGCAGCTGGTTCGTCGCGGTCGATCGAGGCCATCCCGCTGGAAGAGATCGCTAACGCCTTCATGGTCGTCGCGGAGCAGTCGGCCGGGGGCGAGGAGTCCGAGCTCAAGCGTGCTGCGATGGCGCTGTTTGGCATTCGCCGCCTCACGACCCAAATCGACGAGCGGCTTTCACGGGGACTCGAGTTTGGGCTCAAGTCCGGCCGGGTGGAGCGCGCGGCGTCGGGACTAGTCGTCAGCGCGAGGCGTGGCTGACCCACCGAACAGGAGGCAATCAGTGCCTGTTAGCGCTGTGCGAGATATTGAGCGTCGGCTGGCCGAGCTTGAGCGCGGTGTGCTAGTGAGGGACAAGGTCGAGGGGGTTGCGGTGCAGTCATTTCATCGCGTCCTAGAGGACCTGAGTCAGCTACAGCGGGAGCTCGAACGGATACCGCGCGTGATGGTTCCCAGGAGATTGAGGAGTCGAATGCAGCACCTCGTCGACCTGATCCATCGGCTACCAAAGGAAGTGCGGTCGGGGAACGGCGTGCCCGCGCAGACGCGAGTGACGCCTGAGCAACCTGCACAGTCCACCGCCATCGCGTCCCCTCGGTCGATTCCCGAGTCACAGCAGGGACCGATCTCGGACAATTACCACATGGATCCGCGAGACAAGTAGTGGTAGGCGGCGACACTCTCAAGACACACCGAGTTCAGGTTTGGACGCTGCGGGGGCACAGCCATACATTCGCTTCATTCGGGTCCGGGGGAGGGCGCACGTGCTAGATGGCGGTTTCGCGATCATCGACTTCGAGACGACCGGGTTGTTCCCCGGGCGACATGATCGAATCATTGAGGTTGCCGTCGTCCATACCGACCGGCTAGGCAACGTAACGGGCGTCTACGAGACACTGGTCAATCCGGGACGCGACCTCGGACGGCAGGATATCCACGGCATCACGGCAGCCGAAATTCAGCGTGCGCCGGCGTTCGAGCAGATCGCCCCGCGTCTCGTCGAGCTCCTGTCGGGACGTGTGATCGTCGCTCACAACGCCCGCTTTGACACCGGGTTCCTACTCGCCGAACTGGACCGAATCGCATACGGACTCGACATTGACCTTCCGTCCATCTGCACCATGCGGCTTGCTCGCGAGTTCCTTCCGGGCGCTGGGCGTTCGCTCGCTGACTGCTGCGCGGCGCTCGACATCAATCTCAACGGTGCGCATCGTGCTTCGGTCGACGCGCTTGCTACGGCGCAGCTCCTCGCTGCCTACATCGGCATGTCTGAGGACTTGGCGTATTGGGACGGGCTGATCGACGGTGCTGCGGAGCTGGTGTGGCCGCCGCTCGCCATCATCGATTCCGAGTGGATCGCGCGCGAGTTGGCACAGTCGGGATCGACGAGCTTCTTGCAGCGCATCTCGACCCAGTTGCCCGATTATTCGGGACCGTCGGAGCACTCCGACTACCTCGCTCTGCTCGATCGCTGCCTTCTCGACCGGCGCTTGGCGGTGCACGAGGCCGAAGCGCTCGTCGAGGTAGCTGAGTCGCTTGGAATCGGGCGTGAAACGTGCCAGCACCTGCATCGCAGCTACTTCGACGACCTCGTTCGAGTCGCGTGGGCAGACGCCCATCTGACGTCTGACGAGGTCGCCGACATCGTCACCGTCGGAAAGCTCCTCGAAGTCGGTAGCGAAGCAATTCTTGCGGCGATGCTTGAACCGACTCCCGTTGACTCAGGATCGTCTGAAGCGCGCTCCTCGTCCTTTGCGCTAGAGGCAGGAGACCTAGTGGTTCTGACGGGGGAGATGTCCCGCCCGCGGGAGCTGTGGCTGTCCGAGCTCGAAGCCCGAGGTTTCGTCCCGTGGAGCGCCGTGACCAAGAAGGTCAAGCTGGTCGTCGCAGCCGACCCCGACTCCCTATCAGGAAAAGCCCGTAAGGCCCGCGACTACGGGATCACAATTGTTGATGAGGCCGGCCTCGAATCGCTTCTTCGGCGTGCTGTCCCGGCGTGACTCAGTCAACAACTCGACGGAAAATCATCCGGGCGGCTCGCGGCCCATGTGGATAAGAAAGTGGATGGTAGGGAACTGGCATGAGTGAAGTCGACAGTGATGGCTTGTCAGAGCGCGAGTTCGGCTCTCTGAAGAAACTGGCTCGGAAAAACTTCGCCAAGTTTGCAGTGGCGATACAGCACGTGAGCACTGAGGCGCAGTTGAAGCTCATCGAGCAGCTGCCGGAGTTTCGGAAGCTAGCCATGGGAGCTGTCGAATCCATCAGCAGTGCCTTCGAGGCAACTCTCGATGCAGACGAGCGCAGCGAGGCGCACGTGCACGAGGGGTACCGCGAATGGCGGCGCGCGCTTATCTCGCTGCTCGAACAGCAGGACTTGTCGCTGGACGAGAAGCTCCGGATTGCCAGCCTGATCGGCGAGACCGTCAAGGAGCAGGCCCAGTTCGATTCTCGAGGGAAGGCCTTCAAGAAGGAGGTGCTCGCGAAAGTTGGTCTGAGCGTGCTGGGAGTGGTCGGCGTTATCGCTTTGGCGCTCACCGGCGGCAAGCTGATGGTGGACGATGAAACCGATGATGCCTGAGCGCTGTCTGAGGCAGCCTTCGAGAGTGACGGAAGACAGGGACATCGAGTTGCTTTGACGGCGTTACGTCGACATAGGGCCGGAGCCGCCGTCCTTCGCGACTGAGTCACCCAAGGTTCGAAACCTGACGTGTGCGTTGTCGTTCAAAGGCTCGCACCCTGATCCCAGCCCCCTCATATATCGCTGAGTATCGTTGACCTCGATCGAGGAGGTTCACTCATGAACGGATCATTTAGGGCCGATCAGTTCGGCGCGGCGGGGTCGATCCCTGTCGACGGCATCTGGCAGGCGTTCGAGCAGCTGCGTTCCAAGTTCGAGAAGAGCGGCGGCAGCCGTGTCGGCCGCGGTGACGTGCGCGCCGCAGTGCTCGCGCTGCTCGCCGAGCAGCCGATGCACGGCTACCAGCTCATCCGCGAGATCGAAGAGCGCAGCGGCGGCAACTGGAAGCCCAGCGCCGGCTCCGTCTACCCGACGCTGCAGCTGCTCGCCGACGAAGGGCTCATCAGCGCCGAGGAGTTCAACGGTCGCAAGACCTACACGCTCACCCCGGCGGGACGCATCGAGGTGGAGAAGTCCGGCGGCACCGCACCGTGGAGCACCAGCGACGGCGACAAGTCGTCCTCGTTGCCCAAGGCCGGCGTCGAGCTCGCGCAGGCGGCCGCGCAGGTCGGACGCACCGGGACGGACGAGCAGACCAAGCAGGCCGTCGAGGTGCTGAACGAGGCGCGGCGCAAGCTCTACGCGATCCTCGCCCAGAGCTGACCCGAGTGGCGACAGTTCAACCCCAACGCGGCGGAAGCGCGGCGGGCGCAGGCCTGACCGGCAACAACGCGGGCCGCGCCCGCTACCGCCGCATCCTCCGGTTCGCGGCCCGGCACCTCGCCGCGACCTGGTGGTGGGAGATCCTCCTGCCCCGCATCGGCCTCAGCCGCCTCAGCGAACGCACCCGCACCCGCCGCATGCAACGCATCGCGCGCCGGTTCCACGGGCTTGCGCTCGACCTCGGCGGGCTCATGATCAAGGTCGGCCAGTACATGTCGTCGCGCCTCGACGTGTTGCCGCCCGAGATCACCAGAGAGCTCGAAGGGCTGCAGGACGAAGTGCCCGCCGTGCCGTTCCCCGCGGTCCGCACCCTCGCGGAGGCGGAGCTCGGGACGGCGCTCACCAGCGCCTTCGCGACGTTTGACGAGCGGCCCATCGCATCCGCGTCGCTCGGGCAGGCCTACCGCGCCCGGCTCGTGCCGTCGCTCGCGGACGAGGCCGGGTTCGAGGATGTGGTCGTCAAGATCCAGCGACCCGGCATCGACACGATCGTCGCCGTCGACCTCTCGGCGCTGCGCCGGGTTGGGGGATGGCTGAGCCGCATCCGCCTCGTCTACACGCGCGTCGACATGCCCGCCCTCGTCGAGGAGTTCGCGACGACGAGCCTCGAAGAGATCGACTACCTGCACGAGGCCGCCAGCTCGGAGCGCTTCGCCGAGGTGTTCGAGGGCGACTCGCGCGTCGCCGTGCCGCGGGTGGTGTGGGAGCGGATCAGCCGCCGCGTTCTCACCCTCGAAGACGTCACCGCTATCAAGATCAATGACGTCGACGCCCTCGTCGCCGCCGGCATCGACCCGTCCGAGGTCGCGGGCGTCTTCGCGACGGTGATGTTCGACCAGGTGTTCACCGACGGCTGGTTCCACGCCGACCCGCACCCCGGCAACATCTTCGTCACCCCGCTCGCCGAGCCGGTGAGGGAGGGCGGCCGCACCTGGAAGCTCACCTTCATCGACTTCGGCATGATGGGCCAAGTCCCGCCCACCCTCCGCGCCGGCCTACGCAAACTGCTCATCTCGGCGGCGGGACGCGACGGCAAGGGGCTGGTCGACGGCATCCGCGATGTCGGGATGCTGCTGCCCTCGGCCGACACTGTCGAACTCGAACGCGCGATGACCGCCCTGTTCGGCCGGTTCGGGGGGATGGGTTTCGCGGAGCTGCGTGAGGTGGATCCGCGCGAGTTCCGCGACTTCGCGAAGCAGTTCAACGACGTGGTGCGCACGCTGCCGTTCATGCTGCCCGAGAACCTGCTGCTCGTCATCCGCGCCATGTCGCTGACGTCGGGGGTGTGCAGCGCGCTCGACCCGAAGTTCAACCTGTGGGACTCCGTCGAGCCCTACGCCCGCCAGTTGCTGCGCGACGAGCGCGGCAACCTCGTGCAGGACATTGGCCAGCAGGCGCTCGACTTCGTGTCGGTTCTCGCGCGGCTGCCGAGGCGAATGGATGGGCTGCTCGACACCATTGAGGATGGGCGCCTCGAAGTTCAGATGCCGCGGCTCGAGAAGCGGATCGCGCAGTTGGATCGCACGCTGCGGCGTATCGGCGCGGCGCTGGTGTTCGCGGGGCTGATCGTCGCGGGGGCGCTGGTGCGGCCGGATGATGGGGGGCTCGGGACCGTGCTGATGATCGGGTCTGCCGTGCCGTTGCTGGTCGCGGTGTTCTCGGGGCGGAACGGGCGGTAAGGGCTGCCCTTCGTACCGCTTCGCTCAACGGGCGAGCTCGTCGAGGCGCGTCGTCGGAAGGCGATCGGCCAAACTGAGACCGTGATCGACGAAGACTCCCTGGCCCGAGCCGCATCCGCTCTCGACTCTGAACCGCTTGGACGCATCATGTTCGGTCAGCGAGAGTTGTTCCATAGCAATTTGCTGGCCTGGTTCTTCGATGCTCTTCCGACCGCGGCGGATCGGGTGTTCGGCGAGCTCACCGTCGCCGCCGACAGCGGTGATGATCGCAGCGCGAGGCGTGAGGAAGAGAAGATCGACCTCATGCTGCGGTGGCCTGACAAGGCCCCTCTCGCCATCGAGAACAAGGTCTTCTCTCTTCCCGACATGTCTCAGCTCGACCGATACTCGGACGTGCTCGACAAGCGTCGAGGTGTATCGGCGCGTCGAGTACTGCTGAGCGCGTCAGGTGCCGCCACAGCCCTGCACGCCGACGCGACTGACGGGGCGCTTCCGATTCTGCCCAATGGTTGGAGGGTCCTTACCTACGGACAGCTCGCTGCTCGCATCGAGTCCGCCTTGGGAGACGCGCCCACCGACTATTCGCACGACACGATGCGTCACTACGCGTCGATAGCTCGTCATATCGACACGCTCGTCTCGGCGACGGCCGTCGAATCCGATGAGGAGACAGCATGGCTGCCCTCGTCAGCCCTCCGCTTGATCTCGTCGCCGCAGGTGCAGCAGGCGCTCATGAAGGTTCGTGCGCGTCGAGTGGCGGAGCGCATCAGCGAGGAATATCCCGACGGATGGGCCGGAGCTACGCTGCTGCATGCGCAGCCCCTCGTCGAATGGCGAGTCCCAGCGGAGCGCGACGGTGCCCGCATCGAGGTGGGGTGGCAGTACCAGGAGGGTGATCTTCGGCGGTACGTCATCGCCCCGCACCTGACCGGCCGCGGGAAGGATGCGCGACTCCGCCGCGAGGAGTGGGCTGATCGGTACCCGGATCTCTTCGATTTCCAGCCCCTCGAGGCCGCGCTGGGCGGCAACGCGGTCATTCAGGGTTTTCGAGGCGGTGGCTCCTACGGTCACTTCGACCCCGACTTCCTCTACCAGCGGGTACGCCGCAACGATCTCACCGTCCGTCAACTGCTTGAGGTAACGAGGACGCTCCTCGCCAGCGTTCGCTCGCGCTGACCGCCGCTCACCTTCGCTTCCAGGGGCGCGGGGGCGGGAGGCGCGGCTCCGGATGGCTGTGGCGAGCAGGAGGCGCTCCTACGGCGTGGACATCTCGGCGAGCATCGTGGGGATGACCACCGTCAAGAAGATCCACAAGCCGCCGAGGGTCAGGGCGACCTTCACGAGAGCCTCAGCCGGCGAGCGCTTCGCTCGCCGCCTAGGAGGTCGCCGACGAGCTGGCGTAGAAGACGTCGACGGCGCGCGGCGGCGCATTGGTGGCGCAGCTGTCGCTGGGGCACCAGCAGGTGCCCCGCCCTCAATAGGGGCCGGCTGCGCCCCTTGAAGACTGCGGGCAACGATGGCGTTGAACTGCAGGATCGTCTTCTGGCTGGTCAGCACCGAGGTGGGCGAGGCATTCCACGTTTCGGGACGGGCGGCGGCGAACGCTATTCGCTGCACCTGCTCTTGGCTGAACTCGCGGCGCTGTGTCTGCAGGAAGTGGAGCAACTCCCAGTCCGCGAGCACCTGCACGCCCTTCTCGGGCGGGGCTTTCGTCGTTCGAGTGCCCGGGTTGACAAAGACGATGAGTGGGGTCACGGGGACCGTGAATCCCACGCCAGCTGCGAGCAACGAATCGGCTCGTTCCGCTTCGAAGGCGGCTTTGTTGACGTAGTTCGTCTTGTGTCCGCCGACTATCAGGCCGAATCCGCCGATCCACAGATCCTGCCGTGGGTGACTCTTCGTGTTGATGGTGAAGACGCCAGGCGGCCCGATGACGACGTGGTCGATGTCGGCTCCGTTGGTACCGACTGGGACGGAGTGGAGGACGGCCCAGTCGGCATCGAGGTACGAAAGGACACCGGCGACGGCGATCTCTCCGAGCGCGCCGCGATACCAAGACAGCGCCTCCCCCGACGGCGTTGTGAAGCCTTGCGGGTGCAACGCGAGCGTCTGCTCCATCAGCGACTGCCCGGGCACGCGCGACCTGAGGTCGGCCATAGCGACTCCGTTCGGCCGCGCCCCCCAGCGCGACGTCCATCGACCATATGCCTCGAGGGCACAGACGCGGATGCCCCAGTTCGAGTGCGATTTCTACGTCGAAGCATCGTGGCCCGTGACATTCTGCTGCGATAAAGCGCTGGCGACGCGATGTCGGAGGTTGTTTATAGCGTTCTGGCAGCCGGAAAACCGGCGACGAAGCGAAATCAAAGGGGATGCATTGTGAAAGTAGCGGCTTACCACTCGTCCAACTACGTTATTCCGCACGTCCACCACACCTACGACGACTGCCCTTCGGGCAAGCAGATTCCGTCGTACTACAAGGTCAGCGGTACTGGCGGCCTGCGCCTGTGTGACCACTGCGCGGAGCGATGAGGCTTCAGGACCTCGGGACTCGACATCTGGCTCGCAGCCAACGTCAGTCGGACGCGCCGAGAAGGGCGTCCGACTGACGCTGCTCATCCGCTCACACAAGGCGATGATCAGCGATCACATCTCCTGTGTGGGGCGTTGCGGTTCTCGTCGTTTGTTGATGTGCCGCCGGCAACAGATGAGGATAGGGAGTGCAGTCATCAAGGTGGTCTTCGCGCAGCAGACGTCGCAGCCCGCGCCCTCGAGATTCGGATGGTCGAAACGATGAGTGAGTACAGCGAACTCTCGCAACAACTCGCCCGAGAGCTCGCCGCCAAAGCGGCCAAGAACCTGAGTCGGTCGGGCAAGACTGTGCGACTCGATTCCAGCGGGCGGTACGTCGTCTCGGATCGCGCGAATGCTGAACGAGGCGGGGCAGATCGCAGGCGTCGCAGCGCTCGGTAGGAGTCAGTCCTACGTATCGCTTCGCTCAACGGGCGGGTAGGGGTGGTGCTTCGTATCGCCCCGGTCAACGGGCGGGCGGGCAGGGGAGCCTTCGTGTCGCTTCTCTCAGCGGGCGGCGGGGGTACGGATCGCTATCGCATTCACCCAGTCCGGGCGAGGGTCGAAGACCTGGCCGCTGATAACTGGTGCTGGCCGGCCTGCCGCCAACAGGGCGGCACCAAACAACGAGGACTCAGCCTCGGTGCTCACCGAGACCGGGCGGGCGGTTGCGTCGGCGAGGAGTTGGGCGAAGATCGGGGAGCCCGTCACCACGCCGCCCGAGGCGATCAGCGAACTCAGCTGCGGCTTCGTCTGAGCGACGAGGTCGGTGAGCTCGCGGTACACGCCGAGTGCCGAGAGCACGAAAGCCTGGGCGATGTCGTCGCGGGTGTGGTGCGAGCGAAGTCCGGTGAGGGATCCCGAAGCGTCGCGGCGGTAGCCCGGGCCACGTTCGCCCGCCAAGTTCGGGGTTGCGAGCAGGCCGTCGAAGGCCGGGGGAGCGCTCGCCCCGAACGCGAGCGGGTCAGCGACGCCGAGGGAGGTGCGCAACCACTCGATGAGGTTGCCGGCGTTCGAGACCGCGCCGCCGATCGCGACGTCGCCGCCACGCAGGCGGTAGCGCCAGAGGCCGCGCGGCACGGAGACGTCCTCGGCGCCGAGCAGCATCCGCAGGCTGCCTGAGGTGCCCGCGGTCAGGGCGCTGACGGTGGGGCCGACGGCGCCGATGCCGACGCTGTTGCAGACGCCGTCGCCGAACACCGGCAGCAATACGGCGCCCGAGAGGTCGAGCGCGGACGCGGCGTCACCGACGAGGGAGACCGGCTCACGCCACACCGGTCCGAGTGCGGACGCATCGAGGTCGACCGCATCGAGCACGGTGGCGTCCCACTCGGCGCGGTCCTGATTCCAGATCCCCGAGCCCGCGGCGAGGTCCACGCTCCAGCCGGTGTCGACGCCGAACACCTGGCGCATCAGCCAGCCGGACAGGTCGATCCACCGAGCGGAAGAAGGGACGGTGCCGCGCAGATACCAATAGGCGGCGAGGGGATAGGAGGAGTGCAGGTACGAGCCGGTGCTCGCGCGATACTCCTCCGGGGCGAAGCGGTCGAACAGGCCGTCGAGAGTCGCGTCGGGTCCCGACGACTCCCACGTGAACACCTCCGTGAGCGGCCGATCGTGCTCATCGACCGCGAGGAGGCTGTGCCACAGCGACGACACCGACACGGTCGCGACCGAGCGGAGGTCGAGGCGCGACAGGCTCGCGACAATCAGGTCGCGCAGCGGCTCAGCCGGAAACGACCCCGCCGGGCTGCGGCCCGAGCGGAACTCGTAGTGCACCTGGTCGTGCTGCCGGACGACGAGGTCGCTGTCGTAGATCGCCGCGCGGAAGCTACTACTGCCGATATCCAGCGCGAGGATCGACGACCGACTCGACCGGCCGTGCGAGCTGCCAGACAGCGTCATCCCTTGACGGCGCCGGCGGTCAGGCCCGAGACGATCCACCGCTGGACGAGCAGCGAGATCGCGACGACGGGAACGGTGATGACCACCGCGGCGGCAGCAATCTGACCCCAGTTGTTCGACCCGTAGGAGAGGAAGTTGAACACGGCCACCGGCACAGTCTGCGTGTTGCGCCCTGAGAGCACGACCGCGAACAGGAACTGGTTCCACGAGAAGATGAACGCGAGGATCGCGGCGGCCGCCATCCCGGTGCGCACCAGCGGTGCGGCGATCGTGAAGAAGTAGCGCCCCTGCGTGGCCCCGTCGACGAGCGACGCCTCGTGGATGTCCTTCGGCAGCTCCTCGAAGAACGGGATCATCATCCAGGTGATGAACGGCATCGTGATGAACACGTGCGACAGGATCATGCCGAGATAGGTGTCGATCAGGTCGATCTGCGTGTAGATCACGAACCACGGCACGACGAGCGCGATGCCGGGCAGCATGCGGGCCAGCAGGAACACGAAGCTGGTGCGGCGCAGGCCCCAGTGCGCAAGCGCGAACGCAGCAGGCACCCCGAACGCGAGCGACAGCAGGGTCGAGCCCACGCCGATCAGCAGCGAGTTGAAGATGAACGACATGAAGTCGTCGGTCTCGAACACGGCGGCGAAGTTGTCGAACGTGAGTCCGCGGTTCGGCCACAGGCTGCCCGAGGTGATGTCGAGCGGCTGCTGGAACGCGATCAGGATCATGTAGACGAACACGGACAGGAACGGCAGGATCGCGATCGTTGCGAAGACTCCTGCTCGGATGGCGCGGGCGCGCGATCTCATGGTCAGGACCTCCTGGAGAGACGGACGATCACGAAGCTGAAGATCAGCATCACGAGGACGAAGACGAGCACGACCGCGGCGGCGTAGCTGGGGTCGAGGAACTGGAAGGCGAGGTTGTAGGCGTAGATGTTGAGCGTCTCGGTCGCCTGACCGGGCCCACCGCCGGTGATCACGTAGATCGGGTCGAAGGTGCGCATCGCCTCGATGAGGCGGGTTACCGCGGCGACCGCGATCACGGGACGCAGCGCCGGGAGGGTGATGCGCCAGAACCGCTGCCACGCGTTCGCGCCGTCGACCATCGCGGCCTCTTGCGTCTCGGTCGGCAGCCCGGAGAGGCCGGCGAGCACGATGAGGGCGATGAACGGAGTCCACTGCCACACGTCGACGAGCATCAGCGACGGCAGGGCGAGCACCGGATCCGACACCCACGGGATGCTCGGCAGACCGAAGAACGACCCGATCGTCGCGAAGAGGCCGAGATCCGGCTGGAACATGAGGCGCCACACCATCGCGATCGCGACCGGGGTGGCGATCATCGGGATGAGGAACAGGGCGCGGAGGAATCCGCGGCCCCGGAAGTGCTGGTTCAGCAGCAGCGCGTAGAGAACGCCGAGCACCAGCTCGACGGCGACGGAGCCGACCGAGTAGATGATCGTGCGCAGGGTCGCATCCCAGAAGCGCTGGTCGTTCGCGATGTCCACGAAGTTCTGTAGGCCGACGAATTCGCCGCCCTCCAGCGAGGCCGGCACGTCCTGGAACGCCATCGCGATGTTGTTGACCAACGGGTAGGCGACGAGGATGAGCAGCAGCCCGAGCGCCGGCCCGAGGAACGCGGCGCGGGTGCCCCACTCCTTCGGAAGCGCTCGGCGCCTCTTCGCGGGCGCAGGCGACGGATGGTCGCCCGAGATGCGCTGGCCCGCAGCGGCTTCGGTGGTGACTGTCATGGTTGTCCTCGTCGTGGCAGTTGCGGGGCCGGCACCTGTGCGCGGCCCCGCAACTCGTTTACTTCAGAACTCGGTTACTGCAGAGGGCGGAGGAGGGTCAGCGTGCGGAGAGCGCGTTGAACGCCTCCGCCGCGGTCTCCACCGCAGCCGCCACGTCGCCGCCCTGAATGGCGGTGACGATCGCCGCGCCGATCGCGTCGCGGGCCTCGGGGACCTGCGCGATGGTCGGGTGCTGGGCGACCGCGTTCTGTCGCGAGCTGTCGAACGCGTCGATCCACTCCTGCGGCAGCGTGTCGGGGAACTCGGTGATGCTGGTGCGGGCACCGGCGACGCCGTCCTCGGCCTGGGTCGCCTGGACGACCTCGGGGCTGGTGGCCCACTGCATGAACAGCCACGAGGCGCCCTGGTTCTCCGAGAAGTTCGACAGCGCGAGGTCCCAACCGTAGAACGCCTGTGTGTCGCCGCCGGGGCCCGACGGAACGGGCAGGAAGCCGACGTTCTCGGAGACGGTCGACTGCTCGGGGTCGAGCAGCTGCGGGGCGAAGACGCTGGAGTCGGGGAACATCGCGACGCGTCCCTGCTGGAACAGCGGCAGGATCTCCTGCCACGAGTTGTTCACGGCACCCTCGGGTCCGTTCTCGCGGACGAGGTCGCCGTAGTAGGTGAACGCGTCGATGCCCTCAGCGGTATCGAAGGCGGCCTCGCCATCCTCGGTGTTCCACTGCGCGCCCTCGTTGTAGAGGAACGGTGTGAACTGGCTCGTCGCCGACGCGCCCTTGCCGCGGCCGGTGAAGCCGTACAGCTCGCCCGCGGCGGTGATCGCCTCCGCCGACGACTGCAGCTCGTCGAGCGTGGTCGGGGGAGTGAGGCCGAGGGCCTTGAACACGTCGGTGCGGTAGTAGAGCATCGTCGTCTCGATCTGGATCGGAACGCCGATCACCTCGTCGTCGATTGTGTCTGCGGCGAGCACGTCGGCCGAGAAGTCGTCGTAGTCGTAGTCCTCCGAGGTCAGCGACGGGTTGTCGATGAACTCGGAGAGGTCGGCGTACCAGCCGTTCTGCTGGAAGAGGCGACCCTCGGCGGTGGGGCCGGTCATGAAGACGTCGAGGTCGTCGGAACGCGCCGACAGGTTGACCTGCACGCGCTGACGGAACTGCTCCTCGGGCAGCGCGGTCACGTTGACGGTGATGCCGGTGAGGTCCTCGAACTCGGCGATGCGCGGCTCGATGGCCTGCTGCCACGGGTGCTGGTTGAGCAGCACCTCGATGGTGGCGCCGTCGTAGCGCTCCCAGTCGAAGTCGCCGGTCGCGCCAGCGCCGTCGTCGGACGCGCCGCCGCCGTCACCACCGGCGCAGCCGGCGAGGAGGGCGGTCGAGGCGGTGATGGCGAGGGCGACGGTCGCGAACCGCGCCGACCTCCTCGCGGGGAACTTCGTGCTCACGTGATTGCTCCTTTGGAATACGTGCATCTGTGCTGACGCCTTGGGGTGCTGTGGTTGCAGACGTCTCGACGAGCGGATGGCCGATTGAGTCCGCCCGACCGTCTTCGGCAAACCAAAGCGGCCGGGATGACTCCATGCTCATCGGCGATTGGACTCGATCACAGTGCCAAAACGAGGACATTGGATTGCGGATGCGGAGCCCCGTCACACGAGCGGCGGGCCGAGCGGAGAACCGCTCGGGTTCGCCGCCCCGCGGTCGTACTCCGTCCACGCGCGACCGAGCCGGGCGACTCCGTCAGCGAAAGCGGTGGCGTCGGCGCCGAGCGCGAGCCGGATGTAGGGGTCGCTCGCGCCGTCGGCCGAGAGCGAGTCTCCGGGCACGATCGCGACGCCCAGACGGCGCGCCGTCTCGGCGAACGGTCGGGAGGCGCCGTGCGGCATCCGCAGCCACAGCGACACCGCGCCGGCCGGCTCGGTGAGCTCGAAGTCGGGCAGCTCGCGGCGCACCACATCGACCGCCTCGGCGGTGCGCAGGTCGATCTCGCGGTGTCGTTGCGCCTTCACCTCGGGAAGCCGGCGCAGCAGCCAGGCCGAGAGCATCTGGCTGAGCAGCGGGGTGCCCAGGTCAGCGCGCGCCTTGGCACGGGAGAGGCGCAGGATCGCGTTCTCATCTCCGCGGATCCAGCCGATGCGCAAGCCTCCCCAGAACAGCTTGCTCATCGAGCCGACCGTGAAGACGGTCGTGTCACGGGCGAGCGCGGCGAGGTGCGGGGGAGCGTCGTCGCGCAGCAGGTGCCGCGAACTCGAATCCTCGATCACCGCACCCGAGAAGCCGCGCAGGCCCGAGGCGAGGCGGCGCAGCGAGTCGCCGTCGCAAACGAGACCCTCGGGCCCGAACGACGAGATCAGGTAGACCAGCGAGGGCTCCGACTTCGCCACCACGCCGAGCAGGGCCTGCTCGCCGCTACTCGACAGGGACCGGGCGCTCCGCACCACGACAGGCTCGCGGCGCACGAGGTCGAGCATGCCGGGAGAGGTCGGGTCCTCGACGAGTACCGAGTCGCCGGTGTCGAGCAGGTGCTGGGTGAGCAACGACAGCGCCTGCTGGTCGCCGGTCGTGATGAGGATCTGCTCGGGCGAGGTGTGCAGGCCCTCCTCGCTGAACATGTCGGCGACCGCCCGGCGCAGCTCGAGCAACCCGAGGGCGGAGTAGCCGGTCTGCTCGAGCAGCGGCTCGGCCATGCCGTCGCCGAGCGCGACGATCGCGTCGCGCACCGCCGGTGCGGCCGGCAGGGTCGCGGTGGCGAGGTCGATCAGCTGCTCGCCGCCCGAGAGCGCGGCGCGACCGAGCGACTCCTGTTGGCTCGACCGCGACGATGCGTTGCGTTCGGCGCCCGCCACCCAGGTGCCGCTGCCCTGCTTGCTCGTCAGCACGCCATCCGAGCGGAGCATGTCGTAGGCGGCGACCACCGTGCTGCGTCCCACGGCGAGCGCGCGGGCCATGTGACGTTCGGCGGGGAGGATCGTTCCCGGTGCGAGATCGCCGCGGAGCACCGCGTTGCGGATGGCGATCGCGAGCCGCTGGTAGAGCGGACCCGAGTGGATCGTCCACTCGCCTACGGCATCCAACACGTTGACCACGTGGCCTCCTCAACAGTCCAATCGCCATCGAATGGCACTGTCACCGGTGCCTCTCGACGGCAACTATGGCTAATGGTGGCCCCATGCACAAATCATGCGGCCCTGTTCGCGCCCGGCGGTTCCGAGGCGTGGACTCGCGACTACGAGGGGTTTGACCGTCGATGCAGATCGGATTGCTGGGACTCGGCAAGATGGGCGGCGGCATGGCGCTGCGCCTCGCGCAGGGCGGCCACGACGTGCTCGGTGTCGACCTCTCGGAGGAGTCGCGTCGGCGTGCCGAGGACAACGGCGCCCGCACCTTCGGCGACCTCCGGTCGATGCTCGCCGCCCTCGACGGACCTCGCATCGTGTGGGTCATGCTCCCTGCCGGTCGACTGACCCGCGAAGCGGTCACGACCCTCGCCGGCCTGCTCTCGGAGGGCGACCTCGTCATCGACGGCGGCAACAGCGACTTCCGTGACGCACCCGGCCACGTCGAGACGCTGTCGGCCCGCGGCATCCGCTTTGCCGACATCGGGGTGAGTGGCGGCCAGTGGGGCTGGCAGAACGGCTACGGGCTCATGGTCGGCTCCGACGAGCCCACCTACCGCGAGATCGTCCCGATTCTCGACTCCCTCGCGGCCGAGGGCGGCTACTCGCGGGTCGGCGATGTCGGTGCCGGACACCTGGTGAAGGCCATCCACAACGGCATCCAGTACGGGGTGCTCCAGGCCTACGCCGAGGGTTTCGCGCTGCTGAAGGCGCACCCCGAGGTCGACACGGTCGCCGCGATGTCGGCGTGGCAGGGCGGTAGTTCGATCCGGTCGTGGCTGCTCGAGCAGACCGTCGAAGCGCTCAAGGAGAACCCGACCCTCGACGGCGTCGGGTCGCAGGTGTCCGACTCGGGAATGGGGCGCTGGACCGCCGAAGAGGCGATCCGTCTCGCGGTGCCGACCCCCGTGCTGACCGCCGGGCTGCACGCGCGATTCGCGAGCCGCGCCGACGACGACGCCGCGAAGCTGCTCGTCGCGGCCCGGGGCCGTATTGGCGGGCAGAAGTCGTGAGCCCGGTGTCGGCCTACGCCCGATCGAACGTCGAGGAGCTGGCCGCCGTCGTCGCCGAGCTCGATGACGCCGCCCTCGACGCACTCGTTGACGCGATCGTCGCCGCACCCCGCGTCTACTTCACCGGCATCGGGCGGTCGGGTCTGTCGGCGCGGGCGATCGCGATGCGGCTGATGCACATCGGCATCCACGCGTTCGTGGTCGGCGAGGTGGCGACGCCCGGCATCGGCGCGGGCGACCTGCTCGTCGCGTTCACGTCGAGCGGGCGCGGATCGGTGCAGGCTCAGGCGGATGTCGCGTCGTCGGTCGGTGCTTGGATTGCGACGTTCACCACGAAGGAGAACGAGTTGACGGCCCGGTCGGTGGCGTCCGTGATCCTGCCCGCCCGCACCGTGGTGGCGACGCAGCAGCATGCCGGCTCATTGTTCGAGCAGGCCTGCCTCGTCGTGGGCGACGCGATCTGCCGCGCGGTTCAGGAGCGCCTCGGCGTTCCTACCGAGGAACTCGACCGCCGCCACGCGAACCTCCAGTAGCGGGCCGTCCCTTCGTATCGCTGCGCTCAACGGGCGGTTGGTACTTCAGTCGCCCGTTGAGCGAAACGATACGCAGACGGCGGCGGGCCGGCACATCCGTCGCCCGCCGCGCGGAGCGATACGACGACGGCGGCGGGGTGAGGAGTGGCGCAGGGGAGAGGCGTAGCGTGCCCGCATGACTGAGATGACTCGCGTATCCGACGGCTTCTCGCTCGCTGACGTCGACCCCGACAGCACGCCCGGCTTCGACGGCGGCAAAGCAGAGGGCGAAACCGCGCTCAGAGACGGCGTCGACGAGCTGTCCGAACTGCAGGAGCGGCTCTTCGCCGCCAGCCGCGCGGGCGACACACGCAACGTGCTGCTCGTGATCCAGGCGATGGATACCGCCGGCAAGGGCGGCATCGTGCGGCACGTCGTCGGGCAGGTCGACCCGCAAGGCGTGGCGCTGCGGTCATTCAAGGCGCCCACCGACGAGGAGCGCTCGCATCACTTCCTGTGGCGCATCGAACGAGCGCTGCCCGGGCCGGGGATGATCGGCGTGTTCGACCGATCCCACTACGAGGACGTGCTCATCGGCCGTGTCCGTCAACTCGCGCCCGCCGACGAGATCGAGCGGCGGTACGGCGAGATCGTCGACTTCGAGCAGCGCATCGTCGACAGCGGCACCGAGCTGATCAAGGTCATGCTGCACATCTCGCCCGATGAGCAGAAGAAGCGGCTGCAGGAACGGCTCGACCGGCCGGACAAGTACTGGAAGTTCAACCCCGGCGACATCGACGAACGCAGCCAGTGGGACGCCTACATGGAGGCCTACCAGATTGCGTTGACCCGCACCTCGACCGAGCGGGCGCCCTGGTACGTCGTTCCGGCCAACCGCAAGTGGTACGCACGGCTCGCGGTCCAGCGCCTGCTGACCGACGCTCTGCGGCGCATCGACCCGCAGTGGCCGGACGCCGACTTCGATGTCGAGCACGAGAGGGCACGACTCGCCGCTAGCTGAAAGCCGACGTTCAGTGGCCGAACGTGCGCTGACACTGTCCACCAGGCTCGCCAGGGTGGAGACGAACCCCGAGCGAAGGAGCCCGCCGTGATCGAGAACGTCTTCATCAACCTGCCCGTGACCGACCTCGAACGGTCGAAAGCGTTCTACAGCGCGCTGGGATGGGAGAACAACGCCGACTTCTCCGACGCGAACGCCGCCAGCTTCCAGGCGTCCGACAACATCTACGTGATGGTGCTGAACCACGACCACTACCGCAACTTCACCCCGAAGCCGATCGCCGATCCGTCGGTGTCCGGCGTGATCAACTCGTTGGGGGTGTCTGAGACCGCGGGGGTCGACGAGCTGGTCGAGAAGGCGATCGCCGCGGGTGCCACCGAGAACAAGGCGCAAGACTACGGCTTCATGCGCACCCGCTCGTTCGACGACCCCGATGGCCACACCTGGGAAGTGATGTGGATGGATCCCATCGCGCAGTCCGGTGACTGGGAAGCAGTGCAGGCCAAGTACCCGGACATGCCTCCCATGCCGGGCGCCGAGACCGCGTAGCCGGCTCTCTAGAGGGGTGCCCGCGGGACGTCCTGGTGTCCCGCCGCGTGCAGGATCGCGTGACACGCGGCATCCACACCGTGCGCCGCCCGCAGCCGTGAGCGGATCGCCTCCGCTGACCGCCGATAGTCGGGCCGCTTCAGCAGGGTCGTGACCGCCTCGGCGATCATGGAGGGCGCCGCGTGCTTCCGCAGCACGATCCCCGCCCCCGCCCGTTCGACCGCGCGTCCGACCAGCGGCTGGTCGATGCGGGTGTCGCACGGGATGATCACCATCGGTTTGCCGTTCATCAGCGACCGCATCGTCGTCGAGTGACCGCCGTGACCGATGACGGCACTGACGGTCGGCAGCACGGTCGCGTGCGACGCCGACGCCACGAGTTCAGTGTTCACACCGGCGCGGAGGCGGGTCGCGTCGATCGCGGGACCGGTCGTCGCGAGAACCGTGATCGGAAGATGCGCGACGGCATCGAGGATGCGCTGCAGCACCGCGGCCTGGCCGGGCGCCGCGACCGTGCTGAGGCTGACGAGGAGACGAGGGAGCGGGGTGGATGTCTCGCTCGAGTCCCATGGCTGGCGCTCGGCAGGCCCGGTCCAGATGAAGTTCGGCGGGAACTCTCGCCGGGATGCGGGATCGAGGAGGCGATCCGATGTCACGAGGACAGAGTTCGCCGACGCCCAAGCGTCGCGTGCGCGCACGCCTTGCAGTGAGGTGAGGGCGGTGACCGCGCGGTTGCGGAGGAAGAACTCCGCCAGGGTGTGCATCAGGACCACGACTGGGACCCGGCCCCGCACCGCCCGGGAGATGGAGGCGGGGATAAGAGCGTCCATCACGACCACATCGGCCGGGGTGCCGGCCAGTTCGTCGGCGAGATCGTCGGCGTAGCCGGGATCGGAGAGCAGGCGGGCGAACGCGAGCGCGCCCTTCGCGCCGGACGTCGTGCGCGGGTACCAGCCGCGAGCACGACGGTAGGGGGCTGCGTCGAGGTCGTCGGCGGCGAGCGTTTCGATCTGCGTCGGCGCCGCGAGGAAGCGGACCGCGTGGCCGCGGCGGAGGAGTTCGTGGGCGATCGGGATCACCGGGGCGACGTTGCCGCCGCCGTCGAGCGTGAGGAAGAGGATGTGTGCCATGCGGGTGGCCGCTTCGGGGTGTGAAGAGAGTGCGAGTCGGTCGTTGAGTGGTGCGAAGCGGGTTTCGAAACGGGTCGAGTAGCGCTTCGAATCGAGCCGCAGCGGTGTGCTCTCGATAAGCTCCTTCGTCGCTACTCGAGCCGTTTCGATACGCGCTGGCGCGCCTACTCAACGACCGGCTAAGGCATTAGGACTTGAGCCACTCCAGGAGGTCGGCGTTGATCGTCGCCGCCTCCGTTGTTGGCATGCCATGGGGGAAACCGGCGTACGTCTTCAGGGTGCCGTTCTGCACCAGCTTCGCCGAGAGCGGGCCCGAGTCCTCGTAGGGGACGACCTGGTCGTCGTCTCCGTGCATGACGAGCGTGGGCACCGAGATCTTCTTCAGGTCGTCGGTGAAGTCCGTCTGCGAGAACGCGACGACACCGTCGTAGTGAGCCTTCGCGCCGCCCATCATGCCCTGACGCCACCAGTTCGCGATGATCGCCTCCGACGGCTCGCGGTCCGGCCGGTTGTAGCCGTAGAACTGCTGCGACGGCAGCTCCCGGTAGAACTCCGAACGACGCGTCGCGACCTGCTCCTGGATGCCGTCGAACACCTCCTTCGGCAGACCGCCGGGGTTGTTCTCGGTCTTCACCATGATGGGCGGCACCGCGCTGATCAGCACCGCGCGGGCGACGCGGCTCTCGCCGTGCTGGCCGATGTAGTGCGCGACCTCGCCGCCGCCGGTCGAGTGACCGACGTGGATGGCGTCGTGCAGGTCGAGGTGCTCGGTGAGGGCTGCGAGGTCGGCGGCGTAGTGGTCCATGTCGTGGCCGCCGCTCGTCTGCGTCGACCGGCCGTGACCACGGCGGTCGTGCGCGATGACCCGGTAGCCGTTGGCCAGGAAGAACATCATCTGCGCATCCCAGTCGTCGGCCGACAGCGGCCAGCCATGACTGAAGACGATGGGCTGCCCCTCGCCCCAGTCCTTGAAGAAGATCTCCGTACCGTCTTGCGTGGTGATGAAACCCATTGCTTCTCCCAGAGGTGATGTGTGGATCGAACCGCTGTGTGAGAAACGCTGCGCGGCAGCATGGTGGTGCTTCGCCTCTGGCTCGGCCGCCGCAGCCACGTCGCCTGCCCGAGAAGGTAGCGCTCTCACCGTCGTCGGCGCTAGAGCAGATCGCCAACGGCGCCGGGCGCGGCGGTGAACACTGCGGGCCGGACGCCGCGGGGTTCCGGGGGATCGGGGGCGCCGACGCGGCGAGGCGCGCTCCCTAACGGGGGCGTCGGCGTGGCGACGCAGCGGGATCTCCGCCGGGGCCTAGTGTCCGTCGAGAGGTCGCGCCGTCGATGGTCGCCTCGGTGAGGAGAGCGGCGTGGCCCTCTACGAGATCCTTCGTCCTGTCGCGTCGTTCTGGTACGCCTACCACTTGACCCGTGGTGCCGACATCCCGCAGCCGCGGACCTCGCCGACGGCGTCGTCCGGTGCGGGAACCCCCGCCCGAATCCTGCTCCTCGGCAACGGGCCTGCGCATGGATGGGGCGTCGTCTCGCACCAGCTGGCCCTCACCGGCGCCCTCGCCAACCGGCTCGGAGCGCGATGCGGTCGCGCCGCGCGGGTCGACTACGTCGGCGAAGAGATGATGAACGCGGCGGCCGCCCCCGCGTGGCTGCGTCGCGCCGACCTCGCCACCTACGACGCCGTCGTCGTCGTCATGGGGATGAGCGACGCGGTGCGTCTCACCCCGGTGCCGCAGTGGACGGCGTCGATGCGCACGGTGCTCGGAGCGCTGCGGGCGGGGCTGCCCGAGACGTCGCCGATCCTCGTCGCCGAGATCCAGGCCGTACGGTCGGTGCCCGTCTACGACTCGCTCCTCGGCGGCGTCGGCCAGCGTCACGCGGACAGGTTGAACGAGGCCACCCGCACGCTCGTCACCGAGTTCGAGCGCACCTGGCCGTTCGAGCTCGGCGAGCCCGCACCGCGGCATGGCGGGGCGCTCGGCAGCACGGCGCTCTACAGCGACTGGGCCGACGTCATCGTCGACGCGATCGTCCCTGTTCTTCCGGTCGACTGCGCCACCGGACGTGACGCTGTGCCGTCGGCGCCCGCGTGGGCGGGGCTCGAACGGGCGAAGCTGATGGCGAGCGGCGCGCCCGACTCCGAACTCGCCCGCATCACCGCCGCCGCCCGTAAAGCGTTCAAGGTGCCGGTCGCCGGCGTCAGCCTCCTCGAAGGCGACGAGGTGCACTACCTCGGCGCCGGGCAGCCGGTCGCGATCCCCAGCGAATACGCGCACTGCACCCTCGTCGTCGAGAACGGGGCGCCCCTCGTCGTGCAGCGCTCAAGCCTCGACTCCCGGTTCCGCGGCAACCCCGTCATCGACCTCACCAAGGGCGACTTCTACGCCGGTCACCCGCTGTACTCGTCGTCGGGCGACGCGATCGGATCGTTCTGCCTCATGGGAACCGCGCCTCGTCGGATGTCGCCCGCCGCGATGGAGCGGCTCGGCCAGTTCGCGGCGATGGCGCAGATCGAGCTCTGGAAGCTCGAGGCGGCGGCCCCTGACGCGGTCGGCGTCACCGACGTGCAAGAGCCTGAGCTGGCGTAGGGACTGACTTCTTAGTGTCGCTCCGCTCAACGGGCGGGCGAGCGGTGCGCTCGTTGAGCGAAGCGATACGGAGGATTGCAACTCGTGTCGCATCGCGACGGGCCTGGCGGCCCTCCTCAGCGACCAGAGTGAGACCTGGTCATTGAGGAGGCCGTTCACGGCCGTCGCGAAATGACGGAGTTGCAGGTTCGCCGCTGTGGTGCACCTGGAACTCGTGTCGCATCGCGACGGGCCTGGCGGCCCTCCTCAGCGACCAGGTGGCGGTCAGAGGATGCCGAGCCAGGCGAGGAGGCCCACGGCCATCGACACGATCGGGAATGCCATCGACAGGATCGTGCCCGCGGACGGTCGGACGCGGAGGCGGCGGCCGGCGGAGGCGACGACCTGACGGTAGGCGTCGGCGTGGTCGTCCTGGTAGCGCGACGTCTGGCGTTGCACCTTCGGCGCGAGCGCGTCGACGAGGGCGAGCACCGAGGCGAAGCGGCGCGGCCGCCACAGCTTCCACGGCGACCCCCGGTACAGCACCAGGCGGCTGCCGACGAGTTCCACCTCGCAGTCCGACGCCACGTCGAGCAGCAGCGCCATCAGGTCGGGAGTGAACAGGTAGAGGGCGTCCCGCTCATAGCCTTCCGGGCAGAACAGGGAGAAGGTCCGGTCGAAGTCTCCCTCGAGGCGCAGCCGCTGCGTCTGCAGGAATCGCGAGCCGGTCGTCCGCAGCACCCGCGAGCGGCGGTTGAGGAGAACGATGTGCGGCACCTCACGGTCGAGACGCAGACGCACGAAGCCCATCCGTCGCAGGGTGAAGCCGGGGATCGGGCCGAAGGTCCCCGCGTCGAACTCGACGCCCCCGGCCTGAGGGGGCGAGCTGATCATGTCCGCCGTCATCCGGTTGTGCAGGATGTCGAGCGCGCTTCCGCCCGACCCGTAGATCGCCGACCGGTCCGCGTACTCGAGCCCATTGGCCGCCGCGGTGCGATCGAGGCGCACCTGGCGGGACGCGTTGCGCCAGATCAGCCACATCAGGAAGAGGGCGTAGGCGCCGGTGGCGATCAGGATCACGCCGTAGACGGAACGGTTCGCCTCCGGGCCGAGTCCCGCAAGCGGCAGGTAGATGTTGACCAGCACCGCCTGGCCGATGAGGTAGCCGCCGACGATCAGGGCGATCAGCCACCACTGGCGAGACGCCGGGACGCGGTGCGCCCGGTAGTAGCGCGACACGTCCGAGAGCGTCACCCGGCTGTGGAGCGCCGCGAGGTCGATGCGTCTGCCGGTGGCCGTCTCGGGCGTCTGCTGCACGCAACGACCCTACGGCGCGGGCGGTTCTCCTCTGGTCATTGAGGAGGCCGTTCACGGCCGTCGCGAAATGACGCGGGCTGCAGGTTCCCCACAGTGGCGCACCTGGAACTCGTGTCGCATCGCGACGGGCCTGGCGGCCCTCCTCAGCGACCAGGTTGCGATCTGGTCATTGAGGAGGCCGTTCACGGCCGTCGCGAAATGACGCGGGCTGCGGATTCCCCACAGTGGCGCACCTGGAACTCGTGTCACATCGCGACGGGCCTGGCGGCCCTCCTCAGCGACCAGGTTGCGATCTGGTCATTGAGGAGGCCGTTCACGGGCGTCGCGAAACGACGCGGGCTGCGGATTCCCCACAGTGGCGCACCTGGAACTCGTGTCGCACCGCGACGGGCCTGGCGGCCCTCCTCAGCGACCGGGCCATCAGTGGAGGAGGCGGGTCAAGAAGTCTTTTGTGCGTTGTTCGCGTGGGGTTGTGAAGAGGGCGGTCGGGGTGCCGCGCTCCACGACGACGCCGCCGTCGAGGAAGGCGACCTCGTCGGCGACCTCGCGGGCGAAGGACAGCTCGTGGGTGACGACCACCATCGTCCAACCTTCGCGGGCCAGCTCGGACATGATGGTCAGCACGTCGCCGACGATCTCCGGGTCGAGCGCCGACGTCGGCTCGTCGAAGAGCAGCAGCTTCGGCCGTAGCGCGAGGGCGCGGACGATGCCGACGCGCTGCTGCTGACCGCCCGACAGCTGGAACGGGTACACGTCGCGCTTCGACTCGAGACCCACCCGGGCGAGCAACGCCTCCGCGTCGGCGACTGCCTCCGCGCGCGGCCGCTTCTGCACGACGACGGGGCCCTCGATCACGTTTTCGAGCACCGTCTTGTGCGGGAACAGGTTGTAGTGCTGGAACACCATGCCCGACGCGTCCCGCAGCCGCGCCCGCTGAGCCGCTCGGGCACGATTCGAGGCGGGCTCGCCGAAGTCGATGCGATCGTCGTCGAGCTCGATGACACCGGAATCCGGCGGCGTGAGCGCGTTCAGGGCGCGCAGCACGGTCGTCTTGCCCGACCCGGACGGGCCGATCAGCACGAGGACCTCCCCGCGCCGCACCTCGAGGTCGACGCCCTTCAGCACCTCGAGCGCGCCGAACGATTTGTGCAGGTCGGTGGCGCGCAGCAGCGGAGCGCGCGATGAGGAATCAGACGTGGGCGACATAGCGGTCGAGCCTCCTCTCGAGGCGGCCCTGCAGGGCAGATAGGCCGAGGCAGATCACCCAGTAGACGAGCGCCGCCTCGATGTAGAGCAGCATGAACTCCTGGCTGAACGCCGCGATCTTCTGCGCCTCACGGAACAGTTCGGTGACGAGGATCAGCGACGCGAGCGACGTGTCCTTCACCAGGCTGATGAACGTGTTCGACAGCGGCGGCACCGAGACGCGGGCGGCCTGCGGCAGGATGATCCGCCGCAGGGTGAGCGCGCGCGACATGCCGATCGTGTATCCGGCCTCCCACTGCCCGGCCGGAACCGAGAGGATCGCGGCGCGGATGATCTCGGCGCCGTAGCCGCCCACGTTGATCGAGAACGCGATCACCGCGGACGGCCACGGCGGGATGGTGAGACCGAGCGAAGGCAGGCCGTAGAAGATGACGAACAGCTGCACTAGCAGGGGAGTGCCGCGCACCACCGAGATCACGAACCGGGCCGCCGTCGACAGGGGCACGATCCGCGACATACGGGCCAGGGCGATGCCGAGCGCCAGCACGAGGCCGACGGCGAACGAGATCAGCGCGAGCGGGATGGTGCCGAGGATCCCGCCGCGCACGATCGGCCCGAGCGAGTCCCAGGCGAGCTGCCAATCCATCCTTGAATTCTGACGGGTGCCATCCGATCACCGGCTGACACCCCGCCCCTTCTGACTACTCGCTGACGTCCGCGCCGAAGTACTTCTCGCTGATCGCGGCGAGGGTGCCGTCCGCGCGGAGCTCATCGAGCGCCTCGTCGATCGCCTCGACCAGGGAGTCGCTGCCCTTGCGCAGCGCGAACGCGTTGTACGAGACCTCGTCGCTGTCGGCGGCGATCTTGAGGCCCTCGGTGTCGCCGTTCGTCTGGGCGTCGAGGAAGGTCAGCTCGTCGTTCACGGTCGCGTCGACGCGGCCCTGCTTCAGCAGCTCCACGGCCTGCGCCCACCCCTCGACCGACTCGACCTGGGCGCCGTACGACTCGGCGAGCTCGTACCAGTTGCTGGTCAGCGACTGGGCGGAGGTGCGGCCCTCGAGATCCTCGAAGGTGGTGATGTCGGAGTTCTCGGGCACGACGAGCACGCCGGGCGACACGGTGTACGGCTCGCTGAAGTCGTACTTCGCCTCGCGCTCGTCGTTGATCGACACCTGGTTGGCGATCAGGTCGAAACGTCCCGCTTCGAGTCCGGCGAAGATCGCGTCCCACTGGGTCTCTTCGAACTCGACCTCGACGCCGAGCTTATCGGCGACCGCGGTGATGATCTCCACGTCATAGCCGGTGAGGTCGCCGGCGCCGCCCTCGTGGAACGAGAACGGGCGGTAGGTGCCCTCGGTGGCGACGACGAGCTTGCCCGCGTCCTGCACGTCCTGCAGCGAGAGACCGGCCTCCGACTCGCCGGATCCGGTGCTGCCCGTGTCGTCGGCGGGACCGCCCGCGCAGGCGGCGAGCGTCAGGGCGGCGGCGGCCGCGGCGATGGTGGCGGTGAAGATTCGGGATGTGTGGCGCATGGCTTCTTCCTGACGTGCCCGTCGCCCTTGTGGAGGCGGCCGAGCGGTGCTGTGGTGCGAGCGGTGATGCTCCGCTTGAGGGGGCCGCGTGATGGGCGGCCAGATGAGGCTAACCAGCGGTTGTAGGAGCGCATTCCGATGTGACGGTGAATGACGTGCGAATCGCAACGAAGTCGGCGCGGCGTCCGCTCTTTGGGGGACCCGGGGCTGTGAGTTGCGGCGGAAGAAGGCCCGGGTCGCCTGAAAGGAGCGCGCCCTCGCCGTGGGGCGGGCAGGCTCGCGAACACGATTCCCACAAGCACGGGTGCGACGGGCGACAGGGAGAGGGACATGGTCGGTGGAGGATATGCAGTAGTCGATTACGAGACGACCGTCTTCGGGGACGGGCGCGAGTACATCGTCGAGATCGCGGTGGTGCACACCGACGCGGCCGGTGAGGTGACCGGGCTGTGGGAGACGCTCGTCAATCCCGGCAGCGTGACGGGCGACGACCTCGACGGGGTCGACGCGAGCGAGATCGAGGCGGCGCCCACCTTCGAGCAGGTCGCCCCCGACCTCGTGGGCCTGCTCTCCGGCCGCGTCATCGTCGCCCACCAGGCTCGGTTCGACACTAGGCGACTGCTCGCCGAGCTTCGGGCGCTGGCCGACCGGATGCAGTTACCGGCGCTCGGCATCCAGCAGATCGCGGAAGAGACGATGCACGGTCGCGACGAGCGGGCCGCCGATCGCTGCGAGGAGGTCGCGGTCGGTGTCGTCGGCGCTCACCGCGCCATGGTCAACGCGATCGCCACGGCTCGGCTCCTCGCCCTGCTGCTGCGGTCGTCGGACGACCGCGACTACTGGGGCGACCTCGTCGAGTCGTCCGCGGATCTCGTCTGGCCGCCCCTGTCGGTGATCGACGTCGAGTGGATCGCGCGGGAAATCGGCCCGAACGATCCGAGCGGCTTCGTGCAGCGCATCCCGCGACACGACCGCGATCGGTCGAGCTCCGCGGCGCACGTCGAGTACTTCACCCTGCTCGATATGACCCTGCAGGCGCCGCCGCTGTCGTTCTACGACGCCGACCGCCTGGTCACGCTCGCGGCCCGTCGACGCATCGGACGCGACAAGTGCGAGGAGCTGCACCGCGCGTACTTCGACGACCTGGCCCGCATCGCGTGGGGTCGCGGCATGACTCCGACCGACATGGCGGACCTCGTGACCATCGGGCGCGACCTCAGCCTCCCGCTGTACACGGTGCGCAATGCGCTGACGCGGCCGGAGGTGGCGACGAACGTCGATCCCGAGCCGGGCAGCGACGGGCGTTGGCAGGTCCGCCGACCGGACAACGGCCTCAACCCCGCCGCCTGACCCGCACCGTCACCGCCGCTGCTGCACCGTCTCGACGATCGCCGCCAACTGGTCCACCGTGAAGGCCGGCACGCCCTCAGGGTGGTAGAAGTCGACGACGCCGATGACAGCATCGCCGAAGCGCGCGGCGACATCACCGGTTCCCGCATAGGCTTCGTCGCCCAGGCCGGCCAGCGGCGCCGATTCGGAGGTGCCGAAGCGGTCGCGCCAATCGGCGAAGGCAGCTTCGGCGTCGGCGGGATAGACGTTGACGGTGAGCATCAGCATGCTGTCGAGCTCCTCCGACTCACCCTGGTAGAGGCACCCGGTAAGAGGTGCCGCGCCCAGGTCGTCGGCGGCTCCGGTCGATCGCGTGTACGGTCGGCCGGTAATAGCGACCAGGTCCCCGACCGGGAGCAGCGAGCAGACGTCGTCGACCGCCTCGTCGGCTGCGGACGTGCCGACATCCTCTGCTGCCTCGGATGATGGCTCGCTCGGCGGGGTCGCCCGAGCATCGGACGGCGGCGCGGAGCAGCCCGTGGACAGCGCGAAGGCCAGGGTTGCGACGATGACGAGGACGGTGGACTTTCTGTTGGGTGTCATGACGGGACCGTAGGAACGCGCGCGATATCTCCGCGTCGGTGCCAGCACTGAGATCCGCGATTCGGGGCGCGTGCGTTCGGCCGGCGTGCGGCTGACGTGCAGACACCGGCGACAGGGTGGGGGCATGAGCGAAGCGAAGTTGCAGGCGGTCCTGTTCGACATCGACGGCACCCTCGTCGACTCCAACTACCTGCACGTCGATGCGTGGATGCGGGCCTTCGCCGCCGTCGAGCGGTACCCAGACGCCGCGTTCGTGCACGAGGCCATCGGCCTCGACTCGGCGAAACTGCTCGAGCGGCTCCTCGGCGAGGAGGGGGAGACCGAGGTCGCCGACCGTGCGAAGGAGCTGCACGGCGAATATTACGAAGCCTCCGCCGAGCGCCTGCGGCGCTTCGACGGCGTCCGCGAGCTCTTCGCCGCCGTGAGGGATCGGGGTTTCAAGGTCGTGCTCGCGAGTTCCGCGCCGCAGGAGGAGCTCGACATCCTGCTGAAGGTCCTCGAGGCCGACGACCTCATCGACGCCGCGACGACCTCGAGCGATGTCGAGACCGCGAAGCCCGAACCCGACGTCATCGGCGTCGCGCTCGAGAAGGCCGGGGTCGAGCCGGACGAGGCGATCATGGTCGGCGACACCCGCTGGGACATCGAAGCCGCACGACGCGCGGGCGTCGACACCATCGCGGTGCTCACCGGTGGGCGCGGCAAGACCGAACTGGTCGAGGCCGGCGCGGTCGCGGTCCACACCGACGTCGCAGAGCTCTTCGAGGAGCTCGACCGCAGCCCGATCGGCCGTCGCAGCCAGCACACCACCGGGAGGTGACTGGGTGAAGCCCGCCCGTTGAGCGGAGCGATACGAAGGGCTGCCGAGTTGGTGTGCCTTCATATCGCTGCGCTCAACGGGCGGCGGGGTGTCGTCTGGTCATTGAGGAGGCCGTTCACGGCCGTCGCGAACTGACGTGAGCGTTGCGCAGTTGGCGAGTCGTGTCGCATCGCGACGTGCCTGGCGGCCCTCCTCAGCGACCAGGCCTCTGGTGCCTTCGTATCGCTGCGCTCAACGGGCGGCGGGTTGCGTCTGGTCATTGAGGAGGCCGTTCACGGCCGTCGCGAAATGACGTGAGTTGCAGGTTTCCCGCTGTGGCGCAGTTGGGGAGTCGTGTCGCATCGCGACGGGCCTGGCGGCCCTCCTCAGCGACCAGGTCGAGGTGCCTTCGTATCGCTGCGCTCAACGGGCGGCGGGCGGCGGGTGGCGTCTGTAGTCGGGTTGCAACCGGGTTGCAGGGGGCGGCGCCCCGCAGTGGGGTCGGGCGGTGGTCGCGAGGCTGTGGGCATCAGCTTCCGGCTCGGTCGAGCCGCCTCACGAAAGGTCAGCCCATGTTCCTCGATTTCCGCGCCCGTCGCCTGCGCGACGAACTCGCCGCCGCCGTCGACGGACCCGTCTTCCTCCCCGGATCCGCCGGCTACCGCGACGAGGTCACCGGACACAATCTCTCCGCCGTCCGCCGACCCGCGGCCGTCGTCGGCGCCACCTCCGCGGAGGACATCGCCTTCGCGGTGCAGATCGCGCGCCGCTACGAACTCGGCGTCACCATCAAGGCCACCGGTCACGGCGCACTCACCGAACCCGACGGGACCCTGCTCATCACCACAGCACGGATGCGATCGGTCGAGATCGACCCCGAACGCGGCACCGCGAGGATCGCGGCCGGCGCCACCTGGCGCGACGTGATCGACGCCGCCGCCCCGCACGGCCTCGTGCCCCTCTCCGGCTCCCACGACTCCGTCGGCGCGGTCGGCTACACCCTCGGCGGTGGGCTCAGCCCCCTCGCGCGCACCTTCGGATTCGCCGCCGACCACGTCCGCGCCTTCCAGGTCGTCACCAGCGAAGGACGTCACCTCACCGTGGACGCCGAAAGCCACCCCGACCTGTTCTGGGCGCTGTGCGGTGGGAAGGGAGGGCTCGCCCTCGTCAGCGAGATGACCATCGAACTCGTCCGCCTGGACAGCGTGTACGGCGGGCCGCTCATCTGGGGCGCCGACGATGCCGCCGCCGTTCTGCGGGCCTACTCGGCGTGGACTCCAACGCTCCCCGATGAGGTCACCACCTCGATCAGCCTGCTGCGCATGCCCGACCTGGACGCGGTCCCCGCCCCGCTACGGGGCCGATTCGCCGTGCAGCTCGATGTCGCCGTCGTCGCCGCACCCGAGGTCGCCGAAGCCTTGCTGGCGCCCATGCGTCTCGCCGCACGTCCGATGATCGACATGGCCGGAGTCGTTCCGCCGCAGGCACTCTGCCAGCCCGGCGCACCGATGCCGCAGTGGGACAAGGGGGTACTGCTCGGCTCGCTCCCCGACAGCGCCGTCGGTACTCTGCTCGCGCACGCCGGGCCGCAGCGGGAGCTGCCGTTCCTCGCCGTGCAGATCCGACACCTCGGCGGTGCACTGGCCGCGTCCCGAGCCAACGCGGTCGGCGGTCGTGACGCCGCATACCTGCTCTTCCTCGTCGGAGCGCCGGTGCCGCAGCTCATCGAGACCAGCATTCCCGCCGCAGCCGACGCGCTCCTCGATGCGATGTCGCCGTGGACGACCGGTGGAACGCTGGCGAACTTCGTCGGTACCCCGAGGACCGAATCCGAGCTCGCGGCAGCCTGGTCGACCGAGATCGGCGAGCGCCTCGACGAGGTGCGTCGACGCTGGAACGGCGACGGTGTGCTCGCGTGGGACGACGCCTACGAGCGGGTCTGAACCGTGACCGACACGGCGTCCGGCGTGGGTCTCGGCGGCGGCGACTTCTTCGCCGCCGAGGGGGAGCGCGTGCTCGACGACCTCAGCCTTCCGATGCTGCTCCTGCCGCTCGGCGAGGTCGACGTGCTCGCCGTCGACGTCGTCGAGCACCGGATCGAGCTCGGCGTCGCGAGCCCGGTGCGGCGTCCGGTGGTCGAGACCGCCGCTCTCCTGTGCGCCCTGCTCGCCGCACCGCGGACCTCGCGCCTGTCGTTCGGCAGGACGGAGGCCGGTGCGTGGCGGTGCTCGGCCCGATGCACCGGCCCTGGCGGGGAGTGGACGATCGCGATCGACCTGCCAGGGCTCTCGGGACGAAGGTTGCACCAGCGTTAAACGCCCTCACCTCGGTGCTCAGGCGGTCGATGCGTTTCGTAGCGTCTGAGCGTCCCAGCACAAGGAGCTTCTCCATGACGATCGCCGTCGCCCTGTCCGGACCGCTCACCGTCACGGCGGAGGGCGCACCGTTGCGGGTGAAAGGCGCGATCCCGTCCGCCATCCTCGCGCGGCTCGCCCTGTCGGCCGGTGAGTACGTCGACACGGACACCCTCATCGGCGATGTGTGGGTCGACGCGCCGGAGAAGGCGCTCACGAGTCTCCGCGCGCACATCTCACGGCTCCGGGACCTCCACCCGGCACTCGGGTCGGCTCTGCAGGGCAGCCGCCGCGGTTACCTGCTCGACCTCGCCCGCGACCGGGTCGACGTGCTGCGCTTCCGGGACGGAGTGGGGGCACTCGATCAGTGGGGAGTCCGCGGCGACTCCGACGCGCGATTGCGGGTGCTCGTCGAACTCGAAGCGATGACGGACGGCGAGCCGCTCGCGGGTCTCGATGCGTTCCCATTCGTGGCGCCGGTCCGGGCCGCTCTGCGGTCGGAGCGACGGATGGTGCTCGAAGAGCTCGCCGAGCAACGGTTGGAGCGCGGCGAGAACGCCCTCGCGATCGCGCTGCTCGCCGATCTCGTGGAGCAGCATCCCACCCACGAGCGGCCGGTGCGCCTGCTCGCCGTCGCGCTCGCGCGAGTCGGGCGCACGACCGACGCGACGGAGACGGTCGACTCGTTCGAGCGTCGCCTGGCAGCGCTCGACGGGATTCCGCTCTCCGGGCGCATGCGCGACCTCCGTCAGGCGATCCTGCGCCGGGATCCGGAAATCGTGCAGGGCGGAGGTGCGAACGCCGCCACCGTGAAGCGCACAGGGGTTCCCATCCCACTCACCCGCTTCATCGGCCGACGCGCCGAAGTGCAGTCGGTTCAGGCGCTTCGCCGCAAGCACCGCGTCATCACCATCGTCGGGCCGGGCGGCGTCGGCAAGACACGACTCGCCGTCGAGATCGCGCGATCGGCGACGACCGCCGACGACGACGACCAGTGGATGGTCGACCTCGCCCCCGTGCCGGTCGAGGGCGTCCTCGGCGAGATCGCCGTCGTCGTCGGCGCACGCGAAGCCGGGATCGAGGCTGTGCTGCGCCGGGTCACGGGACGGCGGGGGCTGTTGATCCTCGACAACGCCGATCTGCTGATCGGCGCCGTGTCCGCCATCGTCGACGAGCTCTCGGCGCGGGCACCCGAGCTCACCATCCTGACCACGAGTCGGGAGTCCCTGCGCCTGCCGCACGAACGGGTCGTGGTCGTCGGCCCCATGCTGGGCGACGACGCGGCGGACGCGCTCCGCATCTTCGAGCAGCGCGCCGCCGACGCGACGGGTGCGACTCTCGGAGACTCGGGACTCGAGGCAGCCAGTCAGCTCTGCGATCTGCTCGACGGCATCCCGCTTGCTCTCGAGATCGCCGCCGCGCGCCTCGACGTCTACTCGGTGGAAGAGGTGCGGGACGCCGTCGCCCGTCACGTCCGGCTCGACGGCGGTGGCGGCGGCCGTCACGCGAGCGTCGAGGCCGCCGTCGAATGGAGTCTCACCCTGGTGACCGCGCCGCAGCGGGACCTCCTCGCGGGGCTCGCCCGCTTCGTCGGCCCCTTCACCCCGACGGCCGTGGAAGGCGTGCTCGGCACCTCTCCCGACGCAACCGATCGGCTCATCCAGGACCTCGTCGAGAAGTCGCTCGTCGCCGTCGTGCGCGGTGATGCGGGCGAACGGTCCTGGCGGCTGCTCGAATCGGTGAAGTCGGTCGCCCGGCGCATCCCCGCCGCCGACGACGTGCTCCGGCTGGCGCACCGCGACTGGTTCGCCCGCTTCGCGCGCGAGGTCGCTCCCACGTTGCGCACATTCGACGCCGCTCGCGGCCGTGCCCTCTTCGATCTCCACCGTGCCGACCTCGACACCGCCCTCGGCCGCGCGATCGATGACGGCGACCGCGAGGCCGCGCTCAGTATCGCGGGGTCGCAGGCGAACCACTGGTTCGCCCGCGGCATGCTCGTCGACGGCCGGGCCACCATCGAGCGCGCGCTCGCCGTCGAGGGGACGGCGGCGCCGCAGACCGAAGCGGATGCGCTTCTCGGCGCCTGCATCCTCGCCTATCAGGGTGGCGACGCGGCGGCGGCGTTCGACTACATCGGCGCTGCGGGGGCGAAGGGGCTCGAGGCGGGCGACGCGGCGGTCCCGCTGGTCGCACTCGCGCAGGAGGCGTACGGGCGGTCGCTGTTCGGTGCGGTCCATGCCGCGGACGCATTGTTGGAGGAGGCGGATGCCCTGCTCCCCGCCGCCCCCGACTGGGCGAAGAGCGAGTACCACATGTGCCGTGGCCAGATGCTCCGCGCCGCCGGCGACCTCGGCGGTGCGCTCGACGCCCTCACCGAGGCTCACCGCATCAGCGCGAGCATCGGTTACGCCTGGATCGTCGCCTCCTCGCTGTACGTGACGGGCAAGGTCCTCGTCGACGCTCGTCGCCCACGCCGTGCGATCGCGGTTCTGCGGTCGGGGTTCGACGGCTGCATCGGTTCCGACCAGCAGACGAGCGCACTCGCGCTGCTGCACGTCATCGCCGGCGCGTGCGCCTTCGTCGAACGGCACGAGGAGGGCGCGGCGCTGTTCGGCGCGATCGACCGGATGGGCGTGCGTCACGACTACAACCCGGTGATCGCCGAAGGCGACGACGCGAAGAAGCGTCGCGACGCCGTCGCCGCCGGGTTGACCGGTGAGGAATTCGACCGCGCCTACCGCAGCGGGGGCCGGATGGGTGTGAACGAGGTGCGCGCGGTGATCGCCGCGCTTCCCCAGGAGACGTCGTGAGGGTCCTATGGTGGTGCCCACGTGGCAGGAAGGAGCCGGTTCGATGTCGTATCGGCTGACCCTGTTCGGCTCGTTCGCGGCAACCGTCGACGGTCGGCCGCTCCCGATCCGCGGCGAGATCCCGCGCGCGATCGTGTCGCGCCTCGCTTTCAGGCCCGGGGAACGGGTGACGCCGCAGGAGCTGATCGACGACGTCTGGCGCGAGGCGCCCTCGGGCGTGGTGTCGAGCCTTCGCGCCCACCTGTCGCGTCTCCGTGCCGAGGGGTGGAGCGCCGTTCTCAGTGGCGGGCGGAACGGCTACGCGCTCGAGGTGGACTCCGCCGATGTTGACGTCGCCCGGTGGCGGCAGCTTCTCGAGACCCGCGGCGAGGGGCGGATCGAGGGGCTCATCGAAGCCGAGTCGCTGTGGCGCGGGCAGCCCTTCGCCGGCCTCGACGCGCCGTTCGCCGAGGCGAGTCGGCCCGAGTTCCTGCGCCTCCGACGTGAAGCGATGCTCGAGATCGCCGATGCGCGGCTCGAGACGGGGGAGAACGTCGACGCTTCGCTCGACCTCGAACGGCTGCTTCGCGACCTCCCCGGCGACAGTGAACTCACGCGTCGCTACGCGGCCGCTCTCGCCGGAGCAGGCCGCGCCGGGGACGCCCTCGACGTCATCGACGCGGTGATGGGCGACCTAGGCGATCACGCACGCGGGCCGCTCGCCGAGCTGCGCCGATCGATCGTGCGACAGGATCCCGTTCTGCTCGGACGCACCGACGATCGCCATGCGACCGTCGAGCGGACCGGAATCCCCGTACCTCTCACCCGCTTCGTCGGTCGTGCCGGTGAGCTCGATCAGGTCGCCACGGCCCGCGCCGAGGCGAGACTCGTGACCCTCGTGGGGCCGGCGGGAGTCGGCAAGACCCGCCTGGCCGCAGAAGCCGCCCGCCGGGCGGGAGCGGACGTCGACGAGCAGCAGTGGCTCGTCGACCTCACCGTCATCGTCGACCCCGGCCATGTGCTCGGTGTCGTCGCCGACGTGGTCCGCGCCGGGTCCGACACCCTCGACGCCGTCGCCGCGCGACTGACCGGGAGACGGACCCTCCTCATCCTCGACAACGCCGAACACGTCCTCGGAGCGGTCGCCTCCCTCGCCAGCCGGTTGCTCGGGCGCTGCGAGGGGCTCGCCGTCATGGTCACGAGCCGAGAAGCGTTGCGGATGCCGGGGGAGCGGGTCGTTCCCGTCGCTCCGTTCGTCGGCGACGCCGCGCCCGACGCGGTCCGGCTCTTCCTCGATCGCGCCCGCGACAGTTCGGGGCTGTCGCAGTGGGACGACCACAGCATGCGCGAGATCTCGGCGCTCTGCCGCGACCTCGACGGTCTTCCGCTCGCCCTGGAGCTCGCCGCGGCTCGACTCGACGTGCTGAGTCTCGCGGAGGTCGCCGACTCCGTCCAGCGGGGCGGCACGGACGCGGGGCGACACGGCTCGCTCGACAGCGCGCTGGGGTGGAGCCTCGACCTGCTGAGCCCGCCCGAGGTCGACATGCTCACCCAGCTCGCCCGGTTCGCGGGGTCGTTCGGCCTCGACGCGGTGGCGGGGATCTGCGTACCCGCTGAGGGCGCGGACGCCCGCGAGCTAGCCGCGGCGCTGGCCCGGAAGTCCCTCGTCACCCCTCTCGGCACGGACACCGGCGCCCGCCGGTTCCGCCTGCTCGACTCGGTGCGTCGGTACGTCCGGCAGCGCGACACGCGGCAGGACGCCCACCAGTGGCGGGACCGGCATGCGGCCTGGTTCGCCGACTGGATTTCGGGCATCGAAGAGCAGATGCGCACCGCGGAGAACGCGAGGGCACGCACCCTTCTCGGCGCCTATCGAGCCGACCTGCACGCCGCCGTCGATCACGCAGTGGAGACCGGCGACCGGGCGACAGCGGTCCGACTGCTCGCCGTTCTCGCGTGGTACTGGTTCGAGCGCGGCCTCCGCGTCGACGGGCTCGACACCGCCGAGCGGGTCCTCGCCATGCCCGGCGAGCGCGACCCCGCCCGAGAGGCGCGTGTCCTGCGGGCATGCGCCTACATGGCCGCCGTCGGTGCGGACGAACGACAGGTGGCCCGGTACATGTCGCGCATGCGCGACGCGGCGGCGGCGTCCGACGACGCGGCCGAACGGGTGCTCGCGGCGACGATGAGCGGCTACGTCGCCGCGGTCGCCGGCGAGGCCGATCAGGCCGACGCCTATCTCACGCATGCCACCGCCGAGATCGCGGCGGCGGGTGACTCACTGCCCATCTGGGCTCGCGTGGACGAATTGATGGTGCGAGGAGATGTGCTCCGAGCGCTCGGCCGGCCCTCGCAGGCGCTGACCAGCACGAGCGAGGCGTACCGAGTGTCCGTCGAAGCGGGCGACGCGTGGGGCGCGCGCAGCGCCTGCTACGTCACCGGCAAGGCCCTCGTCGACGTGCGGCGCGGCAAGGAGGCGGTTGGGATCCTGCGAAGCGGCGCGATCCGGTCGCTCGAGGCCGAAGACGCGTCGTCCGCTCTCGCCGCGATCAACGTCATCGCCGCCGCCTGCCACGTCCTCGGCCGCGACGACGACGCGGTGACCATCTATTCGGCGATCGACGTCCTCGGGGCGCGGCACGGGTATTCGGCGCTGGGGTCCGATCCCGAGCACACGGAACGGCACCGGGCCGCGGCGAGCGCGGCGCTCGATCGAGACGATCTGGCCGCCGCCACGCAGCGCGGAGCGGACCTGTCGCTCATGGAGCTGATGCGGCTCGTCACCACGTTCTGACCGGCGCCGCAGCGAGCCCGCCAGTCCACGGTTACAGCCGGATTGCAGGCCGGTCCTTGCGACTCCGCGACCCGCGCCGCGCTCCTACCGTGGTGCTCGCACGGTGCGAGAGCCGTGCCGGCGGACCCGTCCGCATCACGACTCGACACTGAGGAGCACACCATGACCACCACGGCCCCCGTCGCCGTCCCCGCCGCCCGGCACACCTCCGCAGTGGAAGCCCCTGCACCGACGCGCGACCGGCGATTCGGTCCCCGCGTCACCGGCGCTGTCTTCGCGATCGGCGGCGCCCTCTACTCGATCAGCCACGCACTGAACCTGCTCGGCTCGACCGGCATGAACAGTGCTCCCCACGAGATCGCGGCGAAGTACCTGTTCGGCATCGGCGCTCTCACCATGATGGCGAGTGCCGGCGCGCTGCTGCGCATGTTCCGCAACTCGCCGACCGGTCTCATCGGGACCGGCTTGCTCTGGTTCGGGATGCTGTTCATCGCCCTGTCCGCCTACTCGCAGCTCTACATCCTCCCGGTCGTCGGGTGGGAGACCTTGGGAGAGATCGATGAGCGGGCGTGGATCCCCGGACTGCTCGCGATGCCCGCCGTGCTCGGCGGACCTGTCCTGATCGCGATCGCCGGGCTCCGTCATCGCGTGGTCCCTGTTCCGGTCGCCATCGCGTTCTTCGTCGCGACGGTCGCGTTCCTCGCGCAGCCGGCGATCCCCGGTTCGCTGGCTCCGATCATGATCGGCACCACCATCGTCTTCGGTGCAGGCTACGCCTGGATCGGGATCCGAGCCCGTCGGTCCGCGTGACCGGCGCCCGCGCACCGTCGGGTGGTGCGCGGGAGGAGGGGCGGCCCAGGGGTGGGCTGCCCCTCATGTCTTCTCCGCCCGGCCTGCCTGCCGACACGCTCCCGTCGAATTTGCGGAGGCGGGGTCCCTCGGCGTTATAGTTCTGGCAACACCTCGGCCAATGAGGTTGTTACTCCCCGTGAGGCAAGACTCTTGGCCCGGCGTCATCACCAATTCATCGGTCGACGCTCGGGCTTCGTCTCACATCTTCTCGTGCGGCAACCGCCCGGCGTCTTTCATCACGGAGGACGACGTGGTCCAGAACACGAAATACGACGGCTTCGCCGCAGAGACGGTCGACGCCGTCGGCGGGCCGGGCAACATCAAGCAGGTCACCCACTGCACGACCCGCCTGCGGTTCCAGCTCAACGACCTCGGCAAGGTCGACAAGGCGCGCATTCAGGCGCTGCCCGAGGCGATCACCGTCATGGAGGCGAGCGGCGGACTGCACGTCGTGGTCGGCATGGGCGTGCCCGACGCCCACAAGGCCGTGGCCGCGATCCCGGGCGTCAACGCCGGCGGCGAGGTCGCCGCGACCAGCGGCGCCGGTGACGATGGAGCCGGCGACGCGACCGAGGCCCGCGCCACCCCGGCCGATCCGGACGCGAAGAAGCCGAAGGTCATCGACCGCATCCTCGGCACCATCTCGGCGATCTTCACGCCCTACATCCCGGTGCTCGCCTCGATCGGAATCATCAAGGGTCTGCTCGGACTCTTCGTCGGCTTCGGCTGGATGTCGGTCGAGTCGGACACCTACATCATCCTGAACGCGGCCCCCACGGCGCTGATCTACTTCTTCCCGATCCTGCTCGCCTTCACTGCGGCGAAGCAGTTCGGGGCCAACCCGTACGTCGGCGCGGTCATCGGCGCAGCGCTGCTCGAACCGGGTCTCGCGGCGATCAACGTGAGCGGCGAGACGGCCGACTTCCTGGGAATCCCGTTCCCGGCGCAGTCGTTCGCGAACACGGTCATCCCGATCATCCTCGGCATGTGGGCGTTCGGATACCTCGAGAAGGGCCTGAAGCGGGCCCTGCCGAAGATCACCCATCTGATCCTCGTGCCGGTCATCTCGGTGCTGGTCATGGTGCCGCTGATGCTTCTCGTCTTCGGCCCCGTCGGCTTCACCATCGCGAACGGCATCGCGTCGGGCTACAACTGGCTCGTCCAGTTCCCGATCGTGCTGAGCCTCATCTTCGGCGGCTTCTTCATCTACGTCATCATGATCGGCGCGCACTGGATCGTGCTGCCCATCCAGCTCGGCATTCTCGCCGACCAGGGCATGGAGTACTCGCTGGCGGCGGGCGGCATGGGCAACTACGCGCTGCTCGGCGTGACCCTCGCGGTGATGTTCTTCAACCGCGACAAGGCGACCAAGCAGGTCGCCGGGTCGGCGTCGTTCGTGAACGCCCTGTCGGGTGTCACCGAGCCGGGCATGTTCGGCGTCATCGTCCGCAACAAGCGCTACTTCATCACGTTGACCCTCGGTGGTCTCGCCGGTGGTCTGGTCTGCGGCATCTTCGGCACCTACATCACGGCGTTCGCCTTCACCGGCCTCTTCGGCCTGCCGGCGTTCGCGTCGTCGCCGACCGCGGTGCCGTACTTCATCGCTGTCGGCGTGACGATCCTCGTGTCGTTCATCGGCACGTTCTTCGTCGAGAAGGGCATGGCCCGATCGCTGCGTCGCAACGCCGGGGCGGACGAGACGGTGGGCGAGAAGCAGACCGCTTCCGTCCCCGCCTGACCGACCTGACGAGGGGCGGCCGGCCCGACCGGCGGGCCGCCCCTTTCGACAGAAAGAGCTCCATGCGTTTCCCCACACTGTTCAGCCCGTTGCTGCTCAACGGGATGATGACGAAGAACCGGATCGTCGCGACGCCGACGGGCGAGATCTTCGAGGACAAGGCCCTCGGCGGCGCCGGCATCGTGATCGCCGGACACGCCATCGTCGAGCCCGGGCACTCGAGCTACTCGAGTGCCGACGAGCCCGACGCGTTCTTCAAGTACGAGGTCGAGGACACCCGTCGCCGGGTGCTGAAGATCCACCAGGCGGGGGCGCGCGCCTCCATCGAGATCTTCCATGCCGGCGAGTTCGCCCGCGCCCACGGCTTCGTCCGCGGCCCCGTGTCGAAGACGCGCGACGACGGACTCGAGATCCGCGGCATGACCGAAGCGGACATGGAGCACGTCCTCGAGCTCTACAAGACCTGCGTCCGCAACGCCAAAGATGTCGGCTTCGACATGGTGTTCCTGCACTTCGGGCACGGCTGGCTGCCCGCCCAGTTCCTGTCGCCCCGCAACAACAAGCGCACCGACGAGTACGGCGGATCGCTCGAGAACCGCGCGCGCTTCCCGCTGCGCATCCTCGCCGCTGTGCGTGAGGCGGTCGGCCCGGACTTCCCGGTCGACATGCGCATCAGCGCCCACGAATGGGTGGCGGACTCGATCGCGTTCGAGGACGTCGTCGCCTTCCTGAAGATGGCCGAGCCCTACCTCGACACGGTGCAGATCTCGGCCGGCCTCGACATCGGCATCGAGGGCAACGTGCATATGGCGACCACGAACTTCGAAGAGCACATGCCGAACGCGCACTGGGCCGCCGAAGTGAAGCGCACCCTGTCCATCCCCGTCGGTGTGGTGGGCGCCATCATGTCGCCGGAGGAGGCGGAGGGCCTGCTCGCGAGCGGCGCCGTCGACCTCGTCGCCCTCGGTCGCCCGCTGATCGCCGACCCGAACTGGCCGCGGAAGGCGCAGGAGGGACGCGAGGACGAGATCGTCCCGTGCATCCGGTGCCTGCAGTGCTACCACATCGCGAGCGACCGCCGGAATGTGGGCTGCTCGGTGAACCCGCGCTACACCAACGAGTCGTTCGTGCCGAAGACGCTGACCATCGCGCCCCGACCGCGCCGCATGGTGGTCGTCGGTGGCGGACCCGGCGGTATCACCGCGGCCCTCGCCGCGTCCGAGCGGGGGCACGAGGTGACGCTCATCGACCGCAACGAGGAACTCGGCGGGCTGATGCGCTACATCTCTCGCGAGCACTACAAGCGCGACATCAAGAGCTACCACGAGTATCTTCTCGGCCGGGTCGCGAAGAGCCGCATCGACGTGCAGCTCGGCGTCGAGGCGACCCCCGAGTCGGTCGCCGCGATGGGCCCCGACATCCTCGTCCTCGCGCTCGGTGCGAAGCCCGTCATCCCGCGGATCCCCGGGGTCGACCTGCCGCACGTGTTCGACGGCAATCAGGCCATCGAACGCGAAAGCGAGATCGGCGACCGTGTCGTCGTGCTCGGCTCGGGCTCGGTCGGTGCTGAGATCGGGCTCGAGCTCGCGTCGCTGCACGGCAAGGACGTCACGATCGTCGACCGCGGCACCACCTTCGCCCGGCGCAACAACAAGCTCTACCGCGAAGGTCTGCGGCAGAAGCTCGTCGCCGCCGACACGCTCGAGATGGTGTGGGAGAGCACCTGCGAGGAGATCACGCCCGAGCACGTCGCCATCCGCGGCAAGGACGGCGAGATCAGGCTCGTCCCCGCCGACCATGTGATCCTGTCGGCGGGCATGCGGCCGCTGACGCGCGAGGCGCAGGCCTACTTCGGCATCACGCCCGAGATCGCGATGATCGGCGACTGCGTGCGCCCCCGCATCATCATGGACGCCGTCTTCGAGGGCCACACCTACGCGATGAACGTCTGACGTGTCGAGCAGCACCGCGCCACACGTCACCCCCGGAACCACTGCAAGGAGAACCATGTCTGACAACGCACCCGACCACATCATCACCGACGCGGGATCGGCCCAGTCGACCCGGACGATCGTCGCCCCTGTCGCCGGCGCGGTGGTCGCCCGTGAGGCGATCGGCGACCCCGTCTTCTCGTCGGGGGCGATGGGGGAGGGCGCGGGTATCCACCCGACCGACGGCACCGTTATCGCACCCATCGCCGGCGAGGTGATCGCGGCGATGCCGCACGCCTACGGCATCTCCGGCGGGGGAGTGGAGGTGCTCGTGCACATCGGCATCGACACCGTCGAGATGGGCGGCACGGGCTTCACGAGTGCGGTGACCACCGGTCAGAAGGTCGAACCGGGTGATGTGCTCGCCACCGTCGATTTCGGCGCCGTCCGCGCGGCCGGCTTCGACACCACCGTGGTGGTCGTCGTCACCAACAGCGCTGCCCTTGGCGGAGTCGACGCCACGGTCGCCGCATCGGTCGACGCCGGCGAGCCGCTGCTCACCGTGGGGCTCTGAGCTCATGGACTACCGCGAACTCGCCCCGTTCCCCGACGGCTTCCTCTGGGGCGCCTCGACCTCCGCCTATCAGACCGAGGGGGGCTGGGACGCCGACGGCAAGGGACCGTCGGTGATCGACGCCCGCACCGACTTCCCCGAGGGCACCACCGACTACCGCGACGGTGTCGACCATTACCACCGCTTCCGAGACGATGTCGCGCTCTTCGCGGAGCTCGGTCTCAAGGCGTACCGGTTCTCGGTGTCGTGGAGTCGCGTCATCCCCGACGGCGACGGCGAGGTCAACCCCGCCGGTATCCGCTTCTATCGCGAACTGCTCACCGAACTGCGCCACGCCGGCATCACCCCGGTCGTCACGCTCTACCACTTCGACCTGCCGCAGGCGCTGCAGGAGAAGGGCGGATGGTCATCGCGCGCCACCGCCGACGCGTTCGTGCGCTACGCGAGGGTGCTGTTCGAGGAGCTGGGCGACCTCGCGCCCTACTGGCTCACCATCAACGAGCAGAACATGATGATCATGCTCGGCGCCATGCTCGGCAGCGGCACCACCGGCGACCGCCGCGACATCTGGCAGCAGAACCACCACATGCTCGTCGCCCAGGCCGAGGTGATGGCGCTGGCCCACGAGCTGCTGCCCGAGGCGAAGATCGGCCCCGCACCGAACATCGCGTGCGTCTACCCGGCGACACCGCATCCCTTCGACGTGATCGCCGCGGCCGACTTCACCGCCATCCGCAACTGGCTCTACCTCGACGTCGCGGTGAAGGGCGTCTACAACCCGACCGCGTGGGCGTTCCTCGTGGAGCGGGGCTGGCAGCCCGAGTTCGCAGAGGGCGACGCCGAGAAGCTCGCGGCCGCGAAGCCCGACTTCATCGCCTTCAACTACTACACCTCGCACACGGTGGCCGCGCCGAAGGGCGACGGCACCGACATCCGCGACAACGGGGATCAGCACATCGTGCTCGGCGAGGAGGGCGTCTACCGCGGTGCCGACAACCCGAACCTGCCGCGCAACCAGTTCAACTGGGAGATCGACCCGGTCGGATTCCGCACCACGTTCCGCGAGATCTACGACCGATACCGCCTGCCGCTGCTCGTCACCGAGAACGGGCTCGGCGCGTTCGACGAGCTCACCGCCGACGGGCGGGTGCACGACGACTACCGCATCGAGTACCTCGAGCAGCACATCCGACAGATCCAGTACGCCATCACCGACGGGGTCGAGGTCATGGGGTACTGCCCGTGGTCGGCGATCGACCTGATCTCGACGCACCAGGGCATCCGCAAGCGCTACGGCTTCATCTACGTCGACCGCGACGAGTTCGACCTGAAGCAGCTCGCCCGGCACCGGAAGGACAGCTTCTTCTGGTACCAGGAGCTCATCCGCGGCAACGCGCTGCCTGAGCGGGCGTCCGTCGCCGAAGGTCGTTGAGGGGCAGCGGTCGATGAGGATCGTGAAGGTGTTCAACAACTCGGTGGTGCTCGCCGCCGACGACGAGGGACGCGAGACGGTGGTGCTGGGCCGCGGTGTCGGCTTCCAGCGGGCATCCGGTGACCCGGTCGATGAGGCGCTCGTGGAGAAGCGCTTCGTCCCCGGAGGCGCCGACGTGAGCGCGCGGGTCGCCGCGTATCTCGAAGACGTGCCGCTCGAGGACATCGCGGTGGCGCAGGAGATCGTCGTCGCAGCGCGTGCGGCGCTCGGCACCGCGGTCCCCGACACCGCCGTGCTGCCGCTCGCCGACCACCTCAGCTTCGCGCTGCGGCGCATCCGCGAGGGCATCGCGATCGACTACCCGCTGCGGTGGGAGGTGAACACGCTCTACCCGCGCGAGTTCGAGTTCGCCCGAACAGCGCTCGCCCTCGTGGAGCAGAAGCGAGGCGTGACACTGCCCGAGGGTGAGGCGGTGTCGTTGACCCTGCACCTCGTGAACGCGCAGTTCGGTGTCACCGAGATGGCGGAGACGATGCAGCTGACGACGGCGATGAGTCGCGCGCTGGCGCTCATCGGCGAGGAGCTCGGGGCGCCGATCGAGGAGGACTCCGTCGACGCGGCCCGATTCGTCACCCACCTGCGGTACCTGGTTGTGCGGCGGATGCGCGGGCTGCACCCGGCGAGCGTCGACTCGGCGCTCGGCGAAGCGCTGCGCACCGCCGACCCCGACGCGTACCGGGTCGCGATGCAGGTCGCCGACCAGCTCGCCGGCGACCTGGGCTGGGACATCGACGACGACGAACGCCTGTACCTGGCGATCCACGTCCGCCGCCTCCGCACAGCCCACCACTGAGGCGGCCGCCCGCGTACCCGCCCGTTGAGCGAAGCGATACGAAGGGGTGCATCTGGTCATTGAGGAGGCCGTTCACGGCCGTCGCGAAATGACTTGGGCTGCAGGACCGCCGCACTGGCGCACCCTGGAAGTCGTGTCGCATCGCGACGGGCCTGGCGGCCCTCCTCAGCGACCAGTGGCGGCGGGTGATTCGGGTCATTGAGGAGGCCGGCCACGGCCGTCGCGACATGACGTGACGCTGCAGATTCCCCGCACCGGCGCATCCGAGACTTGTGTCGCATCGCGACGGGCCTGGCGGCCCTCCTCAGCGACCAGAGTGGCCCGCTCGTTGAGCGAAGCGATACGGAGGGTGTGTCTGAAGTGCCCTCGTATCGCTGCGCTCAACGAGCGGCAGGGTGCGTGATGTCGCGCATCGTGACGGGCCTGGCGGCCCTCCTCGGCAACCGGGCGGGCGATCGGGGTCAGGGGGTTCGCAAGTCGTGCGGGTTGGATGAAATCATGTCGCTCACCTATGCCACCACCGAAGGAACCAATCTCGTCACCGTCGCGTTCGCCGGAGACCTCGAAGCCGACCAGGTCGACGCGTTGCGACGGCACATCGAGGGCGTCGTCGCCGAGCGCGGCAGCGTTCGACTGCTGCTCGAATACGGCAGCGCAGGCAAGGTCGAGCCAAAGGCGATCTACGAGGATCTCCGAAACGCCGAGTTCGTGAAGAAGATCGACCGTGCCGCCATCGTCAGCGACGCGTCTTGGCTCGGTGGTCTCACCTCGATCGCGAAGCACTTCGTGCCGTTCGACGTGAAGACCTTCCGGCCCGACGAGCACGGCGCCGCACTCGAGTGGGTCACCGACTGACGGCGACCCACTCAGGCGTCGGATGCTGCCTCGTCAGCGGCCGGCTCCCGCGAGGGTGCCGACCGTCTGCGCCGCCGGGTCGATGATCAGGCACGACACCAGACGGTCGCCGCCGGCCCACGACTCCTCGGTGGGCGCGAAGTAGGAGTAGTCGAGAGTCGACTCCTCGTACGACAGCCCGACGAAGGCGGGGAACGCGGCGTAGCATCCGTCGCTCGCGGCGAGGTCCACCTCATCGATCCCCGGGAAGGCGTCGCCCGGAACCTGGAACTCGGTGAAGACCTCGTAGTCGTGCGGGGCGGCGCAGTCGACCGCCTCGACGCTCGAGACCACGTCGGCCGACGCCTCGTTGAGGCAGTCGCCGATCTGCAGCGTGAACACGTCCACCGACTCGGGGGCGTCGTCGGAATCCCCGCCGAAGATGTCCTCCTGCGAGGGAGGGGCGCCGAGCGAGTCGCGGGTCGGGTCGTTCGCCTGCGACGAGGTGAACGCGGCGAGGGCGACGAGCCCGATGACGGCGAGGATCGTGAGCACCGTCATGATCGAGCCGACGACGATGCCGCCGATCGCGAGTCCGCGTCCCTTCTCACCGGTGCGCTTCACCTGCGCGAGCCCGACCGCGCCGGCGATGATGCCGCCGAGGGGGAAGAGGAAGCCGAGGATCAGCGCCACGATCGAGACGACGTTGGTGCGGTTCGCGTAGTCGATCGGCGGAGGGATGGACGCCGATCCGGCGCCGCTGTACGCGGGCTGCGGGGCCGGCGCCGCGCCGGTGACGTAGGCGGGCTCCGCACCGACCGGAACGGCGGCGGGGACCGATCCTTCGAGCAGCCCCTGCTCGGCGAGCCGGGTGCCGATGAGGTGCGCTGCTTCGCGCACCACGTCGGATGCCTTCGACGCCCCGATCACGCCGCCCTTGAGGAAGCCGCCGGCCGCGGAGTGCTCGAACTCGGCGACCGCTCCACCGTCAGTGGGAGTGACATGGACGTCGAAGCGGACGTGCATGTCCTGCCCGGCGAACGCGCCTGCGATGACGGTCGTCCCCAGGCTGCCGCGGGACACGTCGAGCGTGCCGGAGGGAGTCGATTGCACCGTGAACCCCTGCTCGGTGAGCACGGACGCAACGGCGTTCCGCGCGTCCTCGACGGGGATGTTGAGCCGCAGCTGCGCGGTCGATGCCATGAACGCTCCCAGAGCTAGACGCGACGCCCGTGCGGCGGCGCGATCACACCCTATAGATCAGCGGGGACTCAGCGGTGAACCTCGCCCGCCTGGTCGAGCAGATGCAGATCCTCGCGGGAGGGGAGACCCTCCCAGTCGCCTTCGACGGTGACGGCGAAGGCGCCGCACTGCGCCGCAGTGGTGAGCCGTTGCTCGGGCGACCCGCCGGTCACGAACTCGGCGAGGTAGCCGGCGGTGAACGCGTCGCCCGCGCCGACCGGATCGATCTCGGTGACCCGGAACACGGGCGCCTCGTATCGTGCGCCGTCGATGATCGCGGTCGCGCCGGCGGCGCCGCGTTTCACGACGACCTCCGCGGCCCCGAGCTCCGCGAGCGCGTCGACCAGACGGTCGTCGTCGGCGCTGTCCACCAGCAGACGCGCCTCGGCGACGCCGGCGAAGAGGATGTCGGCGCGAGCGGCGACGCCGCGCAGCACCTCGCCCGCCTCGCCGTCCTTCCAGAGAGTCTTGCGATAGTTGACGTCGAACGACACCGTGGTGCCGACCTCGCGCGCGATGTCGATCGCGTGATCCACGGCGGCGCGGGCGGTGTCGCTCAGGGCGAGCGTGATCCCCGTCACGTGCAGCACCGACGCGGCCTCGATCGCGGCGCGGTCGACGTCCTCGGGGGTGAGGCGCGAGCCGGCGCTCGCGCGACGGTAGTAGAGGACCTTGCTGTGCTCGACGGTGCGCCGCTCCTTGAAGAGCAGTCCGGTGTTGGCGACGTCGTCGACGATCGCGTCGGCCGTCACCCCCTCACCGCGGAGCACCGAGGTGATCAGCCGACCGAACTCGTCGTCGCCGACGCGGCCGAGCCAGCGGGAGTCGACACCGAGGCGGGCGAGGCCGATCGCGACGTTCGACTCCGCGCCGGCGACACCCAGCCCCAGCGCGTGGGCGTGACGGAGGGGTCCGGTGATGGTGGAGGAGATCCGCGCCATCGACTCGCCGAGCGTGTAGACCTCAGCCACGGGAGGACACCGCTTCGACCGCGGTCCGTGCGCGGGCGGCGAGGTCGTCGAGCGACCCGCCCTTCAGCGCGTCGCCGAGCAGCGGCGACCCGAGCCCGACCGCGACCGCGCCGGCGGCGAGGTAGGCGGGGATCGTGTCGAGGTCGACCCCGCCGGTGGGGACGAGCGGGATGTAGTCGAGCGGTGCCAGCACGTTCTTGAGGTACGAGGGGCCGCCCATCGCGCTGGCGGGGAACACCTTCACCGCGGTTGCGCCCGCGCGGTAGGCGGTGACGATCTCGGTGGGGGTGAGCGCGCCGGGGTACCACCCCATGCCCGCGGCGATGCCGGCCTCGCCGACGAGCAGGTTGGTGTCGGGGGAGACGAGGAACTGCGCCCCGGCCGCCGCCGACTGCTCGACGTGCTCGACCGACAGCACGGTGCCCACACCGACGAGCAGGTCGTCGCGCGTCGACAGGGTCGCGACGGCCTTCTGCCACCCGGGGGTGTTGGTGGTGACTTCGAGGCAGCGCACACCGTTCGCGACGAGGGTCTCGCACACCGGCAGCACGCGGTCGGCTTTCCCACCGCGGATAATCGCGATGATCGGGCTCTCCTGCAGGACGGTGGGCAGCTGGGCGGTGAGGGCGTTCATCGCATTTCTCCGATCCGCTCGATTCCCCGAGCGATGTCGTCGCTGTCGGCGGCCAACGACAGCCGGGCCCACCCTTCGCCGCCGGCGCCGAAGGCGGTGCCGGGGGCGATGGCGACCTGGTGTTCGGTGAGGAGGCGCACGGCCCACTCTTCGACGTCGCCTCCGGTGAGGGCCGACACGTCGATCCAGATGTAGAACGCTCCGCGTGGTTCGATGAACGGCACACCGATCTCGGTCAGCTTCCGCATGGCGAGCTCGCGCCTCGAGGCGTAGGTGTCGCGCATGAAGGCGACCTGGTCCTGCGGGCCGGTGAGGGCTGCGATGGCGGCCGCCTGAGCGGGGGCGTTCACGCAGGCGACCATGGGCTCCTGCAGCTTCGCGGCGATGGGGGCGACGCCCTTCGGGGTGACGAGGTAGCCGACGCGGACGCCGGTCATCGCGTACGTCTTCGAGAACGAGAACGCCGAGAGGACGACGCCCTTGGTGTCGAAGCGGGCGGGGGAGACGTGCTCGACTCCGTAGGTGAGCGCGTCGTAGCACTCGTCGGAGAGCAGCCAGATGTCGTGGCGCTCCGCGAACCGGACGAGCTCCTCGATGACCTCGCCCGGGATGACGGTGCCGAGCGGGTTGGACGGCGAATTGACGATGATCACCTTGGTCGCAGGGGTGACCAGGGCTTCGAGGTCGGCGATCTCGGGGATGAAGCCGCGCTCGGGCTTCAGCGGGTAGCGCACCGGGGTGGCCTGCAGCAGGCCGACGGCCATGGCGTAGTTGGGCCAGCCGGGGTCGGGGATGAGCACCTCGTCGCCCGAGGCGATGATCATCGAGAGGGCGAGGTGCAGCGCCTGCGCACCGCCGGCCGAGACGACGATCTGGGTCGCGTCGGCGTCGATGCCGTTCTGCTCGCGGATCTTCTGCGCGAGTGCGGCCTGCAGCGCGGGCACGCCGGCGTTGGGCACGTAGTGGGTGTCGCCGCGTTCGTACGCCTCTTCGGCGGCGCGGATGACATGGTCGGGCGGGGTGAAGCTGGGCTCGCCGACGTGCATGCCGATGAAGGGTTTGCCGAGCGCCCAGGCGGCGTCCATGACGCGGCGGATGCCGGAACGGGGCATGGTGTCGGCGGCGGGAGTGACGAGAGGCATGGTGGTGCGGGTGCTCCTAGTGGTGGTTCAGGCGGTGCGGGAAGCGTCGGTGTCGCGGTCGTCGGTGCGGCGATCGTCGGACAGGGAGAGCAGGCGGGCGACGGTGCCCCCGAGGATGAGGGCGCTGTCGTCGGCCGAGAGGCCGGGCAGGGTGCGGTCGACGATCTCGTGGGTCGCCGCGTAGCCGGGGACGTCGTCGATCCAAGGCGAGTCCGACCCCCACAGGGTGCGGTCGGCGCCGAACGCGTCGACGAGACGCGCGCCCGCGCCGTGCAGGTCGACGTAGGGGTACGCATCCGCGGAGAGGGCGTAGTGGCCCGAGAACATGAGGTGGAAGCGCCGGTGCCGGGCGAGGCGCTCGATCCGGGTCAGCTCCTCCTCGGGCAGCGGGTCGGTGAACCGGGGGCGTCGGTGCTCATCGACCGTCATGTCGTGCGGGGCGAAGCCGAGGTGGTTGAGCACGACGGCGAGGTCGGGCACGAGCGCGCCGAGCTCGTCGAGCAGGGAGGTCTGCTCGGGCGGGAGGTAGCTCCACAGCGCGATGCCCTGCCCCGCCAGGTACCGCAGCGCCGGCAGCATGGGGGAGTCGGCGAGGGCTGTTCCGGGGTCGCCGAGCCACATGGTGCGAAGCGCCCGGAACGGGAACCCCTCGTGGCGGGCGCGGAGCGCGTCGACCGGGTCGACGCCGCCGCGGCCCTGCTCGGCGGGGGACGCGACGGCGACGGTCGCGAAGCTGCCGGGCAGCTCCTTCGCCACGGTCGAGACGTAGTCGTCGTGCGAATCGAGCGGCACGAGCACGGCGCCGTCGATCCCCTGCTCCGCGAGGCGTTCCCGGTAGGCACCGATCGGCGCGATGCGGGCCTCGGGCGCGAGGTCGTCTATGCCGCGCGGCGAGGAGCTCGCCGCGACGAAGACGTGCGCGTGCGCGTCGATCACGAGGGTCACGGGCGCTACCGCCGTCGCTTCGCGACGAACACGGCGACGGCCGCGATGATGATGATGCCGCGGATGAGGTCGGTGATCGTCGACGGGAACTGCAGCAGCGTGATCGAGTTGGTGATCAGCGACAGCAGGAGCACGCCGCCCATCGTGCCGAGCAGCGTGCCCCGGCCTCCGAGCAGCGACGTGCCGCCGATGACGACGGCGGTGATCGCCGACAGCTCTAGGCCGGCGCCGGCGGTGGGGGAGCCGATCGACGAGCGCGCGGCCAGCAGGATGCCGCCGATGGCAGCGAGGATCCCGGAGACGACGTAGACCCAGATCAGCACCCGGTTGGTACTGATGCCCGCGGCGCGCGCCGAGTGCAGGTCGCCGCCGACGGCGAAGACGGCCTTGCCCCAGACGGTGCGGGTGAGCAGGAACCAGAGCGCGGCGACCGCGACGACGAGCACGAGGAAGGTCAGCGGGATCGGGCCGAGGCGGGCGAACGCGAAGTCGGAGAGGGCCGAGGTGACCTGACCCGCCGGGGTGCTGCTGATCCAGAGCGCCGCGCCGCCGACCAGGTAGAAGGTGCCGAGCGTCACGATGAACGGCGGCATGTTCAGCAGCGTCACCAGGACGCCGTTGACGAGGCCGATCAGCGCGCCGAGCGCCAGCATCCCGATCAGCACCGGTGCCGTGCGGATCGGGTAGGCATCGATCAGCACGGCGGTCAGCAGACACGTGATGGTGACGTTCGAGCCGACCGAGAGGTCGATGCCGCCGGAGAGGATGACCGTGTGTTGGCCGAGGGCGACGAGACCGAGCACCACCGCCGAGGTGAGCAGGGCGGCGATGTTGCCGGTGCTCCAGAACCCCTCGCCGCGCAGCACCGACAGCACGATGATGAGGGCGGCGACGATGAACCAGACGGCGGCGCCGCGACGGACCGCGAGTGCGACCCAGTTGCGTCGAGGTTTCGCCGGAGCGGGTGACGGGGGAGCGGTAGCGGGCGCGGTGGCGGTCATGATTCGGTTCCCAGGGCCAGGTGCATGATCTTCTCGGACGATTCGGGATCGCGCTCGACGTCGCCGACGACGCTGCCGTCGCGGAAGACGAGCACGCGGTGAGCGAGGCCGATGACCTCGGGCAGCTCACTGGAGGCCACGATGATGGCCATGCCCGACGCGGCGAGCTCGGTGATGATGCGGTAGATCTCGCTCTTCGCGCCGACGTCGACCCCGCGCGTGGGCTCATCGAGCAGCAGGACGCGAGGGCCGACGCGCAGCCACTTCGCGATGACGATCTTCTGCTGGTTGCCGCCCGAGAGCTGCTTCGCGAGCTGGGTGCCACCCGCGGCGCGGATGCCGAGCCGGCTCTGCTCCTCGGCGAAGGCCGCCTTCTCCTTGCCGCCCCTGATCCATCCGGCGGTGCTGATGGCGGGAAGGGAGGTGAGGGTGGTGTTCTGGCTGATCGGGAGGTCGAGCACGAGCCCGTCTCGCTTGCGCTCCTCGGGGACGAGAACGACGCCCGAGTCGATGGTCGCGCCGAGCGAGGCGCGCAGCGGGCGTCCCCCGACGGTGACGGATCCGGTGCCGCGACCGCGGACTCCGGCGAGGGTCTTGAGAAGACGGGACCGGCCCGAGCCGACGAGGCCCGCGAGGCCGACGATCTCGCCGGCGCGGACGTCGAGGCTGACCGGCTTGCAGTCGGCGCCGTACGGCACGAGGTCCTTCACGGAGAACACGACGTCGTCGCCGTGGGCGGCGGGGTCCGGGAAGACCGACTCGACCTGCCGGCCGACCATCTCGCGCACGATCCGGTCCATCGAGTACTCGGAGGCGGGGCCCGTCGAGACGAACTTGCCGTCGCGGAGGATGGTGACGTCGTCGGCGAGGGCTTCCACCTCGTCGAGGAGGTGGGTGATGTAGACGACCGCGGTGCCTTCGGCGGCGATCGAGCGGACCACGCCGTGCAGTGCCTCGAGCTTGTCGCCCGAGAGCACGGCGGAGGGCTCGTCGAGGATGAGCACGTTGCTCTTGCGAACGAGGGCCCGTGCGATCTCGATGAGCTGCTGGTTCGCGAGCGACAGGTCGCCGGCGATGCCATTCAGATCCAGGTCGCCGAGGGCGACCCGTTCGAGGGCGCGCCGGGCGTGCTCGCGCTGCTCGCGCAGCTTGAGCACGCCACGGCGTGCCGACTCGTGGCCCATCATCACGTTGTCGAGCACCGTCATCTCAGGGAGCACGGTGAGCTCCTGGTAGACGGGCGTCACCCCGAGGGCGAGTGCGTCGCGGGGGCTGCCGAAGCTCACGTCCTTCCCCTCGACGACGACGGTCCCGCTGTCGGGGGTCTGGTCGCCGGTGAGGATCTTGATGAGCGTCGACTTGCCCGCGCCGTTCTCGCCGAGCAGCGCGTGCACCCGGCCGGGAGCGACCGAGAGGGTGACGTTCTCGAGGGCCCGGACACCCGGGAAGGACTTCGTCACTTCCCGGGCGCCGAGGGCGATGGTTTCGGCCATGAGCCTTTCCTTGCCTGTTACTTCTTCAGTCCGGTATCGCTACCGAGGGGTATCGCTACCGAAGGTCTGATCGGTGGATCAGGCCGAGCACATTCCGAGCTCGACGAGCAGGTCCTCCGGGGCGCTGGAGGGGACCAGGAGGCCTCCGTCGCAGTCCTCGCGGGCGTACTGCGCGCCGTCCTCGTTGGTGAAGCTCGGCGAGTCGATGTAGACCTTGTTGAGCACCGGCTCGCCCTGGACGAGCGCGAGGGCGGTGTCGAGGCAGGTGCTGCTCATCTCCGGCGGGAAGGTCGACAGCGCGTACTTCACATCGGTGCCGTTGGTGGCGAGGAGGAAGTCGTTGACGGCGTCACCGGTGATCGGCGGCACCTCCTTGCCGGCTTCCTGGTACGCCTGCACCACACCCACGCCGCCGTAGCCCGAGTCGGACCAGATGGCGTCGAGGTCGGGGTAGCTCGCGATGAGGTTCTGCGCGACGGTCTTCGCGACGGTGGGCGACCACTCCGTGTACTGGGTCGTGACGACCTCGATGTCGGGGTAGTTCGCGAAGGTCGCCTCGGCGGCGGCCTTCTGGTACTCGGCCGTCGGCACACCGGCGAGGCCGGACAGGATGGCGACCTGGCCCTCTCCGCCGATCTGCTGCGCGATCCACTCGGCGTAGGCCGAGCCGAGCAGGTCGTACTGACGGGTGACCGTCGAGGTGACGTTGCTCGAGGCGGGCAGGATACCCGAGCAGGCGACGACGGGGATGCCCGCGTCGGTGGCGGCTTTCACCTGTCCGGCGATGCCGTCACCCATGGGGACGACGACCATGACGTCGGGGTCCTGGCTGGTGAGCTGCTCGATGTTGTCGACCTGCGTGGTCGCGTCGCCGTTGGCGGATGCGTACAGCACGTCCACGCCGAGCTCGTCGGCGCGGTAGTTGAAGGCTTCCTCGCTCAGTACACCCCACGAGTTGTTGGGGCCCTGCGCGGCGAAGGCGACGCGGTAGGTGTCGCCCTGCTTCGGCTCGGCGGTCCAGGCCTCGGCGTCGACCTCGCAGACCTCCTCCTCGACGGGGGTGAAGTCCGCGAGCCCGAACGCGTCGGCGACGGACGACCACGACGACTCGTAGGTGGCCTGTGCTTCCTCGGCGTTGATGCAGTCCTCGGCGGTGGCGGAGCCGCCCTCGCCTTCACGCTCGGCGCTACAGCCGGCGACGGCGATGAGCGTGGCGAAGCCGACTGCGGCGGCGGCGACGCGGACGAGTCCGCGGCGACGGAACGCTGTGTTCGTCATTGCTTTCCTTTCGAATGTGTTACTTGGAGGGTGTTGCGGTGGTGCGGAACGGAAGTCGGATGCGGCGGCCCTGCAGGAAGACCGCGAGCAGGATGACGGCGCCCGAGACGACGAGCTGAGCGCCGCCCCCCGCGCCGAGCTGGATGAGCCAGGTGAGCAGCACCGAGAGCAGGACGACGCCGAGCACGGTCTGCGAGATGCGGCCCTTGCCGCCGGTGAGCGCGATGCCGCCGATGACGGCCGCGGCGACGGAGTCGAGGTCGAGGTTGCCGACGAGCGCCGAATCGACGAAGCCGATGAAGCTCGAGTTGACGAGTCCGGCGAGCACCCCGAGCAGGGAGGAGAGCACGTAGCAGGAGGCGACCACGAGCCCGGTGCGCACACCCGACATGCGGGCGGCGTCGATGTTGAGTCCGGTCGCGTACACGCGGCGGCCGGCGGTGGTCTTGGCGAGCACGACGGCGGCGATGATGGCGAGGACCGCGAACACGATGAGCGGGGTGGGGATCTCGAAGATCCGACCGCCGCCGAGCCACGACAGCGACGGCGGAATGCGTCCCGACGGCGCACCGCGGGTCCACGCGATGATGACGCCCTGGATGAGCACGAAGGTTGCGAAGGTCGCGACGAAGGGGGGAACGTTGCGCAGCACGACGAGGCCTGCGTTGACGAGGCCGACGACGAGGCCGGCGAGGGCGGCGAGCAGCACGCCGACGACGAGCATGCTGTCGTCGCCGGAGCTGTAGGTGGCGAGCACGACCGATGACAGCGCCATGACGCCGCTGATCGAGAGGTCGATGCCGCCGACGAGCAGCACGAGGGTCTGGCCGAGCGCGGCGATGCCGATGAGGCCGACCTGGAACAGCACGAGGCGCAGCACGTCGAGGCTGTAGAACTGCGGCGTCGTCACGGCGGCGAGGATGAGCACGACGACGAGGCCGGCGAGCGGCGCGAGCACGCTCGAGAAGCGGCTCACCAGCGTCGGGGTCGCGGCGGTTGCGGGGGCGGTCGTCATGGTCGGTCCTCTCGCGACGAGGCGCAGAAGTCGGTGATCAGGGCGCGGTAGAGGTCGACGCTGCGGCGCACCGCGTCGACGGAGACCCATTCGTCGGCGCCATGGGCGCGGGAGATGAGGCCGGGCCCCAAGGCGGGGAGGCTCGGGATGCCGTTCGGTGCGAACCAGCTCGTGTCGGTGGTGCCCGGGAAGACCGTGAGCGGCAGGGAGGCGCCGAAGACGTTCTCGGTGACCCGCTGGATGGAGGCGACGAGAGGGTCGGCGGCGCGGACGCGGGTGCCCTCGATCCAGTGGTGGGGCGCGTTGTCGAACTCGACGGCCACGTCGGCGCCGGTGGCGGCGGCGCGCGGGGCGACGGCGGCGCGGAGGTCGGCGAGCAGTTGCTCGTCTGTCATCCCGGGGATCGTGCGCACCTCGACCGTGGCGGTCATCTCCTGGGGAAGCACTCCGTATCCGACGCCGCCGCGGAAGGTGAGGGCCGGGTTGACGGTGGCGCCCCAGTGGCGGAGGTCGTCGGTGTTGTCGGGGACGGTGACCTCGACGACACCGGCGAGCGACTGCAGCGCGTCGGCGAGGTCGAGTCCCGCGTTGCGGCGGGGCAGGATGGTCGACAGGCTCGAGTGTCCCTGCACCGCGGTCGCGGTGAGCGTGAACCGGCCGAGGCCTCGGCTCACGAGGTGCAGGCCGTCGAAGTCGTCCTCGATGCCGCCCGGCTCCCCGATGACGAGGGCGTCGGCGGAGAGGTCGAGCGCACCCGACGAGAGGTACTTCGCGCCGTAGGTGGAGCCGTCCTCCTCATCGGCGGTGAGCAGCAGGGTCAGCCGGCCGGCGGTGAGCGCTCCGGCGTCGACGACGTCGCGGGTGGCGACGAGCATCGCGGCGATCGCCGCCTTCATGTCTCCCGAGCCGAGCCCGTAGAGACGGTCGCCGTCGATGTCGGCACCGAACGGGTCGACGGTCCACTTCGCTGCGCCCACCGGCTTGGTGTCGAGGTGCCCCGAGAGCACGAGGTGGGAGCCGCCCGTGCCGAAGTCGATCGTCGCCACCAGGTTCGGTCGGTCGGGGGCGAGCGCGTAGACCTCCGCGGCGGGCAGGCCGGCATCCGCGAGCCAGTCCTGCACGAGTGCGGCGACGAGGGTTTCGTCTCCGTCGTACACGGGGCTCGGCGTGCGGATGAGCTGCTGGGCCAGCTCGATCACATCGTTCATCGGGGGGTTCCTGCTCGGGGCATGGTCAGGGGCGGGAGGGGAGTGAGGGGTGTGCTCCGCTCACTCCTTGTACTTGTTCGCCCATTCGACGCCCTGCCAGGTCTGCATGGCGATCGGGTCGAGGCGGAAGAGCCAGCGCTGCTTGTCGCGGGTGGGCTCGAAGTACTTGAGACCGTTCTCGCCGAGGTAGCGGATCGACATGCGCTCGGCGATCGGCACCCACGCGCCACCCACGTTCGGCTCTTCGATCAGCACCGCCTTGCACTGGGCGGACACCTTGCGCTGGCCGCCCTCCTCGTCGATGGTGATCGCGCAGCGCTCGTCGTCGGCGAGCATCTGCGCCCACGCCGACTTCTTGCGGGGGATCACCCAGAACGACTCGCCGTCCCACTCGTGCCAGCACGGCACCACGTAAGGCCAGCCGTTGCCGTCGAGGGTCGCGAGGCGGGTGATGATGCCCTCGCCCAGGAACGCGTCGAGTTCGCCGCCGGCGAGCTTGCCGATCTTGCCGCGCCAGCTCTCGTCCTGCGCTGCGACGTCCTGCTCTGCCATCAGATGGTTCCTTCCTGCTGTGCCGCGAGCGCGGCGGGGGGCTGCGGGGCCGCGGTCGCGGCGGAAGTCGGGGTGCGGTAGCCGGCGCGGAACGACAGCTCCATCGCCGTGGCGACCACGCGGGGCGCGAAGCGTTCGACGTCCTCGTGCGAGAAGCGGTACGCCGGCGCCGACACCGAGATCGCCGCGACGACCTCGCCGAGATGATCGCGGACGGGGGCCGCGACGCAGCGCACGCCCTCCTCGTTCTCGATCTCGTCGATCGCGTAACCGCGTTCGCGGATGACGTCGAGCTCGGCGAGGAGCTCGGTCTTGTCGGTGATCGTGTTGGGGGTGCGACGGATCAGCTCGCCCTGCAGCAGCGCGTCGCGCTTCTCGTCCGACGAGTAGGCGAGCAGGGTCTTGCCGATGCCCGTGCAGTGCAGCGGGTTGCGGTGGCCGACGCGCGAGACGGGGCGGACCGGCTGCGGGCTGCTGACGGCCGCGACGTACAGCACCTGGTTGCGGTCGAGGATGCCCATGAAGCTCGTCTCGTTCGTCTCTTCGACGAGGCCCTCGATGAGATCGAAGGCGAGTCGCGAGATGTCGAGCCCGTCGAGGAACGCCTGACCCCAGCCTGCGACTCGGGGTCCGAGGCTGTAAAGCCCTCGCGAATCGACTCGGACCATTTCCAGCTCGACGAGCACGTCGACGAGCCGCACCGCGGTGGCGTGGGGGAGTCCGGTCGCTCCGACGATGTCCGTCTGGCGGAGCGGGCGGGTGCTCGCGGCGAGGAGGTCGACGATCGCGACGCCCTTCACCAGGCCCTTCGCCGATCCGGAAATGGACGAGAGGTCCAATCTGCTTTCGGACATGTCGTCCATATTGGCGATCGTGCGCCGCGACGCCCAATCCGGGCGCACGATTTAACACACCGTTTACATGCGGTGAACGGTGCGGATGGGTCTCGGAGCCGGGTTCAGCCCTCGTCGGGCATGGACCGAGAGAGGCGCAGCTCCTCGAGGTCGATGCGGGATTGAATGCGCCGCATCACCGCGTCGTCGATCTCCCCGCGGTCGCGGAGGCCGATGACGGTTTCGCGTTTGATCGTGAGTAACGCGAGGCGCAGGGGGCCTTCCCGGTCGACGTCGTCGCCGTCCGCCCGGTCGTCGAGATCGTCGCCCTGTCGGCGGAACTCGTCGAGTCGCTCCGAGTACTCCCGCTCGAGCAGGTCGCGGAGTTCTTGCGGTGCGCCGATGCGGTCGGCTTCACGGGGGAGGGCGTCGAGCACGGCGGTGAGGGCGCGGTCCTCCGCCATCCGGTATTCCTCCTCCGCCTTGTCGTCGGCGGGGAAGCGCGCCCAGCGCACGATCGCTCCCATCGTCGACCCCTGCACGATGATCGTGACGAGGATCACGATGGTCGTCACGGCGATGATGAGGTTGCGTCCCGGGAACTGCTCGCCGGACTGAACGGTCGTGGGCAGGGCGAGCGCGGCGGCGAGCGATACGGCTCCGCGGAAGCCGGCCCACGCGATGGGCAGCCGTTGACGTGCCCCGACCCGCCGGGCCCGCTGCGAGGGGCGGCGGTCGATCGCGCGGATGAGGTAGGGCGTCGTGAAACTCCATGCGAGGCGCACCGCCATGACGGCGAGCGCGGTGAGCAGCCCGAGGGTGAGCACCGTCTCCCAGTCGCCGTCGATCTCGGCGATCACTGCGTGCAGCTCGAGCCCGACGAGCACGAACAGCGAGCCGTTCAGCAGGTAGGAGGTGAGCCCCCAGAAGCCGAAGACCTGGGTGCGGGCGCTCGCGTCGACGATGCGGGGTGTGTAGTGGCTGATCACCAGGCCTGCGGTGACCACCGCGACGACGCCCGAGACGCCGATGAGCTCGGCGGGAAGGTAGACGAGGAACGGCGTCAGCACGCTGAGGGTGTTCGCGAGCAGACGATTCGAGAGGACCCGGCGGATGAGGACCACGACGAAGCCCACCGCGACTCCGATGGTGATGCCGCCGGCGTAGGCGAGCACGAACTGGAGTACGCCTTCGCCGAGTTGGATGGTGCGCTCCGCGACGGAGGCGGTGACGGCGACCGCGTAGACGGCGAGCGCGGTGCCGTCGTTGATGAGGCTCTCGGCGCGCAGGATGGTGAGCGGACGGCGCGGCAGTCTGCCCGCGACCGAGGCCATCGCGGTCGCGTCGGTGGGGGCGACGATCGCCCCGAGGGCGATGGCGACCGACCAGGGGAGCCCGAATGCGTGACCGATGACGGCGACGACGCCGGCGGTGACGAGGACGAGCGGCACCGCCTGCAGCACGATGACGCGCAGGTTGCGGCGCATCTCCCGCAGCGACGAGTTGATCGATTCCCAGTAGAGGATCGCGGGGAGGAAGAGCAGCAGCACGAGGTCGGGCGGCAGTTGGATCTCGTCGAAGAGCGGGATGAAGCCGATGGCGCCGCCGAGGATGAGCAGGACGATGGGTCCGCTGACGCGCAGCTTCTGCGCGATGACTCCGCCGACGAGCATGACGGCGCCCACCAGCACCGCGACCTCGAGCCCATTCACCCCAACACCCTGGCACGGGCCTCCGTCCCGCGACACCCGCCCGCTCCCGCCCGTTGAGCGCGGCGATACGAAGGGGGCGCGGGGTCCCGTCATTTCGCGACGGCCGTGAACGGCCTCCTCACTGACCAGGGGGCGAGGTGGGCCTTCGTATCGCTTCGCTCAACGAGCGGAGGCAGTGCCGGTCTGGTCGCTGAGGAGGGCCGCCAGGCCCGTCGCGATGCGACACCAGTGTGCGAGGCCCGCTCGTTGAGCGCAGCGATACGGAAGGGCGCCGGGGTGCGAGCGGGCCTTCGTATCGCTTCGCTCAACGGGCGGAGCAGTGCCGGTCTGGTCGCTGAGGAGGGCCGCCAGGCCCGTCGCGATGCGACACCAGTGTGCGAGGCCCGCTCGTTGAGCGCAGCGATACGGAAGGGCGCCGGGGTGCGAGCGGGCCTTCGTATCGCTTCGCTCAACGGGCGGAGCAGTGCCGACCTGGTCGCTGAGGAGGGCCGCCAGGCCCGTCGCGATGCGACACCAGTGCGAGAGACCCGCCCGTTGAGCGCAGCGATACGCAGGGGGGTGTGTCATTTCGCGACGGCCGTGGACGGCCTCCTCAATGACCAGGGTGCGAGGTGGGCCTTCGTATCGCTTCGCTCAACGGGCGGGCGGGCGGGTCAGCCCTGGGCGGTGGTCGAGTCCGGGGTGATGGTGAGGATGATGCGTTGCTGGTCGCGGCCGCCGTACCAGGGGTAGGGGCGGCCCGTGTACTTCTGCGACAGCGCCTCGATGTGCTCGGCACCGCCCTCCGTCGTCGACGACGTCACCCGGCCGCGCACCTGGATGTACCGGAACGGGTTCTCGGGATCCTGCACGGCGAGAGCCACCCGCGGGTCGCGCTCCACGTTGCGCACCTTCACGAACCCCACCACCGTGTTGATCAGCACGTTCTCGCCGTCGGTGTCCACCCACGTCTCGGTCACTTGCGGCGACCCGTCGGCCATCAGCGTCGACAGGAAGCAGGGGCTCGGTGCGCGCAGCAGCTCGAGCAGGTCGGGGGAGAGAGGCATCGCGGTCCGCTTCGTCGATCGTGTCGTGGGCGGAGCAAGCCTCCGACACCGACGCCGGGAGGACGCCGAGAACGCTACGGATGCGCTGAGCGTCGGCCGGGGTCCGGAATACGGACATCCGCGACCGGTTGTCGGTTCGGAGGCGGTCGACACGACGGCCTCGTGTCTTGGAAGGACCTCGATGACCATCTCGACCGATGCTCTCGTCCCCGTCGGAGGCTCCGACCTCCGCGTGTTCCCGCTCTCGCTCGGCGGCAACGTGTTCGGATGGACGACCGACCGCGACACCGCGTTCGACGTGCTCGACGCGTTCCGCGCCGGCGGCGGCAACCTGGTCGACACGGCCGACAGCTACTCGGCGTGGGTGCCGGGCAACTCGGGCGGCGAGAGCGAACGCATCATCGGCGAGTGGATCGCGTCTCGCGGGGTCCGCGACGACACCGTCATCGCCACGAAGGTGAGCCAGCACCCCGAGTTCCGCGGCCTCGCCGCGACCAACGTCCGCTCCGCCGCGGAGGCGTCGCTGTCGCGCCTCGGCACCTCGTACATCGACGTCTACTACGCCCACTACGACGACGAGGCGACGCCGCTCGCCGAGACGGTGGAGGCGTTCTCACGCCTCGTCGACGATGGCCTCGTCCGTACCATCGGCCTCTCCAACTACACCGCCGAGCGCATCGACGAGTGGGTCGAGATCGCCGACCGTGGAGGCTTCCACCGCCCGACCGCGCTGCAGCCGCAGTACAACCTGGTCGAGCGCGGCTTCGAGACCGCACTGCAGTCACGGGCGGCGACGCACGACCTGGGCGTCTTCCCCTACTACGCGCTGGCGGCGGGCTTCCTCACCGGCAAGTACCGCCCGGGCGCCGACCGCGGAGACAGTCCGCGGGCCGGCCAGGCGGCCGGATACCTCGACGCCCGCGGCATTCGGATCCTCGGCGCCCTCGACCAGATCGCGGCAGCGCACGGAGTCAGCGTCACCAGCGTGGCCCTCGCGTGGCTCCGCGCACGCCCGACCGTCGTCGCGCCGATCGCAAGTGCCCGTACGATCGATCAGCTGCCCGACCTCCTCGTCTCGGCCTCTCTGGAGCTCGCCGACGACGAGATGCGGGCACTCGACGCGGCGTCGGAATCGACGCCCGAGCAGGCGCAGGCGGCGGCCCGGAGACGGTGCCGCCGACCCGGCCGGTTCAGTATGCGGTGTTCAGCGTTCACACGGCTTGCGGATATCCGGCTGGGAGAGAATTCGGAAACTACAGCGAAGCGAGCAAGTGAACAGGGGTCCGGCCTTGGACGGCAATGCCACCACTAAGCATCGGAATGCGTCTCTGCTCTCGGTGACGAGCACCGTCGCCCCGAGGGTCACCACCTCCGAGCAGATCGACGCGAAGCTCGCGCCGGCGCTCAAGCGCCTGCGCCTGCCCAAGGGGCTGCTGCAGCGCGTCGCCGGCATCCACGAGCGCCGCAACTGGGATGGCGAGGAGGGCTTCGAGGACGCCGCCGTCGCCGCAGGCCGTCGCGCTCTCGCCGAAGCGGGCGTGCGACCCGAGCAGGTCGGCCTCCTGATCAATACGTCTGTCACGCGCAAGCACCTCGAGCCGTCGGTCGCGGTGCGCCTGCACCACGGGCTCGGGCTGCCCTCGTCGGCCGTCAACTTCGACATCGCGAACGCCTGTCTCGGCTTCGTCAACGGCATGAGCCTCGCCGCGCAGATGATCGACTCGGGTCAGATCCAGTACGCGGTCGTCATCGACGGCGAGGACGCCGACGAGATCCAGCTGAACACCATCGAGCGCCTTTCGCGCGACGGCATCGACCGTGAGGACTTCATGGCCGAGTTCGCGAGCCTCACCCTCGGGTCGGGTGCAGCGGCCGCCGTGCTCGGCCCCTCGGACGCGCACCCCGAAGGGCACCGACTCATCGGTGGCGTCACCCGAGCCGCCACCGAGTTCCACGACGTGTGCGTCGGCAGCGTCGAGGGCATGTTCACCGACGCCAAGGCGCTGCTGAAGGGCGGCCTCGACCTCGTCGTGTCCGCCTGGAAGGAGGCGACGGGCGACTGGAACTGGAAGCGGATGGACCGCTACATCCTCCACCAGGTATCCGACGTGCACATCAACGCCATCGTCAAGGCGATCGGCCTCGATCGCTCGCGGGTGCCGCTCACCTACCCGCGCTTCGGCAACGTGGGGCCCGCCTCGATCCCCATGACGCTCGCCGAGGAGGCGCCGACCTTGAATCGCGGCGACCGCGTCCTGATGATGGGTGTCGGCTCCGGCCTCAACACCTCGATGATGGAACTGGCCTGGTGATCACCGGCCGCGGCGGCTCCCGTCTCGCCGCGTCGCGTGCGCCGAGCGGCCTCGCCGGCCTCGACCGGGCCTTTTCGCGGCTCGTCACGACCGATGACCCGCTCGCCGGCGGCCCCGTCTCCTGGCAGGTGCTCGACACGGGCCCCGCCCTCGCGGAGCTCGGGGTCGAGCCGGTCGGCACCATCGTCGCCGTGCACGGCAACCCGACCTGGTCGTACCTCTGGCGCCGGCTCGCGAGTGCGAGCGTGGAGCGCGCCGCGGACGGGCTGCCGGCGTGGCGGGTCGTCGCCCCCGACCAGCTCGAGATGGGCTACTCCGAGCGCTCCGGAGCGCCGCGGCGCCTGCCCGACCGCGTGCGCGACGTCGGCGCGCTGAGCGACGCCCTCGACATCGCGGGCCCAGTGGTCGCGCTCGGCCACGACTGGGGCGGCGTCGTCGCGATGGGCTGGGCCGTCGACCACCCCGACGAGCTCGTCGCGCTCACCCTCCTCAACACGGCCGTCCATCAGCCCGACGGCGTGCCCATCCCCGCGCCGCTCCGACTCGCGCTGACGCCGGGCGTCTTCGACACGGCGACCACGCTGACGCCGGCGTTCCTCGAGACCACCCTCTCGCTCGCCCACCCGTCGCTTCCGCGGGAGGTGCGCGAGGGCTACCGTGCCCCGTATCGCACGCGGGCACGGCGAGACGGCATCGGCGGGTTCGTCGCCGACATCCCGGCCACCGCGGAGCACTCGAGCAGACCCGAACTGGACCGCATCGCGAACGGTCTGCGGTCGCTGCGGGTGCCAGCGCTGCTGCTGTGGGGCCCGGAGGACCCGATCTTCAGCGACCGCTACCTCGACGACCTCATCGACCGGATGCCGCACGCCGACGTGCACCGCTTCGAGGGCGCCGGACACCTCATCGCCGAGGACGCGGACTACGCGCCGATCCTGCTCGACTGGCTCGACGATGCGGTGGCGAGCACCGATCGTCCCGCCGACGCCGACGCCGGCGCCGTCCCCGTCTCCGTCCGCGTCCCCGCAGCCGAAGCCGACTCGGGGGAGCGGCGACCGCTCTGGCACACGCTCGACCGCCTCGCGACGAGCCGCGAGCCCGCTCTCGTCGAACTCGCGCCGCCGTCAGGGCCGGCGCCGCGCACGATCACCTGGTCTGCGCTCGCTCGGCGGGTGACCGAGCTCGCGGCCGGACTGACGTCGTTCGGCGTCACCGCCGGCGACCGCGTCTCGCTGCTCGTCCCTCCGGGAGCCGACCTGACCGCCGCCCTGTACGCGTGCCTGCGCATCGGCGCGATCGCCGTCGTCGCCGATGCCGGCCTCGGAGCCGCCGGGCTGACGCGCGCGGTGCGCGGTGCGCAGCCGGACTTCGTCATCGGTGCCCGGAAGGGTCTCGCTGCCGCGCGGATGCTGGGCTGGCCCGGGCGGCGGATCTCCAGCACGCGGCTGCCGGTGGAGCAGCGCCTCGCCCTCGGAGTCGAGACCTCGCTGCCCGAGCTAGCGCGCCGCGGTCGCGGTCGGGCGCTGCCGCCGGTGCCGGCAGCCGACGATGTTGCCGCCATTCTCTTCACCTCCGGGTCGACCGGCCCGGCCAAGGGCGTCGTCTACACGCACCGACAGCTCGAGGCGCTCCGCGACCTCCTCGCCGACCGCTTCGCGGTGACCGACGGCACCGGCCTGGTCGCGGGGTTCGCCCCGTTCGCCCTGCTCGGACCCGCTCTCGGCGCGCGCACCGCGACCCCCGACATGGACGTCAGCGCCCCGCGCACCCTCACCGCGTCGGGAGTCGCCGCCGCCGTCGATGCGGTGGGCGCCGAGATCGTCTTCCTGTCGCCCGCCGCCATCGCGAACGTCGTCGCCACCGCGAGCGACCTCGCGCCGGGTTCGCGCACGGGCCTGTCGCGCGTGCGACTCGCGCTGTCGGCCGGCGCACCCGTGTCCGCCGCGCTGCTCGGCGACCTGCAGCAGCTGATGCCCGCCGCCTCCCTGCACACGCCCTACGGCATGACCGAGGGGCTGCTGATGACGGACATCACGCTGGACGAGATCCGGGTGCTGGCCGCCGCGAGCGATGAGGGCGTCTGCGTCGGCCGCCCGGCGCCCGGCGTGTCGGTGCGCATCGCCCCGCTCGGCTCCGCCGGACGCGCGGCCGACGAGGCGGCGGACACCGTGTCGCTGACCGGCGAGATCGTCGTGTCGGCCCCGCACCTCAAGCGCGGCTACGACCGCCTCCACCTCACCGACGCGGACGCCGCCCGCGGGCTCGAGGGTCGCTGGCACCGCACCGGAGATGTGGGCCATCTCGACTCCGACGGTCGGCTCTGGGTCGAAGGACGCCTCCCGCACGTCATCGTCACCGCCGGCGGACCCGTCACCCCGGTGGGACCCGAGCAGCGGACCGAGACAGTTGGTGCGGTGCGTCGCGCCGGTGTCGCCGGCATCGGCCCGGTCGGCACCCAGCAGATCGTCGCCGTCGTCGAGACGACCCCGGCGGCGCGGCGACCGAGCCTCGCGGGGGAGCAGCTGGCGGCCGCGGTCCGCGAGGCGGCCGGAGTGCCCGTCGCGGCGGTGCTCGTAGTGCCGAGGCTGCCCACCGATATCCGGCACAACTCCAAGATCGACCGCACGCGACTGTCACGGTGGGCGCAGGACGTGCTCGCCGGAGGACGGATGCGCACCCCATGACCGTCCTCGTCACGGGAGCGAGCGGCATGCTCGGCCGAGCCGCCGCGACCCGCATCGCGCGCGACGGCCACTCGGTCCGCGTGCTTCAACGACGTTCGTCGAGTCTCGACGTCGACGAGGTCCTCGGCTCGGTCACCGACCGCGAGGCCGTGCGCCGCGCCCTCGACGGCGTCGACTCGGTCGTGCATCTAGCGGCGAAGGTCTCTCTGGCGGGAGATCCGGCCGAGTTCGAGGCGGTCAACGTCGGCGGCACCGCGACGCTCCTCGACGAGGCGCGGGACGCCGGAGTGCGGCGCTTCGTGCACATCTCGTCACCGTCGGTGGCCCACTCCGGCTCGTCCATCGCCGGCGCGGGCGCGACTGCCGCCGATCCTGTCAGGGCGCGTGGAGAGTACGCGCGCACGAAGGCGGCGGGCGAGCTGCTGGCCCTCGCCGCGGACGCTCCGGGATTCGCGGTCGTCGCCGTCCGCCCCCACCTCGTGTGGGGGCCCGGCGACACCCAGCTCGTCGGCCGCATCGTCGACCGCGCACGCTCCGGACGGCTCCCGATCCTCGGCTCCGGCGCCGCCCTCATCGACACCCTCTACATCGACAACGCGGCGTCCGCCATCTCCGCCGCGCTGTCGAAGGCCGAGAGCGTGCACGGCAACGCCTACGTGGTGACCAACGGGGAGCCGCGTCCGGTCGCCGATCTGATCGCCGGGATCTGCCGGGCGGCGGGCGTCGCCCCGCCCACGTGGTCGGTCCCGGCCGGGCTCGCTCGCGCGGCGGGCGGTGTCGTCGAGGCGGTGTGGCGTGTGCGACCCGGGGTGGACGAGCCGCCGATGACACGGTTCCTCGCCGAGCAGCTGTCGACCTCGCACTGGTTCGACCAACGCGCCACCCGCCACGACCTCGACTGGACCCCCGGGGTCACCCTCGACGAGGGCTTCCGCCGCCTCGCCGCCCACTACGCCGGCTGAGACTCCCTGGCGTGGCGACCCGCCCGTTGAGGGAGCGATACGAAGGGCCGACCGAGAACCGTCGACGCTCACCCGCCGAGCAGGACTCCGATCTGCTGCTGGATCGTGAGGAACGCCAGCACGCCGAAGAGCAGGATGGCCCACACGAGGGCGACCAGGCGGACCCCGCGGATGCGGATCTCCTTCGGCAGCATCCTGCGGTTGATCATGATGAGCAGCCCCGAGTAGGCGAACATCATGACCCCGCCGACGCACGCTGCGATCACGGCGAGCACGATCGGCTGGTCGAACCCGACGCCGATGACGACGATTCCGACACCGGCGAGCAGCCACACGAGGCCCGCGTAGAGCTTCGACTCGCTGACCTTCGGCAGGTACGCGGTCTTCAGGACATCGGCGCCGAGCCGTGCGGTGTAGTCGACGATGCCGAGCGCCGCCGAGAAGAGGGCGAGCGCCCCGATGAACCAGAAGAAGTAGCCGAACCAGCCGCCGACGCGGTCCATCAGCGCCTCGCCCTCGATCTTGAGGAACGAGATGTCGTTGGTGAGGTCGTCCGCGCCGAAGACCGTCGAGTAGGCGAGCAGCGACATGAACAGGATCGAGACGAACGAGATGAGCACGAAGGTGAACAGCTGCTCCCGGTTCGCGAACTTCCACCATCCGTGCCAGTGCTCGAGGTTCTTCGCGGTCGGCGGGAAGACGACGCCGACACGGTCGCGCGACTCCTTGGCGCCGGTGAACGGTGAGGCGAGCTTCGGGATGTGGGCCCCCATCCCGAAGCCCTTGTCGCGGATCCAGTTGCTCTGCACGAGGTTCTGGCCGCCGCCCGCGCCGGCGAAGGCGAGGGCGCCCATCAGCACGGCGAAGCCGAGCTCCGCGGCCGGGAAGCGCGGTTCGGTGACGACGGTGTGCACGTCGGCCCAGGCGGGTCCGATCGCGAAGAGGGCGGCGACGACGATGAGCAGCACCACTGCCGCGACCTTCACCATCTGCGCCTTCTCGAGCGCCGTGTACACGGATGGCGCCAGGGTGAGGATCAGGCCGATGGCGACCAGCATCCCGATGGCGACGATGTTGGGCTCGCCGCCGAACATGTAGGTGACGAGCGTCGCCGAGCTGGTCGCCCACGCCGGCCAGATGTTGGCGAGGATCGCGAGCACTGCGAACACGATTCCCCAGTGGCGCCACAGCCGGCTGAAACCGGTGATGGCGGTCTCACCTGTCGCCAGCGTGTACCGCTCGATCTCCATGTTGATGAAGAACTGGGTGACGAGGCCGACGAGGGCGGCCCAGACGAAGGTCAGCCCGACCTGCGAGGCGATGTACGGGTAGAGGATGAACTCGCCCGAGGACATTCCGACACCGGCGGCGACGATGCCGGGGCCGATGAAACGCCACTGACGCGACGGGGGAGCGGGAAGGTCCTTCACGCCGGGGGCCGGCAGGTACTTGGTGGGGAATGCCTTGGCGACGTCGTCTCTGACCTCGGTCATCGGTCCGCTCCTCGTCCGCGGCATCGGCGCCGCCCTCGCGTTCCTCACGCTATCGATGCGAACGGGGGCGCCGACTGGGAATCAGCCGATCAAACGGCCGTCTCTCCGGTGGCCGCGATGACCTGCCAGCGTCCGGCGTCGAAGAGCCAGGTGCGGTTGTAGACCGCGACGGTGTCGAACGCAATGCCGTGCGACACTCCGCGCAGGTGGAGCGTCGATCGTGTCTCTCCGATCAGTCCCTCGTGGAGTGAGGCGAGGATCTTCACGGGCTCGACGAGGTCGAGGTGGAGCGCGCCGCTGCGATAGGTCTCGAGGTCGGCCTCGCGGTCGAGGTCGGCCCCGCCCGGGCCGACGTAGTGCGCGTGTTCGCTCATCAGGTCACCGAGCGCCTCCGCGTCGCCGGCGAGCATCGCCTGCTGGAGCCTCGTCTCGGCGGCCCGGAGTCCGGCGACGTCGAACGTGTCGCTCATCGCGTCCGGTCCGCCGCCCACGTCAGCGAGTTCTGCGCCTGCTGCTCGGTGAGCGCGGTGGTGCCTCCGCAGTTCGAGCACTGCACGAAGAAGCGGGAGCCGAACGAGAACAGCGGCACGAAGAAGACGGTGAAGCGGCTCCGCTGTCGCATCACATGCTGCGCGACGTGCTTGTCGCAGTACGGACAAGTGACGCTGACACGGTTGATCTCGGTCAGCTCGGGTCGCGTGCCCATCAGGAGGAAGAACATCGCCGTCGACGGTAGGCGGCGTGGATGCGGAAGCTCTGAGCGAAGGCCTGGAGACGCCGGAAGGCCCGGCCCCACGGTGGGGTCCGAGCCTTCGCGGCGGACGGGTCAGTGAACCGAGTCGGACTCGTCCTCGACCGCGCGGGTGACGGGCTGGCCGTCGACCTGGTCGCGATCCTTCTTCTGCGCATCCCCGCGGGTCTTCAGCAGGCTGGCGGCGGTGGCGACGGCGATCGTGGCACCGATGAACAGCAGCGAGAACCAGATCGGGATCTCAGGCACCCACAGCAGCGGCTCGCCGCCGTTGATGAACGGCACCTCGTTGACGTGCAGGGCGTGGAAGACGAGCTTCACACCGATGAAGGCGAGGATGACCGCGAGGCCCTGGGCCAGGTAGACGAGACGCTCGAGCAGTCCGCCGATGAGGAAGAACAGCTGACGCAGGCCCATGAGGGCGAACGCGTTAGCGGTGAACACGATGTACGGCTCGCTGGTGAGGCCGTAGATGGCGGGGATCGAGTCGAGCGCGAAGACGAGGTCGATGAAGCCGATCGCCACGATGGTCAGCAGCATCGGCGTGACGAAGCGCTTGGCGCCCTTCTTCACGGTCAGCTTGTCCTCGTTGTACTCGTCAGAGACGGGCAGGATGCGCTTCACGAACCGCATGAACGCGTTGTTCGACGGGTCGCCGCCGTGGCTGCCGCGCACCTGCTGGTAGGCGAGCACGAAGAGCAGCAGGCCGAAGAGGTAGAACACCCACGAGAAGTTCTCGATGAGCGTCGCACCGACCGCGATGAACGCGCCGCGCATGATGAGCGCGATGACGATGCCGATCATCAGCACCTTCTGCTGATACGCCTTCGGCACAGCGAACCCGGTCATCACGATGAGGAACACGAAGAGGTTGTCGATCGACAGCGCCTTCTCGGTGAGGTAACCGGCGAAGTACTCGCCCGAGAAGGTCCAGCCCCAGCCGGGGATGAAGCCGATGACGACACCGAAGAGCAGGGCAAGGCCGATGTAGAAGGCCGACCAGCGAGCGGACTCGCCGATCGTCGGCTCGTGCGGTTTGCGCACGTGCACGAAGAACTCGTAGACGAAGAAGGCGATGGTGACGCCGATGGTGATGAGCCAGACGAGTGGGGTGATCTCCACTGAGGTACTCCAAGGGGAAAGGGTGCACGGAAAATGAACCCAAGGTCTCCTCCACCTCGACCGTGCTGGTCGTGGCCGACGGGCCGGGACACTTCGATGAGTCCGTATTGACGGGTCCGCCGCAGACGGGAGTACTCCCCTTGCTGTGCCTCAGTGTACCGGACGGGCAGGGAATCAGCTGAAGACCCGCCCTGTCGGAACCGAGGGAGTGGCTGGGAGGATGAGCGCATGACCGCACCGCTGCACATCACCGGAGATCCCGAGGCCGACGATCTGCTCGCCGCCGATCCGCTCGCGCTGCTCATCGGGATGCTCCTCGACCAGCAGGTGGCGATGGAGACCGCGTTCGCGGGACCACTCAAAGTGAAGCAGCGGTTGGGGGACCTCGATGCGGCGGCGATCGCGTCGACCGACCAGGACCGTCTCACGGAGGTCTTCAAAGAGGCGCCGGCCGTGCACCGGTTCCCCGGTTCGATGGCCGAGCGCACCCGCTCCCTGTGCGAGGCGCTCGTCGAGCACTGGGACGGCGACGCCGCCCGGATCTGGACCCAGGACGACCCGGACGGCCCCGAGGTGCTGCGCCGGCTGAAGGCGTTGCCGGGCTTCGGCGACCAGAAAGCCAAGATCTTCCTCGCCCTGCTCGGCAAGCAGTACGGCGTGGAGCCCGCAGGGTGGCGCGACGCTTCGGCGCCCTACGGCGAGGAGGGCAGTCACCGGTCGGTCGCCGACATCGTCGACTCCGACTCGCTGACCCGGGTGCGCGAGTTCAAACGCGCCGCGAAGGCGGCGGCGAAGGCGAAGTAGCGCCGTGACCGAGGTCGCCGGGTACACCGCCGCGCAGGTGCGTGCCGCGGAGGCGCCCTCCCTCGCGGCCGGGCTACCGCTGATGCGGCGTGCCGCCACCGCGCTCGCGGCGGTCGTCCGCGAGCGGCTCGTCGAACGGGCGGACATGCGGCAGGCGGGCGACCGAGCGCGGGTGCTCGCGTTGGTGGGCCCGGGCAACAACGGCGGGGATGCGCTCTTCGCCGTTGCCGAGCTCGGGGCGGAGGGCGTCGAGGTCGTGGTGATTCCGGTGGTGCCCGAGAAGGTGCACGCCGAGGGGCTGGCCGCTGCGCTGTCGGCCGGGGCGACCACGGTGGCGGCCGGGTCGACCGCGCTCGAGGTGCTGCTGCCGACGGCCGACGTGGTGATCGACGGTCTCTTCGGCACCGGATCCGCGGGGCGTCCCGACCTCGCGCTGCGAGGGCCGGCGCGGGAGGTCGTGGGGCAGCTGCTCGCGGTTGCTGCGCCGGAGCGCCCCACCGTCGTCGCGGTCGACATTCCGAGCGGCATCGACGCGGACACCGGCGCCGTCCCCGACGACTGCGTACTCCCGGCCGATGTCACGGTGACGTTCGGCGGCGTGAAGGCGGGTCTGCTGCTGCCGCCCGCGTCGGCCCTGGCGGGGGAGATCCGCCTGGTCGACATCGGCATCGGCGACGAGCTCGCCCGTCACACCCCGGTCCTCCGCGCCGAACTTCCGTCGCGCTGAGGAGTCTCACACCTGCTCGCTGAGGAGGCCCGCCAGGGCCGTCGTGAATGCGAGCGATATCGGGAGGCGCTCGTGTTCAGGTGCCTCCCAGTGTCGGCGGTTGCTGGTTGAGTCGGTGCATGGACGAAGAGCAGCCGCCGGTGGAGGTGCCGATGTCGGCTGCCCGGTTGCTGGTCGAGCGCATCGCCGAACGGCAGGCCATGTCGCGGGTGTATCAGGCGGAGCAGCTGGAGTACATCGACGCGTTGCGGCTGCAGTTCGGCCGGGACTTCGGCGCCGACTGGCACGACCCCGATTCGCTGGAGTGGCGTGAACTGCGGGCCGAGGTCGCCGCGGTGTTGCAGGTGCATGAGCGCACCGCGCAGTCGATGCTCGATCTCGCCCGTTCCCTCGTGCAGGTGTTCCCGACCACGCTGAGCCGGTTGCGGCAGGCGGAATTCTCCGAACGCCACGCCCGGGTCCTCGTCGAACACGGCCACGGGCTCGCCGCCGAGCTGGCCGCCGAGTATGAGGCCCGCCTGCTGGATTTCGTCGATCTGCCGTTGTCGCGGTTCGACCGAATGGCACGGAAGATCCGCGCCGATCTGCAACCCGAGGAGCTGATCGAGAAGCACCGCGAAGCGCTCGTCGAGAGGCGGACCGCGGTCGAGCCGGCAGGGGCGGGGATGGCCTGGTACGGCGCGTACATGTCCGCCGAGTACGCCATCGGTGCCGCCGCCTCCGTGACCGGTCTCGCGAAGGGTTTGATGGTCGAGGGTGAGACCCGAACCTTGCAGCAGATCGAAGCCGACGTCTTCCGTGACCTGCTCATCGACGCCGGCGGCGTCACCGCACCAGCGCGAGAAGGTGACCCGGTGCAGGCCACCCCGGCCGCCCGCCGCGGCATCAACCCGCAAGTGTCGACCACCGTGCCGGTGCTGACCGCGATGGGCCGGTCGGATGAGCCGGGACAGCTCGACGGGTATGGGCCGATCGATGCCGAGACCGCCCGCCGGATCGCTGGGGAGGCGCAGGGGTGGATCCGGATCCTCACCGACCCGGAGGACGGGGCGATCACCTCATTCGGGCGCACCACCTACAAGGTCCCCAAACAGTTGCGCCGTTACTTGGCGGCTCGGGATGAGGTGTGCCGGTTCGTCGGCTGCACCCGGTCCGTCGAGCACTGCGACGTCGACCACACCAAACCATGGTCCGAAGACGGCGAAACGGTCGCCGCGAACCTCGCGCACCTATGCAAAGGCCACCACATGGTCAAAGGCCGCAAACGGTGGCGGGTCAGCGCATCGCCGGGCGGCGTCCTAACCTGGACCTCGCCGACCGGCCGCACCTACACGACGAAACCGGCCCGCACCTTCGCCCCACCAGGCCGCACCATGCCGGGCGCACCACCACTGGTGATGAAAGCCTGGCTCCCGGACGACGCCCCGTTCTAAGCCGGCTCGCTGAGGAGGCTCTCCAGGGCCGTCCCGAAGCGAGAGAGTCCCGTGGCGTTTGCAAACACAGCGCTCCGGGCGGTACCCATGGGGCGGTGCTAGCGTTCGCGGACCTACCCACCACAGGACTCGAGGGGTGCACGATGACGAGCGCAACGCAGGAAGAGATCGCCGAGATCGGCAAGCTGGTGAAGGGCGGCCGGATCGGGCTGCTCACCACCATCGACGAAGACGGGCGCCTGCTCAGTCGACCCCTCGCCGCCGTCGACACCGAGTTCGACGGCGACCTCTGGTTCATCGTCGCCGACGACTCGCACAAGGTGCACCAGATCGAGAACGACCCTCAGGTCAACGTGAGCTTCGAGTCCGGCAAGGGCTACGTCTCCATCGCGGGCACCGCCAGCCTCGTGAAAGATCCCGCGAAAATCGACGAGTACTGGACCGCCGCCGCCGAGGCGTGGTTCGAGGACGGACGCGACGACCCGCACGTCGCGCTGCTCAAAGTGCAGGCCGACAGTGCCGAGTACTGGTCGAGCATCGACCCGAAGCCGGTCATCCTCCTCAAGTACGCGAAGGCGGCGATCACTCACACCAGCCCGAACGTGGGAGAGAACAACAGCGTCGACCTCTGAACGGTCGTCGCGGGGCGGGCGCCGCGGAATATTCCGCGATGCGCACGCATTGACTCCCTCGATGACTACCACCGAGAATCCCCGCATCGTCATGTTCGGCGCCGACTGGTGCCGTGACTGCCGCCGGTCGAAGGCGGTGCTCGACGCCGACGGCATCGACTACGAGTACGTCGACACCGAGGCCATCGAGGACGCGGCCGACCGGGCGAAGGCCATCAGCGGCCGGATGAACATCCCCGTCATCGTGTTCCCCGACGGGTCGCACCTCGTAGAGCCGAGCGACGCCGACCTGCGCGCCAAGCTCGCGACCGTCTGACCGACGACCCCGACCGCCGGATCAGACGGGTTCGACGACTCCCGAGTGCCGCCCCGTGACGATGTCGCGGAACGCGTCCTCGAGGTCGGGGTGCTCGAACCGGTAGCCGGCCTCGGTGAGCGTCTCGGGCAGCACCCAACGACTCTTCAGCACGAGCTCCGTCTCGGTGCGGATCAGCATCGATCCGAGCTCGAGCACGAACCGGGGGAGCGGGATGCCGAAGGGCACTCCCAGCACTCGGCGGAGCGTCGCCATCATCGTGCGGTTGTCCGACGGGTTCGGCGAGACGACGTTCACCGGCCCGCTGATCCGCGGGTCGTCGCGGACGAACCGGATCGCGCCGACCACGTCATCGATGTGCACCCAGCTGAACCGCTGACGCCCCCACCGGGTGCGGAACCGGTGATAGGTGCCCGCCCGCAGCCGTTCGGCGGTCGCAGGCCAGCGCCCGTCCAGTTGAGCGCCGCCGAGTCCCGAGCGGGCGAGACGCAGGAGCGGCACCAGGGCGCTGCCGTCGCCGAGCACGATCGCCATGCGCAGCGACACCCGCCTCGTGACGGGCAGCGGGGGTGTGAAGAACGCCTCCTCCCAGGCGCGGGCGATGCCGACGGAGAAGCCCTCGCCGAGCTCTCCTGTCGTCTCGGTCATGGGGCGGTCGTCCGCGTGGCGGTAGATCGTGGCGGTCGACGAGTTGATCCACAGCGGTGGAGGATTCTCAGCGCGCGCGATGGCTGTGGCGAGCTCTGTCGTCGTCTCGACCCGCGAGCGCAGGATCTCGCGGCGGTTCGCCTCGTTGTAGCGGCAGTCGACGCTCTTGCCCGCGAAGTTCACCACCAGGTCGGCTCCGTCGACGGCGCGGACGAGCGAGTCGGCGTCGCCCCATGCGACGTCGGGACCCGAACGGCCGACGAGCAGGACCTCGTCGCCCTCGGCTCGGAACGCCTCGGCGACCGCCGTGCCGATGAAGCCGGACGCGCCGGCAAGAACGATGCGCCGCGCCATGTCCCGCCTCTCCTCACGCCGAGCCTACCCATGCGGGCGGCCCCTCATCCGTAAGCTCGAGCGGTGCCCTCGTACCGCGTCGCGATGACGATCGGGGAGCTGGTCCCCGGCGTCCGTCCGGAGGATGTGCTGCCCGGCGCCAGCGCGGCAGCCGAATCGTTCACCGTGCTCGAGGCGGCGAGCGTCGGCATCGTCGGCGGCCTGCCCGTGCTCACCGTCCGCTTCACGGCCGACGGCGACGAGCAGGCGGCGCGCATCGGCGAGGCGATCGTGCTCGGCACCGCCGCGTTCGCGTTCATCCCCCGAGTGCGGATGACTCGTCGCGTCGGCGCACGGTGGCAGACTCTGCGCGCCTGAGCCGGGCGGCGGCCGACGTCACGGCCGCAGGAGCGATGCCAGAGCGTCGAGGTGTTCGCCCATGTCGATCGACGGCTCGAGCAGCCACTGCACCTGCAGGCCGTCCGCCGCGGCGATGAGCAGCGTGGCGACCGTTTCGGCGTCGAGATCGGAGCGGATCGCGCCCTCCCGCTGCGCCGCGCGGACCGAGCCCGCGAACGCCGTCCGCAGGGCACTGAAACGGCCCGCGAAGTAGCGGCGGCTCTCGCGTTCCCCGGCGTCGGCGGCGGCCGCCCCGGCGAGGGCGGTGTACAGCGCGACGAGCCCGGGAACGGTCTCGTTGTGCCGCATGACCGCCGTGAGCTCGGCGAGCACGGTCGCGCTGCCGTCCCCATCGAGGGGGATGGCGCCCTCGTCGACGCGCAGGCGGTTCAGATCGTCCCGGCGGGCGAGTACCGCCACGAGCAGCGCGTCGCGCGAGTCGAAGTGGTGGAGGATGCCCGCCTTGCTCATGCCGACGGCGTCGGCCACCTGTTGCAGCGTCGCTCCGGCGTATCCGGTTTCGGCGATGACGCGCAGTACGGCGTCGAGGACGTGTTCGCGCGTGACGGCGCTCTTCGCATAGGGCCCGCGCTGTGCCATGACGGAAGTGTCGGGGCTCGGGCGCCCACGAGCAAGACCTGTGTGGCAACTGGGGCTTTGCTGTAGCGGCCTTGCCCGCGGTGCCGTGAGCGCGTACGAACGGTGGAGGAGTCCGACCCGACAGGAGGAGACCATGCCCGCGAAGGACGAGATGCCGTCGACCATCGAGCGGTCGCCGAAGCACGCGCAGGAGATCTGGTCGAAGGCGCACGATTCGGCGGTCGAGAGCTACGGCGAGGGGGAGCGCGCTCACCGCACCGCGTTCTCGGCCCTGAAGCATGAGTTCGAGAAGGTGGGCGACCACTGGGAGAAGAAGGACGAGAGCGGACCCTCCGACGAGAAGGCGGCGGGCAGTCGCGGTTCGAAGGGCGACACCCAGGGCGGTGTCGACGCGAATGCTTCGAAGGAGCACTTGCTCGGCATCGCGAAGAAGCTCGACATCTCGGGCCGCTCGACGATGAAGAAGGACGAACTCGTCGACGCGATCAAGAAGGCCAACGCCAAGGCGACACGCGAGGCGCGCTGACTGCGCTATTGACGCATCCCGCGATCGGCGGGAATCTTGGCGCAGGGCTCACGGCTCAACGGGGAGCACGGGTGCCCGGAGAGAAGGTCGCGCCATGGGCAAGTTCGTGTACGGCTCGCATCCGCCGGTCGAGTTCGATGATCGCCTTCTCGCGCACCTTCAGCTCGTCATGGGTGCGAAGCTGCGTCGCAACGAGGCGTTCTTCTTCTCCTGGCGCGACGAGTCGGAATCGGGCGGCGGACGCTCCTCGGTATGGGTGCACCCGTCGATCGAGGTCGGGTTCAAGTTCAGCGGCAGCCGCAGTCCGTCAGTGAATCGGGCGTGGATCGAGGAGTTGATGGCTGCGGCGAACTCCTCGTCGGGTCTTCGGATCGTCCCTGAGCCGAAGGAGGAGCCGCACGAGCACGTCGTGAACGGCTCAGATCACTTCGAGTCGGGTCAGTCGTCGAGGCTCTGATCGAGGCAGCGGATTCTGACCGAGCGAAGGGCGGCGTCGAAGTCGCGGAAGATCGCCCAGCCACGCCCGCCGGCCAGCCAGGTGATCCGATAGGAGTCGCGGCGGCGTTCGATGAAGGCGAGCAGGCGCATGGCGTCGGTCGGTTCACGGCGTGAGTCGCAGACCTGCCACGAGTGCTCGTTGAGCGCCGTCACCTCGAGGAGTTCAGGCTGGACGACCACTCGCTGCGGGGAGAGTCGGTGGCTGACTTGTGGCATACACCCACGAGACACCCGCGGTTCGATTCGAGCCAGGGGATTGACGCCTGCGGCCGGAAGTGCACTATCCGACGACCGCCGATCCTGTCCACCCCCTGGAAGAAGAACGCCGTTTCGTCAGCATTGAAGCGACGCAGTCGCGGCGGAGGGGAGCGGACATGTTCGCGCGATCGGGTGGTATCGGTGTTGCGATGATGCGGCGGAGGGTGCAGACCTGTCCGCAGTGCGGGACGGCGCTGGTGGTGACACCGGTGGGATGGCGATGCCCGGAGTGCGGGTTCCGTACGAAGGACTGACAGGCTGGTCCTAGGGCGATCGCCGGGGATCGTCAATCCCCTGGAAGCCGCCGATTCTCGGCGCCTACGTTCGTGGCGTGAAGCATCTGACGATGGCGGACAAGTCGCTCCTGATCGGCGACGAGGCGGCCGACACCTTGATGGAGTACGCCGCGCTGATAGCCAGAAGCGGGACCGGAGACACCGTCACGCTGCAGGCGATCGGCTTCGACGGCAGCGAGGTGGCGGTGACCTTCCTGCTCAACAGCGGCACCGTGCTTCTCGTCGAGAGTTCCGAATCGAGTCTCCCCGCGCCCGACAATGGCGAGCAGGTCGCGCGGATGCTCGAGCGGCTCCGTGCTTTCGACGCCTCCGACGCCGGCGACACCGAGAGCCGGTCCCCACTGCAGGAGGGCTGATCGATGGGGTCGCTGAGCTACGACGGGACGGTCATCGCGTTCGACGACCGTCTGCTCGCGCACCTGCAGATCGTGATCGTGCAGCAGTTCCGGCGTCGGGAGAGTTTCGTCATGTCCTGGCTCGACGCGTTATCGGTCGGGGACGGTCGCAGTTCCATCTGGCTTCACCCGGATGGCGACGTCTTCTTCAAGTTCGACGGCTCGCGAGCACCGTCGATCAACAAGGCATGGCTGGATGCGTTGACGGTCAGCGCTCGGAGTTCGCACGGGCTGGTCGTCACTCAGGAGAACGGCGAGCTCGCCCGATCCACCGGCATGACGAAGAAGTGGTGAGTCGCTCCGACAAGAGAACAGCCCCGCTTCTTTCTCAGAAGCGGGGCCCTTCGCACTGTCTCAACCAGTGTGTCCGAGGGGGGACTTGAACCCCCACGCCCTATACGGGCACTAGCACCTCAAGCTAGCGCGTCTGCCATTTCCGCCACCCGGACGAGTGATCTGGAAGCGAACCTTTCGGCTCATTTCCCGACGAGCGAGCCTAGCACGAGCCGAAGGGCACTCGTGTACACGGGTGCCTCCGGCGCGCCTCGCGAGCGGTTCGAGCGAGCGGGTTCCGGGGGCGTCAGGGGCGACTGCGGTTAGCGTTGGAGCCATGACCGAGCCCGCTCCGCTCAGCCCCACCGCGTCGATCGCCCGCGACCTCATCCGCTTCCCCACGGTGAACTGGGGCGAGGGGCGCTCCGAAGGGGAGGGCGAGGCGGCGGCCTACGTCGAGGCCCACCTGCGCTCGATCGGTCTCGCCCCTCAGCTCTTCGAGTCGCAGCCCGGGCGTGTCTCGGTCGTCACCCGGGTCGAGGGCGCCGACCGCTCGCTGCCCGGCCTCGTACTGCACGGTCACCTCGACGTCGTGCCCGCGGAGCCGGCCGACTGGTCCGTCGACCCGTTCGCCGGAGAGGTCCGCGACGGGATGCTCTGGGGTCGTGGCGCGGTCGACATGAAGGACATGGACGCCATGATCCTCACGAGTCTCGGCGAGATCCTCCGCTCGGGCGAGCGTCCGCGGCGCGATCTCGTCGTCGCGTTCTTCGCCGACGAGGAGGCCGGGGGAGTCCTGGGCTCGCACTGGCTCGTCGACAACCACCCCGAGCTGTTCGCCGGCGCGACGGAGGCGATCAGCGAGGTGGGCGGCTACTCCGTCACCTTCGGCGGGCGCCGCTCCTACCTGCTGCAGACCGGCGAGAAAGCGCTCGTCTGGATCCGCCTCACCGCGCGCGCCGACGCCGCGCACGGCTCGCGGCTCATCGCCGACAACGCCGTGACTGCTCTCGCCGAGGCGGTCGTCGCCCTCGGTCGCAGGGAGTGGCCGATCCGGCTCACCGACACCACGCGCGAACTCGTCGCGGGCATCGCGGAGATCCTCGGCGCCGACCCCGAGCAGACCGCGCCCGACGAGCTGCTGCTCGCCACCGGCACCGCGTCGGGATTCCTCCGGGCGACCCTTCGCACGACGACGAATCCGACGGTCCTCGCCGCCGGCTACAAGCACAACGTCATCCCCGCCGCGGCGAGCGCCCTGGTCGACGTCCGATGCCTTCCGGGGGAGGAGGAGCAGACGCTCGACGAGATCCGAGCGATCGTCGGACCGGATATCGAGATCGAGGTCGTGCACCGCGACGTCGGCCTCGAGACGGCGTTCTCCGGCCGGCTGGTCGACACGATGGTGTCGCTGCTCGGACGGCACGACCCCGACGCCGGTGTGCTGCCGTACCTGATGTCCGGCGGGACCGACAACAAGGCGCTGTCGGAGCTCGGCATCACCGGATACGGCTTCGCGCCGCTGCGGCTGCCCGCCGATCTCGACTTCCCCGGCATGTTCCACGGCGTCGACGAGCGGGTGCCGCTCGACGCCCTCGACTTCGGTCACCGGGTACTGAAGGACCTTCTGCGAGAGTACTGAACAGCCGCTGACCTGCCGTCTCCCGAACGATTCGCGCGGCTAGCCTGAACGGCATGCCCCGGCCGCAGACGTCTCGTGGAGCGCGCAGAGCGCACCGACGCCTCGCGCCGTCACCACTGAGCCGACTGCTCGGCCCCACCATGCGGCTGTGGTACCGCTCGGTCGATCAGGGACCGCTCGGCACTCTCCCGCAACCGACGGACGAGCCGCGGGGCCACGCACCGGGGCCGTCGCCCATCCGTGCCCTCCTCATCGGCAACGGTCCCGCCGTCGGGCTCGGGGTGGCGAGCCACGAGCTCGCACTGCCCGGACAGATCGCGCGTCACCTCGGCGCAGCGACCGGCCGCGGGGTCGACGTGATCGCCGTCGTCGACCGCGACCTGCGGGTCGGAGACGTGGTCGACCGGGTGCCCGCACGGGCGATCCGACGGTCGCAGCTGGCCGTCGTGGTGATCGGCGGCCCCGAGGCGCTCACCTTCACGCCGCTGTCCGAGTGGTGCGACGGGATCGACCGCATCATCGCGCACCTGCGCGCCGACGACCCCGCACTGCCGATCCTCTTCGTCGGGCCCTATCCGTTCCGATCGATGCGCGTCTTCGACTCCCGGCTCGGTGCCATCGGCGAACGCCGCGCCGTGCGTCTCAACCGGCTGGGCGCCGGCCTCGTCGCCGACCACGAGGGCATCCGCTGGTTCAGCCTCCCGCCGAACACGCCCGGCACCGGCGACCGGTTCCGCACGTCGCGCTCCTACGAGCAGTGGGGGAAGGTGATCGCCGACGAACTCGATTCGACCGTCTTCGTCGCCGCCGTGCCGAACGAGACCGGGGATGACGAAGGCGATCGCGCCGTGGCCGTCGCGGCCTTCCGCAAATTGACCGAGTCCGCGACACCCGACCTCGACAAGGTCGTCGACCTCGCCCAGCGCATGTTCGGCACGGCGGGCGCCGCCATCACCCTCGTCGACGACGAACGGCAGTGGGTCGGGGCGTCGACGGGCATCGAGATGGCGGGAGACGGGCTCGACCGTGCGTCGTCGATCTGCGCGCGCACCATCGAGCAGGACGACGTGATGGTCGTCCCCGACACCGCCGGCGACGAGCGGTTCGCGCGCACGACCGTCGCCGAGCGCGTGCGCTTCTACATGGGCTACCCGCTCAACTCGCCCGACGGTCACCGCCTCGGTGCGCTCTGCGTCTACGACCCCGAGCCGCGTACCGACCGGACCGACGACCCGTCGCTGCTGCGTGAGATCGGGCTGCTCGCGCAGAGGGCGCTGTGGAGCCTCGCCGAGGGCGCGAAGCCCGCACGCACCGACGCCGCACCCGGGCGCAGAGACTGACCCGCGCCCCGGCGACCCGTGATCGAATGGGCGTCATGAAGATCGACCTGTCAGGGAAGACCGCCCTCGTCACCGGATCGACCTCCGGGATCGGCGCCGCCATCGCCCGTGGCCTCGCCGCCGCCGGTGCGCGAGTGGCCGTCAACGGCCGCTCCGAACGCACGGTCTCGGCGGCGATCGACCGGATCGGGGGCGAGATTCCGGGTGCCGATCTGGTTCCCGCCGTCGCCGACGTCGCGACCGAGGACGGCACCGCCGCGCTGCTCGACACGGTGCCGCGGGTCGACGTGCTCGTCAACAACCTCGGCATCTTCGAACAGGCGGCGGCGCTCGAGATCCCCGACGACGAGTGGCGGCGGTACTTCGAGGTCAACGTGCTGACCGCGGTCCGCCTGACCCGCGCCTACCTGCCCGGCATGATCGAGGCCGGATGGGGGCGAGTGCAGAACATCGCGAGCGACTCCGCCATCGTCATCCCCGCCGAGATGATCCACTACGGCATGTCGAAGACGGCGCTGCTCGCCGTCTCCCGCGGCTTCGCGAAAGAGGCCGCGGGCACCGGGGTGACCGTGAACTCGGTGATCGCGGGCCCCACCCACACCGGCGGCGTCGAAGACTTCGTGTACCAGCTCGTCGACCGGGACCTGCCCTGGGAGGAGGCGCAGCGGGTGTTCATGCGCGAACACCGCCCGCAGTCGCTGCTGCAGCGCCTCATCGAGCCCGAAGAGATCGCGAACCTCGTCGTCTACCTCGCGTCGCCGCTCGCATCCGCCACGACCGGGGCGGCGGTGCGCGTCGACGGCGGATACGTCGACTCCATCGTGCCGTGACGGGTCTCGGCCGCGGCGGCGGTTAGGCTGTCGCGGCGGATGTCGCCCGTGGCGTCCTTCTCGCCCGCCCATCCGTGACGGAGGACCCATGCAGCTGCTCGAGGCGCTGTTTCTCGGACTCGTGCAGGGGCTCACCGAGTTCCTGCCGATCTCGTCGAGTGCGCACCTGCGCATCGTCGGCGAACTCCTCCCGGGTGCCAAGGACCCCGGAGCGGCGTTCACGGCGATCACTCAACTCGGCACCGAGACCGCGGTCATCGTGTACTTCTGGCGAGACATCGTCCGCATTGTCTCGCGATGGTTCCTCGCACTCTTCGCGGTGCGGGACAAGGCGGGCTATGTCAGGGTCTGGCGCAACGATCCGGACGCGAAGATGGGCTGGTACATCATTCTCGGCTCGGTGCCGATCGTGGTGCTCGGCCTGCTCTTCCAGGACGACATCGAGACCACGTTCCGGTCGCTCTGGATCGTCGCCGGCACACTGATCGGCTTCGGCATCCTGCTCGGCGTCGCCGACTACTTCGGCCGCCAGACCCGCGAGTTGAAGGACCTCACCGGCTGGCACGCCGTCGCCTACGGCTTCGCCCAGGCCCTCGCGCTGATCCCCGGCGTCTCGCGCTCGGGCGGCACGATCACCGCCGGCCGATTCCTCGGTTACTCCCGCGCCGCGGCCGCCCGGTACGCGTTCCTCCTCGCCATCCCCGCCGTCTTCGGCAGCGGGTTCTACCAGCTGTACAAGGCGGTGTCGGAGCCATGCGCCCCCGACTCCGCCGCGGCCGCGGCCGCGGCGTGCACTCCCGAGGTGTACGGCGGGCTCGAGACGGCTCTCGCGACCGTCGTCGCGTTCGGGGTCGGCCTCGCCGTGATCGCCTTCTTCCTGCGCTACATCTCGAAGCGCTCGTTCCTGCCGTTCGTGATCTACCGCATCCTGCTCGGTGGGCTGCTGATCGTGCTGCTCTCGACGGGCGTTCTGCAGCCGTAGGCGCACGATGCGATGAGTGAGACGATGGGCGCGTGACCAACCTCGAGCGCGATCCCGGCGTCGTCACTGGCGTCGATGCTCCCGCGCGCTCGGCGGTCGAGGTGCTCACCCCGCGCGACGTCCCGCTCGGCGGTGTGCGATCGATGACGGTGCGTCGCACGTTGCCGCAACGCCGGCGCTCGCTCATCGGGGCGTGGTGCTTCGTCGACCATTACGGTCCCGACGATGTCGCCGCGACCGGGGGTATGCGGGTGCCCGGGCATCCCCACACCGGCTTGCAGACCGTCACCTGGCTGTTCGAGGGCGAGGTCGAGCACCGGGACACGGTCGGCACCGTGTCGCTGATCCGCCCGGGCGAGGTGAACCTGATGACGTCGGGCCACGGCATCGCGCACTCCGAGTACTCGACCCCGCTCACCTCTCGCCTGCACGGCGCCCAGCTGTGGATCGCGCTGCCCGACGGACGCCGTGCGGGGCAGCGTGACTTCCAGCACTACGCCGCGCCGCAGGTCGTCTTCGGCGGCGCGCGCCTGCGGGTGTTCCTCGGCGAACTCGTCGGGGAGAGCTCACCGATCCGCACCTGGAGTCGCGTGGTCGGGGCGGAGATCGCTCTCGACCCCGACGCGTCGCTCGATCTGCCGGTCGACGCCGGGTTCGAGCACGGGGTGCTCGTTGACACGGGGTCCGTCCGGCTCGATGGCGTCGCCGGGGAGGCCGCGGAGCTGCTGTTCAGCGCCGCGGGCACCGATCGGCTGCACCTGCAGGCGGGATCCGACGGCGCACGGCTGCTGCTGATCGGCGGCGAGCCGTTCGGTGAGGAGATCGTGATGTGGTGGAACTTCATCGGCCGCAGCCATGAGGAGATCGCCGAGCACCGCCGCGCGTGGCAGGCTCGGGTCGCCACGTTCGAGGACGGCTCGTCCGGCGATGTCGACGACTTCGGCGCCTTCCCGGTCGCGTGGGACCGGGTGCTGCCCGCCCCCGAGCTTCCGACGGTGCGGCTGAAGCCGCGCCGCTGACACGAACGAACCGAACCGAGAGGACGCCCGATGAGCGACGAGACGACAGTGCGCTTCGACCCCGACCACGACCGCTACGTCGCCGAGGTGGGCGGCGAGTACGCCGGTGTTGCGCAGTTCCGCCCCGAGGGCGACGACGTGTGGGTGTTCACGCACACGGTCGTCGACGAGTCGATGGAGGGACGCGGCGTCGGCAGCGCGCTCGTCCGCGCGGCGCTCGACGGCGCCCGCGAGAACGGCAAGCGCATCGAACCGCAGTGCCCGTTCGTCGCCGCGTACGTCCGCAAGCACCACGACTGGGACGACCTCCTAGAGCCTCCGGCCGCCTGAGCGCGGGCTGCGCTCTCGATACGCTCGTTCCTCGCTACTCGAGCCGTCTCGGTGCGCTTCGCTTACTCGACGACCGGGCTGTTAGACCGCGTCCTTCGTATCGCTGCGCTCAACGGGCGGGCCTTGTCCCGGTCGTTGAGTAGCGACGAAGGAGCGTATTGAATCCCTGGCGCAAGCGTGCGCCATGGGCCCAGGGTCGAGTAAGCGGAGCGCATCGAGACCGCAGGGCCGACGTCCGGGTGGGGAGTAGCGCCCTTCGTATCGCTTCGCTCAACGGGCGGGACGAGCGTCAGAGGGGTTGGTCGCCGCCGGCGAAGCCCTCGCGGCCGTCGCCGCGACGGCGGAGGTAGCGTTCGAACTCCTTCGCGATCGCCTCACCGCTCGCCTCCGGCGAATCGACGGTGTCGCGGGCCTGCTCCAACTGCTCGATGTACGCCGCCATGTCCTCGTCCTCACCGGCGAGAGCATCGATGCCCGACTCCCACGCGGTCGCCTCGTCCTCGAGATCGCCGCGGGGGATCGGCAGACCGACGATCTCCTCGAGCTTCTCGATCAGCGCGAGGGTCGCCTTGGGCGACGGAGCGTTGTGCACGTAATGGGGGACCGACGCCCAGATCGACACCGTCGGGATCCCGACCGCGTCGGCGACATCGGCGATCACGCTGAGAATGCCGACCGGCCCCTCGTAGGTGCTGCGCTCCAGCCCGAACTCCTGCCGCAGCTCGGCGCTCTCGCTCGACGCGAACACCGAGATGGGACGCGTGTGCGGGACGTCGGCGAGCATCGCGCCGAGGACGACGATGCCGGTGATGTCATGCACCAGCGCCTGATCGAGGATCTCCGCCGAGAAGCTCTTCCAGCCGCGTGACGGCTCGCTGCCGACGAGCACGAACACGTTCTCGATCTCCGACAGCGGCGCATCGGAGGCCGCCGATTGCCCGTCGGGGACGACCTCGGGCTGGACTCCGCGGGGCAGAGCCGCCGACGAGGTGGCCGGGCCGTAGAAGGTCGCGGACGGCCAGCGCAGTGCGCGGTTGCCGTCGTCGTCGGTGTAGATCACGGGGCGCGTGAACTGGTAGTCGAAGTACTGCTCGGGGTCGGACTCGTGCAGCGCCGTCAACCCGAGGGCGTCGCGGAGCACGGTCACCGCACCCGACGCCGCTTCGCTCGCGTCGTTCCAGCCTTCGAAGGCGACGACGAGAAGGCGTCCTTCGCCGAAGCGCCGTGTCTGATCCACGAGCCCACCCTTCCTTTTCGCCGCAGGTGGCGCGAGCGCTGCTCCACTGGACGCCGCGCTTCCACGCAGCTCCAAGGATAGGTCCTGGATGAGGTGCGCCGACCGGGGCGGGTGCCGCGCGCGCCGTAGACTGGTTCCCCGTGAATGCCGCCCTTCCCTCCGCCGTGCTCTGGGACATGGATGGAACGCTCATCGACAGCGAGCCGTACTGGTTCGACTCGCAGAGCGAGCTCGTCGCCCGCTACGGCGGCACCTGGACTCCCGAGGACGCGCTCGACCTCGTCGGGGCCGGTCTCTGGTACAGCGGCGAGGTGCTGCGCGCCAAGGGTGTGCCGTGGGAGATCGACCGCATCGTCGACCACATGACCGACGAGGTGATGGACCGCATCCGTCAGGAGGTCCCGTGGCGCCCGGGCGCGCGGGAACTGCTGCGCTCGCTGCACGACGCCGGCGTGCCGACCGCGCTCGTCACCATGTCGATCCGACGGATGGCCGAACTGGTCGCCGACGCCATCCCCGAGGCGATCGGCATCGACGGTCCCGCCTTCGAAGTGATCGTGTCGGGCAGCGACGTCGAGCTCCCGAAGCCGCATCCCGAGGCGTATCTGCTCGCCGCCGAGCGGCTGGGCGTCCCGATCGAGGACTGCGTCGTCATCGAGGACTCGGCAACGGGCCTCGCTGCGGCTGTCGCCTCGGGCGCGACGGCGATCGCCGTGCCGCACATCGTCGAGATCCCCGACACCGACCGACACACGACATGGCCGACGCTCGACGGACGCGGCATCGACGACATCACCGAGCTGCTCGCGACCCGCGGCACTCGGATCGAGGAGGACGCGTGAACTTCGCAGGGCCCTTCCGAGAGGGCGACCGAGTACAGCTGACCGGGCCTAAGGGCCGGCTCAACACGATCATCCTGGCCTCGGGCAAGCAGTTCCACAGTCACCGCGGGGTGCTCGACCACGACACCCTCATCGGGCTCGATGACGGTTCGGTCGTCGAGAACTCGGCCGGGGTGAAGTACCTCGCGCTTCGTCCTCTGCTGTCCGACTTCGTCATGTCGATGCCGCGCGGCGCCGCGATCGTCTACCCGAAGGACGCGGCCCAGATCGTCGCGCGCGCCGACGTGTTCCCCGGTGCGACCGTGGTCGAGGCGGGTGTCGGCAGCGGCGCGCTCAGTCTCTGGCTGCTGCGGGCCATCGGTTCGGAGGGGCGGCTCGTCTCGTTCGAGCGCCGCGACGAGTTCGCCGACGTCGCCCGCGGCAACGTGGTCGGCTTCACCGGCGAAGACCCCGACAACTGGAGCATCGTCTCCGGCGACCTGACCGAGCAGCTGCCGAACGCCGTCGAGGCGGGCAGCGTCGACCGGGTCGTCCTCGACATGCTCGCCCCGTGGGAGTGCATCGGCGTCGTCGCCGACGCGCTGACCCCCGGCGGAGTGGTGCTCTGCTACGTCGCGACGGTGACCCAGCTCTCGCGGGTCGCGGAGGCGATCCGCGACACCGGGCTGTTCACCGAACCCGAATCGAACGAGACCCTGGTGCGCGGATGGCACGTGCAGGGTCTCGCCGTCCGCCCCGATCACCGGATGGTCGCGCACACCGGATTCCTGATCACCGCGCGCCGACTCGCCCCCGGCGCCGTGCTGCCCGCGCCGCAGAAGCGCGCCTCGAAGACCGAGTACGGCGACGAGGACGTCGAGATCTGGACTCCCGGTGCGCTCGGCGAGCGGTCGGTCAGTGACAAGAACCTCCGCAAGCGCGCCCGGGAGGCGCAGGCCGGCGCCGCCGCCTCCCTCGCCCGCGAACAGCGTGACAGAGACAACCACGACGAAGACGACGAGGAAGACGGCGACGCGACGGGGGAGTGACGAGCGCATCAGTCGGTCGGCGCGTCGCGCGCGGTTAGACTGATCCGCGGTCGCGAGGGCGACCATTTCGACGAGGTAGGAACAGCTGCGATGAACTCCCGACACGTGCGCGCCGCCGCCGCCATCGCGACGACCGGTGTGCTCGCCTTCGCCCTCACCGCCTGCTCGACGGGTGACCCCGGCTCCTGCGGCGACCCCGTCGCGAGCGGGGGAGCGTCGTCGACCGTCACGGCGACCGGGTCGCTCGGCGACCAGCCCGACATCGAGTTCCCCACTCCTCTCTACTCCGACGGCATCCAGGCCTCGACCCTCATCGAGGGCGACGGTCAGCCGCTCCAGGACGGCCAGTGGGTCGGTCTGCAGCTCACCCTGCTGAGCGGCACCGACGGCTCGGTCGTCGGCACCTCGTCGTACGACGAGGGCAGCCCCAGCCAGTTCGAGTTCGGCGACCTCGTCATCCAGGGGCTGCAGGACGGCCTCGAGTGCAAGACCGTCGGCTCGCGCGTCGCGGTGACACTGCCCGGCGAGGAGGCCTTCCCCGACGGCAACGTGCCGCAGGGCATGTCCGCCGACGACTCGCTCGTCGCGGTCGTCGACATCATCTCGAGCGTCACCTCTCGTGCGCACGGCACCATCCTGCCCTCGGAGGCAGGAGTGCCCTCGGTCGTCCGCGCCCCTGATGGCCGCCCCGGCATCACCCTGCCGACGGGCGACGCTCCCACCGACCTCCGCGTCTCCACCCTGATCGCGGGCGACGGTGACGAGACCGTCGCCGAGGGCGACTCGGTGCTCGTGCAGTACACCGGCGTGCTCTGGGAGGACGGCACCGTCTTCGAGTCGTCGTGGGACACCGGAGAGCCGCTGACCCTGGTCGCCAGCGAGGACTCGACGATCAGCGGCTTCGCGAAGGCGATCATCGGCAGGAAGGTCGGCTCGCAGGTCGTCGCCGTGCTCCCTCCGGATGAGGCCTACGGCGAGCAGGGATCCGCCGCGATCCCGGCGAACTCCACCCTGGTGTTCGTGATCGACATCCTGGCCGTTCAGTAGTCGAGGCGAAACCCACCCCCGAAGCGAGCAGCGAAAGAGAGCCGATGGCGGATACGGTTCCGGCGGAGGAGCGTCTCTTCAGCCTCGTGCTCGCGCTGATCGCCACCGAGCACGGCCTCACGAAGGCCGAGATCCTCTCGAGCGTGCAGGGGTACCGGCAGCGCTACGCGCCGGGCCGCGACAACGCGACGCTCGAGCGTCAGTTCGAGCGCGACAAGGACGACATCCGCGACCTCGGGGTGCCGCTCGAGACGGTCGAGTCGCCGCTCGAGACCGGCAACAACCAGCTGCTGCGCTACCGCATCCCCAAGGGCGCGTACGACCTGCCCGACGAGGTCACCTTCACGCCCGAGGAGACGACGCTGCTGAACCTCGCCGCCGAGGTCTGGCGCGAGGGGTCCCTCTCCAGCGAGTCGCGGCGGGCGCTGCTGAAGCTCCGCTCCCTCGGCATGGAGGTGGACGACAGCACGATCGGATACGCGCCTCGGGTCCGCGTGCGGGACCCCGCTTTCGACACCCTCAGCGAAGCGATCGCCCGGCACCTGGTCGTGCGCTTCGCCTATCTGAAGCCGGGCGAGAGCTCGGCGACCGTGCGCACCGTCGAGCCGTACGCCCTCGTCACGCACGAGGGGCGCTGGCACCTGTCCGCGCGCGACCTCGGGCGCGACGCGATGCGGAACTTCCTGTTGAGCCGGATCACCGGTGCGGTGACGAAGACCCGCACCGTCTTCGACGCCCCCGACGGCGATCCCGCCGCCGACGCGATCGCCGAGCTCGACCGCGTTCTCGCCGCCGGGTCGGTGACGGTCGACGTCGTACCGGGCTCCGACGCGGAGCGACGACTGCAGGTCCGCGACCATCAGGACGCGCCGGTCGTTCAGGGCGACGGCCGGCGTCGCCTCGTCGTGGGCTGCGCCGACCCCGCGCTGATCGCCGACGAGATCGCCTCGTACGGCCCCGAAGCTCGGGTCGTCGAGCCGGCGTCGGTGCGCGACGCCGTCATCGCCCGCCTTCAGCGCGTCGCGGAACGGCACTCGGATCGGAGGGCTCACTGATGGCCAAGCCGCTCGGCGCCCAGGACAAGCTCGCCTTCCTGCTCTCACTGGTGCCCTACCTCATCGAGCACGACGGCGTCACCGTCACCGAGGCGGCCGCCCACTTCGGCGTCTCCGACGACGACATGCGCGACGCCATCCGTCTGATCGCCGTCTCGGGCGTGCCCGGCGAGAGCTCCGCCTATCAGCCCGACGACCTCTTCGACATCAACTGGGACGCGTTCGAGGATCACGACCTGATCGAGCTGACCCACGCGGTCGCGATCGACGACTCGCCGCGCTTCTCGGCGCGCGAGGCGGCGGCGCTGCTCGCCGGGCTGCAGTACCTGTCGGCGCTCCCCGAGAACCTCGATCGTGCCGCGATCGCCTCGCTGTCCCGCAAGCTCGCGAGCGGCGCGTCGTCGGCCCCGAGCCCCGTCGCCGTGTCGACCCGCCAGACCGACCGCGCGCTCGGGCCGCTGCGCGAAGCCCTCGTGGCGGGCCGTCAGGTCGAGTTCGACTACCGGGACGCCCGCGGCGTCGTCGAACACCGCGTCGTCGACCCGCTGCGCATCGACTCCGAGGATCTCAGCTGGTACCTCCGCGGCTGGGACCACAGTCGCGAGGCGGTGCGCACCTTCCGCGTCGACCGGATGAGCGACCTTCGGGCGACCGAGAAGGAGATCGTCCGCAGCCGCGGCGAGGTGTCCATCTCTGACACGCTCTTCGAGACCTCGCCCGACGACCTGCTCGTGCAGATGGAGGTCGCGGACAGCGTGCTGCCGCTCCTTGGCGACTTCCTCCCCGACGGCACCCGGACGACCCGGGGGACTGTGAGCGGCACCACGACGGTCACGGTCCGCGTCGGTCACTTCCATTCGCTCAAGCGTCTCGTCGCGGGGCTGCCCGGGCTCATCACCGTCTACTCGCCCGCGGCGGCGCGCGACGCCGTCGCCGACTGGGCCTCTCAGGGCCTCGCCCAGTACGGGCAATAGGCTCGTCGCATGCCGCCGTGGTCGTGGGTGCTGATCTGGGTGGGCCTCGTGCTCGCCCTCCTCGCCGTGCTCGCCGCGTGCGGGTGGATGCTGTTCCGCAAGGCGATGACCGCGGCGGAGGCGCTCGGCGAGCTCACCGCCAAGCTCGACCTGCTCGACGGCGCCCGCGAGGAGCTCGCCCCCGAGCCGTTCGTGCCGAGCATCCTGCAGCCGCGCAGTGAGGTGGACGCCCGTTACGACGCCGTCCAGGAGGCGCGATCCGAGCGTCGGGAGCGTCGCCGCGAGCTGCGAATCGCGCGGGGTAGACTGTTGACTTCAGCGGAAGCCACTCGAAGGGTCGTAGACGATGCTCGGTAATCTCACCGGTTGGCACTTCCTGATCGTCCTCATCGTGATCCTGCTCGTCTTCGGGGCCACGAAGCTCCCCGCGCTCGCCAAGAGCGTCGGCCAGTCGATGAAGATCTTCCGCAACGAGATCCAGACCGACAAGGTCGAGACCGAGAAGCGCGACGCCGAGACCCCCGTGGTGTACACGGAGGAACCTCCCGCCGGGATGGCGGCCCCGGCGGCCAGCGAGCCTGATCACAAGCCAGAGAAGTAGGCATGGCCACGCGCCCGGCGCGCGGCTCCAATCGTGAGCGTCGGATGACGCTTCGCGATCATCTGGTCGAACTGCGCAGACGTCTGCTCATCTCCGCCATCGCCCTGCTCGTCGGCATGGTGGTCGGGTTCCTCATCTCCGAGAACATCTGGGATGCGTTGCGGGCGCCCGTCGTCGAGATCGCGTCGCAGCACAACGCGAGCATCAACTACACCAACATCTCCGAAGCCTTTGACCTGCGTCTGCAGATCGCGTTGTACACGGGGCTCGTGCTGTCGGCTCCCATCTGGCTGTTCCAGATCTGGGCGTTCATCGTGCCGGGCCTCAGTAAGCGCGAGCGCGCCTACAGCTTCGGCTTCTTCTTCGCCGCGGTTCCGCTGTTCTTCGGCGGGTGCTTCGCGGGCTGGTCGGTGTGGCCGCACATCGTCGAACTGATGGCGAGCTTCGTGCCGCAAGAGGACTCGAGCTTCTACAGCGCCCGGTACTACTTCGACTTCGTGCTGAAGCTCATCATCGTGGTCGGCATCGGTTTCGTGCTGCCCGTCTTCGTCGTGCTGCTCAACTTCCTCGGGGTCGTCTCCGCCCGCGGCATCATCGGCGCGTGGCGGTGGGCGATCGTCGGCATCACCGTGTTCACCGCGATCGCGACGCCCGCCGCCGACGTGTTCTCGATGTTCCTCCTCGCGATCCCCATGGTCTTCCTCTACTTCGCCGCCTGGTTCATCGCGTTCCTGCACGACCGGGCGGTCGCACGTCGGGTCGACGCGCTGAGCGCCGAGCTCGTCACGTGAGCCCCGAACTCTCCCCGTCCGAGCGGTATGCGGCGTCCCGTGCCAAGCGCGAGGCGCCGCTCGTCGAGACCTTCGCCGCCGGTCTCTCGTTCGAGATGGATCCCTTCCAAGAGGCGTCCTGCCGCTCGCTCGAAAAGGGTCGCAGCGTGCTCGTCGCGGCCCCCACCGGCGCGGGGAAGACCCTCGTCGCCGAGTTCGCGGCGTTCCTCGCGATGCGCGGATCGCGGTCGAAGCTGTTCTACACGGCGCCGATGAAGGCGCTGTCGAACCAGAAGTTCAACGAGCTCGTCGACGAGTACGGGCCCGACGAGGTCGGTCTGCTGACCGGCGACACGAACGTCAACGCCGGCGCCCGCCTCGTGGTCATGACCACCGAGGTGCTGCGCAACATGCTGTACGCCGGGTCGGCGCTGCTCGACGACCTCGAATACGTGGTGATGGACGAGGTGCACTACCTCGCCGACCGCTTCCGCGGGGCGGTGTGGGAGGAAGTGATCATCCACCTCCCCGAGCACGTCCGCCTGGTTTCGCTGTCGGCGACGGTGTCCAACGCGGAGGAGTTCGGCGACTGGCTGCAGGCGGTGCGCGGCGACACCGACGTGATCGTCTCGGAAGAGCGTCCGGTGCCGCTCGATCAGCACGTCCTCGTGCGCAGCAAGCTCGTCGACCTCTTCGACACCCAGTCCGCGCTCGACGCGGCGTCGGCGGGCAAGGCGGCGACGCATCGGGTCAACCCCGAGCTCGTCCAGCTGGCCCGCTACGGCTCGCGCACGGTCGGTGGCCGCGGCAACGACGTCGGCCGCCGGCACCCGCGCGCCCCTCGCCCGGACAGCGGGCGCATGGATCGCTCCGAGATGATCTCGATGCTCGGCGAGCGCACCCTGCTCCCGGCGATCTTCTTCATCTTCAGCCGCGCCGGCTGCGACGCCGCGGTCCGCCAGGTGATGCGCGCGGGCGTGCGTCTCACCGACGCGGAGGAGCGCGGCGAGATCCGCGCGATCGTCGAAGAGCGCTGCAGGACCCTGCTCGACGAGGACCTCGCCGTGCTCGGCTACTGGGAGTGGATGGAGGGACTGCTCTCCGGGGTCGCCGCCCACCACGCCGGACTCCTGCCCGCGTTCAAGGAGGTCGTCGAGGAGCTCTTCCAGCGCAAGCTGGTGAAGGTCGTCTTCGCGACGGAGACGCTGGCCCTCGGCATCAACATGCCGGCCCGCACCGTCGTGCTCGAGAAGCTCGAGAAGTTCAACGGCGAGGCCCGCGTGCCGATCACGTCGGGGGAGTACACGCAGCTCACCGGTCGCGCCGGTCGGCGCGGCATCGATGTCGAGGGGCACGCCGTCATCCAGTGGAGCGACGGTCTCGATGCGCAGGCCGTCGCCGCGCTCGCGTCACGGCGCAGCTACCCGTTGAACTCGAGCTTCCGACCCACCTACAACATGGCCGTCAACCTCATCGAGCAGTTCGGCCGGGCGCGCACCCGCGAGATCCTCGAATCGAGCTTCGCCCAGTTCCAGGCCGACCGCGCCGTCGTCGACCTCGCCCGCAAGGTCCGCCAGCAGGAGGAGTCGCTCGCGGGCTACGAGAAGGCGATGAAGGATGACACCGGCCGAAGCGGCGATTTCGCCGAGTACGCCGCGATCCGCCGCGAGATCAGCGACATCGAACGCCGCAACGCCCAGAACCGCGACCGCGGACGCGGTCAGCGGGACAAGGATCAGCGGCAGCTCGCCGCGCTGCGGCAGCGCCTGCGTTCGCACCCGGCCCACTCGTCGCCGCGCCGCGAGGAGCTCTCGCGCTGGGCCGAGCGCTGGTGGCGGCTGAAGCGGCAGACCGACGAACTGCGTCGCCAGATCGAATCGCGCACCGGCGCCGTGGCGAAGATCTTCGACCGGGTCAGCGAGGTGCTGCTCGACGAGGGCTACCTGAAGCGAGGCGACGACGACCTCGTACTCACCGGCAACGGCACCATGCTGAAGCGGATCTACGGCGAGCGCGACCTGCTCGTCGCCGAGACCCTCCGTCGCGGTGTGTGGCGCGAACTCGACCCCGCGTCGTTCGCGGCGCTCGCCACCACCCTCGTCTTCGAGCCTCGGCGCGAGGAGGCGGTCGGGGAGCGGTACCTGCCCCGCGGTGCGTTCCCGGCCGCGCTCGAACAGTTGCAGGAGATCTGGGCGCGACTCGACGACGTCGAACAGCGGCACAGGCTGCCGGGCTCCAATCCGCCGTCGACGGGTCTCGCCACGGCGATGCACCGTTGGGCGCGCGGTGGCCGGCTCGATCAGGTGCTGCGCGACGCCGACCTGCAGGCGGGCGATTTCGTGCGGTGGTCGAAGCAGACCATCGACCTGCTCGACCAGATCTCGATCGTCGCCGACGGCAAGCAGGCGCGTACCGCGCGTCAGGCGATCGACGCGATCCGGCGCGGCATCGTGGCGTACAGCAGTGTCGGCTGACCCCGAGCGGGGAGCACCTCTGCCGTTGTGGGGAGCGCTCGTCACCGCGCTCCTCGCCGGCTTCCTGCTCGACGGCGCGTTCCCGGACCGCGGGATCTGGCCGCTCGCGTTCGTCGGCATCGGCATGGTCCTCGTCGCACTCCAGGGTCGCCGCGCCGGGGCGGCGTTCCTCGTCGGTCTGGTCTTCGGGCTGAGCTTCTACCTGACCCACATCGAGTGGGCGACGCTCTTCCTCGGGGACGTGCCGTGGATCGCTCTGTCGACGCTGCAGGCGTTGTTCGTCGCCGCGGGGTCGACGCTCATCACGCTCGCCTACCGGTGGGTGCCGCGGGTGTGGCCGTCGCGTGCAGGGCGGCTAGGTCTCCTCCCGGTGGTGGTCGCCGGGCTCTGGATCGCCGACGAAGGCATCCGCTCGGTGTGGCCCTACGGCGGCTTCTCGTGGGCTCGGGTCGCGATGTCTCAGGCCGAGAGCCCGCTCCGCGACCTCTTCGCCTGGTTCGGCATCTCTGGCGTCGGCTTCCTGATGGTCTGGCTCACCGCCTTCGCCGTCGCGGTGCTGCAGGCGTTCCTCGCTACCCCGCTTCGGGGAGCGATGGGCGCACGGCGGCCGGTGATGAGCGCTCTCGCCCTGGGCATCGCCGTCGCTGCGACCCTCGCCGTTCCGGCGTGGCAGACCGCCGTGGACGGCACTCTCCGAGTCGCTGCGGTGCAGGGCAACACCCGCTCGGGCTACTTCGACCAGCGGGACTATCAGGGTGAGATCCTCGACGGCCACCTCGCCGCCACGCTGCCCGCGCTCGACGACGATCCCGACGTGATCGTGTGGCCCGAGGGGGCGGCCGACCTCGACCCGCTGGAGTCGCGGTCCGCCGCCGAGGCGATCGATCTGATCTCGGAAGCCGCCGACGCTCCCGTTGTGCTCGGCACGATCACCGAGCGCGGCGACGACGTCTTCAACTCGTCGCTGCTCTGGCAGCCGGGGGAGGGCGTCACCGATATCTACGACAAGCGCCACCCCGTGCCCTTCGGCGAATACGTCCCCGACCGCGAGTTCTGGGAGCCGTTCGCACCCGACCTGATCGGCCTCATCGGCCGCGAGTACACCCCGGGAACGACGAGCCCGATCTTCGACCTCGGCGACGCGGTCGCCGCCGTCAACATCTGCTTCGACATCGTCGACGACGCACTGCTGCGCGAGAGCGCCCGAGACGGGGCGCAGATCATCTTCGCGCAGACCAACAACGCCGACTTCGGGCGCACCGACGAGAGCGTGCAGCAGCTCGCCATCGCCCGCATCCGCGCCCTCGAGACCGGTCGGGCCGTCGTCAACATTTCGACCGTCGGATCGAGCGCGATCATCGGTGCCGACGGGTCGACGGTCGACGCGATCCCCGCCTACACCACGGGGGTAATGGTCGACGACGTCGAGCTGCGCAGCGGGCTCACCCCGGCCGTCCTGCTCGGCGGACAACTGGAACTGCTCGTCGGCGGATTCGGCCTTCTCGTCCTCGCGGGAGCGGGCATCCTCAGCCGGCGTCGCTGACCACACCCGTCGTGACGGGGGTCAGGCAGTCGTCGGCGCACAGAAAGAGGGCCGCCGGGGGAAACGGCGGCCCTCAGGGGGGAGAAGTTCGGGGTGCGGGTCAGGAAGCGATCGTCTGCTTCTTGCCGCGACGTGCGCGCAGGTACTGCAGGCGCTCTTCGAGCAGCTCCTCCAGTTCGGCGCGCGTGCGGCGCTCGAGCAGCATGTCCCAGTGCGTGCGAGGAGCCTTCGTCTCGGTCTGCTCCTGGACGACGCGCGAGCCGTCAGCCTCGAGCAGCACACCGTCCTTGCCCGACTTCGGAGAAGTCCAGGTCTCGGGGATCTCGGCGTCTTCGGCGAACGGGACCTCGAAGGTCGTTCCGTCGTCGGCCTGATAACGGGCGATCGTCCTTCCGGAGAAGACCACGCCCTCTTCGCTCTGCAGGCTCTGACTGCCAAGTCGCATGCCGCGCAGACTGCGATCCGCCATTGTGTGACTCCTCTCGCTTGGGGTTGTGCCTCCCAATGATGAACCCCGGGGTGGGGGACATGATTCCCGACAGGGTGATTCCCAGGGGTTTCCCGGTGATGGAGAGGCATGATCCGAGGTTTTCGGATCGGGGTACGTCGGACGAGTTTAGCGGTCGCGTCGGAGCACGCCGACCAGCAGGTCGCACCGGTCGGTGACGATGCCGTCGACCCCGGCGTCGAGCATGCGCCGCATCTCGGCCGGGTCGTTGACGGTCCAGATGTGAACCTCGCGCACGGCCCGGTGCAGGCGCTCCAGCATGGCCGGCGTCGTCGTCGCGATTCCCAGTACCGACGCGGGAATCTGCAGGGCGTCCACCCGGCGGAGCACCCTCGCCGCCAGGGCCACGGCACCGATCCGGGCGAAGAGGATCGCGAGAGCCGTCTCGATGGCGGATGCGGAGGTCGCGACCGAATCGAGTCTCCGGATGGCCGCCCTCCGACGACGCCTGCTGAAGGAGGTGACGAGGACGCGGCCCTCGGCGCCCGCCTGACGGATCGCGGCGGCGGCGGGAGCGGCGGCCGCCGCCGCCTTCACGTCGATGTTGACGAGGGCAGACGGAAAGGTCTGCAAGGCCTCGGACAGGGTACAGATCTCGAGCCGACCCGTGGCCGCGTCGCGCAGCTCGTCGAGGGTCAGTCGGGCAACGACCGCGTTGACGCCGTCGTCGCCGAGGACGCGCGCGAGGTCGGCGTCGTGCATGATCACCGCGTGGCCGTCGCGGGTGGCGTGCACGTCGGTCTCGAGATGCGTCGCCCCGGCATCGAGCGCCGCGGCGAACGCCCCGAGGGTGTTCTCGGGTGCGTTCGTCGCAAGGCCGCGGTGCGCGATCACCCGCGGCCGCGGCGGCGCGAAGTAGTCCGCTCCGCGCACCGTCGTCACGCGGTGTCGGGGCGCGGCGCCTCGGGCTCCTGCCCACCGCCCGCTCCAGCGACGCCGTTGCCGTCGGTGGTGCGGGCGTCAGCCGGGCTGTCAGCGACCGTGCTCTCCGCGATCGGTTCGTCGAGTCGCCCCGTGGTGGGGCCCGCGTCGGGGGCGGCGTCGTCGGAGGCGCGGGCCGCGCCTTCGCGCGCCTCATCCGCCGAGCGACGCGCGGCCGCCGCGGATTCGGCGGCCTTCGCCCGCGCCTGATCGGCACGCTCGTCGTCGACCGGGCGCGCGTCGGCGATCTTGCCGCCCAGCGCGCCGCCGATGCCCTTCAGCGCCTCCGTCAGTTCGCTCGGGATGATCCACAGCTTGTTCGCCGAGCCATCGGCGAGCTTCGGCAGCATCTGCAGGTACTGGTAGGCGAGCAGCTTGCTGTCGGGGTCGCCGAGGTGGATGGCGTTGAACACCGTCGTGATCGCCTCGGCCTCACCCTCGGCGCGCAGCACCGCCGCCTTCGCGTCACCCTCTGCCCGGAGGATCTCGGCCTGCCGGCGACCCTCGGCCTCGAGGATCTCGGACTGCTTCGTGCCCTCGGCCGTGAGGATGGCGGCGCGGCGGTCGCGCTCGGCGCGCATCTGCTTCTCCATCGAGTCCTGGATGGAGTGGGGCGGGTCGATCGCCTTCAGCTCGACACGCGAGACGCGGATTCCCCACTTGCCCGTCGCCTCGTCGAGCACGATGCGCAGCTGCCCGTTGATGTTGTCGCGGCTGGTCAGCGCCTCTTCGAGGTTCAGGCCGCCGACCACGTTGCGCAGCGTGGTCGTCGTGAGCTGCTCGACCGCGCCCAGGTAGTTGGCGATCTCGTACGTCGCGGCCCGGGCGTCGGTGACCTGGAAGTAGACGACGGTGTCGATCGAGACCACGAGGTTGTCCTCGGTGATCACCGGCTGCGGCGGGAAGGACACCACTTGCTCGCGCATGTCGACGAGCGGGCGGACCCGGTCGATGAAGGGCACGAGGATGCTGAGCCCCGGGTTTAGGGTGCGGTGGTACTTGCCGAGCCGCTCCACCACTCCGGCGTAGGCCTGCGGCACGATGCGGATCGCCCGGATCAGGACGACGATCACAAAGACCGCCGCGACGACGAGCAGGGCGATCACGGAGATCTGCCCGGCGAACTGTTCGAACCCGATCATTCGGGGGTTCCTCCTTCTGTGGCGGCAGCAGCGCCGTGGGTGGCGGGCGCGCGCATGACGAACGCGGTGGAGCCTTGGATCCGGGTGACGACAACGGGGGTGCCCGCATCGAGCGGATCGGATGTGCCGGGCGCGAGGTGCGCGGTCCACGTCTCGCCGTTCGCCAGCCGCGCCTGTCCGCCGGTCTCGCCGATGGCGAGGACGACTCGTCCGGCCATGCCGAGCAGAGCGTCGACGTTGCTGGGTGTCGGATCGGCGCCGCGGTGCATCACGCGCAGCAGCAGCGGCCGGATCGTGAGGATCAACAGCACCGAGAGCGCGAGAGCGACGAGGATTTGAAGCCACCACGGACCGCCGAGCAGATTCGTCGCGAGTCCGCCGACGCTGCCGGCGGCGATCATCAGGAACGTGAACTCGAGCGAGAGCAGTTCGATGATGACGCAGACGAGGATGACGACGAGCCACGCGATCCACGCGAATTGAGTGAGGTCTGGCAAGGCGTCGCACCACCATCGGTTCGGGGCTTTCCCTCGAATCTATCAGCGGCTCCCTGATTGGTAGTCTCGGGCCGTGCCAGTCTCTGCATCGAACCCTCTCGCTCCCTCGTCCCTCGACGGCAAGCGCGCCCTCGTCACCGGCTCCTCGCGCGGTATCGGCGCCGACACGGCCACCTACTTCGCCGAGGCCGGCGCCCGTGTGGTGATCAACTACCGGAACAAGGAGAAGCGGGCGCTGCAACTCGTCGACAAGCTCGCCGCGGCGGGCGGCACGGCCATCGCCGTCGGAGCCGACCTCACCGACCGGTCCGCCGTCGAGGCGATGATGGACCGGGTCCGCGAGGAGTGGGGCGGCCTCGACATCCTGGTCCTCAACGCTTCGGGCGGCATGGAGTCGGGAGTCGAAGCGGACTACGCCTTGAAGCTGAACCGCGACGCGCAGGTCGGGGTGCTCGACGCAGCGCTTCCGCTGCTGTCGCAGGGGAGCCGCGTGGTCTTCGTCACGAGCCACCAGGCGCACTTCATCGAGACCACCCCGACCATGCCGGAGTACGAGCCCGTCGCACGGTCGAAGCGCGCCGGCGAAGACGCGCTCCGCGCGCGCATCGCCGAGCTGCAGGACAAGGGCGTCGGGTTCGTCGTCGTCTCCGGCGACATGATCGAAGGCACCGTGACCGCCACGCTCCTCGACCGCGCCCGCCCCGGCGCCATCGATGAGCGCAAGGCCGCCGCCGGTCGCCTCTACAACGTCTCCGAGTTCGCGGCCGAGGTCGCCCTCGCCGCCGTCGAGCCCCTTCCCGCCGACAACACCCGCCTCGTCGGCGACGTGTCGAGCTTCACCGACTGATCGAGCGGAACGTGGCCCCGGTCTTCCGCGCGACCTCGCGGGTGCTCCTGTTCGATGAGGACGACCGCGTCCTGCTCTTCCTCCAGTACGGGAAGTCGCATGACGTCGCCCCGCGCTGGATCACGCCCGGCGGGGGAGTCGATCCGGGGGAGACCCACGACGACGCCGCCGTGCGCGAGGTCCAGGAGGAGACGGGCCTGGTGCTCGACTCGGTGCCCGCAGCGTTCTGGAGTCATGATTTCGACGCCGATCAGCGCTGGCACGAGTATCTGCGCGGCCACTCCGACTGGTACGCGGTGAGGGTCGAGCGGTTCGACCCGGTCGACGCCGGGTGGACCGACGAGGAGAAGACCGACATCGTCCGCTCGAAGTGGTGGTCCCTCGACGAGCTCGCCGCGACCGACGATGCGGTCGAACCGGCCGATCTCGCCGCGCTCGCCCGTCGAGGGCACGCCACGCTCTGACCCGAGCGGTCTTCCACGAGACTCGCCGTCGCTGAGCGGTGCCGCTCCTCGTGAGGCGCTACTGCTCCTCGCCGAGGACGTCGCGGTAGACCTCGAGCACGTCGCCGAGGAAGCGCGTCACGGTCGCGGCGTCCTCCTCGCTCAGACGCGCGGTCACCTCGGCTACGCCGCGGATGAGCGGCATCAGCTCGGCCGCAGCGCGGTCCACCGACTCGCGCGCCGGGGTGACGACGATCTTGCGGCGGTCGTCGGGATGAGGGTGCCTCGAGGCATGCCCCAGGTTCTCGAGTCGGTCGACCATCATGGTGGCCGCCGCCGTCGAGATGAGCAGGCGCCGGGCGAGCTCCGACGGCGGAAGCGGTCCCGACACCATGAGGTGCTGCATCGCGGAGAGATCGGTCGGGCCGACTCCGAGCGTGTGGCCGAGCCGTCGTTCGAAGTCGCCGGAGAGCTCGATCATCTGACGCAGCTGCCGTGAGATCTCGTCGCCTCGTGGCATCGCCTCGAAGGCGTTCTTCTCCGCTTCGGAGTTCGGGAGATCGTTCACCGTGACAGTCTAGGACTCGTATCGCTAATCTAGTTAGCGAAACGAAGGAGGTTGCGGTGTCCGTTGTCGCTTGGCTGGTCGCACGGAGTCGACGCGCGTGGATCACGGCGGTCGCCGGTGCGCTGATCGTCGGTGCGCTGTTCGTGGCGCTGCCCAAGGCGGCGGTCGAGGGCGCACCCGAGGGTGGTCTGCCCGAGACCGCGGAGTCGGCACGCGTGTCGGCGATCCTCGAGGAGTTCCCTTCGGCCGACGTCACCGCGGGGCTACTGGTGTGGTGGCGTGCCGAGGGTCTGACGGACGCCGACCGGCAGGCCGTCACGGAGCGGGCGAGCGCCCTCGCCGAGGAGTCGATCACTCCGGAGGCGGTGCGGCCGCAGTTCAGCGACGACGGCGAGGCGGCCCTCGTGGCGGTGCCGCTCGACGGCGCCGAGGCGGAGGACGACGTGACGGCGTCGGCCGACCGGCTCAGGGCGATCGCAGCGGACGATCTTCCTGCCGGGCTGCAGTCGGCGCTCACCGGGCCCGTCGGGTTCCAGGCCGATGTCACCGGTGCCTTCGCGGGAGCGGACCTCCGCCTGCTCCTCGTCACCGTCGCGGTCGTCGCGCTGCTGCTGATCATCACCTACCGCTCGCCGCTGCTGTGGATCGTGCCGCTGCTCGTGGTCGGAGCCGCCGACGGGCTCGCCCGGTTCGTGGTCGCCGCGATCGCGGAGGCCACCGGCCTCCCGGTCGACGCCTCGATCGCCGGCATCCTGTCCGTGCTCGTCTTCGGGGCGGGGACCAACTATGCGCTGCTCCTCGTCGCCCGTTACCGGGAGGAGCTGCGGCACCGCGCCGATCGGTTCGAGGCGATGGCGGTCGCGGTCCGCAGCGCCGGCCCCGCGATCCTGGCGAGCGCCGGCACCGTCGCGCTCAGCCTGCTGATGTTGCTCTTCGCCGAACTCGCGGGCAATCGGGCGCTCGGCATCGCGTGCGCGATCGGCATCGTGCTCGCCATGTCCTTCGCCCTCCTGCTCCTGCCCGCGGTGCTGGTGCTCTGCGGCCGCGGGCTGTTCTGGCCCTTCGTGCCGCGGGCCGGCGACGGGGAGCAGAGGGTCGGATTCTGGCGCCGCCTGGGCGACGCCGTGTCGCATCGGCCCGCCCTCGTGAGCATCGCCTCCGTCGCGGGTCTCGTCGTGCTCGCCCTCGGCCTCGGCGGCTACTCCGTCGGGCTCTCGCAGACGGATCAACTGCTCGGCGACCCGGAATCGGTGCAAGCGCAGGAGGTCATCGACGACTCGTTCTCGGCCGGCGCGACGGGTGGCACCATCGTCCTCGCCCGCGATGCGAGCGTCGGTGACGCCGTCGCGATCGCCGAGGACGTGCCGGGGGTGTCGAGCGCTCGTCCCGGTGAGAGCGCCGACGGGTGGACGCGAGTGGACGTCGGCCTCGACGCGGAGCCGCAGAGCGACGAGGCCTTCGCGGCCGTTTCCGCCCTCCGGAGCGCGTTCGCGGGGCAGACGGGCGAGGTGGGGGAGAGTCTCGTCGGCGGATCCGACGCCACCGAGCTCGACATCCGGGATGCGGCGGGGCGCGACCTCGGACTCGTCGCACCGCTGATCCTCGGGGTGGTCTTCGCGGTGCTCGCGCTGCTGCTGCGCTCGCTCGTGGCGCCCGTCCTGCTGCTGCTCACCGTGGTGGCGACCTTCCTCGCGTCGCTCGGAGTCTCGACGTGGCTGTTCCAGAACGTGTTCGGCTTCGCCGCCCTCGACACGGGAGTCACGCTGTTCGCGTTCCTCTTCCTCGTGGCACTCGGCGTCGACTACAACATCTTTCTCACCACCCGTGCGCGGGAGGAGCGCGCCCGCGAGGGCACCCGTCGCGGCATGGTGGTCGCCCTCGCGACGACGGGAGCCGTCATCACGAGCGCCGGTGTGCTGCTCGCCGCGGTGTTCGCCGTGCTCGGCGTGCTCCCCGTGGTCGCACTCGCCCAGATCGGGCTCATCGTCTGCATCGGTGTGCTGCTCGATACGCTCGTCGTCCGCACACTGCTCGTGCCCGCACTGGTGATGCTGGTGGGGGACGCGTTCTGGTGGCCGAGCGGCTTCCGGTCGCCGCACTCGCACGCGGCGACGCGCGCATCGTCAGGTCGCGCCGCTAGCGTGAGCGGATGACGGAGCAGCCGGACCCTCGCACCATCGAGCGCGCCTCCGACGTGCAGCGGCGTTGGCCGCTCTTCAGCGGTCTCGCCGCGCTGGCCCTCGTCATCGTCGGTGGTGCGCTGATCGCGGTGCGCGAGTTCGAGGTCGTGCCCTACGCCATCGACGACGCGTGGATGAACACGCTGATCGCCCTGCGCACTCCGTTCCTCGACGGGGTGGCACGCGTGTTCGACATGTTGGGCGGGGGAGTGGTCGGCGTCTTCGTCGTGCCGATTGCGGTGCTGCTGCTGCTCCTTGCGCTGCGTCGCTGGTGGGCGGCCCTGTACTTCCTCGCGGCCAGCGTCGTCAGTGCCGGACTCGTGCAACTGGTCAAGAACACGGTCGACCGGCCGCGACCCGAGGAGATCCTCGTCGCCGTCGACTTCGGTTCGTTCCCGAGCGGACATGCAGCGAACGCGGCGACGATCGCGGTGGTCTTGGGCATCGTGCTGCGGCGCTGGTGGGTGTGGGCGATCGGGGCCCTCTGGGTGGTCGGCATGATGCTCAGTCGCAACTACCTCGGCGCGCACTGGCTGACGGACACCGTCGGCGGGCTGGTCCTCGGCACCGGGGTCGCGCTCGTTCTGTGGGCGCCGTTCGCCTTGCGGCTCTACCGCGAGGACGTCCGTCGCAAGTCGGGGGAGCGGGCCGCCGACGTCGTCACCCTCGAGTCGGAGAACCGGACGCCGTCTTGACGGCGAGCTCTTCCGCGTCGATCGCGGCGAGCACGTCGCGCACCGCGTACTCCTCGTAGCGCCCCTCCGCACGCGCGGAGATGACCGCATCACGCTCACCGCGAAGCATCGCCTTGCGCAGGGAGGTGTACGCCATCAGCTGCGGCTCGTCGGATTCGGCGTCGAGGTCGCCGACCTCGGCGAGGAAGCTGGCGTTGTCGCGCAGGCGCGTGAGCACCCGCTCGTCGACACCGTCGTGGTCGAGGCTCTCGAGCAAGCGGAGGCCTGCCGCTTGCGCCTCGGCGGTGAGCAGCTGACGCTGGGTGCGCTCCTGAGCGTCGTTGGGGGCCGGCAGGTGCAGGAGACGGATGAGGATCGGCAGCGCCAACCCGCCGAGCAGGCTCGCGACGATCACGACGACGGCGAGCAGCTGCAGGAACGCCCGATGCGGGGTCTCGTCGGGAAGGAGGAACACGGCGATGAGAGTCACGACGCCCCGGACGCCCGCCGCGCTGACGGCCACGCTGTTGCGCCAGCCCCAGCGTCGTTCGCGCAGGCCGCGTGGACCGAAGCGGTAGAGGGCGGCTGACGCACTCACCCAGGCGGCGCGGGAGAGGAGCACGGCGGCGAGGACGGCGACGACGATCCAGATCGCCGGCCAGACGCCCGGGAAGTCGTCGACGGCGGCGTCGACGATGCCGGAGAGACTCAGTCCGATGAGGAGGAAGACCGCGTTCTCGAGCAGGAAGCCGATGGTGCGCCAGTTGATCGACTCGGCGATGCGGGCCGATGCCGACGAGGTCGCGGGGGAGCGGTAGGCGAGGAAGAGACCGGCGACGACGACCGCGAGCACACCCGAACCGTGCAGCAGCTGGGTCGGGATGAAGGCGACCTACGGGGTGATGAGCGAGATGCTGGTGTCGAGCACGGGTGCGCGGAGTCTGCGGCGGATGGCGGCGAAGACGAAGCCGGTGGCGAGCCCGCCGGCGAGGCCGACGCCGACCGCGAGGAGGAGGTCGACTCCGATGACCCCGGCCGTCACCGTGTCGGAGGTGATGGCGAGGATCGATGCGTTGAGCGCGACGAGGGCGACCGCGTCGTTCAACAGGCTCTCGCCCTCGAGCACGGTCACGAGGCGCCGGGGGAGTCGGAGTCGTCCGACGACCGCGTTGACCGCGACGGTATCGGTGGGGGCGACCACGGCCCCGAACGCGAGCCCGGCGGCGAGGGTGATCCCGGGGACGACGAGCCACGTGGTGACGCCGACGGTGAGAACGGTGAACGCGACGAGTCCCACCGACAGCAGCAGGATCGAGTCGAGTCGCGCCCGGATGTCGACGACCGATGTGCGGATGGCCGCCGCGAACAGCAGGGGCGGCACGACGGCGTAGAGGATCGTGTCCGACTCGACGACGACCTCGGGGACGAACGGCAGGAACGACGCGACCGCGCCGATCGCGACCAGCGCGACCGGCGCCGACCAGCCCAGCCGTCCGGTGAGTCCGGTGACGCCGACCGTGACGATGACGAAGAGGACGACCCAGATGATCGTCATGACCGAATCCGATTCCACGTCCACTCCTCCTGCGATGCCTTGCCTGCGATTCCCGCTTGCGATCCGCTGCGCCTGGTCTGCAACCGCGGACGGCCCTCCGATCATCCCGTCAGGCACCGCTGTTAGCGTCACAGCATGACGCAGCCGGTGTTCGGAGCGGTGGAATCCCCGCTGCTGCACCTGATGTCGTGGAACATCCGGCGACGCATGCCGCTGTCCCTCCGGGGTGGTCGGGACTCGTGGGAGCGTCGTGCGCCGCTCGTGCGCCTCATGCTCGACACGGAGCGGCCGAGCGTCCTCGGGGTGCAGGAGGCGCTGCCCGAGCAGGACGACCGGATCGCCGACGCGCTCGGTCCGCTGTACCGCAGGGTCGGCGGCGGCAGGAACGCCGACGGCACCGGGGAGCGCTGCACCGTCTACTTCGACTCCGCCCGCCTCGACCTCGTCCGCTGGCGCCAGGTCGCCCTGTCGACCACTCCCGATCTCCTCGGGTCCCGCTCGTGGGGTGCGCCGATGCCGCGGATCGCCACGACCGTGACGCTGCGCGATCGGACGACGGGAGGCGAGCTGTCGGTGATCAACACCCATCTCGACGTCTTCTCGCCGTTGGCACGGGTCGAATCGGCGCGGCAGTTGCGCGGTCTCGCCGGCGAGCTCGGTCCCGCGGTCGCGCTCTTCGGGGACCTCAACGCGCGGCGCGGGTCGCCGGCCCTGCACGTGCTCACCGCCGACGGCGGACTCCGCGACTCGTGGTCGCAGGCGGAGCGCCGTGCGACCCCCGGCTACCGGACCTATTCGGGGTATCGCGCGCCCCGGCTCGGCCCGCGCATCGACTGGATCCTCGTCGGGTCCGCGCTGCGCATCCGAGCCGCCGGCGTCGGTTCGGGGCGGTTCGAGGGGTACGCGCCCTCCGATCACGAACCCGTGCACGCCCTCGTCGAGCTTGCCGGGGCGACCCGGTCGAAGGAGACGACCCAGTCGAAGGAGACGCAGGTGAAGGAGACGACGCAGTGGGAGGAGAACCTGTGACGCGATCCGAGACGACGACCGGTACGAGAGCGCGGTCGGCCGGGAGGCGCCCTGCGCTCGTCGAGACGTTCCTCGTTCCGCCCGCCACCCCGCTCGAGTGGGCGGCCGATGCGATCCGCCTGATCGGTGCCGTCTCGCTGATCGTCGGCGTCGTCGGCTGGGGCGCGCTGCAGGGCGCGGTACTCGCCCTGATGTTCCTCGGCCTGGTCGTGCCACGGTTCCTCGGCGTCCGCGCCTCGATCGACGTCGCCGTCGGAATCATCCTCCTCGTCGCCGCGTGGTCGAGCGTGCTCGACCTGTACCGGTCGGTCGCCTGGATCGACATCCCCATCCACCTCGCCCTCAACGGCCTGCTGGCGCTGCTCGTCGTCGTCGCGGCGGATCGCGCCGGCGTCGTGTTCGATCACCGCCCCGCACCGCTGGTGGCACTGACGCTCGCAGTCGGGCTGGCGCTCGCGGCGCTGTGGGAGATGGGGGAGTGGGGTGGTCACCAGTTCGACGAGGCGGTGCTCGTGGGCTACGACGACTCGATCCTCGACATGGCGGTCGGCGGGCTCGGCGCCGCGCTCGTCGCGTTCCTGGTGCCCGCCGCGCTCCGCGAGGGGCGCTGGCAGGGCGGTCGGTGACGCGGGCGCCGGGTGGCGATCCTCGGGTTGGAGCAGTATAGTTAGTGCCCTAAGTAATTAGGGGGAGCGGCAGTGGCGACAGAGCAGGACGACGTGCTGGCGCTCGACAATCAGGTCTGCTTCGCCCTCGCTGTCGCCTCGCGCAGCGTGATCGCCCTGTATCGGCCGCTGCTCGAGCCGCTCGGCATCACGCACCCGCAGTATCTGGTGCTGCTGGCCCTCTGGGAACGCGACGGACGTTCGGTCAGCGACCTGGCCTCGACGCTGCGGCTCGAACCGGCGACGCTGTCGCCGCTGCTCAAGCGTCTCGAGGTCCTGCGGTATCTCGAGCGTCGTCGCAGCATGACCGATGAGCGCAGTCTGGAGATCGTCCTGACGACCCGCGGCCAACAGTTGCGTGCCGAGGCGGAACCGATTCCGGCAAAGATCGTCGAGCGCCTCGGCCTGCCGATCGAGCAACTCGAAACGCTCCGGGACGCCCTGCAGCGCGTCATCGCCGTCTCGGCCTGAGCGGACCGCAGAGGCCGTCCCCGTCCCTGTTAGCGCTTAGCCGATAATGCACATTATGTCAGTTAGAGTTGCGGGAGGCCCTCCTCATCACCTGTGGCACTCCTCCTGTTCGCTGCGGAGCCTCCGTATCGCTTCGCTCAACGAGCGGCGCTCTTTCTGGTCGCTGAGGAGGCCGTTCACGTCCGTCGCGATGCGACACGAGTCTCTCCGTGCCGGTCCGGGAAACCGGCGACTGTCGTCATCTCGCGACGGCCGCGGACGGCCTCCTCAATGGCCGGGCCGCAGTCCTGTTACCGGGCGGCGGTCGCCGGGACGGCGTCCGCCGGCGCATCGTCCGCCGTCTTTTTCGCCGGGCTCGCGATGTGCGCGCGGCTGATGACGATCGCCGCAACCACCATGATCGCCGCTCCGAGCCAGTACGGCGCCGCATGGCTGACGAGCACGTAGAGTCCGCCCGCGATCAGCGGGGCGACGGTGCTCATCGCCGCCTGCAGGGACTGCGTCGCTCCCCCGAGCCAGCCCTGCTCGTCGTCTCCCACGGAGTTCGACATCGCGCCGTCCATCGCCGCCTGGGCCGCGCCCTGGCCGGCGGCAAGGGTGAGCGCTCCGACGATGAACAGCCACGGCTGCGCCAGGATCGATGCCACGAGCGCGAGGGCGACGAGCCCCGCGATCTGAGCGGCGATACCGCTCACGATGACGCCCCGCTCCCCCATCCGCGGCAGCAGGATGCCGAGCAGCACGCCCTGGATGAGGATGTCGATGATCCCGACCGCCGCGGTGAGCAAACCGATCGCGGTCGGCCCCCAGTGGATCGAGTCCAAGGCGAGCACACTGAAGTTGTTGACGAAGAAGCCGAACGGCAGTGCGATGAGTCCGAAGCCGAGAAGGAGACCGCGGAGCTCCTTGCGGGCGAAGGCGTTCTTGAACACGGCGAACGGCTGCACGTCGCGCAGCGAGATGCTCGTGATGCGGTTGGCGGGCTTCAGGCTCTCGGGGAGCAGGAAGATGCTGAGGATGGCGACGGCCAGCGCGACCGCTGCGGTCACGAACACCGGCAGTTCGACGCTGACGGCGGCGAGCAGGCCTCCCACTGCGGGGCCGATCATCATGCCGATGCCCGAGAGGGCGCCGAGCAGGCCGAAGCGCTTGGCGCGCTGGTCCGCCGGAGTGATGTCGGCCAGGTAGGCGAAGAGGGCCGGGAGGTCGCCGGCGGTCAGTCCCTGGATGACTCGGGCGAGGATCAGCACCCATAGTCCCCCGCCGATGCCGAACAGCGTCATTGCGAACGCGGCCCCGAAGGCTGCCGCGATGATGACCGGCCGACGCCCGAAGCGGTCCGAGAGGCGGCCGAGGAACGGTGCGACGAGGAATGCGCAGAGCCCGTTGACGGCTTCGAGTACCCCCACCCAGGCGGCGAGGTCGTTCTCGGATGAGACGTAGCGCAGTACCACGAACGGCAGCACCGGCAGGACGACGGTCATCCCGACCACAGTGAGGAGGGTCAGGACGATGAGCATGATCCAGGCGCGATCGAAGCGCGGCAGGAGGCGAGGGGTCGAGGAGTTCACGCCGAAACTGTATCAATACCAGTTTCGGTGTCAAGCCACTTTTGTATCGGGTTCACGGTAAGCTGTCCGGATGACGCTCTCCGATCCTCCCGGACGCCGCGAACGCAAGAAGGCCGCCACGCGCAAGGCGATCTCCGACGTCGCGACCATGATGTTCCTCGAGCGCGGCTTCGACAACGTCAGCATCCGCGAGGTCGCCGACGCGGCCGACGTCTCCCCCACGACCGTGTTCGCGCACTTCCCGCAGAAGGAGGCTCTCGTCTTCGACGAGGACGACGAGCAGCGCGACCGACTGGTCGCCGCGGTGCGAGACCGCCCCGAGGGCAGCACCATCAACGGGGCGCTCCACGACTTCTACGCCGCCGAAATCGCGACCAACATCGACGAGCACGGCGACGATGTCGCACGGATCTTCATCCGCTTCCTGAATGAGACGCCGGCGCTGCGCGACTACGCCGCGAGGATGTGGTTGCGTCACGAGGACGCGCTCGCCCTGGCGATCGCGGAGGCGCTGGGCGAGCCGACGCCGACGGCGGAGATCCGCGTGTACGCCCGCTTCGTGCTCCAGATGCAGCTGCTCATCACCGACAGCGACGACCAGCTCGCGACACTCGACGCCGGGTTCGCCGTCCTCGAGAACGGCTGGGCGCCGGTCGAGTCGCGTCTCTCCGGCTCCGGTCGCTGAGGAGGCCGTTCACGGCCGTCGCGATGCGATACGAGTTCGTCGTCGCGCCGGTGCGGCGGGTCTGCGACCTTCGTCATTTCGCGACGGGCCTGGCGGCCCTCCTCAATGACTAGGAGTGCGGCTTCGGTCGCTGAGGAGGCCGTTCACGGCCGTCGCGAAGCGGCACTCTTCTGCGACCTTCGTCATATCGCGACGGGCCTGGCGGCCCTTCTCGATGACCAGGTCAGGTCAACGAAGGACTCGGTACCGGAGGTGGGTCTCGCTCGCGTAGGCCGCCGTGTCGATGCGTTCGAGGGTCACGCGACGTCCGAGCCCGCCGAACAGGGAGATCCCCTCCCCCAGCAGCACGGGGACGACATGGAGCTGGATCTCGTCGACCAGGCCGAGAGTCAGAGCCTGCCGGGCGATGCTGCCGCCCAGCAGGCTCACCGTCCGCTCCCCCGCCGCGAGCGCCGCCGCAGCGACCGCCGCGCCGATGTCGTCGACGACGAAGCTGTACTCCGTGCCGTCCCGTACAACAGGGTCGTGCGGGGTGTGGGTCATCAGGAAGACCGGCACTCCGAGGATGCCGCCGTAGGGCAGTTCGCCCTCCACGATGGTCTGTTCGCGATCGGCGCCGCCGACGACCGCCCCGATCCCCGACATGATGTCCTGCACCAGTCGTTGGTCCTCGTCGGCCGAGGGGAACCCGAACATCCAGTCGACGCCGCCATCCGGGTCCGCCATGAAGCCGTCGAGCGACACGGTCGCGTGGATGAGTACCGTCGCCATCTCGGAAACGCCCCTTCGCGTCGATGCCTGAGCAGCCAGTCTCACGCATCAACGCACTCCCCGGAAGCGCTCGAGCCGTGCCTTCCGGCGCTCAGAGCCGCGACCCGAGGCGGCGGCTCAGGCGGCGAAGGCGCCCGGTGTGGTGCCGAGGGTGCGGCGGAAATGACGGGAGAGGTGCGCCTGGTCGTGGAAGCCCACCTCGACGGCCGCATCGGCGACGGACCAGCCGGCGAGCAGGAGTCGGCGGGCACGATCGACGCGACGCCCCGTGACGTACCGGTGCGGGGCGATGCCGTAGGTCTGCGAGAACACCCGCACCAGATGCCCGGGGTGGGCACCGAGCAGCTCCGCGGCCTCGGCCAGCGGGAACGTCTCGTCGAGCCGATCGTCGAGCAGTGCACGAAGGCGTCGCGCCAGAGGGACATCCCTCGTCTCGACCGGTGCTGCACCGAGATGCTCGGACACGAGCTCGCGCAGGGCGAGGACGCCCTCTTCGGCCGCCATCGCATCGTGCGGGAAGTCGAGCGCATGATGGACTCCGGCGAGCGCCCGGAGCGTCCGCGGATCCTGCGTCGTCGGTCGCGCCGCCGCAGCGTCGGCGGCGGCGCCCGGCAACCAGTCCTCGTCGAGGTAGAGCACTCTCTTGCGGAACGCGGTGCCGGCGACGGCGGAGCGGCCGTCGTGCGGGATCCGCGGCGGCAGGAGGGAGAGCGCTCCGGGAACCGCGTGATGACGCGAGCGGTCGAGATCGTACGCGACGGCGCCCTCGTCGATCAGGAGCAGGGTCCACGCGTCATGCGTGTGCGCCGGATACGCGTGCTGCTCGAACGTCGCATGCAGCACCTCGCGCACCGTCGGGACGGCGGGATGCCATGCCCGCACCGACTCCGTCATGTGAGAAACGTACAAGACGACGACGCCCGCTCGGCCGGAGACTGCAGGCATGGATGGCACCCTCACCGAAGACCCCGCCGCCACCGCCGGGGCCGCCCCTGTCCGCTTCGACACGAAGGTCGTGGTGCTGCTGCGCGAAGACCTCCTCCCCTGGCAGGAGCTCAACGTGACCGCGTTCCTGATGAGCGGTATCGCGACGAGCGTGCCCGACCTCGTCGGCGAGCCCTACCGCGATCGGGACGGCAATGCCTACCTGCCGATGCTCCGGCAGCCGGTCGTCGTGATGACCGCGTCGCCGGAAACCCTCGCCGCGGCCCGCTCGCGCGCCGCCAGCCGGGAGGTGACCATCGCCATCTACACAAAAGAGCTGTTCTCGACGGGGCACGATGCCGCCAACCGGGCAGCGGTCGCCGCCGTCGACGCCGATTCGCTCGACCTTGTCGGGATCGGCATCCGTGGTCCGAAGAACGCCGTGGATCGGATCATCAAAGGCGCGCGCATGCACGCCTGAGCGCCACGTCGAGTATCGGGATCGTCAGTCGATCGCGAGTCGGCCGACGGCGGTGCGCACGAGGGCGTCGTCCGGCGGATCGGTGTCGAGCGCGCGGTGGATGGTGACGCCTTCGATCATCGCGTCGAGCAGCCGCGCCTCGGCGGGTGAGAAGTGGCGCTCGAGCGCTGCTCGGCTCCGCCGCATCCAATGGTTGGTGATGCTCCGGTAGCGCGGTTCGCGTGCGGCCAGGGTGTAGAGCTCGCAGGTCAGCACGAGGTCGCGCGAGCTGTCGAAGACGTCATCCTCGATGATCGCGATGACCGCGGCGCGCGCCTCGCCCACGTCGGCCGCGGCGGACAGCCGTGCTTCGAAGCCCGCTGCCTCGCCGTCGGCGAATCGCGTGAAGGCTTCGACCAGGAGCTCGTCGATGCCGCTGAAGTGGTAGGTCATCGACCCGAGCGGCACGTCGGCGGCCGCGGCGATGCGGCGGTGGGTCGCGCCCGCGACGCCGACCTCGGCGATGACGTCGAGGCAGCGGTCGATGATGCGATCGCGGCGGTCCGGGTCGAGTCGCCGCGACCCGTGCGTCTCGCCGGTTCCGCTCACGGCTCGATGCTCCGGATCACGCGCGCGGGATTGCCGACGGCGATGACGTTCGCGGGGATGTCCCTCGTCACCACCGCGCCGGCGCCGACGACGCTGTTGTCGCCGATCGTGACACCGGGGCAGACGATGACGCCGCCGCCCAGCCACACGTTGTCGCCGATCGTGATCGGTTTCGCCGCCTCGAGCTTGTCCCGTCGCGGCTCCGCCTCGATCGGATGGGTGGGCGTGAGGAGCTGGACGTTCGGCCCGAGCTGGCAGTCGGCACCGATCGTGATCGCCGCCACATCGAGTGCCGTCAGGCTGTAGTTGACGAATGTGCGCGCACCGATGCGCAGATTCTCGCCGTAGTCGACGAAGAGGGGCGGCTTGACGAAGGCGTCCTCCCCCAGGTCGCCGACCAGCTCCGCGAGGATCGAGACGGCCGACATCCCCTCGGCCACGAATGCGCGATGGTAAGCATCGGCGAGCTGCACGGCACGGAGCGCGATCCGCTCGCTCTCGGGGTCGTCCGCGATGTACAGATCGCCCGCGAGCATCCGCTCGCGGTTGGTCCGCGGATTGCCCGCGAAATAGTCGTGCGCCATGCGTACGATTGTACACTTCTGCGCTACTGTCGTCTCTCGTGTCGACCTCCGTTCCTTCCCCCGACGTCCGCCGCGCCCGCCTCGCGGTGGCCGCCCTCTTCCTGACCAACGGCGCCCTCTTCGCCAACGTGGTGCCGCGCTTCCCGGGGATCAAGGCCGACCTCGACCTCGACAATGCCCTCTACGGGCTCGCGATCGCGGCGATGCCGACCGGCGCGATTCTCGCCGGACTCGCCGCTGCCGCCGTCATCCGCCGTCTCGGGTCGGCTCGCGCGGCGGCGTTCGGCACGGTGCTCACCGCGGTCGCCGTCGTCACGGTGGGACTCGCGCCGTCGATCGCGTTCTTCGCGGCGTCGCTGCTCCTGGCCGGCATGTTCGACTCGATCACCGACGTGGCGCAGAACACCCACGGCCTGCGGGTGCAGCGCCGATTCGGACGGTCGATCATCAACTCCTTCCACGCGATCTGGTCGATCGGCGCCGTGCTCGGCGGCGGCATGGCCGCCGGCGCGATCGCGCTCAACATCCCGCGCGAGGTGCACCTGCCCATCGCGGCCGCGCTCTTCACCGTCGTCGCGCTCACCGCCTTGCGCTTCTGCCTGCCCGGCAAGGACGAGCGTGTCGACGACGTCGCCGCATCCACAGCCGATGCCGTCGCCCCCGCCGGGCGGACGAAGACCAGGACGGCTTTCGTGCTCGTCGCCCTCGTGCTCGTCGCAATGTCCGGAACCCTCGTCGAGGACTCCGGGTCCACCTGGGCCGCGGTCTACCTCGACGGTGTGCTCGGAGCCCCGGCGGCGATCGCCGCGATCGGCTTCGTCGCCCTCGTCGGCGCTCAGTTCATCGGTCGCATCTTCGGTGACCGACTCGTCGACCGCTTCGGTCAACGCCTGGTCGTGCGCGTCGGCGGCGTCATCGCCGCGGTCGGCATGGGGCTCGCGCTGCTGCTGCCGACGGTGCCGGGCACGATCATCGGCTTCGCCGCGGCGGGCTTCGGCCTCGCCACCACGGTGCCCGCGGCCATGCACGAAGCGGACGAGCTGCCCGGCCTTCGACCGGGCACGGGCATCACCGTCGTGTCGTGGCTGATGCGCCTCGGCTTCCTCATCTCGCCCCCGATCGTCGGCCTCATCGCCGACAACGCGGGCCTTCGAGTCGGGCTGCTCGTCGTGCCGCTCGCCGGGGTCATGGCCGTCGTGCTCGCGTCGGTGCTGAGCCCGCGCCGGGTGCGCCCGGCGGTCGACACGGAAGCGTCCCGCGTCCCCGCGCACTGATTCCCAAGCACCGATCTCCGCGCATCGATCCGGAACCGTGAAGCAGGTCGCTTCAGGAGCGCGGTCCGGCGGCGGCCGAGGCGTCGGCGCCGAGCGCCTCGTCTTCGAGGATGCGCGGACGGCTGGCGAGGATCCCGGCGACCAGCATGACGCCGAGGCTCACGAACAGGAAGACGTAGGCGCCGGTCCACGAGCCCGTGACCTGGTGCAGGAAGCCGATCGACAGGGGGCCGACGCAGGCGATGGCGTAGCCGATCCCCTGCGTGGCCGCCGAGAGCTGCGAGGCCCCGGCGGTCGTCCTGGTGCGCACGTTCACGAGCGTCAGGCTCATGGGGAAGGTGCTGACGCCGAGGCCGAGCGCCGCCACCCACACGATCGTGCCCTCCATCGGCGACAGGGCGAGGCCCAGATATCCGACGGCGAGCAGGGCGACGCAGGCCACGACGATGGGCGCCGGGTTGCGAAGGCCGACCGTCAGCGGAGGAATCACGAAAGCAGCGCCGAGCCCGAAGATCGAGAACAGTGCGAGGAGGGCGCCGCCCAGCGCCGGGTCGGCCCCGGCGTCGGTGAGGATCGTCGGCAGCCACGTGATGATCACGTAGGTGTTGAGCGAGGTCATCCCGAACAGCGTCACCGTGCTCCACAGCACGGAGGTCCGCCAGGCACCGGGAACGGCGTGGATGCGCGATGGGCCCGCCGCGAGGACAGACGCGACGCCGGCGGGGTTCGCCGAGCGGCTCGCCACGATGAGCCACGCCACGGCGGCGAGAGCGGTCAGGATCGCCCAGAAACCGATGGCCGCCCTCCAGCCGAAGCTCATCGCCATCGGTACCGCGATGAGCGGGGCGACGAACTGCCCGATCTGGTGCAGAGCGAGGTACATCGATGTGACCGGCTTCAGGCGGTCGGCGAAGTAGCGCTTCACGGCCGGCACGATGAGCACATTCGTGGTGCCGATGCCGGCGAAGGCGATGATGGTCGTGATCACGACCGTCTCGGGCGTGCCGCTGACGGCGCGGAGGAGGATCCCGGCCGTCGTCATCGCGGTCGCGATGGCGAGGGTCCGCTCGAGCCCCAGGCGGTTCGCGACCGCTGCGGCGAAGAACCCGAACACGGCGAAGGTCGCGGTGACGATCGCTCCGAACGCCCCGTAGAGGTCGGTGCCGAAGCCGGTGTCGGAGCCGACGGCCTCGAGGAGCGGGCTGAAGCCGGTGACGGCGGTGCGCAGATTCAGTGCGGTGAGGGCGATGGCGATGAGCACCAGGGCCGCGGTGCGGCGTCCGCCGGCGGGCGCGGTCGTAGACGGTGTCGTCACGGACGGGCGCTCAGCGGGTCGGCGCGGCGAGCAGGGTCTGCAGCGCGCTGATCCTGCCGTCCGTCACCGTGATGACGTCGACGCCGCGGACCGCGGGTGCTCCGGCCGGGCCGAACGTCCACGCGAGTGCCGCCGTGTCCCCGGCGAGGTAGGCGGGGCCGTCGGGTGCGAACACGAAATCGGCGGGGGCGGAGGAGAGCAGCGCGGCCGCCTTCGCCTCCAGCGCGTCGGCTCCGACGACGGTCTCATCGGGATCGGTGAACGCCACGTCCGTCGTGTAGACCCGGTCGATCTCCGCCCGGCGGGACGCTTCATCCCGGTTGCCGAACACCCGCAGCAGGTTCGATTCGAGCAACAGGGTCAGTTCGGCGGAGTCGGTCATCGTTCGCCTCTCGATCGGGCAGCGTGCGACGCCTCACCGGCGCCGGGAGAAACAGTAGCGCGACCGCGCCCCGTGCCGCCGAGGCGGTAGAAGAAGAACGGGATTGCCGAGAGCAGGCAGCTGACCGCCGGGACCACGGTGATCGAGGTGAAGATGACGTCCTGGATCGTGCGGGTCACCACGACCCCGTCCTCGTAGCCGGCGATGACGACGAAGACCCCGAAGACCAGCACGGCGAGCGCATTCATGATCTTCGACACGAAGGTGAGCGTCGCGAACGAGATCCCGTCGTTGCGCACCCCGAGGCGACGCTCGACGTCGTCGACCGCGTCGGCGATGAGAGTGGCCTGCACCACCATGAAGATCCCGAGCGCGAGGCCGGTGAGGAAGATGAACGCGATGATCACGAGCAGGTTCGAGAAGCCGGCGAACCACATGGCGAGGTAGAGGACGGCGCCGACGAGGGAACTGGCGATCGCGAGGGTCCTGCCCGAGGTCGCCCGCAGCAGCAACGGGGTCGTGAACGACGCCAGCACCATCCCCGCGATGATCGCGGCGCCGACGAGGGTGAAGGTGCCCTCGTCGCCGTAGGCGATCACGACGAAGACCGCTCCCCCGGCTTGCACGATGAACCGGCCGAAGCCGAGCACCGAACCGAGCAGCACCATGAGCAGGGGCGTGTTGGCGATGAGAGTGCCGAACAGTTGTCGGAAGCGCAGGCCTGTGCTCGCCGCCTCGGTGCGGCGCTCGCGGGCGCCGAAGAAGGCGAGCAGGTAGAGGCCCATCCCGAGCACGGAGGTGAGGAACACGGCGAGCGACCATCCTGCGCTCGTCGTCTCGGGTCCGAAGCTCAGTGCACGGGCGATCCACGGCATGCCGAGCGTCGACAGGCCGAGGGCGATCGCGCCGAACGCCCTGACGTCGCCGATCACTCGGGTGCGTTTCGCCGGTTCGGTGAAGGCCGACCCGATGAGGCCCCAGAACGGCACGTCGCAGGCGGTGTAGGCGACGCCCCACAGCACGTAGAAGAGGCAGAACCAGGTCAGCTTCACCGGTTCCGACGCGTCCGGCACCGAGAAGAGCAGGCCCGAGAGGATCGCGACCGGCGCGGCCGAGAACAGGATGTAGGGGCGCAACTTCCCCCACCGCGTGCGCGTCATGTCGATGAGGCTGCCGAGCACCGGGTCGAGCACCGCGTCGGCGATCTTCGACACCGTGATGACGACGGTGACGACCGCGATCCCCGCGGTGCTGATGCCCGCGTACTGCAGCAGGTAGACGAGCATGAACGTCGACACCGTCGTGAGCACGAAATTCTGCCCGAAGCCGGCGGTGACGATGGCGAGCCCCTGTCGACGCAGTGGGGCGGAATTCAGGGGAACGGCGGAGGTGGTCATGATCGGTCGTCCTCCAGCAGGATTGTCTTGATCTCGAAGGGGCGGAACGCGAGACGATCGAGGTCCGCGGGCCCGAGTCGGCGTTCGAGCAGGTCGGTCTCGTACGCCGAACCGTGCGGAAGGCTGACCCGCAGCGCCGTGGTGACCGGCCGGCCGAGGCTCTCGTACAACCGGAGCACCACCCCGCCGCCGTCTTCCGCCTTCTTGAGGGTCTCGATGACGACGGCGGGGTCGTCGACCGACGCGACGCTCGGAACGCTGCCGCCCGTGAGTACCTGCAACGGGGCGCCGAGCCGGTAGCCGGCGGCGATGACCGGGGTGAGGTCGCCGGCCTCGAACGGGCGGACGGCGTAGCTGAAGCGGTGGTGGCCGCGGTCGGCCGTCTTGTCGGGGAACGTCGGTGCTCGGAGCAGGTTGAGGCTGATCAGCCCGTTCTTGACCCGGTGCCCGTACTTGCCGTCGTTCAACAGTGCGAAGCCGCGCGAGTCGCTTTCGGTTGCCACCCACCGGTGCGCGCAGACCTCGAACTGCGCCTTCTCGACCGAGTCCCTCTCCGTGGTCGCCCGCTCGATGTGACCGAACTGGATCTCGCAGCGGACCGTGTCCCCGTACGCCAAAGGGCGGAACTCGGCCCGCAGCATCGTGTGCTTCTCATGCCACTCCACCTCCGTCTCGAATCGGACGAGGTCGCTGCCCGCCTCGAGGACGACGCGTTGCACGATCGTCGACGTCCGAGTCCGGTACACCTGCCGACGCACGGCGGTGACGTCGTCGACGCTGTTCTCCACCTCGCTCGCGGTGAGGACCCGCGCGGGTGTGTCGAGGTAGCGCGGATCGATGTCCCACGCGTTGAACGGCCAGACGTACGGGTCGTCGTGGGTCACCAGACGGTTGAGGCCCTCGCCTGCGTGCTCGACGCCGTCGGCGTCCAGGCAGGAGCCGATGGAACCGTCGGGCGCGAAGCGCAGCGTGAGCGCGCTGTTCGAGAGCGTGTCGCCGTCGGCTCGCAGCGCGTCCGAGCGCTCCGCGGGGCGGAGGGCGGCGGCCGCATACGGCCCGACATCCGCGACGAACCACTCGCCGCCGACCGACACGTGCTCGCGCCGAGGAAAGCTCGTGAGATTGAGAGCGGTCGGCGCGGAGTCTCGATCCGGTAGACGATCCGCCAGAGCGAACGTGTAGTCGGCGAGCGCCGCCTCCACCCGCTCGTAGTCGTCGATCGCTTCGCGGTTGACGCGCGCGATGGAGGAGCCGGGGATGATGTCGTGGAACTGGTTCAGCAGCACCGCGCGCCAGTGCTCGGCCAAGGTCTCCCGGGAATCGTCGCCCACGATGACGGCGAGCGCCTCGGCGTCGTGTAGCATCCGCTCGACGATCCGGTTGTGACGCTTGATCGCGCCTTGGGTCGTGTAGGTGCCCTGGTGGGTCTCGAGGTACAGCTCGCCGACGTGGGTGTGTTCGATCGGCTTCTGTTCGAGGCGCCCGAAGAATTCGGAGGCGCTCGATCGGCGCACACGGGGAAGCCCGCGCAGGTCGGCCTCCCGGTCGAGGAGTTCGTGATGGATCTCGCCGGGACCGCCGCCGCCGTCACCCGAACCGTAGACGAGCAGTGCGCTCTGCAGGGCCCGTTCGGGGTACCGGGCGAGGCCGGTCAGGAGGTTGTCGGCGCTGGCGCGGCTGTTGTAGTCGCCCTCGGGAGGCATGTGCACGAGCACGCTCGAACCGTCGATGCCCTGCCAGTGGAAGGTGCGGTGCGGGAAGTCGTTGACCTTGTTCCAGGCCAGTTTGATGGTCTGGAACCAGTCCATCCCGGCACCGCGGAGGATCTGCGGAAGGTTGCCGCTGTAGCCGAAGGTGTCGGGGAGCCAGCAGAGGCGCAGCTGCTCGTCGGTTAGGGCGAACTCGTCCTGCAGGAAGCGGCGGCCGACGACCGCCTGGCGCACCAACGACTCCCCCGACGGCAGGTTGGTGTCGGGTTCCACCCAGAAGGACCCCTGGATCTCCATCCGACCGGCGGCGACGGCGCCGCGGATCCGCTCGAACAGGGCGGGGTGCCGCTCGCGCATCCACCACAGCTGCTGGGGCTGCGACGTGCCGTAGACGTAGTCGTCACGGCGGTCGATGGCGTTGAGCGCCCTCACATAGGTGCGCGCGGCTTTGCGCTTCGTCTCGCGGACGGGCCAGAGCCAGGCCATGTCGAGGTGGCCGTGGCCGACCGCGTCGTAGGTGAACTCCGACTCGCTGCGGGCGGCGAGCGGCACGGCGAGCACCGCGCGGGCGCCGCGGACATCGCGCCGACGGAACAGGGAGTAGGCATCGCGCAGCGCTCGCCGCAGCGTGCGCTCCAGGGCCGCGTCCTCCGTCGCGCCCGCGAGCACCACGAGGGCGAGGTAGTCGTAGTACAGGCGGTAGGCGTCATCGTCGCGGGTCGCGAGGTGCGCGCCGTGGTACACGGCCTTGCCCACCTCGTAGAGGATGAAGCCGTTGTAGGTGACGTCGGCGTACACATCCACGGCACCGCTCGACAGGTCGACCTCGACCGGGCGGTACTTACCGCCGCTGTGCGGCAGGTCGCCCTGCTGGAAGACGGTGCTGACCGAGTCGAGCAGCTCCCCCGCCGCCCCGTGCACGAGACCCTCGCCGCGGATGCCGAGCAGCAGCACCAGATCGTCGGGACCGGGCGGGACGAGGCCGGTGAGGTGCAGCCAGGCGCAGTCGAACGGACCGCCCCACGCGGTGTTCGGACGGATCGGCGAGAACGCGGTCCGATCGAGGCGGTCGAACGGGATCGGCTCCGGCGATCGCAGGATCTCGGCGTCGAGGCTGCGAACGCGGGTGTAGACGCGGGAGCGGATGCGGGTGAGTCGCCGGTACTCCTCTGGCTGGGCCGCGGGGAGGCCGATCAGCCATGACGCGAACCCCACCAGAGACGCCTCCTCGCGCTTCGTGCGCTGCCGTCCGTGGGCTGCGCCGCGGGGTCAGCATACGGGCGCCCGGGCTCCGCGCCAGGCGTACCGCCCCTGACACGCGCCGACGCGTCGGGTCAGGCGAGCTTCTGCGCCAGGGCGTCGACGAGTGCGCGGCTGCTGCGCTCGACCATGACGAGGACGTCGTCGAAGTCGCGTTCGTCGCCGTAGTACGGGTCGGGGACGTCGAGATCACCACGGGCGTCCGGGTCGAACTCGCGCAGGAGATGGATCCGCTCGGCCGCGGACCGGCTCGGGGCGAGTGCGCGCAGAGCGTCGACGTGTCCGGCGTCGAGGGCGAGGATCAGGTCGTAATCCTCGAACAGCGACCGGTCGAACTGTCGCGCCCGGTGCGGGCGACCGTCGTAGCCGTGCTCGTGCAGAGCCGCGACCGTGCGCGGATCCGCCCCGTCGCCGACGTGCCAGCCGCCGGTGCCCGACGAGGTGACCGCGACCCGATCTTCGAGCCCGCGTTCGGCGAGCAGGCGTCGCGTGATCACGTCCCCCATCGGCGAACGGCAGATGTTGCCGGTGCAGACGAACGTGATCGCGTAGGGACCGCTCGGATCCTGCTGCTCGGGGAGCTGCATGCGCGACGCGGTCAGTCGGTGCCCGCGTCGAAGGCGGCGCCCTCGGAGGCGGCGTCGGTGGCCCGCTCGAGCGCGTCGGAGGCGGCATCGGCGGCGGGGCCCTCGAGAATCTCCTCGGCCTCGCCCTGCTGGAGCTGTCCGACCAGCTCGGCGGTCGCGCCGCCGATGATGCCCGCGGCGGCGTACTGCTCGAGGCGCGAACGGGAGTCGGCGATGTCGAGGTTGCGCATGGTCAGCTGCCCGATGCGGTCGTCGGGGCCGAACGCGGCGTCGCCGACGCGCTCCATCGACAGCTTGCCGGGGTGGTAGCTGAGCGCGGGGCCCGTGGTGTCGAGGATCGTGTAGTCGTCGCCGCGACGCAGGCGAAGGGTGACCTCGCCGGTCACCGCGGAGCCGACCCAGCGCTGGATGCTTTCGCGCAGCATGAGCGACTGCGGGTCGAGCCAGCGTCCCTCGTACATCAGGCGACCGAGGCGACGACCCTCGGCGTGGTAGTTCGCGATCGTGTCCTCGTTGTGGATCGCGTTGAGCAGCCGCTCGTAGGCGATGTGCAGCAGGGCCATGCCGGGCGCCTCGTAGATGCCGCGGCTCTTCGCCTCGATGATGCGGTTCTCGATCTGGTCCGAGACGCCGAGACCGTGGCGGCCGCCGATGGCGTTGGCTTCGAGCACGAGGGCGACGGGGTCGCCGAACTCCTGCCCGTTGATCGCGACGGGGCGGCCCGCCTCGAAGCGCACTGAGACGACCTCGGTGGCGACCTCGACGTCGTCGCGCCAGGCGGCGACGCCCATGATCGGCTCGACGAGGTCGAGACTCGCGTCGAGGTCTTCGAGCTTCTTCGCCTCGTGCGTCGCGCCCCAGATGTTGGCGTCGGTGCTGTACGCCTTCTCGGCCGAGTCGCGGTAGGGGAAGCCGTGCGCGACGAGCCACTCGCTCATCTCGGTGCGGCCGCCGAGCTCGCCGACGAACTGCGCGTCGAGCCACGGCTTGTAGATGCGCAGCCGCGGGTTGGCGAGCAGGCCGTAGCGGTAGAACCGCTCGATGTCGTTGCCCTTGTAGGTGGAGCCGTCGCCCCAGATGTCGACGCCGTCCTCCTTCATGGCGCGCACCAGGAGGGTGCCGGTGACGGCACGGCCGAGGGGCGTGGTGTTGAAGTAAGTCTTGCCGCCCGAGCGGATGTGGAAGGCGCCGCAGGCGAGGGCGACGAGGCCCTCTTCGACGAGGGCGCTCTTCGCGTCGACGAGGCGGGCGATCTCGGCGCCGTACTCCTTCGCGCGGTCGGGCACGGCGGCGATGTCGGGCTCGTCGTACTGGCCGATGTCGGCGGTGTAGGTGCAGGGCACGGCGCCCTTGTCGCGCATCCAGGCCACCGCGCACGAGGTGTCGAGACCTCCGGAGAACGCGATGCCGACGCGCTCGCCGACGGGAAGAGAGCTGAGCACCTTGGACATGACTACAACCCTAGGGCGAACGCGCCGCCTCGACGGACGCCCGCGGGGTGGCTCAGCGGGGCGGTCGCATCCGGTAGTCGAGGACGACGATGTCGCCGTGCCGGGCGCTCGACACGAGTTCTGCGTCGAGCGGCGCATCGAAGGTCGGGACGCCGGCGCCCATCACGACCGGCATGACCCGCAGCTCGACGCGGTCGACGAGACCCGCGGCGAGCGCCGTGCGCATCAGGCGCAGCGAACCCCAGAGCACGAGGTCGCCCGCGGTCTCGGCCTTGATCGCCGCGATCCGCTGGACGACGTCGCCCCGCTCGATCCGCGCCGGAGCCCAATCCCCCCACGGGGCGTCGACGAGCGTCGACGAGAACACGCTTTTCGGAGTGCGGTTCAACCGGTCGGCGATCAGCTCCTCCGTCTCCTGCGGCCAGAACGCGGCGAAGAGCCGGTAGGTGGTGGCGCCCAGCAGGATCCGGTCGACGCCGGCGAGCCACCGCTCCTCTTCGGAGTCGATGGACCTCCAGTCGCCGGGGGCGGCGACGAAGGTCGCTTCACCGGACGAGTCGGCGGCATAGCCGTCGATGGACACGTTCTGCTGCACCACGAGGGCTCCCATGTCGCAACCCTCCCATGAGTGGACGGTGTCCACAATGGGAGACGGTTCAGACCTCGGGATGAACGAGCAGGAGTTCGGCCCGTTCGCGCAGGTACGCGGCGAGGTCCACCGGATGCTGACCCGGAGCCCATTCGACCCGCACCTCCCCGTCGACGATGCGCAGCGGAGCGTCGAGGGCGCCCGAGTCGTCGACGGCTGTGCGGAGCGGGCGCGTCTCGTAGTTGACGGTCTCGCCCACCGGGAAGGTCTGGGCGGCGAGCGCCCGGACGGCGCTGCGTTCCGCCGCGGACACGGCGGTCCACCCGTGCTGGCGCTCCTCCGCCGCCCGCGTCACCGCTCCGGCGGCGTGCAGGGCGCCGTCGGTGCCGAGCAGCAGAACGCCGAGGCGCCACACCCGGCCGAGCGGCTCGAAGACCGGACCGCCGCCGACGCCGAGGATCCGCCGACGGCGACCGAGGCGGGCGAGCGCCTCGGTCCTCGCGCCGGCGTCGTCGAGGCGCAGCGCTATCGAGTGCAGGAGGCCGGGAAGCTCCTCGGGGATCACGGCGCTCGCAGCAGCAGTTTCTCGAGATCGTCGAAGAACGCGTTGTAGCCGACCACGGTCAGATCGAGCTGCTCGTCCGTGAAGCCCTGCCGCGGCTGGCGGAAGGTCATCTCGGTGCCGGAGGGCACTTCGACGAGGTCGACGGTCACGGGTTCACCGGCGTCCTCCGACGGTGCATCGGTCAGGGTCAGTGCGAGCCGGGTGGGCGGGTCGACCTTGCGGTACTCCCCCACCCAGTCGATCGAGTTGCCGTCGGGGAAGCGCATGATCGCGCTCCAGCGGCCGCCGACACGCACATCCATCGACACGGTGTCGAGCGGCACGTCGACTGCAGCGGTACCGAACCATGCGGCGAACTGCGCAGGCTCGGTCCACGCCGCGAACACCCGATCGGGGCTCGTCGCGAAAGTGCGCATGATCTCCAGGCCGTCGAACGTCATCGGGACTCCTTCAACTAGTGGTGGGCGTCGCACTGGTGGGCGTCGTCTCAGCGACGCTTGCCCTCGGTCAGCATCTCCACGGCGGTCGCGACGCGCGACGCCCGCGTCTCGGGCTTCTTCGCCTCGGTGATCCACACCGTGAACGCCTTCTTCTGGCTCGGCGAGAGGCTGCCGAAGAAGTCGACGGCGGCCGGGGCGTCGGCGAGCGCGGCTGCGAGGTCCGGCGGGACCTCGACCTCGCGAGGCGCCGTGTCGAGCTCGAGGTCGACCTCGACCTCGTCGCCCGCGGCGACCCCCGCCCCGGCCCGGTTCTCGGCGCTGAGGGAGAGCATGTACGGCCCGCGATACGGCGCGACGGTGCTGCGGTACGAGTAACCGTTGATGGTCGCGGTGACGGGGACCCGTTTGCCGGCCCCGAAGCTCTCGACGACCTCGGGCGGCACCTCTATTCCGGTCGTGTTGCCGCCGCCCGACACGATGATGGTACGGAACCTCATGAGGTCAGTATCACCCGCGCCCACCACTCGAAGACGGATGACGCGTCGGGCCGGAGGTCACTTGCAGTCGTCTCCGTCAGGAGGCGGTGCCGCCGCCGGTCATCTTGCGCACCTCGGCGTCGATCTTCTCATCGGTGATGTACCCGCGACCGGGACCGAAGGCGTCGATCCCCGAGAAGACGGCGGCGACCGAGAGACCGAGGATGGGCCAGGCCGGCCAGAAGTATTCGCGGTAGCCGCTGAAAGCCCAGATCGCGATGAGCAGGAGCGACACCGCGGCGGCGACGCCGAGGTACTTCCAGAATCCGGCCTTCTTCTCGAGCCGCTTGCGCGCGGCCAGGCGCAGTTCCTCATCCGACTGTGGCATGAGGCAACAGTATTGCGGCGGCCCGCGCAGCGGAACCCCTGGTCGGCACCCGATCGGGCGACACCCGGAGTGGGGCGAGAGCGGCGTGTCGCAGCGTTGCTACGGTGTCGGTCGGCGCTGAGCGCTTCTCACCTACTTCATGGGGGCAACAATGGAAACGTACAACAACGATCTGCTGGCGAACTATTTCGCCAGCGGCAGCTGGGTCATCAGCCTCGTCATCTACCTGGTCTTCGCGTTCTTCCTCTCGCGGGTCTTCACCAAGGCCGGCATCGAGGCGTGGAAGGGCTGGGTCCCGTTCGTGAACTACTTCCACATCTACAAGCTCGGCGGCTTCAGCGGCTGGTGGATCCTGATCAACCTGGTCCCGTTCATCGGCTCGATCGTCGCTCTGGTCATCCTCTGGATCGCCGAGTACCGCATCAGCAAGGGCTTCGAGAAGCCCGGCGTGTTCGTGCTGCTCGCGATCTTCCTGCAGATCATCTGGACGGGCATCCTCGCCTTCGACAGCTCGAAGTGGCGCGGTACCCCGGAGAGCTCGTACCCCGCCAAGGGCTGAGTTCTCGTTCCACATCCGAAGGCCGTCCGCACTCTCGTGCGGGCGGCCTTCTCGTCGTCGGCGGCGCCGAGACCTGAGCGGGACTCGATTCGCTTTCATGCCAACCGTCGCGCAGGATTGGAACCGTTCCAGACAACGGGAGTGACGATGGACACGAGCGAGAGGCTGCGCGCCGCGGGCCTTCGAGCCACCGCTCCGCGCACCGCCGTGCTCGCCGTGCTCGACTCGGCCGCCGACCACGAGCATCTCAGCGCCGCCGCCGTGCTGGAGCGGGTGCGCGGCGCGATCGGCGCCGTCTCGGTCCAAGCGGTCTACGACTGCCTCGACGCGCTCGAGCAGGCGCGGCTCGTGCGCCGCATCCAGCCGGCCGGACAGCCCGCGCACTTCGAATCGCGCGTCGGCGACAACCACCACCACGCCGTCTGCCGTTCCTGCGGACGCACCAGCGACATCCCCTGCCTGCACGGGTCGGCCCCGTGCCTGACCCCGGCGCAGACGGGCGGCTTCCTGGTCGACCAGGCCGAGATCACCTTCTGGGGTCTCTGCGCCGACTGCGCCGACGCGCCCTCCTGACTCCTCGCTGGACACCCCGGCGAGGCCGCCCATGAAAGGACGTTCCGCATGACGGACGAGACCCCGAACACCCCCTCCCTGACCACCCGTCAAGGACACCCCGTCTACGACAACCAGAACCAGCGGACGGTGGGGGCGCGAGGTCCCGCGACTCTCGAGAACTATCACTTCCTCGAGAAGATCTCGCACTTCGACCGCGAGCGCGTGCCCGAGCGCGTCGTCCACGCCCGCGGCGCCGTCGCGTTCGGCTACTTCGAGGCCACCGGCACCTGGGGCGACGAGCCGATCGCGAAGTACACCCGCGCCAAGCTCTTCCAAGAGCCGGGCAAGCGCACGGATGTCGCGATCCGCTTCTCGACCGTCATCGGCGGCCGCGACTCGAGTGAAGCCGCCCGCGACCCGCGCGGATTCGCGGTGAAGTTCTACACCGAGGACGGCAACTGGGACCTCGTCGGCAACAACCTCGGGGTCTTCTTCATCCGGGACGCGATCAAGTTCCCCGACGTCATCCACTCCCTGAAGCCCGACCCGGTCACCTTCCGTCAGGAGGCGTCGCGCATCTTCGACTTCATGTCGCAGACCCCCGAGGCGATGCACATGATCGTCAACCTGTTCAGCCCCCGCGGCATCCCGGCGAACTACCGCACGCAGCAGGGCTTCGGCGTCAACACCTACAAGTGGGTGAACGAAGCCGGCGAGACCCAGCTGGTGAAGTACCACTGGATCCCGAAGGCGGGAGTCGAGAGCCTCACCGAGGCGGACGCCGCCGTCATCCAGGGCGGCGACCTCGGACACGCGTCGAAGGACCTCTACGAGGCGATCGAGGCGGGCGACTACCCCGAGTGGGAGCTGCGCGTGCAGCTGATAAGCGACGACGAGCACCCCGAGCTCGACTTCGACCCGCTCGACGACACCAAGGTGTGGCCCGAGAACCTGTTTCCGCCGAAGACGGTCGGCACCATGGTCCTGAACCGCAACGTGTCGAACCACTTCGCCGAGAACGAGCAACTCGCCTTCGGCACCGGCGTCCTCGTCGACGGCCTCGACTTCTCCGACGACAAGATGCTGGTCGGTCGCACCTTCTCCTACAGCGACACCCAGCGCTACCGGGTGGGACCCAACTACCTGCAGCTGCCGGTCAACAGCCCCAAGACCCGGGTCGCGACGAACCAGCGCGACGGCCAGATGGCCTACCACGTCGACGGAACGGGGGCGAACCCGCACGTCAACTACGAGCCGTCCATCACGGGCGGACTGCAGGAGGCGCCGAAGCCGATGCACGACGAGCAGGGCCCGGTCCTCGAGGGTCGGCTGACCCGCGCACGGCTCCCCCGCACGAATGACTACCTGCAGGCCGGTCAGCGCTTCCAGCTGATGGAGACGTGGGAGAAGGACGACCTGGTCGCGAACCTCACGAACCTCATCGGTCAGGCGACGCGTCCGGTGCAGGAGCGCATGGTGTGGCACCTGCTTCTCGTCGACGACGAGTTGGGGCTGCGCGTCGGCGAGGGCATCGGGGTGACGGTCGCCGACGTGAAGGATCTGCCGCCTCTCGCGACGCAGACCCTGAACGACGAGGAGCTCGCCCGCCTCGCGAAGCTCGGAGCCAACGGTCCCCGCGACGTCACCGGCCTCATGATGACGCACTGCGTGCCGAACACGCGCGTCGCCCTCGCCGAATAGTGAGGCGTCGGTCCGCCCGTCGAGCGCAGCGATACGAAGGAAGCGCCCTTCGCGGCGCCGACGCTCGACGGGCGGTCCCGTTCGACTGGGATCACTCCTCGCCGAAGCCGGACCGGATGAGGCCCGCCAGGGCGTCGACCGCCTCCGAGGCTTGCCGGCCGCTGGCCTCGAGCCGCACCTCGGCACCCTTCGTGAGTCCAAGGGACATGATGCGCAGCAACGACTTGGCGTCGACGCCGTTGACGGTGACGGTCGCGTCGAAACCGGCAGCGGTCTTCACGAACTCGGCGGCCGGTCGGGCGTGCAGACCCTCCCGATTGACCAGCTGCACGCTCTCGCCGATCACCGAGCGCGGCGGTACCGACGGCGGCGGTGGCGGCGGTGGCAGGGCCTGCTCCCCCGCTGCGGTCTGAGCCGCGGCGACGACCGCGGCGAGGTCGTCGCCGCTCTGAGCCGCCACGGCAGCGGCGACGGCGCCCTCGACCAGCGGCGCGTCGGCGATCCGCACCCGAGCTCGCTGATCGTCGTCGAGGAACTCCAGAGCCGTCTCCGCGGTGAGGATCGCCGAGCCGAGATCGCAGAGCACCACGACTCCGTCTCCGGCATCCGCTTCGTCGATACCCGCCTGGACCTTCTCGAAGCTCGTGCCGATTCCGCCGTCGTCGGTGCCGCCCGCGGCGACCAGGGCCACGTCGGCCGCCATCTGGCGTGCCAACTCGACGACACCCTCCGCGATCTTCCCGCTGTGCGAGACGATCACGAGCCCGACGCTCATGGTGAGGCGGTCTGCGCGGCGGCGCGCAGGAGCAGCGCCGTCGACTGGGCGCCCGGATCGCGGTGGCCGATCGCACGCTCCCCCAGGTAGCTCGCCCGCCCCTTGCGGGCGACGAGCGGCTCGGTGGCGGCGGCCCCGGCCTCGGCGGCGTCCGCCGCGGCCGCGAGGATCTCGGCCTCCGACTTGCCGGCGGCAGCGGCTTCGGCTGCCGCGTCGACCGCGGGGGTCCACGCGTCGATCATGGTCTTGTCGCCCGGCTCCGCCTTGCCGCGCGCCACGATGCCGTCGCGGGCGGCGGTCAGCAGCGCGACCACGCCCTCGCCGTCGAGGGTCTCGGCGCCGCCGACCGCCGACGACGCCCGCAGGTAGGCGGTGCCGTAGAGCGGTCCGGCGGCCCCACCGACCGTCGAGATCAACGTGGTGGCGACGAGCTTCAGCACGTCGGCGAGCGACGCATCGGGCGCGAGTCCATCGAGCTTGGCGATCACGGCCGTGTACCCGCGGTCGAGGTTCTCACCGTGGTCGCCGTCACCGATCTCGCGATCGAGCTTGATCAGCTCGCTCCGGTGCTCGCTGACGGTCGTCGCGCTCGCACGCACCCAGTCCTCAGCCCAGTCCCTGCCAAGCCCCATCGGTCACCTTCCCCAGCGAAGTGCCGCGGTCTGCACTGGCGCATCCCACAGCTCGGTCATCTCGTCGTCGAGTCCCAGAACTGTAATGGAGAAACCCTGCATTTCCAGGGAGGTGACGTAGTTGCCGACGAGGCTGCGGGTGACCTGGAGTCCCCTCTCGGCGAGCACTTCGGCGGCACGACGGAACGCGATGTACAGCTCGATGAGCGGGGTGCCGCCCATCCCGTTCACGAACAGGAGCACCTTGTCGCCCGAGGCGAAGGGGATGTCGTCGACGATCGGCCCGAGGATGCGGTCGACGATGCTGTCCGCCGGCTCGAGACCGACGCGTTCGCGCCCCGGTTCTCCGTGGATGCCGATGCCGATCTCGATCTCGTCCTCGCCGATGTCGAAGCTCGGCTCGCCGGCATGCGGCACCGTCGGCGCAGTGAGAGCCACACCCATCGACCGGGCGCGCGAGTTCACCCGCTCGGCGATGGCGGCGACCTCGTCGAGGCTGTCGCCCCGCTCGGCCGCGGCGCCGGCGATCTTCTCGACCAGCACCGTCCCCGCCACCCCGCGCCGACCCGCGGTGTACAGCGAGTCCTTCACGGCGACGTCGTCGTCGACGATGACCGCGCGGACCTCGATGCCCTCGGCGCCCACGAGGTCGGCGGCGGTCTCGAAGTTGAGCACGTCTCCGGTGTAGTTCTTGACGATGTGGAGCACGCCCGCTCCCCCGTCGACCGCCTTCGTCGCGTCGACGATCGGGTCGGGGGTCGGCGAGGTGAAGACCGCGCCGGGCACCGCGGCATCCAGCATCCCGAACCCGACGAAACCGCCGTGGAGCGGTTCGTGGCCGCTTCCCCCGCCCGAGACGAGACCCACCTTGCCGGCGATCGGGGCGTCGGCGCGGACGATGTAGTCGGGATCGGTGTGCACCGTCACGAGGTCGGGATGGGCGGCGGCGACTCCGGCGATGGCCTCTGCGACCACGTTGCGCGGATCGTTGATGAGCTTCTTCATTGATTGCTCCTGAGGTTCCTACAGATGGGTCAGGCGCGAGAGCACGCCCGCGGCCCTCAACCTACGCCCTTCGCGCGTCCGCGCCCACCTTCCCTTTCCTGAACACCGGCCGCAGGAACCGGTTCCACACAGCGGGCTTGAGGGATATCGTGGGGCTCGTCGCAACGGAGCGACCCCGCGTCCTCGGATGCGGAAAACGCAACGACAAGGAAGGTCGAAGTGGATACACCGAACTACGGAGTCATATTCCTCTCCGAGACAGTCGGAACCGCACTACTCCTGCTGCTCGGCGCCGGTGTGGTCGCCAATGTGATCCTCGCCAAGAACAAGGGCTTCGGCGGCGGTTGGTTGCTCATCAACTTCGGATGGGGCCTCGCGGTCTTCTCCGGTGTGACCGTCTCCTACGCGTCGGGCGCCCATCTCAACCCCGCGGTGACCTTCGGTCTGCTGGCGGCAGGCACGATGGACTTCGACATCGTCCTGATCCTCAGCTACCTGGGCGGTCAGTTCCTCGGAGCCTTCCTCGGTGCCGTGCTCGCCTGGCTCGCCTACCGGCAGCACTTCGACGCCGAGCCCGACCCCGCCGCGAAGCTCGGCGTGTTCTCGACCGGCCCCGCGATCCGCAGCTACGTCTGGAACCTCATCACCGAGATCATCGGCACCTTCGTGCTGGTCTTCGTCGTCATCGGCTTCGGCCGAGCCGGTGACCCCGAGATCGACGCCCCGGGCGGTCTCGCCGCGCTCGGCGCGATCCCGGTCGCGTTCCTGGTGGTCGCGATCGGTGCGTCGCTCGGTGGACCGACCGGCTACGCGATCAACCCCGCCCGTGACCTCGCGCCCCGCATCGCCCACGCGATCCTCCCGATCAAGGGCAAGGGCTCGAGCGACTGGGGCTACTCGTGGGTTCCGGTCGTCGGACCGCTGATCGGTGGTCTCCTCGCGGGATGGCTGAGCATCCCGCTCCTCCCCGTCCTCTAGATCGGCCGCGGCCGGCTGCCTCTCGCAGCCGGCCGCTTCCTTCCTCCGCAATTCTTCTAGGCGGTTTCCAGCGCACGTCCGACAGGCTCGGATGAGTGCGTGCGAACCGCCATCGTGAACCACGCGCCAGCCAGAGAACACGGCGCCATCGTGAAACAAAGGAGTTAGTCCCCCATGAGCGAGTACATCGTCGCCATCGATCAGGGCACCACGAGCACCCGGGCCATCGTCTTCGACCACTCGGGATCCATCGTCTCCGTCGGTCAGAAGGAGCACGAGCAGATCTTCCCCAAAGCGGGCTGGGTCGAGCACGACCCCGAGGAGATCTGGGCCAACACCCGTGAGGTCATCGGCCAGGCGCTGTCGAAGGCGGACATCACCCGCCACGACGTGAAGGCCGTCGGCATCACCAACCAGCGCGAGACCACCGTCGTTTGGGACAAGAACACCGGAAAGCCCGTCTACAACGCGATCGTCTGGCAGGACACGCGTACGCAGCCCATCGTCGACCGGTTCGCCGCCGACGGCGGTGTCGAGCGGTTCAAGGACACCGTGGGCCTGCCGCTGTCCACCTACTTCGCCGGCACGAAGATCGTCTGGATCCTCGAGAACGTCGACGGGGCCCGCGAGAAGGCCGACGCCGGCGACCTGCTTTTCGGCACGACCGACACGTGGGTGCTGTGGAACCTGACCGGCGGCACCGACGGCGGCGTGCACGTCACCGACGTCACCAACGCGTCGCGCACCCTCTTCATGGATCTGAAGACCCTTCAGTGGGATGACAGCATCCTCGACGTGTTCGGGGTGCCGAAGTCGATGCTGCCCGAGATCAAGAGCTCGTCCGAGGTCTACGGCACTGTGGAGTCCTCGAGCCTGCTGCGCGAGGTCCCCGTCGCCGGGATCCTCGGAGACCAGCAGGCCGCGACCTTCGGCCAGGCCGCGTTCGACCAGGGCGAGGCGAAGAACACCTACGGCACCGGTAACTTCATCATCTTCAACACCGGCACCGACATCGTGAAGAGCGAGAACGGGCTGCTCACGACCCTCGGCTACAAGCTGGGCGACGCCGAACCGCACTACGCGCTCGAAGGGTCCATCGCGGTCACCGGGTCGCTCGTGCAGTGGCTGCGCGACAACCTCGGCCTCATCAAGTCGGCGCCCGAGATCGAAGAGCTTGCGAAGACCGTCGAGGACAACGGAGGCGCGTACTTCGTCCCCGCCTTCTCGGGACTGTTCGCGCCGTACTGGCGCGCGGATGCGCGCGGCGCTCTCGTCGGCCTCACCCGCTACGTGAACAAGGGGCACATCGCCCGTGCCGCACTCGAGGCGACCGCGTTCCAGACCCGCGAGGTCATCGACGCGGTCAACGCCGACTCGGGAGTGCCGCTCGAGGAGCTGAAGGTCGACGGCGGCATGATCGCCAACGACCTGCTCATGCAGTTCCAGGCCGACATCCTGGGCGTGCCGGTCGTCCGTCCCGAGGTCGCGGAGACGACGGCGCTCGGCGCCGCGTACGCCGCGGGCCTCGCGGTCGGCTTCTGGGACAACCTCGACGACCTCCGCTCGAACTGGCAGGAGAACAAGCGCTGGGAGCCCTCGCTCGACGAGGCCGAGCGCGAGCGCACCTACCGCAACTGGAAGAAGGCCGTCACCAAGACCTTCGACTGGGTCGACGAGGACGTCAGCTGACCGACCCCCGCTGACTCGCCCACTTCACCCCGTGTTTTCGTCTCGACACGGGGTGAAGTGGGCGAGTCGCTGTTCCTCCCCCGGCAGACGTCGCCGCCGCTGATCCACAGATCTTCTTCGCACCGCCCGGGCGGGTGCGCGCCGCCCGCACTATCGGGCTATGACTCGACGCAAGCCGCTCCCCGAAGAGCTCGGTCTCGCTGCTTTCACCGTCGCCGAGGGCCGCACCGCCGGCGCCGCGAAGAACCGGCTGCAGAGGCAGGACGTCGACGCCTCGGTGTGGGGTGTCAGGACCGCCTCCGTGGTCGACGACCACATCGGCCGAAGTGCCCTGTTCCTCGCTCGTCTGCCCGGCGCGATCGCTTCGCACGTCACCGCCGCCCACATCCTCGGGCTTCCGTTGCCGCCTGCTCTGGCGACGTCACCCACCGTGCATCTGGCGGTGAGCTACCCGGAGCGGGCACCGCACGCGCGCGGACTGCGCGGGCATTCGCTGCTGCTCGGGAGCGACGAGATCGTCTGGGTCGACGACCTTCCCACGACTGCGCCCTTGCGCACCTTCTTCGACCTCGCGGCCATCCTCCCCCTGCCCGACCTCATCGCGATCGGAGATCACCTCTATCGCGAAGGCCTGACGGACCGTGCAGCCATCACCGCCCGCATCCAATCGAACCCCGGGATCCGCGGCCTCACCAAGCTGCGCACGGCGAGCATGCTGCTGACCGGCCGGGCCGAGTCACCGCAGGAGTCGCGTCTGCGCACCGTCCTGATGATGGCGGGACTGCCGGAGCCGACGCCCAATCACGAGGTGATCGAAGCCGGGGCGGTGGTCGCCAGGGTCGACCTGGCATACGTGCGGCAGCGGATCGCCATCGAGTACCAGGGCGACTACCACAGGGAGCGACGTCAATGGAAGGCGGACCAATCCCGCCGACTGATCCTCGAGCGCTTCGGCTGGACGGTGGTGGAGACGACCATCGACGACATCACGAACCCGGAGACCGTGGTCAGACGCCTGAAAGACCTCCTCGCAGGCGCCTGACTCGCCCACTTCACCCCGTATTTCGGCGCGGAAACGGGGTGAAGTGGGCGAGTCAGATGAGGCCGCCGTCGACGCTGCGGCCCTTCGGGTGTTCGGCCTCGGGGACGAGGATCTCGGTCTGCTCGTTGAGGGCCTCGCCGCGGAAGAACGGCTTCGACTCGGGGAAGAACGACCACACGACCATGAGCACTGCGCCGACGAGCAGCGACCCGACACCGACGACGAAGACGCTGCCGACTCCGAGCAGGGTCGTCGAGCCGTACTCCGGGTCGAGCATGTCGTATGCCGACTTGAGGAACGCGGTCGCGAGCAGGATCCCGCCGAGCAGCGGGAACAGGAACTGGAAGACGAAGTTGCGGGCGCTCGTGAACGCGGTCCTCCGGAAGAACCAGACGCACGCGAATCCGGTGATGCCGTAGTAGAACGCGATCGCCAGGCCGAGGGAGGCGATCGTGTCCTCGAGGATGTTCTCGGACACCAGCGTCATGCCGACGTAGAACACGATCGCGACGACGCCCATCACGATCGTCGAGTAGGCGGGCGTCTTGAACTTCGGGTGCACGGTGCCGAAGCGGCGCGGCAGCGCCTTGTACACCGCCATCGCGAGGGTTCCGCGAGCGGTCGGCAGGATGGTCGTCTGCGTCGACGAGATCGCCGACACCATCACCGCGACGACGAGCAGCCACGCCCACGGCCCGAACAGGGCGTCCTTCAGGGCGAAGAACACGTCGTCGGCGTTGCCCTCGTTGCCGAGCCCCAGCCCGGTCTCGCCGAGGCCCGCGTACGCCATCGCGGCGACGGCGACGAGCACGTAGGTGACGACGAGGATGAGGGTGGACAGCAGCGCCGCCCGCCCGGGGATGCGCTCGGGATCCTTCGTCTCCTCGTTGAGCGCCAGGCAGGTGTCCCAGCCCCAGTAGATGAACAGGGCGAGCAGGGTCGCCTCGGTGAAGCCCGACAGGTCGGTGAAGGCGAACGGGTCGAACCACGACAGCTGAGGCGCGGTCGCACCCTCGGGTGCTGTGCCGTTCGCGACGCTCACGAAGGCGAAGATGACGAACAGGGCGAGCGCCAGGTACTGCACCGCGATGAGGACGTTCTGGATGCGTTCGCCGATCTGCAGCCCGCGGTAGCTGACGTAGACCATGATCGCGATGAACAGCACGCCGGTCGCGGTGACGACGACGGTGTTCTCGGCCAGCTCCGGCGAGACGAGCAGCCAGAAGTAGTAGCCGCCGATCTGCGCGAGGTTGGCGAGCACGATGGTGCCGGCGACCGCGACCCCCCAGCCTCCGAGCCACCCGACCCACGGCCCGAACGCCTTCGTCGCCCACGTGAAGGTGGTGCCGCAGTCGGGCACCGCCCGGTTCAGCTCGCGGTACGCGAACGCGACGAAGAACATCGGGATGAAGGCGAGCAGGATCGCGATCGGAGCCTGCGCGCCGACGGCGATGACGATGAAACCGAGGGTCGCCGCGAGCGAGTAGACGGGGGCGGTGGACGCGAGCCCGATGACGGTGGATCCGACGAGCCCGAGCGAGCCTGCGGCGAGACCCTTCGTGCCGTCACCGACGACCTCGACGGGGGCGGATCCGGTTTCGGAATGCTTCGACATGGGGTGTGCCTCACTCGTTCTCGAGTCAGCACGGCGACGGTGACGACTGCTCGTGAGCCGAGCATAGCCACGCCGTCGGGGGCGCACGAGGAGGTCAGCGCGTGATCGCCCAGAGAGCGACAGCCGCAGCGGCGGCGACGTTCAGCGAATCGACGCCGTGCAACATCGGGATGGTGACCACGGTGTCCGCGGCGGCGATCGCCCTGCGGCCGAGCCCGTCGCCCTCGGAGCCGAGCACGAGGGCGACCCGATCGGGCACGGCGTAACGATCGAGGGGCACGGCATCGTCGCTGAGCGCCAACGCGGCGATCTCGAACCCTAGGCCGTGCAGCAGCGGACCGGCCTCACGCCAGTCGGGAAGGCGGGTCCACGGAACCTGCAGGACGGTGCCCATGCTCACGCGGACACTGCGCCGGTAGAGCGGATCGGCGCAGGTCGAGGTGACAAGGACGGCGTCCGCGCCGAGGCCTGCCACCGATCGGAAGATGGCGCCGACGTTGGTGTGGTCGGCGAGCCCGTCGAGGATCACCACCCGCCGTGCGTCGCGCAGCACGTCAGCGGGATCGGCGAGCGGAGGCCGGTGCATCGAGGCGAGGGCGCCGCGGTGCAGGTGGTATCCGGTCAACTGTTCGAGCACCTCGTCGTCGCCGACGAACACCGGCACGTCGGGGAACGGAGCGAGCATCTCGTCGAGGTCGGGAAGCCACGAACGCCGGGTCAGCACCGAACGCGGAACGTGGCCGGCGGCGATCGCGCGGCCGATCACCTTGGTCGACTCGGCGAGGTAGAGCCCACCGGCCGGCTCGAGGCGGCGCCGCAGGGCGACATCGGTCAACCGCGAGAAGTCGTCGAGCTCGGGAGCGTCGAGCGAATCGAGGGCGACGAGACGCATTCGGTTCAGCTCCACGGGTAGATCGACGTTCGGGTGGTCACCGGCACCGCCTCGGGCTGTCTACGCTGAGGGGTGGGAGGAACCATGTCCACGGTAGCGGGCTCGGGCGGCGCAGCCGACCAGGCCGACCAGGTCGCCCCGACCGAAGCGGTCGCTCCGCCTCGGGCGGCAGCAGCCGACGCCGACCTGGATCGGGTCGCGGACCTGCTTCGCGGCCGCGAGGTGGCGGTGCTCACCGGCGCGGGCGTCAGCACCGACTCGGGCATCCCCGACTATCGCGGCCAGGGCGCGCCGAAGCGGTCGCCGATGTCGTTCCAGCAGTTCCTCGCCGGCGAGTCCTACCGGCAGCGCTACTGGGCCGGTTCGCACCTCGGTTGGCGCCGGTTCGACGCGGCGCGGCCGAACGACGGTCATCGGGCGCTCGCCGCGCTCGAGGAGGCCGGGGTCGTCAACGGCGTGGTGACGCAGAACGTCGACGGGCTGCACCTGCGAGCGGGATCCCGGCACGTCGTCGACCTGCACGGCACCGTCGACCGAGTGCGGTGCCTGCAGTGCGGGCAGATCTTCGCCCGCGCGAGCATCTCCGAGCGCATCGATGCGGCTAATCCGTGGCTCGAGCAGCCCGATCAGGTGGTCATCAATCCCGACGGCGACGCCGAGGTCGTCAACTCCGACGACTTCGTCGTGCCCGACTGCACCGTGTGCGGCGGAATACTGAAGCCCGAGGTCGTGTTCTTCGGCGAGTTCGTGCCGTCCGAGAAGTTCTCCGAGGCCAGCGCGCTGGTACGTCGCGCGGACGCGCTGATGATCGTCGGATCCTCGCTCGCCGTGAATTCCGGCATCCGCCTGCTCGAGGTCGCCCGCCGCCGGAAGGTGCCGATCGTCATCGTCAATCGCGGCGAGACCAAGGGCGACACGAAGGCGACCGTTAAGCTCGACGCGGGCACGACCGAGACCCTCACCGGGCTCGCCGCCCGCCTCGTGCCCTGACCCCGCCCCGCGAAGGACTCCCGATGACCCGACTCGAACTCGTGCGCCACGGGCAGACCGACTGGAACCTGCAGGGACGCATCCAGGGTTCGAGCGACATCCCCCTCAACAACGTTGGGCGCCGCCAGGCGGTCGAGGCCGGCCGTCGTCTCGCGAAGCAGCGCTGGGACGCGATCGTCACGAGCCCCCTCTCCCGCGCGGCGGAGACGGCGGAGATCATCGGCCGCGAGATCGGGGTAGCCGACATCGAGATCATCGACGCTCTGCGCGAGCGCGGCTACGGAGACGCCGAAGGACTGACCGGGGCGGAACTCGACGCGATGCGCGAACGCGGTGACTTCGTGCGCGGCCGGGAGAAGCGGTCGCACGTCGTCGAACGGGTGCGTCCCGCCCTCATCGAGGTGGCTCGCCGCCGACCGGACCAGTCGCTGCTCGTCGTCACCCACGGCGGCGTCATCGGCTCGCTGGTGCGTGCGGCGACGGGATACGCGTGGCCCGAGCCCGGCCAGATGATCGCGAACGCGAGCTCGCATCACTTCGCCTACCGCGACGGCGAGATCGGCCTCGTCGAGTTCAACGGGATGCCGTGGCGTCCCGGCGAGGTCGAGACGAACCCGCTCGACGAGGCTGACGCCGCCGCCTGCTAGCGGCGGCACCGTTGGCACCGTCGGCGACTCTCAGGCGCCCGCGCGCTGCCCGCTGTTGTGGACGTCGCGGAGGAGTTCGAGGAGGACCTCGGCGGAACGGTCCCACGAGAAGCGATCGGCCTGCTCGAGGCTCAGGGCCGAGCGGCGCTCCCACTCCCCCGGCGTCTCGAGCGACCGGACCGCGTCGACGATCGACGCGTCGTCGGTGGGATCGAAGTAGACGGCGGCCTCGCCGCCGATCTCGCGGAAGATCGGGATGTCGCTGATCACCGCCGGCGTGCCCACCCGCATCCCCTCGATGACCGGGATGCCGAATCCCTCGTCGAGCGACGCGGTCACGATCGCGGTCGCCCGGCGCAGCACGGCGTCGTACTCCTCGTCGCTGACCCCGTCGTGGAAGACGAGTCGGGCGTCGGGCGCGAGCGCCTCGAGTCGGCGCCGATCGGCGGGGGCGATCCTGCTCATCAGGTGCAGCTCGTACCCGGGGAGCCGCGCCGCCGCGCGCACCAGCGCCTCGACGTTCTTGTAGGCGATGAACGCGCCCATGTAGACGAGCACGCCCTGTTCCGGACGCGGGCGCGGCGCCGTCGAGACGGTTCCGGTGGCGTCGGCCGCGTTGTAGACGACCGTCACCGGACGGCGGGTCAGGCGGTGCTCCGTCATCAACGACTTCGTGGTCTCGGACACCGTGACCACGGCGTCGGCCCGGTCGAGCAGCACCCGCTGCGGCCACCACGCCAGGTGGTAGACCCGCCACAACAGCCGCAACCACCACGCGAACTGCGCGGGCGGCGTGCGGTGCCGGTAGTAGATGAGGTCGTGCAGTGTGAGTACGAGCCGGTAGCGCCGACCGAACGAGCCCATGGTCTGCATGGGGCTGAACACGATGTCGGGTCCGAGCCGGTTCACCCTGAGTGCGACGAGCGGCTCGAGCGGCGAGGTCGGTGCCGACGTGCGCACCCACGGCAGGTCGGGAAGCAGCGCGAGCTGACGCTCGTCGCTGACCAGCATGGTCACCTCGTGCAGGCGCCCGAGGGCGGCCACGATACCGGCGGAGTAGCGGGAGATGCCGTCGTGCCGTCCATCGGCCCGCACGTACCGGCAGTCGAAGACGATCTTCACGACGCGGGCTCCGCGGCACGGAGGAACGCGTCGATCGACTCGGCGCTCTCCCGCGGGCGCTCGTAGTGCACGAGGTGTCCGACATCAGACAGCATCTCGAGCCTCGCGTCGGGGAACAGCGTCGCGAGCTTCTCCACATCGGCGACCGGGGTGATGTCATCGCGGTCGGCGCCGATCAGGAGGACGGGGATGCCGATCTTCGCCGCGTATTCGCTGACGTCGTTGCTCACGGACGCCCGGAACGCGTCGAGCACCACGTCGCGGTTCGCGAAGGCGCCGAAGTAGCGGTCGTGCTGATCGTGGATCCACCGTCGGAGGGCGCGGTCGCGGGACTTCGCCATGGTGACGCTCATGCCCCTCGTCACCGCACCCCACCGCAGCACGGCGAAGCCGACCTGCTCGGGCAGTCGAGCGCCCAGCCAGTAGTAGAAGACGGCGAGCCGGGTGCCGACGCCGTTAGGTCCCGAGAGGGCGGGCGCGGCGATCGGGTTGACCAGGATTGCGCGCTCGGCGGTCATCCCCGACGCGAGCGCCGCGGACACCACGATCGAACCGAACGAGTGGCCGAGCACCGGAGTGTCCGAGACGGCGAGGTGTCGACGGAACTCCGTGAGCCACGTCGAATAGCCGTCGATGTCGTGGCGGACCTCGCCGAGCGGGGTCGAGACACCGAACCCCGGGAGGTCCGGCGCGATGACGCGCAGGCCCGGGTCGATCGCGCAGAGGTGCGCGGCGACCGCCTCGAGTCCGTGGTGGTCGCCGCGGAAGCCGTGCACCAGCACGAGGGTCCGCACCGCGTCGACGGCGCCGTACTCCCAGTAGGCGGTCGTGCCGCCCAGCAGATCGACGTCGGAGCGTCGCCCCGGTTCGCGCGACATCACGGCGGCGTAGGGCGAGACGACCTGCTTCATCGGGTCGAGTCTACGGTCGGTCCGCCGCTCCGCACGTGCGCTCCGACCGGTATCCGGAGCCGTGTGCGCACGGGAGACACTCGGCATTCGCTCAGGCGGCGGTCTCGGTGCATTCAACTCGCACCTACCTAGACTGGAGAGGTTCCGCCGCCGGAAGGAGAGCTGTGAGCTTCACCGCACCGATCACACTGCCAGGCCTCACCCTCGATCCTCAGTGGTACCGCCGCGCGGTGTTCTACGAGGTCATGGTGCGCTCGTTCGCCGACAGCAACGGAGACGGGACCGGCGATCTCGGCGGGCTCACCGCCCGCCTCGACTACCTGCAGTGGCTCGGTGTCGATGCGCTCTGGCTGCCGCCGTTCTACCGTTCGCCCCTGCGTGACGGCGGGTACGACGTCTCCGACTTCAAGGCAGTGCTGCCGGAGTTCGGCACGATCGACGAGTTCCGCGAGCTCGTCACCAAGGCGCACGAGCGCAACATGCGCATCGTCATGGACTTCCCGCTGAACCACACCTCCGACGCGCACGAGTGGTTCCAGCAGTCCCGTGAAGACCCCGATGGTCCCTTCGGCGACTTCTACGTGTGGAGCGACACCGACGAGAAGTACGAGAACATCCGCATCATCTTCGTCGACACCGAGGAGTCCAACTGGACCTTCGATTCGGTGCGTCGGCAGTTCTTCTTCCACCGCTTCTTCTCCCACCAGCCCGACCTCAACTTCGAGAACCCGGCCGTGCACGACGCGATCTTCGACATCGTGCGCTTCTGGCTCGACCTCGGCGTCGACGGCCTCCGGCTCGACGCCATCCCGTACCTCTACGAGTCGGAGGACGGCAACGGCGAGGGCGAGCCGCCCACCCACGACTTCATCAAGAAGCTGCGGGCCATGGTCGATCGCGACTACCCGGGCCGCATCCTGATCGCGGAGGCCAACCAGTGGCCGCGCGAGGTCGCCGCGTTCTTCGGCACCGAGGAGGAGCCCGAATGCCACATGGCGTTCGACTTCCCCACGATGCCGCGCATCTTCTACTCGCTCCGGGCGCAGACCTCCGGCGAGCTGATCCGCATCCTGAAGGAGACCACCGACGTCCCCGAGGGCGCCGCGTGGGGCGTGTTCCTGCGCAACCACGACGAGCTGACGCTCGAGATGGTCTCCGAGGAGTACCGGCAGGCGATGTACGGCTGGTACGCGTACGACCCGCGGATGCGTTCGAACATCGGCATCCGTCGGCGCCTCGCGAGCTTGCTCGACAACTCGCGCGCCGAGATGGAGTTGGCGCACGCGCTGCTGTTCTCGCTGCCCGGCAGCCCGTTCCTCTACTACGGCGACGAGATCGGGATGGGCGACAACATCTGGTTGCCCGACCGTGACGCGAGCCGCACGCCGATGCAGTGGACCCCCGACCGCAACGCCGGGTTCTCGTCGGCCGACCCCGGCAAGCTGTTCCTGCCGGTCGTGCAGTCGCTGGTCTACAACTACACGCTCGTCAACGTCGAGGCGCAGCTCGCCCAGTCGCGGTCGCTGCTGCACTGGGTGCGCAACGTGATCCACACCCGCAAGGCGCACCCCACGTTCGGTCTCGGGTCGCTGCACGTGCAGGACACCGACCACGAGTCGGCGCTGGCGTTCGTCCGCTCCTACGCCGGCTCCCCCGGCGCCGGCGTCGGGCAGCACGTCGGCGACGCGGCCGAGGACATCCTCTGCGTGTTCAATTTCTCGCACAACCCGATCAGCGTGCGCATCACCGCGCCCGAGCACGCCGGCGCGAGACTCGTCGATCTGTTCGGCGGCGGCGAGTTCCCGAGCATCGACGCCGAAGGCGGGGTCGCGTTGACGCTCGGCAGCCAGAGCTTCTACTGGCTGAAGATCGTCGACGCGCAGCCCGCGGTCTGATCCCGCGTTCGCGTCTGCGGTTCGCGTCTGCGGTTTGCGTCGATGCGGCGCGTGATCCGCGGGCCGGTCGGAGGTGCCCCGTAGCCTGACCGCGTGGCAGCAGATCTGACCCTCGACGGACTCGACTTCGACGAGCTCAACGGCGCGACGACGCAGGCCCCCGGCGGTGGCGTCATCCCCCGCACCGTGTTCCGGGCCGACCCTGTGCAGGAGCTCGTCATCGAGGCCGAGCTCGAAGCCGACGCCCCGATGGTGTTCGTCGCCCCCGACGTGCCCGAGTGGGCGTCGATCGTCGGTGTCTTCGACCTCGAGACGACCGGCATCGATCCCGCCACCGCGCGCATCGTCAGCGCCCACATCGGCGTCCTTGACGCCGCCGGAGAGTCGATCGAGCGCAATGACTGGCTCGCCGACCCCGGCATCGAGATCCCCGAGGGCGCGTCGGCCATCCACGGCATCACGACGGAGAGGGCCCGTGCGGAGGGCCGCGACGCGTCGACCGTGGTCGCCGAGATCCTCGACACCCTGCGCTCGCTCGCGGGGCGGGGCATTCCGGTCGTCGTCTACAACGCCCCGTACGACCTGACGGTGCTGCTCCACGAGGCGCGGCGCCACGGTCACGACGAGCTCGAGGACACGCTGCACGTCATCGATCCGCTGGTGATCGACAAGGCCGTCGACCGCTACCGCAAGGGCAAGCGCACGCTGACCGCGGCGTCCGAGTACTACGGGGTGGCGCTGGTCGACGCCCACGATGCGAGCGCCGACGCCATCGCCGCGGGTCGCGTTGCGCAGGCGCTCGCACGTCGCTACTCGGCGGAGCTGAGGGTCTCGGCGGCCAAACTGCACGACCTGCAGGTCGGGTGGTGCCGCGAGCAGACCGAGAGCTTCATCGAGTACATGCGCCGCGTGAAGGATCCCGACTTCACCTGCCACACGGGGTGGCCCCTCCGCGCCGAGTTGGCCACCACCACGAAGTAGCGGCACCGCCGCCTCGCGCAGCGCTGTGGTCTCGGTGCGCTGCGCTTACTCGACCCGTTTCGGTACGCTCCTTCGTCGCTACTCGACGATCGGGATTTCGGTCGTCGAGTAGGCGCGAAGCGCCGTGTCGAGACGGCTCGAGTAGCGAGGAACGAGCGTATCGAGAGCGCAGCGTGCCCAGGAACGAGGGAAGCCCCGCCGCTGATGCGGCGGGGCTTCCTCTGCTCGAAACTTCGGCGGGCTTACTTGCCGAAGTTCTTGAAGCGCTGGTTGAACTTCTCGACGCGGCCGGCGCTGTCCATGATGCGCTGCTTGCCGGTGTAGAAGGGGTGCGAGGCCGACGAGATCTCGACGTCGATCACCGGGTAGGTGCTGCCGTCTTCCCACTCGATGGTCTTGCTGCTCGAAACGGTCGAACGAGTGAGGAAGGTCTCACCCGAGGCCAGGTCGCGGAAAACGACGGGAGCGTACTCGGGGTGTGCACCGGACTTCATGAAAGAACCTTTTGATCGAAAGATGGGAGACGGACAAACTTCTGGCCGCGCGTCCGCAGACTCTGGGCCGACAGACAAGGATAGCACCCGCCCGCGCACCCGGCGAGGCCGAGCAGGCGGAGTGTCAGCGATCGGCGGCGCGAGCGGTGAAGCGGCCGTCGGTCTCATCGACGGTGAGCGGCAGACCGAACGTCCCCGACAGCACCTCCGACGTGATGACCTCGCCGATGGGGCCGGCTGCGGCGACCTTGCCCTGATCGAGCAGCAGCGCATGCGTGAAGCCCGGCGGGATCTCTTCGACGTGGTGGGTGACCATGATGATCCCCGGCGCGTACGGTGAGCTCGCGTATCCGCCGAGCAGCTGCAGCAGCTCTTCACGGGCGCCGAGGTCGAGGCTCGCGGCCGGCTCGTCGAGCAGCAGGAGCTCGGGGTCGGTCATCACGGCGCGGGCGATCTGGACGCGCTTCTGCTCGCCGTCGCTGAGTTCGCCGAACCGGCGCTGCTCGAGGTGCGAGAGCTTCCATTCGGCGAGCACGCGGGAGGCGCGACGCACGTCGAGCTCCTCGTACTGCTCGTTCCAGCGTCCCGTCACCGAGTACGCGGCGGTGAGGACGACGTCGATGACGGATTCGCTGGCGGGCACACGGCGGGCCATCGCGGTGGATGCGAAGCCGATGCGGGGGCGCAGCTCGAACAGGTCGACGGAGCCGATGCGCTGCCCGAGGACGTCCGCGGTGCCGAGGGACGGGTGCATGAGCGCCGCCGCGACCTGGAGCATCGTGGTCTTGCCTGCACCGTTCGGTCCGAGGATGACCCAACGCTCAGAGCTGTCGACCTTCCACGACACCTGGTCGAGGATCGTGGTGCCGCTCCGGGTCACCGTGACGTCGGACAACTCGAGAACCGTGCTCATGCGTCAACCCTACCGACGCGGACGCGGCTCAACCGCCGAGTACGCGCTGGTAGACGCGGCGCGTGTCCTCGGCGATCCGGGTCCAGCTGAACAGTTCTTCCGCCCGGCGACGACCGGCCTCGCCGTAGCGCTTCGCCTGCTCGGGATCGGACACCACTTCGATGAGGGTGCCGGCCAGGTCGGCGACGAACCTGTCGGGGTCGATCGGCGTGCCGGTGCCGTCCTCGACCTGTTCGATGGGGACGAGACGCCCGGTCCCGTGGTCGGCGACGACCTCGGGGATGCCGCCGGTGGCGGTGCCGACGACGGCGGCCCCGCAGGCCATGGCTTCGAGGTTCACGATGCCGAGCGGCTCGTAGATGGACGGGCACACGAACACCGTCGCGGCCGTCAGCACCGCCGACAGCTCCTGGCGACTGAGCAGGCGGTCGAGCCAGACGACGCCGGCCCGCTCCTGCTGCAGCTCGCGGACGAGGGCGGTGACCTCGGCGAGGATCTCGGCGGTGTCCGGCGCTCCCGCGCAGAGCACGAGCTGGACGTCGTCGGGCAGCGCACGCGCGGCGCGGAGCAGGTAGGGAAGCCCCTTCTGGCGGGTGATGCGTCCGACGAAGACGACGGCGGGCCGGGTCGGGTCGACGCCGAGCGACCGGACGAGGTCGTCGTCGTGCAGCGGGGCCCACACGTCGAGGTCGATGCCGTTGTAGACGACCTCGACCCGCGACTCGTCGAGCGCCGGGTAGGAACGGAGGATGTCGCGGCGCATGCCCTCGCTCACGGCGATGACGGCGTCGGCGTTCTCGAACGCCTCCCGCTCGATCCAGCTCGAGACGCGGTATCCGCCGCCGAGCTGCTCCGCCTTCCAGGGGCGCAGCGGCTCGAGGCTGTGCGCGGTGACGATGTGCGGGATGCCGTGTAGCAGAGAGGCGACGCGGCCGGCCGCGTTCGCGTACCAGGTGTGCGAGTGCACGAGGTCGGCGCCGGCGGTGTCCTGGGCGATCTGCAGGTCGACGCCGAGCGTCGCGATGCTCGGGTTCGCGTTCGCGAGCTGAGGCGGCACGAGATAGGCGTGGGTGTTCGGCTCGTTGCGAGGAAGACCGAAGCAGCGCACCTGCACGTCGATGTCGTGACGCAGCGCCGTGACGAGCTCGGCGACGTGCACCCCCGCTCCCCCGTATACCTCCGGCGGATACTCCCTTGTCAGCAGATCGACTCGCACGGGGACCAAACTAGCGCAGCGATCTGCGACCGATTCCTGGAAGCTCCCTGGGGGAACGCAGGATCGTAGGAATACACTCAGCCCATGGCATCGAAGAAGATCTTCGGCATCGTTCTGGCTGGCGGCGAGGGTAAGCGCCTCATGCCGCTCACTGCCGACCGGGCGAAGCCGGCGGTGCCGTTCGGCGGCACCTACCGCCTCATCGATTTCGCGCTGTCGAACCTCATCAACTCGGGGCTCACGCAGATCGTCGTTCTCACCCAGTACAAGTCGCACAGTCTCGACCGGCACGTCGCCGAGACCTGGCGTCTGTCGGGACTGCTGAACGCCTACGTGGCGTCGGTGCCCGCGCAGCAGCGACTCGGCAAGCGCTGGTACACGGGCTCGGCCGACGCGATCCTGCAGAGCCTCAACCTGATCAACGACGAGAAGCCCGACATCGTGGTCGTGGTCGGTGCCGACCACGTGTACCGCATGGACTTCAGCCAGATGATCGATGCGCACATCGCCTCGGGTGTCGGCGCGACGGTGGCCGCCATCCGGCAGCCGATCTCGTTGGCCGACCAGTTCGGCGTCATCCAGGTCGACCACTCCGACCCGAGCCGCATCGCCGAGTTCCTCGAGAAGCCGAAGGACGCGGAGGGTCTCCCCGACTCCCCCGGCGAGGTGCTCGCCTCGATGGGCAACTACGTCTTCAACACCGACGCGCTCGTCGACGCGGTCCGTGCCGACGCCGACCTGCCGGGCTCGAACCACGACATGGGCGGCGACATCATCCCGGGCTTCGTGTCGCGCGGCGATGCGGGCGTCTATGACCTCAACAACAACGAGGTGCCCGGGGCCACCGATCGCGACCGTTTCTACTGGCGAGACGTCGGTACCATCGACTCGTTCTTCGAGGCCCACCAGGACCTCATCGCGGCGCTGCCGGTCTTCAACCTCTACAACCGGTCATGGCCGATCTTCACGCAGCAGTTGAACTCGCCGCCCGCGAAGTTCGTGCGCGACTCGGTCGGCAACAATGGCACGATGGTCGACTCGATCGTCTCGCTCGGTTCGCTGATCTCGGGCGCACGCATCGAACGCAGCGTGCTCGGCCCTTGGTCGACGATCGAATCCGGTGCGGTGGTCACCGATTCGGTGCTCTTCGACCGCGCCCGCGTGTACCCGAACGCCGTCGTCTCTCGCGCTATCCTCGACAAGAACGTGGTGGTCGAAGAGGGCGCGCGGGTCGGCATCGACCACGACCTCGACCGCTCACGCGGCTTCACGGTGACCGACAGCGGTATCACCGTCGTGGGCAAGGGAGAGCGGGTATCGGCGTAACCGGAGAGCGGGCCGCGGCAGTGCCGGGTCCCCTCGTGGTGCTCGACGTCGACTCGACGCTGATCGAGGACGAGGTCATCGAACTCCTCGCCGACGCCGCGGGCAGCCGCGCACTCGTCGGCGACGTCACCGAGCGGGCCATGCGCGGCGAGATCGACTTCGCCGAGAGCCTGCGCGAACGGGTGGCGACCCTCGAAGGGCTCGCGGTCGGCGTTCTCGACGAGGTGTACGCGCAGATCAGGGTCACCGAGGGCGTCCCGGAGCTGATCGACGGCGTGCACGGGTCCGGGGGCCTCGTCGGCGTCGTCTCGGGCGGGTTCCACGAGCTCCTCGACCCGCTGGCCGAGCGTCTCGGCCTCGACTTCCACCGCGCGAACCGGCTGGCAGTGCGCGACGGCCGGCTGACCGGAGCCGTCGACGGGCCGATCGTGGATGCTCGCGCCAAGGCCGACGCGGTGATCGAGTGGGCGTCGGCCGCAGCCGTTCCCATGGGTCGCACTGTGGCGGTGGGCGACGGCGCCAACGATCTCGCCATGATGGCGGTCGCCGGACTCTCTGTCGCGTTCGACGCGAAGCCCGCCGTGCGAGCGGCCGCCGACGTGGCCATCGACGTGCGCGACCTCAGTCAGGTGCTGGCGCTGCTCGGTCTGCGCGGCTGACCGCCCCGCACCGACTCAGTCGGGCGCGCGTTCGAGCACGACCTGCGGCCGGTAGCCGTCCCAGGTGAGCGCCAAGCTGCTCATCCCCCGGTATCCGTGTCCGGCGTCCCAGGAGTGGAAGAAGATCCGGTCGTCGGTGACGTCCTGTCCGCCGGGACCGATGTAGGCGAAGTCGGAGCTCTCCGTCGACAGTAGCGGTTGCGGCGCCTTGACGTAGGGGCCGAGCAGCGCCGAAGACGACGCCCAACGGATCGAGTACTCGAGCGTGTAGTAGTCGCCCGCCGAGTGCAGCAGCACGTATCGGCCGTCCCTCCACACCAGCGTCGGCGCCTCGACCACTCGTCCTTCGCCTGGCGTATCGGCGCTGAGCAGCAGGGTCGCCGGGCCCTCGAGCCGCGTCCCGCTGTGGTCGAGCGGCGCGATCCAGATCTCCCCGGTGCCGCCGCAGCAGTTCGCGTCGACCTTCCAGAGCAGGTGGGCGCTGCCATCGACATCGACGAAGAAGGAGGCGTCGATGGCTCCGACACCGGTGGGGCACACGAGCGGCGCCTCCCCCACCTCGACGAACGGGCCGAGCGCCGACCGCGAGCGCGCCACCCCGATGCACTGCACGCCGCTCGCGTCGTCGGTGCTGGTGTGGAAGAGCAGGTGACCGCCCTCCCACGCCACCACATCGGGAGCCCACGTGTCGCCGGCTCGGACCCAGTCCGGCAGCACCGGCATCGCGTCGGTGTCGGTCAGCGTCCACCGCTGCCCGTCCGGCGATGTGGCGACCTGGACGTGCGCGTCCTCCGACTGCGTCGCGTAGGCGATCATGCCCTCGGTCGTCGACAGGATGTCCGGGTCGGCGAAGTCGGCATCGAGGGCGAACGGCTCCGGAAGGTCGACGTCGACCGCAGCGCTGCGCTCCGGCTCGAACGAGCAGCCGGCGACGCCGAGGCAGACCACCGCGGCGGCCGCCGCGACGAGCATCATCCGACGCCGCCGGTGCACGTCAGCTCGTCCCGCGCAGCCCGAGCGGAACTCTCATGTCAGGAACCACTCGGCCGACGGATTGCTGACGGCGGGCAGGACGCGTTCGGCGGGCGGCGCCGCCCAGGTGACCGCGTTGGCGAGGACGAGCTGGATCTCGGGCTGGTGGTAGACCGGGAAGTCCTGATCGCCGGGGCTGAAGTAGAACACCTTGCCGCGCCCGCGGCGGTAGGTGACGCCCGACCGGAAGACCTCGCCGCCCGCGAACGAGCTGATGAAGACGAGCTCGTCGGGCTGCGGGATGTCGAAGTGCTCGCCGTACATCTCCTGCTGACGGATGACGATCGGTTGGGGCACCCCCTCGGCGATGGGATGCCCGGGGTCGACGGTCCACACGAGCTCCCGTTCGCCCTCGTTGCGCCACGCCAGCGAGCACGTGGTCCCCATCAGGGAGATGAAGATCTTCGAGAAGTGCCCGGAGTGCAGCACGATGAGGCCCATCCCGGCGAGGACGCGCTCCTTCACCCGCGCGACGAGCGCGTCGTCGACCTCGTCGTGAGCGACGTGGCCCCACCAGAGCAGCACATCGGTCGTGTCGAGGATCTCGTCGGGCAGCCCCTGCCCGGGGTCGGCCAACGTCGCGGTGCGCACCTCGACGCCGGGTAGGCGCTCCCGGAGGGCGCCGGCGATGGCGCCGTGCATCCCCTTGGGATAGCGGACCTGCATCGTCGGATCCTGCTCGTGGACCCCCTCGTTCCACACCGTGACCCGCATCGTCAGACCCGCCGGAGAAGATCGGCGACTCGAGGGAGCACCTCGCGCGCCGGGCCGCTGAGGCCGCACTCCATCGCGAGCCAGCCCTCGTAGCCGATGTCGTCGAGCGCTTCGAGGGTCTGCGGCCAGTCGTAGTGGCCCGCACCCGGCTCGAGCCGGTTGCTGTCGCCCAACTGGACGTGGCCGATGCGGGAGCCCGCCGCGCGGATCGCAGCGCCGATGTCGGACTCCTCGATGGACATGTGCCAGGTGTCCGCCACCACGGCGAGGCCGGGCGAGGCGATCTCGTCGACGTACCAGCTCGCGTCGGCGAGCGTGTTGACGACGAAGTCCTCGAAGCGGTTCAACGGTTCGAGGTAGGCGGTGACACCGAGTCCCGCGGCGTGTTGGGCGACCTCGTCGAGGGCCTCGAGCAGCAGGCGGCGCGACTCCTCGTCGCTGCGCGGCGGGGTGAACGGGGGCAGATGCCGCGAGAAGAGGCCGAAGGCGTGCGGGGTCACGAAGCCGAGCCCGCCGGCCTCGGCGACGACGCCCAGGAGATCCTTCAGCTCGTCGATCGCGGCGCGTCGACGATCGGGGTCGAAGTCGCCGATGAAGTAGTCGACGTGCGCGACCGCGCTCGGCATCTCCACCCCGGCGGAGCGCGCCGCCTTCAGTTCGTCGACGCGGGACAGGAAGACGCCGTTACCGCGACCGGAGAGCTCGATGCCGTCGAAGCCGACGGACTTCGCGAACGCGAACTTCTCCTCCAGGGTGTCGCCCTCGCAGGTCGACTCCTGGGCAGCCAGCTTGAACGCCACGATCAGACCGCCTTCGCGTCGAGCACGACCTGGAGGACGTCGCGCGGGGCGCCATCGAGCAGTTCGAACGCCTCGCGGCCCTGCTCGAGCGGCATGGTGTGCGAGATCAGCGGAGTCACCTGCAGGCGGCCGGCGACCGCCAGGTCGATCGCCGTGCGCTGCAGGCGGTACTCGTCCCATCGGTGACGGAGCGCCGGAGCGACGCCCGAGATCTGCGAGCCGATGACGGCGACGCGGTTGTGGTGGAACTCCTCGCCGAGACGCAGGCCGACCCCGTCGCCCTGCATGAAGCCGGCGACGCAGACGCGCGAGCTGTAGGCGACCGAGCGGATGGCCTCGTGCATGGCGGCGTAGTTGCCGGTCACCTCGAGGCACACGTCGGCGCCGCGGTTGTCGGTGAGCTCGCGGATGCGCTCCGCCACTCCCCCGGCGCTCGCGTCGATCACCTCGTCGGCGCCGAGTTCGAGCGCGAGGTCGCGGCGTGCGGCGACTCCGTCGACGCCGATGACGCGGGCCCCGTTCAGACGCGCCAGCTGGGCGACGAGCTGGCCGGGGACGCCGAGCCCGAAGACGGCGACCGTCTCGCCGATGTGGATGTCGGCGTCGAGCACGACGTTGAGGGCGATGGCGCCGATGTGGCTGAAGATGCCGATCCGCGGGTCGGCGCCCTTGTCGAGGATGCGCTTCTCGGCCCGGTCGACCTTCTGGATCGTTTCGGATCGGTGCCCCCAGGTGCCCCAGATCACGTCGCCGATGGCGACCGTGGTCACCGCGGAGCCGACCTCCGTCACCTCGCCGACCTCCTCGTACCCCCAGCCGTTGACCGGGTACTCGAAGCTCGTTGACCCGTCGACGAACAGGCGGCGGTCTTCATCCCACCGCTTGTTGAGGTAGGGATTGGTGCCGCGATACGCCGTGAGCTCGGTTCCGGCGGAGATGCCGGAGTAGAGGGTGGCGATGCGGACCTCGTCGGACTCGAGAGGACGCGAGTCCTCGTCGATGACCGAGGCGAGGCGGGGTGAGGTGAAGCTGACCATGCGGCCCATTGGCGGTGTTTCCTTTCCGTGGCTGATGAGCGGGTGGCGGGTCGCGGGCTCAGCCCTTGACCGCTCCCGAGAGGAACCCCTGCGTCACCTGACGCTGGAGCACGATGAAGAGCACGATCACGGGGAGGATCGTGATCAGGGTTCCGGCGGCGAGCGGCCCGATGTCGAGCGACCGGCCGCCGGTGAACATGTAGAGGCCCGAGGTCAGCGGACGGAAGTCGCCGCCGGGCAGGTAGAGCAACGGGATCAGGAAGTTGTTCCAGTTGCCGAGGAAGGTGAACACCGTCAGCGCGCCGATGCCGGAGCGGGCGAGCGGAAGCATGACGCTCAGGAAGATCCGCAGCTCCGACGCCCCGTCGACGCGCGCCGCCTGCTCGAGCTCCATCGGGAGATCCGAGAAGAACGCCCGCATGAAGAAGGTGCCGAACGACAGCCCCGTCGAGGTGAGCAGCAGCACGGCGCCGGCGAGGGTGTCGAGCAGCCCCATCGAGCGCAGCTGGAAGTACAGCGGGATCATGTAGGTGAAGAACGGCACCAGCAGTCCGAGGACCACGAGGTAGAACATCGCCGTGCGTCCCCGGAAGGGCAGCCGCGCGAAGGTGTAGCCGGCCATCGTCGAGAAGATGATGACGAGCGCGGTGCTCGGCACGGTGAGCAGGATGCTGTTCAACAGGTAGTCGCTGAAGCGTCCGACGGTCCACGCGTCGACGATGTTCTGCAGCGAGATCGTCGAGAAGAACCCGAACGGGTTGACCCGCACGTCCTCGGGCGTCTTCAGCGTCGTGGAGATGACGAGCAGCACCGGGAACAGGGTGAACAGCGCCAGCACGAGCAGCAGCAGGTGCCGACCGAACTGCGGACGCGGGCGTCGCAGCTCCGTGGGGGCGTTCCGCTGCTGTCGGTCGCGCGGGCCGCGCGCGGTGTCGGGGCGGGAGAGGGTCGAGCTGGTCATCAGGCACCGGTCCCATCGAGCGAGAGCCGCCGCTGCAGGCGGTTGAGGAAGACGGCGAACGGCACCGACAGCACGGTGATGAGCAACGCGAGCGTCGTGCCGTACCCGATGCGGCTCAGTTCGAACGCCTGGCTGTAGGCGTACGTGCCGATCGTGTTCGTGGCGCCGGCGGGGCCGCCGCCGGTCATGATGAAGATGATGTCGAACACGCTGAACCCGCCGACGAGGGTGAGGGTCAGCACCATCAGGAAGACGGGCATGATCTGCGGCAGGATCACGTACCAGAGCCGCTGCGCCGGGTTCGCGCCGTCGATCTTCGCCGAGTCGACGAGCTCGATGTCGACGTTGCGCAGGGCCGAGAGCAGGATCACGATCACGAAGCCCGTGGAGGCCCACACCGCGGTGGCGAGCACCGCGTAGAGCGCGATGTTCGGGTCGCCGAGCCAGCCGCGGGTGAGATCGCCGAGTCCGATCGCGGTGAGCGCCTGGTTGAGCCAGCCGCTGACTGGGTCGTAGATCCAGCCCCACACGATGCCGATCGCCACTCCGGGCAGCACGTAGGGCAGGAAGAAGATGACCCGGTAGATCGGGCTTCCCGTGCGCGTCGTCCAGAGCAGCACGGACACCAGCAGGCCGATGATGAGCGGCGCGGCGGTGCCGACGATGATCCAGATGAAGTTGTTGCCGAGCGCGTGCCACACCTCGGGGTCGAGGAACATCTCCTGGAAGTTCGCGAGGCCGACGAACTCGGGGTTCGGGTTGATGCCGTTGAAGTCGACGACGGAGTAGTAGAGCGCGTTGCCGAGCGGGAAGAGGAAGAAGACGACCGTCATGATCATGACGGGAGCGACGAGGAGGAGACCGAGGCGCGTCTGCGCCCGTCGGGTGACCGCGGGCGAGGTGCTCGTCGGTCCCCCGCTCCCGCGGCGACGCTTCAAGGGCGTCGCCGCGGTCGCTGCCGGGAGGGCTGCCGTTGTCACTGTCAGTAGTTGGTCTCGAGGTCGGCGGCGACCTGCGCCGCGTCCTTCTGACCGGTGAGGATGGCCTGGATGCCGTCCCACATGGCCTCGTTGAAGGTGTCGGACATCAGGACGTCGACGTTGTAGCCGAAGTCTCCGGTGCCGTCCGCGATTTTCGCCGCGTCCGCGAGGATCTGCGTGAACAGCGGCGTCGCCTCGATTCCCTCCGTGTCGACGGGGAACGCGGGGATGCTCTGCTGGTTCTCGACCTGCCAGCGTCCGTGCTCCGGAGTGAGGTTCCAGTTGAGGAACTCGACGGCTGCGTCGGCCTTGGTCGTGGAGGCCGAGATGAACAGGCCGGACCCGAGTCCACCGCTGAAGATGCCCGGCGAGTCCGACGAGGGCCACGGCATGTAGGCGACCTCGAAGTCGACGTTGCGCTCGATGTCCTGCGCGAGCCAGCTGCCGGTCGGGTTGATCGCGGCGTCACCGGAGTAGAACAGCGCGTTGGCGTTGTCGTAGGTGACGGCCGTCGGCGACGGGGTGAAGAATCCGTCGGCGTTGTAGCTGCTCAGCACGTCGAGGGCGTCGATCACCTCGGGCGAATCCCACGAGCTCTCGCCGTCGATCAGCGCCTCGACCGCGTCGCCGCCGACCTCGCTCGAGAGCACCATGCTGAGCAGGTGGCCGCCCTGCCAGCCTTCCTTGTCGCTGATCGCCATGGGGATGGTGCCGTTGTCGCGGATGGTCTCGGCCGCCGCGGAGAGGTCGGCGAGGTTCTGAGGCTGCCCGATGCCGAGCTCGTCGAACATCGTCTTGTTGTAGAAGAGTCCGACGCTCTCGATCTCGTTCGGGATGCCGACCAGCTTGCCGCCGAAGGTGACGCGCTCCTTCGCGAAGTCGTAGATGGGCCAGTCGTTCTCGGCGTAGGCGTCGGTCAGGTCGTAGAGCAGCCCCGCCTCTTCGAGCGCTCCCGCGAAGCCGGGGCCGGTGTCGTAGCCGAAGACGTCGGGGCCTTCGCCCGAGCGCAGCTGCGTCTGCAGCACGGTCCGCATGTTCTCGGAGGGGACGACGTCGAGTTCGACCTCGATGCCGGTCTCCTCGGTGAACGCGGCGATGTCGGCCTTGGTCAGGTCGAGGTCTGCCGTGTCCTCCGGCTGACCGATGAGGAACCGGATGGTGTTCGGGTCGGAATCACCACCGCCTCCCGGAGCTCCGCCGGTGCAGCCGGCAAGGGGAAGGGCCACGACCGCGGCGAGCGCGGTGGCAGCCAGAACGCCTCTTCTCATGTGACTTCCTCGTCATCGGGGGATCCCTCGGTGCATCCCGTTGCGTGGAACCGTACAGCGCTGTAGAACCGTTGTCCAGGACATTCTGCAGCGCTGTAGAGTTCTGTTCGGAAGGAGCGCGTATGACCCCGCCGAGACCCCGGCTCGCCGACGTCGCCGCGCGCGCCGGCGTGTCCGAGAAGACCGTGTCGAACTTCGTCAACGGCTACCCGTACATGTCCGAGACGACGCGTGCGAAGGTGCAGGCGGCGATCGAGGAGCTCGGCTACCGCGTCAACCTGTCCGCCCGCAGCATGGGCAGCGGCAGGACCGGTTTCATCGCGCTCGCCGTGCCGACTCTCGACAATCCGTACTTCGCTCAGCTCGCGGGGCGCGTCATCGCCGCTGCCGCCGCGCAGAGATGGACGGTGCTGATCGAAGAGACCGGTGGGCGCAAGGCGACCGAGGATCGTTTGGTGCAGTCCATGCCCTACCTCGTCGACGGCATGATCCTGCAGCCCGAGGCGCTGAGCGCCATCGATCTCGTGAGCCGGAGCAAGGACACTCCGATCGTGCTCCTCGAGGAGCCCGAGGCCGACCCGGTGGCCGACCACGTCGCCGCCGAGGGAGTGGACGCGGCGAAGGCGATCACCGAGCACCTCGTCGACACCGGGAGGCGCCGCATCGCGACGATCGGCATCACTCCCGATTCCGAGCTGCGCACCACCCGGCTCCGGCACTCAGGGCATCTGATGGGGCTCGAGGCTGCCGGTGTCACCCCCGAGCCCGAGCTGTGGTTCCCGAGCGCCGGGTACAGCAGGGCCGACGGCGACGCGGTGATGGCCGAGATCCTCGCATCCGGTCAGCGGCCCGATGCGGTGCTCTGCTTCAACGCCGTGACCGCCGCGGGGGCGCTCAGCCGCCTGCACATGTCGGGGGTCCGTGTGCCCGAGGACATCGCCGTCGCCGCGTTCGACGACATCGACGAGTCAGCGTTCACCGTGCCGCCGCTCACCACCGTGGCGTGGGATCTCGACGGCATGGCCGAGGCGGCCGTGCAGCTGCTCGCCGAACGCCAGAGCGACGACGAACGGCCTCCCCGATCGGTGACGCTCGGCTACGAACTGAAGATCAGGGAGAGCACCGCGATCCGACCTGCCGGCGCGCGATGAGTCAGACGTCCGGAAAGGTCAGTGACCCATCCCGAGACCGCCGTCGACAGGGATGACGGCGCCCGAGATATAGGCGGCCTCGTCGCCGGCGACCCAGGCGACGACCTTCGCGACCTCGGCGGCCGACGCGTACCGGCCGGCGGGGATCTGCTTGAGGTATTCGGCCTGCTGCGCCTCGGGCAGCTCCGCGGTCATCTCGGTCTCGATGAACCCGGGGGCGACCACGTTCGCGGTGATGCCACGGGCGCCGAGCTCGCGGGTGAGCGAACGGGCCATGCCGACGAGCGCGGCCTTCGACGAGGAGTAGTTGACCTGTCCGGCGCCGCCCAGCAGACCGACGACGCTCGAGATGAGGACGATGCGTCCGTAGCGCGCCTTGAGCATGCCCTTCGACGCGCGCTTCACGACCCGGAACGCTCCGGTCAGGTTCGTGTCGATCACGGAGGTGAAGTCGTCCTCCGACATGCGCAGTACAAGAGTGTCGTGGGTGATGCCCGCGTTGGCGATCACGACCTCGACGGGCCCGAGCTCCGCCTCGACGGCGGTGAATGCGGCGTCGACGCTGGCCGAATCCGTCACGTCCGCGGCGACGGTCAGCGCACCCTCGGGGCCGCCGCTGCCGGAGCGCGAGGTGACCGCGACCCGGTGCCCCTGGCGCACGAACTCCTCGGCGATGGCGTAGCCGATCCCTCGGTTGCCGCCGGTGATGAGAACCGTCCGTGCCGTCATCGCGTGAATCCCTTCGAAGGTGACGGTCATCAAGCCTAGGCGGTCACGGCCGAGTCACGGTTCGGCGGGCGTAGGCTGAAGGCCTCTCATGAGCGTGCCTTCCCCATGACCAAGCGCAACCAGCCTCAGTCGATCACCAACCTCCCCGCTTCGGCGCAGGACGATCGACGCGCACGCATGATCAAGTACTCGATCGCGATGGGCATCCGCACCATCTGCGTCATCCTGCTGGTGTTCCTGCACGACTGGTGGTGGATCCTGCTCGCCGCTGCCGGCGCGATCGTGCTTCCGTACATCGCGGTCGTCGTCGCGAATGTGACGAGCAAGCCGAAGGTCTCCGATGTCGAGCGGCCGGGCGCGATCCTCCCCGTCGTCGACCCGCTGCGGGGCCGCGACCCGCACCAGCCGTGACGGCCGACATTCTCGCGCCGATCTGCTCGCGCGCGGGATGCGTCTCCCCCGCCACCGCGAGCGTGGTGTGGCGCAACCCGCGCATCCACGACGAGACGCGACGCAAGATCTGGCTCGCCTGCGACGAGCATCGTGACTACCTCCGCGACTACCTGCTCGCTCGCGACTTCCCCGTCGAGGTCGTGGACGGGGTTGGGACGGGTGGTGCCGCATGAACCGGTGGCGTTTCGTGCTCTCCATCCGGTGGGCGCGGTATCTCGGGCTGGCGATCGTGTTCGCCATCGCCTGCGGGCTGCTGTCCTGGTGGCAACTGGCGCGCCGCGAGGAGAAGGTCGTCGAGAACGCGCGCGTCGCCGCCAACTACGACGCGGCGCCGATTCCGCTCGACGAGGCGCTCCCCCGGCTCGACAGCTACGAGCCCGACGACGAGTGGCTGCCCGTCGAGGTGACGGGCGTCTACGAGGAGCAGCTGCTCGTGCGCAACCGGCCCCTCGGCGGCAAGGCCGGCTTCGAACTGCTCGCACCGCTGCGCACCGCCGATGGCTCGGTGTTCGTCGTCGACCGCGGCTGGCTTCCCGTCGGCTCCGATGTCACCGCGCCCGAGACGATCCCCGCCGCTCCCAGCGGCGAGGTGACGGTGATCGCGCGACTTAAGCCGGGTGAGCCGTCCCTTCCCGGCGGCACGTCCGAGGCCGGAGTGCTCGCGTCGATCCAGCTCGAGGAGGTCGCCCGCATCCTCGACGAGCCCGTCTACACCGAGGCGTACGGCCTGGTCGCGTCCGAGGATCCGGCCGTGGCCGAGATGCCGATCGCGTCGATCCGCCCCGAGCCCGACGAGGGCCCGCACCTGTCGTACGCGTTCCAATGGGTGATCTTCGCGATCATCGGCTTCGCCGGACTCGGCTTCGCGATCCGCCAGGAGTACCGCTACCTCAACGCGGAAGACCCCGAGGAGCGCGAACGGGCCGCGAAGCGGGAACGGAAGCGGGCGGCGAAGCGCACCGACTCCGACGTCGAGGACGAGCTGATCGACTCCGGCGGGCGCTAGGCCAGCGAAATCAGGCCAGCGAGATCAGGTCGGCGTAGTCCTTGGTCCAAAGGTCTTCGGTGCCCTCGGGCATGATGAGCACCCGCTCGGGGTTCAGCGCCTCGACCGCGCCCTCGTCGTGGCTGACCAGGACCACGGCGCCCGAGTAGTTGGCGAGCGCGCCGAGGATCTCCTCGCGGCTCGCCGGGTCGAGGTTGTTGGTGGGTTCGTCGAGCAGCAGCACGTTCGCCTTCGAGACGACGAGCATCGCGAGCGACAGACGGGTCTTCTCGCCACCGGAGAGCACGCCGGCGGGCTTGTGGCCGTCGTCGCCGGTGAAGAGGAACGAGCCGAGCACGCGACGGGCCTCGGTCTCGGTGATGTCGGGCGAGGCCGACACCATGTTCTGCAGCACGGTGCGCTTCACGTCGAGGTTCTCATGCTCCTGCGCGTAGTAGCCGATGCGCAGCCCGTGACCCGGGTCGATGGTGCCGGTGTCGGGCTGATCGACGCCCGCGAGCATGCGGAGCAGCGTCGTCTTGCCGGCACCGTTCAGGCCGAGGATGACGACCTTCGAGCCGCGGTCGATCGCGAGGTCGACGGCGGTGAAGATCTCGAGCGACCCGTAGCTCTTGCTGAGGCCGTGCGCCATGAGCGGCGTCTTGCCGCACGGCGCCGGCTCGGGGAAGCGCAGCGCGGCGACCCGGTCGACCTGACGAACCTCGTCGAGCCCGGAGAGCATCTTCTCGGCACGGGCGACCATCTGGTGGGCCGCGGCGGCTTTCGACGCCTTGGCGCCGAAGCGGGCGGCCTGCAGCTGCAGGGCGCTCGCCTTCTTCTCGACGTTGACCCGCTCCTTGCGGCGGCGCTCCTCGTCGGCTTCGCGCTGACGCAGGTAGTTCTTCCACCCCATGTTGTAGATGTCGATGACCTGACGGTTCGCGTCGAGGTAGAACACCTTGTTCACGGTCTCGCCGACGAGCTCGATGTCGTGGCTGATGACGATGAAGCCCCCCTGATAGTTCTTCAGGAAGTCGCGGAGCCAGACGACCGAGTCGGCGTCGAGGTGGTTGGTCGGCTCGTCGAGGATCATCGTCTCGGCATCCGAGAAGAGGATGCGGGCTAGCTCGATGCGGCGTCGCTGACCACCCGACAGGGTGTTGAGGGGCTGGTCGAGGATGCGGTCGGGCAGGTTGAGGTTCGATGCGATCGACGCGGCTTCCGCCTCGGCCGCATAGCCGCCGAGGGCGAGGAAGCGGTCGGTGAGGTTGCCGTAGCGCTTCATCGCGGCGTCGGCGGTCTTCTGGTCGGTGCTCGACATCTCCTCGGTGGCCTTCTGCATGCCGAGGACGAGCTGCCCGAGCCCGCGGGCGTCGAGGATGCGGGTGCGCGCGAGCTGCTCGGGGTCGCCCGAGCGCGGGTCCTGCGGCAGGTAGCCGATCTCGCCCGAGCGGTTGATGACACCGGCGTTCGGCTGCGTCTCCCCCGCGAGGGTCTTCGTCAGAGTCGTCTTGCCGGCACCGTTGCGGCCGACGAGACCGACCTTGTCGCCCTTGTCGACGCGGAAGCTCACCTCGCTCATGAGCGTGCGTGCACCCACTCGGATCTCGAGATCGGAGACGGCGAGCACAGCAATACCTACGTTCTGTTCGACAGTGAGAAAGGTGTTTCCTAGGAGCTTTGCTCCACAAGCCGCAAGATGGCGGCCTTCTAGTATAAGTTCCAGCGCGCGCTTCCCGGCCGCGTCCTCGCCGCCTCGGCGGCCGACCCGCGAAGGATCCTCATGGCATCGAGCGTCTCCGTTCTCCGTCGTCCCGTGCTCGCCGATCGTGTGATCGCGCGCAGCCTCGTCACGGATGGGGCGCTCGTCGTCGCCGGTGCCGCGCTCACCGCGGTGCTCGCCCAGGTCGCGATCCCGCTGTGGCCGGTGCCGATCACCGGCCAGACTCTCGCGGTGCTGCTGGTCGGCGGCGCGCTGGGCATGGCCCGCGGGGCGATCGCCATGGTGCTCTACGCCATCGTCGGTGCGCTCGGAGCCCCGATCTTCAGTGACGCGAGCGCCGGATGGAGCGTGCTGCTCGGGCCGACCGGTGGCTACATCGTCGGGTTCGTGCTCGCCGCCGCACTCACCGGGTGGCTCGCGGAGCGTGAGTGGGACCGTCGCTTCCTCGGCGGCATGGTCAGCTACCTCGCCGGCTCGGCCATCGTCTTCGCCGTCGGACTCCCCTGGCTCGGATTCACCCTCGGCCTCACCGTCGAGCAGACCCTCGTGTCAGGCCTCTACCCGTTCATCGTCGGCGGCATCGTCAAGGCCGTCGTCGCCGCGGGCCTCATCCGCGCCGGATGGTTCTTCGCCTCGCGCAAGCAGGGCTGACCGCTCGACTCCGACCGCTCGCGGCGGGATGATGTGCACGTCGTACACATCATCCCGAGGAGTCTCGAATGAACAAGGTCACGCCGTTCCTCTGGTTCGACGACCAGCTGCCCGAAGCGATGCGCTTCTACACGAGCGTCTTCCCCGACTCCGAGATCCTCGACGACGACGAGTTCGGGCCGACCCGTGTGGTCCGCTTCCGGATCGCGGGTCAGGAGATCCGTGCGATGAACGCCGGCCCGCACTTCGTGCTGAACGAGGCGTTCTCGCTCTTCGTCGACTGCGCTGATCAAGCCGAGGTCGACCGCTACTGGGACGCGCTGCTCGAGGGCGGCGGCGAGGAGAGCCAGTGCGGCTGGCTGAAGGACCGCTTCGGCGTGTCCTGGCAGATTGTCCCCCGACGCCTGATGGAGCTCCAGACCGACCCCGATCCGGGTCGCGCCCGCCGGGCGATGGAGGCGATGCTGACGATGCGGAAGATCGACATCGCCGCCCTGGAACGCGCCGCCGACGCCGCCTGACTCGCCCACTTCACCCCGTTGTCAGCGCCCAGGACGGGGTGAAGTCGGCAAGTCAGCGCCGCCCCTACGACGAAAGGTCAGATCGCGAAGCCGATGGCGCGCATCATCTCGCGGCCGTCGTCGGTGATCTTCTCGGGGCCCCACGGCGGCATCCACACCCAGTTGATGCGGAACCGCTCGGCGTGACCGTCGAGGGCGACCGCGGTCTCCTCCTCGATCACGTCGGTGAGTGGGCAGCCGGCCGAGGTGAGGGTCATCGAGATGATGAGCGCGTCGTTCTCGGTGTCCCACGCCAGGTCGTAGATGAGCCCGAGGTCGACGATGTTGACACCGAGCTCGGGGTCGACGACGTCCTTCAGCGCCTCCGAGATCTCGGAGTAGCGCTCGTCGCTCAGCGAGACCGACATCAGACGTCCGCCGTCACGAAGCGGTCGTAGCCCTCTTCTTCGAGACGCTCGGCGAGCTCAGGGCCGCCCTCTTCGGCGACGCGGCCGGCGACGAAGACGTGCACGAAGTCGGGCTTGATGTAGCGCAGGATGCGCGTGTAGTGCGTGATCAGCAGCACACCGAGGTCGGTCTCGTCGTGGGCGCGGTTGACGCCCTCGGAGACGATCTTCAGCGCGTCGACGTCGAGGCCCGAGTCGGTCTCGTCGAGCACTGCGAACCGCGGCTTGAGCAGCTCGAGCTGCAGGATCTCGTTGCGCTTCTTCTCGCCGCCGGAGAAACCCTCGTTGACGTTGCGCTCGGCGAACGAGCCGTCCATCTTGAGCTTGCCCATCGCGTCGCGGACGTCCTTGACCCACGTGCGGATGGAGGGGGCCTCGCCGGCGATCGCGGTCTTCGCGGTGCGCAGGAAGTTGGAGTTGGTGACGCCGGGGATCTCGACCGGGTACTGCATGGCGAGGAACAGACCGGCCTTCGCGCGCTCGTCGACCGACATCTCGAGCACCTCGACGCCGTCGAGGGTGATCGACCCGCTGTCGACCGTGTACTTGGGGTGACCGGCGATCGCGTAGGCGAGGGTCGACTTGCCCGAGCCGTTGGGGCCCATGATCGCGTGGATCTCACCCTTGTTGATGGTGAGGTTCACGCCGCGCAGGATCTGCTTGGTGCCCTGGTCGGTTTCGACGCTGACGTGCAGGTCGGTGATCTTCAGAGTTGACATCGGTTGGTCCTTCTGGCGTTGCGGAAGACGTTGGTGGCGACGCTCAGGCGTCGACGGGCTTCGGGGTGGGATCGATCCAGATGTCGCCGTCGATGATCTCGACGCCGAACACGGGGACCGGTTCGTAGGCGGGCAGGGTGAGCGGCTTGCCCGTGGTCAGCTCGAACTTCGAGCCGTGGGCCCAGCACTCCAAGGTGTCGTCCTCGACGAAGCCCTCGGAGAGCGAGATGTCGCCATGCGTGCAGGTGTCGCCGATGGCGTGCACCTCACCGGCGCTGTCGCGGACCACGGCGATCGCGATGCCCTCGACGACGACCTTCTTCGCCGATTCGACGGAGATGTCGGACTCGGGCCCGATGTTGACCGCCGCCATCAGCGTCCGCCTTCCAGTTCGGCCTCGATGGCCGCGTGCAGACGCTCTTCGAGCGGTGCGTAGCCGATCTTCTGCACGATCTCGGCGAGGAAGCCGCGCACGACGAGGCGGCGAGCGAGCTCCTCGGGGATGCCGCGCGAGCGCAGGTAGAACAGCTGCTCGTCGTCGAAACGGCCAGTGGCGCTCGCGTGGCCGGCACCCAGGATGTCGCCGGTCTCGATCTCGAGATTCGGGATGCTGTCGGCGCGGGTGCCGTCGGTGAGCACGAGGTTGCGGTTCTGCTCGTAGCTGTCGGTGCCGCTCGCGTCGGGTCCGATGAGCACGTCGCCGATCCAGACCGAGCGGGCACCGTCACCCTGCAGAGCACCCTTGTAGTTGACGCGACCACGGGTGTTCGCCGCCTTGTGGAACAGGAAGACCTGCTGCTCGAGGTGCTGGTGCGCGTCGGAGAAGTAGACGCCGAGCAGCTCGCCGTCGGCTCCCGACTCGGCCAGCGTCACCGCCGGGTTGACGCGCACGATGGCGCCGCCCAGTGAGACCACGACGTGCTTGAACTGCGCGTCGCGACCGACCCGCGCGAAGTGGGTTGCGAGGTACTTGGCGTCGTCGTCGAAGTCCTGCACTGTCACAACGGTGAGCTTGGCTCCGTCGCCGATCAGGATCTCGACGTTCTCACTGAGCACCGCGGACCCGGCGTTGTCGAGCACCACGACGCCGTTGCTGAACGGCTTCGCCTCGATGATCGTGTGCGCGGCACGCGGCGCCTGGCCGAATGCCGAGCGGGCGATGCGCACCTCGCGGTGCTCCTCGCCGCCCACCGTGATGGCGAGAGCCTCGCCGAAGGTAGACCACGCGTTCGCGGAGGCGCGCTCCTCGGGGATGCCGGCGAGACCGATCCGCTCGTCGGTGCGCGGCACCCACGAGACGTCGACGTCGGCGACCGCGTCGGAGGCGATCTCGTAGCGCGAGCCGTCGAGGTCGCCCGCGATCAGCTCGGCGAGCCTGTCGACGGGGGTGAGCTTCCAGCTGGCCTCGCGTCCGGTGACCTCGGGGAAGTCGGAGACCTCGGCCGACGCGAAGCGCTCGTTGCGTGTCTGGACCGGTACGGTGCCGTGCCCGCTCGTCGCGTCGGCGATGATGGCGGGCCGCGTCCCGGTGCCGGTGACCTCTTCGACGGTCTCGCCCTCGGGGGTCGACAGGGTGGTGATTTCGGTGGTGCCGTCAGTCATGACTCAGCCGACGCTGCCTTCCATGCCCATCTCGATGAGCTTGTTGAGTTCGAGTGCGTACTCCATGGGGAGTTCGCGGGCGATCGGCTCGATGAAGCCGCGCACGATCATCGCCATCGCCTCGTCCTCGGGCAGGCCGCGCGACATGAGGTAGAACAGCTGCTCCTCGCTGACCTTCGAGACCGTCGCCTCGTGACCGAGCTGCACGTCGTCGACGCGGATGTCGATCGCCGGGTAGGTGTCGGAGCGGGAGATGGTGTCGACGAGCAGCGCGTCGCAGCGCACCGTGTTCGCCGAGTGGTGAGCGGCCGGGTCGACGCGCACCTCACCGCGGTAGCCGGCGCGGCCACCGCCGCGGGCGATCGACTTCGACACGATGGAGCTCTGCGTGTAGGGCGCCATGTGGATCATCTTCGCGCCGGCGTCCTGGTGCTGGCCGGGGCCCGCGAACGCGACGGAGAGGGTCTCGCCCTTGGCGTGCTCGCCCGCGAGGTAGATGGACGGGTACTTCATCGTCACCTTGGAGCCGATGTTGCCGTCGATCCACTCCATCGTCGCGCCCTCGTGCGCGATCGCGCGCTTGGTGACGAGGTTGTAGACGTTGTTCGACCAGTTCTGGATGGTCGTGTACCGAACGCGGGCGTTCTTCTTGACGATGATCTCGACGACCGCGGAGTGCAGCGAGTCGCTCTTGTAGATCGGCGCGGTGCAGCCCTCGATGTAGTGCACGTAGCTGCCCTCGTCGGCGATGATCAGCGTGCGCTCGAACTGGCCCATGTTCTCGGTGTTGATGCGGAAGTAGGCCTGCAGCGGGATCTCGACGTGCACGCCCTTGGGCACGTACACGAACGAGCCGCCCGACCACACCGCGGTGTTCAACGCCGCGAACTTGTTGTCGCCCGAGGGGATGACGGTGCCGAAGTACTCCTTGAACAGCTCGGGGTGCTCACGGAGGGCGGTGTCGGTGTCGAGGAAGATGACGCCCTGCTGCTCGAGATCCTCACGGATCTGGTGGTAGACGACCTCGGACTCGTACTGGGCGGCGACCCCGGCGACGAGGCGCTGACGCTCGGCCTCGGGGATGCCGAGCTTCTCGTACGTGTTGCGGATGTCCTCGGGAAGGTCTTCCCAGGTCTGCGCCTGCTTCTCGGTGGAGCGCACGAAGTACTTGATGTTCTCGAAGTCGATGTCGCTGAGGTCGGCGCCCCAGGTCGGCATCGGCTTGCGCTCGAACATGGTGAGCGCTTTGAGACGGTTCTTGCGCATCCACTCGGGCTCGTTCTTGAGCGAGGAGATGTCGGTGACGACCTCGGGTGAGAGGCCGCGCCTCGCGGAGGCTCCCGCCGCGTCGGAGTCGGACCAGCCGAATTCGTACTGGCCGAGGCTCTCGAGCTCGGGACGGTCGATCAGAACGTCTGACATGAGCACCTTTCTTGGGGTGGGCTCCACTTCTAAGGCCAACCGACGGGCAGGCCCGCGCATTCCGTGCCGCGGGTTTCTCTGAGGAGAGGTGCGCATCGCGGGTCACGGACGCCGCGGATGCACTTCCTGCCCTCGTCGTCGATCGGCGGATTGCGAGCTTGCGCCCGCATCAGCCCTTCATTCTACGTGAGTGGACCGCGGTTGCGCCCGTGAGTATCGTCCGTGCGCGCCGACGCCTCCGAGGCGATTCGTCGGCGGCGATTGGTCGGCGGCGATGCAGGGCTCACCCCGCGGTCGCCGGAGCCGGGCTGCGCCGACGCGCGTTTAGACTGATCGCGCATCCAGCCGGGCAGCAGGCGACCGCGCGCGGCGATGCGACCGGGCGTCGATCCCGGCTCCCCCGGCTCCTCCGGAGCTGCTCCGCGCGAAAGGCGACCGTGTCCGCACCCATCCCCGGTTCATCGCAGCCGACGCTGCGCGAGCGGCTGATGCCCGCCACGATCACGCGCTGGACCCGGGGACTCGCCTGGGCGACGCTCGTCGCCCAGATCGGAATCGTCGGCACCGGCGGCGCGGTCCGTCTCACCGGCTCGGGGCTCGGCTGCCCCACGTGGCCCCGCTGCACCGAGGACTCGTTCGTGAACGTGCCCGAGATGGGCATCCACGGGGTCATCGAGTTCGGCAACCGACTGCTCACCTTCGTGCTCGTCGCCATCGCGATCCTCACCTTCCTCTCGGTGATCCGCACGCGTGCCACGGGGCGGGGACTGGTGCTGCCCGCGTTCCTCGTGGGCCTGTACATCCCGATCCAGGCGGTCATCGGCGGCATCACGGTGTGGACGGGGCTCAACCCGTACATCGTCGGCGCCCACTTCCTCGCGTCGATCGTGATCGTCGTGTTCTCGGCCTGGTACGTGTGGCGGGTCTATTTCGACCGCCGAGACCGGGTCGACACGGCGGCGACCTGGCTGCGAGTCGTCGGCTGGTTCGCGGCAGCCGCCACCGCGGTCACGCTGGTGATCGGGGTGCTGACCACGGGTTCCGGACCGCATGCCGGCGACGCCGGTGCCGCACGCAACGGCCTCGACTCCGAGTTCCTGCAGCACGTGCACAGCTGGCCGGCCTACGCCCTCCTCGCCCTGACGGTGCTCGTCGTCGCGAGCGCCTACCGGCTGAAGAAGCCGCTCATCCTGCGGTTCTCGACGCTGATGCTCGGCACTCTGCTCGCGCAGATCGCCGTCGGCGTCGCCCAGGCGCGGCTCGGACTCCCGGAGATCCTCGTCGGCATCCACATGGTCATCTCCTGCATGGTTGCGGCGGCGATGACCGCGACGGTGCTGTCGATGCGGCAGCCCTCCCCCGGCGCTGTGACCGTCGAGGACCAGTCGCTCGAGGCCGCCCACGTCGACTGAGCGCGTCCCGGCGATCGTCGTGAGCACTGCGAAGTAGATTTCGCGCTCCTGAGCTCGAAGTCACGATCGCGTGAGTTCCGGTGCCGCCGTGTGCACGGATCAGGATGGTCGTCGCGACACGCCGCATGTCCGGACCCAATCGGTCCTGATCCGTGGCGCATCTCCTGATTCGTGCACAATCTCCTGATTCGTGCACCCGGTGGTGGCGCTGGTCCGGTCTGCGGGCCGGGAGTGTGCACGGATCAGGACGATCGTCGCGACACGCCGAGCTCCGCGACCTGATCAGTCCTGATCTGTGCCGGATGTCCTGATCCATGCACGAACTCCTGATCCGTGCACACCGCCGGGGCGGCCGGGGTGGGCGGAGCAGCCCGGGTCAGAAGGGCAGGAGCGGGTCGATCGCGATCGCGAGGAAGAGCAGCGTCAGATAGGTGATCGAGGCGTGGAAGACGCGCATCGGCTTCGGGTCCTCGCCGCGGATGGCGACGCCGTACAGGCGGTGCGTCTCGTAGACGAACCAGATGCCCGACCCGAGCGCCGCCGCCGAGTAGACGATGCCCATGCCTGCGACGGGGATCAGCAGCAGCGAGCAGGCGACAGTCGCCCACGCGTACAGGATCGTCTGCAGCCCGACGACCTGACGGCTGCGCACCACCGCGAGCATCGGGACACCGGCGGCGGCGTAGTCGTCGCGGTACTTCATCGACAGAGGCCAGTAGTGCGGCGGGGTCCAGAGGAACACGACGAGGAACAGGATGAACGCCGCCCACGACACGTCCCCGGTGACGGCGGCCCAGCCGATCAGTACCGGGAAGCAACCCGCGATGCCGCCCCAGATGATGTTCTGCTCGGTGCGGCGCTTCAGCCACAGCGTGTAGACGACGACGTAGAAGAGGATCGCGGCCACCGACAGGGCTGCGGCGACCCAGTTCGTGAACACCAGCAGCCACACCGTCGACACGACCGCGAGAGTCCACGAGAACACCAGCGCCTCGCGCGGGGTGAGCTCTCCCGTGACCAGCGGACGGCGCTTCGTGCGATGCATCACCGCGTCGATGTCGCGATCGATGTAGCAGTTGAACGCGCTCGCCGCGCCCGCGCTCATCGAACCGCCGATGAGGGTCGCCAGGACGAGCCAGAGGTCGGGGATGCCACCGGCCGCGAGGATCATCACCGGGGCGGTCGTCACGAGGAGCAGTTCGACGACGCGGGGCTTGGTGAGCGCGACGTACGCCCGAGCCTTTGCGGCGAAGCCGATGCGCGGCCTCTCGCCGACGGGGGTCTCGTTCTGGGTCGCGGTGCTCACTAGCCACGATCTTAGTCGTTCGCCGGCACCCCTGCGGGTTCCGGACGGGAACAGGCCGGTGTGGTCCGGTGTTCGCTCACAGGTAGCGGGCAGCGGCCCCTTCGAGCCGCTCCCTATACTTGACGGGGCCCCTCAGGGGTCGCACAACTTCATGACGAAAAGGGGCTTCTCGCACGTGTCTGATCTCCAGTGGGAACCGATCGACGACAAGGCGGTCGACACCGCTCGCATCCTGGCCGCCGACGCGGTCGAAGAGGCCGGCAACGGCCACCCCGGTACCGCGATGAGCCTTGCGCCCGCGGCCTACCTGCTCTTCCAGAAGGTCATGCGCCGTGACCCGAGCGACAACACCTGGATCGGACGCGACCGGTTCATCCTCTCGAACGGCCACGCGTCGCTCATCCAGTACGTCCAGTTCTACCTGGGCGGCTACGGCCTCGAGCTCGAGGACCTGAAGCACCTCCGCAAGTGGGGCTCCAAGACCCCCGGCCACCCCGAGTACGGACACACCGACGGCATCGAGATCACCACCGGCCCGCTCGGCTCCGGTCTCGCCTCCGCGGTCGGCTTCGCCTACGCCTCGCGCTTCGAGCGCGGCCTGTTCGACCCCGACGCGGCCGAGGGCACCAGCCCGTTCGACCACCACGTCTACGTCTTCGCGGGCGACGGCGACCTCGAAGAGGGCGTCACCAGCGAGGCCTCCTCGCTCGCCGGCCACCAGCAGCTCGGCAACCTCGTCCTCATCTACGACGCCAACCAGATCTCGATCGAGGACGACACCAACATCGCCTTCACCGAGGACGTCGCGAAGCGCTACGAGGCCTACGACTGGCACGTCCAGACCGTCGACTACAAGAAGTCCGGCGAGTACGTCGAGAGCCCCGAAGACCTCTACGCCTCCATCGAGGCGGCCAAGGCCGAGACCTCGAAGCCGTCGATCATCATCCTCAAGACCATCATCGGATGGCCCTCGCCGAAGAAGCAGAACACCGGCAAGATCCACGGCTCCGCCCTCGGCGGCGACGAGCTCCGCGCCGTCAAGGAGGTCGTCGGCTTCGACCCCGACAAGACCTTCGAGGTCGCCGACGAGGTCATCGAGCACACCCGCAAGGCGATCGAGCGCGGCAAGGCGCAGCACGCCGAGTGGCAGAAGGACTTCGACGCGTGGGCCGCGGCGAATCCCGAGAAGAAGGCGCTGTTCGACCGCGTCCAGGCGCAGGAGCTGCCCGAGGGCATCGAGGCGGCACTGCCCGTCTTCGAGCCCGGCAAGGACGTGTCGACCCGCGCCGCCTCCGGCAAGGTCATCAACGCCATCGCGCCGCTGATGCCCGAGTTCTGGGGCGGATCCGCCGACCTCGCCGAGTCGAACCTCACCACCATCACGAGCGGCAAGTCGTTCGTCCCCACCGAGTGGTCGACCCACGAGTGGAGCGGTGACCCCTACGGGCGGGTGCTGCACTTCGGCATCCGCGAGCACGCGATGGGCATGATCCTCAACGGCATAGTGCTGCACGGCAACACGCGTCCGTTCGGCGGCACGTTCCTGATCTTCAGCGACTACATGCGCCCGGCGGTTCGTCTCGCCGCGCTCATGCAGGCGCCGACGATCTACGTGTGGACCCACGACTCCATCGCCCTCGGAGAGGACGGCCCCACCCACCAGCCGATCGAGCAGCTCACCGCCCTCCGCGCGATCCCGGGAATGGACGTCGTCCGTCCCGCCGACGCGAACGAGGTCGCCTGGGCGTGGAAGACGATCCTCGAGCGTCGCGAAGGCCCCGCCGGTCTCGCGCTCAGCCGTCAGAACCTGCCCGTCTTCGCCCGTGGCGAGGGTGAGGCCGAGGGTGAGACGTTCGCCGCTGCCAGCGGCGTCGCGAAGGGCGCGTACGTGCTCGCTGAGGCGCCGAACGGCACGCCCGACGTGATCTTCCTCGCGACCGGTTCCGAGGTGCAGATCGCCATCGCCGCCCGTGAGGACCTGAAGGCCGAGGGCATCAACGCCCGCGTCGTGTCGGTCCCCTCCCTCGAGTGGTTCGCCGAGCAGAGCGCCGAGTACCGCGAGAGCGTGCTGCCCGCCGCGATCAAGGCCCGCGTGTCCATCGAGGCCGGCATCGCGCTCAGCTGGCGCCCGTGGATCGGCGACGCCGGTCGCAGCGTCTCGATCGAGCACTTCGGTGCGTCGGCCGACTACCAGACCCTGTACAAGGAGTTCGGTTTCACGAAGGAGGCCGCCGTCGCGGCCGCGAAGGAGTCGCTCGCGGCGCTCTGAGCGCCCGGCGAGAAGGTATCTGGAGAAGGAAATATGACGAACACCGAAACGAACACCACCCCCACGGCCGAGCTGTCGGCCCTCGGGGTCAGCATCTGGCTCGACGACCTGTCGCGCGAGCTGCTGCAAACCGGTTCGCTCGAGAAGCTGATCGCCGAGAAGAACGTCGTCGGGGTCACCACGAACCCCACGATCTTCGCCTCGGCTCTCGCCAAGGGCGAGCGCTACGACGAGCAGGTGCGCTCGCTGGCCGCTGAGGGCGTCGACGTCGACAAGGCGATCTTCGAGATCACCACCGACGACGTGGCCGTTGCGTCGAAGGTCTTCCGCCCGATCTACGACGGCTCGAACGGCTTCGACGGCCGCGTGTCGATCGAGGTCGAGCCGGGTCTCGCCCACGACACCGACGGCACCATCGCCGCCGCGAAGGCGCTGTGGGCCAAGGTCGACCAGCCGAACGCGATGATCAAGATCCCCGCGACGAAGGCCGGTCTCCCCGCCATCACCGAGGTGATCGCGTCGGGCATCAGCGTCAACGTGACCCTGATCTTCGGTCTCGAGCGCTACCTCGAGGTCGTCGACGCCTACCTCGCCGGACTCGAAAAGGCGAAAGCCGCCGGCATCGACCTGTCGACCATCCACTCGGTCGCCTCGTTCTTCGTGTCGCGCGTCGACACCGAGATCGACAAGCGCCTCGACGCCGTCGGCACCGATGAGGCGAAGGCGCATAAGAGCAAGGCGGGCATCGCGAACGCCCGTCTCGCCTACCGCGCCTTCGAGACCGTCTTCGCCGAGGAGCGCGCCGCGGCCCTGCTCGCCGCCGGCGCCAACAAGCAGCGCCCGCTGTGGGCCTCGACCGGCGTCAAGGACCCGAGCCTGCCCGACACCCTCTACGTGACCGAGCTCGCCGTCGCCGACACCGTCAACACGATGCCCGGCAAGACGCTCGAGGCGACCTTCGACCACGGTGTGATCGAAGGCGACCAGGTCACCACCAACTACGCCAACGCGCAGGCCGTGCTCGAGGCGCTCCCCCAGTTCGGCATCGACCTCGACGAGGTCACCGAGCTGCTCGAGAAGGAAGGCGTCGACAAGTTCAACGTCTCGTGGGGCGAGCTCGTCGAGACGGTGAAGACCGCGCTGGACGGCGCTCGTTGAGCATTCGGATCGAAGCCGGCGGCGCTGCGGAACGGGCCATCAAGGCCGTCGTTCCGCAGCTCGTCGGCGACCGGGTGGCGTCCGGCATCACCGCCCAGGACCCCGACCTGTGGGGGAACGCGGCGATCGACGAGGCGTCGAAGCGGCTCGGCTGGACCGAGGCCGTGTCGGTGTCGCGTCCGCTCGTCGACGACATCCTCGCGCTGCGCACGACCCTGCTCGGTCGCGGTGTCGATCACGTGGTCCTCGCGGGGATGGGCGGATCGTCGCTCGCTCCCGAGGTGATCACCCGCACCGCGGGTGTCGAGCTCACCGTGCTCGACTCGACCGCTCCTGGTCAGGTTCTCTCCGCCCTCGACGACCGTCTCGAGCGCACCGTGCTCGTCGTGTCGTCGAAGTCGGGCTCGACCGTCGAGACCGACAGCCAGCGCCGCGCCTACGAGAAGGCGTTCACCGACGCCGGCATCGACCCGGCCGAGCGCATCGTGGTCGTGACCGATCCCGGTTCGCCGCTCGAGACCTCGGCTCGTGAGGCCGGCTATCGCGTCTTCAACGCCGACCCGAACGTGGGTGGCCGGTTCTCGGCTCTCACCGCGTTCGGACTCGTGCCGTCGGGCCTCGCGGGAGCGGACATCTCCGAACTGCTCGAGGAGGCCGAGGCGGAACTCGTCTACCTGGCCTCCGACCAGCCCGACAACCCCGGGCTGCTGCTCGGGGCGGCCATCGCCGGCACCCAGCCGCTCAAGGACAAACTGGGCATCGTCGCGGACGGCACGCACATCGTCGGTTTCGCCGATTGGGCCGAACAGCTGATCGCCGAGTCGACGGGCAAGGACGGCAAGGGGCTGCTCCCCGTCGTGCTCGACCCCGATTCCCCCGAGGTGACGGAGGGGCTCGCCGACGTGCAGATCATCCGCCTCGTGGGTGAGGCGACCCGTCTGCGCCACGAGCGCGAACTCGCCCGCGGCGAGATCGTCATGAGCGGCACGCTGGGCTCCGCGCTGCTGGTGTGGGAGTACGCCGTCGCCGTCGCAGGCCGACTGCTCGGCATCAACCCGTTCGATCAGCCCGACGTCGAGTCGGCCAAGGAGGCGGCGCGCGGACTGCTCGACGCCCGTCCCGAGGCCACTCCCCCGGCATTCGTCGACGGAGGCATCGAGGTCCGCGGCGATTCGGCCCTCGTCGACGGGGTCTCGACCGTCGCCGGTGCGGTCGAGCGGCTGCTCGCCGAGGTCGGACCGACCGGGTACCTGTCCATCCAGGCGTACGTCGACCGTGTAGCGGAGCCGCAGCTCGCGGACCTCCGCGACCTGCTCGCCGCTCGGGTGCAGCGTCCGGTGACCTTCGGGTGGGGGCCCCGGTTCCTGCACTCCACGGGGCAGTTCCACAAGGGCGGCCCGGCCGTCGGAGCCTTCCTGCAGATCACGGCCGACGCGGACGAGGATCTCGCGATCCCCGGCCGCGCGTTCACCTTCGGCGAGCTCATCGCGGCGCAGGCCGCCGGTGACGCCGCCGTCCTCGCGGAACACGGTCGCCCCGTGCTCCGACTCACCCTCACCTCGGATGCGGCAACGGCGGCGCTCCTCGACCAGTTCGTGTCCTGACCTCGCACGGTCCTCTCGAAGGAGTTCCCTTGCCGGTAGAAATCAAGCCGGGATCCAATCCGCTCCGCCTGCCCTCCGACAGGCGCCTCAACCGCATCGCGGGCCCCAGCGCCCTCGTGATCTTCGGTGTGACGGGAGACCTGTCGCGCAAGAAGCTCATGCCCGCGGTGTACGACCTCGCCAACCGTGGACTGCTGCCGCCCGGGTTCGCCCTCGTCGGCTTCGCCCGCCGCGACTGGGAGGACCAGGACTTCGAGCAGGTGGTGTACGAGGCGGTCAAGCAGTACGCCCGCACGCCCTTCGACGAGGACGTCTGGAAGCAGCTCGCCCAGGGCATCCGCTTCGTGTCGGGCACCTTCGACGACGACGCCGCGTTCGAGGAGCTGAAGTCCACGATCGAGGCGCTCGACCGTGAGCGCGGCACGATGGGCAACCACGCGTTCTACCTGTCGATCCCGCCCAAGTCCTTCCCTATCGTGACCGAGCAGCTGCGTCGCTCGGGCCTCGCCGAGCAGAAGGACGGCACCTGGCGTCGCGTCGTCATCGAGAAGCCCTTCGGCAGCGACCTGAAGACCGCCCGCGAGCTCAACGCGGTCGTCGAGTCCGTCTTCCCCGCCGATTCGGTCTTCCGCATCGACCACTACCTCGGCAAGGAGACCGTCCAGAACATCCTGGCCCTCCGCTTCGCGAACCAGCTCTACGAGCCCATCTGGAACGCCAACTACGTCGACCACGTGCAGATCACGATGGCCGAGGACATCGGCGTCGGCGGGCGTGCTGGCTACTACGACGGGATCGGCGCCGCCCGCGACGTCATCCAGAACCACCTGCTGCAGCTGCTCGCTCTCACCGCCATGGAGGAGCCCGTCTCGTTCGACGCGCGCGACCTGCGCGCCGAGAAGGAGAAGGTGCTCTCGGCGGTGCGTCTTCCCGACGACCTCGCGCTGTCGACGGCCCGCGGCCAGTACTCCGGCGGCTGGCAGGGCGGCGAGAAGGTCAGCGGCTTCCTCGACGAGGAGGGAATGAACCCCGAATCGCTGACCGAGACGTACGCGGCCATGCGACTCGACATCGCCACCCGCCGCTGGTCCGGGGTGCCGTTCTACCTGCGCGCCGGCAAGCGTCTCGGACGACGGGTCACCGAGATCGCCGTCATGTTCAAGCGGGCGCCGCAGTACCTGTTCGAGGAGAGCCAGACGGCGACCCTCGGACAGAACGCGCTCGTCATCCGCGTGCAGCCCGACGAGGGCGTCACGATCCGGTTCGGATCGAAGGTGCCGGGCGCCGGGATGCAGGTGCGCGACGTCACGATGGACTTCGGCTACGGCCACGCGTTCACCGAGGCGAGCCCCGAGGCGTACGAGCGCCTGATCCTCGACGTCCTCCTCGGCGACCCGCCGCTGTTCCCCCGCCACGAGGAGGTTGAGCTCTCCTGGAAGATCCTCGACCCGATCGAGGAGTTCTGGGCGACGCAGGGTCAGCCCGAGCAATACCGCCCCGGTACCTGGGGACCGTCGTCGGCCGATGCGCTGATGGCCCGTGACGGACGAGTCTGGAGGCGCCCGTGATCGTCGATCTGCCCAACACCACCACCGCCGGGATCTCCAAGACCCTGGTGAAGATCCGCGAAGAGGGTGGCGCCGTCGCGCTCGGCCGCGTCCTCACCCTCGTGATCGACACCGAGTTCGACGGTGTCGAGGAGGCCATCGAGGCTGCGAACGACGCGTCTCGCGAGCACCCGATGCGCGTCATCGTGGTCGCCCATGCGGCCGACGGCATCGACACCGATGCGCCGGCCCGAGTCGACGCCCAGATCCGCGTCGGCGGCGACGCGGGAGCGAGCGAGGTCATCGTCCTTCGTGCCCTCGGCGCTGCCGCCACCGATGAGGAGAGCCTCGTCACGGGTCTGCTGCTCCCCGACGCGCCGGTCGTCGCCTGGTGGCCGGGCAGCGCGCCGAGCATCGCCTCGACGGCATCGATCGGCGCGATCGCCCAGCGGCGCATCACCGACGCGTCCGCGCAGCCCGAGCCACTCGGCTACCTGCGCCACCTCGCCCGCACCTACGCGCCCGGCGACACCGACTTCGCGTGGACCCGCCTCACCCTGTGGCGCGCCCAGCTCGCCGCCGTGCTCGACCAGCCGCCCTACGAGCCGATCATCGGCGTCGAGGTCCACGGCGCCGCCGACTCCCCGTCGACCGCCCTGCTCGCCGCGTGGCTCGGGCTGCAGCTCGATGTGCCCGTCGCGCACGAAGTGTCCGACCGGGCGACCGGGTCGAGCGGTATCCACGGCGTCAAGCTGGTCCGTCGCTCCGGCGTCATCGAACTGAACCGGCCCGAGGGCAACGTGGCGACGCTGACCCAGCCGAATCAGCCGGTGCACGACATCTCACTCCCCCGCCGCAGCCTCCGCGACTGCCTGGCCGAGGAGCTGCGCCGTCTCGACCCCGACGACCTGTACGGCAAGGTGCTCCGCGTGGGGCTCGCCCGCCTGCACGGGCCCATGGACGAGGCGATCGAGTCTCCCAGCTCCAGCCCGGTAGGCTCTGAGGCGTGACAAACGAACGTCGAGTACTCGTCCACGCCGACAGCGAAGCACTCGTCGGGTCGGTGGCGGCCCGCTTCATCACGAAGATGATCGACCTGCTCGACGAGTTCGACGAGGCGCATGTCGTGCTGACCGGCGGCACCGTCGGCGGGGCCATCCTCGAGGCGGTCCGTCAGTCCCCCGCACGCGACACCGTCGACTGGTCGCGCGTGCACCTGTGGTGGGGTGACGAGCGTTTCGTCCCGGCCGGTCATCCCGACCGGAACGACACCCAGGCCGCCGGCTTCCTCGATTCGCTGACCATCCCGGCGGAGCACATCCACCGGCTGCCGGCGAGCGACGAGATCCCCGACATCGACGAGGCCGCTGTCGCGTACGCCGACGAGCTGCGCCGCTTCGCGCCCGAGGGGGCCGAGCACCCGCGGTTCGACATCACGTTCCTCGGTGTCGGCCCCGACGGACACATCGCGTCGCTGTTCCCCGAGCGGGACATCGCCCGTGCCACCAGCAAGACTGTGGTGCCGGTGCTCAACTCGCCGAAGCCGCCGCCCGAGCGTCTCAGCCTGACGCTGCCGGTGATCAACTCGTCCGACCGCATCTGGATGTCGCTCGCCGGCGCAGACAAGGCGCCGGCCCTCGGCCTCGCCCTGGCGGGCGCGTCGCCGAACGAGGTGCCGGTCGCGGGTGTGCAGGGACGCAAGCGCACCGTGTTCTTCGTCGACCAGGCGGCCGCCGCCCAGGTCCCCGAGAACCTCATCGCCTCCACGTACTGACGCGAAAATCGCGAGGAAGGGCCGGCTCGAAAGTGCCGGCCCTTCTTGCGTTAACGGCTCGCTCGTTGAGCGCAGCGATACGAAGGGCATGACTCGGACCCCGGTCGTCGAGTAGGGCCGCCAGGCCCGTATCGAGTCCCCCGCCCAAGCGTGCGCGGGGGCCCAGACTCGAGTAGCGAGGAACGAGCGTACCGAGAGCGCACTGCTGTGGTCTCGATGCGCTGCGCTTACTCGACCCGTCTCGATACGCTCCTTCGTCGCTACTCGACGACCGCGATAGGGCCCCGCTCGTTGAGCGACGCGATACGAACGGCACCGGCCTCCACCCGGTCGTCGAGTAGGGCGAAGCCCGTATCGAGACGGCTCGAGTAGCGAGGAACGAGCGTATCGAGAGCGCGCGCCGTGGTCTCGATGCGCCTCGCTTACGCGACCCGTCTCGATACGCTCCTTCGTCGCTACTCGACGACCGGGTCAAGTCCCGCTTGTTGAGCGAAGCGATGCGGAGGGCGTGACTCGCAATCCCGGTCGTCGAGTAAGCGAAGCGCACCGAGTCCCCCGCGCAAGCGTGCGCGGTGGGCCAAGGCTCGAGTGGCGAGGAACGAGCGTATCGAGAGCGCCAGCAGACACCGGTTCGACCGAGAGGAACCCGGAGATCTCGGTGCGGCCGCGGGCGGCCTTACTCGATCTTCAGGCTCCGCTCGAGCCTTCGATTCGCGGAAGCCTCGAGCTACGCCTGAATCTTCCCGCGGCGGACGCGGAGGGCGGTGAGCGCCTCGTCGAGGAGCTGCTCTGCTTCCTCTTCGGTGCGACGTTCCTTCACGTAGGCGAGATGGGTCTTGTACGGCTCTGTCTTGCCGACAGCCGGAGGGTTGTCCTTGTCGCGGCCGGCGGGGAGGCCGCTCGACGGGGAGTCGATCGTCTGCGGGATCTCCTCGTCGGGCACGTTCGCCGCGAAGTACCGGACGGTCTCGTTGCCGAGAGCGTCCCAGTAGGAGACCGCGACGCGGTCGGCGTGGAAGCCGTGATCCTGCTCGCCCATGGGGCCCGCGCCGACGCGGGATCCACGGATGGCGCTACCACCTGAAGCCATTACTGCCTCGATTCTGCATTGCGGCTACGGGCCGCACGGGGATGAGGGTGTCAGACCCCGGAGTCGAACCGGGTGATCAGACCGAGGACGACGATGCACGCCACCCACACCAGGCCGAGGATCACCGTGATGCGGTTCAGGTTGCGTTCGGCCACGCCGGAGGCACCGAGGTTGGATGTCACGCCGCCGCCGAACATGTCGGACAGCCCGCCGCCGCGTCCGCGGTGCAGCAGGATGAGCATGGTCAGCAGCAGGCTGGTGATGCCGAGCAGCACCTGCAGCACAACCTGGAGGATCTCCACGCGAAGCCTTTCGTCGCCTTGTCCGCAGGGAGCGGACCTAGAGAAGTATAGACAGGGTCGGATGCTCGCGCCGCGACGAATCGCGGCGCGAGCGGCGTGGCTTACGCTCCGACGTGCTTCTTGAACCGGACGATGCTCGAGAACTCGGCGAGATCGAGGCTCGCCCCGCCGACGAGCGCCCCGTCGACGTCCTGCTCGCGCAGGAAGCCGGCGATGTTGCCGGACTTCACCGATCCGCCGTAGAGGATGCGGGTCGCGGCGGCCGTCTCGGCGGACAGGATCTCGGCGAGGAGGGCGCGGATCGCTCCGGCCACCTGTTGCGCCTGCTCGGGTGTCGCGGCCTGACCGGAGCCGATCGCCCAGACCGGCTCGTAGGCGACGACGATGTCAGCGTCCGCGGGGACGCCCTCGAGTGCGACCCGCAGCTGGGCGACGGGCACCGCGCTCGGGCCGTGCGCTTCGAGGTCTTCGGCCGTCTCGCCGACGCAGATCACCGGGACGAGCCCATGCCGCAGGGCGGCCTGCACCTTGGCGGCGACGATCTCGTCGGTCTCGCCGTGGTAGCTGCGACGCTCGGAGTGACCGATGATCACGTACTTCGCGTCGAGCGACGACAGGAACGCTCCTGAGATCTCACCGGTGTACGCGCCCGAGTCGTGGGCCGACAGGTCCTGCCCGCCGTAGGCGAGCTGGTACTTGTCCGCGGCGACGAGGGTCTGCACCGACCGGAGGTCGGTGAACGGCGGGAAGAGTGCGACCTCGGTCTCGCCGTAGTCGTGTCCGGCGTCCTTCAGAGTCCACGCGAGCTTCTGCACGAACGCGATCGCCTGCAGGTGATCGAGGTTCATCTTCCAGTTGCCCGCGATGAGCGGGACTCGGTTCACTTGCCCTGCCATCCGAGGACCTCCAGTCCGGGGAGCTTCTTGCCTTCGAGGAATTCGAGGCTCGCGCCTCCACCGGTCGAGATGTGCCCGAACCGGTCGTCGTCGAACCCGAGGGCGCGGACCGCGGCGGCGGAGTCTCCCCCGCCGACGACCGAGAGCCCGTCGACCTCGGTGAGCGCCTGCGCGACCGCCTTCGTACCCGCCGCGAACGCATCGAACTCGAACACGCCCATCGGCCCGTTCCAGAACACGGTTCTCGACGCGGCGACGACCTCGGCGAACCGGGCGGATGTCTCGGGACCGATGTCGAGACCGATGCCTGCGGCACCGAACGCGCCGCCCTCGATGTCGTCGGCCGGGCGCACCTCGTGCTCGGCGTCGGCGGCGAACTTCGAGGCCACGACCACGTCGGTCGGGACGATCAAGTCGACCCCGAGCTCCTCCGCACGAGCGATGTACTCGCGCACCCGGTCGAGCTGGTCGGCCTCGAGGAGGCTCGCGCCGACCTTGTGGCCCTGAGCGGCGAGGAAGGTGAACAGCATCCCGCCACCGATCAGCAGCGAGTCGACCCGCGGCAGCAGGTGGTCGATGACCCCGAGCTTGTCGCTGACCTTCGATCCGCCGAGCACGACCGCGTACGGCTTCTCGGGCGTCTCGGTGAGCCGGTCGAGCACCTCCAGCTCGGAGGCGATCAGGGTGCCGGCGGCGCTCGGAAGCGCCTCCGCCAGCTCGTAGACGCTCGCCTGCTTGCGGTGCACGACCCCGAATCCGTCGGAGACCATGACGTCGCCGAGGGCGGCGAGCTCGGATGCGAACGAGGCGCGCTCGCCCGCATCCTTGCTCGTCTCGCGCGGGTCGAAGCGCAGGTTCTCGAGCAGGACGACGTCGCCCTCCACCGAGGAGATGTCCGCCGGGGGCGTCTCCACGAAGGTCACCGGCGCGCCGAGCAGCTCGCTCAGCCGCTGGGCGACCGGGGCGAGGCTGTACTTCGGGTTCGGTTCCCCGTCGGGGCGGCCGAGGTGCGAGCAGGCGATGACCGTGGCGCCCTTCCGGAGCAGCAGGTCGATCGTGGGCAGCGCGGCGCGGATGCGCCCGTCATCGGTGATCTCGCCGTCCTTCAGGGGGACGTTGAAATCGACGCGCACCACGACCCGCTTGCCCTCGAGGTCTCCGAGGGTGTCGATCGTGCGGAGGGTCATCGAACTCAGAGACGCTCGGCGACGTACTCGGTGAGGTCCACGAGACGGTTGGAGTAGCCCCACTCGTTGTCGTACCAGGCCGAGATCTTGACCTCGTTGCCGAGGACGCGGGTCAGGCCGGCGTCGAAGATCGACGAGTGCGGGTCGCTCACGATGTCGCTGGAGACGATCGGGTCCTCGGTGTACTTGAGGTATCCGTCGAGGTAGCCCTCGGCCGCCTCCTTGTACGCCGCATTGACCTCGGCGACCGAGACCGTGCTGTTCGTCACGACGGTGAGGTCGGTGATGGAGCCGGTGGGCACGGGGACGCGCAGCGCGAAGCCGTCGAGCTTGCCCTTGAGCTCGGGCAGCACGAGGCCGATGGCCTTCGCGGCGCCGGTGCTGGTGGGGACGATGTTGACGGCGGCGGCGCGGGCGCGGCGGAGGTCGCTGTGCGGGCCGTCCTGGAGGTTCTGGTCGGCGGTGTACGCGTGGACCGTGGTCATGAGGCCGCGCTCGATGCCGAACTTGTCGTTGAATACCTTGGCGAGGGGCGCGAGGCAGTTCGTGGTGCAGGACGCGTTCGAGATGATGTTGTCGGTCTCGGGGTTGTAGTCCTGGTTGTTGATGCCCATGACGAAGGTGGCGTCCTCGTCGGTCGCGGGGGCCGAGATGATGACCTTCTTCGCGCCGGCCTCGATGTGCTTGCGGGCGTCGGCGGCCTTGGTGAAGCGACCGGTGGACTCGATGACGATGTCGACGCCCAGGTCGCCCCAGCCGAGGTTCGCGGGGTCGCGCTCGGCGAGGACCTTGATGGCCTTGCCGTTGACGACGATCGTGTCGCCCTCGAGTTCGACGGTGGCGTCGAGACGGCCGGTGATCGAGTCGTACTTGAGCAGGTGAGCGAGCGCCGCGTTGTCGGTGAGGTCGTTGACCGCGACGATCTCGAGCTCACTGCCCTTGGCGAGGGCCGCCCGGAAGTAGTTGCGGCCGATGCGACCGAATCCGTTGATGCCGACACGTACTGCCAACGAAAGTCTCCTGAGAACTGGGCGCCGCGCGGCGCCGTGTATGGGTGATGTTGATGTTGGTTACCGGCGCGGGAGCCTCTGTCGGCTCTCCGCGCCGGTAAAGAGCCTAGCCCTCTACGGGAGGACGATCAGGCCCTTGGTCCCCTGGCGGGCGGCGGCGAGACGCTCGCCCACGTTCTGCCAGTTCACGATGTTCCAGAACGCCTTCACGTAGTCGGCGCGGACGTTTTTGTAATCGAGGTAGTAGGCGTGCTCCCAGACGTCGAGCATCAGGACCGGGATCGTCGCCGCGGGCACGTTGCCCTGCTGGTCGAAGAGCTGCTCGATGACGAGCTGCTCGCCGATGCTGTCCCAGGCGAGGAGCGCCCAACCGGAGCCCTGGACGCCGAGCGCGACGGCCGTGAACTGCGCCTGGAACTTGTCGAAGTCGCCGAACGCGTCGTCGATCGCCGCGGCGACCTCGCCCTCGGGGCGACCCTGGCTGTCGGGGGTCAGGTTCGTCCAGAAGATCGAGTGGTTGACGTGACCGCCGAGGTTGAACGCGAGGTCCTTCGACAGCTTGTTGATGTTCGCGAGGTTGCCCGAGTCGCGGGCTTCGGCGATCTGAGCGAGCGCAGTGTTGGCGCCGGTCACGTAGGTCTGGTGGTGCTTGCTGTGGTGCAGCTCCATGATCTGCGCGCTGATGTGCGGTTCGAGTGCCGCGTAGTCGTACGGCAACGCCGGCAAGGTGTACTCAGCCATAGAGTCCTTCTTCTTCCGTCTCGGCCCGGCAGGCGCTCGAACGAGCGCCCCTGGGTGTGCTCTTTCAGTCTATGGACCCGCGGAGAACGTGCGGTATTCCCTCAGAGAACCCTCGGGTTGCCTGACAATGAGCGCCGCCGGGCGGTCCGCGTCAGTCGAGGTCGGCGGGGAGATTTGCCTCGGTGCCGGGGATCCCCTGGTCAGCGGCCTTCTTGTCGGCCATCGCCAGCAGGCGGCGGATACGGCCGGCGACGGCGTCCTTCGTCATCGGAGGATCGGCGTGGTGGCCGAGCTCGTCGAGGCTCGCGTCGCGGTGCGCGAGGCGCAGCTCGCCCGCGTACTTCAGATGGTCGGGGATCGTCGGCCCGAGGATCTCGAGCGCACGCTCCACCCGGGCGCAGGCGGCGACGGCGGCCTGCGCCGATCGACGGAGGTTCGCGTCATCGAAGTTGACGAGGCGATTGGCCGTGGCGCGCACCTCGCGGCGCTGGCGCATCTCCTCCCAGTTGCGGCGGCTGGCACGGGCGCCCATGCGCTCGAGCATGTCGCCGATCGCCTCGCCGTCGCGGATGACGACGCGGTGCACACCGCGCACCTCGCGGGCCTTCGCCGGCACGCGGAGCCGGCTGGCGGCTCCGACGAGCGCCATCGCGGTCTCGTTGCCCGGGCACATGACCTCGAGGGCGGCCGAGCGACCCGGGTCGGTGAGCGTGCCGCGGGCGAGGAACGCGCCCCGCCAGATGGCCTCGAGGTCGTCGAGCGACCCCGTCGTGAGTCGGTTCGGCAGCCCGCGGATCGGTCGACGCCGTGCGTCGAGCAGACCCGTCTGTCGGGCGAGAGTCTCACCGCCGTCGATGACACGGACGACGTACGAATTGGTGCGACGCGTTCCCGAGGCCGAGATGACGGCCACGTCGCCGCGGACGCCGTACAACTCGGCGAGATCCTTGCGGACGCGCTTGGCGAGCTGCACCGAATCGAGCTCGGACTCCACCGCGATACGCCCCGAGATCAGGTGCAGACCTCCGGCGAATCGGAGGATCGTCGCCAATTCCGCCGCTCGCACGGTGGTTTTACCCACATCGATCTTTGCGAGTTCGTCCTTGACGTCCGCGGTCAGTGCCAACTGCTCGTCCTCCAGCGCCTCAATCGTGAACCTCCAGTCTTACATCCTGCTGAAGGGTGTCACTCCCGGCCGAGGTCCCGATGCTTGACGGTGACACCCACACCTGGCAACGAGCCGAGTCGCCGGGCGAGCTCCTCGATGATGGCGACCGAACGGTGTCGACCTCCGGTGCAGCCGACGGCGATCGTGGCGTGGCGCTTGTTCTCGCGCGAGTATCCGGCGAGCACCGGCTCGAGCATCGCGGCGAACCGGTCGACGAACTCCATCGCACCCTCTTGAGCGAACACGTACTCGCTGACATCGCTGTCGAGACCGGATCCCGGCCGCAGCTCGGGGATCCAGTAGGGATTCGGCAGGAAGCGGGCGTCGGCCACGATGTCGGCATCGGTCGGCACCCCGTATTTGTGCCCGAAACTCGCGAGCGTCACGCGGACGGCCGGTTCGTCGGCCTCGCCGAACAGCTCCGTTATCGTCGAGGCGAGCTGGTGCACGTTGAGCTCGGAGGTGTCGACGACGATGTCGGCCATCGCGCGCATCTGCGAGGTGCGCGTGCGTTCGGCGGTGATCCCGTCGAGGAGCGTGCCGCCGCCCTGGAGCGGATGCGGCCGGCGCACCTGCTCGAAGCGCCGCACGAGGGCGCTGTCGCTCGCGTCGAGGAAGAGCACCCGGATGGGCGTGCGGGAGCGCAGACCGCGCACCAGCTCGTCGATCTCGGAGAAGCGCGCACCCCCTCGGACGTCGACGATGACGGCCACCTTGGGGAGGCTGTCGCCGGCGTGCTCCGCGACGTCGATCAACGGGATGAGCATCTGCGGCGGCAGGTTGTCGACGACGTACCAGCCGACGTCCTCGAGCGCATTGCCCGCCGTCGTACGGCCCGCGCCGGACATGCCGGTGACGACGAGCACGGACTGGCCGGAGGACTCGTCGGCGGTGGTCGGCGCCGCGGGTGGCGCGGGTCGGTCGCTCATCGGCTCTGGTCATCCCCTCTCACCGGAGCCTCAAGCCTATCGAGCGCGGAGCCGCTCGTGGACCGTCTGCGCCGTCACCAGGCCGACGCCCTTCACCGCTGTGATCTCCTCGACACTCGCCTTCTTCAGCTTCGCGACCGACCCGAAGTGACGCAGCAGCTCCCGGACCCTGGCCGGTCCGAGCCCGGGGATCTCGCCGAGGACGCTCGTGATGTCCCGCCCGCGCCGTGCGCGCTGGTGGGTGATCGCGAACCGGTGGGCCTCGTCGCGGATGCGTTGGATCATGAACAGCGCTTCGCTGTTGCGGGGAAGGATGATCGGGTAATCGGTGTCGGGCAGCCACACCTCTTCGAGCCGCTTCGCGATGCCGCAGATCTGGATGCCGGTGACTCCCGAGTCGCGCAGCGCCCGCGCGGCCGCCTGCACCTGCGGCTGTCCGCCGTCGACGATCAGCAGGTTGGGACGGTAGGAGAACTTGCCCGGCTTCTTCGGCGCCTGGGCGAGCTCCTCCTCCAGTTCGCGCAGTTCGTCGTCGGCCGATTCGTCGCCGTCGTCGCCAAGGGTCTCGACCGGGTCGATGCCGACGAGGGCCTCGAGCTCGGCCTCCTCGGAGTCGGGCTTGTCGAGATAGGACAGTCGCCTCGAGAGCACCTGATAGAGCGATTCGGTGTCGTCGGTCGAGTCGGCGACGTTGAACCGGCGGTACTGGTCCTTCTTCGGCAGCCCGTCCTCGAAGACGACCATCGACGCGACGATGTTGGTGCCCGACAGATGCGAGACGTCGTAGCACTCCATCCGCAGTGGAGCCTCATCGAGCTCGAGCGCCTCCTGCAGATCGGTGAGCGCCTGGCTGCGGGCGACGTAGTCGGCGCTGCGCCGGGTCTTGTAGAGCCCGAGTGCCTGCTTGGCGTTGATCGTCGCCGTCTGCAGCAGGGCCGCCTTCTCGCCGCGCTGCGCCGCACGCAGCTTGACGCTCCCCCGACCGCGGATCTCGGAGAGCAGCTGCTCGAGCGCGTCGGCGTCGTCGGGGAGCTCCGGAACGATGATCTCGCGCGGCGGCGGCTCACCGCCGTCGTACGCGCTCTGCAGCACCGAGTCGACGAGGTCGGGCAGGCCGATGTCGAGCTCCTTGTCGACGACCCAGGAGCGGACACCGCGCACCCGTCCACCCCGCACCCGGAACTGCTGCACGGCCGCGGCGAGCTCGTCGTGCTCGATGCCGAAGACGTCGGCGTCGACAGCGTCGGAGAGCACGACGGCGCTCGACTCGAGCACGTTCTCGAGGGCGGCGAGACGGTCGCGCAGCACGGCGGCGCGTTCGAAGTCGAGATCGGCGGACGCCGCCTTCATCTCCGCCTGCAACCGGCTGATCATCCGCGGGTCGGGGTTGGCCATGAACGCGACGAACTGGTCGACGATGCGGCGGTGCTCCCCCACCGAGACCTTCATCGAGCAGGGCCCCCCGCACCGGCCGATCTGGCCCGGGAAGCAGGGCCTGCCCGTCTCCATCGCCCGCTTGTAGCTCGAGTCGGAGCAGGTGCGGATCGGGAACGCGCGCACCATCTGATCGATCGTCTCGCGGACGGCCCAGATCTTCGGATACGGGCCGAAGTAGCGGGCCCCCGGGATCTTGCGGTTACGGGTCACCATCACCCGCGGCGCCTCGTCTCCGAGGGTCACCACCATGTACGGGTAGGTCTTGTCGTCGCGGAACTTGACGTTGTACGGCGGAGCGAACTCCTTGATCCACGTGTACTCGAGCTGCAGCGCCTCGAAGTCGGAGCCGACCACCGTCCACTGCACGCTCGATGCGTGGGTGACCATGTGCCGGGTGCGCTCGTGCAGGGTGTGCAGCGGCGCGAAGTAGTTGCTGAGCCGTGCCCGCAGGTTCTTCGCCTTGCCGACGTAGAGCACCCGCCCGGTTGCGTCCTGGAATCGGTAGACGCCGGGCTCGGTCGGGATCTCCCCCGCCTTCGGACGGTACGGGACCGTCGGCGATGTGCGTGTTGCCATCGACGCCAGGCTACGATGCGCGCGAGAGCGACCGGGCCTCGCCGTAGAGGATCTCGGCGAGGAAGCGACCGGTGTGGCTCTCCTCGATGCCCGCGATCTTCTCCGGTGTGCCGCTCGCGACGACGGTGCCGCCACCGGACCCGCCTTCGGGACCCATGTCGACGATCCAGTCGGACGACTTGATCACGTCGAGGTTGTGCTCGATGCAGATGACCGTGTTGCCCTTCTCGACGAGCGAGTTGAGCACCATCAGCAGCTTCTGCACGTCCTCGAAGTGCAGTCCCGTCGTCGGCTCGTCGAGCACGTAGACGGTGCGTCCGTTGGAGCGCCGCTGCAGTTCGGTCGCCAGCTTCACGCGCTGCGCCTCGCCACCGGAGAGCGTCGTGGCGCTCTGACCGAGGCGGACGTAGCCGAGGCCGACGTCGACGAGGGTCTTGAGGTAGCGGTGGATCGCGGAGATCGGCTCGAAGAACTCGGCGGCCTCGGAGATCGGCATGTCGAGGACCTCGGCGATGTTCTTGCCCTTGTAGTGCACGGCGAGGGTGTCGCGGTTGTAGCGGGCGCCCTGGCACACCTCGCAGACGACGTAAACGTCGGGAAGGAAGTTCATCTCGATCTTGATCGTGCCGTCGCCCTGGCAGTTCTCGCAGCGGCCGCCCTTGACGTTGAAGCTGAATCGGCCCGGCTGATAGCCGCGCGACTTCGCCTCGATGGTCTCGCTGAACAGGGTGCGGATGCGGTCGAACACGCCCGTGTAGGTGGCGGGATTCGATCGCGGGGTGCGTCCGATCGGCGCCTGGTCGACGTGCACCACCTTGTCGAGGTTGTCGACGCCGGTCACCCTGGTGTGCTTGCCCGCGACCTTGCGCGCCCCGTTCAACCGGTTGGCGAGCACCCGGTAGAGGATGTCGTTCACGAGCGTGCTCTTGCCCGAGCCGCTGACACCGGTCACGGAGGTGAAGACTCCGAGCGGGAACTCGGCCGACACGTTCTTCAGGTTGTTCGCCTGCGCACCGACGACGGTCAGCATGCGCTTCCTGTCGATCTTGCGGCGCTTCTTCGGCGTCTCGATCGCGCGCCGGCCGGAGAGGTAGTCGCCCGTCACGGACTCGGTGTTGGTGAGCAGCGTGTCGTAGCCGCCCGAGTGGACGACCTTGCCACCGCCCTCGCCGGCGCCGGGGCCGATGTCGACGATCCAGTCGGCGGTGCGGATGGTGTCCTCGTCGTGCTCGACGACAATGAGGGTGTTGCCGAGATCGCGCAGTTTGACGAGCGTGTCGATGAGCCGACGGTTGTCGCGCTGGTGCAGACCGATGCTCGGCTCGTCGAGCACGTAGAGCACGCCGGTGAGCCCCGAACCGATCTGGGTCGCGAGGCGGATGCGCTGAGCCTCGCCTCCGGACAACGATCCCGCCGAACGGCTGAGCGTCAGATAGGTGAGTCCCACCTCCAGCAGGAACTCGAGGCGCACCCGGATCTCACGCAGCACCTGTGCGGCGATCTTCACGTCGCGCTCGTTGAGCGTGAGCCCGTTCACGAACTCGCTCGCGTCCGAGAGGCTCAGGTCGGCGACCTCGGCGATGCTCCTGCCGTCGACGCGGACCGCGAGCACCTCGGGCTTGAGACGCTTGCCGTGGCAGACCGCGCACGGCACCTCGCGCAGGTACTCGGCCCACCGCGCCCGCTGCGTGTCGGACTCGGCCTGCATGTAGTTGCGCTCGAGGTACGGGATCACGCCCTCGAAGCCCTGCGAGTAGGTGACCTCGCGGCCGAAGCGGTTCTTCCACCGCACGTGCACCTCGAAGTTGTTGCCCCGCAGGACCGCCTCCTGCGCTTCGGGGGCGAGCTTGTTCCACGGCGTGCTGAGGCTGAAGCCGAGGTCCTTCGCGAGCCCCTTGAGGAGGCGCTCGTAGTAGTTGTAGAGCCCCTTGCCCTGGCTGGTCCAGGGGATGATGACGCCGTCCTTGATGCTCAGGTCGGGGTCGCCGAGCAGCAGGTCGGCGTCGACCGCCATGCGGGTGCCGAGGCCGGAGCATTCGGGGCACGCGCCGAACGGGGCGTTGAACGAGAAGGTGCGCGGTTCGATCTCGGTGAGCTGAATCGGGTGCTGGTTCGGGCAGGACAGCTTCTCGCTGAACGTCTGCCACGCGGTGTCGCCCTCACGGTCGACGAAGTTGATCTGCACGATCCCGTCGGTGAGACGGAGCGCCGTCTCGAGCGAATCGGTGAGACGGGTGAGGAGGTCGTCGGAGGCGACGAGGCGGTCGACGACGACCGCGATGTCGTGCTTGTACTGCTTCTTCAGGGTCGGCGGGTCGCTCAGCTGCGCCATCTCGCCGTCGACCATGGCGCGGGAGAAGCCCTTCGCCGCGAGCTCCTTGAAGAGGTCGACGAACTCGCCCTTGCGCTGCTGCACGACCGGCGCCGTCACCTGGTATCGGGTGCCCGTCTCGAGCTCCATCAGCTGGTCGGCGATCTGCTGCACCGTCTGCCGCGAGATGACCTCGCCGCAGATCGGACAGTGCGGCACGCCGACGCGCGCCCACAGCAGACGCATGTAGTCGTAGATCTCGGTGATGGTGCCGACCGTGGAGCGCGGGTTGCGGTTGGTCGACTTCTGGTCGATCGAGACCGCGGGGCTCAGACCCTCGATGAAGTCGACGTCGGGGCGGTCGACCTGGCCGAGGAACTGCCGGGCGTACGCGGACAGCGATTCGACGTAGCGACGCTGCCCCTCGGCGAAGATGGTGTCGAACGCGAGGCTCGACTTGCCCGATCCGGAGAGCCCGGTGAACACGACGAGCGAGTCGCGCGGGATCTCGAGGTCGACGTCGCGGAGGTTGTGGACGCGTGCTCCGCGCACGCTGAGCTTGGGACCGGGAACGGGGGAAATCGGCACCCGAAAAGTCTAGGTCGACCCTCCGACATCGGTCCCCCGGTTCGCTGTCAGCAAGGTCTGCTCTCGGTCGGCATCGCGCTCACTCGAGCTCGACCCCGCCATCGTCTCGGAGCGTCCAGTCGGGGTTGACCGCGATCTCCCACGGATGCCCGTCGAGGTCGAGGAAGAGCCCCGAGTATCCGCCCCATTCGGTGGGAGCCCCCGGGCGCCCGATAGTGGCGCCGGCGGCCTCGGCGCGGGCGAGCAGCTCGTCGACCTCCTCGACGCTCGCGACGTTCTGAGCCAGGGTCACCCCGCCCCAACCACCCGTGTCGGTCACCGCCGAGTCGGCCGCGAGCGAAGCCCGCCCCCAGAGCGCCACCACCATGCCGCCGGCCTGGAAGAAGGCGACCTCCCCCGCGACGGACTTCGAGCTGGCCCGCCAGCCGAGCGCCTCGTAGAAGGCGATCGACCGGGCGAGGTCGGTGACCCCCAGCGTGATCAGACTGACGCGTTGCTGCATGGCTCCTCCTCGAGTTCCGGACGATTTCGGTCGGCCCGGTTCGTCAGCTGATGTGGCCGGCCTTGGCCATCTGTCGGAGCTCGCCCTTCATCTCGTTCAGCTCGTCGCGCAGACGCGCCGCCAGCTCGAACTTCAGCTCGGCCGCGGCCTGAAGCATCTGGTCGTTCAGGTCGGCGATGATCGACTCGAGCTCCGCCGCCCCCTGCGCCGCGATGCCCTCGCGCTTCGACCGGAGGTTCGGAGTGGGTGAGCGCTTGCCGGACTGCCGGCCCGCGAGCAGCTCCTTCGTGTCGGCGCCCTCGCGGATCAGCTGATCGGTGATATCGGCGATCTTCTTGCGCAGCGGCTGCGGGTCGATGCCGTTCTCGAGGTTGTACGCGATCTGCTTCTCGCGGCGCCGGGTGGTCTCCTCGATGGCGTTCTTCATCGAGTCGGTCAGTGTGTCGGCGTACATGTGCACCTCGCCGGACACGTTTCGCGCGGCGCGCCCGATGGTCTGGATGAGCGAGGTCGAGGAGCGGAGGAACCCCTCCTTGTCGGCGTCGAGGATCGCCACGAGCGACACCTCGGGCAGGTCGAGGCCTTCGCGGAGCAGGTTGATGCCGACGAGCACGTCGTAGACGCCCGCCCGCAGCTCACTGAGGAGCTCGACGCGTCGCAGGGTGTCGACGTCGGAGTGCAGGTAGCGCACGTTGACGCCCGACTCGGTGAGGAAAGCGGTCAGCTCTTCGGCCATCTTCTTCGTCAGCGTGGTGACGAGGACGCGTTCGTCGCGCTCGACGCGCACTCGGATCTCTTCGAGGAGGTCGTCGATCTGGCCCTTGCTCGGTTTGACGACGATCTGCGGGTCGACGAGTCCGGTGGGGCGGATGATCTGCTCGACGAAGCCGTCGGCCATGCCGAGTTCGTAGCGACCGGGAGTCGCCGACAGGTACACGGTCTGCCCGACCCGGTCCTTGAACTCCTCCCACTTGAGCGGCCGGTTGTCCATCGCGCTCGGCAGGCGGAAACCGTGCTCGACGAGGGTGCGCTTGCGGGAGGCGTCGCCCTCGTACATCGCGCCGATCTGCGGCACGGTCACGTGCGACTCGTCGATGACGACGAGGTAGTCGTCGGGGAAGTAGTCGAGCAGGCAGTTCGGCGCCTCGCCGGGGCGGCGCCCGTCGATGTGCCGCGAATAGTTCTCGATGCCGGAGCAGAAGCCGATCTGCTCCATCATCTCGAGGTCGAACGAGGTGCGCATGCGCAGGCGCTGCGCCTCGAGCAGCTTGCCCGCCTTCTCGAGTCGTGGCAGCTCCTCGGCGAGCTCCTCGCGGATGGTGCCGATCGCCCGCTGCATCGTGACGGGGCTCGCGGCGTAGTGGGTGGCGGGGAAGATCGAAACGGAGTCCATCTGCCTGATCACCTCGCCGGTGAGCGGGTGCAGCGAGTAGAGCGCCTCGATCTCGTCTCCGAACATCTCGATGCGCACCGCGTGCTCTTCGTAGACGGGGATGATCTCGATCGTGTCGCCCTTGACGCGGAAGCGACCGCGGGAGAAGTCGTAGTCGTTGCGCTCGTACTGCATGTTGATGAAGCGCCGCACCAGCTGGTCGCGCGAGATGCGATCGCCCACCTGGACCGCCACCATCGCGCCCAGGTACTCTTCGGCGGCGCCGAGCCCGTAGATGCAGGAGACGGTCGACACGACGACCACGTCGCGACGGCTCAGCAGCGAGTTCGTGGTCGAGTGCCGCAGTCGCTCGACCTCGGCGTTGACCGAGCTGTCCTTCTCGATGAAGGTGTCGGTCTGCGGCACGTAGGCCTCGGGCTGGTAGTAGTCGTAGTAGGAGACGAAGTACTCGACCGCGTTGTTGGGCATGAGCTCGCGGAACTCGTTCGCGAGCTGCGCAGCCAGGGTCTTGTTGTGGGCGAGCACGAGCGTGGGTCGCTGCACCTGCTCGATGAGCCAGGCCGTCGTGGCCGACTTGCCGGTTCCGGTGGCGCCGAGCAGCACGACGTCGGTCTCGCCGGCGTTGATGCGGCCGGCGAGCTCTTTGATCGCGCCCGGCTGGTCGCCGCTCGGGGCGTACTCGCTGATGACCTCGAAGGGGCGCACGGCACGGGTCGGCTGCATGTCCTTCAGTGTAGGAAGACCCTCCGACACGAGGGCCCCTATTCGCTGACGGCGGAGCCTAGGCCGACCGGTACGCCGCCTCGAGCGCGTCGCCCAGCTCGTCGGTGAGCGGATGCGCCCGCTGCGGATCCCAGACCAGGCGTACCTCGAGCGCCGGAGCGTCGACGAGGGGCAGGTACCGGACGCCCGCCCGGGGGTATTGATGACTCGTCGAGACGGCGCTGATGCCGACCACTCCCCCGGCGGCGATCCGATCGACCCATTCGTCGACGTCGCCCGTGAACACCATCGCGGGAGCGGCCGTCAGGCCGACCTCGAGCCACAGCTCCGGCCGCGTCGTGCCCGTGGTGCGGTCGACCGCCACCGTCGCATCGACGAGATCGCGCAGCTGCAGGGTCGAGCGGGCGGCGAGCGGGTCGTCGGCGGCGACCGCGGCGACGCGAGGCTCGGTGCCGACGAGCCGGGAGCGGTAGGCGGTGTCTGTGAGGGCGTGGCGCACGATGGCGGCGTCGACGTGGCCCGCGGCGAGCCCCGAGGTGCGGTCGTTGTGCTTCTCGAGGACGAGCGGCGCATCGGGGTGTGCCGACGCCCACGACCGTGTCACCGGGATGGTCAGCGCCCCGAGGGCCGACCAGGAGTGACCGATCCGCAACGGGCGCACGGCACCGGCCGCGGCGGCGTGGACCCGTTCGGCCTGACGGACCAGCACGCGGGCTTCAGGCAGCATCCGCTCGCCTGCGGGCGTGAGCTCTAGGGACCTCGTGGTGCGGCGGAACAGCGCGGTGCCCACGATGCGCTCGAGGGCGGCCACCGTGCGCGACATGGCCGCCTGAGACGAGCCCAGCGCGATCGCCGCGTCGGTGAACGAGCCCTCGTCGGCGACCGCGAGGAAGGCGCGGAGGTGTCGGAGCTCGAGATCCATACGCGAGAAGCATAAGTGGGAGGCGGGATGCATTTCTCGCTTCGCGGCGCCCGGCGTAGCGTCGCAGGGTGGCACCGCTTCCCTCCCGCAGCTCGCGCACCCTGTTCGCCGCGGGGCCGATCGTCAGCGCGGCGTCGGTGCAGACCGGCGCGGGTTTCGGCGCTTCGCTGCTGCCCCTGATCGGCCCGATCGGCGTGGTCGGACTGCGACAGTTCTTTGCGGCACTGGTGCTACTGCCGGTCGTGATCCGCGGTGCCCGCGGGTTCACCTGGAAGACGGTGCGACCCGCGCTTCTGCTCGGATTGATGCTGGTCGTGATGAATCTCGGCATCTACGGCGCGCTCGAGCGCATCCCGCTCGGACTCGCCGTGACGCTCGAGTTCCTGGGTCCTCTCGCCCTCGCGCTGCTGTCCTCGCGTCGTCTCGTCGATCTGTTCTGCGGGCTCGCCGCCGGCGGGGGCGTCGTTCTGCTGACCGGCACCGTCGACGATCTCGACCTGCTCGGGGTTCTGCTCGCCCTGCTGGCCGGTGCGGCGTGGGTCGGCTACATCGTCTTCGGCCAGGGCGCCTCCCATTCGCTGCCGGGCGCCCAGGGAACCGCCGTCGCGAGCGGCGTGGCGTCGCTGATCACACTGCCGATGCTGGTCGTCATCCTCGTCCACACACCGGCGGAGGAACTCGGTCGCATCGCCCTGATCGGACTCGTCGTCGGAGTGCTCTCGTCCGCGTTGCCCTACTCCATCGACCTCGCCGTGCTGAAGCGGGTGCCACGCGGGCTGTTCAGCGTGCTGCAGAGCGTGCACCCCGCCGCCGCCGCAGTGTCCGGGCTGCTGATCCTCGGGCAGTCGCTCGGCCTCGGTCAGGTGGTGGGGCTCGTCGTCATCAGCCTCGCGAACGTCGTCGCCGTCGCCCAGTCGAGCCGTCGCAGCGCGGCCGCCCGCCGAGCCGAAGAGGCGCTCACCGTCTGAGCGTCCCCCGAAGCACGGGCCAGAGGGCGTCGACCTCGGCGATCGTCTCCGCCAGGGTGCGCGACGAGTCGATCACGTGATCCGCGAGGGCCAGTCTCTCGTCGTCGCCCGCCTGGGCGCCGATCCGCCGCTCCGCCTCGTCGCGCGTCATGCCGCGCTTCTCGACCAGTCGCTGGATCCGCACGTCGGCCGGCGCGTGGACCACGACCACGGCGTCAAACTCGCGGCGCCCCCTCGCCTCAGCGAGGAGCGGCACGTCGTACACGACGACCGCCGCCGGATTGAGCGCGAAGGCGTCGGCGAAGGCGCGCTGCGACAGGCGTCCGACCTCGGGGTGCACGATCGCGTTGAGACGCTCGCGCGCCGCCGCGTCTCCGAAGACGATGGCGCCGAGCGCGGGCCTGTCGAGGGCGCCATCGGGTCCGATCACCGCGGATCCGAACTCCCGCTCGATCGCCTCGAGACCCGGGCTGCCGGGTTCCACGGCGACGCGCGACAGCACGTCGGCGTCGACGATCACCGCCCCCAGAGCCTCGAGCCGGGCGGCGACGGTCGACTTTCCGGCGGCGATCCCGCCGGTGAGCGCGATCAGAGGCATGCCTCCAGCCTAGGCGGCGGGGACCGCGGCTCTCACGGCGGCGCGGCGACGCCACAGCAGCAGCGCGATGACCGCGGCGGCCACCGCGGGCACGATGCCCGAGACGACCATGCCGGTGTGGGCGCCGAAGCTCTCGACGATCCATCCCATGACCGGGCCGCCGATCGCCTGACCGCCGAGCAGCAGCAGGATGTAGACGGACATCACCCGGCCGCGGATCGCCGGGTTGCTGGACAGCTGCACGAGCGAGTTCGCCCCGGTGATGAAGAGCAGGTTCAAGACTCCGACGGCGAAGAGCGCCACGCAGAAGGCGAGCTCGACGGGCATCGTGCCGCCGACCGTCTGCAGGACGGCGAACAGTCCGCCCGCGACGATCACGGTGCGCAGGGTGAGGCTCGCACGCCGCGTCGACGCGATCGCTCCGACGAGCGCACCGCCCGCGAGCACCGCGTTGTAGAGCCCGTAGCCGCCGGGCCCCGAGTGGAAGACGTCGTCTGCGAACGAGGCTAGGAGCACCGGCATCGTGAACGCGAACACCGCGAGCACGCCGACCATCACCAGCGTCCAGAGGATCTCGGGCTTGCGGCCGATGTAGGCGAGCGCCTCGCGGAGCTGTCCCTTGCTGCGAGGTGCGGCCGGCGCAGGCATCAGGTGCTCGGTGCGCAGCGACAGCAGGATGCCGACGACGACCAGGCAGGCGACGGCGTTGATCGCGAACGACCAGCCCGCGCCGACCGAGAGCAGCAGTGCACCGCTGACCGCCGGTCCGATGAGTCCGCCGAGCTGGAAGATCGAGGCGTTGAGGCTGATCGCGTTGCTCAGGTGCTTCTGCCCGACGACTTCGCCGACGAAGACCTGGCGGGCGGGGTTGTCGACCACGGTCACGAGGCCGGAGAGCAGCGCGAGCACGTAGATGTGCCACACCTGGATGGTGCCGGTGAGCGCGAGCACAGCGAGGGTGGCGCTGAGGATCGCGCTCAGCGTCTGCGTCGCGAGCAGCAGGTTGCGCTTCGGGAAGCGGTCGGCGATGAGTCCGCCGACCATGCCGAGCAGCAGCATGGGGGCGAACTGCGCCGCCACGGTGATGCCGACGGCGGAGGCGCTGCCCGAGAGTTCGAGGACGAGCCAGTCCTGTGCGACGCGTTGGATCCACGCCGCCGTCATGGCGACGAAGTGCGAGATCGCGAAGAGGCGGTAGTTGCGCACCGACAGGGCGATGAGGGTGTGCCGCCACGGTGGGCGGGCTCGGAGGACGGGAAGCGGTGCGGTTCGGCTGTCGGTGTAGGCGGTCACGTGTGTGGTGCTCGTTCGATTCTTCTTGCGTTCCGTATCTCGCCGGGAGACCCCGGCGGCGTCTTCGACGGTACTCGCCGTATCGCTATTGAGCGACTAGATTCCTACTATCAGTTCTATTGGCTTCTCGAATGGAGTCGTCATGCTCGATCCGGTCCTCCTCCGCACCTTCCTCGCGGTCGCCGATACGGCCAGCTTCACGGCCGCCGCCGCGCGTCTCGGCATCAGTCAGCCCACCGTGAGCCAGCACGTGCGCCGACTCGAGGAGTCGGTGGGCAGGCGCCTCTTCACCCGCGACACCCGCGACGTGCGCCTCACCGACAACGGGGACGCGATGACCGGGTTCGCGCGCAGCATCCTCGCCGCGCAGGCCGCGGCTGAGAACTATTTCGGCGGTGCGGCGATGAGCGGACGGCTGCGATTCGGCGCGGCGGACGACCTCGCGATCACGCAGCTCCCCCGCATCCTCCGGCAGTTCAGGGCTCTGCACCCGCGGGTGAACCTCGAACTGACGGTCAACCAGAGCGACGTGCTGAAGCGCCGCCTCGCGGCCGGGCATCTGGATCTGGTGTTCGTGAAGGACTTCGTGGGGGCGACCGAGGGGACGTTCGTCGGACGCGACTCACTCGTCTGGGTGGCGGAGGAGCGCACCGAGATCGACCCTTCGGGTCCGGTGCCGCTCATCGTCTATCAGGCGCCGAGCTTCAGTCGCACGCTCGCGATCGAGGCTCTCGAGGCCGAGGGGCGGACCTGGCGGATCACCTGCAACGTCCGCGAGGTCAACGGTCTCCTCGCGGCGGTCAGGGCAGGTCTCGGCGTGGCGGTGTTCCCGCACTCACTGCTGCCGGCGGATCTCGTGAAGGTGAGCCGCCGGTTCGAGCTGCCCGAGCTCGGCGACATCGAGTACCGCCTGCACTCGAACCCGCTCGCGGCGAAAGAGCCGCTCGAGGCGCTCACCGCGGCGATCACCGCGCAGCCCATCCTCCGCTGAGGCAGGTCCGCCGACGAGTCCCCCGGCGGAAGCCGAACGGCCGGCCACCCGAAGGTGACCGGCCGCTCGCTATCCGAATCGGATCAGTTGTTGGAGCTGAGACGCTCGCGCAGGGCGGCCAGCGACTCGTCGTCGGCGAGGGTTCCGCCGCGGCTCTCGCTCGAGTACGAGCTGGAGCTCGACGACGAGGAGGACGAGTTGTCGGGAGTGATGCCCGCGGCCTCGTCGGCGATGCTGCGCAGGATCTGCTCCTTGTGCTGCTCCCAACGGGCCTGAGCGTCGGCGTACTGCTGCTCCCAGGTGGCGCGCTGCTCCTCGAAGCCTTCCTTCCACTCGCCGGTCTCCTGGTCGAAGCCCTCGGGGAACTTGTACTCGCCGCGCTCGTCGTACTCGGTCGGCATGCCGTAGAGGGCCGCGAGACCGGAGTCGAACTCCTGGTTGCTCGGGTCGATCGCCTCGGTGGCCTGCTTGAGGCTCAGCGAGATGCGGCGACGCTCGAGGTCGATGTCGATGATGCGGACGAAGACCTCGTCACCCACCGACACGACCTGCTCGGCCAGCTCGACGTGCTTGTTCGAGAGCTCGGAGATGTGCACCAGACCCTCGATGCCGTCGGCCACGCGGACGAACGCACCGAACGGGACGAGCTTCGTGACCTTGCCCGGTGCGATCTGACCGATCGCGTGGGTGCGGGCGAAGACCTGCCACGGGTCCTCCTGCGTCGCCTTGAGCGACAGGGAGACGCGCTCGCGGTCGAGCTCGACGGAGAGCACCTCGACGGTGACCTCCTGGCCGACCTCGACGACCTCGCTGGCGTGCTCGATGTGCTTCCAGCTGAGCTCGGAGACGTGGACGAGACCGTCGACGCCGCCTAGGTCGACGAACGCACCGAAGTTGACGATCGACGAGATGACACCCTTGCGGACCTGTCCGGGGTGCAGGTTCGCGAGGAACGTGCTGCGGCTCTCGGACTGGGTCTGCTCAAGCAGGGCGCGACGCGACAGGACCACGTTGTTGCGGTTCTTGTCGAGCTCCAGGATCTTCGCCTCGAGCTCCTGACCCAGGTACGGGGTGAGGTCGCGCACGCGGCGCAGCTCGATGAGCGAGGCGGGGAGGAAGCCGCGGAGGCCGATGTCGACGATCAGGCCGCCCTTGACGACCTCGATGACCGTTCCGGTCACGACGCCGTCGGCTTCCTTGATCTTCTCGACGTCACCCCATGCGCGCTCGTACTGGGCGCGCTTCTTGCTCAGGATGAGACGGCCTTCCTTGTCCTCCTTCTGGAGAACGAGGGCCTCGACCGAGTCGCCGACGTTGACGACCTCGTTGGGGTCGACGTCGTGCTTGATGGAGAGTTCGCGGGAGGGGATGACACCCTCGGTCTTGTAGCCGACGTCGAGGAGGACCTCGTCGCGGTCGATCTTGACGACAGTGCCCTCGATCAGGTCTCCGTCGTTGAAGAACTTGAGGGTCTTCTCGACCGCGGCCAGGAAGTCTTCAGCAGATCCGATGTCGTTGATGGCGACCTGCTTGGCGGCCGGGGCGGTCGTAGTGGTTGACATGTAGTAGAAACTCCAGAGGTGGACAGGTAATCAGGTCGCGGCGAGGCAGGAGCCCCGGGAAGTCCACGACGAGCGGACAGGTGTTGTCGCGAACGCACGCCGAAGGCGCGACAGACGCAACACGACAGCTTACCGCGGAACGCCGCCGGGCATAAGCCTCGGCGAGCCGTGCTCGGCACGCGTGTCGTCACATTAGGTAACGCCGATTCGACGCAGGACATTCCGGGCTGATTGGCTCGACGGACCGTGATCACCGCATCCCACCTGTCCAAGTCGTATTCCACCGCCGACGGCTCCGTCGTGCGTGCCCTCGACGACGTGAGCCTCGAGGTCGAGCGCGGTCAGATCTTCGGTGTCCTCGGACAGAGCGGGGCCGGCAAGAGCACGCTGATCCGCACGCTCAACCTGTTGGAGCGGCCCGACTCCGGCACGGTGACGATCGACGGCCAAGAGCTGACGGCACTGTCGGGCGGCGCCCTGCGCGCGGCGCGGCAGCGCATCGGCATGGTGTTCCAGCACTTCAACCTGCTCGGCAGCAGGACCGCTCGCGGCAACGTCGAGCTCGCGCTCGAGATCGCCGGGGTCGGTGGGGACGAGCGTCGCCGTCGCGGAGCAGAGATCCTCGACCTCGTCGGCCTGTCGGCGAGAGCCGACGCGTACCCGGCCCAGCTGTCGGGCGGCCAGAAGCAGCGCGTCGGCATCGCGCGGGCGCTCGCGGCGAAGCCATCGGTGCTGCTCTCGGACGAGGCGACCAGCGCCCTCGACCCCGAGACCACCGCCTCGATCCTCGACCTGATCAAGGGCATCAGCACCGAGCTCGGCCTTACCGTCCTGCTGATCACCCACGAGATGGATGTGGTGAAGCGGATCTGCGACGGCGTCGCCCTCATCGACGATGGCCGCATCCTCGAGCAGGGCGGACTCGTCGACCTCGTCTCGACGCCGGGCTCCCGCCTCGCGCGCCAGCTGTTCCCGCTCGGTCCGCTGCCCGACGGCGACGCGGACACGGTCATCGACGTGACCTTCTCGGGCGGCAGCGCCGACCGTCCGGTGATCGCCCAGCTGGCCCGCACCTACGGTCTCGACGTCAGCATCCTCGGGGCGTCGATCGAGCATCTCGGTGGACGGCAGGCGGGGCGCACCCGTCTCGAGCTGCCGGGCGTCGCATCCACCCACCGGGCCGCGATCGCCGACCTGCGGTCGCAGGGGCTCCTCGTCGAGGTCGTCCGAGGAGGCGCCGAATGATCGACATCAACGCTCCGGAGTTCTGGCCCGATCTCATCGACGTCCTCTGGCTCGGACTGCTGCAGACGCTCTACATGGTCGGCGGCTCGCTGTTCTGGACGATCCTCATCGGTCTCCCCCTCGGCGTGCTGCTCGTGACCACCGAGAAGGGCGGGCTGCTCGCGAGCCCCTTCGGGTCGCGGGCGTTCGGCGCCGTCGTGAACCGGATCATCGACTTCGTCGTCAACCTCGGCCGCAGCGTGCCGTTCATCATCCTGATGATCGCGTTGATCCCGTTCACCCGGCTGCTCCTCGGACGCTTCATCGGCACCGACGCCGCCATCGTGCCGCTCTCGGCCGTCGCGATCCCGTTCTTCGCCCGCATGGTCGAGATCGCGCTCAAGGAGGTCGACTCGGGACTCGTCGAGGCCGGCGAATCGCTCGGCGCCTCGAAGTGGCAGATCATCCGCAAGGTGCTCCTGCCCGAGGCGATGCCGAGCATCATCCTCGGCACGTCGACCACGATCACCTCGATCATCAACTTCTCGGCGATGGCGGGGGTGGTCGCCGCGGGCGGTCTCGGCGACGTCGCCATCCGCTACGGCTACCAGCGGTACAGCTGGCCGCACATCATCGCGGTGATCATCGTGCTCTTCGCGCTGGTGATGCTGCTGCAGGGGCTCGCCGCGCTGATCGCTCGTGCACTGGCGCACCGCGGTCCCGTTCGACGGATCACGCTCGGCCGACTCACCGATCCGCGCGCAGCCGTTCCCGACTGACCCGCATCACTGACCCGTCCCGCATCACGCGCACGACGGTCTCCGCACGACCCGTACCACCGGCACCGCACCATCCGCACCGTTCCCAGATGAGATGAGACACAGCATGTCCCGATTCAGCACCCGCACCGCCCTCGCGGCCGTCGGCGCCCTCGCCGTCGTCGCCTTCGGCCTCACCGCCTGCGCCCCTCCCGGGGAGTCGGGCGGCGCGCCCGCCGACGCCTCCGGCGACTCGCTCGGCACCGTCAAGGTCGGCGCGCTCGCGACGCCCGCCGGGGACATCCTGAACTTCGTGCAGGAGAACCTCGCCGAGGAGGCCGGGCTCACCATCGAGTTCGTCGAGTTCACCGACTACAACACGCCGAACACCTCGCTCGCCGAGGGGTCGACCGACGCGAACCTGTTCCAGAACTCGACGTTCCTCGCCAACTTCAACAGCTCGACGGGCGGCGAACTCGTCGACGCCGGCGAGATCTACCTGCCCACCGCCGCGTTCTACAGCGACACGGTCGACAGCCTCGACGACCTCGAGGACGGCGCGACCATCTCCATCCCGAACGACCCGACCAACGAGGGACGCGCGCTCAAGATCCTCGCCGCCGAAGGCCTCATCGAAACCACCGACGAGCCCACCACGATCGCCGATGTCACCGACAACCCGAAGAACTTCCAGTTCGTCGAGATCGAGAACGCGAGCCTCCCGCAGGCGGTCGCCGACAGCGACGCCGCGTTCGTGACGCTGGCGTTCGCGCTGCCCGCCGGGCTCTCCGCCGACGAGGCGATCCTCGTCGAGGGCGCCGACAGCGACTACTACAACATCCTCGCCACCACCCCGGAGCTCGAGGACGACCCCCGTATCGCGAAGCTCAAGGAGCTGCTGCTCTCCGACGAGACGAAGGCCTTCATCGAGGAGACCTGGGGCGGCCTGGTGGTCCCCGCCGAGAGCTGACCCTTCGAGGTGCCGAGAAGGGGCGGGAGACGCGAGTCGTCTCCCGCCCCTTCTCGTTCCGCGGGGTCCGGGGCTCGGCTAGCCGAGCAGAACCGTCCTGAGCGTGTCGAGGCCCACTCCCCCGAGCTCCAGCGCCCCGCGGTGGAAGGCTTTCGCGTCGAATCCGGCGCCCTCACGTCGAGCCCGCTCCGCCCGGATCTGGCCCCACATGCGCTGACCGACCTTGTACGACGGGGCTTGGCCCGGCCACCCGAGGTAGCGGTCGACTTCGAAGCGCGTGGTCGAATCGTCGGTGTTCGAGTTCGCGCGCATGAAGTCGAGCGCGGAGGCGGCGTCCCAGACCCCGGCGCCGTCGGGCCGCTGCTTGCGGAGGTGCACTCCGATGTCGAGCACGACGCGCGCCGACCGCATCCGCTGAGCGTCGAGCATCCCGAGGCGGTCTGCCGGGTCGGTCAGGTAACCGAGTTCGTCCATGAGCCGTTCGGCGTAGAGGGCCCACCCCTCACCGTGCCCGGACACGAAGTTGTTGCGTCGCCAGCTGTTGAGCGCGGCGCGATTGTGGATCGCGATGCCGTTCTGCAGGTGGTGACCCGGGACGCCCTCGTGGTAGACGGTCGTCTTCTCGCGCCAGGTCGCGAAGCTCGTGACGTCGGTCGGCACCGACCACCACATCCGCCCCGGCCGTGAGAAGTCCTCGGTGGGCGGCGTGTAGTAGATGCCGCCCGTGTGGGTGGGGGCGATCAGGCACTCGAGCGCCCGCACGGCGACGGGGATGTCGAACTCGCTGCGACCGAGTTCGTCGATGGCGCGGTCGCTGAGGTCCTGCATCCATGCCTTCAGCGCGTCGGTGCCGTCGAGCATCCGCGAGGCGTCCGAGTCGAGGGAGGCGATCGCCTCTTGCACTCCCCCGCCGGCGACGATCTCGCGGGCGATGGCCTCCTGCTCGGCGGTGTCCCGGGCGAGTTCTTCGAGGCCCCATTCGTAGGTCTCGTCGAGGTCGACGCTCGCTCCGAGGAAGCCGCGCGACGCCAGTGCGTAGCGGTCGCGCCCGACGGCGTCGTCCTTGCCCGCCACCGGCGCGAGCTCGGTCTCGAGGAACTCGGTGAGCCGGGCGTACGCGCGCATCGCGAGGATGGATCCGGCTTCGAGGTCGCGGCGCAGGGCGTCGCTCACCGGCACGCCGCCGACGCTCGCCCCGCTGGTCATCGAGGCGAAGAACCCGTCGCTCGCCGCGCTCTCCCGCGTTTGAGCGGCGACCGCCTCGACCTGTCGGATCGCCGGAACGACGCCCCGCTCGATGCCGGTGCGGAGGGTCGCGATGTAGCCGTCCACTGCTCCGTCGACCGCGGCGAGGCGCATCGCGATGTGCTCCCACTGCTCCGCCGTGTCGGTCGGCATGACGTCGAAGATCTCGCGGATGTCCTGCGCCGGAGAGGCGATGACGTTGAGGTCGCGCAGGTGCACCTCGGCGTCGTGGTTCTCGAGCGCCAGGTCGAGGTCGCGGAGCAGGTCGAGCTTTGTCACCTCGTCGACGGCGTCGACGGGCTCGGCGGCCTGCAACTGCGCCCGTGTGCGACGGGCGGCGTCGGCACGGGCGTCGTGGCCGGACGGCGACAGGTCGCCGTAGCGTCCCTCACCGCCCGATCGGCCCAGCCAGACGGAGAACTCGGGCGAGAGTTCGACGACGGTGTCGATCCACTCGTCGGCGATGCGGTCGATCGGTGTGTCGCGGGCCGGCCGCGCGGTGCTGTCTTCGCTCATCGCGTCGAGCCTATGCCCGGCGTCTGGCGATGCGGCGGTGCGCTCAGGCGGCGAAGAGGGCGGTGATCTGCTCGGGTTCGCGTGCGGTGCGGAGGCGCTCGGCGAGATCGGGGTCGAGCAAGATCTCGGCGAGCCGCGCCACGAGACCCACGTGGCCGCCGGCGGGTGCCGCGATGCCGATGCAGACCGTCGCGCGCTCGCCGTCGCCCCAGTCGACCCCGTCGGGGAAGCCGAGGACGACCATCGCCGACCGCTTCACGGAGTCCTTGCCGCTCGAGGTGCCGTGGGGAATCGCGACGCCCTCTCCGATGAAGGTGGTCACCGCGCGTTCGCGTTCGAGCATCGACTCGACGTAGGCCTCGTCCACCGCACCCGATGCGACGAGGGCCTCTCCGCACTGGGCGACCGCGTCGAAACGGTCGGTCGCGCTCAGTCCGAGACGGATCGACGATTCGCCGAGCAGCTCGGTGAGAGGCGTTCTGGTCGGTCCGGTCACTGTGCTCCCCTTTTCAGTGCGCGCCGTCTCAGTGCGCAGCGTCATCCCAGTTGGCGCCGTGCCCGACCTGCACCTCGAGCGGGACGCGCAGCTCGGCCGCGTCACCCATGCGGGCCGTCACGATCTCCTCCACCGCGTCGCCCTCGCCGTCGGCGACCTCGAAGACCAGTTCGTCGTGCACTTGGAGGAGCATCCGGGACTCGAGTTCGCGGGCACGCATGTCGGCGTCGATCGCGATCATCGCGAGCTTCATGATGTCGGCGGCGGAGCCCTGGATCGGCGCGTTCAGCGCGGCACGTTCGGCATTGTCCCGAAGCACGCGATTGGGGCTGTTGAGGTCGGGGAACGGACGACGACGCCCATGGATCGTTTCCGTGTATCCGTCGGCCCGAGCCTGCTCCACGACGTTGCGCAGGTAGTCGCGGACCGCGCCGAAGCGGTCGAAGTAGTCGGTCATCAGCTGTCGCGCCTCGCTGGTGTCGATGCGCAGCTGCTTCGAGAGCCCGAACGCGCTGAGGCCGTACGCGAGCCCGTAGGACATGGCCTTGACCTTGGTGCGCATGCCCGGAGTGACGTCGGATGGGTCGACCCCGAAGACACGGGAGCCGACGAAGCGATGCAGGTCCTCGCCGCCGTGGAACGCCTCGATGAGGCCCGCGTCGCCCGAGAGGTGCGCCATGATCCGCATCTCGATCTGCGAATAGTCGGCGGTGAGCAGCGTCTGGAACTTCGGCCCGTGCACGAAGGCGGCGCGCATACGGCGACCCTCGTCGGCACGGATGGGGATGTTCTGCAGGTTCGGGTCGTTCGACGAGATGCGCCCGGTCGTGGTGCCCGTCTGCACGTAGGTGGTGTGGATGCGCCCGTCGGAGCCGATGCCGCGCTCGAGGGTCTCGATGATCTGGCGCAGCTTGCTCGCGTCGCGGTGCTGCAGCAGCAGGTCGAGGAACGGGTGCGGATTCTTGTCCATGAGGTCGGCGAGCGAGTCGGCGTCGGTGGAGTAGCCGGTCTTCGTCGCCCGCGTCTTCGGCATGCCGAGCTCGTCGAAGAGCACCTGCTGCAGCTGCTTCGGCGAGCCGAGATTGAGTTCGTGCCCGAGCACCTCGAACGCCTCGGAGGCCAGGGCGTCGATGCGGGTGGAGAGGTCGGCGCTGAGGCCCTTCAGCAGCTCGGCGTCGATGGCGACGCCGTCGAGCTCCATGCTCGCGAGCACCCGCAGGGTGGGGATCTCGATGTCGCGCAGCACTCGCAGGTCGCGGTCGTCGAGCACCTCGCGGAGGCCGTGCACCGCCCGAAGGGTGAACCAGGCGGTCGTCGCGGGCCCGGTGTCGGCGTCGTTCTCGGGGACCAGCTGGTTGGGGTCGGCTTGCGGCAGCACTTCGCCGAGGTAGCGCTGGACGACGTCGGCGAGCGTCTTGTCGACGCCGCTCGGACGGAGCAGCCATGCTGCGACGAGAGTGTCGAACGCGATGCCGTCGAGCTCGAGCCCGGCGCCGCGGAGCACCTTCAGCTGCGCCTTGGCGTCGTGCAGCACCTTCGGTCGGTCGCTCGCGAGCCACCGTTCGACCGGTGCGTAGTCGGCGCGGCCGGGGATCCAGTTGAGCAGCACCGACTCATCCTGCCCGGCGATGCCGATGCCGGTGAGCTGACCGCCCGTCGTCTCGACCGTGAGCCCGAGACCGTCGGGGTTGGCGGCGTGCTGACGGTCGAGCCACGCGGCGAGCTCCTCGTCGAGGAGCTCTGTCTGCGGCGCGGGTGCGGGAGGCGCGGTGCTCGGCTCCTGCTCGATCGCGCCCTCGACGGTCGACGCGGAGGACTGATCACCGCCGCCCTCGAGCTTCATGACCCGTTCCAGCAGGGTGCGGAACTCGAGCCGCGCGAAGAGGTCGCGCACGGCGCGCTCGTCGATCGGCTTGCGCTCGAGGTCCTTCGGCCCGACCTCGAGCTCAACGTCGTCGATGAGCCGGTTGAGGCGCCGGTTGCGCTCGGCGCGTTCGCGCTGCTCGCGGAGGTTGTTGCCGACGACGCCCTTGATCTCATCGGCGTGCTCGAGGATGCCGGCGAGGCTGCCGTAGAGGCCGAGCCACTTCACGGCGGTCTTCTCGCCGACCTTGTCGATGCCGATCAGGTTGTCGCTCGACTCGCCGACGAGAGCCGCGACGTCGGGGTATTGGGCGGGCTCGATGCCGTACCGCTCGCGCACGGCGGCGGTGTCGTACCGCTTGAGGTCGGACACGCCGCCCTGTCGTCCCGACGGGTAGAGCAGGGTGACGTCGTCGCCGACGAGCTGGATGGTGTCGCGGTCGCCCGAGCAGACGAGGACGTTGAAGCCTTGTTCGCGACCCTGCCGGGCGAGGGTGGCGAGGATGTCGTCGGCCTCGAAGTCCTCTTTGGTGAGAGTGACGATGTTCATCGCCGTGAGCGCGTCCTGCAGCAGCGGCACCTGGCCGACGAACTCGTTGGGCGTCTCGCTGCGGGTGCCCTTGTACTCGGGGTACTCACGGGTGCGGAACGAGTGCCGCGAGATGTCGAACGCGACGGCGATGTGGGTGGGCTTCTCGCGCTGGAGCAGCAGCAGCAGCATCGACAGGAAGCCGTGGATGGCGTTCGTGTGCTGGCCGTCGGAGGTCTGGAAACTGTCGACCGGAAGGGCGTAGAACGCCCGGAACGCGAGCGAGTGGCCGTCGATTACGAGGAGGGTAGGCTTGTCGCTCTCTGACACCCTGCCAGCCTAGCCGCGAGCACCGACACGGGTTCTGCGAGGCTGCCGGGGCCGCGCGAAAGGACTCCGATGACGAAGGTGCCCGACGATCTCCACCCCGAACTCCGGGAGCGGCTGCTCGAGACCGAGGGCGGCGCGCTCGCGCGGAAGATGGGCATCGAATTCGTTGAGCTGTCGGCGTCGCACTCCGTCGCCCGGATGCCCGTCGAGGGCAACACGCAGGTGATCGGACTGCTGCACGGCGGCGCGCACGTCGTGCTCGGCGAGTCGCTCGGATCGGTGTCGTCGGCGATCCACGCGGGTCCCGGCCGATACGCGGTGGGCATCGAGATCAACGCGACCCATTCGCGCTCCATCACCGAGGGCTGGGTGACGGCGACCTGCGACGCGCTGGTGCTCGGCCGCACTCTGGCGACGCACGAGATCGTGGTCCGCGACGACGAGGGCCGCCGCCTCTCGACGATCCGCATGACCAACATGCTCCGCGACCGGTAGGGCGTTCCGGGCGAGCGCGCACGTTCCGCCGGGCTCCCGCGCCGCAACGCACTCCCAGGATCCGATTGGGCCCCACGGCGCACGCTTGCGGCGAGGGATGCGGGCACAGACGCACGTTTCGGCGGGCGCAGACGCCCGGAACGTGCGTTCTCACGGTGACGCGGGGACGCGGAGCGCACGGTCTCGATACACCGCGCACGCGTGCGCGGCTCCTCGCCCTGGTCATGGCGAAGCTCACGCGTCGCGCAGAATCACTTCTTGGCGGCGGACAGCTGCTCGATGATGGCCTGGGCGACGTCGCGCATGGTGAGGCGACGATCCATGGAGGCCTTCTGGATCCAGCGGAACGCGTCGGGCTCGCTGAGCCCCATCTTCTCGTTGAGGAGGCCCTTGGCGCGGTCGACGAGCTTGCGGGTCTCGAAGCGCTCGACCATGTCGGCGACCTCGGCCTCGAGGGTGACGATCTGCTGGTAGCGGCTCAGCGCGATCTCGATCGCGGGGAGCAGGTCGTTGGGCGTGAACGGCTTGACGACGTAGGCGAGGGCGCCGGCCTCGCTGGCCCGCTCGACGAGCTCCTTCTGGCTGAACGCGGTGAGGAGCACGACGGGGGCGATGTGGTTCTTGCTGAGCCGTTCGGCGGCGGAGATACCGTCGAGCTGCGGCATCTTGATGTCCATGATGACGAGGTCGGGACGCAGCTCGGTGGCGAGTGCGACCGCGGTCTCGCCGTCTCCGGCCTCGCCGACGACCTCGAACCCGTTGTCGCGGAGGATCTCGACGATGTCGAGGCGGATCAGCGACTCATCTTCTGCGACGACGACGCGACGCGGCGCAACGGGAGTTTCGGCTTGCTCAGACACCCCGCAAGCCTACGGTATTCTGACCGCGGCGACGGGCAACGGTCGCCCATGCCGGTGTGGCGGAATGGCAGACGCGGAGCACTCAAAATGCTTTGTCCGAGAGGGCATGTGGGTTCGAGTCCCACCACCGGTACGTAAAGAAGAGGCGCCGCCCGGAGGGTGGCGCCTCTTCTTCTGTGATGGCGGTGGATCGAGAAGACGCTGCCCGCCTGCGGCCGTCAAGGCCGCAGGACTGGGTTCGAGTCCCACCACCGGTACGTGAAGAGAAGGGCCGTCCTGATGGGCGGCCCTTCCTCGTGGGCGGGCTCGAGGCGCTGGGCCGGCACGGTCACGCGCACGTTCCGGCGGAGGTTCCCGCCGAATCCTCCGCGCAAGGTGCGCGATGGGCCCAGTGCGCGTTGGCCCGGCGCGGCCTATACGCGAAAACGCACGTTCCGGGCACAGGTGTGCGCCGGAACGTGCGTTTGTGCCCGCAATATCGGATCTAGGCCCAGGCGGGGGCGACTCCGTTGACGGCGTCGCCGATGCGGTGCACGCGGACGTCGTTCGTGGAGCCGGGGATTCCGGGAGGGGATCCGGAGATGATGACGACCTTGTCGCCGATCTCCGCGAGACCCTTGCCGAGGAGGATGTCGTCGACCTGCTGCACCATCTGATCGGTGTGCGTCACCCGGTCGACGACGAAGCTCTCGATGCCCCAGATGACCGACATCTTGCGACGGGTGGCCTCTTCGGGCGTGAACGCCTTCATCGGGATGGACGAACGCAGACGCGACATGCGGCGGGCCGAATCGCCCGACTCGGTGAACACGCACAGGTACTTCGCCTCGACGAAGTCGGCGACCTCGGCGGCGGCGAGGGTCATCGCACCGCCCTGAGTGCGCGGCTTCGTGCCGAGCGGCGGGATGCGCTCGAGCCCGTGCTCCTCGGTGGACGCGACGATGCGCGCCATCGTCTGCACGGTCACGACGGGGTACTCCCCCACGCTCGTCTCGCCGGAGAGCATGACCGCGTCGGCGCCGTCGAGCACCGCGTTGGCGACGTCGGAGGTCTCTGCGCGGGTCGGGACGGGGCTGTGGATCATGGACTCGAGCATCTGGGTCGCCACGATGACGGGCTTCGCCATGCGGCGCGACAGTTCGACGGCGCGCTTCTGCACGATCGGCACTGCCTCGAGCGGCAGCTCGACGCCGAGGTCGCCGCGGGCGACCATGATCGCGTCGAACGCCTCGACGATGCCCTCGAGCGCGTCGACGGCCTGCGGCTTCTCGATCTTCGCGATGACGGGGACGCGGCGTCCCTCTTCGTCCATGATCTCGTGGACTCGTTCGATGTCCTCGGCGTTGCGCACGAACGACAGCGCGATCATGTCGGCGCCGATGCCGAGTCCCCAGCGGAGGTCGGCCTCGTCCTTCTCGGACAGAGCGGGCACGTTGACGGCGACGCCCGGCAGGTTGATGCCCTTGTTGTTCGACACCGGCCCGGCGACGATCACTTCGGTGGTGACGACGGTGCCGTCGGTCTCGAGGACCTTGACGCGCACCTTGCCGTCGTCGATCAGCAGGAAGTCGCCGGGGGCGACGTCCTGGGGCAGCCCCTTGAAGGTGGTGCCCACGATCTCCTTGGTGCCGAGGATGTCCTCGGTGGTGATCTTGAAGATGTCGCCCTGCGCGAGGTCGTGGGGGCCGTCGGCGAACTTGCCGAGGCGGATCTTCGGACCCTGCAGGTCGACGAGGATGCCGACGGCGCGTCCGCTGTCCTCGGCCGCTTGACGCACGTTCGCGTAGACGCCCTCGTGGACGTCGTAGCTGCCGTGGCTCAGGTTGAGCCGCGCGACGTCGACGCCCGCATCGATGATGGCGCGGATCTGGTCGTAACTTGACGTGGCCGGCCCGAGGGTCGCGACGATCTTGGCACGTCTCATTTGGGGGTTCTTCCTCCGGAGTTTCAGGTCGTTCGGGAGCGTCAGACCGCGATGGCCCGGTCGGTGGGCCGAACGGGGAACGGCAGTTCCGTCTCGCCTTCGAGATAAGCGTCGACCGACGCCGCGGCCGCACGGCCTTCGGCGATCGCCCACACGATGAGCGACTGGCCACGGCCCGCATCTCCGGCCACGAACACGCCGGGGAGACTGGTCTGGTAGTCGCCACCGCGCTCAACGTTACCGCGCTGGTCGAACGGAACTCGCAACTGCTCGGTCAGCTCGTGGCTTTCGGGGCCGGTGAAGCCGAGCGAGAGCAGCACGAGATCGGCGGGGATCTCCCGCTCGGTGCCCGCCTTGGGCACGCGACGACCGTCGAGGTACTCGGTCTCGGCGACGCGCAGGGCGCGCACATTGCCCTCGCCGTCGGAGAGGAACTCGACGGTGGAGGCCAGGTATTCGCGCGCGCCGCCCTCCTCGTGGGCGCTGGCGACCTCGAACAGGGTCGGGAAGGTCGGCCACGGCTGCGCCTCGGGACGCTCGTGCGGCGGCTGCTTGCCGATGGCGAGGGTGGTGACCGACGCCGCCTTCTGGCGGTGCGCGGTGCCGAGGCAGTCGGCTCCGGTGTCGCCGCCGCCGAGGACGACGACGTGCTTGTCCTCGGCGTCGATCTGGTCGGGCACCTGGTCGCCGGCGACGGCCCGGTTGGCCTGCACGAGGTACTCCATGGCGAAGTGCACGCCGTTCAGGTCGCGTCCCGGGATCGGCAGGTCGCGCGGCACCATCGCACCGGTCGCGATCACGACGGCGTCGTAGCGGGCGCGGAGGTCGTCCCAGCTGATGTCGACGCCGATGTTCACCCCGGCGCGGAAGCGCGTGCCCTCGGCCATCATCTGGCTGATGCGGGCGTCGATGTGCTTCTTCTCCATCTTGAACTCGGGGATCCCGTAGCGCAGGAGGCCGCCGATGCGGTCGTCGCGCTCGTAGACGGCGACCGTGTGACCGGCGCGGGTGAGCTGCTGCGCCGCGGCGAGCCCGGCCGGGCCGGATCCGACGACGGCGACGGTCTTGCCGGTGAGGCGCTGCGGCGGGTGCGGCTCGACCCAGCCGTTCGAGAACGCCTGGTCGATGATCGACACCTCGACCTGCTTGATGGTGACGGCCGGCTGGTTGATGCCGAGCACGCAGCTCGACTCGCACGGGGCCGGGCAGAGGCGACCGGTGAACTCGGGGAAGTTGTTGGTCGCGTGCAGACGCTCGATGGCCTGACGCCCCTCGCCTCGCCACATGAGGTCGTTCCACTCGGGAATCAGGTTGCCCAAGGGGCAGCCCTGGTGGCAGAACGGGATGCCGCAGTCCATGCAGCGTCCGGCCTGGCGGCGGGTCTCGCCGCTCTGCTGCTGCTCGTACACCTCTTTCCAGTCCTGGATGCGGACGGGAACGGGTCGACGCGCGGGGAGTTCGCGCTTGCGGACCTTCAGGAAGCCTTTGGGATCAGCCACCGGTCACCTCCAGGATGCGGTTCCAGACGACGTCGCCGTCGGGGTCGAGGCCCTCGGCGACGGCGTCGCGCCGGGTTTCGAGCACCGCGGCGTAGTCGCGCGGCAGGACCTTCACGAACTCGGAGGCGACGGTGTCGAAGCCCTCGAGCATGCGCTCTGCGAGGGGCGATCCGGTCTCGACGCGGTGCTGCTCGAGCAGGTCGCGGACGATCTCGAGGTCGGCCGAATCGAGTTCGCGCAGCTCCAGTTCGCCGGAGGCGAGGGATTCGCGGTTCACGGCGCTGGAGTCGAGGCGGTGCACGTAGGCGGTGCCGCCCGACATACCGGCGCCGAGGTTGCGGCCGGTGCCGCCGAGGATGACGACGAGCCCGCCGGTCATGTACTCGAGGGCGTGGTCTCCGACACCCTCGGCGACGGCCGTGGCACCGGAGTTGCGGACCATGAACCGCTCCCCCACGATGCCGCGTAGGAACATGCTGCCCTGCGTCGCGCCGTAGCCGATCACGTTGCCCGCGATCACGTTCTCTTCGGCGGCGAAGCCGGCGTTCTCGTCCGGGCGCAGCACGATGCGTCCGCCCGAGAGCCCCTTGCCGACGTAGTCGTTGCTGTCGCCGATGAGCCGGAGGGTGATGCCGCCGGGCACGAACGCGCCGAAGGACTGCCCGGCCGATCCGCGGAGCGTCACGTCGATCGCGCCGTCGGGCAGCCCGTTCTCGCCGAATCGCTTGGTGACCTCGTGGCCGAGCATGGTGCCGACGGCGCGCTCGGTGTTGCGGATCGGCAGCGAGATGGCGACCGATCCGCCGTGGTCGAGCACGTCGGCGGCGTCGCGGATGAGGCGGACGTCGAAGTGCTGGTCGAGTTCGTGGTCCTGCGCGACGCGGCCGATCCGCGGCTCGTCGGCGGCGAAGTCGGGCCCTTCGAGGATCGGCTTCAGGTCGAGGCCGTCCGCCTTCCAGTGGGCGACGGCGCGGTCGATGTCGAGCAGGTCGTTCCGTCCGATGATCTCGTCGAGCGACCGGAAGCCGAGCTTCGACAGCCACTCGCGCACCTCCTGCGCGAGGAACTCGAAGAAGTTGACGACGAACTCGGGCTTGCCCGTGAAGCGCTTGCGCAGCTCGGGGTTCTGCGTCGCGACACCGACGGGGCACGTGTCGAGGTGACAGACCCGCATGAGGATGCAGCCCTCGACGACGAGCGGCGCGGTCGCGAAACCGTACTCCTCGGCGCCCAGCAGAGCGGCGACGATGACGTCGCGTCCGGTCTTCATCTGGCCGTCGACCTGCACGACGACGCGCTCGCGGAGCCCGTTCAGCATGAGGGTCTGCTGGGTCTCGGCGAGACCGAGCTCCCACGGGGTGCCCGCGTGCTTCAGCGAGTTGAGCGGGCTGGCACCTGTTCCGCCGTCGTGTCCGGAGACGAGCACCACGTCGGCCTTCGCCTTCGCGACGCCCGCCGCGACCGCGCCGATGCCGTTCTGGCTGACGAGCTTCACGTGCACCCGCGCCTCGGGGTTCGCGCGCTTCAGGTCGAAGATCAGCTGCTTGAGGTCTTCGATCGAGTAGATGTCGTGATGCGGGGGCGGCGAGATGAGCCCGACGCCGGCCGTCGCGTGACGGGTGCGCGCGACCCACGGGTACACCTTGCCGGGGGGCAGTTGACCGCCCTCGCCGGGCTTCGCGCCCTGGGCGAGCTTGATCTGGATGTCCGTCGCGTGCGTCAGGTACATGCTCGTCACGCCGAAACGGCCGGAGGCGACCTGCTTGATCGCGCTGCGACGCTCGGGGTCGAGCAGACGGTCGACATCCTCGCCGCCTTCACCGGTGTTGCTGCGTCCGCCGAGCTGGTTCATCGCGATCGCGAGGGTCTCGTGCGCCTCCTTGGAGATGGAGCCGTAGCTCATCGCGCCCGTGTTGAAACGTCGCACGATCGACTCGATCGGCTCGACCTCGTCGAGCGGGACCTCGGGGCGGGTGCCCGCCTTGAGGGCGAACAGTCCGCGCAGGGTCATCAGCTTCTCGGCCTGCTCGTCGATCAGCGCGGTGTACTCGCGGAAGATGTCGTAGCGGCGGTTGCGCGTCGAGTGCTGCAGCCGGAACACCGTGTCGGGGTTGAACAGGTGGGGCGGCCCGTCTCGGCGCCACTGGTACTCGCCGCCGTCCCACAGCCGCTCGTGCGCGAGCGACGCGGGGTCCTCCGGATAGGCGGCGGCGTGGCGCGCCGCGTTCTCGGCGGCGATGACGTCGACGCCCACACCGCCGAGCTTGGTGACGGTGCCGGTGAAGTACTGGTCGATGAAGTCCTGCGCCAGACCGACCGCCTCGAAGGTCTGCGCCGCGGCGTACGACGACACCGTCGAGATGCCCATCTTCGACATGATCTTGAGCACGCCCTTGCCGAGCGCCTTGATCACGTTCGCGACGGCCTTCTCGGGGGTGACGCCGGTGATCATGCCCTGGCGGACCAGCTGCTCGCAGGTCTCCATGGCGAGGTACGGGTTCACCGCGGAGGCGCCGTAGCCGATGAGCAGCGCCACGTGGTGCACCTCGCGCACGTCGCCCGCCTCGGTGACGAGGCCGACCTTCATCCGGTTCTCGCGGCGGATGAGGTGGTGGTGGATCGCGGCGGTCATCAGCAGCGACGGCACGGGCGCGAACTCGCTGTTGGAGTCGCGGTCCGAGAGCACGATGAAGCGCGCGCCGTGCTCGATGGCCTCGTCGACCTCGTCGCACATGGCGTCGAGGCGCTGCTTCAGCGCCTGCGGGCCGTCGCTCACCCGGTAGAGGCCGCGGATCGTCGTGGTGACGGTGCTGCCGGGCGACGGATCGATGTGCTGGATCTTCGCGAGCTCGTCGTTGTCGATCACCGGGAAGTCGAGCAGGACCTGCTCGGCGTGCTCGGGTCCGGCGGCGAGCAGGTTCCGCTCGGGACCGACCCCGGAGCCGAGCGAGGTGACGACCTCTTCGCGGATCGAGTCGAGCGGCGGGTTGGTGACCTGCGCGAACTGCTGCGTGAAGTAGTCGAAGAGCAGACGCGGCCGGTCGGACAGCACCGCGATCGGGGTGTCGGAGCCCATGGCGCCGAGCGGCTCGGCGCCGGCCTTCGCCATCGGCGCGAGCAGGATGCGCACCTCCTCCTCGGTGTAGCCGAAGGTGCGCTGCCGACGTACGACCGACGCCGGGGTGTGCACGATGTGCTCGCGCTCGGGGAGATCCTTCAGGTTGATGCGGCTCTGCTCGAGCCAGTCGCCGTACGGCTTCGCACCGGAGAGCTGCGCCTTGATCTCGTCGTCCTCGATGAGGCGGCCCTCGACGGTGTCGACGATGAACATGCGTCCGGGGCGGAGGCGCCCCTTGCGGACCACCTTCGCCGGGTCGACGTCGATGACGCCGATCTCGCTCGCCGCGACGACGAGGCCGTCGTCGGTGACGACGAAACGTCCGGGGCGCAGGCCGTTGCGGTCGAGCGTGCCGCCGATCAGGGAGCCGTCGGTGAAGACGAGGGCGGCCGGGCCGTCCCACGGCTCCATGAGCATCGAGTGGTACTCGTAGAAGGCGCGCCGCTCGGCGTCCATCGCGGAGTTGTTCTCCCACGCCTCGGGCACCATCATCATGATCGAGTGCGGCAGCGACCGGCCGCTGAGGCTCAGCAGCTCGACGACCTCGTCGAACGAGGCCGAGTCGCTGGCGCCCGGGGTGACGATGGGCAGCAGGGGTCGGATGTCGCCGAGCAGCTCGCTCTCGAGCTGCGACTGACGGGCGCGCATCCAGTTGCGGTTGCCCTGCACCGTGTTGATCTCGCCGTTGTGGGCGATGACACGGAACGGCTGCGCGAGCGGCCACGACGGGAACGTGTTGGTCGAGTAGCGGGAGTGGACGAGGGCGAGCTTCGACGCGAAGCGCTCGTCGGAGAGATCGGGGTAGAACGGCTCGAGCTGGAGCGTCGTGACCATGCCCTTGTAGACGAGGGTGCGGCTCGAGAGCGAGCAGAAGAACGCACCGTGCTCGCGCTCGGCCCGCTTGCGGAGGCGGTAGACCTGCCGGTCGAGGGCGAGGTCCGCCAGAGGCACGCCGTCGGCGTCGTGGCGCCGGCTCGCGACGAAGACCTGCTCGAAGGCGGGCATCGCGCTGCGGGCGAGGTTGCCGATCTCGTCGGGGCGGTGCGGGACGACCCGCCAGCCGAGGACGGTGAGGTTCTCTTCGTCGGCGACCTTCTCGACCGCGGCCTTCAGCGCGGCGCGTTCCGCGTCGTCGGTGGGCAGGAAGCCGAGCCCGACCGCGTACTGTCCGGCGGGCGGCAGTTCGAAGCCGACGACGGCGCGCAGGAACTCGTCGGGGATCTGGGTGAGGATGCCGGCGCCGTCACCGGTGCCCGCGTCGGATCCGACCGCGCCGCGGTGCTCGAGGTTGCGAAGCGCGCCGAGGGCGGTGTCGATGATGTCGTGACCGGCGGTGCCGCGGGTGGTGGCGACCATCGCGAGACCGCAGGCGTCGCGTTCGGCGGTCGGGTCGTACATGCCCGCCGCGTCCGGCACGGTGCTGAAGCGCTGGAACGGCGACGGCACGGGCGAGCGGGTCGCGCGGGTGTCCGAGGTCTCGCTGCTCATCGGCGGGCCCTCCTCAGGGGGTCGATGGAGTGTGGTGCGGAACGGGACGCCGGTCCTGTGGGGAGAGCGGCGTGCGCACCAATTCTGTATCGGTACTGACGTGCAGAAGGTGGATCTGCACCGTGGGATGCGCTGAGTCGACGCAAGACGGCGGAAAAGCGCCGATGGAAGGCTACGGCCGGGGGTCGCTGCCGCTTGTGGCGGGCGTGCGGTCCGGAGTCTTCTCGGCATCATCGCCGTGCTCGAAGTCCGAGGCTGTGTAGGTGGAGTCTACAGTCCCCGCAGCCTTGACCCACTCCCGACCGGGCCGGTACGGACTCGGTTCGATGCCGGGGTGGCGGCGGCTCTGCACGACGAAGACGATGACTCCGAGTGCGACGGCGAGGATCGCGCCCCACACGTTGCTGCGCAGTCCGAGGATGATCTCGCTGGGGTCGAGTCGGATGGACTCGAACCAGATGCGCCCCGCGCCGTACCAGATCAGGTACAGCGCGAGCACCTTGCCCCACTGGAGGCGGAAGCGACGCTCGGCGAGCAGGATCAGCGCGGCGCCCGCGAGGTTCCAGATCATCTCGTAGAGGAACGTCGGGTGGAACAGCGTTCCGTCCTCGAGTCCGATGGGGATGGCGGGGTTGGGGGTGTCGATCTCGAGTCCCCACGGCAGGTCGGTGGGCTGGCCGAACAGCTCCTGGTTGAACCAGTTGCCGAGGCGTCCGATGGCCTGCGCGAGCAGCAGGCCGGGTGCGAGCGCGTCGGCGATGGTCCAGAACCGCAAGCCGGTGAACCGCGCCGCGAGGACGACGCCGATCGCGCCGCCGACGAGCGAGCCGAAGATGGCGTTGCCGCCCTCCCAGATCGCGATGATGCTCCAGACGGTGTTCCAGAGGTCGCGTCCGGCGACGAAGAAGTAGTCGCTCGGGTGGGTGGCGACATGCCAGACGCGAGCGCCGACGATGCCGAGGGGCACGGCCCAGAGTGCGATGTCGATGATGACGCCCGGCTCTGCTCCGCGGCGGGTCAGCCGGCGCGAGGTGAGCGCTGCGGCGATCACGATGCCGATGAGGATGCAGATCGCATAGGTGTGGATCGTGAAGATGCCGAGGCTGAACGAGGCCCATTCGTCGGGCGGACTCGGAATACTGAGCGGCGTCACGATGGTCGAATCTACTACAGTGCCGCGGCGGTGCCGCGCTCGGGGGCGCCGGTCAACCGCGGTGTCGCGTGCCCTCGGCGAGTCGCGCGGCCACCTCGCCGGCCGCGGAAACTCCGCCCTGGGCGAGAGCGCTGACGAGCGCAGAGCCGACGATCGCGCCATCGGCGTAGCCGAGGATCTCGGCGACCTGCTCGGCGGTGGAGATGCCGAGGCCGACGCAGACGCTGTCCGCCCCTTGCGCGCGGAGCCTCTCGACGAGGACGCGGGCGGCGCGATCGACGTCGGCGCGCGCCCCGGTGATCCCCATCGTCGAGACCGCGTAGACGAAGCCGCGGCTCACCTCGGCGGTGTGCCACAGACGCTCGTCGGACGAGGACGGCGCCGCGAGGAACACGCGGTCGAGTCCTGCCCGCTCGGAGGCGGCGATCCACCGCTCCCCCTCGTCGGGGATGAGGTCGGGGGTGATGAGCCCCGCTCCCCCGGCGGCGGCGAGGTCGTCGGCGAAGCGCTCGACGCCGTATTGCAGCACCGGGTTCCAGTACGTCATGAGCAGCACCGGAGCGTCGACCCGGGCGCGCACCTCGCGCACGGCCTCGAAGCCGTGCCGCAGCCGGAAGCCGTTCTCGAGCGCGGTCTGCGTCGCCGCCTGGATGACGGGTCCGTCCATCACCGGGTCGGAGTACGGCAACCCCAGTTCGAGCACGTCGACGCCGTTCTCGACGAGGGCGACGGCCGCGTCGATGCTCGTGGCGAGGTCGGGGAAGCCAACCGGCAGGTAACCGACCAGCGCCCCGGCTCCTTCAGCTGTGCGGGCTGCGATGGCCTCGGCGACGGCGCTCGTGTTCGGTGTGCTCACGTCGCTCACACCTGCTCCGCGTCACGGTCGAGGAGGTCGAACCAGGCGCCGGCGGTCGCCATGTCCTTATCGCCGCGTCCGCTGAGGCTGACCAGGATGACGGAGTCGGGTCCGAGCTCGCGCCCGAGTTCGAGCGCTCCGGCCAGGGCATGCGCCGATTCGATCGCCGGGATGATGCCCTCGGTACGCGAGAGCAGCCGCAGCGCCGCCATGGCGTCGGCGTCGGTGACCGGACGGTAGGAGGCGCGGCCGATGTCGTTGAGCCACGCGTGCTCGGGACCGACGCCGGGATAGTCGAGGCCCGCCGAGATGGAGTGCGACTCGAGGGTCTGCCCGTCCTCGTCCTGCAGCATGTAGCTGCGTGCACCGTGCAGCACCCCGGGGCGTCCCTTGGTGATCGTCGCCGCGGTGCGGGGCGTGTCCGCCCCGTCGCCCGCGGCCTCGAAACCGTACAGCCCGACCTCCGCGTCGTCGATGAAGGCGGTGAAGATGCCCATCGCGTTGCTGCCGCCGCCGACGCACGCCGCCACCGCGGTCGGCAGCGCACCGGTCAGGGCGAGCACCTGCTCGCGCGCCTCGTCGCCGATGACGCGCTGCAGGTCGCGGACCATCGCCGGGAACGGGTGGGGTCCCGCGACGGTGCCGAAGAGGTAGTTGGTGGTCTCGACGTTGGTCACCCAGTCGCGCATCGCCTCGTTGATCGCGTCCTTCAGGGTGCGCGATCCGGCGGTGACGGGGATGACCTCGGCGCCGAGGAGACGCATCCGCGCCACGTTGAGCGCCTGACGTTCGGTGTCGACCTCGCCCATGTAGATCACGCAGTCGAGACCGAAGAGCGCCGCGGCAGTCGCGGTGGCGACGCCGTGCTGGCCGGCGCCCGTCTCGGCGATGACGCGGGTCTTGCCGATGCGCTTGGTCAGCAGCGCCTGCCCGAGCACGTTGTTGATCTTGTGCGAGCCCGTGTGGTTGAGGTCCTCACGCTTCAGGATGATGCGGGCGCCGCCGGCGTGCTCGGCGAACCGGGGTACCTCGGTGATGATCGAGGGGCGTCCGGTGTAGTCGCGCTGCAGCGCCTCGAGCTCGGCCCGATAGTCGGGGTCGGCCTTGGCCTGCTCCCACGCCGCGGTCAGCTCGTCGAGAGCGGCGACGAGCGACTCGGGTACGAAGCGTCCGCCGAACTCGCCGAAGTACGGGCCCGGCTCCTGCAGGTGCTGCGGCTGGTGGACGGTCATACGGAAAGGAACTCCTCGAGGCGGGCGGCGGGGTCGCCGGTCACGAGCGCCTCGCCGACGAGCACGACGTCGGCGCCGGCGCGGCGGTAGTGCGCGACGTCCTCCGCGCTCTTCACGGCGGACTCGGCGACGCGCACCACCGAGCCGGGGATGCCCTCGGCGAGGCGACCGAACAGGTCGCGGTCGAGCTCGAAGGTGCCGAGGTCGCGGGCGTTGACGCCGATGACGCTCGCACCGACGTCGAGGGCCCGCGACACCTCGTCGGCGTCGTGGGTCTCGACGAGCGCGGTCATACCGAGATCGCCGACGAGCATGTGCAGGTCGTGCAGGCTCTGCTGGTCGAGCGCGGCGGCGATGAGCAGCACGATGTCGGCGCCCGCGGCGCGGGCCTCGAGCACCTGGTAGGGCTCGACGATGAAGTCCTTCCGCAGCACGGGGATCTCCACTGCCGAGCGCACGCTGCGGAGGTCGTCGAGGCTGCCGCCGAACCGTCGGCCTTCGGTGAGCACGCTGATCGCGCTGGCCCCGGAGGAGGCGTAGACGCTCGCGAGCTCGGCGGGGTCCGGGATGTCGGCGAGGTGCCCGCGGGACGGGCTCGCGCGCTTCACCTCGGCGATGATCTTCACCGTGTCGGAGGGCTGCAGGGCCTCGACCGCGTCGAGGGCGGGGGCGACGTCGAGCGCGGCGCGTTCGAGGTCTTCAAGCGGTGTCTGCTCGCGACGGGCGGCAGCGTCGAGGCGCGCCCCGTCGACGAGGTCGCTGAGAATGGACACGGCGGCCTAGTTGTGCGCCTTCGGCACGTACCGGGGACCCTTGACGCCGTAACCGGCCTTGCTGAGGATCCACCCGATGACGAAGCCGAGCACGATGACGCCGGCGGCGACGTAGACGACCGGGTACCAGTCGAGGAAGAGGGCCACGGTTCCGAGCGCGAAGCCGAGGAGGCTGATGACGACGGCGGTCCATGCCGCCGGGGAGTCTCCGTGGCCGGGCTCTGAGTGGTCGTTGGTCATAGGAGGATCTTATCCGTTCGGTCTCGTGGGATCATCGCCGCGGGAGAGCGCGTCCCACTCGTCCTCGGCCGTCGGGCTCGCGGTCGGGGCGGCCTGGTCGGCTCCCGCGTCGGCGGGTGCGTTCGCGTAGCGGCGTCCCGGGGTCGGCCAGCGGCGCGCGGTGACGAGGACGACGAGTCCGAGGACGGCGCCGAGGGCTGCGACGATGAGCGCGAGCGTCGGCCAGGCCGTGATGTCCACCGAGTCGATGACGGCGCGCACCGACCGGTCGCCGTCGATACCCGTCGCCTCGGTCACGACCGACGCCGAGGCACCCGCCGGGTCGGTGAGGGCGGGCAGCACGGCGGCCGCCGAGACGGCGCCGAGCACGACCTGCAGGACGGCGAGCACGATCCGCAGGACGGTGCGGGCGAGGCTCAGCGCGCCGGCGAGGGCGACGCTCGCGAGCGCCAGCCCGCTGAGCGGCGGCACGGCGCTCTGGCCCTGCACCTCGATCGCGACGCCGTCGACGTGAGCGGTGAACCAGGTCAGGTTGCCGGCGATCAGGAGCACGCCGGCGAGGACGACAATCCCGGCCAGCGAGGTCGACTTCAGGCGGCGGCCGCGAGCGTTCAGTTCACCCTCCTGAGGGCGTTCGCGACCGCGACGGCGCGCAGCGGCGCGGCGGCCTTGTTCTGCGACTCGAGGTACTCGGATGCGGGGTCGGAGTCGGCGACGAGGCCGCCTCCGGCCTGGACCCGGGCGATGCCGCCGTCGAGGAGCGCTGTCCTGATCGCGATGGCGAGGTCGGCGTCGCCCGCGAAGTCGAAGTAGCCCACCACTCCCCCGTAGACGCCGCGCTGGGCGGGCTCGAGCTCGTCGATGATCTCGAGCGCCCGGGGCTTGGGAGCGCCGGAGAGGGTGCCCGCCGGGAAGGTGGCGCGGAACACGTCGACGGCGTTGCGGTCGGGCCGGAGCTCGCCTTCGACGGAGGAGACGAGGTGCATGATGTGGCTGAAGCGCTCGATCCGCATGAACTCGGTGACCTCGACCGATCCGGCGCGGCACACCTTGGCGACGTCGTTGCGAGCCAGGTCGACGAGCATCAGGTGCTCGGCGCGCTCCTTCGGGTCGGCGAGCAGCGTGTCGGCGTTGGCGGCGTCCTCGTCGGGGGTCGCCCCGCGCGGTTTCGACCCGGCGATGGGGTGGGTGAACACGCGCCCGGCCGAGATCTTGACGAGCGCCTCGGGCGACGAGCCGACGATCGAGTACGCGCCGCCGTCGGGCTTCTCGAAGGCGAGCAGGTACATGTACGGGCTCGGGTTGAGCGAGCGGAGCACACGGTAGACGTCGAGCGGGGCGGCGACGAGGTCGAGTTCGAAGCGCTGCGAGACGACGACCTGGAAGATGTCGCCGTCGCGGATGTACTCCTTCGCCCGGTCGACCGCGGCGAGGAAGTCGCCGCGCGGGGTCCGCAGACGCGGTTCGGCGGCGAGGGTCAGATCGGCGACCGACAGGTCGGCCTCCATCGGCTGAGCGAGCCGCCGCTGCAGGGAGTCGAGGCGCGTCTGCGCGTCGGCCCACAGTGCGTCGGCGCCGTCCTCGCCGTCGGCGAGAGCGGTGGCGACGAGGAGCACCGTGCCGGTCCGGTGGTCGACTGCGACGAGCTCAGAGACGAAGGTGAGGGCCTGGCCCGGGATGTCGAAATCCGCGGGAGGGGCGTCGGGAAGCCGTTCGATCTGCCGGATCGCCTCCCAGCCGACGAACCCGACGAGGCCTCCGGTGAGCGGCGGCATCCCCTCGATCCGCGGGGTCTTCCAGCGTTCGACGATGCCGGCGAGCGCGTCGAGGGGCGCGACGGCGGTGTCGCCGACGACGCGCTCGGCCGGAAGGCCGTAGTCCTGCCAGACCACCTGATCCCCCTGCTGGGTGAGCACGCCGAAGGAGGCGACGCCGATGAACGACCAGCGCGACCAGATGCCGCCCTGCTCGGCCGACTCGAGCAGGAAGGTGCCGGGGCGGGCCTCGCCGTTCGCGCGGAGGGCGAGCTTGCGGAAGATGCCGACGGGCGTCTCCTCGCCCGCGAACAGCTCGCGGACGACGGGGACGACGCGGTGGTCCTCGAGGAGGGTCTCGAACTGCTCCCGGGTGGTGTCAGTCATCGCCCGCCCCTTCAGCGTCGGCGCCGGGCTCGCCGAGCACGGGCGCGAGCGGATGCACGTCGAAGCAGGCGTGCGCGCCGGTGTGGCACGCGGGTCCGGTCTGGTGCACGGTCACGAGCAGCGCGTCGGAGTCGCAGTCGAAGGCCGCGGCCCGCACGTGCTGGTAGTGGCCGGACGTGTCGCCCTTGCGCCAGTACTCCTGGCGGCTGCGCGACCAGAAGGTCACCCGCCCCTCCGAGAGGGTGCGGCGCACCGCCTCGGCGTCCATGTACCCGAGCATGAGCACGTCGCGCGTGCTCTCCTCCTGGATGATCGCGGGCAGCAGGCCATCGTCGCCGTACGTCGCGGAGGCGACGGCGCGCTCGATCTCGTCGGTAGACATCTCCTCGGGCGACATCGTCATGACCTGACCACCACTCCCTGCTCTGACAGTTCCCGCTTCACGTCGTCGATCGTCAGCTGACCGGAGTGGAAGACCGACGCGGCGAGCACGGCGTCGGCGCCGGCCTCGACGGCGGGCGGGAAGTGCTCCACGGACCCCGCGCCGCCGGAGGCGATGACGGGGGCCGTGCTGATTTCGCGCATCGCGCGGATGAGTTCGAGGTCGAACCCGGCCTTGGTGCCGTCGGCATCGATCGAGTTGACGAGCAGCTCCCCCGCGCCGCGGCGGGTCGCCTCAGCCGCCCACTCGAGGGCGTCGAGGTCGGTGAGGCGCCGCCCGCCGTGCGTGGTGACGACGAATCCCGACGGGGTGTCGTCGCTGCGGGTGATGTCGAGCGAGAGGACGACGACCTGGGCGCCGAACCGGTCGGCGATCTCGTCGATCAGGCCGGGGCGGGCGATGGCGGCACTGTTGACGCCGATCTTGTCGGCGCCGCTCTCGAGCAGCCGTCCGACGTCGGCGGCCGAACGGACCCCGCCACCGACGGTGAGCGGGATGAAGACCTGCTCGGCGGTGCGACGCACGACGTCGTACATCGTGGCGCGCTCCTCGGTTGTCGCGGTGACGTCGAGGAAGGTCAGCTCGTCGGCGCCCTGCTCGTAGTAGCGGCGCGAGAGCTCGACGGGGTCGCCCGCGTCGCGCAGGTTCCGGAAGTTGACGCCTTTGACGACGCGCCCCGCAGCGACGTCGAGGCACGGGATGACGCGGACCGCGAGTGACATGCGGGCCGCCTAGATCCTCGCCGCGTGGATGGGGCTCACCAGGATGGCCCGCGCGCCGAGCTCGTAGAGCCGGTCCATGAGCAGATTGGTGTCGTCGCGGGGAACCATGACGCGCACCGCGACCCAGTCCCCGCCGCGCAGCGGGGAGACCGTCGGCGACTCGAAGCCGGGGGTGATGGCCGCGGCGGCGTCGATGAGGTCGGCGGGCAGGTCGTAGTCCATCAGCACGTACTGGTGGGCGACCATGACGCCTTGGAGTCGACGCAGCAGCGTGTCGATGCCGGGCGTCGCGGCGTCGGTCGCCGCGAGCACGGCGGTGGACTTCAGGATGACGGGCCCGAAGATCTCGAGCCCCTGCTTGCGCAGCGTCGATCCGGTCTCGACCACGTCGGCGACTGCGTCGGCCACGCCGAGGCGCACCGCCGACTCGACGGCGCCGTCGAGGTGGATCAGGTCGGCCGCGACTCCTTCGCGGGTGAGGAAGTCGCCGACGAGGCCGGTGTAGCTCGTGGCGATGCGCTTTCCGGCGAGATCCGCGAGGCCGGTGAAGGCCCCGATGGGTCCCGCGAAGCGGAAGGTCGAGGCTCCGAAATCGAGTGCCTCGATCTCGCCGGCGGCCGATCGGGAGTCGAGCAGCAGATCGCGACCGGTGATGCCGACGTCGAGCGCACCCGACCCGACGTAGGTGGCGATGTCCCGCGGGCGGAGGTAGAAGAACTCCACCTCGTTGCGCGGATCCGACACGATCAGTTCCTTCTGGTCGCGCCGCACGGCGTAGCCCGCCTCGCGCAGCATCGCGACGGCGTTCTCACTGAGCGTGCCCTTGTTGGGCACCGCGATCTTCAACATCTTTCTTTCCCTCTCCCACGTCTTCTCCATCGGCACCCGGTCGGCGCGGCGGGCCGGCCGCGCGTGCTCAGAGATGTCGGTAGACGTCGGCGGGTGTCAGGCCGCGCGCGAGCAGCATGACCTGCACGTGGTAGAGCAGCTGGGAGGCCTCTTCGGCGAATCGCTCGTCGGATTCGTGCTCGGCGGCCATCCACACCTCGGCGGCCTCTTCGACGATCTTCTTGCCGATGGTGTGCACGCCGCCGTCGAGCTCGGCGACGGTCGACGAGCCCGCGGGCCGCCGCTTCGCCTTGTCAGCGAGCTCGGCGAACAGTTCGTCGAAGGTCTTCACGAGGATCAAGGGTATCGGTACCGCGCCGCTGGAACGCGGCGTGCCCTGGTCAGAGAGCGCGCGCCGCCTTCTCGGCCGTCTTTCGCAGCGAGGCGATCGCCTCGGCCGGGTCGTCGCTGCGGAACACGCTCGAGCCCGCGACGAACGTGTCGGCCCCGTTCTCCGCGGCCGTGCGGATGGTCGCGAGGGTGATGCCGCCGTCGACCTGCAGGTGCAGCGACCCGCCCCGCTCGGCGGCGAGCTCCGCGGCGGCGCGCAGCTTGTCCATCGTGGACGGCATGAACTCCTGACCGCCGAAGCCCGGTTCGACGGTCATCACGAGCAGCATGTCGATCTCGTCGAGCAGCGGGATCCACGGCTCGAGAGGGGTGCCGGGCTTCAGCGCGGCGCCCGCCCGTGCGCCCTTCGCGCGGATGGAGCGTGCGACGGCGACGGCGTCGGCCGCGGCCTCGACGTGGAAGGTGACCGAGTCGCCGCCGGCGGAGGCGTAGTCGGCCGCCCACCGGTCGGGGTCGTCGATCATCAGGTGGACGTCGAGCGGCACGGGGCTCACCTCGGCGAGCCGCTCCACCATCGGCAGTCCGAAGGTCAGGTTGGGCACGAAGTGGGCGTCCATGATGTCGACGTGGGCGCTATCGGCCGTCGCGATGCGCTGCAGCTCCCGCTGGAAGTTCGCGAAGTCGGCGGCGAGGATGCTGGGGTTGATGCGGATCGACACGCACTCGATCCTAGGGAAACCGCCCGGGCCGACCGGTCAGGCGCCGAGCGCGGCGATGCGCACGAAGTAGTCGGGTGCGCCGACCTGGCCGGACTTCAGGCACAGCTCCATGCCGTCGAAGGCCGAGTCGTCGCTCGAGACCCGACAGAGCGGCGCTCCCGGCGCGAGCGGCTGGATGATCCGCAGCGCGTCGATCGCGAGCGAGCGGGTGACGAACCCCGAGGTGTCTCCCCCGGCGACGACGAGTCGACGTGCCGCGACCTCGCGCACGAGCACACCGGCGATGCGGCCCAGCGCGGATGCGAGGGCGATTCCGTCGACGTCGCCGTCGCCGGTCTTCTTCGGCGTGTGCACCAGCACGTGACCGCCGCCTCGGTACGCCAGGGCGGCGCGGTGCACCACGTCGGTGATCGCCGCGTCGGCGTCGGCACCGGTGACCGCGTGCGGGTCGACGAGGACGTCGGCGAAGCCCTCCGCACGGGCGGCGGCGATCTGCGCGTCGGTCGCGGGTGACCGGGACCCGGCGATCACCAGCGTCTGCTCGATCCTGCCGGGCACGTCGACGGCGGGGCGGGCTGCGGGCGGCGCGGTGCGGGCGAGCGCGTACTCGACCCCCGAGGAGCCGATCACGGCGAGCACAGCGCCGTCGGCGGTGCGTCGATGCGCGAGCCTCAGCAGTTGGCGCCCGGCCTGCCGCTGGCTGGTGGCGTCGAGCACGTCGAGCAGCACGAGGTCGTCGTCGCCCTGCATCGCCGCGTCGGTCGCGGCGTCGGCGGTGTCGTCGTCGCTTTCGAGGGCGCGGATGTCGACGAGCCCTCCGCGCAGATCGGTCTGTCGTCCGAGGTGGACGAGGAGGTCGGCCTCGGTCATCGGGGTGGAGGGGTGCCGCATCATCGTCGGGTGGCGGTCGATGCGGTGCACGCGGCCGTCCGCCGTGGCGAAGAGCTGCCCGAACGCCGTGTACCGGCCGAGCTCCGGCACCCCGACGACCACCGGCACGGGCGCTGCCCCGAACGCGTCCCTCAGCAGTTCGGCCGCACGGCCGATGCTGCCGATGCGCGGCGACGAGTCGAACGTCGAGCAGACCTTGTAGTGGAACAGCGGGGCGCCGAGCGCGGCGATCCGTTCGAAGATCGGCGGGAGGGCCTCGTCCATTTCGTCGGGCGTCATGGCCCGGGCGATGCCGGCGACGCCGACGGCCAGCGCGTCGGGATGCTTCGCCAGCTGCTCGGTCGTCGGAGCCTCGAGGAAGAGCACGGTCGGCACGCCGGCGAGCTCGAGCGCCTCCATCACGTCGGTGGAGCCGGTGAAGTCGTCGCCGTAGAACGACAGGGCGAGATCCCGTCCGCCGCGCGGGCTGTCGGCCGCCCAGCCCTCTGCGCCGCTCATGCGGTCTTCTCCAGAAGGGCGATGAACATGCCGTCGGTTCCGTGTCGGTGCGGCCAGAGCTGCACGGCGTCGCCCGCTGCCGCCCGGGAGAGCGCACCGCCGGTGACCTCGTCGAGGACCGCCGGGGTGTCGAGGCTGCGCAGGCGGGGGTGGCGGGCGAGACCGTCGGCGACGACCTCGCGGGTCTCGGCGACGTGCGGCGAGCAGGTCACGTAGGCGAGGACGCCGCCCGGCTTCAGCGCGGCGACGGCGGCGTCGAAGAGCTCCCGCTGAAGGGGGACGAGCTGTTCGACGTCGGCCGGCTGCTTGCGCCAGCGCGCCTCGGGGCGGCGGCGGAGCGCGCCGAGGCCGGTGCACGGCGCGTCGAGCAGCACTCGGTCGAAAGTTTCGGGCTCGGCGGCGTATCGGCGACCGTCGCCCTCGACGACCTCGGGCTCCCCCGGCAGGGCGTCGAGCGCGCCGCGTACCAGGCGGGCACGGGCGGGCACGACCTCGTTCGCGGTCAGGTGCGCCCCGCCCGCGTGCGCCTCGGCGGCGAGCAGGGCGGCCTTGCCGCCGGGGCCCGCGCACATGTCGAGCCAGCGCTCCCCCGCCTCGATCGGACGGGCGCGGGAGAGGGCGAGCGCCGCGAGCTGCGATCCCTCGTCCTGCACACGGGCTCGTCCGTCGCGCACCGCGGCGACCGTGAACGGGTCTCCGCCGCTCAGCACCGCGCCGAGCGGCGAGAACTCGCTGTGCGGCAACGGTCCGAGGTCGGCGTCGCGGTCGGCGAGGCCGGGGAGCGCGACGACTCCGACCTTCGGCGGCGCGTTGTCGGCCTCGAGGAGGTAGATCAGCTCGGAGGAGGCGTCGTCGAGTTCGAGCACGTCGCGCAAGGCGTCGATGACCCAGCGGGGGTGCGAGTGCAGGACGGCGAGGTGGTCGGCGTCGTCGGCCGCGTCGCCGAGCACGCGGTGCTGCCACTCCTCCCGGTCGACCCGGGCGATCGAACGGAGCACCCCGTTCACGAAGCCCGTCGCCGAGCGCTTGCCCGACGCCTTCGCCTGTTGGACCGCCTCGTTGACGGCCGCGTGCGGCGCGACGCGCATCGACAGCAACTGGTGGGCGCCGAGGCGGAGGATGTCGCGCACCGGAGGGTCGATCTTCGCGATCGGCCGGCCCGAGGCGAGCTCGATGATGCGGTCGTAGTAGCCGGATCGGCGGAGGGTGCCGTAGGTGAGCTCCGTCGCGAGCGCGGCGTCGGCGGTGCCGAGGCCCGATCGGCGGAGTCGGGCGGGCAGCAGCAGGTTCGCGTAGGCGTCGTCGGTGTTGACGGCGCGGATCACCGCGAGAGCGAGATCGCGTGCGGGCTGCACCGGGCTCACTCGGGCACCTCGACCCGCACCGCTCCCGGACGGCCGCGCAACCAGTCCGCGCCGGGCATCGGCTTCCTGCCCGCCGGCTGCACGAGGAGCAGCTCGATCGCATCGGAGCCGGTGCCGAGCAGGGCGTGACGCCCGTCGGCGACGACATCGCCCGGCGCAACCCTCAGCTCGGACTGCGCCGCGGCCGCAGCGAGCACCTTCACACGGTCGCCCTCGATCGAGAGGGACGCGCCGGGCTCGGGCGTCGTGCCGCGGAACCTCTGCAGCACCTCCTCGGCGGAACGGCTCACGTCGAGCACGCCGTCGGTGACGGACAGCTTCGGGGCGTGCGTCGCCTCCCCCTGCTGCGGCACGGCGACGGCGGTGCCGTCGGCGAGCCGCGCGACGACGTCGGCGAGGAGACCGGCGCCGGAGCGGGAGAGCTCGTCGAGCAACTGTCCCGCGGTCTTGTCGGCGGTCGGGGTCTCGATGCCGCCGAACACCGGCCCCGTGTCGAGGCCCTCTTCGAGCTGGAAGACGTTCGCGCCGGTGATCTCGTCGCCGGCGATCACGGCGCGTTGCACGGGTGCGGCGCCCCGCCAGCGGGGCAGCAGCGAGAAGTGCAGGTTGATCCAGCCGAGGCGCGGGGTCTCGAGCAGCGGGCGGCGCAACAGCCCCCCGTAGGCGACCACGACCCCGAGCTCGGGCGCGAGGGCCGCGACCTCGGCGGTCAGAGCGTCGTCGGCCCGCGCCGACTTCAGCACTTTCAGACCGAGGGCTTCGGCGTGATGGGCGACGGGCGACGGGGTCAGGACACGCTTCCGTCCGACCGGGGCGTCGGGCCGGGTGACGACCGCAGCGACATCGTGCCCGGCGGCGAGGAGGGCGTCGAGACTCGGCACGGCGACGTCGGGGGTGCCGGCGAAGACGATCCTCATCGCGCGCCTCCCCTCAGCGGACCTCGGCATCGTGCCGTCGGATGGGACGCGGCATCACAGTGCATCGACGTCGTCCATCCGGACTCTGAGTGTAGGGGCCGGGCGGTATCCGCGCTCGTCGGTCGCGGGGCGCCGACGCCCCGAGGCGGCCGCGACGACCGCGGTGCGCAGCGCGCTCGCGACGTCGTGCCCGTGTCCGTAGTCGAACCGCATCAGGGTGCGCACCGCGCCGGATCCCGGGGCGTCGAGCGGCTCGGTGCTGAGCACCGACGCGCCCACCCGCTCGGCCGCGGCGACGGCCTCCGCGACGAGACGCGACGCGCCGCTGACGGACGCCAGCCGCACGGCGGGCGGGAGGCGCAGCTGCTTGCGTTCAGCCACTTCCCGCGCCAGGAAGTCGTCCTGACGCCAGGTCGCCATCGCGATCCCGAGTTCGCCGCCGATGCCGACGAGGTGCACGGGGGCTCCGGCGGCCGCCAGCGTCGCCGCGGCGGACCACCAGCGCAGGCAGTCCTCGGCGACGCGCAGCGACTCGCGGGCGAGCATCCGGCCGCCGTCGAGGAGCAGAACGGCGTGGTAGCCGCCGTCGGCGATCGGCTCGGCGCCGCGGGTGGCGATGACGAGCAATGGCTCGGATCCGACCCGCTCGACCGGGTGGTCGCCGTCGGCGAGCAGCACCTTCACCCGAGGGAAGGCCCGGGCGAGGTCGTGCGCGGTGCCGCCGGCGTCGGCCGCCATCGCCTCACCGCGTTCCCGCGCCTCGAGCGACGCGCTGCCCGGGCGCGCGACCTGGATGAGCACCGGCCCGGTGGCGAGCGCCTCGCTCGCGGCTTTCCAGGCGGAGGGCGGGATGCGCGGCGACGTCGGGTCGTCGGGGGTCAGGACGACCCGGGGTCCGCGGGCCCGGAGAGGGGCGACCCTGGTCAGCCAGCCGAGACGCACCAGGCGTTCGACCTGGCTCGACGGCGTGTGGGAGAGGAAGACGAGCGCGGCGCCCGACTGCTCCTGCCGGATCAGGGCGGCGTCGCGGGCGTGCACGTACGGGGCGAGCGGCTCGGCGAAGAGCGCGTCCCCGTCGTTCCAGAACGCGATGAGGCCCGGGTCGTGGGCGGGCGCGTAGACGACCGACCGGTTGCCGATCACGATGCGCGGCTCGGGCACGAGGGTGTCGAGGAACGCCCGATACCGCGACGCGGGCGTCTGCTTCGCGTCGAGGCGCAGCACGAACCGTTCGTCGACCAGCGCCGCGAGGGCGATCTCGAGCTGGTCCTGGTCGCGGTAGTCGGGCACCGCGAGAAGCGCGCTGCGGCCATCGGCGAGAGCGCGGACGGCGAGTTGCGCGAGGGTGAGCGCCCAGGCACCGATGAAGCGGCCCCCGACCTCCACCACGCCGACAGGTGCGGCGACCGCGAGCCGGCTGCCACCGAGCTGATCCGCCGCGTAGCCGTCGACCGCGCGGGCCTGAGGAAGAGCGAGCGGCTCTGCCTGCTCGCGCGCGAGCCACGCCTTCTCGACTCGGACGTGTCGGCGCGGCACCGCGAGCCGGATGATGTCCGAGGCGCCGCCGGCCGCACGGTCGGCAGCGGCGCGAGTGAGGTCGAACACCTCACGGCGCAGCACCGAGATCTCGGAGACGAGCTCCTCGATCTCGCTGAGCTCACCCGGCACCTCGGACGAGACCGCCGTCTCGACGACGTACGCATCGGCGATCCGGCGCGCGACCCGCAACGGGACCCGCACTCGCACCCCCTGGACGACCCGCCCCACGAGCGCGTCGGGGATGCGATAGTCGAAGAGGTGATCGAGCTGCGGCAGCGGCGAGTCGATGATGACCCGCGCGACGCGGTGCGGTTCTGCTGCGGCCACGCTGACCCGGTGCTCGTCGTCAGTGCTCGTCGTCGATGATGGTCGTCTCGCGACCGTCAGAGGCCGGCGGCGTCGCGGAGCGCGTCGACGCGGTCGAGACGCTCCCAGGTGAAGTCGGGCAGCTCGCGGCCGAAGTGGCCGTAGGTCGAGGTCTGCGCGTAGATCGGCCGCTTCAGGTCGAGGTCGCGGATGATCGCGGCCGGCCGCAGATCGAAGACCTCCTGGATGGCCTTGATGATCGTCTCGTCGGAGACGACTCCGCTGTCGAAGGTCTCGACGTAGAGGCCGACGGGCGCGGCACGGCCGATCGCGTAGGCCACCTGCACCTCGAGCCGCGTCGCAAGGCCCGCCGCGACGGCGTTCTTCGCGACCCAGCGCAGCGCGTACGCGGCGGATCGGTCGACCTTCGAGGGGTCCTTGCCGCTGAAGGCCCCGCCGCCGTGACGGGCGGCGCCGCCGTAGGTGTCGACGATGATCTTGCGGCCGGTCAGCCCGGCGTCGCCCTTAGGGCCGCCGATCTCGAACCGCCCGGTGGGATTGATCAGCAGCCGCACCGAGTCGGAGTCGAGGGGGCTCGCCTCCAGCACCGGGCGGATCACCGCCTCGGCGACCTCGCTCTGCAGCCGCGCGGTCTCGATGTGCGGCGCGTGCTGGGTGGAGAGCACGACGGTCTCGATCGAGCGGGGCGTGTGGCCGTCGTAGCCGACGGTGACCTGGGTCTTGCCGTCGGGGCGGAGGTAGTCGAGCACGCCCTCCTTGCGCACCGCGGCGAGCCGCTCGGACAGCCGGTGGGCGAGCCAGATGGGCACGGGCATGAGCTCGCGCGTCTCGGTGGTCGCGAAGCCGAACATGATGCCCTGGTCGCCGGCCCCGAGGGTGCTGAGCGCGTCGACCTCGTCGCCCGACGCGTCGGCCTCGCGCGCCTCGAGGGCGCGGTCGACGCCGCCCGCGATGTCGGGCGACTGGGAGCCGATCGACACCGAGACGCCGCAGCTGTCGGCGTCGAAGCTCTTCTCGGACGAGTCGTAGCCGATCTCGCGGATGCGGGAGCGGACGATGCCGGGGATGTCGGCGTACCCCTCGGTCGTCACTTCGCCGGCGACGTGCACGAGGCCGGTCGTGACGAGGGTCTCGAGCGCGACGCGGCTCTCGGGGTCCTGCTCGAGCAGGGCGTCGAGGATGCTGTCGGAGATCTGGTCGCAGATCTTGTCGGGGTGACCTTCGGTCACCGACTCGGACGTGAACAGGCGCAATGCTGCCATGGGAGCTCCAGAGGTACTGCGGGATTTCTCGGCCCGACCGGAAGGGCGACGCTCTCGCGCGTCGACCGTGCCGGTCCGCTCGTTCGCCGACCCGCAGACCGGCTCAGACGAGCAGGTCGAGTATCCGGTGGGCCACCGACACCTTGTCGCCCGCGGCCTCACCCACTATAGAGCCGGCCCGGTCGAGCACGATGACCTCGTTACCGGGGGTGCCGAAACCTTCGTGCCACCCCACCCTGTTGAGGACCAGGTAGTCGACGCCCTTGCGCTCGGCCTTGGCGCGCGCGATCGCGAGGAAGCGGTCGTCGTCGGGCTCGGTCTCGGCGGCGAACCCGATGACACGCTGACCGGCGGCGCGGGTGGGCGTCAGCTCCCCGGATGTCAGCGAGCGCAGGATGTCGGGGTTCTGCACGAGCCGCACGGTCACCGCGGTGCCGAGCGACTCCTTCTTGAGCTTGCCGTCGGCGACCGCCTCGGGCCGGTAGTCGGCGACGGCGGCGGCCATCACGACCACGTCGGCGTCGGCAGCGGAGTCCGCGACGGCGGCGGCCAGCTCGGCGGCGGTCTCGACGCGGACCAGGTCGATGCCGTGCGGCGGGTCGATCTCGAGGTGCGCGGCGATGAGGGTGACCTCGGCACCGCGGTCGCGTGCCGCTTCGGCGAGGGCGACGCCCTGTCTGCCGCTCGAACGGTTGCCGATGAAGCGCACCGGGTCGAGGGGTTCGCGGGTGCCGCCCGCGGTCACGAGCACGCGGAGACCCTCGAGGTCCTTCGTGGCGACGGCGGCGAGGGCGACGCGAACGATGTCGCTCGGCTCGCTCATCCGTCCGGGACCCGAGTCGGCGCCGGTGAGCTGCCCGACCGCCGGGCCGACGGTGATGACGCCGCGCTCGCGGAGGGTGGCGATATTGGCCTGCGTCGCGGCGTTCTGCCACATCTCGGTGTGCATCGCCGGAGCGACGACGAGGGGTGCGCGGCTCGCGAGCACGGTGTTGCCGAGCAGATCGCCCGCCTGACCGCCGGCGAGCTTCGCGAGGAAGTCGGCGGTCGCCGGGGCGACCACGATGAGGTCGGCGGCCTGGCCGAGGGCGACGTGGCGCACGTCGGCGACGCCCTCGTAGAGGTCGGTGCCGAGCGGGTTGCGGCTGATCGCCTCGAGCGTCGGCGCACCGACGAAGCGCAGAGCGGCCTCGGTCGCCACCACGTGCACGTCGTGGCCGGCGAGCACCAGCTCGCGCACCACCTGGACCGCCTTGTAGGCGGCGATCCCGCCGGTGATGCCCACGACGATGTTCAGTCGGGGCGCCTCACCCGCGGCGTGAGCCGCGTTCGCCACGGAAGGCTCAGAGCGCCTTCGAGACGAGCTTGTCCTCGTTGATCTCGTGCATCGCGATCGACAGCGGCTTCTGGTCGATCGGCGCGTCGACCAGCGGGCCGACGTTGTCGAACAGGCTGCCTTCGTGCAGATCGGCGTAGTAGTCGTTGATCTGACGGGCGCGCTTCGAGGCGAAGAGCACGAGCGCGTACTTCGAGTCGACCTTCGAGAGGAGGTCGTCGATCGGCGGGTCGATGATGCCTTCGGACTTCATGCTGCTCATGTGTGCGCCTTTCGTGGCGGTTGATGTGTCGGGCCGACCGGCAGGTGCCGAAGCCGAACGGAAGCGTGAGGGCGCGCTAATCGCGCGAGACCGCCATCAATTGTACGACTTCCCGGGCCGCGGTCTCCACGTCGGAGTTGACGACATGGAAATCGAACTCGTCCTGCGCGGCCAGCTCGATCTTCGCGGTGGCCAGCCGGCGCTCCCGTTCGGCCTCGTCCTCGGTGCCGCGGCCGACGAGCCGCCGCACCAGTTCGTCCCAGGACGGGGGCAGCAGGAAGACCAGCCGCGCCTCGGGGAACGCCTGTCGCACCTGACGCGCGCCCTGCAGGTCGATCTCGAGCAGGACGCTCTTGCCCTGGTTCAGGGCCGTGACGATCGGGGTGCGGGGGGTGCCGTAGCGGTACGCGTTGTGGACCGTCGCCCACTCGAGGAACTCGTTCTCCTCGACCATCGCGTCGAAGCGCGCGTCGTCGACGAAGTAGTAGGTCACGCCCTCGATCTCGCCCGGCCGCGGCGGCCTCGTCGTCGCGCTCACCGAGAGCAGGACGTCGGGGTGGTGGGTGCGGATGTGGCCTGCGACAGTGCCCTTGCCGACGGCCGTCGGACCCGCGAGCACGACGAGACTGCCGGGGCGCAGCGGAGCGCGCCCGGCGGTGCCCTGGCGACGCAGCAGGAACTCGCGCAGCCGCACCTTCTGGTGGGCGCCGAGCCCGCCGACCCGCTTCGACGGCGAGATGGCGAGGTCCTCCATGATGCGGGCGGTGCGGGTGGGTCCGAGCCACGGGATGCTGCCGATCAGCTCGCTGACCCGCAGGGTCGCCTCGGCGGGGTGCTCGTCGCCCGCGGAGTCGACCACATCGATCGCGAGGCGCTCCCCCGAGGCGATCTGCCGCTTGACCTCGGCGCGTGCACGACGCGCGGCGACGGCGGCGCGGGATCCGGCGATCCTGTCGACTTCGGGGGGTTTCACGCGACGGCCTCCATGACCTGCTGCTTCTGCTGCCGCACCGCGGCGACGATGCCGCTCGGGCCGGCGGCGAGGATGCTGCGCGACTCGGCGACGAGGGTGTTCGGCGCGGACGGGCCGAACAGGGTCTTGATGTCTTCGACGCGGGCACCCTGATGCCCGAAGCCGGGAGCGAGGACCGGGACACCCGGCGCCTCGGCGAGGAGTTCGAGGTCGACTCCGAGGTCCGCGAAGTCGACGGTCGCCCCGAGGACGACTCCGATCGAGCCGAGCCGGTCGCCGTGGTAGGTCTCGGCGTCGTGGCGGGCGACGAGCTCGGCGATCGAGCCGGCCACCGTCGACCCCTCGGTGGACCCGCGCCGGACGGCGGAGGTCTGCAGCTCGGCGGCCTCCGGGTTCGACGTCGCCGAGAGCACGAATGCCCCCTTGCCGTGGATCCGCGCCGTCTCGAGGACGACCTCGAGCGAGCCGAAGCCGAGGTAGGGCGCGACCGTCACCGCGTCGGCCTCGAGCGGAGAGCCGGGCTGCAGCCATGCCGTCGCGTAGGCGGCGAGGGTGCTGCCGAGGTCGCCGCGCTTGGCATCGGCGAGGACGAGCAGCCCCGCCGACCGTGCGGCGGCGAAGAGGTCTTCGAGGGCCCGGTAGCCGGCGGAGCCGAACCGCTCGTAGAAGGCGACCTGCGGCTTGATGATCGCCACCTCGCCGACGCACGCGTCGAGCACCCGCATGCCGAAGTCGTGCGCGCCGATCGCGGTCGACGGCAGCGCCCACTCGTCGAGGAGGTACTCGTGCGGATCGATCCCGACGCACAGCGGCCCGTGCAGGGCGATCGCCTCGGCGAGGCGGTCCCCGAAGGCTGCGGTGACGGGATCGGTCATACGGCCGCCTCCCTCTCCGTCGATGCGCTCGCGGTTGCCCTCTGATCAGCGTATTCCTGAAGGCTCGTGACTTCGAACCCCGCGCCGGTCGCTTCGAGCGAGCCGACCGCGGCGGCGAGCTCGGCGATCGTGGTGAACAGCGGCTTGTCGGCGGCGACGGCGGCGGCACGGATCTCGTAGCCATCGGCCCGAGCGGAGCGGCCACTCGGCGTGTTGATGACGATGTCGATCTCGCCCGCGTCGATCAGGTCGACGACGTCGGTGGCGCCCGACGCGGCCTCGGTGCTGCTGTGCTTCAGCACGACCTCGGCACGGATCCCGTTGCGGCGCAGGATCTCGGCCGTGCCCTCGGTCGCGCAGATCTCGTAACCGAGCTGCTGCAGACGAAGGATCGGCAGGATGATGGCGCGCTTGTCGCGGTCGGCGACGGAGACGAACACGCGTCCGCTCTCGGGCAGACCGCCGTAGGCGGCCTCCTGGCTCTTCGCGAACGCTCGAGGGAAGTCGCGGTCGATCCCCATGACCTCGCCGGTCGAGCGCATCTCAGGCCCGAGCACCGAGTCGACGACGCGGCCCTCGGCGGTGCGGAACCGCTTGAACGGCAGCACCGCCTCCTTCACCGCGACCGGGGCGTCGACCGGGACGTTCGAACCGTCCTCGGCCGGGAGCACCCCCGTCTCGATGAGCTCGTCGATGCTCTTGCCCACCATCAGCAGCGACGCGCCCTTCGCGAGTGCGATGCCGAGCGCCTTCGACACGAACGGCACGGTGCGCGAGGCACGCGGGTTCGCCTCGAGCACGTAGAGCACGCCGGCACCGATCGCGAACTGCACGTTGAGCAGACCGCGGACGCCGATGCCCTGCGCGATCGCGAGGGTCGCCTCGCGGACCCGATCGATCTGCGCGCGACCGAGCGTCACCGGCGGCAGGGTGCAGCTGGAGTCGCCGGAGTGGATGCCGGCCTCCTCGATGTGCTCCATGATGCCGCCGACGTAGAGCCGCTCGCCGTCGTAGAGCGCGTCGACGTCGATCTCGATCGCGTCGTCGAGGAAGCGGTCGACGAGCAAGGGGAAGCCGTCGCCAACGATGCCCTGGCCTTCGATGCGACCGAAGTAGTCGACGAGCGATTCGGAGTCGTAGACGATCTCCATGCCGCGTCCGCCGAGCACGTACGAGGGGCGCACGAGCACCGGGTAACCGATTCCGGCGGCGACGTCGAGCGCGCCGGCCAGTTCGACCGCGGTCCCGTTCTTCGGCGCCAGCAGGTCGGCGCCTTCGAGGATGCCGGCGAAGAGCCCCCGCTCTTCGGCGAGGTCGATGGCCGACGGCGAGGTGCCGAGGATCGGCACGCCGGCCGCCTCGAGCCCCTTCGCGAGGCCCAGGGCGGTCTGGCCGCCGAGCTGGACGACGACACCGACGAGCTCACCCGACGCCTTCTCGGCGTCGATGACCTCGAGCACGTCCTCGAGGGTGAGCGGCTCGAAGTAGAGCCGGTCGGAGGTGTCGTAGTCGGTCGACACCGTCTCGGGGTTGCAGTTGATCATGATCGTCTCGTAGCCCGCATCCGACAGGGCGAAGGCCGCGTGCACGCACGAGTAGTCGAACTCGACGCCCTGACCGATGCGGTTCGGACCCGACCCGAGGATGACGACCTTGCGGCGGTCGCTCGCGGCGACCTCGGTCTCTTCGTCGTAGGACGAGTAGTGGTACGGCGTGAGGGCGGGGAACTCGCCCGCGCAGGTGTCGACCGTCTTGAACACCGGGCGGACGCCGGCCTCGTGTCGGATGCGCCGCGCCTCGACCTCGTCGATGCCGCGCAGCTCGGCGAGCTGCGCGTCGGAGAACCCGTGCTCCTTGGCGTAGCGGATCAGTTCCGCGTCGAGCACGGCGGCGTCGCGCACCTCGGCGGCCACCTCGTTGATCAGCACGATCTGGTCGAGGAACCAGGGGTCGATCTTCGTCGCGTCGAAGACCTGCTCGACCGTTGCACCGGCGTACAGCGCCTGCTGGACGGTGACGATGCGCCCGTCTGTCGGGATGCTCGCCTTCGCGAGCAGTTCGTCGACCGAGAGCCGACCGGCCTCGGCGTCCGCCGCCCAGGTGAAGGACGAGCCGCGCTTCTCGAGACTGCGCAGCGACTTCTGCAGCGCCGTGCTGAAATTGCGGCCGATCGCCATCGCCTCGCCGACCGACTTCATGGTGGTGGTGAGGTGCGCATCGGCGGCGGGGAACTTCTCGAACGCGAACCGGGGCACCTTGACGACGATGTAATCGAGGGTCGGCTCGAAGCTTGCGGGCGTGACCTTGGTGATGTCGTTGGGGATCTCGTCGAGGCGGTAGCCGATGGCGAGCTTCGCGGCGATCTTCGCGATCGGGAAACCGGTCGCCTTCGAGGCGAGGGCCGACGAGCGCGAGACGCGCGGGTTCATCTCGATGACGATGACCCGACCGTTCTCGGGGTCGATGGCGAACTGGATGTTGCAGCCGCCGGTGTCGACGCCGACGGCGCGGATGATGTCGATGCCGATGTCGCGCAGCCGCTGGTACTCGCGGTCGGTCAGCGTGAGCGCGGGCGCGACGGTGATGGAGTCACCGGTGTGCACGCCGACGGGGTCGACGTTCTCGATCGAGCAGACGACGACCGTGTTGTCGGCGGTGTCGCGCATGAGCTCGAGCTCGTACTCCTTCCAGCCGAGGATGCTCTCTTCGAGCAGCACCTCGGTGGTCGGACTCTGGTGCAGGCCGTCGCCGACCATGCGGCGCAGCTCGTCGGGGTCGTGGGCGAAGCCCGATCCGAGGCCGCCCATCGTGAACGAGGGGCGCACAACGAGCGGGTAGCCGAGGTCCTCGGCGAACTCGACGGCCTCGTCGACGGTGTGCGCGATGTAGGACTTCGCGACATCGGCACCCGCCTCGAGCACGAGCTCCTTGAAGATCTGCCGGTCTTCGCCCTTGCGGATGGCGTCGACCTTCGCACCGATCAGCTCGACGCCGTGCTTCTCGAGGATGCCGGCCTCGTCGAGCGCGATCGCCGCGTTCAGCGCGGTCTGGCCACCGAGGGTCGGGAGCACCGCGTCGGGCTTCTCCTTCACGATGATCGCCTCGAGCGACTGGCTCGTGATCGGCTCGATGTAGGTCGCGTCGGCGAAGCCCGGGTCGGTCATGATCGTGGCCGGGTTCGGGTTGACCAGGATGACGCGGACGCCCTCCTCGCGCAGCACGCGGCACGCCTGGGTGCCCGAGTAGTCGAACTCGGCGGCCTGCCCGATGACGATCGGGCCGGAGCCGATGACGAGGACGCTGTTGATGTCGGGACGTTTGGGCATCAGGCGTGCTCTCCTGCGATGTCGGTGGTGGTGTCGGGAAGGGTGCCGGCCTTGCGGGCGCCCTCGAGGGGGTCGGCGCCGACGTCTTCACGGGCGGGTGCCGCCTCGACGGCGATCGCGGCGTCGACGCCATCGCGCGCGGCGAGCACCATGTCGCGGAAGCGGTCGAAGAGGTACGACGAGTCGTGCGGGCCGGCGGCGGCCTCCGGGTGGTACTGCACCGAGAAGGCAGGGATGTCGAGGCAGGCGATGCCTTCGACGACTTGGTCGTTGAGGCCGATGTGGCTCACCTCGGCGCGACCGAATCCGGCCGGGGTGTCGACGGGTCCGTCGAGGGGGGCGTCGACCGCGAAGCCGTGGTTGTGGGCGGTGATCTCGACGCGTCCGGTGCGCTTGTCGAGCACCGGCTGGTTGATGCCGCGGTGACCGAAGGGCAGCTTGTAGGTGCCGAAGCCGAGCGCGCGCCCGAGCAGCTGGTTGCCGAAGCAGATGCCGAAGAACGGGGTGCCGCGGCGCAGCACCTGCTGCAGCAGCCCGACGTGGTGCTCGGAGGCTTCAGGGTCGCCGGGACCGTTCGAGTAGAAGACCGCGCTGGGCTCGAGCGCATAGAGGTCGTCGACCGAGATCGACTCGGGAACGACATGGACGTCGAAGCCCCGCTCGGCGAGGGCGTGGATGGTCGCCGCCTTGATGCCGAGGTCGAGGATCGCGACGGATCCGATGCGCTCGGTCGTGGCCGGCACGGTGTACGCCTCGTCGGTCGAGACCTCCGACGAGAGGCTGAGCCCGGTCATCTCGGGCGCCTCGCGCACCACCGCGAGCTGCTCGTCCTCCCCCAACGCCGCCTCGGTGCCCGAGAAGATCCCGGCGCGCATCGCGCCGCGGTCGCGCAGGTGACGGGTGAGCGCACGGGTGTCGATGCCGCTGATGCCGACGACGCCCTGCGCGACGAGGTCGTCGTCGAGGCTGCGGTTCGCGCGGAAGTTGGACACGACGCGAGAGGGGTCGCGCACGATGTAGCCTGCGACCCAGATGCGCTTCGACTCGGGGTCTTCGTCGTTCACCCCGGTGTTGCCGATGTGCGGCGCGGTCTGCATAACGATCTGGCCCGCATACGACGGGTCGGTCAGGGTCTCCTGGTATCCGGTCATGCCGGTCGCGAAGACGGCCTCGCCGAGGGCGCGGCCGGTGGCGCCGTAGGCGCGACCGCGGAAGCGCCGCCCGTCTTCGAGCACGAGCACGGCCGATTCACGAGTTGTCACTGTTGGTTCTTCCCTTCGGGTGAAGCGGTCTTCGACGTTACCGAACCGCCGACGATGCTCTGCACCGCGCCCACGAGGGCGGTCTTCTCGGTTCCGGTCGAGGCGCGGAGGTAGGTGTCGACGCCGGTGTCCCCGAGCGTCCAGCTGATCACGGCGAGGCCGTCGGGTTCGACGACCCGGTCGACGGCGAAAGTGCCGAGGCCCGCCGAGGCAATGGCGTCCGCGGCGAGGAACACCGGCTCGGTGCCGCGGATCGCGATGACCACGCCTTCGGGGTGCACGGCGACGTCTGCCCGACCACGGACGCCGAGGCCGGCGACGGCGATCCGGTCGAGGGGGCGCTCGGCCACGGTGGTCGCGACGTAGAACACCTCGGCCGTGAGGATCGGCGTCGACAGCGCGACGGGGACGGGAACGGCGGCGTCGAGGTGGCTCTGCCGGCGTCGTCGCGCACGCCAGCCGATCGCCATGCCGACGAAGGCCAGCACGACGAGCGCGCCGATGACGAGGAGCGGGATCGGTGAATCAGGCACCCTGCACCTCCACTTCGAGGTCGACGACGGCGCCGTCGCGGACGGTCTGCCTGCCGGAATGGAAGGTCGCGACCACCGTGCCCGGCAGCGAACGGCCGAGATAGGGAGAGTTACGACTCTTCCCCGCGAGGTCGTCGACGTCGAAGTCGTGCCGCGTCGACGGGTCGTAGAGGGTGATCTCGGCGGGGGCGCCTACCGCGATGGGCACACCGTGTCCTGCGACGTCGCCGATCCGGGCAGGGGCGACGGAGAGCACGCGTTCGACGTCCTTCCAGCCGAGCATTCCGGTTTCGACCATCGTCTCCTGCACCACGGACAGCGCCGACTCGAGCCCCACCATGCCGTTCGCGGCGTCGTTCCACTCGCAGCGCTTCGCGTCGGCGCCGTGCGGGGCGTGGTCGGTCGCGACGATGTCGATCGTGCCGTCGGCGAGTCCTGCCCGCACCGCCGCGACGTCCTCGTCGGAGCGCAGCGGCGGGTTCACCTTGTAGCGGGCGTCGTAGCCCTCGGCGAGCCGGTCGGTGAGCAGCAGGTGGTGCGGGGTGACCTCGGCCGTCACCCGGAAGCCGCGGCTCTTCGCCCAGCGGAGCACCTCGACACTGCCGGCGGTCGACACGTGGCAGACGTGCAGGCGCGCACCGGTGTGACCGGCGAGGAGCACGTCGCGCGCGATGATCGCCTCCTCCGCCACGGCGGGCCATCCCGCGAGGCCGAGCTCGGCGCTGACCGGCCCTTCGTTGAGCTGCGCGCCGATCGTGAGCCTCGGCTCCTGCGCGTGCTGGGCGAGGACGCCGTCGAAGGTCTTGATGTATTCGAGCGCACGGCGCATGAGCAGCGCGTCGGCGACGCACATGCCGTCGTCGCTGAAGACCCGGACCCGGGCGCGGGAGCGAGCCATGCCGCCGATGTCGGCGAGGTGCTCGCCCGCGAGCCCCTTGCTCACGGCGCCGATCGGACGCACGGTCACGTAACCGGCGGCCTCGCCGAGCGCCTGCACCTGTTCGACGACGCTCGCCGTGTCGGCGACAGGGCTCGTGTTGGCCATCGCGTTCACCGCGGTGAACCCGCCGGCGGCCGCCGCCCGCGACCCGGTGAGCACCGTCTCGGCGCCTTCGCCTCCCGGCTCGCGGAGGTGCGTGTGCAGGTCGACGAGGCCGGGCAGCGCCAGGAGGCCGTCGGCGTCGGTGACGCGCGCCCCGGCGGCGCTGACGGCACCGGTCTCGGCCACGACGCCGTCGCGCAGCAGCACGTCGGTGCGGGAGCCGTCGGAGAGCGTGACGCCCTTCAGCAGGTGGAGCTCGCTCATGCGGCACCTCCGGTCGCGGTGAGGTAGAGGGCGGCCATGCGGGTCGATACACCCGCGGTGACCTGTTCGAGCACGGTGGAGCGCGGCGAGTCCGCGGCGACCGAGGCGATCTCGAACCCCCGGTTCATGGGGCCGGGATGCATGACGACGCAGGCGTCGGGCAGCGCGGCGAACCGGGCGGCGGTGAGGCCCCAGAGCCCCGCGTACTCGCGTTCGCTCGGGAAGAAGGCGGCGTTCATCCGCTCGCGCTGGACGCGCAGCATCATGACGGCGTCGGGCCGCACCTCGGCGATCGCGTCGTCGAGGTCGTAGCGCACGGCGGCCGGCCAGTCGTCGATGCCGAACGGCATCAGGGTGGGCGGACCAACGAGTGTCACCTCGGCGCCGAGCGTGGTGAGCAGCCACAGGTTCGAGCGGGCGACGCGCGAATGCAGGATGTCGCCGACGATGAGCACGCGCACCCCGTCGAGGCCGCGGCCGCGGCTGGCGTCGCCGTGGATGCGCCGACGCAGGGTGAACGCGTCGAGGAGCGCCTGCGTGGGGTGCTCGTGGGTGCCGTCGCCCGCGTTCAGGACGCTGGCCTCGATCCATCCCGATCGCGCGAGCAGCGCGGGCGCGCCGGAGGCCTGGTGCCGGATGACGATGACGTCGGCGCCGATCGCCTCGAGGGTCTGCGCGGTGTCCTGCAGCGATTCGCCCTTCGACACGGACGAGCCCTTGGCGGCGAAGCTGATGACATCGGCCGAGAGCCGCTTCGCCGCCGCCTCGAAGGAGATGCGGGTGCGGGTGGAGTCCTCGAAGAACAGGTTCACGACGGTCTTGCCGCGCAGGGTGGGCAGCTTCTTGACCTCGCGCTGCCCCGTGGCCGCCATGTCCTCGGTGATGTCGAGGATGCGGACGGCGTCGTCGCGGCCGAGGTCGCGGGTCGAGAGCAGGTGCTTCACGCGGCGCTCCCTTCTCCGATGCTCACGGAGTCGGCCTCGCCGTCGGTGGAGAGGAGTCGGACGTTCACGCGCTCGCTGGCCGCCGATGGCAGGTTCTTGCCGACGAAGTCCGGACGGATCGGCAGCTCGCGGTGCCCTCGGTCGACGAGGACGGCGAGGCGCACCACCGCGGGGCGGCCGACGTCGGCGAGGGCGTCGAGGGCGGCGCGGATCGTGCGCCCGGAGTAGAGCACGTCGTCGACGAGGACGACGGTCTTGCCGTCGATGCCGGCTTCGGGGATCAGGGTCGGCGACGAGCCGCGCATGGGCTGCCGGTCGAGATCGTCACGGTACATGGTGACGTCGAGCGACCCCACCGGAACGGCGACGCCCGCGAAGTCGGTGAGCATCGCGCCGAGACGGTCGGCGAGTTCGACGCCGCGCGTCGGGATGCCGAGGAGGACGAGGTCGTCGGGGCCTTTGGCCGCCTCGAGGATCTCGTGAGCGATACGGGTCAACGCCCGCGTGATGTCGGCCTGGTGCAGCACGGTACGCGCCACCATGAACGACCTCCTTCCCCGCCTCTCGGGACGGCACTTAAAGGATGTCTGGACTTCTCGTGAAGCCTACACTTGCCAGAGCCGGTCTCGGGGCCACTCGCGCCCCGTCGGCACGGCGACCGGTGCCGTCCGCACCTCGCCCGCACCTGCTCCTGACGAAGGACCTCCTCGATGACCAACGCCCCCCATCTCACCGCCGCGCAGCTCGCCCGCTACATCGATCACACCCTCCTGAAGCCCGAGGCGACCGCGGCCGACGTCGCGGCGCTGGTCGCCGAGGGCGTGCGTCTCGGCACCTACTCGGTGTGCGTGTCGCCCAGCATGCTGCCGCTCGCCGTGCCCGAAGGCTCCGATCTGAAGGTCGCCGCGGTCACCGGCTTCCCGAGCGGCAAGCACCTCTCGCAGGTGAAGGCGAGCGAGGCCGCGCTCGCCGTCTCGGCCGGGGCCGACGAGATCGACATGGTGATCGACGTGGGCGCGGCGAAGGAGGGTCGCTTCGGCGACGTCCGCAGCGACATCGAGGCCGTGCGCGCCGCGGTGCCCGCACCGACGGTGCTGAAGGTCATCATCGAGTCGGCGGCGCTGACCGACGAGGAGATCGTCGCCGTCTGCGAGGCCGCGGTGGCCGCCGGGGCCGACTTCGTGAAGACCTCCACCGGATTCCACCCGACGGGCGGCGCCAGCGTGCACGCGGTCGAACTGATGGCGAAGACCGTCGCGGGACGCGCCAAGGTGAAGGCGTCGGGCGGCATCCGCACCCGCGAGGACGCCCTCGCGATGATCGCGGCGGGCGCCGACCGCCTCGGCGTCTCGGCATCCGCGGCCGTGCTCGGCGAAGCCCCCCAGACCTCGGGGCCCGCCGGCTACTGAACCGGGGAACGGGCGCCTCTCGTTCACTCGCCGTACACCGGCACTCAACGGTCGATGCATAGCGTCGAAGAGTCCCATCCGCTCTTCGAAAGAGATCCCGTGCGTCTTCCCAGACCTCTCCTGCCCTTGGGCGCCGCCGCAGCGGCGTGCACCGTCGCGCTTCTCGCGCCGTTCTCCGCATCGGCGGCCATCGTGGCCGCTCCGATCGTGTACTCGGCCGACGACGCCGCGCTCTCGCTCGCGCCCATGGGGTCGTTCGACTCCGGCGAGTTCGGTGAGAGCGCCGCCGAGATCGTCGAGTACTACCCCGCAGCGAAGCGGCTGTTCGTCGTCAACGCCCTGCAGGGAGCGGCTCAGGTGCTCTCCCTCGCGAACCCGGCCGCTCCCACCGACGAGGCGCTGATCACGGTGGGCGGCATCGTCGACACCGACGGCGTCGCGATCCCCGTCGGCGCGTCGGTGAACTCGGTCTCGGTCCGCGCCGATGGCCTCGTCGCCCTCGCGGTGCAATCCGACGTGAAGACCGACGCGGGCTGGGTCGTCTTCCTCGACGGCGACTCGCTGTCCGCGCTCGGCGCGATCCGGGTCGGAGCACTGCCCGACATGGTGACCTTCACTCCCGACGGCACCCACGTCCTGGTCGCCGGCGAAGGCGAGCCGTCCGACGACTACACGATCGATCCGCTCGGCACCATCGGCATCATCGCGACCCCGGCGGGCAAGACGCTTCCCGCGGGACCGGCCACGGTCGCCGACTTCACCGCGTTCGAAGGCGCCCTTCCCCCGGGCGTGCGCGTCTTCGGCCCGAACGTCGAGGCCGACTTCTACGAGGCACGCAATCTCGAGCCCGAGTACATCGCCGTGTCGGCCGACTCGTCGACCGCCTGGGCGACGCTGCAGGAGGCGAACGCTCTGGCGACCATCGACATCGCCACGGGGACGATCACCGAGATCACCGCCCTCGGCACCAAGGATTGGTCCGACCCGGCCATCGCGGGTCTCGACCCGTCGAACGACGACAGCGGCATCGCAATCGCGAACTGGCCCGTGTTCGGCCTGTACCAGCCCGACGCGATCGCCTCCTACTCCGCCGGAACCGGCGACTACCTGGTCACGGCGAACGAGGGCGACGCCCGCGAGTGGGGGAACTACGCCGAGGATGAGCGCGTCGCGGACGTCGCGCTCTGCCCGGGCTTCCCGAATTGGACCACCGCCGACGGCACGGTCCTGACCCCCGCCGAACTGCAGGACGACGCCAACCTGGGTCGACTGAACATCTCCACCGCGAGCGGCTTCAACGCGGCCGACGGATGCTTCGAGGAGCTCTACTCGCACGGCGCCCGGTCGTTCAGCATCTGGGACGCGAACGGCGCCCTCGTGTTCGACTCGGGCAGCGACTTCGAGGAGATCACCGCGGCGGCCGTGCCGGACTTCTTCAACGCGACCAACGACGAGAACAACTTCGACAATCGCAGCGACGACAAGGGTCCTGAGCCCGAGGGCGTGGCGGTCGGTGAGGTCGACGGCCGCACCTATGCCTTCATCGGCTTCGAGCGCGTCGGCGGCGTCGCGGTCTACGACATCACCGACCCGGCTGCCCCGTCGTTCACGACCTATGTCAACAACCGCGACTTCTCCATCGACGACGTCGAGGCCGACCTCGCGCTCACCGGCGACCTCGGGCCCGAGGGACTCGCCTTCATCCCCGCCGTCGAGTCGCCCACGGGAGCCCCACTGCTCGCGGTCGGCAACGAGGTGTCGGGCACGACCACGCTGTTCGGCATCACCGCGCTGACGAGCGGCGGCGGGACGACTCCCGTGGTCGATGGACCGGTCGAGACGCTGCCGGACACCGGCTTCGACGGTGATCTCGCCGGCGCCGTCGCGGGCCTCGTCGTCCTGGCGGGAGCCGCGGCCTTCGTCGGCGCACGGAGAAGCGCCGCACGCGTCTGATCCCACGATGCACCGAACGGCGTCGTCCGGCCTCCGGGTCGGGCGGCGCCGTTCTCGTCCCGCGCCACCGCCCGAAAGTCCCGGGCGACGGCGGGACGCAGACGAGGACGACGGCCTCTGAGGCCTGGGACGGCGGGCTCCCTACCGTCGGAGACACCCCGGCGAACCCGCCGGTACGACTCCCTCGAAAGGTCCTTCCCATGTACACCTCGACCCTCCCCCGCCCCGCCGACGTCGTCGAACACCCTCGTCCGACTCCCCATGTCGAACCCGTGCGACGCGGGCTGCTCGCCACCGCGGTCGCCACCGCGCAGGGCGCCGAACAGGCGACGCTGCGCCTGCTCCGCCGCTTCGCGGCACCCGCCCTGCGCATCGCCCTCGGCGTCGTCTACCTCTGGTTCGGCGCGCTGAAGATCATCGGCGAGAGCCCCATCGCCGACCTCGTCGCCTCGATGGTGCCCTTCCTCCCCGCCGACGCCGTCGTCGTCTCCCTCGGGGTCGTCGAGGTGATCTTCGGAGCGCTGCTGTTGATCGGCAGGCTGGTGCCGTGGGTGTGCGCCGCGATCGTCGGCCACCTGCTCACGACCTTCCTCGTCGCGGTGGTGTTCCCCGCCGTCGTCTTCGTGGACGGCAACCCGCTGCTGGTCACCATGGAGGGCGAGTTCATCGCCAAGAACCTCGTGCTGATCGGCGCGGCCATGGCGGTCGCCGCCTTCTCCCGCTCGAGCCGCCGCTCAACGCGGTGACGCATCCGCGGCATCTCGCCGCTGCAGGAAAGGCTGAGAGGGGCGCCCCGGTCGGGGCGCCCCTCTTCGCACGTTCGCGGGGATACTCAGGCGGTGCGCGAGCGGGCGACCGCCGCGAGCACGCCGTGCACGAATCCGCCCGAGTCGTCGGTGCTCAGCTCCTTGGCCGCCTCGACGGCCTCGTCGATCGCGACGGCGGCGGGGATCTCGTCGTTGTAGACGAGCTCCCAGACGCCGATGCGCAGCAGCGCGCGGTCGACGGCGGGCATCCGGGCCAGCGTCCAGCCCTGCGCGTTCGACGAGATGAGCTCGTCGATCTCGGTGGCGTGGTCGCCGACCCCGTCGACGATCTCGCGGGCGTACAGCCAGCTCGCCTCGCGCTGCGGCTCGCTCGCCGCCCGCTTCGCCTCGGCCTCGAGGACCTCGGACACCGGAGTCTGACGGACATCCGCCGCGTACAGCATGTCCAGCGCGCGCTTGCGCGCCTTCGATCGGGCGCTCACGTCAGTCGTTGACGCGGCCGAGGTAGTCGCCCGTGCGGGTGTCCACCTTGACCTTGGTGCCGATGCCGACGAACAGCGGCACCTGCATCTCGTACCCGGTCTCGACCGTGGCGGGCTTGGTGCCCGCGTTGGAGCGGTCGCCCTGCAGGCCCGGCTCGGTGTACGTGATCTCGAGCACGACGGAGGCGGGAAGGTCGATGTACAGCGGGTTGCCGTTGTTCGTGGCCACGGTCACCGTCTGGTTCTCGAGCAGGAAGTTCGCCGCGTCGCCGACCGTCTCGGACGGGATGGTGATCTGGTCGTAGTCGCTCGTGTCCATGAACACGAAGCCGTCGCCGTCGCGGTACAGGTACTGGAAGTCGCGGCGGTCGACGTTCTCGATGTCGATCTTCGCGCCCGCGTTGTAGGTCTTGTCGACGACCTTGCCGGTGACGACGTTCTTCAGCTTGGTGCGCACGAACGCGCCGCCCTTGCCGGGCTTGACGTGCTGGAACTCGATCACGTTCCAGAGCTGGCCGTCGATGTTGAGCACGACGCCGTTCTTGATGTCAGCGGTAGAGGCCACGAGGAGTATCCGTTCGTTCGATCGAGAGAGGCGTTGCGCGGAACGCCCCGGAAAGTTTACGGGATGCGGGTACCGGCCGGTCGGGGCGGCCTCCGCCTCCGTCAGGCGCGACGCAGGACGGCTTCGAGGGCGAGGCGGTACGAATCGACGCCGAGCCCCGCGATCACCCCGGTCGCAACGCCGGAGATGACGCTGGTGTGCCGGAACTCCTCCCGCGCGTGCGGGTTCGACAGGTGCACCTCGACGAGCGGAAGGCCCGCGCTCGTGACGATCGAGACCGCGTCGCGCAGAGCGTAGGAGTAGTGGGTGAACGCGGCCGGGTTGAGGACGACGGGGGACGCGGTGTCGACCGCCTCGTGCAGCCAGCCGATCAGCGTCGCCTCGTCGTCGGTCTGGCGCAACTCGATCTCGGCCCGCCCGGCGGCGTCCTCGACGAGTCGAGTGCGGATGTCTTCGAGGGTCAAGGTGCCGTACACGTCGGGTTCCCGCGTGCCGAGTCGGCCGAGGTTGGGTCCGTTGAGTACGAGCACACGCGTCACGATCAGTCACCCTAGCGGGCGCAGGTCCGCGCGGCGCGGACCCTCGGGCTCAGCTGCGCGGCGCGAGGGTCACCGTGGGGCTCGCGGGCGAGCGCCACCTGGCGAGCGACTCGGTGGTCTTGATGCGGTAGTAGTACGTCGACCCCGCGCGCAGCGAGCAGGTGAGGTCGACGGTGTCGAGCTTCGCGCCGCGCGCGCAGCCGAGCGACACCGACGGGGTCGGGTTCTGCTTCGACGCGGTCGGGTAGATCACCGTCTGCGTCCACGCGTTGTTCGCGGCCGAGACGATCTGGCTCCACTGGCTGCCCGAGCAGACGACCCGTTCGACGTTCACGATCACGCAGCCCGTGCTCCACGGCTTCGGGACAGAGACGGTCGTCGCCCCCGTGATGGTGATCTTCTCGAGCCTGCCGGACACGCCGCTCACGCCGGGCACGTCCTGGTGCCGCGTCGAATCGCCGTCGATGTAGCACCACACGGATTGGTCCGCCTTGCGGGCGCACCACTTGCCGAGCAGGCCCGCCTCGACATCCACCCAAACCGCATTGTTCGAGGCGGAGGGCGTCGTCACCGTCGTACCGGTGGGAGGCCAGCAGTACAGGGTCCCGCCCTGGGTGCGCACCGCGCAGGCGACGTCGCCGACCGACACGTCTCGGATCCCGGTGACGGCGATGGCTCGGAAGGTCTTCGTCACCCCGGTCCAGCACGTCACCTTCTGATCGGTCGTGAGCGCGCAGTACTGGTCGCCCATCCCGGAGATCTGGGTCGCCCCGGAGAGCACGAGCGCGGGGGTGGTGTTCGCACCCCAGCAGTACACGGACGAGTTGCGGATCGCGCAGGAGGTGGCGTCGTTCGCGACGACCTGCGTGACGTCGCCCGATCCGGGCAGTGCGACGAGTCGGGGGTAGGCGCTGTACGCGGTCGTCGACTTCGCGACGCCGATCTGCCCCGACGTGTTCTGTCCCCAGCAGTACGCCTGCCCCGCGCTCACGGCGCAGACGTGGCTGGAGTGCGAGAGGGAGATGTCGGTGACGGTGTCGCCGAGGAGGGTGATCGTCTCGGGCGTCCAGTGCACGGCCCCGTCGTTCGAGTAGCCGGTGCCCATCAGGTGGCTCTGCCCCATGCAGCGCGCCGATCCAACCTGCTGGTTCGGGTCGGTCCCGACGATGACGCACATGGCGTAGTTGTGGGCGACGACCTTGACCATCGACTTCACCGACCCGGCCGGGTGCTGGATGAGCGAGCCCGAGTCGGGCGCGGTGCTGGTCGTGCCCGTGCCGGTGCCCCAGCAGGAGACCCCCGAACCGTCCTTGCCGTCGATGGTGGCGGCGAGGACGGCGCAGCTGGCGATCCCGCCGCGGACGATGTGCTGGATCTTCTTCCCGCTGCCGCTGACGGCGACCGTCGTCGGCGTCGCCACGACGGCGCCGCCGGCCGCGATCTGCCCGTTGGCGTTCGATCCCCAGCACTTCGCGGTGTCGCCGGCGAGCCGCACGCAGCCGCCGCCGTCCGACATGGTGATGCTCTGCACGGCGCTCGACGCCGACGTGACCGTCGTGGTGACCGGGGTGGCGGACAGCGCCGACGCGGGGGCGGCGAGTTCCGCCGACGTGTTCTGACCCCAGCAGGAGATCGTCGTCGCGGCCGCCGAGCAGATCGAGTACGGGCCTGAGGCGAGCGCCTGCTGGCCGGTCAACGACGAGACCCTCGAGACGGCCAGGGCATCCGGTTCGTCGGCGCCCTGCACCACGCCGGTGCCCTTCTGGCCCAGCTTGTTCGCGCCGACGCAGTAGACGGCGCCCTCGCTGAGCACGCACGAGTGGTTGACACCCATCGCGACGGCGCTGATCGGCAGGTCGCCGAAGGCCGCCGCGCGAACCGCGAAACCCTGGTTCGACGCGGTTCCGGTGCCGAGCTGTCCTCGGTCGCCGCGTCCCCAGCACCACATCTCGTCGAGGACGACGCACGCGCTGTCGTAGCCGACGGCGAGCGTCTGTGCGACCTGGCCGGCGGGAAGGCCCTGGACCTTGACCGGAGTGCTCCGGTTCACGGTGGTGCCGTCGCCGAGCTGCCCGAACTGGTTGCGCCCCCAGCAGTACACCGCGTCGGCGTTGACCGCGCACGCGAAGCGGTCGCCGACGGCGACGGTCGACACCTCGGACAGCCCACCGGCCACCGCGACCGGCGTCGCGCTGGAGCCGGACGCCGCGTTCCCGAGCTGCCCGAGGCCGCCCGCACCCCAACAGGAGACGCCCCGGAAGGCGTTGACCGCGCAGACCGGGCTCTCCGCCGTCGGGCCGATCGCGAGGGTCTGATTGAGCATCCGCGTCGCCGCGCTCTTGCCCGCGTCGGGGGTGCTCGTGGCGCGCCCGGAATAGACGGTCACCGGGTTGAGGAACTCCGGGGTCGAGGAACGCTCGAGTTGGTAGTCGAAGGCCCGGAGACCGTCGTTGACGGGCGAGTCGGCGGCGACGGCGGCCCAGCTCGCTTGAGCGTAGATGTCGTCGGAACTACGGGTGACCGCCAGCCCCGTCGGTGCGGGGACCGACGCGGCGCTCGCCGCGACGCCCTGCGCGTTCGGGGTGCTCGTGAAGTAGGCGCCGCTGCCGGCGACGCCGATCGGCACCGCGATGACCGCGGCGAGCAGCAGGAGCAGACCGCGCTTCAGCTGCACGGTCCGTTTCGAGTGCACGGACCTGCGCCGCGTGCGCGGACGCGTGTGCCTGTTCATACTGCTCCCCCATGCCGGTCCGCGGATGGCGGGATCCCGGCTCCGAGTGAGCGTAACGACGGCCGTGTCGGGCGCGCGAGCAGACGGCGGCCCGAACGTTCGCTAGGCGAAGGTCAGGACGCGATCTCCTGGTAGGCGGCGTACAGCAGCTGATCTTCGGGGCCCTGCAGCACGGTCGGCTTGCCGATGCCGTCGAGCACGATGAAGCGCAGCATCGAGCCGCGGGCCTTCTTGTCGCGGCGCATCGTCGCGAGCAGGGTCGCCCAGCGTCCCGCCGGGTATTCGAGCGGCAGTCCCAGCGACCCGAGGATCTCGCGGTGGCGATCGACCGCCGCGTCGTCGAGACGGCCGACGAGACGGGCGAGTTCGGCGGCGAACACCATGCCGATCGAGATCGCGGCGCCGTGACGCCACTGGTACCGCTCGGCGTGCTCGATCGCGTGTCCGAGGGTGTGGCCGTAGTTGAGGATCTCCCGTCGGCCCGCCTCGGTGAAGTCCTCGGAGACGACGTCGGCCTTGACCGCGATGGCGAGCTCGACGCAGCGGCGGAACTCCTCGCTTGTCGGGTCGGTCGCGCGCAGCGCGTCCGCCTCGATCAGGTCGAGGATCTCGGGAGCGGCGATGAAGCCGCACTTGGCGACCTCGGCGAAACCGGCGAGGATCTCGTTGCGGGGCAGCGTCTCGAGGTGGTCGAAGTCGGCGATGACCGCGGAGGGGGCGTAGAACGACCCGACGAGGTTCTTGCCCTCCGCCGTGTTGATGCCGGTCTTGCCGCCCACGGCGGCGTCGACCATGCCGAGCACCGAGGTCGGCACCTGGACGAGCTTCACGCCGCGCAGCCAGGTGGCGGCGACGAACCCGGCGAGGTCCGTGGTCGATCCCCCGCCGAACCCGATGACGGCGTCCGAGCGGGTGAAGTCGGACTGGCCGAGCACCTGCCAGCAGAACGCGGCGACCTCGACCCGCTTCGCCGCCTCCCCGTCGGGGATCTCGGCGAGCAGGACCTCGAAGCGGTCGCCGAGCGCAGCGCGCAGCGACTCGGCGCGCGCGCCGAGGGTCGGCGGGTGCACGATGAGCACCTTCCGCACCCCGCTGCCGAGCGCCTCGGCGATCGCGCCGGTGAGGCCGCGTCCGACGAGGACGTCGTAGCCGTTCTCCCCGGTGACGGGGATGCGGGTGGGCTCGGTCATCGGGTCTCCTCCAGCAGCCAGGCGACGACGCGCGCGGCGACGGTGTCCATCGGGGTGCTCGACGAATCGAAACGGCGGGTGGCGAGGGACTCGTAGAGCGGCATCCGCTGCTCCACGAGGGTGCGCCAGGCGGCGACTCCCCCGGCGGCGAGCAGCGGACGTTTGCTGCCCGAGATGCGTGCTTCGACCGCGTCGGCCGACACGGTGATCAGTGCGACGGGCAGCGCCTCGAGGTCGGCCTGCGTCCTCGGGTCGAGGACGGCGCCGCCGCCGAGCGATACGACTCCGGAACTGCGCAGCGCCTCGGCGACCTCGGTGCGTTCCCACTCGCGGAATCGGCTCTCGCCGTGCTGGGCGAAGATGTCGGCGATCGGACCGTGCTTTGCGACGATGCGGTGATCGGTGTCGACGAAGCCGACCTCGAGTCGGCGGGCGACGCGCTTGCCGACCTTGGTCTTGCCCGCGCCGGGCGGGCCGATGATGACGACCTTGGGGCGTCCGTCAGTCATTCGCTCTGCCGTCGGCGACGACCGCCGCCTCGGTCTCGAGGATGTCGGTGGTGCGCAGCGCATCGGGGATCGCGGCGAGGAACGATTCGAGGTTGCGGCGGGTCTCGGGCACGGAGTCGCCGCCGAACTTCTCGAGCACCGCGTTCGCGAGCACCAGCGCGACCATCGCCTCAGCCACGACGCCGGCCGCGGGGACCGCGCAGACATCGGAACGCTGGTGGTGCGCCGACGCCGGGTCTCCGCTGGCGATGTCGATGGTGCGCAGCGCTCGCGGCACTGTCGAGATCGGCTTCATGCCCGCACGGACGCGGAGGACGGTGCCGGTCGACATGCCCCCCTCGATGCCTCCGGCGCGGTCGGTGACGCGCGCGATGCCGTCGGCGCCGTGCACCAGTTCGTCGTGCGCCTCGGAGCCGCGACGCGTCGTCGTCAGGAAGCCGTCGCCGACCTCGACACCCTTGATCGCCTGGATGCCCATCAGCGCGCCCGCCAGTTGGGCGTCGAGCCGACGGTCGCCGTGCACGTACGAGCCGACCCCGGGCGGCATGCCGTAGGCGAGGACTTCGACCACACCACCGAGCGTGTCGCCGGCCTTCTTCGCGTCGTCGACCTCGTCGACCATGCAGGCCGACGTCGCCGCGTCGAAGCAGCGCAGCGGATCGGCGTCGATCGTCGCCACGTCGTCGGGCCCCGGCAGCACGGCGCCCTCGGGTACACGGACCGGGCCGATCGAGAGCGTGTGACTCACGAGACGCACCCCGAGCTGCTCGAGGAACGACCGCGCCACCGCGCCGAGCGCGACACGCGCCGCCGTCTCGCGGGCGCTCGCCCGCTCGAGCACCGGGCGGGCCTCGTCGAAGCCGTACTTCTGCATGCCCGTCAGATCGGCGTGCCCCGGCCGCGGCCTCGTCAACGGCGCGCCGCGACCCCGCGACTTCTCCGTCAGCGGCGTCGCCTCGGCGTTCATCACCTCGGACCACTTCGGCCACTCGGTGTTGCCCACTCGCAGCGCGACGGGGCCGCCGATGCTCACGCCCTGCACGACCCCGCCCGAGATGGCGAGCTCGTCCTGCTCGAACTTCTGACGCGACCCGCGCCCGTAGCCGAGCTTGCGGCGCGCGAGGTCGTCGCGGATGAGATCGAGCGAGACGGGCACCCCAGCGGGGAGGCCCTCGAGGATCGCGACCAGCTCAGGGCCGTGCGACTCCCCGGCGGTGAGCCAACGAAGCATACGGTCGATCCTAGACGGCGGGCGGAATCCGGCCGACGGCGGCGTCCATCGCCGCCAGCACGCGATCCTCGTCCGGGAGGGCGATGTCGACGTCGCCGCCCACGAACGCCCGGACCTGGAAGAGCGCCTGCTCGACGAGCATGTCGAGGCCGCTGACGACCACGGCGTCCGGAGCACCGGTACGCCACAGCGCGGGAAACGGACTCTCCGCGTAGGCGACGTCGAAGAGGGCGACACCCGGGCGCGGAACCGGAGCAGTCGTGATCGCGCCGCCCGGAAGCGTGCTGACCACGAGGTCGGCTGCGGTGGGCCACTCGGTGAGGGCGAGGCCGGCGGGGTGGATGTCGGCGCGAAGACCCACCTGTTCCGCGAAGCCCGCCGTCGCCGCGGCGCGTTCCGGCGAGCGGCCGACGACGCTCACCCCCTCGACGCCCATCCGGTGCAGGGCCACGAGGGCCGACCGTGCCGTCGCGCCCGTGCCGAGCAGCACCGCCTGCGAGAGTCCCGCGATCCCGCGCCGCTCGAATGCGCGGACGATGCCCGGCACGTCGGTGTTCCAGCCCTTCCGGGCGCCGTCGAGCAGCACGGTGTTGACGGCGCCGGTCACGGAGGCGACCTCGTCGACCTCGTCGAGCAGCGGGCGGATCGCCTCCTTCAGCGGCATCGTGAGCGAAAGCCCGCGCCACGACCCATCGAGGCCGCCGACGAACCCCGCCAGTTCGTGCTCATCGACCTCGTGCCGGTCGTACGACCAATCGAGCCCGAGCTCCCGGTACGCCGCAGCGTGCAGCAGCGGTGACTTCGAATGCGCGACCGGCGAGCCGAGCACCGCGAGACGCCGCCCGGCCGTGACGGCGCTCACTCGCAGTAGGCGGCGTTCGCGTCGCTCGCCGCGCACCACTCCTGCAGCCGCTCCACCGCGGCCTCGTGCTCATCCGAGGTCGCGCTGAAGACCGTCTCACCGGTCGCCAGGTCGATCGGCACGAAGAACAGCCAGTCGCCGTCGGCCGGGTGGATGGCCGCGTTCAACGCCGCCTCGCCCGGGTTGCCGATGGGGCCGACCGGCAGGCCGGGGTTCGCGTACGTGTTGTAGAGGTTGCCCGCATTCGCGCGCTCCTCGTCGGTGGTCCACACGGTGTGCGTGTTGCCGGTGCCGTAGGCGACCGTGGCGTCGGACTGCAGATTGATGCCCTGGTCGATGCGGTTGAGGAAGACGCGGGAGATCTTCGCCATGTCCTCGACGCTCGGACCGGACTCGCGCTGCACGATCGAGGCGAGCACCACGGTCGTCCAGCGCTGCTCGGGCGCGACGCCGAGGCCGTCGAGCACCTCGAAGCTGCGGTTCACCATCTGCTGCAGCGCATCGCGAGGCGCGGTTCCCGGATCGAACTGGTAGGTGGCCGGGAAGAGGAAGCCCTCGAGGGTGGTCGCCTCGGCGGGGAGGCCGAAGGAGGCGGGATCGGCACTCGCGGCCTGAACCTCCTCCACGGAGACCTGCAGGGCGCTCGCGAGCGAGACCTGGATGTCGGGCAGCGCCTCGCCCTCGATGACGAGGACCTCGTTCTCGAGCCGGTTCGCCGGGTCGAGCAGCGCGTCGAGCGCCGCCTGGGCGCTCATCTTCTGCTTCAGCTGGTAGGCGCCGGGAAGGAAGGTGACCTCGCCCTCCTGCTGCAAAAGGAGGTCGTAGAACGCCTCGAACGTCTTCGTGACGCCCGCCTGCTGGAGGGTGACCGCCACGTCCTGGCCGATGTCGCCATCGCGGATGAGGACCATCGCCTCGCCCTCACCGCCGCCCGTGTAGTCGAGCTCTTCGGGGCCCGCGAGGAGCTCCTGCACCCGCGACGGCCAGTCGGGGACGATCAGGAACGCGGCGGCGGCGCCACCGCCGCCGATGACAAGCAGCGCGACGAGCGGGGTGATGACCCAGGGCAACCAGCGGCGACGGCGTTTCGGCGGCCGGTCGGGCGTGAAGCCGAAGCTCGCCGACTCCTCGAGTCGGCGTCCGGTCGAGCGCACCGCCTCCTGCTCGCGCAGTTCACGACGCGACGTCGCGACGTGACCGGCGGGGACTGTCTCGCGTTCGCGGGCCCCCTCGGTGCCGAGCAGCTCGCTCCAGGTCGGCGGAGTGATCTCAGTACGGTCGTCGTCGTTCCCGTGCTGTGGTGGATTCTCTGCCACGTAAGCAACTCTCAGTCTGGCTCGGCGAGGCGACCGGGGAGCGCTCCACCGGCGCGCTCGGAGTCGAGGGCGTGTTGCAGAAGTATAACGGCGGCCACCTGGTCCACGACGGAACGCGACGAGCGTGTGTTGCGCCCCGACTTGTGCAGCGCCGATTGCGCCGCCACCGTGCTGAGGCGCTCGTCGATGAGTCGGACGGGGACGCTCGACGCCCGCGCGATCGCGTCGGCGACGGCCCGCGCGTCGGCGGTCGACGGCGTGTCGGCTCCCGACAGCGAGATCGGCAGGCCGACCACGATCTCGATCGCCTCCCGTTCGGTCGCCTCGGCCACGATCCGCGTCACCACCGGTGCGATCTCGTCGGCGCGCGCGATCGTCTCGACCGGCGAGGCGAGGTAGCCGTAGGGATCGGATGCGGCGAGACCGACCCGGACCTTGCCGACGTCGACCCCGATGCGAACGCCGTGCCGCACGGTCAGCCCCGCAGGCCGGCGAGCACCGCGTCGAGCGCGGCGGGGATCGCCGCGAGGTCGGCGCCGCCGCCCTGGGCGAGATCGTCCTTGCCGCCACCGCCGCCGCCGAGCACTCCGGCGGCCGCCTTGGCGAGCGCTCCGGCCTTCGCGCCGGCGGCGCGAGCGTCGGGCGTCGTCGCGACGATGACCGCGGGCTTGCCGGAGACGGCGGCCGCGAGGGCGACGACCGCGCTGCCGCCGAGGCGCTCCCGGACCGTGGTCGCGAGCGAGCGGAGCTCGTCGCCGGTGCGGAGGGCGCCGACGGACTGCGCGACGACGGTGTAGCGACCGATGTCGGTCGCTGTCTCGAGCAGCGCGGGCACCTTGCCGGCGAGGGCCTGACGCTCGAATTCGGCGATGCGGCGCTCGGCGGCCTTCAGGTTCGACATGAGGTCCGCGATGCGGTTCGTGATCTGGTCGCGCGGGGCCTTGAGGTCGGTCGTGAGCCGGTTCACGATCGCGCGTTCCGCGGCGAAGTCGCGGAACGCGTCGGGGCCGACGAGCGACTCGACTCGCCGGTTCGTCGATCCGACCGAGGACTCTCCGACCAGGTTGATGAGACCGACACCGGCACTCGAGAGCACGTGGGTGCCGCCGCAGAGCTCGCGCGACCAGGGACCGCCGATGTCGACCATGCGTACGGTGTCGCCGTACTTCTCGCCGAAGAGGGCCATCGCGCCGAGCGCCTTGGCCTCGTCGATCGGAAGGATGCGGGTGACGACCTCGTAGTCCTGCTGGATGGCGTCGTTCGCGACGGTCTCGATCTCGCTGCGGGTCTCGGGCGAGAGGGCCTTGTTCCAGCTGAAGTCGAGCCGCATGTAGCCCGCCTTGTTGTACGAACCCGACTGATGCGCTTCGGGGCCGAGGATCTGACGGAGGGCGGCGTGGATGAGGTGCGTCGCGGTGTGCGCCTGGGTCGCGCCCTTGCGCCACACCGGATCGACGATCGTGGTCGCCGCGTCGCCCACGGCGACCTCGCCCGACTTCACCAGGACGGTGTGCGAGATGAGGCCCTTCACCGGGCGCTGAACGTCTTCGACCTCGAGCTCGAAGCCGACACCGATGATGCTGCCCGCGTCGGCCTCCTGACCACCGGACTCGGGATAGAGGGAGGTCTCGGCGAGGATCACCTCGACGGTCTGACCGGCCGACGCGACGGGCACGGAGACGCCGTCGCGCAGGATGCCGAGCACGCTCGTCTCGGTCTGCAGATACTCGTAACCGGTGAACTCGGTCTCGCCGGCGGCGCGGAACTCGCCGTACACGGACAGGTCGGCGATGGCCTTCTTCTTCGCCTTCGCGTCGGCCTTCGCGCGGGCACGCTGGTCGGCCATCAGACGGTCGAACGCGTTGCGGTCGACGCTCAGCCCGGCCTCGTCGGCCATCTCGAGGGTGAGGTCGATCGGGAAGCCGTAGGTGTCGTGCAGCAGGAACGCGGTGTCGCCCGGGAGCTGGCTGCTGCCCGAATCCTTCGTCTTGGACACGGCGACGTCGAGGATCGTGGTGCCGCCCGCGAGGGTGCGCAGGAAGGTCTCCTCCTCGCCGACCGCGGTGCGGGAGATGCGGTCGTAGTCGGAGTTCACCTCGGGATACGCGGTCTTCATCGCGTCGCGTGACGCGGCGAACAGCTCGGGGAACGTGGGCTCCTCGACGCCGAGCAGCCGCATGGCACGCACGGTGCGGCGCATCAGGCGGCGCAGGATGTAGCCGCGTCCCTCGTTGCCGGGCACGACGCCGTCGGCCATCAGCATCAGGGCGCTGCGCACGTGGTCGGCGACGACGCGCATCCGCACGTCGTGCTCGTGGTCGGCGCCGTAGCGGCGTCCCGACAGCTCGGCCGCCAGATCGAGCACGGGGCGCACCTGGTCGATCTCGTACAGGTTGTCGACACCCTGCTTGAGGAACGCGACCCGCTCGAGCCCCATGCCGGTGTCGATGTTCTTGCGGGGCAGCTCCCCCGCGATGTCGAAGTCGGTCTTCGACCGCACGTCGCTCAGCAGGTACTGCATGAAGACGAGGTTCCAGATCTCGATGTAGCGGTCCTCGTCCGCCTCGGGGCCGCCCTCGACGCCGTAGGCGGGGCCGCGGTCGAAGTAGATCTCGGAGCAGGGGCCGCCGGGGCCCGGCTGTCCGGTGTTCCAGTAGTTGTCCGCCTTGCCGCGGTGCTGGATCCGGCTCTCGGGAACGCCCTGCTTACGCCACAGGTCGAACGCCTCCTGGTCGTCCTGGTAGACGGTGACCCAGAGGTCCTTCTCGGGGAAGCCGAGTCCCCCATCCGACTCGGGCGTGGTGAGCAGCTCCCAGGCGTAGCCGATGGCGCCTTCCTTGAAGTAGTCGCCGAAGGAGAAGTTGCCGTTCATCTGGAAGAACGTGCCGTGGCGGGTGGTCTTGCCGACCTCGTCGATGTCGAGAGTGCGGATGCACTTCTGCACGCTCGTCGCGCGCGGGTAGGGCGCGGGCACGACGCCCGTCAGGTACGGGATGAACGGCACCATCCCCGCGACGGTGAAGAGCAGGGAGGGGTCGTCGCTGACGAGCGAGGCCGACGGCACGACCGTGTGACCTCGCTCACCGAAGAAGTCGAGCCAACGGCGGCGGATTTCGGCAGTCTGCATGGGACCTTCGTCGTCTTTCCGCTCCCGGCGCGGCGCTGACGCCGCATGCCGGAAGACGTGGGAATGGTGCGAAAACGGACGGGCCGGTTCATCGACCCGCCCGACGACCTATGGATTCTACTTGCGAAGCGCGTCGTCGGCCTTGCCGATGGCGGCGCGGAGCTCCGCCTGACGCTCGTGATAGCTCGCGGCCACCGCGTCGCCGAACTCCTTCGCGCGGGCGTCGATGCTCGCAACGAGCTCCTTGCCCCGAGGGGTCTCGGCGAAACGCTTGGCGACGACGTAGCCGACGGCGGCACCGAGCACGAGCCACAACAGTTTCTTCACGCGGAGATCTCCTCGCATCGAGCGGTCCGGGATGGACCTGTCCGGCGGCCAGCCTACTTCTTCGCCCGCTTGCCGCCCTTGACGGTCTCCTCGGCCTTCTTCGCCCCGCGGAGGCCGACGATTCCGGCGCGGACGGCCGCGCTGAAGCCGGCGAGCTTGATGAGCGGGCCGCCGACCGATGCGGCGAAGAGGGCGACGAGTGCGGACACGTTGCCGCTGACCTCTGCCACGTTGGAGGTGATCGTGTCGACTCGTGCGAGCTGGCCGTTGGCCTGCTTGATGGTCTCGGTGGTCTCCTCGAGGATCGGCGTGATCCCGTCGGTGGCCTCCTTGATCGACGCCGTCGTCTGATCGAACACCTTGCCGAGCTTCAGCAGCGGCACCGCGATCAGCGCGACGAGGATCGCGAACACACCCGCAGCGATCAGTCCTGCGATATCCCCACCGGTCATGTCTCCCACCCTACCGGGGCCGACTCGCCCACTTCGCCCCGTTCGCCGCTGTCACGACGGGGTGAAGCGGGCGAGTCACCCTCCTGAACGCGGAAACGCCCGCCCCCAGAGGGACGGGCGCTTCCTGCTCGCGGAGGATCAGCGGGCGGCGTAGTACTCGACGACCAGCTGGACGTCGGCGGTCACGGGGACCTCGGCGCGCAGCGGGCGGCGTACGAGGCGCGCCTGCAGCTTGTCGAGCTCGACCTCGAGGTAGCCCGGAACCTTGGGCAGGACCTCGGAGTGTCCACCGGCGGCGGCGACCTGGAAGGGCTCGAGGCCCTCGCTGCGCTCCTTGACGTGGATGAGCTGGCCCGGCTTCACGCGGAAGGACGGACGGTCGACGAGCTGGCCGTCGACGAGGATGTGGCGGTGCACGACCAGCTGACGGGCCTGCGCGGTGGTGCGGGCGAAGCCGGCACGCAGCACGAGGGCGTCGAGACGCTGCTCGAGGAGCTCGACCAGGTTCTCACCGGTCAGGCCCTGGGTGCGGCGGGCCTCGTTGAAGACGCGGCGCAGCTGCTTCTCGCGGATGCCGTACTGCTCGCGCAGACGCTGCTTCTCGCGCAGACGCACCGCGTAGTCGGAGTCGGCCTTGCGCTTGGTGCGACCGTGCTCACCGGGAGCGTAGGGACGCTTCTCCAGGTAGCGGGCGGCCTTCGGGGTGAGCGCGATGCCGAGGGCACGCGAGAGACGGACCTTGCGGCGGTCCTGTGACTTGGTAACCATGATTCCCTTCGAGAACATGAAGTAGTGCGCGCGTGAGCGCGCCGGGAAGTTGTCTGCCTCGCGCACTGCGCGAACGCAGGTGCGAAACCGATGAGGCCACGGATCCGGCCGGCTACAGGCTCGGATCCCTTTCAACCGTCTCGGTGCGCAGCCGCTCGCTCCGAAGTCGTTTCAGGCCGTCGACCACACTACCATGACCCCGGGTTCGCGCGAGGAGGCGTCAGGACCTGTCTCCGCGGACGATCTTGCGCAGCTTCTCGAGGCGCGCTGAGACGTCACGCTCGTAGCCGTTGCCGGTGGGCCGGTAGTAGTCGACGCCGCGCAGTTCGTCGGGCGGGTACTGCTGCTCGACGACGCCGTGCTCGCCGTCGTGGGCGTACTTGTAGCCCTTGCCGTGCCCGAGCCGCTTCGCGCCGGGGTAGTGCGCGTCGCGGAGGTGCTTCGGCACGCGTCCCATGCGCCCGGCCTTCACGTCGGCGATCGCCTTGTCGATCGCGAGGTACGACGCGTTCGACTTGGGCGCGGTCGCCAGGTAGGTCACGGCTTCAGCCAGCGGGATGCGCCCCTCGGGCATGCCGATGAACTGCACCGCGTCGGCGGCGGCGATGGCGATCACGAGAGCCTGCGGGTCGGCCATGCCGATGTCCTCGGAGGCGGACACGATGATCCGGCGGGCGATGAAGCGCGGGTCCTCGCCTGCCTCGATCATGCGCGCGAGGTAGTGGATCGACGCGTCGACGTCGCTGCCGCGGATCGACTTGATGAACGCGCTGATGACGTCGTAGTGCTCGTCGCCATTGCGGTCGTACCGCAGCAGAGCACGGTCGACGGCGCGCGCGACCAGCTCGGCGGTCACAACCGGCAGATCGGCGACCGGGACCGCTCCATCGCCGGCGCCGTCCCCCTCGTCATCGTCGTCGTCATCGCCCTCGTCGAGGTCGTCGTACTCGACCCCGCGCGGTTCGTCGCCCTCGATCGGCAGCGTCGAGCCCTGCTCCTGTGCGATCGAGACGGCCGAGAACGCCGCCGCCTCGAGGGCGGTCAGAGCGCGGCGGGCATCGCCCGAGGCGAGTCGGACGAGCGCGGCGCGAGCCTCGTCGTCGAGCGCGATGCGGCCCGCCAGTCCGCGCTCGTCGCCGACCGCGCGGTCGATGAGCATGCCGAGATCCTCATCGCTCAGCACCTGCAGGGTCAGCAGCAGCGAGCGGGACAGCAGAGGCGAGATCACCGAGAACGACGGATTCTCGGTCGTCGCCGCGACGAGGATCACCCACCCGTTCTCGACTCCCGGCAGGAGCGCGTCCTGCTGGGCCTTCGTGAAGCGGTGGATCTCGTCGAGGAACAGCACGGTCGAGACGCCGTAGAGGTCGCGTTGGGAATGCGCCTCCTCCATCACCTGGCGGACGTCCTTCACCCCGGCGGTCACCGCGGACAGCTCGACGAATCGACGCCCGGAGCTGTGCGCGATCGCCTGCGCGAGTGTCGTCTTGCCGGTGCCGGGAGGCCCCCAGAGGATCACCGACACGGCACCGGTCTCCCCCGTGCGGTCGCCGGCGAGGGCGACGAGGGGCGAGCCCGGACCCAGGAGGTGCTTCTGGCCGGCCACCTCGTCGAGGCTGCGCGGTCGCATGCGCACCGCGAGCGGGGTCGCCCCGCTGCGCAGGCCCATCTGACTCGTCACGCCGCCAATCGTAGGTCGGACCGCTGACACCCGCGCCCCACCTCGTCGACCGGCGGCCCGCCGCCCGGTGGGACCGTGCCCGCTCAGTAAGCTGAAGCCCGCGTCCGCCCGAGCGGAGGCTGAGGAAGGACGGTCTCAGGTGGCATCGGTGGGTCGCGAGGAGCGCGCTGCGCGGCAGCGTCTTCAGGACTATCAGGCGAAGCAGACGGTGCACTCCGAGCAGATCGGCCGTCGCCGCCGCGACAACGTCATCGCCGCGATCGTGGTCGTCGTCGTCCTCGCCGTGGCGACCACCGCCCAGGTGCTCTACTTCGAGGTCGGCCCCGGCGTTCCCGCCCCGACCCCGACGGCCAGCCCCACCCCCACCCCGACCGAGACCGCCGGCAACACCGGCGACGTGCCGAGCGCCGACATCGCCGAGGACCGCACCTGGACCGGCACGATGCAGCTCAACGACGTGTCCCTCGGCATCTCGCTCGACGGCGCGCTGGCGCCGCAGGGCGTGTCCTCGTTCATCGCGCTCGCCCAGCAGGACTTCTACACCGGCAAGAGCTGCCACCGACTCACCGATGGCGGCTTCTTCGTGCTGCAGTGCGGTTCGGTGAACGGCGACGGCACCGGCGACCCCGGGTTCCAGTTCGGACCCATCGAGAACGCGCCCGCCGAGGACTTCTACCCGGCCGGCACGATCGCCTTCGCGCGCCAATCGGGCAACGCCTACAGCAACAGCAGCCAGTTCTTCATCGTCTACGAGGACACCACCATCCCCTCGGACGAGGCCGGCGGCTACACGATCATCGGACAGGTCACGAGCGGACTCCCCGAGCTCGCGACGGCGATCACCGACGCGGGCACCGCCGATGGCGGCAATGACGGCTCCCCCGCCGTGGCCACGACGATCGGCGCCATCACCCTCCAGTGATGAGGGCGGGACGAACGGCCTTCGGTCCTCGCTTCGTCACGGTCCGATAAAGCTCCCGTGCGCAGGGACGCCGGTGCAATAGGCTGAGTCCTCGCGACCGGGCTGTTTTCGGCGCGCGTTCCGAACCAACGTCTCTCCCGAGGTGACCCGAGTGACCACCACCGACTCTGCGTCCTGGGGTCGTGTCGACCCCGAAGGAAACGTCTACGTCCGCGAAGGCGAGGGTGAGCGCCACGTCGGCCAGTATCCCGACGCCACACCAGAAGAGGCTCTCGCCTACTACGAGCGCAAGTTCGCCGACCTCGAAGGCCAGGTAAAGCTCCTCGAGCAGCGTTCGCGCGCCGGTGCGTCGGCCTCCGACATCGCGAAGGCCGTTCGCAAGCTCGACGAGACGGTGCGCACCGCGTCCGCCGTCGGCGACCTGGCGTCGCTGCAGACCCGCCTTCAGGCGCTCGGCGCCGGGGTCAGCGAGCTCACCGAGAAGCAGAGCGCCGAAGCGAAGGCGCAGCTCGAGCAGGCGGTCGCCGAGCGCGAGGCGCTGGTCGCCGAGGCCGAGGCCCTCGCAGCGGGCGACCCCGCGACCACCCAGTGGAAGCAGACGACGGCGAAGCTCGACGAGCTCTTCACTCGCTGGCAGGCTCAGCAGCACGACGGCCCCCGCCTGCCGAAGTCCACCGCCGATGCGCTGTGGAAGCGCTTCCGCGCCGCGCGCAGCACCGTCGACCACCACCGACGTGCCTTCTTCGCCGAGCTCGACAGCCAGCACCGCGAAGTCCGCGGACGCAAGAGCGAGCTCGTCGACCGCGCCGAGGCGCTGGTCGGCAAGGGCGCACAGGGCATCCCCGCCTACCGCGACCTCCTCGACGAGTGGAAGGGCGCCGGCCGCGCCGGCAAGAAGCAGGACGACGCCCTCTGGGCGCGGTTCAAGGCGGCGGGCGACGCTCTCTTCGCTGCGAAGGCCGAGGTCGACGCCGCCGAGAACGTCGAGTTCTCGGCGAACCTCGAACAGAAGCTCGCACTGCTCGACGAGGCGGAGCCGCTGCTCACCGTCACCGACCCGGCCGCCGCCCGCGAGCGGCTGACCTCGATCCAGCGCCGTTGGGACGAGATCGGCAAGGTGCCGAAGGACCAGATGCGCGTCGTCAACGACCGCCTCCGCAAGGTCGAGAACGCGGTGAAGGGTCTCGAGGACGAGCACTGGCGCCGGTCGAACCCCGAGAAGAAGGCCCGTTCGCAGGGTCTCGCGTCGCAGCTCGAGCAGGCCATCGAGAAGCTCGAAGCCGATATCGCCGCGGCGAAGGAGTCCGGCGACCGGCGCAAGCAGGCCGAGGCCGAGGAAGCCCTCGCGGCGCGCAAGATCTGGCTCGACGCACTCGGCTGAGTCCACAGGCGCTGATGCGGCTGGAAGTTCTCCACAGATCGCGCGCTCACCGGATCGCACCGGACGGCATCGGATGATGCTTGTCCTGTGCGAGTCCCCGACGTCCTGACCGAGAACGACTTCGCTATCGCGGAGCTCTGCGCCCTGCGGCTCGACGGCGGCGCGATCGCCCGCGGCGACGGGTACCTCGCCGTGGACGCGATCGAGGATCCCGCACTGCGCGCCGCGACGTTGGCGTCGAGCATTCCGGCCCCGCGCGTCGCGGACCGGGCGACGGCCGCGTGGATCTGGGGCGCACGCGTCGCGATCCCCCGGCCGATCGAAGTGTGCGTCGGCCGCGGACTGTCGAACAAGGTCGACGCGCTGCGCGGCATGCAGCTGCGCGAGGCGACTCTCGCCTCTCACGACACGGTCGAGCTCGGCGGTATCGCGGTCACGACGCCGCGTCGCACGGCCCTTGACCTGCTGCGCGGCCCGGCCTACTCCCCCGCCACCGAGGAGACGGTGAGGGCGCTACTGCGGATGGACGGGTCGAGCATCGCCGACCTCCTCCCCGACCTGACCGAGACGCGGTTCCAGCGCGAGCGCATCCGAGCTCGGGAACGGATGCGCCAGCTGGGCGCGGCGTAGCGATGGTCTCGATGCGCTCCGCTTACTCGACCCGTCTCGATACGCTCGTTCCTCGCTACTCGACGACCGGGATTTCGGTCGTCGAGTAAGCGAAGCGCAACGAGTCCCCCGCGCAAGCGTGCGCGGTGGGCCCAGGCTCGAGTAGCGAGCGCAGCGCAGCGCCGTCGTCAGCCGGCGCTGACGCGGTAGACGTCGTAGACGGCGTCGATGCGGCGGACGGCGTTCAGGACGCGGTCGAGGTGGGTGGTGTCCCCCATCTCGAAGACGAACCTGCTGAGCGCCAGCCGGTCGCTCGACGTCGACACCGTCGCAGAGAGGATGTTGACGTGGTGCTCGGAGAGCACCCGCGTCACGTCGGAGAGCAGACCGGCGCGGTCGAGCGCCTCCACCTGGATCTGCACCAGGAAGATGCTCTTCGACGACGGCGCCCATTCGACGTCGATCATCCGCTCGGGCTGCTGCAGCAGCGACTGGACGTTCGTGCAGTCGGTGCGGTGGACGGAGACGCCCTGCCCGCGGGTGATGAAGCCGACGATCTCGTCGCCGGGGACGGGCGTGCAGCACTTGGCGAGCTTCACGAGGATGTCGGGCGCGCCGCGCACGAGCACCCCGGAGTCGCTGTTGCGGATCGGACGGCGCGGACGCGTGGGGAGGGCGACCTCGACCTCTTCGCTCTCCTCCTCGCCCTGCACGATGGCGAGCACCTTCTCGATGACCGACTGGGTCGAGACGTGCCCTTCGCCGAGGGCGGCGTAGAGCGCCGACACGTCGTCGTAGCGCATCTGCGCGGCGACCTCGGCGAACACGTCCTGGCTCATGAGTCGCTGCAGCGGCAGGTTCTGCTTGCGCATCGCGCGACTGATCGCGTCCTTGCCGTGCTCGATCGCCTCGTCGCGGCGCTCCTTGGTGAACCACTGGCGGATCTTGTTGCGCGCTCGCGGGCTCTTGACGAAGTTCAGCCAGTCCTGGCTGGGCCCGGAGTCGGGGTTCTTCGAGGTGAAGATCTCGACCACGTCGCCGCTCTGCAGCGCGCTCTCGAGCGGCACGAGCCGCCCGTTGACCTTCGCGCCCATTGTGCGGTGGCCGACGTCGGTGTGCACCGCGTAGGCGAAGTCGACGGGCGTCGCCCCCGAGGGCAGGCCGATGACCTTGCCCTTCGGGGTGAAGACGTAGACCTCTTTCGCGCCGATCTCGAAGCGGAGGGAGTCGAGGAACTCCCCCGGGTCGGCGGTCTCGGCCTGCCAGTCGGACAGGTGCGCGAGCCAGGCCATGTCCGTCTCGTCCTGGGCGGGCGCCACCTCGCGAGTGGCGCCGCGGCCGCCAGCCATCCGCTCCTTGTACTTCCAGTGCGCGGCGACACCGAACTCGGCGCGCTGGTGCATCTCGTGCGTGCGGATCTGGATCTCGACGGGGCGCCCGTGCGGTCCGATCACGGTGGTGTGCAGCGACTGGTAGAGATTGAACTTCGGCGTCGCGATGTAGTCCTTGAACCGGCCCGGCACCGGCGTCCACCGGGCGTGGATCGCACCGAGCACGGCGTAGCAGTCGCGCAGTGAGTCGACGAGCACACGGATGCCGACGAGGTCGTAGATCTCGTCGAAGTCGCGGCCTCGCACGATCATCTTCTGGTAGATCGAGTAGTACTGCTTCGGGCGACCGACGACCTTGCCCTTGATCTTCGCCGAACGCAGATCGTCCTTGACCGAGTCGATGACCTCCTGCACGAAGTTCTCGCGCTGCGGGGTGCGCTGACGCACCAGGCTCTCGATCTCGGCGTACAGCTTCGGGTAGAGCACCGCGAAGGACAGGTCTTCGAGCTCGAGCTTGATCGCCTGGATGCCGAGGCGATGGGCGAGGGGCGCGTAGATCTCGAGGGTCTCCTGCGCCTTCTTCGACGCACGCTGCTGCGACACGAAGCCCCAGGTGCGGGCGTTGTGCAGGCGGTCGGCGAGTTTGATGACGAGGACGCGGATGTCCTTCGACATCGCGACGACCATCTTGCGCACCGTCTCGGCCTGCGCGCTGTCGCCGTACTTCAGCTTGTCGAGCTTGGTGACGCCGTCGACGAGCATGGCGACCTCGTCGCCGAACTCGCTGTGGATCTGCTCGAGCGTGTAGCCGGTGTCCTCGACCGTGTCGTGCAGCAGCGCCGCCGCGACGGTGCGCGGGCCGATGCCGAGGTCGGCGAGGATCTGCGCGACCGCGATCGGGTGGGTGATGTACGGCTCGCCCGAGTCGCGCTTCTGCCCCCGGTGGGCACGTTCTGCGCTCGCGTACGCGCGCTCGACGATGCCGAGATCCGCCTTGGGGTGGTGGGTTCGCAGCGTCCGAAGCAGCGTGTCGACGGCGCCCTGAGGCTGCGCCCGCGAGAAGATGCGGGGCACGAGTCGGCGCAGCGACGTGCTCGTCGTCTGGACTTCACTCATCGCCGCACCTCCACGCAAGTCAACCTCGTCGCCGGTCCGTCTATTCTGCGTGTTCGCTCAGGGGCGAGCGCCGACTCAGGCGACGCTCTTCTCGCGCAGGTCGATCGCGCGCTTGCTCTCCTTCTTGATGGCGGGCTCCCGCTCACGCATCAGCGAGTAGAGGGGCGCGGCCACGAAGATGGTCGAGTAGGTGCCGAGGATCGTTCCGATCAGCAGGGCCAGCGCGATGTCGCGCAGGGTGCCCGCACCGAGCGCCAACGCGCCGATGAAGAGGATGGCGGCGACCGGAAGCACCGCGACGACCGATGTGTTGATCGAGCGGACGAGGGTCTGGTTGACCGCGAGGTTCACGGACTCGCGGAAGGTGCGCGACGACGCCGCCTCTCCGCCGGCCGTGTTCTCGCGGATCTTGTCGAACACCACGACGGTGTCGTAGAGCGAGTACCCGAGGATCGTGAGGAAGCCGATGACGGCGGCCGGAGTCACCTCGAACCCGACGATGCCGTAGACGCCCGCCGTGATGACGAGGTCGTGGATCAGCGAGACCATGGCGGCGACCGACATCTTCCAGGTGCGGAAGTAGATCGCCATGAAGACCGAGGCGAGTACCAGGAAGATCAGCAGACCGCGCACGGCCTGACCCGTGATGTCCGCACCCCACGACGGGCCGATGAACGACTCGGTGACATCGGTGAGGGGCACGTCGTAGGCGTCCGCGAGCGACTGGCGCACCTCGGAGCTCTGGGTGTCCTCGAGCTGATCGGTCTGGATGCGGATGCCGGAGTTGCCGACCACTGAGACGCGCGGGACCGCGTCGGGCACGATCTCCTCGACCGCGTCGGTCGCGATGCTCTGGTCGGTCGTGTCGACGTTCGACACCTGGAACTCGGAGCCGCCGGTGAACTCGATGCCGAAGGTGAAGCCGCCGCGCACGAACGGGAGCGCGATCGAGAGCAGGATCGCGACCGCCGAGATCGTGAACCAGAGGCGGCGACGGCCGATGAAGTCGATCGAGCGGACGCCGGTGTAGAGGTCGTTGCCGAACTGGGAGAAGCTCGCCATCAGCGCGTGCCCTTCTTCTTGCCACCGGTCGTGCCGGTGCGTGTCGTCTCGGGCACGACGCCCTCATCGGGCTGCTCGAGGACCGCGGTGGAGGTTCCTCCCGCCGCGGCACCGGCCTTGCGCTCCGCGATGGTCTGGCGGCGTGCCGCCTCTCCCCTGCTGGCCTGAGAACGCGGACCGACGGTGACCGGCTCCCGGAACCGCGCGCGTCCCCGGTACACGGCGCCGAGCGCCTTCGGGTCGAGCCCGGAGAAGCGGTGCCCCTCGCCGAAGAACTTGGTGCGGGCGAGCAGCTGCAGCATCGGATGGGTGAACAGGGCCACAACGATGAGGTCGATGATGGTCGTGATGCCGAGGGTGACCGCGAAGCCGCGGACGTTGCCGACCGCGAGGACGGTCAGCACGCCGGCGGCGAGGAAGTTGATCGCGTCGGAGGCGAGGATCGTGCGGAAGGCGCGCTTCCATCCGGCCTCGACCGCGCCGTCGAGACCGCGCCCGTCGCGCAGCTCGTCCTTGATGCGTTCGAAGTAGACGATGAACGAGTCGGCGGTGACGCCGATGGCGACGATCAGACCGGCGACACCGGCGAGCGACAGGCGGAAGTCGATGCGCCACCCGAGGATCGCGATGACCAGGTAGGTCAGCGCACCGGCGACGACCAGGGACGCGACGGTCACGAGACCGAGGGTCCGGTACTGGATGAACGAGTAGAGCACGACGAGCAGCAGACCGATGCCGCCCGCGATGAGGCCGCCGAGCAGCTGTTCGGAACCGAGCGTCGCGGAGATGGTGTCGGAGCTCTGCACCGAGAAGCTGATCGGCAGGGCGCCGTACTTCAGCTGGTCGGCGAGGGTCTCCGCGGAGTCCTGGTTGAAGGTTCCGGTGATCTGCGCGCGTCCATCGGTGATCACCGCGTTCGACGAGGGGGCCACGATGACGCGATTGTCGAGGACGACGGCGAACTGGTTGCGCGGCGACTCGAGGCCGGTGAGCCGGCTGGTCACGTCGGCGAACTGCTCGGTTCCGGTGCCGTCGAACTCGAGGTTGACCGCCCAGGTGCCGGTGCTCGCCCCGGTCTGAGTGGTGACGACGCCGGCGGTGGCGTCGCTGAGGTTCTCGCCGGTGACCTCGACCGGGCCGAGGAGGTACTTCGCGGTGCCGTCGTCGGAGCAGGTGATCAGCGGCTCGTCGGTCGGAGGGACCACGGTCTCGTCGATGTCGGCGCACTGGAACGAATCGAACTGGGTCTGCAGCGCCGGGGTGACCTGGGCGAGGTCGCTCGGGTCGGTGGGCTCCGGCGCGGGCGCCGCCTCGGTGGGCTCGGGGGTCGGCGTCGCTGCGGGGTCGTCGACGCTCGCGGTCGACGGCACGTCGGCGAGGAGCACCGGACGGAAGTCGAGCTTGGCGGACGCCTCGATACGGGCGAGCGTCTCCTCGTCGGGCTGGCCCGGGATCGAGACGACGATGTTGTTGCCGCCCTCGGTGGTGATCTCGGCCTCGGAGACCCCCGCGGCGTCGATGCGGTCGCGGATGATCGCGACCGCCTGGTCGACCTGCTCGGAGGAGACGGAGTCGTCGCCCTGCACCACCGGGGCCAAGCGGATCTGCGTGCCGCCCTCGAGGTCGAGCGCCAGCTTCGGAGTCCACTGGGCTCCGAAGAAGCCGACGCCGATCGAGAGGATGCCGATGAGCACGGCGAACAGTGCGGCGAGCCCGATGAGCGCGCGGCGGGCTCTGCGCACGGGGCTGTTCGTCTTGGCCAAGGAGGTCTGCTTTCGTGGTGGAGCGGGCAGATGCGTGTCGCCCACCGGCGGGTGGGCGACACGCGACTCGCGGAAGACTAGCTGTCGGACTTCTTTTCGTTCGGCGACTCGCCCGACGTCCCGTCGACGCGCTGGCCGTAGCGGGGCTCACCGGCCTCGAGCTCCTCGGCGCTCTCGATCTCGCCCTCTTCGATGGCCTCGGCCTCGTCGTCGCTGACGACCTCGTCGGGGGTGATGATCTTCGCGATCGTCTGACGGTGGACGGTGAGAACGGTTCCGGGGGTCGTCTCGACCTGGACCTCGTTCTCTTCCTCGTCGATCGCGACGATGGTGCCGAACAGCCCGAAGTTGGTCATGACGCGGGCGCCGACCTTCGTGCGCTCGTGCATCGCCGCCATGTCGCGCTGACGCTTGCGGCCGTTGCGGAACGTGAAGAAGATGAGAACCGCGAGGACCAAGACCATGACGATGGTCAACGGATCGATTGGCACGTGGAGAAGCCTTCCGAGAGGTTCGGTGTCCGGCCGGAGATCGGCGCGAACCGGGAGTCGGGGCAATAGCAGCCGATCCCTGTTGTCGACAAGCATCCTAGCCGTCTTGTCAGCTACGGCCTCGCTGCGGGGCCGACGGGGGCGCCTCCCGCTGCTATGAGTCCGCCCAGAGTGTGGCGCCGGCCACCGAACGTTGGATGCCGAAGTGACGGTAGGCGGCGGGCGTGGCGACGCGTCCGCGCGGTGTTCGGCCGAGCAGCCCGACTCGCACGAGGAACGGCTCGACGACCGACTCGATGGTCTCGGCCTCCTCGCCGACGGACACCGCGAGCGTGCCGAGGCCGACCGGACCGCCGTCGAAGCGTTCGAGGATGGCGAGCATCACCGCGCGGTCGAGACGGTCGAGTCCGATCGGGTCGACGTCGTAGAGCTCGAGCGCCGCATCGACCGCGTCGTGACCGGCGGCCGTGCGGTGCACCAGCGAGTAGTCGCGCACCCGCCGCAGCAGCCGATTCGCGATGCGCGGCGTGCCGCGGCTGCGTCCGGCGATCTCGCGCAGCGCCGAGCGGTCGACCTCGAGTTCGAGGAGGTCGGCCGCGCGGGCGAGGACCTGTTCGAGCTCTTCGGTCTCGTAGAACTCGAGGTGGGCGGTGAAGCCGAAGCGGTCGCGCAGCGGGTTCGGAAGCAGCCCCGAGCGGGTGGTCGCGCCCACGAGGGTGAACGGGGCGAGATCGAGCGGGATCGACGTAGCCCCCGCTCCCTTGCCGACCATGATGTCGATGCGGAAGTCCTCCATGGCGAGGTAGAGCATCTCCTCCGCCGAGCGCGCCATGCGGTGGATCTCGTCGATGAAGAGGATCTCTCCGGGGACGAGCGAGGACAGGACGGCCGCGAGGTCGCCGGCGTGCTGGATGGCGGGACCGCTCGACATGCGCAGCGGGCGTCCGCTCTCGTGCGAGACGATCATCGCGAGCGTCGTCTTGCCGAGCCCCGGCGGACCGGCGAGGAGGATGTGGTCGGGCGCGCGGTTCTGCAGTGCGGCGGCCTGGAGGAGCAGTTGGAGCTGACCCCTCACCTTGGCCTGCCCGACGAAATCGCCGAGCGACTTCGGGCGGAGGGCGCCTTCGAAGGCGAGTTCGGCCTCGGATTCGGGCGCGGGAGTCATCGCCGGATCGGTCACGAGCGGGTTCCGGCGGGAAGGCGCGGGCCGAGCTGGGCGAGCGCCGCACGCAGCAGCACCTGGGTGTTGCGCTCCTCCGGCTGCTCGGCGAGGACGTCTTCGACCGTCTGCTGCGCGGTCTTCTCGGGCCAGCCGAGCCCGACGAGGGCGACGACGACGTCGTCGCCCGCACGGACGACCGTCGCGGGCGCGGGGGTCGTTCCCGCGGTCGCGGCCGGGGCGACCAGCTTGCCGGCGAGGGAGACGACGATGAGCTTCGCCGTCTTGGGCCCGATACCGGAGACCTTGCGGAACGCCGCATCGTCCTCGGCGCTGACGGCGAAGGCCACCTGCGAGGGCGTCATCGCGGAGAGCACCCCGAGCGCGGACTTGGGGCCGACGCCGGTGACCCCGCGCAGCAGGTCGAAGACGCGCAGCTCGTCGAGGCTCTGGAAGCCGAACAGCGAGAGGTCGTCCTCGCGGACGATGAGGGCCGTGTGCACCAGCAGCTCTCCGCCGACGTGCAGGGCGAGCGAGTGCTGCGGGGTGATGGCGACCGAGTATCCGATGCCCCCGACTTCGACGACAGCGTTGCTGCCGCCGAGAGCGAGCACGGTTCCGCGCAACGACGAGATCATGCCGTCACGCTATGCCGCGCCTCCGACGCCGACGGGCAATCGACGCGGCGAGTCGAATACACGTTCGACTCGTCCGACTCAGCCGCGGGAGGCCCGCTCGGCGTCGCGCCACACCTTCTGCGCCGGGGTCAGTCCCCCTGGACCGGCGGGAGCCGACGACGGGACGCGCGACATCGCTGCCGCCGTCGCCACCGGTCCCCGCCACCCGTGGCAGATCGCGAGCGCCAACGCGTCGGCCGCGTCGGCGGGACTCGGCGGCGCGTCGAGTCCGAGAACCCGCGCGACCATGGTGGCCACCTGTTTCTTGTCGGCTGACCCGTATCCGGTCACCGCCGCCTTGACCTCGCTGGGCGTGTGCAGCGTGACCGTGAGGCCTCGGGCGGCCGCGAGATGCATGACGACACCGCTCGCCTGAGCGGTGCCCATCACGGTGCGGAGGTTGTGCTGGGCGAACACGCGCTCGAGCGCGACGACATCGGGCCGATGCTCATCGAGCACCGCCTCGACGCCGAGGGCGATCAGGTGCACGCGTCGCTCGACGGGGAGGTCGGGGTCGCTGCGCACCACACCGACGTCGACGAGACGGGCCTTCCGGTTCGCCTCGACCTCGATGACCCCGAAGCCGCAGCGCGTGAGCCCGGGATCGATCCCGAGCACGCGCAGGGTCACGAGCGGTCAGTCCTCGTTCTCGAGCTGCGCCATCACGTCGGCCGGAACGTCGATGTTGGCGAAGACGTTCTGCACGTCGTCGCTGTCCTCGAGCGCGTCGATCAGGCGGAACACCTTACGCGCGGTCTCGGCGTCGGCGGTCACCGTGATGCCCGGGACGAACTCGGCCTCGGCCGAGTCGTAGTCGATGCCGGCCTCCTGCAGCGCGGTGCGCGCGGCGACGAGGTCGCTCGGCTCGGTGACGATCTCGAAGCCCTCACCGCGGTCGTTGACATCCTCCACGCCGGCGTCGAGCACGGCGGAGAGCACGTCGTCCTCGGTGAGCCCGTCGGTCTTCGTCACCGCGATGACGCCCTTGCGACTGAAGTTGTACGCGACGCTGCCGGGGTCGGCCATCTGGCCGCCGTTGCGGGTCATCGCGGTACGCACCTCGGCCGCCGCACGGTTGCGGTTGTCGGTGAGGCACTCGATCAGCAGCGCGACGCCGCCGGCGGCGTAGCCCTCGTACATGATCGTCTGGTAGTCGATGGTCTCGCCGGTGAGCCCTGCGCCGCGCTTGATGGCGCGGTCGATGTTGTCGTTGGGGACGGAAGTCTTCTTCGCCTTCTGCACCGCGTCGACGAGCGTCGGGTTGCCCGACAGGTCAGCGCCGCCGATCTTCGCGGCGACCTCGATGTTCTTGATCAGCTTCGCGAACGACTTCGCGCGACGGCTGTCGATGACGGCCTTCTTGTGCTTGGTCGTCGCCCACTTGGAATGTCCGGACACGTCTCTCCTCGATTGACCCGTCCATTGTAGAGCGGCGGGTGCGTTCAGTCGCGCAGGTGCCGCAGGAAGCGCTCGGGGGAATCGAGGAACGAACGCCAGGTGCGCACGAGCTCGAGGTCCTCCCATGCGCTCTCCCGGATGCCCCACTCCCCCAGCTCGAGGATCGTCGCGCCGTCCATCGCCGCCAGCATCGGCGAGTGGGTCGACATGATCACCTGCGAGCCCTCATCGGCGATGAGCCGATTGAGGCTCATCAGCAGCGACATCGTGCTCGACGCCGACAGGGCCGCCTCGGGCTCGTCGAGCAGCCAGAGCCCGCGGTCGGTGAAACGGGTGTTCACCAGTTCGAGGAAGGACTCGCCATGCGAGAGCGAGTGCAGTCCAGCGTCGCCATGAATGCCGTCGAGGTAGGTGTAGAGCCCGTGCATGGTCTCGGCTCGCAGGAAGAACCCGCGCTTCGCTCCCCCGGCACCGCGCACAAGCCGCAGCGAATCGAACAGAGCCGACTCGGTGGCCTTGGTCTGGAATCGGGCCCACGACGAACCGCCCTCGCCCGACAGCCCGAACGCCATCGCGATCGCTTCGACGATGGTGGACTTGCCCGCGCCGTTCTCGCCGACGAGCACGGTGACCGGCCCCAGCTCGATCCCGTCGTCGAGGAGCTGGCGGACCGCCGGCACGGTCGCCGGCCATTCATCCCGCGGCATCGGCCTCACGGCGTGCTCTTCGACCCGTCGAAGCGGCATCGGCGCGAAAAAGGTCACACGGCAACGCTATCCACCTGTGCCGAAACCGGTATGGGCGTACAGTGGCAGAAGCGAGACAGATTGTCTCGTTTTATCGACGACGAGAAGAAGAGTGAGCTCATGGCACCTCGATCCGGCCCGCTGACGGGCACGACCTCCATCGGAGATTGGCTCGACGACCCCGAAGGCGGTGCGCTCATCCGAGCGGTGCTCGGTCAGGGCGGCGCGTTCGACGCCGAGCAGCTCACGCCGGTGCGCAGCCTGCCTCTGCAGCAGCTCGTCGCGCTGAGTCAGGGTCAGCTGCCGCAGGAGCTGGTCGACTCCCTGGTGCTCCAGGCGAACGGCGGCGTCGCGCCGGTCGAGGGCGACGCTCCCGATGGGCAGTGGCGCGAGAAGGTCACCGAGGGTCGGTTCACCGGACAGACCGTCGTCGTGACGGGCGCCGCGTCCGGGATCGGCCGCGCCACGGCGTCGCGCATCGTCCGCGAAGGCGGCCGCGTCATCGCGGTCGACATCACGACCGACCGGCTGCAGGGACTCGTCGACGAGTTCTCCGAAGCGGACGTCGTCGCCGTCGCCGGCGACATTACGAAGCAGGAGGACATCGACGCGATCGTCGCCGCCGCCGACGGCCGGATCGATGCTCTCGCGAACGTCGCCGGCATCAACGACGACTTCTCACCGCTGCACGAGACGACCGACGCGGTCTGGGATCGCGTGATCGGCGTCAACCTCACCGGCGGGTTCAAGCTGACCCGCGCCGTCCTCCCGCTGATGCTCGAGGCCGGTCGCGGATCGATCGTGAACGTCGCCTCCGAGGCGGGCTTGCGCGGCAACGCCTCCGGCAACGCGTACACGGTGTCGAAGCACGGCGTCGTCGGTCTCACGAAGTCCGCCGCGTTCATGTACGCCAAGCAGGGCATCCGGGTGAACGCGGTCGCTCCGGGCGGCGTCGCGACGGGCATCCCGTTCCCCCCGAACGTCTCCGAGGTCGGTTCGGCCCGTCTGCAGCCGTTCCAGGCGACGATCCCGAGCATCGCGACCGCTGAGCAGCTCGCCGCGTCGATCACCTTCCTGCTGAGCGACGACGCGGTCAACATCAACGGCGCGATCCTGGCCTCCGACGGCGGCTGGTCCGTCCAGTAGTGACGAAGGGCGGACGCGTCCGCGCGACGCGTCCGCCCCCTCGCGCACGAGCGGAGGCGATGCATGCAGCACGATGGCCCTATGGATTCCCCGCGCCCCGGCCGCGTGCGCAGCGAAGCGGCGCGGCTCGCGATCCTCGCCGCGACCCGCGATGAACTCGCGCAGGTCGGCTACGACAAGCTGTCGCTCGACCGCATCGCCGCCGCGGCGGGCGTCGGCAAGGCGACGATCTACCGTTGGTACCCCTCGAAGAGCGCGCTCGTGGCCGAGGGGGTGCTCGAGGGCCACCTGTTCCCGGTGACGCCCACACCCCGCACGGATGATGTCCGAGCCGACATCCGGGGCTGGCTGGGGGCGCTCGGCGATCTCGCGCCGACCTCCGAGGCGGCGGCGCTCATCCGGGCGACCGCTGCGGCGACAGCGGAGGACGAGACGGTCGCCGCACGATACGACGAGCAGGTCACCGCCCTGGTGCGCGGAGCGCTCGGCGAACGCGTCCGCGACGCCGTCGCGGAGGGCCAGATCCGCCCCGACGCCCCTGTCGACGTCGTCGTCGACGTACTCATCAGCATCGTCCTCTTCCGAGTGCTGACGAGGCAGGAGCTCGGCGCCGGTTTCATCGACGATTTGATCGGGCTGGTCCTGCCGCACCCGTGATGTCCGGGCGCCGGCCGGACTCAGCCGAGTTTGCTCAGGAAGTACTCGTGGAAACGGGTGTCGCCCGTGATCTCCGGATGGAAGCTCGTGCCGAGCAGCGAGCCCTGCTCCACGGCGACGACACGACCGTCGTCGAGCGTCGACAGCGCCCTCGCCCGCTCGCCGACGCTCTCGACGATGGGCGCGCGGATGAAGACGGCGTGCACGGGCGCCTCTCCGAGCTCCGGGATGGGCAGATCGGTCTCGAACGAGTCGAGCTGGTTGCCGAACGCGTTGCGGCGCACCGCGACGTCGAGCCCGCCGAGGCTCTGCTGCCCCGCGATCGCGTCGAGCACCGTGTCGGCGAGCATGATCAGCCCGGCGCAGGTGCCGTAGACGGGCAGTCCGTCGGCGATCGCCGCCTTGAGCGGCTCGGCGAGACCGAACGTGCGCGAGAGCTTGTCCATCACGCTCGACTCGCCACCGGGGATGACGAGACCGTCGATCTCGCCCAGCTCGCTCTCACGGCGCACCGGGACCGCGTCGGCTCCGAGCCCGTTCAGGACCGCGATGTGCTCACGGAAGTCGCCTTGGAGGGCGAGGACCCCGACGCGCCTGGCGGTCGTCACCAGCCGCGCGAGGCGAGACGGTGGGGCGCGGGCACGTCGGCGACGTTGATGCCGACCATCGCCTCGCCGAGCCCGCGGGACGCCTCGGTGATCACGGCCGGGTCGTCGTGGAAGGTGGTGGCCTTCACGATGGCCGCGGCGCGCTTGGCCGGGTCGCCCGACTTGAAAATGCCCGAGCCGACGAAGACGCCGTCGGCGCCGAGCTGCATCATCATGGCCGCGTCGGCCGGGGTCGCGACGCCGCCCGCGGTGAACAGTACGACGGGCAGCTTGCCGGTCTCGGCGATCTCGACGACGAGGTCGTACGGCGCCTGCAGTTCCTTGGCGGCGACGTAGAGCTCGTCCTTCGTCATCGACTTCAAGGTGTTGATCTCGGAGGTGATCTTGCGGATGTGCTTGGTCGCCTCGGAGACGTCGCCGGTGCCGGCCTCGCCCTTCGAGCGGATCATCGCGGCACCCTCGTTGATGCGGCGCAGCGCCTCACCGAGGTTCGTCGCACCGCAGACGAAGGGGACGGTGAACTTCCACTTGTCGATGTGGTTCACGTAGTCGGCGGGCGAGAGCACCTCGGACTCGTCGATGTAGTCGACGCCGAGGTGCTCGAGCACCTGCGCCTCGACGAAGTGGCCGATGCGCGCCTTCGCCATGACGGGGATCGACACGGCCGCGACGATCTCGTCGATCAGGTGCGGGTCGCTCATGCGGGCGACGCCGCCCTGGGCGCGGATATCGGCAGGGACGCGCTCGAGCGCCATGACGGCGACGGCGCCGGCCTCTTCGGCGATGCGCGCCTGGTCGGCGGTGACGACGTCCATGATGACGCCGCCCTTCAGCATCTCGGCGAGGCCGCGCTTGACCCGGCTGGTGCCGGCGACTCCGTTGTTGCTGCTGTCGCTCACTGTCCCACTGCCCATCTGTTCTTCTCGGCCTCCCGGCAGGAGGCCCGTCCGCTGTTCGCTGCCCGACCGGCGCGAAAGTCCGTTGCGCGTTTCGCGCAGTCCCCGATTCTACGCCTCGCGCGGGGTGGGCCACGCGTCGGCGAGCGAGCGCCTGACGTCGCCGAGCAGCTGGGGCAGCGCCTTCGTCTGCGCGATGATCGGGAAGAAGTTGGCGTCGGTCGCCCATCGCGGCACGACGTGCTGGTGCAGATGCTCCGCGATCCCGGCGCCCGCGACGCGTCCCTGGTTCATGCCGATGTTGAACCCGTCGTTGCGGGAGACCTCCCTGATGACCCGCATCGAGGTCTGCGTGAGGCGCCCGATCTCGTCGATCTCGGCCTCGGTCGCGTCGTCATAGAGCGCAACATGGCGGTACGGGCACACCAGGAGGTGGCCCGAGTTGTAGGGGAACAGGTTCAGCAGCACGAAGGCGTGCGCGCCGCGCGCGACGATCAGGGCGTCCTCGTCAGACAGGGTCGGCGCGATGCAGAACGGGCACTCCTCCTTCGGCGGTTGCCCGCCGCTCTTGATGTACGCCATCCGGTGCGGGGTCCAGAGCCGCTGGAACGCATCGGGCACGGCGGCGAACGAGTCGGCGGGGCGCGCGTCGACGCCCTCGGAACCGGCGGGGAGCCCGTCGGTCATGCCAGGTCGTCCGCCGTGTTCACCAGCAGGTGCTCGTCGATCGACCGACGGATGAGGGCGATCGCCTCGTCGACGGGCACACCGTTGCGCTGGGAACCGTCGCGGAAGCGGAAGCTGACCGCGCCCGCGGCTCGATCCTCATCGCCCGCGATGAGCTGGAACGGCACCTTGGCCTTGGTGTGGGTGCGGATCTTCTTCTGCATCCGGTCGTCGGAGTCGTCGAGCTCCGCGCGCACGCCCGCCTTCTTCAGTGTGGCGACGACTCCGGCGAGGTAGTCGGCGTACTCCTCGGCGACCGGGATGGCGACGACCTGCGAGGGCGACAGCCACACCGGGAACGCGCCGGCGTAGTGCTCGAGCAGCACGCCGAAGAAGCGCTCCACCGATCCGAAGAGGGCGCGGTGGATCATCACGGGACGCTGGCGGCTGCCGTCGGGCGCCGTGTACTCGAGACCGAAGCGCTCAGGCAGGTTGAAGTCGAGCTGCACGGTGGACATCTGCCAGGTGCGGCCGATCGCGTCGCGCGCCTGCACCGAGATCTTGGGTCCGTAGAACGCCGCGCCGCCCGGGTCGGGAACGAGCTCGAGTCCGGATGCGGCGGCGACCTCGGCGAGGGTGGCGGTGGCCTGCTCCCACACCTCGTCGCCGCCGACGTACTTCTCGGGGTCCTTCGTCGAGAGCTCGAGGTAGAAGTCGGTGAGGCCGTAGTCACGCAAGAGCGAGAGCACGAAGTTCAACGTGCCGGTCAGCTCCTCCTTCATCTTCTCCTGGGAGGTGAAGATGTGGGCGTCGTCCTGCGTCATGCCGCGCACACGGGTGAGGCCGTGGATGACACCCGACTTCTCGTAGCGGTAGACCGACCCGAACTCGAAGGTGCGCATCGGCAGTTCCCGGTAGCTGCGTGCCCGCGACCGGTAGATGAGGATGTGCATCGGGCAGTTCATGGGCTTCAGGTAGTAGTCCGCGCCCTGTCGCGTGATGTTGCCCGCCTCGTCGTGCGCCTCGTCGAGGTGCATCGCGGGGAACATGCCATCGGCGTACCAGTCGAGATGCCCCGAGATCTCGTACAGCGTGCCCTTGGTGATGTGCGGGGTCCAGACGAAGTCGTACCCCTCCTCCTCATGCCGGCGACGGGAGTGGTCCTCCATCTCCTTGCGGATGATGCCGCCGTTCGGATGGAACACCGCGAGGCCGGAGCCGATCTCGTCGGGGAAGGAGAACAGGTCCATTTCGGAGCCGAGCTTGCGGTGGTCGCGCTTCGCGGCCTCGTCGAGTCGGGCCTGGTACGCACGGAGGTCGTCCTTGCTCGCCCACGCCGTGCCGTAGATGCGCTGCAGCTGCTTGTTCTTCTCGCTGCCACGCCAGTATGCGGCGGCGACGCGGGACAGAGCCCAGCCGTTCTGGATCAGACGGGTGCTCGGCAGGTGGGGTCCGCGGCAGAGGTCCCGCCAGATCACATCGCCCGACTTGGGGTCGACGTTCTCGTAGACGGTCAGCTCTCCCCCGCCGACCTCGACCGATTCGCCGCTGTCTCCGTCGACACTGTCTTCTTCGACGCTGTCGGCAGCACCCTTGAGGCCGATCAGCTCGAGCTTGTACGGCTCACCGGCGAAGAGTTCGCGCGCCTCGGCCTCGCTGACGACACGGCGTTCGAAACGCTGGCCGGCGCGCTGGATGCGCTCCATCTCCTTCGAGAACGCCTTCAGGTCCTCGGGAGTGAAGGGCTCCTCGACGTCGAAGTCGAAGTAGAAGCCGTCCGTGACGGGCGGCCCGATGCCGAGTCTGGCCTCGGGGTTGATCGACTGCACAGCCTGGGCGAGCACGTGCGCGGTCGAGTGGCGCAGGATGTAGAGCCCGTCGGGCGACTCGATGGTGACGGGCGTGACTTCGTCGCCCTCGGCGACCTCGCGCGCGAGGTCGAGCAGCGCGCCGCCGATGCGCATCGCCACGACGGAACGGTCGCCGGCGAACAACTCCGCGCCCGTTGTCGCCTCACTCGCGATCACCGTTGCTGCGGGCGTGAGTGGTGCGTTCTCGGACACGGCGGTAGGGATCCTCTCGAGCGGCGGTCTGCAAGCAACTGTAGCCGCGCGCGAGGGATCGCCCGGTGCCGTCGGACCGCCGGGCGGCGGACGACGCGTCAGCCGGAAGGATTCAGCGCACCCCGATGGCGTGACGGTTGTTGATGTCGCGCACCTGCCAGCGCAGCGAGATCAGGTCGACGATCGTGCCGATGCCGAAGACCCCGAAGGTGAGCAGGTACACGACGGCGCGGACCGGACGTCCGAGGTAGAAGTGCTGGATGCCGAACAGCCCGATGAGGCCGAGCAGCATGAACGCGTACGCGCTCGAGAGGGACTTGGCGGGCAACCAGGCGTCGAACGGGTGGTCGCCCTGATGCGGATAAAAGCGTTCTAATGCGGGCGCGAAGGCCTCAGCCGTTTGGGTCACGGGTGTTCCTTTCGGGTTTCGCCGGACACGATAAGAGCTGCGATCAGGCGAAAAGACTTCCCACTTCGGGTGGCAGTCCTCCATTATGAGGACAGGATCTGCAAAACGCCTAATAGACCAGCCCTTCCTGTTTCGCGGTCGCGCGTGGCGCGCGCTCAGGAGAATCATTACTCCCTGGTCAATACCAGCTTTCGGGGGCGCGCTCGGAACGGGGCGTCGCTCAAGGCCTGCTCAGCGTCTTTCCACTCAGCTTCCAGCGAGTGTCGTAAAGCTAAGACCATTCGACAACGGAAGTGAGGTTTGCGATGGGCATCGGAGACAAGATCGAGAACGCCGCCGAGAAGCTGACCGGCCAGGCGAAGGAGAAGGTCGGCGAGCACCGCGGCGATGAGGACCTCGCCGCCGAGGGCCGCACCGACCAGGGCAAGGCCGACCTCAAGCAGGCGGGCGAGAAGATCAAGGACGCCTTCAAGAACTGATCACCTGAGTGATCGAAGGGGAGGCCGCGGAAGCGGCCTCCCCTTCTGCATGCCCGGTTCGGGCAGCGCCGCCGCCTCCATCCGGTCGAGAATCGATTCAGTCGAGGATCGGCGGCGCCTGCCGCGGGTAGAGGATCAGGATGCCGGCGGAGACGACCCACGCCGCACCGACGAGAGCGATCAGGAGAGCGGCCGAGATCCCAGCGCTCAGTCCGGCGATCGCCGCGCCGACGGCTCCGGCCGTCGCCCGGAGTCCGGCACCGACCGTGAACACCTGAGACCTGACCGCTGCGGCACTCTGCTGCTTGCGCAGCAGCAGCATCGCCGCGGTCGCCGGAGCGGAGGCGAAACCGGCGGCCGCGGCGGCGGCGAGAGTGAGCACCGTCCCCGGGTGCAATGCCAGGACGAGCGTGAACACTCCGGTGGCGAGGAACCCGCCCAGCATCACCGAGATGGGCGCGAACCGGGTCGAGCTGGTCGCGGTGGCCGCGATCGATCCGACGAGAGCGCCGATGGAGAAGGCGGTCACGATCCACGTCCCCTCCCCCGGGTCGGCACCGCTCTGCAACGCCAGCGCGATCGCCGCGACGGGAAGCGCCCCCTGACCCAACTGGGTGAGAGTGCCCGACCACGTGATGACCGCGAGCGGACGGTGACGCACGAGGTAGGCGAGGCCGCGGCCGATCTCGCCAGCGAGCCCGGCCGGATGTTCGGAACGGGACCGGGCGGTCAGATGCACGGCGAAGGCCGCGACCGCACTGATCGCCGCGGCCACTGCGAGGGCGATCATCGCGACTCGCGCATCCGCGACGGCGATGAGGAGGGAGGCGAGTGCGGGCCCGCCGACCCCTGCCACGTTGTACGACAGGGCGTCCAACGCGTAGGCCCGTCTCTCGTCCTCGACGATCTCGCCGACCACGCTCGACAACCCGCCCATGAAGAACGGGGTGAAGCACCCCGCAGCGATCAGCGCGACCGCAGCGAGCACGACGGGGACGACGCCGATCAGTGCGGTCACGGCGAACGCGGCGGCGGTGACGAGCGCAGAGGCGAGGATCAGGCGTCGGGGACGTCGTGCGCGGTCGAGAGCGGCGCCGGCGAGCGGGGCGACGATGATCGACGGCGCGAGCGAGGCCGCGACGAGCAGCCCGCCGGGCGCGATGCTGCCGAGCTGCTGCACCGCCAGGACCGGGAGCGCGACGGTGATGCCGGAGCTCGCGAGCCGGACGGGGATCGACGCGGCGAGGTAGGAGGACGCCCCTCGACCGGTGCGGGAGGCGTTCATCACCCACTGACGATAGCTCCGCCGATATCCGCCACCCATCACCGGCGCGTCATTCGAACGTTTGTTCTAATGTCGCATCCATGGCGAGAGGTGCGTGGCCCGAGCGGTCGTGGCATCCCCTGCTCGCCGCGGTGGAACCGTCGGCGGGCAGCTGGGAGATGCGCGACGAACGGGGCCGGGTGTACGGCATCATCCGCATCGTCCGCATCGGCGACGAAGTCGGGTACAAGGCCGAGTACGTCGACCGTGACGGCATCCGGATCCTCGTCGGATACCGCACGAACCTCGCGGCCGCCTGCCTGCACGTGCATTGGCGCTTCATCGCCGACCACGCCCCGCGAGGCGGGGTGAACGGCCGCCGCTGACGTCGGAGTCGGCGATTCGCAGTCAGCGAAACACCCCCGCCTGCACTCGTCGCAAACTTGCAGCGCGTGTAACATTGCACGGTAAGCAAGGTGCTCCCGCCGATGTCGGCTCTCCGGCGAAGCCGGACGCCCTCAGACTTCGGCGCCTGCGACCTCCACTTCTTCTCACAAGGGAAACGCATGGCTACAGACGCTCCGACCAGGGAGCACGGCGGCACGGCAGCGTCCGCCGGTTCGACCCCGGTGATGACCCACCGTCAGATCCTCCTCGTCATCTACGGCCTCATGGCCGCGATGTTCCTCTCCGCCCTCGGGCAGACGGTCTTCGGCACCGCGATTCGAACGATCGGCGACGACCTGCACGGACTCGACCAGCAGGCGTGGGTGACGACGGCCTTCCTCATCACCTCCACGATCACGACGCCGATCTACGGCAAGCTGTCCGACATCTTCGGCCGCCGGCCGCTCTTCATCGTCGGCATCTCGATCTTCATCGTCGGTTCGGTCCTGTCCGCGTTCTCGACCTCGATGCTGATGCTGGCCGCGTTCCGCGCCTTCCAGGGCATCGGCGCCGGTGCGCTCATGTCGTTGCCGCTCGCGATCATGGGCGACATGCTCGCCCCGCGTGAGCGCGCCAAGTACCAGGGTTACTTCCTCGCCGTGTTCGGCATCTCCTCCGTCATCGGCCCCCTGGTCGGCGGCCTGTTCGCCGGTACCGACGAGATCCTCTTCATCGACGGATGGCGCTGGGTGCTGCTGATCAATTTGCCCCTCGGCCTCATCGCACTCGCCATGGTGATGGCCTTCCTGCACCTGCCGAAGTTCGGCGACCGCCGGTCGACGCGCATCGACTGGTGGGGAGCCACCGCCGTCATCGTCACGCTCGTTCCGCTGCTGCTCGTCGCCGAGCAGGGACGCGAATGGGGCTGGGGATCACCGATCGCGATCGCCTGCTACGCGCTGGGGGTCATCGGACTGGTCGCCTTCCTCATCATCGAGACCCGTCTCGGTGACGACGCGATCATCCCGATCAAGCTGTTCAAGTCGGGCGTGTTCTCGATGGCGACCGTGCTGTCGTTCCTCGTCGGCTTCGCGATGTTCGGCGCGATGCTCACCATCCCGCTCTACCTCCAGATCGTGATCGGCCTGACGCCGACCGAAGCCGGTTTCGCGACCCTGCCCCTCGTGCTCGGTCTCATGATCGCGTCGATCGCATCCGGCCAGATCGTCGCGAGGACCGGCAAGTACCGCATCTTCCCGGTCACCGGCACCGCATTCACCGCGGTCGGCTTCTTCCTGCTGACCTTCATGTCGATCGACACCCCGCTGTGGTTCCTGTTCCTCGGCATGTTCCTCATCGGTTTCGGCCTCGGACAGCTGATGCAGACCCTGACCCTCGCCAGCCAGAGCGCCGTCGAGGCCCGCGACATGGGTGTGGCGACGAGTGCCGCCACGTTCTTCCGTCAGATCGGTGGAACCCTCGGCACCGCCGTACTCCTCTCCGTCCTGTTCTCGCTCGTCCCGGGCAGCATCAGCACGTCGATGCAGAACGAGGACGACCTGACCGCCGCTCTCGACGCCGCACTCACCCCTGAGGTGGCCTCCGCCCCGGCGAACGCGGGCATCATGGAGCAGATCTGGACGCCGATCACCGAGCCGGTGACCGCGAACGTCCAGTCGGCCCTCGACGAGGGAACCGCCGCGGCGACGCAGGCGGCCGACGCCGCCGTGACCGAGCAGGTGACCGCGGCCGTGCAGCAGCAGGTCGACGCGGGCGTCATCCCCGCCGCCGCAGCCCAGCAGGTCATCGACCAGCAGGTGGCCGCCGCGACCCCCGCCGCGGAGGAGCAGGCGCTCACCGCCGCGGCCGAGCAGGCGAACGCCACGGTGGTCGACGGGCGTCTCGCCATCGACTACAGCGACGAGGCGCAGCGCGAAGCGATCGTCGCCCAGGTGGTGCCGACCATCGTCGATCAGCTCAAGGAGGGCGGCGACTCGTCCGAGACGAACGCCTCGGTGAGCGACACGTCCTTCCTGAACGGTGCCGACAGCCGTCTCACCCGTCCGTTCCTGTCGGGCTTCAACGCCTCGACCCTGGCGATCTTCTGGATCGGTCTCGGCGTGGTGCTGCTCGCCTTCGTGCTGACGCTGTTCTTCAAGACGCCGCCGCTGCGTCAGAAGTCGGCTCTGCAGGAGCAGGCGGACAAGGCCGGCGGCATCGCCGACCTCGAGGCGGAGGCCGTCGCCGCCGCCAACATGACGGGCGCGCTCATCGAGCCCAACACCAGCACCGGTTCGGTTCCCGTCCGCCGGTGACCGCGAACGGCCGGGCGTCTCGTCCGACGCCCGGCCGTTTCGGCCGCAGTTCTTCCGCCACAGTTCTTCCACCACAGTTCTTCGGCCACAGTTCGTCCACCACAATGGAGTCCTCGTGAGTATCAGCGAATCCGATCCCGCTCTCACCACCGGTCCGATCACCACCGGCGGCGCGACGGGCCTGCGCGAGCGTAAGAAGCAGCTCACCTGGCAGGCGATCCATGAAGCCGCCCTTCGTCTCGTCGCCGAGCAGGGTCTCGACGGAGTCACGGTCGAGGCGATCTGCGCCGAGGCGGATGTCTCCCCTCGCACGTTCTTCAACTACTTCTCCTCGAAGGCCGCCGCAGCCCTCGGGCTGCCGCCGACTGCAGTGGGAGACGAGGCGCGCGAGGAGTTCCGGACCACCTCGAAGCCGCTGATCGACGCGGTCTGCGATCTCGTCGCCGCGACGGCCCGCATGGTGAGTGACCGCGAGACCCGAAGAGGGCTGATCCGCCGCGAGCCCGAACTGATGGGCGTTCTGCTGCGCTGGATGGCCGGCCTTCGACATGATCTCGTGGAGGTCGTGTCGGAACGCTACGACGAGGTCACCGCTGGCCGGGCCGTCACCCTGGTGATGGGCGCGCTGATCGACTCGATCCGCGACCGCCGCAGCAGCACCGTCCCCGAGCTCGCCGCACGCCTCCGAGAGTCGATCACCGCCATGGTCGCCCTCGTCGACCACCCCTGAACTCGTCTGGTCCGTCGGTCTCCCGCGGAGCTCAGCGCGGAGGTCGATTACGCCCACGGTCGGTGAGCACGAGCCAGGTCCCGGCGACGGAGACCGCGAGTGCCACCGCCGCGGACATCGCCGCGACGATCGGGCCTCCCTCGTCTCCGGCGAGTCCGGCGAGGACCGCTCCGGCGAGCAGCAGCACGAACGCCGCGCAGACGATGGCGGCGACTCTTCCGCGCCGGGCCCGAACCCCGAGTCGCGACGTGGGCGTGCTGATCACAGCGACGAGCACCACCACGGCGATCCCGCCGAACAGGACGAAGAGGGCCGACCCCATCTCGCGAGCGTAACTGCTCGCGGAGCCATCGAGTCGGTCTGTCACATCGCCGCGCAAGGCGGGCCGAAACGAGAAAAGGCCCGCCGAGGCGGGCCTTTCGTGGTGGGCGATACTGGGATCGAACCAGTGACCTCTTCCGTGTCAGGGAAGCGCGCTACCGCTGCGCCAATCGCCCGCTGCTCATACGAGATGAGAGGCGGTGAGTGAGGTGGCGACGGGATTCGAACCCGTGTGGACGGCTTTGCAGGCCGCTGCCTAGCCTCTCGGCCACGCCACCATGTGTGGTTCCCCACGTGGATTCCCGTGAGACTTCACTCGAGCGGATGACGAGACTCGAACTCGCGACCCTCACCTTGGCAAGGTGATGCGCTACCAACTGCGCTACATCCGCATTCGAAGACCGTTTCCGGACTTCTTCGCTGTCGTTTCCGACCGCTTGAAGACTCTAACGGATGCTCGGCGCGACTACCAACTCGACACGTCATCGAGGTGAAGTTGCACGGAACGGTCCCGTCGTTATGGCAAGATTGAGGACGCGCGGGCGATTGGCGCAGTTGGTAGCGCGCTTCCTTCACACGGAAGAGGTCATCAGTTCGAGTCTGGTATCGCCCACCACCGGTCTCACTACGAGACACGACGAAGCCCCCGGTCATCGGCCGGGGGTTTCGTCGTTCCCGGGGCCCTGACTCAGCCCCGCCAGTCGTCGGAGGTAATGTGCGAGCCGCCGTGGGGGCCCATCTGCAACATCCCGCCGTCGACGGCCCACGACGCTCCCGTCACGTACGCGGAGGCCGGTGAGGCGAGGAAGGCGATGACGGCCGCCACCTCGCGGGCGTCGCCCGGTCGTCCGAGAGGGATGCCGGGACGTTCGGCGCCGTGCGGATCCTCGTCCTCCTGATCGGTCATCGGCGTGGCGATCTCGCCCGGGGCGACTGCGTTAACGGTGATGCCGTACCGAGCGAGTTCGATCGCCGCCGTCTTCACCAGACCGCCGAGACCGTGCTTCGCGGCGTTGTACGCCGACTGCCCGACACGGGGCGCGTGCTCGTGCACGCTGGTCACCGCGACGATGCGGCCCCCGTTACCGGCGTCGACCATGATCTGCGCGGCGCGCTGGATGCCGACGAACGCTCCGTCGAGATCGGTGGCGACGGTGTCCCGCCAGCCGTCGAGCGAGAGCTCGAGCAGCGGAACGTTGTCGCCCGCCCCCGCGTTGTTGACGAACACGTCGAGCCCGCCGAGTCTCCCGGCCAGGTCGCTCACGATGTCGCCGACCCGGTCGAGTCGGCGGACGTCGAGCTGCGCGACGACCGCATTGCGGCCCTGCGCGCGCACCTCGGAGGCGGTCGCCTCCGCACCCGCCTCGTCGTCGAGCCAGGTGATGCCGATGTCCATCCCCTGCTGGGCGAGGGCGACGGCGGTGGCCTTGCCGATGCCCGAGTCGGAGCCGGTGACGATCGCGAAACGTGGAGTGAATGCCATGACCGCATCCGACACCGCCCGCCGGACGGCTGCAAGGGATCACGGCGCTTGCGCACCCCGTGCACAGCGATTGCGGAGCCGGTAGGGCGGCCGGCGTCTTGCGAGACCGCGCGGGGCGAGCCGCTCACTGCGCGTCGGGTCGCGCCGATAGTGTCGGCGCATGGAAGCGCCACTGCTCCCCCGCTCCGGTTCGGGTCGCGCCCGCTGGTCGACGCGCGCGGCGTTCTGGGTCTCGGCGTCGGTCATCGCGATCTGCCTCTGGGGCAGCGCGTCACCGTCCATGGTGTTCCCGCTGTACCTCGAGCAGTGGCATCTCGACCCGGAGGAGATCGAAACGGTCTTCGCCGCGTACCCGTTCACGGTGGCGGCCCTGATGCTCGTCCTCGGCGGACTCTCCGACCGCATCGGACGCCGCCGGGCCATGCTGCTCGGTCTCGCGTCGCTCGCCGCCGGCAGTCTCGTCTTCGCCCTCGCCCCGGCGCTGCCGTTCCTCTACGCGGCCCGGCTGCTGCAGGCGCTCGGGACGGCCTGCGCGCTCGGCGCCGCGACCGCCGCACTGCTCGAGTTCGAACCGCAACGTCGCGCCGCTCGCGTCAGCGCGACCACCGTCGTCGCGACCGCCGTCGGTCTCGTGATCGCCTCCCTCGTCTCCGGCGCACTGATCGAGTACGCGCCACTCCCCCTGCACCTGACCTACTGGGTCGGATTCGCACTCGCCCTCCTCATCGGCGCGGCGGTCGTGTTCCTCCCCGACCACCGGGAGGCGACCCGCGCCGTGCGCGTCCCCTCATCCCGCGTCCCGCTCCGCTCGATCGCGGTCGGCGCGTCCGCCCTCATCGGCGCCTACGCCGTCGGAGCGCTGCTCCTGTCCCTCGGGGCAGACATCGCACGGGACCTCATCCGCACCGACGACGCGGCGCTCGTCGGCGCCGTGATCGCTCTGTTCGCCATCGCGATCGGTACCGGCGGACTCGTGTTCGGTCGGATCGCCGCCGCCCGGTCAGCCCTCCTCGGCACGGTCGCCTCGGTTCTCGGGCTGGCGTCGCTGCTGCTCGCCTCGTCGACGGAGAGTCTTCCGCTGTTCACCCTCAGCTCTGTTCTCGCCGGGTTCGGCTTCGCCGCCTTCGTCGCCGCCGCTCTCGGACTCGTGGTCGCTTCGGCGCCCGCAGAGGCGAAAGCGGTGACCGTGTCGCGGCTCTACGCCTCCGGGTACTCCGCGCAGGGCGTCCTCGCGCTCGTCCTCGGCGCGATCGCCGACGCATCCCTCCCGATCGCCATCGTCGTGTGGATGATCCTCGTCGCGGCGATCGGAGCGGTGTCCAGCTTTCTCATCGCCCGGCACAGTAGCGTCGCCCCTTCTTCGTGAGCTCTTAGCTTCTGCCGTTAGCCTCAGGACCACCCCACACCCGAAGGTCCCCATGCGCGTCGCCCCGAAGCTCACCGCACTCCTCGCCGGAGTCGCCCTCGTCCTCACTGCGTGCGCGGCAGCGCCCGCCGACGGTGCCCCCCGGAGCCCGGCAGCGACGGCGGACCCGACGCTGTCGGTCGCGATCGTCGGCGACTCCCTCACCGCGGTGCTCGGCAAGCGATTCGCCGAGGGCGAGATCGACCCTTCGTCCTGGGTGCCCGTCTTCCTCGAGTCCGACGTCCGATTCGTCGGCGGATGGGCACTGGCTGGGGCCACGACCGCGGATATGCGCGCCGCGGTCGCGGAACAGGATGCCGACCTGCTCATCGTCATGGCGGGCACGAACGACGTCCTGACCGATCGACCGCTCGACGACACGCTCGCCGATATCGACGCCATCGTCGACCGGGTCGGCGCGGCGCAGGTGCTGGTGTCGGCCATCCCGCCGATCGATTTCATGCCCGGGGCCGCCGAGGCCTTCAACGACGCGCTCGAGGAGACCGCGGAGGCGAGGTCGTGGACGTTCGCGGATCCGTTCGCCGCATTGCGGGTCAACGGGGCGTACCGGGAAGGGACCACCCTCGACGGCATTCACCCGACCGCGGAGGCTCAAGTCACCGTCGGAAAGGCGGTCACTCGCGCCGTGGAACGACTCGGCCTCGACTGAGGCGTCTCGGTGGCTCGCCGCTCAGTCGGCGTCCGGCTCGCCCGGACGCACCGCGGCGGTGTCCGCGACGTCGATGCGGGTCGCGCCGCTCGGCGACTCGGTGACCTCGACGCGCGGCGCCACCGACTCGGCTGCCGCGTCCTCGTCCCACTTGTCGCCGGGGGCCGAAGTCAGCTGATCGCGGCGCTTCTCCTCGAAGCTCTCATCCGTCGAGTCCGTCGCATCCGTCATGGGCACAGGGTAGCGCCGCTCACCTGATCGATTCGGAGCGGTCACGTCAGCGCGTCGCGTCCGGGCCGACCGCGGCCTGGCCGTACGGCGCAATGTCGAGACCCGCCTGCTCGATGGCCGTGGTCACGCGGAACCCCATGAGCTTATCGACGAGGTACCCGAGCGCGAGGGTGACCGCGAACGAGTAGACCAGCACCGCGACGGCACCGATCGCCTGCGCCAGGAGCTGATCGACGCGTCCCGAGTAGATGAAGCCGTCACCGTTCGCGAAGAATCCCAGGTAGAGCGTTCCGATCAGGCCGCCGACGAGGTGGATGCCGACCACGTCGAGCGAGTCGTCGAAGCCGAGAACGTACTTGAGGTTGACGGCGAGGGCGCACAGCGCCCCGGCCAGCAGGCCGAGCAGCACCGCCCACAGCGGCGTCAGGTAGGCGCACGCCGGGGTGATCGCCACGAGCCCCGAGACGACCCCCGACGCGGCACCCACCGCCGTCGCCTTGCCATCCCTGATCGTCTCGACGACGAGCCACGACAGCAGCGCGGCGGCCGGCGCCGCGAGGGTGTTCATCACCACAAGGGCTGCGAAGCCGTCGGCGGCGCCCTCGGAGCCGGCGTTGAAGCCGAACCAGCCGAACCAGAGCAGCGCCGCCCCGAGGAGCACGAACGGGATGCTGTGCGGCTTCAGCGGACCCGAGCCGACGCCGGTCCGCTTGCCGAGGACGAGCGCGAGGGCGAGCGCAGCGGCTCCCGCGTTGATGTGGACGGCGGTGCCGCCGGCGAAGTCGAGCACGCCTGCCCCGACGAGATCGCGCAGACCGTAGACGATCCATCCGCCACCCGCCATGCCGTCGGCGCCCCACCGCACGGTGAACACCCACGACGCGACCGGGAAGTAGACAAGGCTCGCCCACAGTCCGGCGAACACCATCCAGGCGCCGAAGCGCGCCCGGTCGGCGATCGCACCGGAGACGAGCGCGACGGCCACGATCGCGAACATGCACTGGAACGCGGCCTGAGCGAGCGGCGCCGAATCATCGGCGCCCTGCAGCAGCGCCCCGAGTCCGATCAGTCCCGTGTCGATGCCGAACACGCCGTCGATGCCGACGAAGCCCGATGCGTTGCCGGAGGAGTTCACGACCGCGTATCCGAAGACGATCCACAGCACGGCGACGAGGGCGAGAGCACCGAAGCTCAGCATCATCAAGCTGATCGCGCTCGACGCGCGGACGAGGCCGCCGTAGAAGAAGGCGAGCGCGGGAGTCATCAGCAGCGCCAGTGCGGCGCAGATCAGCACGAACGCCGTAGTGCCCTGATCCACTCGCGCCTCTCCTGTCAGCCCTTCGTGGCCTCTCAGAGCCTACGACCGGGCAGCACCCGCTCGTCGTCGGCACGCGGCCGGTGCATGGCGACGGGCGCCGCCTCGAGAAGAGACGACGCCCGTCGCGTGATGTGCGGAGCGGTCAGACGCGCGCCGGCTGGTCGAAGAGGTAGGCCTCTTCGCCGTGCACGACGGTGTCGATGCCCGCGATCTCGTCCTCGTTCTTGACGCGGAAGCCCATCGTCTTCTCGATCACGAAGCCGATGATCCAGGCCAGAGCGAAGGAGTAGACGAGCACGGCGATCGCGGCGATGGCCTGAACCAGCAGCTGGGTTCCGTCGCCGCCGGTGAAGAGGCCGGTGTTGTTGGCGAAGAAGCCGAGGAACAGGGTTCCGATGAGACCGCCGACGAGGTGGATGCCCACGACGTCGAGCGAGTCGTCGAAGCCGAGTGCGAACTTCAGGTCGACCGCGACGGCGCAGACGGCGCCGGCGATGACGCCCAGCAGGATCGCGAACATCGGGGTCACCGAGGCGCAGGCCGGGGTGATCGCGACCAGGCCGGCGACGGCACCCGACGCGGCACCGACCGAGGTGGCCTTGCCGTTGCGGAGCTTCTCGACGACAAGCCAGCCGAGCAGAGCGGCGGCGGGGGCGGCGATGGTGTTGAGGAATGCGACCGCGGCGGTGCCGTCGGCGGCGAGCTCAGAGCCCGCGTTGAAGCCGAACCAGCCGAACCAGAGCAGACCGGCGCCCAGCAGGACGAACGGCGGGTTGTGAGGCACGTGCGCTCCCTTCTGGAAGCCGACGCGCTTGCCGAGCACCAGGGCGAGGGCGAGAGCGGCCGCACCGGCGTTGATGTGCACCGCGGTGCCACCGGCGAAGTCGATCACGCCGAGTCCGAAGACCTCCTGCAGTCCGTAGGTCGTCCACCCTCCATAGGAGAAGGAGCCGTCATCGGCGAGCCCGAAGTTGAAGACCCAGCTCGCGACCGGGAAGTAGACGAGCGTCGCCCAGACACCGGCGAAGACCATCCACGCGCCGAACTTGGCGCGGTCGGCGATGGCGCCCGAGACGAGCGCGACCGTGATGATGGCGAAGGTCGCCTGGAAGGCGGCGAACGCGATCGGCGGATACATCGCGTCTTCCGGCGTCTCGAGGAGGCTGGTGAGCCCGATCGCCGCGGTGTCGATTTTCCACGGGAAGAGGGTTCCCTCCGAGCCGGGGAAGGCGATCGCGTAACCGTAGATGACCCACAGCACGCCGATGAGGCCCATCGCGCCGAAGCTCAGCATCATCATGCTGACGACGCTCTTGGCCTTCACGAGGCCGCCGTAGAAGAACGCGAGGCCGGGGGTCATCAGCAGCACGAATGCCGCCGCGATCAGCAAGAAGGCGGTATTGCCCTGATCCATTGGATACCTCTCTTAACAAACGTGCAAAGGGATTCGACCCGGCGGCTCACGTCGGCTGTCGACGAGGGGTGCGCGCTTGCGGGTTCGGCCCAATAGTGGTCCGTGGAGGTTTCGTATCGAGATGAGACAGATTTCGAGGGTGTTACACAGTGCGGCGTCCGGTAAACATCGTGTTTCGTGCCTCGGAGGTCGCTCAAGCGGGCCTCAGCCCGAGTTCAGTGCGAGCTCAAGGCAATGAGTCGCGAGATCGCGCGGAGGTACTTCTTGCGGTAGCCGCCCGCGAGCATGTCCTCGCCGAACACCGAGTCGAGCGGCGCTCCGCTCGCGACGATCCGCACTCCGCCGTCGTAGAGCCGGTCGACGAGGGCGACGAAACGCAAAGCATCGGTCTGACTCGCGAACGGCGAGACGTCGCGGAGTCCGACGGCCTGCAGGTCGTCGACGAGACGCACGTAGCTGGCGGGGTGCACCTTCGCCAGGTGGGCGATGACCGCCCCGAAGTCGTCGACGGTGCTGACACCGCCGTCGGCCTCGGCGGCGAGCCGTTCGTCGAGTTCCGCGGCGTCGGTGACCGCAGCGTGGCCCTCGATGTCGCGGCGCCGGTAGTCGAGGCCGTCGATGCGCACCGTCTCGAAGTGGGCCGAGAGCGAGTGGATCTCCCTCAGGAAGTCGGCGGCCGCGAACCGACCCTCCCCCAACGCATTCGGCGGGGTGTTCGAGGTCGCAGCGACTCGTGTCCCGGTGGCGACGAGTTCGCCGAGCAGGCGGGTCATCACCATCGTGTCGCCCGGGTCGTCGAGCTCGAACTCGTCGATGGCGACGAGGCTCGCTCCCGAGAGCAGGTCGACGGCGCCGCGGTACCCCATCGCGCCGACGAGCGCCGTGTACTCGATGAAGGTGCCGAAGTACTTCCGTGCCGGCGCGAGGTGCCAGAGGGCCGCCAGCAGGTGGGTCTTGCCGACGCCGAATCCGCCGTCGAGGTAGATGCCCGGCTTGCCGACCGACGCTCGCTTCGCGCGCTTGAACCAGCCGCCGCCGCTCGGCGCCGCCGACCACCCCGCGGCGAAGGTTCGCATCTTCTCGAGCGCTTCCGTTTGCGACGGGTAATCGGGGTCGGGCTCGTAGTTGTCGAGGCTCGCCCGGTCGAACTGCCGCGGCGGCACGAGGTACCCGGCGATCTCCTCACCGGTCAGTCGCGGGGCACGCTCGGTGAGTGAGACAGGGGCGGAGGTCACAGGCGCATCCAGACGACGGAAGGAGTCGGAAGTGTTACGAGGTCCTCAGCGGAAGACGAACGAGCGGCGTAACCTCGCTGAGGGCGCATCGCCGACCCGTCGGGAGGCGGTGCGCGATCAGCCTAGACGAGGGCCGTGCACCGACAGCGGCCCCCCTGACGGAAGGTGGCCGAGGCAGATGGCAGTTGAGACGGACTCGTCGCAGAAGTTTCAGGAGTATGCGCACCCCGAGCGTCTCGTCAGCACCGAATGGCTCGCCGAGCATCGGAACGATCCGGGCCTCGTCGTCGTCGAGTCCGATGAGGACGTGCTGCTCTACGAGACCGGACACATCCCCGGCGCCGTCAAGATCGACTGGCACACCGAACTGAACGATCCCGTCACCCGCGATTACGTCGACGGCGAGGGCTTCGCGAAGCTGCTGCGCTCGAAGGGGATCTCCCGCGACAGCACCGTCGTGTTCTACGGCGACAAGAGCAACTGGTGGGCCGCGTACGCCCTCTGGGTGTTCACCCTGTTCGGTCACGACGATCTGCGCCTGCTCGACGGCGGTCGCGCGAAGTGGGTCGACGAGGGTCGCGAGCTGACCACCGATCGCCCCGACGTCTCGCGCAGCGACTATCCGGTGGTGGAGCGCGACGACCTCACCGTGCGCGCGTTCAAGGACGACGTACTCCTGCATCTCGGCAACCCACTCATCGACGTGCGCAGCCCCGAGGAGTTCTCCGGGGAGCGCACCACCGCTCCCGCCTATCCCGAAGAGGGCGCGTTGCGTGGAGGTCACATCCCGAGCGCGCAGAACGTTCCGTGGGCGAAGGCCGCAGCCGAGGACGGCACCTTCCGGTCCCGCTCGGAGCTGGAGGCGATCTATCAGGAAGGTGCGGACCTTCAGGAAGGCGACAGCGTGATCGCCTACTGCCGCATCGGAGAGCGGTCGAGCCACACCTGGTTCGTGCTCACGCACCTGCTCGGTTTCGACGAGGTCCGCAACTACGACGGCTCGTGGACCGAGTGGGGCAGCGCGGTGCGCGTACCCATCGTCCGCGGCAGCGACCCCGGCGCCGTCCCCGGCCGCTGAGTGGCATTCCGGTCGTCGAGCAGGCGCGCCAGCGCCGTATCGAGTCCCCCGCGCAAGCGTGCGCGGGGGCCCAGGCTCGCGTAGCGAGGAACGACCGTCTCGAGAGCGCACGTGCTGTGGTCTCGGTGCGCTTCGCTTACTCGACCCTGGGCCCATGGCGCACGCTTGCGCCAGGGACTCGATACGCTCCTTCGTCGCTACTCGACGACCGCGGTGAGCCCCGCTCGTTGAGCGCAGCGATACGGCGGCACGAGTACCATCCGGTCGTCGAGTAGGGCGAAGCCCGTATCGAGTCCCCCGCGCAAGCGTGCGCGGTGGGCCCAGGCTCGAGTAGCGAGGAACGAGCGTATCGAGAGCACAGCGGCAGGGTCTCGGTGCGCTGCGCTTACTCGACCCGTCTCGATACGCTCCTTCGTCGCTACTCGACGACCGGGGTTCAGAACGGGGCGTCGTCGGGGAGCCAGGCTTTCATCACCAGTGGTGGTGCGCCCGGGATAGTGCGGCCGGGTGGGGCGAAGGTGCGGGCCGGTTTCGTCGTGTACATGCGCCCCGTCGGCGAGGTCCAGGTCAGGGTGCCGCCCGGTGAGGCGCTCACCCGCCACCGTTTGCGGCCCTTGACCATGTGGTGGCCCTTGCACAGATGCGCGAGGTTCGCGGCGACCGTTTCGCCGTCCTCCGCCCACGGTTTCGTGTGATCGACATCGCAATGCTCGATCAATCGGGTGCAGCCCACGAACCGGCACACCTCATCCCGCGCCTGCAGGTACCGCCGCAACTGCTTCGGGACCTTATAGGTGGTCCGCCCGAACGAAGTGATCGCCCCATCCTCCGGATCGGTGAGGATCCGGATCCACCCGGGCGCCTCGCCGGCGATTCGGCGGGCGGTTTCGGCGTCGATCGGCCCGTAGCCCTCGAGCTGGCCCGGCTCGTCCGACCGGCCCAGCGCGGTCAGTACCGGGATCGTCGTGGCGACGTGCGGGTTGATGCCCCGACGCGCCGCAGGGGTGGCCTGCACCGGCTCACCCTCGACCACAGGGGCGGTGACGCCGCCGGCGTCGATCAGCAGATCACGGAAGACATCCGCCTCGATTTGCTGCAAGGTGCGGGTCTCACCCTCGACCATCAGCCCCTTCGCCAGTCCGGTCACTGATGCGGCGGCACCGATGACGTACTCGGCAGACATGTACGCCCGGTACCAGGCCATGCCATCACCGGCCGGTTCGACCGCAGTCCGGCGCTCGGCCAACGCTTCCCGGTGCTTCTCGATCAGGTCTTGGGGTTGCAGATCGGCGCGGATCTTGCGCGCCATCCGATCGAACCGTGACACCGGCAGATCGACGAACTCGAGCAGACGCGCCTCATACTCGCCGACCAGCTCAGCGGCGAGGCCGTGAGAGTGTTCGACGAGAACCCGGGCGTGCCGGTCGGAGAACTCCGCGCGCCGCATCCGACTCAGCGTGGTCGGGAAGACCTGCACAAGGGAGCGGGCGAGATCGAGCATCGACTGCGCGGTGCGCTCGTGCACCTGCAGCACCGCGGCGACTTCCGCCCGGAGCTCACGCCACTCGAGCGAGTCAGGGTCGTACCAGTCGGCCCCGAACTCCCGACCGAACTGCAGGCGCAGCGCGTCGATGTATTCCAGTTGCTCCGCCTGGTACACCCGCGACAGTGCCTGCCGTTCGGCGATGCGCTCGACCAGCAGCCGCGCAGCCGACATCGGCGCTTCGGCCTGCGACTGCTCTTCGTACATGCATCGACCTAACCAGCAACCACCGACACTGGAAGGAACCTCAACGCGACCGCATCCCGAAGCCCCGCGCGTCGCGACGGCCCCAGCGGGCCTCCTCGGCGAGCACGTATTCGACCAGCGCCAGGCAGGCCCTCGGCCGCGGGCGGGATAATCGGGAGGTGACTTCCGCTCTGCCCGCCCAGCTCGCCGACATCCGGGACGAGTTCCTCGCGCTCGACGGCAACGACCGTCTGCAGCTGCTGCTCAAATTCGCGAACGAACTCCCGGAACTCCCCGAGCGTCTCCGCGACCACCCCGGACTCAGCGAGCGGGTCGAGGAGTGCCAGGCGCCCGTGTTCATCACCCTGGAACTCGGCGACGACGGTGTGCACATGTTCGCGACCGCGCCCCGCGAAGCGCCGACCACCCGCGGATTCGCCTCGATCCTCGTGCAGGGCGTCGAGGGGCTCTCGGCGGAGGAGCTGCTCGCGGTGCCCGCCGACTTCCCGCAGATGCTCGGCCTCAACGACCTCGTCTCCCCACTGCGGGTGCGCGGGATGAGCGGCATGCTCGCGCGGGCGAAGCGCCAGATCGCGGCGAGGAGCGCCGCATGAGCCTCACCCGGATCTTCCCGGAGACGGCCGGCCCCGTGGCGCTCGACGGCGAGCACGGCGCCGCGTTCCTCGCGGACGCCTATGCACCGGAGTCGCGCTCGTGGGTGCGCATCAACATGATCGGCAGCCTCAACGGGTCGGCCGTCGGCGAGGACGGCACGTCCGAGACGCTCAGCAATCGCGTCGACCGGCGCATCCTCGGCACCATCAGACGAGCGGCCGACGTGGTCGTCGTCGGAGCGCGGACCGTCCGCCGCGAGGGCTATCTCGGCCCCTCCGAGAGCCGTCTGGCGATCGTCACCTCGTCGGGCGACCTCGCCGGCCACCGGCTGCACGAGCGCGGAAGCGTGCCCATCATCCTCTGCCCTCCTTCCGCCCGCGATCGGGTCCGCGAGCAACTCGCCGACGTGCCGCACGAGATCGAGGTACTCGAGGGATCGGCGCTCGACGCCCGCGAGATCGTCTCGGTCCTCGGCGAGCACGGCCTCACCTCGATCGTCTGCGAGGGCGGCCCGACCCTCGCGGCGGCGTTCATCGACGACCGACTCGTCGACGAGCTCTGCCTCACCACCGCGCCGAAGCTGCGTTCCCCCGGTGTTCCGCTGTTCGCGCGCCTCGGGAATCCTCCGCAGGCGGTGCTCACACAGCTGCTCGTCGACCCCGACAGCACCCTCTACGCACGCTGGCGGCTCGAGTACTGATCCGCCCCGTCTCTCGAGCCACCCAGCCGACTCGCGGTCAGCGGGCGGCGCGACTCAGTGGCGGACTTTCAACCAGTCGGCGATGACGCCGTTCCACCGGTCGCGGTCGAAGTTCCAGAGCTTGGTGTGGCGCGCCGTCTCGAACGGCACGAACGTCACGATGTCGGGGCGTGCGGCGGCGAGCTCTCGCGACCCGTTCGCCGGGACGAAGCCGTCGTCGTCGCTGTGCAGCACGAGGATCGGGACGGCGAGCTCGCCTGCCCGGCGCACGAAGTCGAGGCGGCGCAGATCGATGGGTCGACGCTGACCGGTGAACGGCCTGCCCCACCGGGAGCTGATCATGGCGAGCACTCCGGACTTCACCGGACCGGGCAGCGACATCGCCTCGCCCTGGTAGAGCAGGGTGTCGACCCAGTTCACCACCGGCGACTCGAGCACCACCCCGGTCACCACCGACGAGACCCGCGACCGGGTCGCCGCCTGCAGCACGGTCGCGCCGCCCATCGACCACCCCATCAGCACGATCTCCTTCGCGCCGTGGTCGAGCGCGAAGAGCATCGCGGCCTCGACGTCGAGCCACTCGATGTCGCCGAGGGAGTAGCGTCCGTCCTCGCTCGGCGGCGCCTCGCCGTCGTTGCGGTACGAGATGAGGAGCGAATTGAACCCGGCGTCACGGAATACGGGGATCGCGCGCAGGGCCTCCTGCCGCACCGTCGCACGGCCGTGCACCTGGATGACCCAGCGTGCACTCGGATCGGATCCGTCGTCGACCGCGGCCGGCACGAGCCACGCGGGAGCCGGTCCCAGGGTCGTCTGCACGCGCACGTTCTCGAACGGCACACCGATCTCGCGCGGACTCAGGTAGACCCAGCCGTTGAAACGTCCCTGCCGCGCCTCGGAGAGGTCGCCGAAGTCGACGCCGAGCACCCGGCGGGTCACCGTCGCCGCGGTGCGCGCGACGATCGACCCCACTCGCGCGTGCCCGGTCCCGCCGTCGAACCAGAAGCTGTAGTCGCCCGGCAGCAGGGCGTCTTCGCTCGCGCTGAAGATCACGGTGCCTGCGGACTCGTCGTATCCGAGCACGCGGGTGTCCTCGACGCGTTTACGCGGGGGCTTCACCACCGTGCGGGCGACGGACGTCGTCACCGCGCCCGCGAACAGTGCGCCCGCCGTCGCGAGGCCGCTCAACGCAACCAGCACCCCGAGCGAAGACCGCGACTTGCCCGACACCGCTACCAGCCCTTCGACGAACGCGAGACCGCGTCGGATCGCCGGACGGGTCGCCGATTCCACGCTATCAAAGAGGGGGCGGACGCGATGTCCCGGCCTCATCCGTCCTGGGCGACGCACCGTACCACCATCGGGGCCATCGGCGCATTCCTGATCTAGTCTCGTCGCATGAACGGCGACCCGCACGACGAGACACCGAGGGAGTTCGAGTTCGCGCTCGAGTCCATCGGCCGCGCGAACACGCGCGACGATCTGGTGGTGCGCAGCATTCCCGCACCCGAGGGCCTCGCACCGTGGTCCGTCGCCCTCGCCGCCGAGATCGACGCCGCGTCGCACGGCTCCGAGTACGACCTGGGCGCTGGGCGCTTCGTCCTGCTCTACGACCCCAGCGCCCACGACGCCTGGGGCGGTCGGTTCCGCGTCGTGTGCTTCGCGCAGGCGCCGCTCGAGACCGAGATCGGCATCGACCCGTTCCTCGCCGACGTCGCCTGGTCGTGGCTGACCGACGCCCTCGACGATCGCGTCGCCGACTACACGGCGGCCTCCGGCACCGCCACCAAGATCATCTCCACCGGTTTCGGCGAGTTGGCGGAGCAGGGCGATGGTGCCAAGATCGAACTGCGGGCTTCCTGGACTCCCCTCGAAACAGACATCAGTGCTCACGTCGAGGCGTGGATCGAGCTCGTCGGCATGCTCGCGGGTCTACCCCCCGTGGCAGAAGGAGTGACCTTGCTATCCACGCGACGAGCCGGGCGTGCCTGACGCCCCAAAGAACCCCGTCGGTTCAGATCCCGTCCGTTCAGACCCCGTTGGTTCAAACCCTGTCGGTTCAGCTGCCGTCGGCTCGAAGACGGAGGCGACGCCGGACGCGGCGGTGACCGCTCCCCTGCCCACCGCGCAGATCGCGCGTCCCGTGGTGCTCGTCGCCGACCGGTCGGCCTACCTCGATGCGGTGCGCTCGATCGCCGCGGGCTCGGGCCCGGTCGGAGTCGATGCGGAGCGTGCGAGCGGCTTCCGGTACTCCCAGCGCGCGTACCTGATCCAGATCTACCGCGAAGGCGCCGGCACCTTCCTCTTCGACCCGCCCGCCATCGGCTCGTTCACCGAACTGCAGGACGCGATCGGCGACGAGGAATGGATCCTGCACGCCGCCAGCCAGGACCTCGCCTGCCTGCGCGAGGTCGGCCTCGACCCCGCCGTGATCTTCGACACCGAGCTCGCCGCCCGGCTGCTCGGACTGCCCCGCGTCGGGCTCGCCGCCGTGGTCGAGCAGCTGCTCGGCCTGCACCTCGCCAAGGAGCACTCGGCCGCCGACTGGTCGACGAGGCCCCTGCCTGCATCATGGCTCGACTACGCCGCGCTCGACGTGCAGCTCCTGCCCGAACTGCGCCGCGAAGTGGGCGCGCTGCTGGAGCAGGCCGACAAGGTGGCGATCGCCCGCGAGGAGTTCGACGCGGTCCTCGCCCGCGAACTCCCCGTCGCCCGCACCGACCCGTGGCGCAAGCTCTCGGGTGTGCACACCGTCAAGGGCGTCCGCGGTCTCGCCGTCGCCCGCGAGCTGTGGCTCGCCCGTGACGATCTCGCTCGCACCCTCGACGTCTCCCCGGGACGCCTGGTGCCCGACTCCTCGCTCGTCTCCGTGGCGCGAGCGCTGCCGCGCACCAAGCGCGACCTCGCCGCACTGCGCGAATTCTCGGGGCGTGCGAGCCGCAGCGAACTCGACCGGTGGTGGGCGGCCCTCGAACGCGGACTCACCACGGAAGACCTCCCGATCGCGCGGGTGCCCGGCGACTCGATGCCGCCTCCTCGCGCCTGGGCCGACCGGAATCCCGAAGCGGATCGGCGACTGAAGGCGGCCCGCGCCGCCACCATCGAGGTCGCCGAGCGCCTCGACATGCCCGTCGAGAACCTGCTCACCCCCGACACGCTCCGCCGCGTCGCGTGGCAGCCACCGGTCGAGGTGACCGACGACTCCGTCGCCGCCGCGCTCGGCGCCCTGGGGGCACGGCCGTGGCAGATCAGCGCGACCGTACAAAGCATCGTGAAAGCTTTTGTGGCAGCTCGCCAAGAGCCCGCGGTGGTCGAGGAAACCGGTTCGTAGGAAGAATCAAAGGATTCCCGCCGGTCAGGAGCGCCCGCATAGCATCGGGGCGGTTCACGTAACGCGAGGAGGCAGACGGTGGCCGAGGGCAACGAAGTCGTTTTCATCGACGGGGTGCGCACCCCCTTCGGGCGAGCAGGAGAGAAGGGTGTCTACTGGAACACCCGGAGCGACGACCTCATCGTGAAGGCGATGATCGGTCTGCTCGAGCGCAACCCCACGGTGCCGAAGGAGCGCATCGACGACGTCGCGATCGCGGCGACCACGCAGACGGGTGACCAGGGCCTCACCCTCGGACGCACCGCGGCGCTGCTCGCCGGGCTCCCCCGGTCGGTGCCCGGATACGCGATCGACCGCATGTGCGCGGGGGCGATGACATCGGTCACGACCACCGCCGGCGCGATCGCGTTCGGCGCGTACGACCTCGCCATCGCCGGCGGCGTCGAGCACATGGGCAAGCACCCGATGGGCTTCGACGCCGACCCCAACCCCCGGTTCGTCGCCGAGAAGCTCGTCAGCGAGGACGCGCTCAACATGGGCAAGACGGCCGAGCGCATCCACGACCGGTTCCCGCACCTCACCAAGGAGCGCTCCGACCGGTTCGCGATGCGGAGTCAGCACAAGCTCGCCGCCGCCTACGAGGCGGGGCTGATCCAGCCCGACCTCGTGCCGGTCGCCGCCGGCAGCTCCACCGGCTGGGGCCTCGTGACCGAGGACCAGGGCATGCGTCCCGAGACGACCATGGAGGGTCTCGCCACGCTGAAGACCCCGTTCCGCCCGCACGGCCGCGTGTCGGCGGGCAACTCGTCGCCGCTCACCGACGGGGCGACCGTGTCGCTCATGGCGAGCGCGAAGGCGGCGAAGGAGCTCGGGCTCACCCCGAAGATGAAGCTCGTCTCGTTCGCGTTCGCGGGAGTCGAGCCCGAGATCATGGGCATCGGGCCCGTCCCGTCCACCGAGAAGGCGTTGCAGAAGGCCGGCATGTCGATCGACGACATCGGCCTGTTCGAGCTCAACGAGGCGTTCGCCGTGCAGGTGCTGTCGCTGCTCGACCACTTCGGCATCGACGACGAGGATCCCCGCGTCAACCGCTGGGGCGGCGCAATCGCGATCGGACACCCGCTCGCCGCGTCGGGCGTGCGTCTGATGATCCAGCTCGCCCGCCAGTTCGAGGAGCACCCCGAGGTGCGCTACGGCCTCACCGCCATGTGCATCGGCCTCGGCCAGGGCGGCAGTGTCATCTGGGAGAACCCCAACTGGAACGGCAAGAAGTGGGACAGCGGAGCGCTCGGCAAGGAAGCCAAAGAGCTCGCCAAGCGCCGCAAGGACGAGACGAAGGGCACCAAGTGAGCGACAAGCAGGGCACGGATTACGCCGGAATCGACTTCTCCGATCTGCTCGCCTTCTCCGAGGACGAGGTCGTCACCCACGCGTTCGCCCGCGACGTGCCGCTGTCGAGCGGCAAGGTGCTCGCGCTGGTGACTCTCGACAACGGGCGCGATCACACGCGACCGAACACGCTCGGACCCGCGACGCTCATCGAGCTCGGGGGCGTCTACGACACCCTGCGCGACCGCGCGGCGCGAGGCGAGATCCACGCCGTCGCGACGACGGGCAAGCCGTTCATCCTCGCCGCGGGCGCCGACCTCAGCAAGGTCAGCGAGATCCCCTCGCAGGCCATCGCGAAGAAGCTCGCCCAGCTCGGACACCACGTGCTCGGCAAGCAGGCGACGCTCGGCGTGCCGTCGTTCGTCTTCACGAACGGGCTCGCGCTCGGCGGCGGTGTCGAGATCGGCCTCAACGCCGACTACCGCACCATCGACGCCTCCTGCCCCGCGTTCGCACTGCCCGAGGTGTTCCTCGGCATCGTCCCCGGCTGGGGCGGCGCGTATCTGCTGCCGAACCTCATCGGCATCGAGAACGCCCTCAAGGTGGTGATCGAGAACCCGCTCAAGCAGAACCGGATGCTGAAGGCCGCCGACGTTCTCGAGCTCGGCATCGCCGACGCGCTCTTCCCCTCGGCGACGTTCCTCGAGGACTCCATCCGCTGGGCGGACGGCGTGCTGACCGGTGCTGTGAAGGTGAAGCGTCCGAACGAGCCCGGCAAGCTCGAGAAGCTCGCAAAGTGGGACATCGCCATCGGCATCGCCCGCAAGAGCCTCGAGCAGAAGATCGGTACCGTGCCGAAGGCGCCCTACGCCGCGCTCGAGCTGCTGAAGGCGGCGAAGTCGTCGACGAAGGCGCAGGGTTTCGCGGCCGAGGACGACACCCTCTCCGAGTTGATCGCCGGCGACCAGTTCCAGGCGAGCATCTACGCGTTCAACCTGGTGCAGAAGCGCGCCAAGCGTCCCGCGGGCGCCCCCGACAAGACGCTCGCCCGGCCGGTAACCAAGGTCGGCGTGCTCGGCGCGGGTCTCATGGCGAGCCAGTTCGCCCTGCTCTTCCTGCGTCGCCTCCAGGTGCCGGTCGTGATCACCGACATCGACCAGGCGCGCGTCGACAAGGGCCTCGACTACATCCGCGGCGAGATCGCGACGCTGCTCACGAAGAAGCGCATCTCGCCCGACGAGGCCAACCGCCTGAACGCTCTGCTGACGGGCACCACGGACAAGAGCCTCTTCGCGGACTGCGACTGGGTCATCGAGGCCGTCTTCGAGGAGCTTTCGGTCAAGCAGGACGTGTTCGGCGAGATCGAGAAGATCGTCTCCCCCGAGGCGATCCTCGCGACCAACACGTCGTCGCTGTCGGTCGAGCAGATCGGGTCGAAGCTCGCCCACCCCGAGCGGGTGGTCGGCTTCCACTTCTTCAACCCGGTGGCGGTCATGCCGTTGATCGAGGTCGTGAAGACTCCGTCGACGAACGACGAGACCCTCGCGACGGCGATGGCGACCGCGGCGAAGCTGAAGAAGAACGCGGTGATCACCCGCGACACCCCCGGCTTCGTGGTCAACCGCATCCTCGCCAAGGTGCTCGGCGAGGCGATGCACGCCGTCGACACCGGAACCGCGTTCGAGACGGTCGACGAGGCCGTCCGCCCGTTCGGTCTTCCGATGACCCCGTTCGTGCTGCTCGAGCTGGTCGGCCTCAAGGTCGGCGCGCACGTGCTCGACACGCACCACTCGGCGTTCCCCGAGCGGTTCTTCCGGTCCGACAGCCTGCACGAGCTCGCCGACCTCGGTCGCATCTACGAGCGCGACGGCAAGGGCACGATCAAGGGCGTCGACAAGAAGGCGCAGTCGATCGTGTCGAAGCAGTTCGACGGCAAGGGCTCGCCTCAGACCGCGGAGCAGCTGCGCATCCGGATCGAGGACGGACTCGCCGACGAGGTGAAGCGGATGCTCGACGACCAGGTCGTCGCCGCCGCCGAGGACATCGACCTGTGCCTCATCCTCGGCGCGGGCTACCCGTTCCACATGGGCGGCCTCACCCCCTACCTCGACCGGGCGGGCGCCTCCGAGCGTGTCTTCGGATCGACCTTCCACACGCCGCCGATCCGTGGGGTGAACTGATCCGTCGCGTGAACTGACACCTGCGTCTCTCGCAATACCGACCGCCGTGTCGGCGACTACGTCTAGAGTCGCCGGCATGGCGGTTCAGTATTACGTGGCGGCCTCCGTCGACGGGTTCATCGCGGCACCGGGCGACGATCTCGCCTGGCTCATGCAGTTCGGCATGGAGGAGTTCCAGGCCCACTACGACCGGTTCATCTCCGACGTCGGCGCCCTCGTCATGGGCTCGTCCACCTACGCGTTCATCCGGCGCGAAGGCGGCGACTGGCCGTACGCCGACACCCCGACCTGGGTGCTGACCTCACGCGTCCTCGAGCCGTTCGAGGGAGCCGATCTGCGCTTCGCCGAGGCCGACATCGTCGAGGTGGTCGGGGCGGCGCGTGACGCCGCCGGTGAGCGCAACGTGTGGATCGTCGGCGGCGGTGACGTCGCCGCCCAGGTGGCCGACGCCGGACTCCTCGACGAGTTGCACCTCACCCTCATGCCCGTCGTGCTCGGTCGCGGCACTGCGCTGCTGCCGGTCGGCGCGACGCTCGGCCCGCTTCAGCTGCTGCGGAGCACGACGTTCGACAGCGGGGCCGTCGAGCACGTGTACAGCCTGCACGCCGCGGGCTGAGCGCTCGGGGCGACTTCGCGGCAACCGTCAGCGAACGGGCGTCGCCGCGTAGGTCGTGACGAAGTCGAGAGCGGTGTCGGCGACCTCGCGCCATCCCGCATCGATGATGAGCGAGTGGCCGCGATCCGGCACCTCGACCAGCTCGGTCACCCCGCTGTTACGTGCCTGCAGCTTGTATGCGGCCTCGGCCATCGCGAGCGGCACGGTGTTGTCAGCGGTTCCGGCGAGGATCAGCAGCGGCCCGCGGTCGGGGTTCTTCGAGTCGACCTTGGTCTCTGCGAACGGGTTGAGATTCGCGGTCGCGGCCTGGAACAGCGGCACCCCGGACGCCGGCACGTGGTAGGTGTCGTACAGCCGCCGCGCCTCGATGTCGTCGAGGTTGTTCGCCCACCCGAACTTGTACTGGTCGTAGGTGAGGGCTACCGCACGCCCGATGTTCGCCGGGTTGCCGAGGATCGGCGCCGCCGACTTCAGCGCCGACACCGGGAGCGGGAGCACGCCCTGGAAGGGGGCGGGGTCGATGGCGACCGTCGCGACCGATACGCCCTGCCCGGCCAGCCGTTGGGCGATCAGCCCGCCGAACGAGTGGCCGACGATCGCGGGGCCGATGGTCAACGCTTCGATCGCCTCAAGGTAGTGGTCGGTCACCTGGCCGACCATCTTGTGCGCGAAGACATCGGGGTCGGCTTTGGCAGCGGCGACGCTGTCAGGGTCGTCGGGCCAGCCCGGCGCGATCGTCGTGTATCCGGCCGCCTCGAACAGGTCGCGCCAGGGCTGCCAGCTGCTCGCCAGCAGCCAGAGACCGTGCACGAACATGACGGGTCGAAGACCCGACTGGTTCGCCCGCTCGATCTCGGCCAGTTCCCATTCGGTGAGTGCGATGTCGGCCGCCATGGATCGCTCCTTCGTCGGAGAGTGCGGCCGGGGCCGCCGGTGCGCGGGACGTTACTCCCCGAAACGCGTCGGCCCTCAACGTCGAGGCGCGGGTCAGCGCTCTTCGCGCTCCGCGGCCCCGAGCGACCGTTCGTCGCGCTCCTCGTCGGGGAGCGGCCGGGCGATCGGGATCTTCGCGCCCAGCACCTGCGCGACCAGATCGCGGGCGATGTGCTGCGGGGTCAGGCCGACCTCCTCGAGGATCTCCTTGCGGGATGCATGGTCGAGGAACTCGTCGGGCAGACCGAGCTCGGTGAGTGCCGTGTCGACGCCCGCCGCTCGCATGTCCTGACGAATGCGCGTGCCGATGCCACCGACCCGGATGCCGTCCTCCAGCGTCACGACGATGCGGTGCTGCGCCGCCAGGTCGATGACGCTACGGGGAACCGGCACCACCCAGCGCGGGTCGATGACCGACGCGCCGATGCCCTGCGCGGCGAGGCGCTCGGCGACCTGCATGCCGAGCTCGGCGAAGGGCCCGACGGCGACGATCAGCACGTCGCGGTGCGGGGCTTCACGGAGCACGTCGACACCGTCGTCGGTGCGGCGGACCGCCTCGATCTCGGCGGATGCGGCGCCCTTCGGGAACCGGATCGCGGTGGGGCCGTCGTCGACGGCGACCGCCTCGGCGAGTTCCTCCCGCAGCCGCGTCGCGTCGCGGGGTGCGGCGAGCCGTATTCCGGGGACGACCTGCAGGATCGCGAGATCCCACATGCCGTGGTGGCTCGGCCCATCGGGTCCGGTGACGCCGGCGCGGTCGAGCACGAAGGTGACGCCGGCCTTGTGCAGGGCGACATCCATCAGCACCTGGTCGAAGGCGCGGTTCATGAACGTCGCGTACAGGGCGACGACCGGGTGGAGGCCGCCGAAGGCGAGCCCCGCGGCGGAGGCGACCGCGTGCTGCTCGGCGATGCCCACATCGATGACACGATCGGGGTGCAGGTCGGCGAGCTTCGACAGGCCGGTCGGACGCAGCATGGCGGCGGTCATCGCGATGACCTTCGGATCCTTCTCGGCGATGGTGACGAGTTCGTCCGCGAAGACCGAGGTCCACGACGGCGACGTGCTCGACTCGAGGGACTCCCCCGTCTCGGGATCGATCTGCCCCACCGCGTGGAACTGATCGGCGGCATCGCGGAGGGCGGGCTCGTAGCCACGGCCCTTCTCGGTGATGGCGTGCACGATGACGGGCAGCTCGTAGTTCTTCGCTTGGCGCAGCGCCTCTTCGAGCGCGGCGATGTCGTGCCCGTGGATGGGGCCGATGTACTTGATGTCGAGGTTCGAGTAAAGACCCTCGTTGCCGGCGAACCGGCTGAGGAAGCCGTGAAGGGCACCGCGGGTGGCGCGGTAGATCGCGCGCCCGGGACGTCCGAGCCGGTCGAAGAGTCGGCGGGACGACGCGTGCAGGTCGCGATACGCGCGTCGCGTGCGGACCTCGTTGAGGAAGCGCGCGAGGCCGCCGATGGTGGGCGCGTAGGAGCGACCGTTGTCGTTGACGATGATCACCAGGCGGCGGTCGTTGTCGTCGCTGATGTTGTTGAGCGCTTCCCAGGTCATGCCGCCGGTGAGCGCGCCGTCGCCGACGACCGCGACGACGTGCCGGTCGGTCTGCCCCGTTACGGAGAAGGCACGGGAGATGCCGTCCGCCCACGACAGCGAGCTGGAGGCATGCGAGGACTCGACGATGTCGTGCTCCGACTCCCGGCGCTGCGGGTACCCGGCGACTCCCCCGCGCTGGCGGAGGCCGCCGAAGTCCTGCCGGCCGGTGAGCAGCTTGTGCACGTATGTCTGGTGGCCGGTGTCGAACACCATCGCGTCGCGCGGCGAGTCGAAGACCCGGTGCATGGCGAGCGTCAGTTCGACGACGCCGAGGTTCGGGCCGAGATGCCCGCCCGTCTTGGCGACGTTCTCCACGAGGAAGGTGCGGATCTCGGCCGCGAGCTCGACCATCTGGTCCTTGCTCAGGGAGTCGAGGTCACGCGGCCCGCGGATGTTCTCGAGAATACCCATTCCCCGATCCTAAGTCGCCAACTCTGCACGTCCGGCCAACGCCGCCGGGACGGACCCTGGATGCACGAGAACGCACGTTCCGGCGGAAAGTGCCAGCCGGAACGTGCGTCTGTGCCCGCAATATCTGATCTCGCGGTGTTCTAGAGGAGGGAGCGGAGGACGTACTGGAGGATGCCGCCGTTGCGGTAGTAGTCGGCTTCTCCGGGGGTGTCGATGCGCACGACCGCATCGAACTCGACCGGCTGCTTGCCCTCGGGCGAGTGCTCGGTCGGCGTGGCGGTGACGTGCACCGTCTTCGGGGTCGAACCCTCATTGAGCGCCTCGACGCCGGTGATCGAGATCACCTCGGTGCCGTCGAACCCGAGCGAGGCGATGTTCTCGCCCGCCGGGAACTGCAGCGGCAGCACTCCCATGCCGATGAGGTTCGAGCGGTGGATGCGCTCGAAGCTCTCGGTGATGACCGCTTTCACGCCGAGCAGCGACGTGCCCTTCGCCGCCCAGTCGCGCGACGATCCCGATCCGTACTCCTTGCCGCCGAGCACGACGAGCGGGGTGCCCTGCTCGGCGTAGTTCTGCGCGGCGTCGTAGATGAACGACTGCGGGGCGTCGGCCTGCGTGAAGTCGCGGGTGTACCCGCCCTCGACGCCGTCGAGCAGCTGGTTCTTCAGACGGATGTTCGCGAACGTTCCGCGGATCATCACCTCGTGGTTGCCGCGACGTGAGCCGTAGGAGTTGTAGTCCTTGCGGTCGACGCCGTGCGAGTCGAGGTACTGCGCGGCGGGGGTGCCGGGCTTGATGGAGCCCGCGGGGCTGATGTGGTCGGTGGTGACCGAGTCGCCGAGCTTCGCGAGCACGCGGGCGCCGGTGATGTCGCTGACCTTCGACGGCTGCAGCTCCATGCCGTCGAAGTACGGGGGCTTGCGCACATAGGTCGACTGGGCGTCCCACTCGAAGGTCGCGCCGGTCGGCGTCGGGAGCGAACGCCAGCGCTCGTCGCCGTCGAAGACACCGGCGTACTTGTCGGTGAACATGTCGGTCGAGATCGAGTTGTCGATCGTCTCCTGCACCTCGGCCGCGTCGGGCCAGATGTCCTTCAGGTAGACCGGCGCACCGTCGGTGCCGGTGCCGAGCGCGTCGTTGTCGAAGTCGAAGTTCATCGACCCCGCCAGGGCGTAGGCGATGACGAGCGGCGGGCTCGCCAGGTAGTTCATCTTAACGTCGGGGTTGATGCGGCCCTCGAAGTTGCGGTTGCCCGAGAGGACCGCGGTGACGGCGAGGTCGTTGTCCTGCACGGCCTGCGAGATCTCGTCGGGCAGCGGACCCGAGTTGCCGATGCAGGTGGTGCAGCCGTAGCCGACGAGGTAGAAGCCGAGGTCTTCGAGGTACCCGGTGAGGCCGGCCTTCTCGTAGTAGTCGGTGACGACCTTCGATCCGGGCGCGAGGGTGGTCTTCACCCACGGCTTGGCCTTGAGGCCCTTCTTGCTCGCGTTGCGGGCGAGGAGGCCCGCCGCGAGCATGACGGACGGGTTCGACGTGTTGGTGCACGAGGTGATCGCGGCGATCGCGACGGCGCCGTGGTCGATGGTGAACTCTCCGGCCTCGGTGGCGACCTTCGTGGGCTTCGACGCGGTCGATGGCGCGGCGCTCGAGTGTGCGGCGACGTCGTGCTGGTGGCTGATGTCGTCGTCGGCCGACTGGTGAGCCGAGTTCTCGTCCTGCGGGGTGAAGCCGATCGGGTCGGACGCCGGGAAGGTGCCCTCGACGGCGGCGTCGACCTGCGAGCGGTGCTCGGGGCTGGCGTAGTCGGCGAGGTCGGTCTCGAACTGGTTCTTCGCCACCGACAGCTCGATGCGGTCCTGCGGGCGACGCGGGCCGGCGATCGAGGGTACGACGGTGCCGAGGTCGAGCTCGAGGTATTCGCTGAAGACGGGCTCGCGCGACGGGTCGTGCCAGAGCGTCTGCTCCTTGGCGTACGCCTCGACGAGGGCGACGTTCTGCTCGTCGCGGCCGGTGAAGCGCAGGTAGTCGAGGGTCACGTCGTCGATGGGGAACATCGCGGCCGTCGAGCCGAACTCGGGGCTCATGTTGCCGATGGTCGCGCGGTTCGCGAGCGGCACCTGCGCGACGCCCTCGCCGTAGAACTCGACGAACTTGCCGACGACGCCGTGGCGGCGCAGCATCTGCGTGATGGTGAGCACGACGTCGGTCGCGGTGACGCCGGTCGGGATCGACCCGGTCAGCTTGAAGCCGACGACCTTGGGGATCAGCATCGACACGGGCTGGCCGAGCATCGCAGCCTCGGCCTCGATGCCGCCGACGCCCCAGCCGAGCACGCCGAGGCCGTTGACCATCGTGGTGTGCGAGTCGGTGCCGACGCAGGTGTCGGGGTAGGCCTGCAGGTTGCCACCGACTTCACGCGTCATGGTGACGCGGGCGAGGTACTCGATGTTGACCTGGTGCACGATGCCGGTTCCCGGCGGCACGACCTTGAAGTCGTCGAACGCGGTCTGGCCCCAGCGGAGGAACTGGTAGCGCTCACCGTTGCGCTCGTACTCGATCTCGACGTTGCGCTCGAACGCGTCGGCCTGACCGAAGAGGTCGGCGATGACGGAGTGGTCGATGACGAGCTCGGCGGGCGCGAGCGGGTTGATCTTCGTCGGGTCGCCGCCGAGGGCGCCCACCGCCTCGCGCATGGTGGCGAGGTCGACGATGCACGGCACGCCGGTGAAGTCCTGCATCACCACGCGCGCGGGGGTGAACTGGATCTCGGTGTCGGGCTCGGCCTCGGGCACCCAGCTGCCGAGGGCGCGGATGTGCGCGTCGGTGATGTTCGCGCCGTCCTCGGTGCGGAGGAGGTTCTCGAGCAGGACCTTGAGGCTGAAGGGCAGCTTCTCGTAGCCCGGGACCTTGTCGACCCGGAAGATCTCGTAGTCGGTCGACCCGACCGTCAGAGTGTCCTTCGCTCCGAAGCTGTTGACCGCTGCCACTTCGCTCTCCTCACCCTCAGCCCCTCGACTCGGGGCGTCGCTACCGCAATTCTTCTCGCTCGGAGGCGCCCATCACCAGGAAGGCAAGCCTTACCCGCGGGGTCCCACCGGGAGATATCTCGACGTCGAGATAGTTGCGATACTACTCCAGGCCGCTGGGGTCCCGATCCGTCCGCGTCGGCGCGAAGGTGGCGCGGGCGATCAGCCACGAGAGCACGAGCAACGGCGCGAAGAGCGGCAGGCCCATCGCGAGCTTCAGAGTGCCGAGCAGTTCGACCTGCCCCGAGAGGTAGAGGGGAAGCTGCACGGCGAGGCGGGTGAGGAACAGGGCGACCCAGATGAGGGTCAGCAGCTGCATCGCCCGGAACTTGCGGCGATCGCGGCGCCACGCGGTGCCCTCGCCGAACAGGTACCCGACGGCCAGACCGATGAGGGGCCAGCCGACGAGCACCGAGACGAGCAGGCCTCCGCCGTAGGCCGCGTTGGTGATGAGTCCGAGCACGAAGTTGTCCTCGGCGCGCCCGGTGAAGAGCGCGAGCCCCGCCGACGCGACCGCACCGAGCAGGCCGCCGAGCGCCTGCGTGATCGGCGAGCGCTGGAGGAGTCGGACGATGGCGAATACGACCGCCGATCCCACGGAGACTCCGAGCGCCAACGGCAGGTTCGGCGTGATGCTGTAGATCACGACGAAGAGCAGGCCGGGCACGAGGGTCTCGGCGATGCCCCTGATGCCTCCGACGGCGGCGAGCAGCCCCCGACCGGTGACGGCTCCCCCGTCGGCGACCTGGCCGAACCCGGCACGACGCGCGGCTTCGGCGAGGCTCTCGCGGAAGGTCTCGGGGACCGCGTCGGTCTCATCCCGCTGGACCGCGGGGTCGACGGGGTCGCGGCGGTCGCGTGTCGGCTGACCGTCTTGCTGCTCAGACACCGCTGACCGGCGCTCCGATCTGCGGACCCGCGGGGCCGCCTCCCGACGGCACGTGCAGCGGGATGAGGTCGCGTGGCGGCATGGGGGTTCCCCCGCGGACGACGACGACGCTGCGGAAGAGGTCCTCGACCGCGGCGGCGGCCTCGGGGTTCACGGCACCCTCGCCGGCGATCACTCCGCGGAGGAACCAGCGGGGTCCGTCGACGCCGATGAAGCGCGCGATCCGCGTCGTCTGCGGCTGGCCGGGGCCCGCCGAGACCGGGATGGTGGCGACGAGCTCGGGGCCGAACGGGCCGTCGGCCTCACGGGTCTGCCCGCCCTGCTTCTGGATCTGCTCGACGATCTGCGCGCGGATCTCGTGCCAGAGTCCGCTCGATCGCGGCGCCGCGAACGGCTGCACCTGCAGCGTCGACCCGGCGTAGTCGAGACCGACGGCGACGACGCGCTTCGTCGCCTCCTCGACCTCGAGGCGCAGGTGCAGGCCCTCGCGGGGAACGATCTTCACCCCGCCGAGGTCGACGTACGGGCGCACCGCATTCGCCTCCGACACGTCGAGCGGCCCGTTGATCTCGCGATCCTCGGGCGCCGACTTCGGCTGCAGTTCCTCGAATTCCTCGTCGCTCACGACGCGTCTCCTTCCGCGACGGCGGCGACGACTCGCGCCGCGTACCCCGTCGATCCGAAACCCTGTTCCCCGCGCTCCGAGCCCGGCAACGTCTCGACCGGCAGGAACTCGACCGGCACCACAGGGGTGACGAAGAGCTGCGCGATCCGGTCGCCTGCGGCGATGCGGTAGCTCTCGCGCGGGTCGGTGTTGAGCAGGTTGACCTTGATCTCACCGCGGTAGCCCGCGTCGACGAGTCCGGGCGCGTTCACGATGGTGATGCCGTGCTTCGCGGCGAGGCCGCTGCGCGGCAGCACGAGCGCCGCGTAGCCGTCGGGCAGCGCGATGCGCAGACCGGTGCCGACGAGCTGCCGCTCACCGGGCTCGAGCACGACGTCCTCGGCCGAGATGAGATCGGCGCCGCCGTCGCCGGGATGGGCATACCTGGGTGCGTCTGCACCCGCGGTGAGAACTTGTACGGTCTCTGGCACGTGTCGAGGTTAGTGCAGGGACCTGATCGAATAGACCACATGACCTACACGGAACGGCTCACCCCGTCGGCGGGCGTATTCCTCGCCTGGGCGCTCCTCATCCCCGGCGGACTGCTCGTCTTCCTGCCCGTCTCGATCTGGACCGCCATCGCCGCTGCGATCGTCTTCTACGCCTCCGCCTGCGCGGCTCTGCTGCTGCTCGCGCCGCGGGTGAGCGTCGAGGATGGGGAGTTCCGCGCGGGTCGCGCCCATATCCCGGTGTCGGTCATCGCGGGGGCGAGCGCGCACCGCGGCGCCGACGCGACCGCCGAGCGCGGACCCCGACTCGACGCCCGCGCCTACCTCTGCATCCGCGGGTGGATCGACCCGGTCGTCCGGGTGGAACTCGCCGACCCGACGGACCCGACCCCCTACTGGATCGTCTCGACGAGGCACCCCGAGGACCTCATCGCAGCCCTCGACGCCGCCCGCACCCCCGCCTGACTCGCCCACTCCACCCCGTGTTGCGGCCGTCGGACAGGGTGAAGTGGGCGACTCATCGCCGAGGTGCCCAAATCTGTCGGTGTTAGGGCCTTCGGACCCGCAGAACTGGGCACCTCGCGTTAACGAGCGAAGGCTGAAGACCCATAAGGTCTTCAGCCTTCAGATCGCGTTCGCTGCGGTCAGGCAGCGCACTCCAGGCAGATCGGTCCGAGCTTGTCCTCGTGGTCGAGCTGCGAGCGGTGCTTCACCAGGAAGCACGACACGCACGTGAACTCGTCGGCCTGCGGAGGCAGCACGACGACGTCCATCTCGACGTCGGAGAGGTCGGCACCGGGGAGATCGAAGCTGCCGGGGTTGTCGGCGTCTTCGACGTCGACCTGTCCGGACATCTTGTCCGGAACCCGCTCCTTCAGCGCCTCGATCGACTCCGAGTCGTCGTCGGTCTTGCGGGGCGCGTCGTAATCGGTCGCCATTCCCATCCGTTTCTGTGTTCAGCGCCGTCTCCGGCACTATCAGCGCCTCAATCGGCGGCGACAGTTTGCACGATCGCCTCCCGAACCGCAAACCCGCGCCGTGGGGCCCTGCGACACCCCGAAGAACTTCCGGCACGCCCGCGCTATTCCCCGGATACGGAGGCACCCGGTGGCATCCTGATCTGACCCGGAAACCGAGGAGACACGCGGCATGCACACTCTGAGAGCCGTCGCCATCGACGGCGGCGGCGTCGTCGCCACCGATTCAGACGGGCGCCAGTTCCACGTCGAGATCGACGATGGTCTTCGTTCACGTCTACGCGACACCGCCGCGCCCGTCGGCGGATCGCGCAAACTGTCGCCGCGCGAGATCCAGTCGCACATCCGCGCGGGCATGTCGGCCGACGAGGTCGCCCAGATCACCGGCGCCCCCATCGACTACATCCAGCGCTACGAAGGTCCCGTCCTCGCCGAGCGCGAGTACGTCGTCGAGTCCGCGCTCGGCGTCCCCGTCATGAGCCTCGCCGACTCCGACCCCGAAGCGCCGGTGCCGACCTTCGGCGGCGTCATCGGCGAACGTCTCAGCCAACTCTCGGCTCGCGGCTCGCAGTGGGCGAGCTGGAAGGAGCAGGGCGGCGGCTGGATCCTCCGTCTCTCCTTCACCGCGGACACCATCGATCACGACGCGCGGTGGCGCTTCGATCCCAAGAAGCTCACCCTGTCGCCGCTCAACGGCGAGGCGGTGGCGCTGTCTCAGCAGGGCGAGATCGGTTCGACGCTGATGCCGCGTCTTCGAGCGGTGCCGTTCGAGACGGTCGACCCCGACACCTCGCGCTTCGATTCCGCAGCGTTCCAGTTGCCGGCGGAGTTCGCACCGGAGCCCGCTCCTGTCGCCGCTCCGGCCGAGCCGGTGCACCACCAGGAGCCCATCGCCTACGGACGCGGACGCGTCATCGAGCCGCGCACCGGTGCGGTGTCGGTCGTCGAGGACAAGTCGGGTCAGCAGTTGGGTGAGACCGCCGACCTGCTCGAGGCGCTGCGCCGCCGCCGCGGCGAGCGCGAAGCCGCGGCGTTCGAGGCGGCCTCGTTCGACACCGGCGCATTCGACGCTCCTCCCGCCGAGGAGCCGAAGAAGGAGACCACCGCGGCGATCCGCGTGCTCGAGCGTCGCAGCAAGCGCGACGACGCCACCGCCTCCGCTCCGGCTCCCGCCCCCGCACCCGCGCCGAAGGCGGCCGCCGCGACGAAGTCGTCGAGGGGATCCGATCGACCTCAGCAGACAGCCGAGCTCCCCCAGCAGCGCTCATCGCGCCGCGGCCGCACCTCGATGCCGACGTGGGACGAGATCGTGTTCGGCGCGCGCCCCGACGACGAGTCCTGACGCCTCTCCCGACGCTGCCGCGCTCGCGCGGGACTCAGGCGCGGTCGATCAGGACTGGGTTGATCAGGACTGCGCGGCGCCGAAGCGCAGCAGCGGAACCTCGCGCTCGCGGGCGGTGAACGACCCGTGCTGGCCGATCATCTGCCGCGACGCCGCCGTCGCGACACGCGAGTCGTAGTACGCGATCGGCGCGCGAGCCCCGACCAGGATGTCGCCGATGCGCGGCAGGACCTCGATGTCGACTTCGCCGAACACCCCCGCTGCGACCGCCTCGTCGCGGGTGAGGATCCATGCCCTCTCGCCCTCCGCGTCGCGCCATCGCTCCACGAGCGCGGCTCTCGCGGCACCGGGGAGGTCTGGTTCGAGGTAGAGCGAGAGTAGACGCGGGTCGCCGCCGACGTGCCGCACCCCGTCGACGAGATCCGGACGCTCGTCGATCAGCACGTGCGAGGACTCGGCGACGTCGAGCACTCCGTGATCGGCGGTGAGAAGCAGGGCGACGTCCGGCGGCAGCGAGCGCACGGTGTCGGACACGGCTGCCTCGAGGGCCTCGAGCGCGGCGATCCAGCGATCGGACGAGGTGCCCGCGGCGTGCGCGGCCATGTCGAGTTCGGGCACGTACAGATAGCTGAGCGACGCCTCCCGCGCGCCGACGACGTCGAGCGCCGCCTCGAAGCGGCCGGCGATGTCGTCGGCGGCGAGGTACTCGGCTCCGCGCAGCGCCGCGGAGGTGAAACCGGAGCTGCGGTACCGGCTCTGCCCGATCGCGTAGCTGCGGATGTCGGATTCGCGCTCGAAGACCGTCGGGACCCGTTGCCAGGTCGCCGGGTCGACGGCTCCGCTCCCCCACCCGCTCAGCTGATTCACCACGCGATCGCTCGACGGGTCGAGCACCGCGTAGCCGACGACGCCGTGCTGGCCGGGAGAGGTGCCCGTCGTGAGCGAGGTGATCGCCGCGGCGGTCGTCGTGGGCCCACCGGTGCGGGCGGTCGAGAACCTGCCGAGCGCCGCGGCGAGGGTGCGGGCGTGGCCGCTGCGCTCCCGGAGGTTGGCGGTGCCGAGACCGTCGACGAGTGCGACGACCACCGACCGCACCGGTCGCAGTCGGAGAGGATTGCCGTCGCCGCGCATCGCAGCGACGCAACTCGGCAGAACCGCGGCCAGATGAGGGCCATCGGCGAGGCCGGTGGGTACCATGATGGGCATCGGGGTCAGTCTTGCACAGCGCCCCAGGTAGGCGACCGTGCCCCTGCGCGGCCCGCAGACCGGCGCGGCGACCGCCGCGCAAGACGGAGCCGCGCATGAGACGACCGGGCTCCTCCCGCAGACCAGGAAGACCCGTCAGAGCCGTGCCCCACCTCGACCAGCAGACCGACCGCCGCCCTGAGGGCGCGCGATGACCGCCGCAGCCGACGGCTCGGGCGGCATCGTCGAGCGCATCCAGGACGTCGACGTCTCGACCGAGATGCAGGGGTCGTTCCTCGAGTACGCGTACTCCGTCATCTACTCCCGCGCGTTGCCCGACGCCCGCGACGGCCTGAAGCCGGTGCAGCGGCGCATCCTCTACCAGATGGCCGAGATGGGACTGCGTCCCGATCGCGGACACGTGAAGTCGGCGCGCGTCGTCGGCGAGGTCATGGGCAAGCTCCACCCACATGGCGACTCCGCGATCTACGACGCCCTCGTCCGTCTCGCGCAGCCCTTCACCATGCGCCTGCCGCTCGTCGACGGTCACGGCAACTTCGGCTCCCTCGACGACGGGCCCGCCGCCTCCCGCTACACCGAGGCGCGACTCGCCCCCGCGGCGATGGCGATGGTCGAGAACCTCGACGAGGACGTCGTCGACTTCGTCCCCAACTACGACAACCAGCTGACCCAGCCCGAGGTCCTTCCCGCCGCGTTCCCGAACCTGCTCGTGAACGGTGCCAGCGGCATCGCGGTCGGCATGGCGACGAACATGGCTCCGCACAACCTCATCGAGGTCGTCGCGGGCGCCCGACACCTCATCGAGAACCCCGACGCGACGCTCGACGAGATCATGCGATTCATCCCCGGCCCCGACCTCCCGACCGGCGGCACGATCTCGGGGCTCGACGGCATCCGCGACGCCTACGCGACGGGACGCGGCACGTTCCGCACCCGTGCGCGCGTCACGATCGAGGCGATCACCCCGCGCAAGCAGGGGCTCATCGTCACCGAACTCCCCTACCTCGTCGGCCCCGAACGGGTCATCGAGAAGATCAAGGACGGGGTGCAGGCCAAGAAGATCCAAGGCATCTCCGACGTCAACGACCTCACGGACCGCAAGCACGGGCTGCGCCTCGTGATCGGCATCAAGACAGGCTTCAGCCCCGAAGCGGTGCTCGAACAGCTGTACCGCCTCACTCCCCTCGAGGAGTCGATGGGGATCAACAACGTCGCCCTGGTCGACGGCGGCCCGCGCACCCTGGGCCTCATCGAGCTGCTCCAGGTCTACATCTCGCACCGCATCGAGGTCGTCACGCGGCGCACGCGCTACCGCCTCGACCGCCGGCGCGAACGACTGCACCTCGTCGAGGGTCTGCTCGTCGCGATCCTCGACATCGACGAGGTCATCCAGGTCATCCGCAGCAGCGACGACTCCGAGGCCGCGCGGACACGGCTGGTGCAGGTCTTCGACCTCTCGCAGGTCCAGGCCGAGTACATCCTCGAACTGCGTCTACGCCGCCTCACCCGCTTCTCGCGGATCGAGCTCGAGACCGAGCGCGACGAGCTGCGTGCCGAAATCGCCTACCTCGAGGAGCTCCTCGGCAGCGATCAGAAGCTGCGGGAGCTCGTGTCCGACGAGCTCGACGCGACCGCCGAGAAGTACGGCACGCCCCGTCGCACGCTCCTCACCGAGGCGCCCGCCTCCGCCGCCGGCAGTGCCCGCGGCAAGAAGGCGGCCGTGTCGCTCGAGATCGCCGACGTCCCGGGCATCGTGCTGCTGTCGACGACGGGGCGGGCGGTCCGCGTCGACCTGCCCGACGGCGGTTCGCTCGAACGTCCCGCGCGCCGCAGCAAGCACGACGCCATCCTGTCGCAGATCGCAGGATCGAGCCGCGGTGAGCTCGGCGCCGTGACCTCGACGGGACGCGTCGTCCGCTTCACCCCGGTCGACCTCCCGTCGGTTCCATCGAACTCGGTGCAGCTCGCGGCCGGTGCGAAGATCGCCGACTACCTCGGACTGCCGAAGAACGAGCGGGTGCTCGCCCTCGTCTCGCTCACCAGCGACGAGCCGATCGCGCTCGGCACGAAGACCGGAGTGGTGAAGCGGGTCAGCACCGGCGCCTACCCGAACAAGCCCGATTTCGAGGTCATCGCCCTGAAGAAGGGCGACGAGGTCGTCGGCGCCGTGCAGACGCCCGATGAGGCCGAGCTCGTCTTCGTGAGCAGCGACGCCCAGCTCCTGCACTACGCCGCCGCGCTCGTGCGACCGCAGGGCGTGTCCGCCGGAGGCATGGCCGGCATCAACCTGTCGGCCGACGCGACCGCCATCTTCTTCGGAGCCGTCGCGAAGCCCGAGCACGCGGTGGTCGCGACCATCTCGACCTCGTCGGCGGCGCTGCCCGGAACCGACAACGGGCGCGCCAAGGTCTCGCTCTTCGTCGACTTCCCGGCGAAGGGGCGCGCGACCGGCGGCGTTCGCTCGCACTCGTTCCTCAAGGGCGAGGATGCGCTGGCGCTGGCGTGGGTCGGCACCGACCCGGCTTACGCCCTCGGCTCCGACGGCGCGGTGCGCTCGCTGCCCGACCCGGGTGCGCGTCGCGACGCGTCCGGCGTCGCTCTCGACGCCGCGGTGGCATCGATCGGCTCCCCCGTCGCGAGCTGAGACGCGGTCAGGCGGTCTGGCCGCCGCCCGCGATGTTGACGAGCCACTGGATGCCGTAGCGGTCGGTGAGCATGCCGAAGCTGTCGCCCCACGGCGCCTTCTGCAGCTCCTGCGACACCTCGGCGCCCTCCGACAGCCCCGACCAGAAGCGGGTCAGCTCGGCCTCGTCGTCTCCGCTCAGCGATGCGCTCACCTGGTGTCCCGGATGGAACTCCATGCCGGTCGGCACGTCGGCGCCCATCAAAGTCAGTCCGCCGGGAGTCGTCAGCTGCGAGTGCATGATCAGGTCCTCCTCGCCGGGCTCCGTCGGCATCTGGAACTCGCGGAAGGTGTTGCCGATCAGTTCCCCACCGAAGACCGACCGGTAGAACTCCATCGCCTCCTTCGCCTGTCCACGGAAGTTGAAGTACGGGTTCAGGAGCGTCGGCATGGCGTCCACCTTCATCGTCGAGAGGAGAATGTGGACAGCGTATAGCCGACGACGGCGCCTGTCACCGCCCGCCCAGGATCAACCTGGCGAGGCGTTGCTACGCGTCGCCTGTTCTTCCGCCGCTACGCGTCGCCTCTTCTTCCGCCGCTACGCGTCGATGCGCTCCCGGTCGAGGCGAGTGGAGCCGTCGATGATGAACTCCTTGCGGGGCGCGACCTCGTTGCCCATGAGCAGCTCGAACACCTTCTCGGCGGCGGCCGCATCGTCGACCTTCACGCGGCGAAGCATCCGGTGCTGCCGATCCATGGTCGTCGACGCGAGCTGGTCGGCGTCCATCTCTCCGAGGCCCTTGTAGCGCTGGATCGGATCCTGGTAACGCTTCTTCTGCTTCTCGAGCGACGCCAGCAGGCCCTGCAGCTCCTTCTCGGAGTAGGTGTAGAGCACGTCGTTCGGCTTGCTTCCCGGGTTCATGACGACCACCCGGTGCAGAGGCGGCACCGCGGCGAACACCCGGCCCTCTTCCACCAGCGGGCGCATGTATCGGAAGAACAGGGTCAGCAGCAGGGTGCGGATGTGCGCGCCATCGACGTCGGCGTCGCTCATCAGGATGATCTTGCCGTAGCGGGCCATCTCGAGATCGAACGAGCGACCCGATCCCGCACCGACCACCTGGATGATCGACGCGCATTCGGCGTTGCTCAGCATGTCACTGATCGATGCCTTCTGAACGTTGAGGATCTTGCCGCGGATGGGCAGCAGTGCCTGGTACTCGCTGTCACGCGCGAGCTTCGCAGTGCCGAGCGCCGAGTCGCCCTCGACGATGAACAGCTCGCTCTGCGCCACGTCGTTGCTGCGGCAGTCGACGAGCTTCGTGGGCAGCGACGAGGACTCGAGGGCGTTCTTGCGGCGCTGCGTCTCCTTGTGGGCACGCGCGGAGATCCGCGCCTTCATCTCGGCGACCACCTTGTCGAGTAGAAGCGCCGACTGCGCCTTATCCTCGCGCTTGGTCGAGGCGAAGCGTTCGGTCAGGGCCTTCGACAGCACGTTGGTGACGATGCCGCGCACCGCCGGGGTGCCGAGCACCTCCTTCGTCTGGCCCTCGAACTGCGGTTCGGGCAGCCGCACCGTGAGCACCGCGGTGAGCCCCGCGAGCACGTCGTCCTTGTCGAGCTTGTCGTTGCCGACTTTCAGCCGGCGGGCGTTGGCCTCGACCTGGGCCCGCAGCACCTTGAGCAGACCCGCCTCGAAGCCTGCCTGGTGGCTGCCGCCCTTGGGTGTGGCGATGATGTTGACGAAGCTGCGCACCGTGGTGTCGTACCCGGTGCCCCATCGCAGCGCGATGTCGACCTCGCATTCGCGTTCGACCTCGGTCGGCACCATGTGACCGTTCTCCTGCAGCACGGGCACCGTCTCGGTGAACCCGCCCCGGCCCGTCACACGCCAGGTCTCGATGACCGCTTCGTCGGGGGCGAGGAAGTCGGCGAACTCGGAGATGCCGCCCTCGTAGTGGAAGTCCTCCTCGACGACCTCGGCGCCACGCTCGTCGCGGATCGAGATGCGCAGCCCCGGCACCAGGAAGGCCGTCTGCCGAGCCCGCGCGACGAGGTCGCCGGTCGAGAACGTCGCCTCGGGCGAGAAGATCTGCCGGTCGGCCCAGTAGCGCACCCGTGTGCCGGTGACCCCCTTCGCGACCTTCCCGATGACGGTGAGCTCGCTGCCCGACACGAACGGACTGAAGGCCGATGACGGGCTCTTCTGCGCCGTCGCGCCTGCGCCGTCGGCGAAGGTGCCCGGCTCGCCGCGGTGGAACGACATGGCGTAGGTCTTGCCGCCGCGGTCCACCTCGACGTCGAGGCGCTCGGAGAGCGCGTTGACGACGGAGGCGCCGACGCCGTGGAGCCCTCCGGACGCGGCGTACGACCCGCTGCCGAACTTGCCGCCGGCATGAAGCTTCGTGAAGACCACCTCGACGCCGGTGAGACCGGTCTTCGGCTCGATGTCGACGGGGATGCCGCGGGCGCGGTCGCGGACCTCGACGCTGCCGTCGGAGTGGAGGATGACCTCGATCGCGGTGCCGTGCCCCGCGAGTGCTTCATCGACCGAGTTGTCGATGATCTCCCAGAGACAGTGCATCAACCCGCGCGAGTCGGTGCTGCCGATGTACATGCCGGGGCGCTTGCGCACCGCTTCGAGCCCCTCGAGAACGGAGAGGTGTCTGGCGGAGTAGTCCTGTGCTGCCACCTCGTCAGGGTAATCGCCGCCTCCGACCTCGCCGGCGCTCCACGCCGGGGCTCGGCCGGCTCGAGGCGATGAGCGCCCCGGAATTCGAACGTGTAACGATCCGCTACGCGCACAGCGAAACGGCGACACACTGGGCGAACACGGAACAAAGGCGTGCTTTCATTGTTCAACTCAAGTGACGGACTTTACTAGCGACGAGGAGCCGCACATGTCGAACACCGCAACAGACGCGCTGGACGCTCCCGCCTACGAGCTGACGGCGCTCGACCGCTGCGACAGCTGTGGCGCCCAGGCCTACATCCGAGTGGAGCTCGGCAGCGGAGAGCTGCTGTTCTGCGCCCACCACGGCAAGAAGTACCAGGACAAGCTCGAGGGCGTCGCCCGCAGCTGGCACGACGAGTCGAGCAAGCTGCTCGAGGACACGCGCTCCTGATCTTCCGAACGAACGAAGAAAGGCCCACCGGTTCGCCGGTGGGCCTTTCTCGTCGCTGAGAGGTGGACGTCCGAGTCACACCGCCTTGTCGAAGGACTGCGCGAGTTCGTGGAAGAACTCGGCGATGACCTTGAGGTCCTTCGCGGACTTCGACTTCGCGGCGGCGACGACGAGCTCTTCGTACTCGACGTAGTTGCCTTCGATACTGCGCTTGCCCGTGTCGGTCAGCGCGATGAGGGTGCTACGACGGTCGGACGGGTTGGCTCGACGCTCGATGGCGCCATTCGCCTCGAGTCGGTCGAGCAGGGCGGTGACCGCGCCCGTCGACAGGTCGAGGTGGGCCGCGAGGGCCTTCGGCGTCAAGACGCCGCCCGCCTCGAGGACGTAGGACATCGCCTGCATCTCGGTCATGCCGACTCCGAGGCCGGCGGCGAAGCGGCGACGCAGAGCATCGACGGCGCGCACGAACTCGGCGGACGCCACCAAAGCGGCGTTGTATGGCGAGTCGGGGTCGAACCCACCCGCAGGTGCGGTGGACTGGGTCTCATCAGAGGTGCTCATCGTCTTCTTCCGTCGTAGTGACCCTACAACAAAGTAGTCAGATGACAAAGAAACTGGAGCGTCAAACTTCTTGATCATCGAATAGTTTGACAATCAAGTTTCTTGGTCATAGTGTTTCTTGCGTGCCGAGGTAATCGGCGCCGACCGGGCTCATGGGGGGAACGGTCGAAAGATCTTTGGAGCCCTTTCGTGTCGACCACTCGCGCCATCCGCACGTCCCGCATCATCAAGTGGGCGGCCATCCCGGCCGCGCTGCTCCTCTCCGGAGCGACCATCGCCCAGGCCTCGTACTCGGCCTTCTCCGCCACCACGTCGAACACCGGCAACAGCTGGACCGCCGGCACCGTCGCACTCGCCGACGACGACTCGAGCACCGCGCTCTTCACCACCGCGAACGCCTCGAACCTGAAGCCCGGCTCGACCGGGGTCAAGTGCATCGCGGTCAGCTCGTCGGGCACGCTGCCCGCCGCCGTCAAGCTGTACGGCACCAACGCGGCGACGACCAACGCACTGAGCTCGAGCATCAACCTCAGCATCGTGCAGGGCACCGGAGGCGGCTTCGGCTCCTGCAGCGGCTTCGCGCCTCTCGCGTCGGGCTCGTCGCTGTTCAGCGGAACCCTCGCGAACTTCGCGACCACCTACACCGGCTACTCCAACGGTCTCGGCAACTGGGCGCCCACCGGCGCCGCGACCGAGACCCGCACCTACCAGATCACCTACACGGTCGACGCGGCCGCACCCAACACCACTCAGGGCGGCACCGCGGCTCTCGGCTTCACCTGGGAGAGCCAGAACAGCTGAGTTCACGAGTAGACGACGACGGAGGAAGGGGGATCTCCTGATGGCAACGCTCGAACGCACGCGGGACTCCCGTCCCCGTCGCGCCGCCACCGTGGCGACGGCACTGGTCGCCGGCACCGCCCGCGCCGCACTGCTGTCGATGGCCGCTCTGCTGCTCTGGGCCGCGGTTCCCGCGGCCTGGGGGTGGACGCCGACGACGATCCAGAGCGATTCGATGGCGCCCGCGATCCGCACCGGCGACGTGATCGTCTCGATGCCGCTCGGTGCGGACGAGGTGGTTCCGGGGCTCGACCTCCTGGTGCACGATCCCGACCACCCCGACCGGCTGCGGTTCCACCGCTTCGTCAGCTACGGCGACGACGGCCGGCTCACCCTCAAAGGCGACGCCAACGCCGAACCCGACTCCTCGACGGTCGCCCCGACCGACGTGGTCGGGGTGGGAGTCCTGAGGGTCCCCTACATCGGGCTGCCCATCGTCTGGATCCGCGACGGCCAGGTCGTCCCGCTCGCCGTCACCGGCGCGATCGTGCTCGCCCTGCTCGGTCTCGCCCGACTCGGCCGGTCCTCGGACAGTGAAGGGCCCCGAACCCCGCGCCCGTCCGCGCGGCGCCGCCCCCGCCGTCCGGCTTTCGGGCGCGGTCTCGTCGGCGCCGTCACCGCGGCCTCCGCCATCGCGGTCGTCGTCGCGGCGGTCACCGTCACCGCTCCGCCCGCCAGCGCCGCGTTCGCCTCGGCCTCCCCGAACCCCTCGTCGACGCTCGGTGCCGCCGCGACTTACGACTGCCTCACCGCTACGGCTCCCGACTCGCCGTTCCTCTCCTACCGCTTCCCCGAGACGACCGGAACGACCGCGGCGGATTCCTCCGGCAACGGCCGCACCGGCACCCTGAACGGCGGGATCAGCAGGGTCGCCGGCGGGTGCGTCGGCGGCAGCTCGCCCTATGTCACCCTCGACGGAATCAACGACTTCGTCTCGACCCCGACGCTGGTCACGGCCCCCAACACGTTCTCCGTGGAGATGTGGTTCCAGACGACGACCGCGCGCGGTGGCCGCCTCATCGGCTTCGGCAACTCGCAGACGGGAACGTCGACCAACACCGACCGGCACATCTACATGACGAACGCGGGCAAGCTCAGCTTCGGAGTCGCCCCCGGCGGTACCCGCACCGTCATCGCATCCCCGATCTCGTACAACGACGGCGCCTGGCACCACGTCGTCGCCACGCTGCAGTCGTCGGGCGGCATGTCGCTGTACGTCGACGGCACCCGCGTCGCCCAGAACACCTCGGTCACGACCGCGCGGTCGGCGTCGGGCTACTGGCGGATGGGCAACGACATCCTGACGAACTGGACCGGCGCGCCGACCAGCACGTTCTTCGCCGGCTCCGTTGACGGCGCTGCGGTCTACACCACCGCTCTCACTCAGACGCAGATCTCGGCCCACTACACCGCGGGCCGCTGACCCGACACCTCGCACCACGCCTCCGGCGCCGATCCGACTCCGCACCCGTGAGCCGGATCGGTGCCGTTCATCGGCCGTATGCTCGCGACGACCGTCCTCTAGGAACGCGTCAGCGCAGCGCGAGCGCCTCGACCCAGCGCCGCAGCAGCTCGGCACCGGCCTCGTCGTGGATCCGGCTTCCCATTACCTCGACGGGGTACGGCCGCTCGAGGATGCCGTCGCTCGGGCGCACATCGACATGGGCGACGTCGAACCCCGCACCGTGCAGGTGGTCGGCCATCAGATAGTCGCTGCGCGAGTCGCCGACCGTCCTCCACCGACGCGGCAGCTCGCCGCGCGTCGCGAAGTAGGCGAGCGCGCGCTGCGCACCCCGATCCTTGTCGAGGGCGACCGACTCGATGTCGGTCGAAATGATCGTCGGGTCGAACCGGAACGGCACCTCGCCGTTGGCGTCGGGGCGCTCCTCGGCACCGTTGCGGATGCCGAGACCGTGCACGGCGATGATCTCGAACGCGTCGGCGTCGAACCGCCGCTGCGCGTCCCGATACCGTTCGCGGTCGACATCGGTGCGCTGCTCGACCGAGATCATGGCGCGCTTGGTCTCGTCGAAGAACATCGTGTCCTCGTACCGGCGGTTCACGAGATCGCGGATCTCGGCGATCACCTCGACCGGGAAGACGACCGACTCATCGACCGTGACGGCCGCCAACCCGTCGGCGCCGATCTCGGCCCACACTCCGCCCTTCTCGAACACCCCGAACATGCCGGCCCCGCCCTCCGCGAGCGCCGGCGCGAGACCGGCGGCGAGCAGGGGTTCGACTACCTGAGTGGCGATGAACGCGTCGGACCGGCCGGTGATGAAGGCGATCGGAACTCCACCGCGGGCGAGGGTGACGAGATCGTCGAGGATGCCCGGGATCGCGACCGTCCGTGACTCGGGGCTGGCGATGGGTCCGTCGACGTCGAAGAGCAGTCCGAGTTCAGGCACTCCCCCATCTTCGCCTACCGGCCGGGGCGCGGAGCGCCATGTCGTCAGCCCTCAGAGACGCGCGAGGAATTGGGCCGCGCGGGTCTCGGCCAGCGCGGTCGACTCGGCGTCGTATTCATTCGGCAGGGTCGGGTCGGTGAACAGGTGCCCCGCACCCGGATATTCGAACAGCTCGACCGCGGCACCCGCCTCCTGCGCCTCGACGGCGAAGCGTTCGGTCCAGGGTCCGTCGCGGTAGGGGTCGTTCTCGGTGAGGTGGATCTGCACCGCCGTCGCGCCCGGCCAGGCTTCGAGACCGAACGCCTCGAGCGGAAGGGCGCCCGCGAAGAGAATGCTGCCCGCGACGGTGCGCTGCGTCGCCACCCATTGCGCCATGCCCGCACCGTTCGAGAACCCCGCGGTGACGAACCCGTCGGGCAGGTCGGCCGTGGCGGTGACAGCTTTGTCCATCAACACCGGGAAGGTGATCTCGTCGACGAACGCGCTCGCCTCCTCGTAGTCGTCGAAGACGCGGCCGTCGTACTGGTCGACGACCAGCACATCGTGCCCGTCCCGCCTCCATCGGTCTGCCATGTCGGTGACACCGCGGCGCACCCCGAGGACGGAGTGGAACAGGGCGATCGTGGTCATCGGCGACTCTCCATTCTTCGACGGACCCCTCCGTCGATCCGGCTTGGCATGATGCGTCGCCTCAACGCAGATCCTTGTCGAGGTTCTCCTCGTCGACGGCGGAGCTCCGCGAGTATCCGCGCACGCGGCGGTCGACGTAGGTGACGACCCAGAGGAGGACGCCGAGGACGAGCAGGATGCCGGCGATCGAGTACTGCTCGATGTCGCGTCCCGACGTCCAGGGCAGGACCAGGTAGGCGCAGGCGATCGCTCCGACGATGGGCAGCGCCGTCGGCGTGCGGAAGTGCGAATGCTCGACGGGTTGGCGGCGGAGCACGAGCACGGCGACGTTCACGACGGCGAAGACGGCGAGCAGCAGCAGCGAGGTGGTGCCGCCGAGGAGCACCGCGATCGGGTTGTCGGGGTCGATGGACACGAACGAAGTGAGGCCGAGCGCGATGACGGTCGTGAACAGGATCGCCGCCCACGGGGTCCGCCGTCCCGGCAGCACCTTCGACAGGAAGGGCGGGAGCACGCCCTGCTTGCTCATGCCGTAGAGCAGGCGGCTCGCCATCATCATGTTGATCAGCGCGCTGTTGGCGACGGCGAAGAGCGAGATGAACGGGATCAGCGAGCTGATCGGGAAGTCCGGCGCCGCCGTCTCGACCACGGTGACGAGAGGCGTGTCGTTGCCGGCGAGCTCACCCACCGGGACGACGGCGACCGCGACGATCGAGACGAGCACGTACACCACCGCGGTGATGCCGAGACCCGTCAGCATGATGCGCGGGAAGATGCGGTTCGGCTCCTTCGTCTCCTCCGCCATGTTCACCGAGTCCTCGAAGCCGACCATCGCGAAGAAGGCGAGCGAGGTCGCGGCGCTGACGGCGAGGAACAGGTTCTTGCCATCGGGGGTCTCGAACGCGACGACCCGCGAGAAGTCGGCCTGGCCGCCGAAGATCGCGAAGAAGCTGATGAAGACGACCAGCAGCAGGCCCGAGAGCTCGATGAGGGTCAGCACGACGTTGAGGCCGACGCTCTCGGCGACGCCGCGGAGGTTGACGGCCGCGATCAGCAGCATGAACGCGAGGGCGATGAACAAGGCGGTGCCCGCCGATTCGCCGAGGCCGAATCCGATCGCGAAGTTGCTCGCGAATGCGCCGGCCGCCGCCGACGCCGAGGTGATGCCCGACGACATGACGGTGAAGCAGACGAGGAAGGTGAGGAAGTGGATGCCGAACGCCTTGTGCGCGTACAGGGCGGCCCCCGCTGCTTGCGGGAACTTGGTGACCAGTTCGAGGTAGCTGCATGCGGTGACGAGCGCGACGAGGAAGGCGACGATGAACGGCAGCCATGCCGCACCGCCCACTTCCGCGGCGACCTGTCCGGTGAGCGCGTAGATGCCGGTGCCGAGGATGTCGCCGATGATGAACAGCAGCAGCAGCTTGGGCCCCATCACCCGCTTGAGTTCGGGCCCGTCGGTGTCGACGGTCCTCTTATCGGTCAGCGCCATGCTCGGATCCCTTCTGCACCGGTGCAGAGCAGCCCCGATTCCGCCTCGGTCGGGTGAATCCTCAGTCTTCTCCGAACCGGCTGGGAGCCACCGGAGAGAATTCGATGCACGGCGCGTCCGACCGGCTGGTCAGCGCAGACGCCCGAGTACCGCCGTGCCGTCGATCTCATCGTCGGAGACCACCTGCGCATCGAAGCCCGACGCCGTGAAGACGGCGAGCGTTGCGGCGGCCTGGCGCCTGCTCGTCTCGATGAGGAGGTGTCCACCGGGCCGCAGCCACTCGGGAGCTTCGGCGGCGATCCGTCGGTGCAATCCCAGCCCGTCGACTCCGCCGTCGAGCGCGACGCCGGGCTCGTGTTCGCGGGCTTCGAGCGGCATCATGCCGATCTCACCGCTCGGCACGTACGGCGCGTTCGCGACGACGAGACGGACGGTGCCCCTCAATCGCGGAGGCAGGGGCGCGAAAAGGTCGCCCTGGAACACGGCCGCTTCCGGTCCGAGGTTGCGGCGAGCGGGGATCAGCACGGCCGGATCGATGTCCGCCGCGGAGACGCCGATGCCGGGCACCCGGCGCTCGAGCGCCGCGCTCACCGCGGCCACCCCGCAGCAGAGCTCGACCAGCTCGTCGCCCGCCGCGAGCAACGGTGCGGCGGAGTCGACGAGGATCTCGCTGCGACGGCGCGGCACGAAGACGCGCGGCGCGACCGCCAGCCGCAGCCCCGCGAACTCCACCCACCCGACGATCTGCTCGAGCGGCTCGCCCTCGATCCGACGCCGGGTCATGGCCTCGAGCTGCGCGGCGTCCGCCGCCTCGGCGATCAGCAGTTGCGCCTCCTCCTCGGCGAAGACGCAGCCCGCAGCGCGCAGGCGCTCGACGATCCGCGCGAAGAGGGGGTGGGCGTCCGGATGCGACGCGCTATCGGCCTGCGGCGCGGTCTCGGACATGCGGCGATCCTAGGCGTTGACAGCGGCTCCGCCGCGGCCCTTGAATGCAGCCGTGGACAACGCCCCCGCAGTACGCGTCACCGACCTCGTCGTCCGCCGTCGACGCACGCAGATCCTGCACGGTCTCTCGTTCGAGCTCCCCCACGGGGCGCTCGTCGGCTTGCTCGGCCCGAGCGGATCGGGCAAGACGACCCTCATGCGCGCCCTCGTCGGTGTGCAGAAGATCTCCTCCGGCAGCGTGAGCGTACTCGGCGAGCCGGCGGGCAGCGTGCCCCTGCGCTCGAGCGTCGGGTACGTCACCCAGCAGGCGAGCGTCTACGCCGACCTCACCGTCGAGCAGAACCTGCGCTACTTCGCCTCCATCCTCCGCGTCGGCCGCGACCGGGTCGTCGAGACCCTTGAATCGGTGGACCTCACGGCGCACCGTTCGAGCCTCGTCTCCACCCTGAGCGGCGGCCAACGCGGACGCGTCTCACTCGCCGCCGCACTGCTCGGCACACCGCAGCTCCTCGTGCTCGACGAGCCGACGACCGGGCTCGACCCGGTCCTGCGGGCGAGCCTGTGGGACCTCTTCGCGGACATCACCGCGCGGGGCACGACGCTGATCGTCAGCTCGCACGCGATGGACGAGGCCGACCACTGCTCCCGGTTGCTGCTCCTGCGAGACGGGGCGCTGATCGCCGACGACTCCCCCGCCGGCCTGCTGCGCTCGACCGGTGCGCGCGACACCGAGGGCGCGTTCCTCGCACTCGTGCGCGAGGCCCGCTCGTGAGCCCGCGCCTGACCCTCGCCACGGCGGTGCGGATCCTGCGGCAGATCGCGCACGACCCGCGCACCATCGCGCTGCTCCTCGTCGTGCCGAGCCTGCTGGTCGGGCTGATGGCGTGGATCTTCGAGGAGACGCCGGTGTTCCAGCAGGTGGGGCCCGCCGTGCTCGGGCTCTTCCCGTTCATCGTCATGTTCCTCGTCACCAGCATCACGACGCTCCGCGAGCGGCGGGAGGGCACGCTCGAGCGGCTGCTCACCATGCCGATCGGCAAGGGCGACATCATCGGCGGCTACACGATCGCATTCGGCCTGCTCGCCGTCGCCCAGTCGCTCGTCGCCGTCGGCTACGCGGTGTGGGTCTGCGGGCTGGAGGTGGCGGGCGACCCGTGGCTGCTCGTCCTCGTCGCCGTCGTGGACTCGCTGCTCGGCACCACCCTGGGCCTCTTCGCGAGCGCGTTCGCCGCCACCGAGTTCCAAGTGGTGCAGTTCATGCCCGCCCTCGTCTTCCCTCAGGTCCTGCTCGGCGGCATCATCGTCCCCCGTGAGGACATGCCCGACGTGCTGCACGCGATCTCGGACTGGTTGCCGCTGTCCCACGCGATCGACGCCCTCGATCTGGTGTCCACTGAAGCCGACGCGACCGGGGACGTCCTGCGGGAGCTCGCGATCGTGGCGGCGTTCGCCGTCGTCGCGGTGGTGCTCGCCGCAGTGACCCTGCGCCGCAGGACCGCCTGAACGACGGGCACCCTCCCGCCAGTCGACGCGGTCGGCGGAGCCCGCCGTCATAGGGTGAGTGTCGATGCCCGAAGAACTGCGCGAGACCTGGACCCCCGGTTACGGCACCGCGACGGCGGCGATGTCGCTGTGCTCGGTCGTGCTCGAACGCGCCCGCTCACGTCCCGGCAGCACGCTCGCCGAGATCAAGGGTGACGACGGCGGGTTCGTTCCGGTGACCGCGCAGCGCTTCCTCGATGACGTGCTCGCCACCGCCCGCGGCTTCGTCGCCCTCGGGGTCGAGCCCGGCGACCGGGTGGGCGTCATGGCGAACACCCGGTACGAGTGGTCGGTGCTCGATGTCGCGGGCCTCTTCGCCGGCGCGGTGACGGTGCCCGTCTATCAGACCTCCTCGGCGGACCAGCTGGCGTGGATCGTCACCGACTCGGCCCTCAAGGTCCTCGTCACCGAGAACCGGACGATGGCGGCGCTCGCCGACGCGCTGCTCGAGTCGTCGCCGCTCGAGCGCGTGCTGGTGCTCGAGGACTCCCCCGGCGCCCTCGCGGAACTGCGGACCGCGGGCGCCGAGATCGACGAGGAGGTCGTGCTCGAGCGTGCCGCCGCCGCCGACCTCGACACACTCGCCACCATCGTGTACACCTCCGGCACGACGGGCCGACCCAAGGGCGTCGAGCTGACCCACGGCAACTTCGTCACCCACATCGTGAACGGGGTCGACGACCCGAATCTCGGCGGGGTCGTCAAGGGCGAGGACAAGCGCACCCTGCTGTTCCTCCCGCTCTCCCACGTCTTCGGCCGGTTCATCAACTACCTCTGCATGTATTCGGGCAGCGTCATCGGCTACACCCCCAGCACGAAGACGCTCGTCGCCGACCTGCAGGCGTTCCGTCCAACCTGGCTTCTCGCGGTGCCGCGCGTATTCGAGACCTTCTACAACTCCGCGAACGCCCTCTCCGGGACGGGTGTGAAGCAGCGGATCTTCCAGTGGGCGTCGAAGACCGCGCAGGCCTACTCGCGATCGCTCGACACCGGCGGGCCCTCGCCCGTGCTGGCGGCGCGCATGAAGGTCGCCGACCGGCTGGTGTTCCAGAAGATCCGCGCCGTCATGGGCGGACAGGTCACCTACGCGATCTCGGGCGGCGCCCCGCTCGCCGTCTGGCTCGGGCACTTCTTCCGCGGCATCGGCATCACCGTCATGGAGGGGTACGGCCTGACCGAACTGTCGGCTCCCACCGCCGTGAACCGGCCGGGGCTCATCAAGATCGGCAGCGTCGGCGCTCCCTACCCCGGCACGGGTGTGCACATCGCCGACGACGGCGAGATCCTCGTGAAGGGGCCGAACGTCTTCCGCGGCTACCGCGGCGACCCGGACGCGACGGCCTCCGAGTTCGTCGACGGCTGGTTCGCGACGGGCGACTACGGCCGGCTCGACTCCGACGGCTACCTCTACATCGTGGGGCGCAAGAAGGAGATCATCATCACCGCGGGCGGCAAGAACGTGCAGCCCGCCGGCCTCGAGAACCTGCTCCGATCGCATCCGATCATCTCGGAGGTCGTCGTCGTCGGTGATGAGAAGCCGTTCATCGGCGCGCTCATCGCCCTCGACGAGGCGATGCTCGAGGGGTGGCTGAAGAGCAAGGGGCGCCCCGCTCTGTCGCTCGCCGACGCCGCGAACGACGAGACGGTTCGGGCGGCGCTCGATGAGGAGATCGCCCGTGCGAACCAGTCGGTGTCGCGTGCCGAGGGCATCCGCAAGTACGTGATCCTGCCGCGTGCCCTCAGCGAGGAGCAGGGCGAGCTGTCCGCGTCGCTGAAGGTGCGGCGCAAGGTCGTGCTCGAACACTTCGCCGACGAGTTCGACTCGCTCTACCGCTAGGCGAGGTGCCCGGTTCTGCGGGTGTTTCGGCGTCCGCACCCGCAGAACCGGGCACCTCGTCCGGTCAGTCCGGGATGATCCAGGCTGCCGCGTCGGCGGGCAGGCGACCGTCCATCTGCGGCGCGGAGGCGAGCACGACCTGCCCCTCCGGCAGTACCGCGGGGTTGTCGCCCATCGCGACGGCGATCATCGCCCCGCGATCCCGGCGGCACACGAGCAGACCGTCGTCGGCGAGCGACCACTCGGCGCCCTCGTCGGCGGCGAACACCCCGTCGGCCAGCAGTCGCTTGCGCGTCGCGATCGCCGTACGGAAGAGGTGCAGCGTCGACTCGTCGGTCGCCTCCTGCACGTCGACGGCGTTCTCGCCCCACCAATCGGGCGTCGGCAGCCACGGCGGAGTCACGGCGCCCTCCGGGACGAAACCGTGGTGGCGATCCGTCGATCGCGTCCACGGCATGGGCACCCGCACGCCATCGCGGGACACTCCGCCGCGGAACCACATCGGATCCTTCCGCGCGTCGAGGGGCACGTCGACCTCGGGCAGTCCGAGCTCCTGACCCTGGAACACGTAAGCGCCCCCGGGGAAGCCGAGCACCGACAGCAATCCGGCCCGCGCCCTTGCGAGCCCGCGCTCCCCGCCGCCGAACCGCGTGACCGAGCGCACGAGGTCGTGGTTCTCGAGCGCCCATGTGGGTGACGCCCCGTACTCGCGGCGGACGGCATCGAGCTCGCGGCCGACCTCGAGCCACTGATCGGGCTCCCAGCCCAGCCGCGCGAACGAGAAGGCGAAAGTCTGGTGCAGCTCGTCGGCGCGGGTGTAACGCGCCGAACGCGCCGGAATGAGGTTGACCTCGCCGACCAGCAGGCGTGGCGGCCGGTACTCCTCGGCGACCCGCCGCCAGCGGCGATAGACATCGTGAACCGGTTCCTGGTCCATCGCGAGCGGGTTCGATCGGAGACCGTCGATGACGGTGGGAACGACCTCGGAGTCGGGCAGCCCCTCGGTCTTGAACAATCCGTGCGCGACGTCGACGCGCACGCCGTCGACGCCGCGGTCGAGCCAGAACCGCAGCACGCCCTCGAAGTAGTCGCCGACAGCGGGGTTGCGCCAGTTCCAGTCGGGTTGGGCCGGGGAGAACAGGTGTAGGTACCACTGCGTGTCGTCGGCCGAATCGGGTGCGACCCGCGACCAGGCGGGGCCGCCGAAGACGCTCAGCCAGTTGTTCGGCGGGGTCTGCGGATCCCGCCCCTGCGCGAAGTGGAACAGCTCCCTCTCGGGTGACCCCGGCCCTGCCGCGACGGCGGCGATGAAGCGCTCGTTGTCGACCGAGGTGTGGTTCGGTACCAGGTCGACGAGTACCCGGATGTCGAGCGCGTGCGCATCGGCGAGGAGCTCGTCGAAGTCGGCGAGGGTGCCGAATAGGGGGTCGACATCGCAGTAGTCGCTCACGTCGTAGCCCTGATCCACCCCGGGCGACGGTTGGAACGGCGTCAACCAGATCCCGTCGACGCCGAGCGAGGCGATGTAGTGCAGATGTTCGATCACGCCGCGGAGGTCGCCGATGCCGTCCGCGTCCGTGTCGGCGAATGACCGCGGGTACACCTCGTAGATGACTCCCGTCTCCCACCACCGCTCGTCCATTCGCGACACGGTAGACGGGAAGGCATCGAGTTCCGTGAGCGTCGGCCTCAGTCGGCGATGGCGGCGGCGCCGCCGCTGACGCGGATCCCGCCGATCGCCGGGATGTCGACGAGCAGCGAGCTGGGGCGCCCCACGTGGCGCCCTTGCAGGATCGTCACGGTCGCGGGAGCCTCCACGAGACCGAGGTCTCGCAGGTACCCGCCGAGCGCGGCGGCCGCCGACCCCGTCGCCGGATCCTCGGTCATGGTGCCGACGGGGAACAGGTTGCGGGCCTCGAATCTCGCGTCGTCGAGTGCGCGGAGCACGGTGACGGTGCCGCTCCATCCCTGCTCGTCCATGAGCGCGCGCATCGATGCGGCGTCGAAGGTGAAGCCGTCGAACACCGTCTCGTCGGCGAGGACGACGATCGGATGCCGATTGCCCGCGTAGGCGACCTTCACCGGGTAGTCGGTGTCGAGCGCATCCTCCTCGAGGCCGAGCAGCGAGAGCAGCCGGGTCAGTACTGCGGGGTCGAGCGGACGGACCTCGGGGTCGACGCTCGTGAAGGTGGCGACGATCGGGCCGTCCGGGAACGGCTGCCCGGTGTGGATGACGACCTCGCCGACGGCGGTGTCGAAGTGGAAGGTGCCGTCGCCCTCACGCTCGGCGAGGGCGACCGCGGTCGCCACGGTGGCGTGACCGCAGAACGGGACCTCGGCGATCGGTGAGAAGTAGCGCAGCGCGAAGCGGGGTTCCGCATCGTCGGAGCGTCCGGTGACGAACGCGGTCTCGGCGAAGCCGACCTCGGCCGCTGTCGCCTGCATGTCGGCATCGGTCATCGAGGACGCGTCGAGCACGATGCCGGCCGGGTTGCCTCCCCCGGGTTCGGCGGCGAAGGCGGCGTACCGGAGGACCTCAGGCTCTGCGCTCATCCGTCAAGCCTGCCTCGCCGTGGCGCTCAAGGCCAATCGTCGGGCGCAAGACGGCGGAGCGTGTCAGGGGACCGACCGGGCGCGGGCGGCGCGATCCTCTCCGGGGATGACGATCCACATGACGATGTAGATGAGGATCTGCGGGCCGGGCAGTAACAGGGACACGATCGCGAGGACGCGGACGAGGCCCACCGACCAGCCGAACCGCTTCGCGAGTGCGGCGCAGACACCGGCGATCATGCGGCCGCTGACGGGACGTACGAGGGAGGTCATGCGCCTACGATCCTCCGCACCGCGGCTCATGGCAATCGGGGTATCCCCCGGCACCGAGGTGGTTTACCGGACCGGCGGTCACCGCTCGCCGGCTACTGGGTCGCGGCGATCCAGTCGCGGAGGATGTGCTGCACCGATGCTCGCCGCTCGGAGATCTCGGCGGAGTCACGGAAGGCGAGCACCGCCCTCTCCCCTGACTTCCACTCGAGCAGCCCGTCCGGATCATCGATCTCGGAGGGCAGGTCGGCGCCGCTCTTCTTCGCTCCCGCGTGCAGGATGAGCAGCAGCGGACGGGAAGGGCGGATGTGCATGGTCGCGAAGTGCTCGGCGATGGTGAAGCTCGGCGAGTTCCACTTCACCTCTTCGCGGATGCGCGGGTCGGCCTCGAGGATCACCTCGCGCAGCGCTTGAACGGAAACCGACGCGGCGCCGGCATCGACGCCGTCGGCATGACGCTGGTCGGCGGTCACCGCTCGCCGGGGACGAGCGGCTCGTCCCAGCCCTGCTGCGGGTTGTCCACCGTCTCGCGGAAGACGTACTGCGACGCGAGTTTGCGCTGGTGACTCGACCAGTCGATGGCCGGTCGGCGCTGCTCGGGCGGGAGGTAGCCGAGCCGGTAGACCGCCATGAGTTCGTACTCGGCGGGCACCTTCAACAGGTCGACGATGAGATCCCACTTGCCGGGGACCTCCATCGGGAAGGAGACGAACTGGATCCCCATGCCGAGTTCGAGGGTCGACAGCCACACGTTCTCCATCGCGGCGCCCATGCTGAACACCGAGTAGAACGACGACAGTTCGCCCGGCCGGTACTCGGATCGGTCGAGCATGACGCCGAGGAGGAGCGGTGACCCGGCGACGAGCTTGCGGTTCTCCTCGCCGAGGGTGTGCGGCACGCGCAGGGTGTTCATGAGTTTCTGCCCCCGCGAGGTGAAGGCCTGGCTCGTGAAGGGGCGAAGCGGTGCGGGAAGCTTGTCGAACAGCATCCCGTCGCGACGGCGCTCCATCTCGTCCTTGCTGAAGCGGAAGTACGGCTTGTAGCGCTCGAAGAACGTCCCGTTCGACATCGCCTCGGTCATGCTCTCGCCGCTGATGCGCGCCACGGTCTCGATGGTGTCCCGGTTCTCGACGAGCACGAAGCGCCACGGCTGACTGTTGAGCTGCGACGGCGCTCGCCCCGCGAGTTCCATCAGCGTGCGCTGATGCTCCTCGGACACCGGGTCGGGCAGGAAGTGCCCGTTGGTCGTCTTGCGTCGACGGATGGCGTCGAAGAGCTCCACGCGCTACCTCCAGGATCGGATCAGGCCGGCGAGAAAGAAGGGGGCCGCCGACAGCGCCACCGCGTAGTGCCGCTTCGAGTGCGTCCCGGCGTACGGGATGACCGCGAGCGGGACAGCTGCCGGAGCGAGCAGCACCGTCGCCTCGACCGCCTCGCGACGGGGTTTCGCCCACAGCGCGCTCGTCGCCGCGGCTCCCGCCAGGGTTGCGGTGGTGATGTAGATGGCGTGGTGCACCCAGCGGAAGTTGCGGGTGTCGACGAGGCGCAGGGCGACGCTCGCGCCGAGCGCGCAGTTGAGGACGTAACTCGCGGTCGCCGCGGTGAAAAACGCCCGTGCCCTCACACTCGGAAGTCTCCCACAGCGCAGTCTGAACAGCGCCTGCGAGAGTGCCCATCGACGCCCGAGCGGAAGGTGTCAGAACGTGGGCAGGGGTTCCCGACCGAGCGCGCGGGCGAGCTTCGACGCGGCGGGTGACGGGACTGCGCCGGCCGCGAGGAGACGCTCTTCGATCCGATCGAGCACCGCCGCTCGCTCGTCGCGCCCGGCGGGTGCGTCGGAAAGCAGCTCTGCCTCCCATTCGCGCCACACTCGCGTCTCGCCCACGTCGACCCTGCGCCCGGTGACCCGGTCGTCGGCGATCTCGGCGACCTCGACTTCCCCGGCCACCAATGTGGCCGTCGTCCTGTCGGTCTGCAGCTCGACGACCGGGACCAACTCGGCGTCGCCGATGAGATCCGCGATGAGCCCGCGCAGCTCGGCGGGCACCTGGTCGGTGCCGAGCGGAGCCTGATGCTCGACGCGACCGTCGTCGCCGGGGGTCTTGAGGTGCCACCCGGAGTCGTGTCCGCCCTCTCGGCGGCGCAGGGTGATCCGGTTCTGCGCGAGGACATGGTCGCGGGTGTCGTAGTAGTCGGCCCGCAGAGCGAAGCGGTCGAATTCGACCTCGTATCCGAGCGACGCGAGATGCGGGATCGACGCCTCCGTCGGGACGTCGTACTTGCGCTCGGTCTCGACCCCGACCCTCACCTCGCCGCTCATACTCCGAGGGTAGTTCGACGGCGGTGGACCTACCTGCTGATCAGACGCGGACCTCGTCATCCTGCGACGAGAGGGCAGCCGACGGGAGAGCCGCCTGAATACTCGGATCGACCTCCACCTCGTCGACCGAGCGCAGTCGTGGAGGTGATGCCGACCATGCCTTGAGGCGTTGACCGACGTCGCCGTAGCTCGTGTCGATCGCGGCGAGGACGGAGTCGATGAAGGACCCCCTGCCGGTTCCTCGCTTCGTCCCCATCGGGTGGACCTGCGCGACGCGGAAGGACTTGATCTCTTTCGCAGGATCGAGGATCAGCTTCGCCGGTGCCTCACGGACCTCGCGCAGGAGTTCCGCCGTTCCGGCTCGCGCTCGCGCCGCGAACGCTTCGACTCGAACGGTTTCGGGAGCGTCCTTAAGTTGCCGGACCAGCCAGTTGACGCGAGTCGTGGCGCGGCCCTCCCTGGGCGCATCGATCTCGAAAGAGCAGGTGATCTTCGAGGCACGGAAGTCCGCTTCCACCACGAGATTCGACACCGCATTCGGCACCTTGATGGCCGCGCGAAGGTACCCGTCGCTCGCGAGGCCTGCGACCAGCGCCGAGTTCCGTGAACCCGGATCCACGAGTTCCTGACGCGAGAGAGCCGGGACCACTTCCGTCCCAAGCCGCCGTCCGAGCTGGAGGCAGGCGTACCGGATCAGCGCATCGAAGCGTGCGGTGACCTCCGACGCAGTCTTGTCCCCGACTCGAAGCGTCCGGGCAGTCACCGCCTCGCGAACGCCGACCCAGTTCGGACCCATGTCGTCGAAGGACAGAGCACCAGATCGTGGATGTTCGAGATATCGGATCAGCTCCCCGAGAATCCATGCCTGATCGGGGTCGGCGACACCGCGGTATTCCTTCTGCATCACCGCTTGTGTCACGACTTCGGTCCATGACCAGTGATGGAGATCGACCTTCTTCAATTTGCGTTTGTCGACGTTCGTCGGGTGCATTCCGACCGCGGGCGGCAGCTCATTCGAAATGGTGACCAACGCCTGAAAACCGTGCTCGCGAGCGACGTCGAGATAGTTCTCGAGCTGCTCCCCCGACAGTTGATTCGACCCCGTCTTCACCTCCACGAGAGCCGTCCACTCCTTGCCGCCTCGCCGCGTGCGGATGAGCCCGTCGGGGAACACCCGCTTGTCACCGACCATGAAGGGAACCTCGATGAAGGTCTCGATGGCTCCCGCGGGTGCACCAAGAGGTCCGATGAGGGTGCGGCCGAACTCGCGAACGGATGACATCACGGCAAGAAGCGCGGACGTCGCGCGACGCTCTTGTTCTTCCGCCCCGTTGATCCCGGACGTCGGAATCAGACGCGCCGCATTCCAGGCACTTTCTTCGGTCATGTCAGCTCCCCGCCTTTTCGGGCCGCATTCCTGGCCCTCCGAAATAGAGGCTGGCATTCGGGGTTCGCTGGGCGATATACCCAGTTCCGGTCACATAGGATCACCTCGATTCCGTCCTATGCGAGGGCAGGAAAGAGACGATCGAGGTGACGTGGCTGAATCCTCCGCAGCACCGGTGACGCCCGACGGGCGGTATCTCGTCGTGCGCGGGCGCCTCTGGCGTCGGGCGAATCCGGGGCTGTCCGACGAGGAGCGGTCGGCGCTGGTGCACGAGCTGATGGATGCACGCCGCGCCAAGAAGGCGGCCTTCGGCATCGACGATGCCGACGCGGTGCGCGCAGCGCGCGACCGGGTCGACGCCGCCAAACGGGGTCTCGGGGAGCGTGGGCCGGTGTGGTGGGACGACGGCGCACCCGACCTCAACCGTCACCTCGCGCGCAACACCCCCTACGCCGAGTGGTTCGCGAGCGTCGACGACGATTCTGCTGCCGAGGGTGAGGATCCTGCAGCGGAGGATGGGTAGCGTTCAGTCATGACCTCGAACAGCGACGGCCGTCCCGACGACGACGCAGCGCACTTCCCCGACATCCCCGAGCTCGAGTACGACGAGAACATCGCGCCGCGCCCCGAAGAGGATGCGGCCGACGCCGCACGCTCCGAACCCGACCTGACGGACCGCGCGGGGACCGACGGTCGCGACTAGCCGCGTTCGGTGGCCCGTCGCCTGGCCGTCAGACGGGGAAGTCGACGGGCCACCCGTGCTCGACGAGGGAGCGGCGGACGCGCTCGATGTCGTCCTCGGACGGCAGCGCCGACGTCACCTCGGCGATGGCCGATCCGACATCGACGCGGGTCGGCGGGAGCGCCCCCTCGGCCGATAGGCGCGCGGCGACCTCGATGACCTCGGCGTCGGTGAGTCGGCGACGCAGCAGCGCGACCAGCGGGATGAAGTCGTTCTCGGGCAAGCCCATCGGGTAGCCCTCGCGCAGCCAGCGCACCACCCGCGTCACGAGCCCCACTCGATCCCCCGGGGCGGGCGCGTCGTCGATGGGACGGCCGAGCGGCCATCCCGCGCTCGCCAGCCGGCCCGCCACGCGCGCGACGTCGCTCGGCAACGCCGGTCCCTGGAGCAACTCCTCGATTCGACGCCGCACCGCGTCGACCTCGAGTTCGAGCCCGTCCGCGGCAAGGGTCGCCGCGTCGGCGACGAGCCCGTCGACGACGACGGCGATCTCGCTCGGGGTCAGGCTGCGTTGGAGGATGCCGAGCAGGGCGACATAGTCCTCCTCCGGCACGCCATCGGGGTATCCCGCACGCAGCCAGCCGACGACCCTCGCGACGATGCCGTCGTCCGACTTCGCGTCGTCTGTCATTCCTTGTCCACCACCATCGGGATGATGTTCTCGAAGCTGACTTCCTTGCCGAAACCGGTGGCGATGATGACCGTCAGACCGACGAGTACCGCCACGATGACGAGCACGTAGCAGAGAACACCGAGCGCCCGGAACGCGGGTCGTTGCGTGCGTCCGTCGTCGTGCGCTCCACCGGCGATGGCGAAGGAGCGGACCCCGAGGGCGAACAGCGTGGGAAGGCCGGCGCCGAGCAGCAGCGCAGCGAGGGCCACCTGCCAGGCGGCGTCGAGGAACAAAGGGAACATTTCGAAAAGCTCCTTAGACCGTCGTCGACTTCTTCTCGGGCGAGCGGCGCTTGTCCTGCCACTCGTCGTTGACGTTGTGGGCGCCGACCGCGTTCTGGCGCGACCGGATGAACATGAAGAGCGCGAGAGCGGCGAGGATGACGACGATGATGATGCCGCCGACCGCTCCCCCGGCGAGATGACCGATGTACCACATGATGGCTCCCACGGCCCCGGCCGCCGGAATGGTGATGACCCACGCGATGACCATGCGCAGGGCGACCCGCCAGCGCACCTCGGCTCCCGGTCGTCCGACCCCGGAGCCCAGGATGGATCCGGTCGCGACGTGGGTGGTCGACAGCGCGAAACCGAGGTGGCTCGAGGCCAGGATGACCGCCGCCGACGAGCTCTCCGCCGCCATTCCCTGCGGGGTGTTGATTTCGACCAGGCCCTTGCCGACGGTGCGGATGATGCGCCACCCGCCGATGTAGGTGCCCGCCGAGATCGCCAGGGCGCAGCTGATCTTAACCCAGAGAGGCACCGACTCGGTGTCGTCCCAACCTCCGGCGGCGATCAGGGCGAGCGTGATGACGCCCATCGTCTTCTGAGCGTCGTTCGTGCCGTGGGCGAGTGAGACGAGCGACGCGCTGCCGATCTGACCGATGCGGAAGCTGCGGTCCGTGAACCTGCCGGCGAGGTTGCCGATGACCCGGAACACCAGCCAGGTGCCGATCGCGGCCACGACTCCGGCGAGCACGGGCGACATCAGGGCGGGCAGGATCACCTTGCCGACGACGCCGTCGAGCTTCGTGCCGTCGCCCGCCCAGTTCACGCCCACCCAGCCGAGGCCCGCGATGGTCGAGCCGATCAGGCCGCCGAACAGGGCGTGCGAGGAGCTCGAGGGCAGGCCGAGCAGCCAGGTGAGCAGGTTCCAGATGATTCCGCCGATGAGTCCGGCGAGCACGATGAGCAGCAGCGCCGAGCCGCCGTCCTCCAGCAGCGCTGGGTCTGGTGCGCCATCCGAATCCTGGATCTTCACCACCGCGTTCGTGACGGTCAACGCGACCTCGACGCTGAGGAAGGCGCCCACGAGATTGAGCACCGCGGAAAGGGTGACGGCCACCTTGGGCTTCAGGGCTCCGGTCGCGATGGACGTCGCCATCGCGTTGGCCGTGTCATGGAAGCCGTTGGTGAAATCGAACGCGAGTGCGGTGATCACGACCAAGACGAGAAGCACGATTGGATCCACGCAGAGGAGCATGCGCCTGCTGCCCCGCTTGCTCAATAGCTGGACAGTCGGGGACGGGCACGTTCACCGATTGTTCACGCGGTCGGCGCGATAGCCTCGGGCGACGACGGAGGGATCACCGTGGCCGAAGCCCAGCCGGAAGCACGCGTCGGGGTCTATATCGACTTCGACAACATCGTCATCTCGCGCTACGACGAGGTGCACGGCGACGGCTCATGGCGCTCGGACAACGCTCGCTCCGTTTCCCCCGTCCCGTCGGGTGCGACGCCGACGGGCATCGCGGCGAAGCTGGCTCGGGCTCGCATCGATGTCGGCGCGGTGCTCGACTACGCGTCGTCGTTCGGCACGATCGCGCACAGCCGCGCCTACGCCGACTGGTCGGTGCCGGCCAACGCGGGCTATCGCGACCAGCTCGTCGAGCGGGCGGTCGACCTCACCCAGCTCTTCCCGACCACGCGTGGGCTCAAGAACGGCGCCGACATCCGCCTGGCCGTCGATGTCCTCGAGGATCTGTTCCGGCTGCCGGATCTGACCCACATCGTGATCGTCGCCGGCGATTCGGATTACATCCCGCTCGCGCAACGCACGAAGCGGCTCGGGCGTTACGTCGTGGGCGTCGGCGTCTCGGGCAAGACGAGCAAGGCCCTCGTCGCGGCCTGCGACCGATTCCAGATGTACGACGCGATTCCCGGCACCACGGTGGTCGACGACTCCCGCGAACCCGATCGCACCGGCTCGCGCGCGAAGGGCGAACCGTCGATCACCGAGGCGCCCGCCGAGCAGGCCGCTCCGACGGCGACCGGAGACCGCGCGGCGTCACGACTGCTGGTGCGCGCGCTCGAGCTCGGCCAGGAGAAGAGCGACGATGACGACGAGTGGCAGAACGCTGCAGGGGTGAAGTCGCTGATGAAGCGCATGGATCCGGCGTTCAACGAGCGGGTACTCGGCTACAAGACGTTCACCGACTTCGTGAAGTCGCGGTCGAACCTCGCCGAGGTGAAAGTCGACGGCCAGCAGCGGATGGTGCGTCTGCGCTGAACGCACCACTCCCGTCCGCTAGATCGGTGGACCGAGGTCGGCGGGGGTGCGTCGTCGTCCGCCGCGTCGGGGTGTGCGAGAGGCGTCGAGGTGTCGGGGTGGGGTGAACCACGGTACCCCGTTCGTGATGGTGAGGGTCCAGCCGTCTTCGTCGAAGCGTCGGTGGTGGAAGTGGCAGAGCAGGATGCCGTTCTCGATATCCGTCCGCCCACCTTGCGACCAGGGGATGATGTGGGCGGCGTCGCACCATCGGGGCGGGGCGGTGCAACCGGGCCATTGGCAGCCGCCGTCCCGGGCGGCCATCGCCCGGCGTTGTGCACGGGTGAAGAACCGGCGGGTCGTGCCCAGCCACAACGGTTGACCCTCGCAGTCGAGGACCACGGTGACCACATTCGCCGACGAGGCCAAGTGCTGGCCGGTGCGGGCGGAGATCAAGCCGTCGACGCCCTCGATCCACGCCTCGCCGACGCCGGTCGAGTACGCCTCATCGATCATGTGCAACACGAGGGTCGTGTCGACCCCGCCCATCTCGCCGTCGTCGGCGCTAAGAGACTCGCGCATGATGTCGACGAACGCGTCGAGCCGCTTCTGCTCCCAGGTTCGGGAGTCGTACTCGGGTGCGCTTTCGAGGTCGCCCTCTTCTTCGCCGACCTCGGTGAACCGGACCTGACGGCGCGGCGCGGTGCGGGCATCCATCGCGGCGCGCACGAACGCGGCCTGCTCGGGCGGGGCTTCGGCGGTGAACCGGACGCTGCCGTCCTCCAACTCGCGTTCCCGCCACGCCCGCCGAGCCCGCCGGGCCGCTTCCCGCGGCTCGATGCCGTCGGGATCGAACCGACCTGGCAACGCCCGGCAGACATCCGCGAGCATGACCGCGTCCCACTCCTGCAGCGCCCCATCCACGAGGAAATCCTCGACACCCTCGAGCTGCTCTAGCGAAGCGTTCGGGGCGATGGCGACCAGCGTCCGAACGATCACCGCCGCAGACCGGGCCGGTAACTCACCATCGGCGAGAGCCTGGCTGACGCTCGGGTAGTAGCTGGGCAGGATCTCACCGGTCAAACCCTCTCGCGGCGACAGCGCCAATCCGAGCCGGGCCTGCACGGCGACATCGACCTCCGCAGCGCCGGTGCGCTTGGCCAGCAGCGCCGCCGCACTCTTTTCACCCAAGCGCCGGCTGAGCGGATCGGGAACGGTGCGCTCACTCCTCCGCGCGACCTCACCGGCCGCGGCGATGAACGCCGCCTCGGCCAGCCGCACCACCTGCGCGGCGTGCTCAGCGAACGCCAGCAGATCGGTGTCGGCCGACCCCATCAACGATTCGACCAGGGTCGACGGGTTCCCGGCGCTGAGGGTCTGGCCACGGGTGGACAGCAGCGCGGCCTGTTCGGCCAGCAGTGCCACGGTGTCCGTTCCCATGACTGCACTCTGCCAGCAGCCACCGACATCAGCAGGACCAAATCAGCCCTGATCAGCGCAACCTTCGACCAATGCTTGAAGCGACTTTCCGACAGCGCCCGAGCGGGCTGGCCTCAGTCGAGGATGTCCCCGTCGACGTACTTCCAGGCTCCGCCCACGCGACGGAAGCGGCTGCGCTCGTGCAGCACGTTCACGCCACCGCCTGAGCTCCGGTAGGTGGCGCGGAACTCGACCACACCCTCCTCGTCCGCAGCGGTCCCCGCGACGACGTCGACGATCTGCAGACGCCGCCACGCGGTGTCGTCGTCCGTCGAGACCGAGCGGGGACGCGTGCTCGGATGCCAGCTGTCGAGGAGATAGTCACCGCACCCCAAGACGAAGGCGCTGTAGCGCGACCGCATCAGCTGCTCCGCGGTCTCCACCGGTTCGCCGGCGTGCACGGGACCGCAACACTCCGAGTAGGAGACGCTGCTGCCGCAGGGGCATCGGTCAGAGGCGGCGACGGGATCGTTCATGCGAAACCTGAATCCGCTCAGCGCGCGGCACGACCGGCGGCGCGCGCGGCCACGGCGGCGGCACCGACGGTGATCAGCACGATCGCGACCCGACGCACTGCCGAGCGCTCACGGCCGCGCGTGCGATTGCGGTCGGCGAAGACGCCGCCGCGCGAACGGGAGGACATGAACGACACCGTCGAGGCGTGCGAGCCGATCGACAGCAGCGACAGCGACGAGGCGATCGCGAGCAGGGAGGCGAACGACCCGACGGAGGCGACCGAGGCGAACGAGCCGACCGAACCGATCGACAAGGACGATCCGACCGATCCGACGGAGAGGAACGAGCCCCTCGACGCGATGGAGAGGACCGAGTCCACGGAGCGCACCGACAGTCGCGACGTCATGCCGCCATTATGCGCCAGGTGCTCGCGTCGGCCGTCACGCTGCGTCGCGGCCGGGAGGGCCGACGACGAGCAGCGCGGCGAACGCGGCGACCACGACGACACCCGCGACGACCGCGAGCAGCCTGGGCCGTCGCAGCCACCATCGCAGCAACCGGTCGGCGAGACTGCCATCGCGGGGGTCGTCGGAGGTCTCGGTGCGCCATCCTCCGTCGAGCGCGCCGGCGCGCACGAACCTCACTTCGGCGGGGATCGACGCGAAAGGCACGACCGCGCTCGCCAGGGCGACGATCGCACGACCCGCCGACCACCGCTGATTGATCGCGACGACCACGACGATGACGACGAAGGCGAGGAACACGAAGCCGTGCAGCGCCCCGCCGATGCTCACACCCCAGTCACCCGCGCGGAACACGTACTTCTGCAGCATCCCCGCGATCAGGAGTGCCCAGGTGACGGCTTCGGCGATCGCCGCGGCACGGAAGAGACGCAACGGCGTCATCGATGTCCTTTCGGTGAGGCGGAACAGTCGCTTCGCCGTCGCGCGAGCGCCGGCGAAGGGCGCGTCAGCGGGCGGAGCCCATCAGTCGTGCGGACACCCGCGCGGCGATCGCATCCGCCCGGGCCGACATCTCGCTGGCGACCACGGTGACGCCGGCGTCGGCGAGCAGCGCGTCGGCGAGAACCGGATTGCGGGCGAGCACGGGCCCGTGCAGGTGCGTGCCGTAGACCGACTGCCAGCGGATTCCCTCGGCTCCTTCGCCGTTGCCGGTCCCCGTCAGCACAGTGCCGAGAGGTTCGGCCGGTGAGGCGAGGACGAAGCCGCGCGCGTGGTTCTCGTATCCGGTCAGCGTGCCGTAGCGGGACTCCACCACGAGATCGTCGGCGCTGCGCGTCGCCAGCGGCGTCGCCTCTCCCGGCACGATCCCCAGGCCGTCGACGATCGTGCCGTCGCCGAGCGGGATCGCACGGCCGAGCAGCTCCATGCCGGTTCCGACCGCGAGCAGCGGCACCCCGTCGCCGAGCCACGAGGTGAGCGTCGCCACCATCGGTGCGAGGGCGTCGCGGGTGCGCCGGAGCGCCGAGTCGACCCCGGAGCCGAGCACGATGGCCGTCGGTCGCTCCGCGGGCAGCGGCTCCCCCGCCGCGACGGGAACGAGATCGGCGTCGTGGCCGGCCCACCGCAGGCGCGCCACGAGCACGGCCGCGTTCCGCGCATCGCCGTTGACATCGGTCAGCTGGGGAAGCAGCTGCAGGATTCGGAAGGTCACTGTGCCAGTCCCAGGTGTGAGCGGGTGCGCCGCATCGAGTCGGCGGTGAAGACGATCGTCTTGGTGCCGCGTGCCGGATCGGGCAGCGCGAGGAACCGGTCGAGCGCCACCGTCAGGTCCGGCTCGATCTCGTCGACGTCGACGCCCTGGTAGAGCAGCTGCAGTGCGATGTCGTCGGCCTTCGATCCGGAGACGATGCGTGCGCGGCCGATGCGCGACGAGTCGACCGGCCAGAAGTACGAGGGATCGCGGACATCCGAGCCCATGGCCACAAGCACCTGATCGAGGTCCTCATCGAGCTCGTCGACGTTCAGTTGGAAGCTGGCGGGGTTCTGCACGAGCACGAACTCGACGTCCTTGCCCCGCACCGTCACCACCTCGCCTCGTCCGAAGACGGCGGGCATGGCGGAGATCGCAGAGACCGCGACGCTCGCGTCGAACGAGTCGCCGAGCAGATCGCGCGCCGCGGCGAGGGCGGCGGCGGCGTCGACCGCGTAGTGCACGCCCCGCGCCGGGAGGCCCACCTCGTGCGTCGCACCGTCGAAGGCGATGGTCGCCTGCCGACCGGCGACCGCGGTGACCATCGTGCCGCCGTCGTGCCGGGCGTCGCTCGTCTTCGCATAGCCGAGCCCGCGCGGCGACGAGGCCAGCACCGCCTCGGTGACACCGAACCGCTCGACGACGACGTCGCCGCCCTCGGGGGCGACGGAGCCGACGAGGGCGTCGTCGGCGTTGAGGATCAGGGAGCCGGTCGCGGTCGCGGCGATTCGCCGCAGCATGCCGACGACCTTCTCGGAGTCGTGGAACCGGTCGATCTGATCGGTCATCACGTTCGTGAGCACGACGCTGCGCGCCCGGAACCGGTCGGACAGGAGCGCGCCGTGCCCTTCGTCCATCTCGAGGACGGCGAGGTCGGCGTCGATACGCCCGGTCAGATCGGCGCGTTCGAGGAGAGCGGAGGTGAGCCCCTGGCTGATGTTCGCGGTCGACGGATTGGTGAACACGCGTTTGCCGTGCGCTTCGAGCACGGTGACGAGCATCTTCGTCGTCGTCGACTTGCCGGACGACCCGCTGACGACGACGAGGCCCTCGGGGAAGCCGGAGAGCACGGACCCGAGGAAGGCGGGCGCGACTCGATTGACGACGAGTCCCGGCACCGCGGACCCGCCTCCGCGTTTGCGCAGCCGCGCCGCGACGCGCACCGCCCGTCCGAGCAGGACCGCGGGGATCCAGCGGGCCCCGGTCGTTCGGTTCGTCATGCCTCCAGTCTCTCAGGTCGCCCGTAAACGGCCGGCCGCGGCGCCGCTCGCGTGGCGGTCCCGTCGGCTTTGCGGAAGCGCTCGGGCGAGCGTGGGAAGGTGGAAGGTCCACCGACCCGAAGGGAGACCCGATGGCGAAGAAGAAGAAGAAGAACAAGCAGAAGTCCGACGAGGCCGAAGCGGCGAAGCGCAACCAGACCCCCGGCCCGTCTCCGGAAGAGGCCCGCGAGGCCGAGCGTAAGAAGGCCGCGAAGGCCGCCCGTCGGCGCGCGGACGAACTCCGCACGGCGGCGAGAGCGGCCGAGCGGGAGGCGGGCGATCGGGCGGCCGACTTCGAGGCGCTGACCGAGAAGTACCGCAAGAAGCTCACCCGCGCCGAGGACGCGCTGCGTTCGGCGTCCGAGCGCGCCGAGCGCGCGAAGATCGACGCCGAGAAGGCGAGGGACGAGGCTGAGACGCTCGCCGGTCGTGGGCACTCCCCTCGACCCTCCGATTACACGCCGCCGCTACCGACCGTGCCCGAGGACGAAGTGGAGTCGACGCTCGACGCCGGCACCATCGACGCCTCGGCGAGGAATGACTCGGCGCCCTCCACCGACGAGCCGATCGCCGCGCCCGTCGCCCTCCCGCTCCCCCTCCCCGATTCGGAGGACGAGCCGAGCGAGGCGTGGACGGTCGTCCGCCTCCGCGCTCTCGCCCGATCGCGCGGAGTGACCGGCAGCGCGAACAAGACGAAGGCGCAGCTCCTCGACGCGTTGCGTAGCTGACCAGCCGAACAAGGGAAGGGCCGGAACCCCGTGAGGAGTTCCGGCCCTTCCCATGTCGGATCGTCGAGTCAGATCACTCGAGGTAGTCGCGCAGCGACTGCGACCGCGACGGGTGGCGCAGCTTCGCCATCGTCTTGCTCTCGATCTGGCGGATGCGCTCACGAGTCACACCGAACGTGTCGCCGATCTGGTCGAGGGTCTTCGGCATGCCGTCGCCGAGACCGAAGCGCATGCGGATGACACCGGCCTCGCGCTCGCTGAGCGAATCGAGGAGGCTCTCGAGCTGCTTCTGCAGCATCGTGAAGCCCACCGCGTCGGCCGGGACGACCGCCTCGGTATCCTCGATCAGGTCGCCGAACTCGCTGTCGCCGTCCTCGCCGAGAGGCGTGTGCAGCGAAATCGGCTCGCGACCGTACTTCTGCACCTCGATGACCTTCTCAGGGGTCATGTCGAGCTCGCGCGACAGCTCCTCGGGCGTGGGTTCACGTCCGAGGTCCTGCAGCATCTGGCGCTGCACGCGGGCGAGCTTGTTGATGACCTCGACCATGTGCACGGGGATGCGGATGGTGCGGGCCTGGTCTGCCATGGCACGGGTGATCGCCTGACGGATCCACCAGGTGGCGTAGGTCGAGAACTTGAAGCCCTTGGTGTAGTCGAACTTCTCGACCGCACGGATGAGGCCCAGGTTGCCTTCCTGGATCAGGTCGAGGAACTGCATCCCGCGGCCCGTGTAGCGCTTCGCGAGCGACACGACGAGGCGGAGGTTCGCGCCGAGCAGGTGGCTCTTCGCGCGCTGTCCGTCCTTCGCGACCCACTTGAGCTCGCGGATGAGCTCCTTCGTCATGCCGTCGGTGTTCGACAGCTTGTCCTCGGCGAACAGTCCGGCTTCGATCCGCATGGCGAGCTCGACCTCTTCGGCCGCGTTCAGCAGGGGGACCTTACCGATCTGCTTCAAGTAGTCCTTGACGGGGTCGGCGGTGGCGCCGGTGATCGCCGTCGAGTAGACGGGCACCTCGTCGTCGTCGTCGACCAGCGAGAGGACGAGCGCACCGGTAGGGAGCTTCTCGTCGGCCTCGACGGTCGCGGCGGGCTTGGCCTCGTCATCGTCATCATCGGACTTCTCGTCCGAGTCGGCCTCGGTGTCGCCCTCCGCTTCGGGAGCGCCCTCCTCGATCTCGTCCTCGACGCCCTCCTCGGGCTCGTCGATCTCGTCCTCGCCGGCCTCGTCGTCGTCGGCGGCCTTCGAGGTCGCCTTCTTCGCGGGCGCCTTCTTCGCCGTCGTCGCCTTCGCGGCGGTCGACTTCGCAGGCGTCTTGGCGGCGGTCTTCGCCGCAGGCTTCTTCGCCGCCGGCTTCCCTTCGACAGGCTCAGGGCGTCGCTTGGTCGTCGTGGCCTCGACCTCGACGGTCTCGGGGTCGGCCACAGCAGCAGTCTTACTAGGGGTCATCGGTGCACCTTTCACTCCGGGGGAAGCGGGGTCGGGCGGATGATTCGACGGACGGCAGTACCCCACCTGTACGGCCTTGTCGTCATGCCTTCGAACCACGATGCCGTCGGCGCCACGGGGCGTTTCCCGCGGCTCGTCCGGCATTTCGGACAGCACTTGGACCCTTGTCAAGTCCCCTCGGTGGTCACGACGGTTCGTGGCCCGAGGACTCGACAGGGTCCTATTCCATTATTGCACGCATCTCAGCCGGCGCATTACCAGCCGGAGGCCTCGCTCGGCAATAGCTCTTCTCTATGAAGACGCCTCTGAGCCGTTCGCGCCGTCCGGCGGGGTCAGCGACTGCGCCGCGACCGCAACTTCCCGAAGAGTGCAACCCACAAGGGGCCAACGGATATTCCCTCTTCGTCGAGCATCAGGCGTCTCGTGCGGTGCCGTGCGCGCACCAGCATGATGACGCCGAAGCCGATGATCGGGAACTGCACGAGCATCGCGAGCCGGAACGAGTCGAGCGCATACAGCTCCGACGGAGCGGTCGCCCCTGGGTGCTGCAGATCGAGGAGCACGCCGACGAGCTGCATGATCACGAAGCTCGCGGTGAAGCCGCCGACGTTGACGATGCCGTTCGCCGAGCCGAGGCGCCGCGCGGGGTTGAAGGTGCGTGCGAAGTCGAAGCCGATCTGCGACGCGGGGCCGCCGATGGAGATGGCGATGACGAGGAGCACGATCAGCCACGCGGGGATGGGCGCCGGCCAGAGCAGGACGGCACCCCACGCGACGGCCATGATGACGACGACGAGCAGTGCGAGACTCGACCGTCTCAACGGATAGCGGACCATGAGGAAGCCGAGCAGCGGTCCGACGAGGATCGCGACGACGACCATCCCGGCGATCATCGCCGAGGCGAAGGCGGGGTCGAGCCCGACGCCGAAGACCATGAACGGGACGCCCCAGAAGAGAGCGAAGACGGTGCCCGGCGCCTGAGTGACGAAGTGCGCCCAGAAGCCGAGCTGGGTGCCGGGTCGGCGGAAGCTCTCGCCGAGGGCGACGAGGGCGCTGCGGAAGTCCGGTGCCCCGGCCGCCGCCTCGTGCACTCCCCTGCCGTTGGAGAGCAGAGCGACGACGAGCACGAACGAGAACACCGCGACGCTCGCCGCCGAGAGGAAGGCCGGCTCCCATCCCGCGGCGTGCAGCACGATCGCGAACGGGATCGCCGACAGCACCTGACCGAACTGGCCGAGGTTCGTGAGCCATTGGGTGACGACCGGCACGTTGCGCCCTGCGAACCAGGTGTTCACGAGCCGCAGGACGGAGATGAAGGTGGCCGCGTCGCCGGCGCCGACGAGCACCCGGCCGACGACGGCCCCGACGAGGTCGGGGGCGAGCGCGACGACGACCTGCCCGATCGCCATCAGGGCGGCGCCGGAGGCGACGAGCGCCTTCGGCCCGAGCCGGTCGACCAGCACCCCGACCGGGATCTGCAGGCCGGCGTAGACGATGAGCTGCAACACGCCGAGCGTCGACAGGGCGGCGGCGCTCGAGGAGAACCGCTCGCTCGCCTCCACGCCCGCCACGCCGAGACTCGAGCGCTGCATGACCGCGGTCACGTAGGCGACGACACCGATGGCGAAGATGATCCAATGGCGCCTCGAGTTCACTCCCCCAACGATAAGTCGTAGGGCCGTCTGCATGAAGGAGGCGGGGCTAGCATCGAGGACGTGGTGGCAGCGAACGGAGCAGGGGGCCCAGTCGTCCTCACCGGAGGGACCCGCGGCATCGGCTCCGCCGCCGCGCTCGAGCTCGCCGCTCGAGGTGTCCCCCTGGTGCTCGGCGTCCGCGACATCGAGCGGGGCCTGACCTCGCGTCGCGCGATCCTCCAGCAGGTGCCCGGCGCCGAGGTCGGCCTGCTTCCCCTCGATCTCGCCTCCCTCGGCTCGGTGCGGGAGTTCGCGGCGATGTACGCCGACGCGTACGGGCCGTGGTCGGCGCTCGTGCTGAACGCGGGAGTGAAGCTGCAGCCGAAGCGCACCCTCACGCCCGACGGGTTCGAGATGCACTTCGGCGTGAACCACCTCGGACACTTCGCCCTCACCGGGCTGCTGCTCCCCGTCGCCGCACCCGAGGCGCGCGTGGTCACCGTCACCTCGATCGCGGCGCGGATGGGGCACATCCTGTTCCATGACCTCCGGTTCGATCACGGCTACCGGCCGTTCCGCGCGTACGCGGCGAGCAAGCGCGCGAACCTCGTCTTCGCGGCGGCGCTGCACCGACGCATCCGCGAGGACGCCCTTCCGTTGCGGTCGATCGCAACGCATCCCGGCTATGCGCTGTCGCGCGAGCAGCTCCGGTCGCCGCTGCACCTCGCAGAACGCGCGTTCGCCCACGACTACGCGGCGGGCGCGGAGACCATCGTCACCGCCGTCACCTCACCGGACCTCGTCGGCGGCGAACTGGTCGCGCCGACGGGACCGATGCAGACCTCGGGATCGCCCGGGGTCGTGCCGACGCCGTCGATCGTCGACGACGAACTACTCGGGGCTCGCCTCTGGCGCATCTCGGGTCAGCTGACCCGCATCCCCTGGTGAGCTGAGCCGGGTCAGCGGTCGTCGTCGTCGCGGCGGCCGGCGAGGAAGCGCTCGAGTTCCGCGGCGATCTCGTCGGCGCTCGGCACCTCGCCCTCCTCGTCGGTGAGCGGCGACGGAAGCGGGTTGCCCTCGACGTAGCTGTCGTGGCGCTCCTCGAGCGTCGACACGAGACGCGCCAGCTCCTCGTTGCCCGCCACCTGGGAGTCGACCTTGCCGAGGAACTCGCGGCTCTCCTCACGGAGGCGGTCGGTCGGGAAGATCAGTCCGGTCGCGGCGCTGATGCTCTCGAGCGCGGTGACCGCGGCGCCGGGGAACTCGGTGTCGGCGAGGTAATGCGGCACGAGCGCGACGAAGCCGGCGACGGGGGCACCGAGCTCCTGCAGCTTCCACTCGACGAGGTGGAGCAGGTTCGCGGGCGCCTGCGTGCGCGGCTTCCAGATCGACATCTGCTCGATGAGCTCTTCACGGTTGCCGCTCACCGTGACCCGCACGGGCCGCGTGTGCGGAACCGGCATGGGGATGGCGTGCACCCAGGTGGTGCTCGCGACCTCGTAGCGCTCGATGAAGCGAAGCACCGCGGCGGCGAAGGCCTCCCAGCGGAAATCGGGCTCGTAACCCGTCAGCAGCAGGAACGGCGCGCCGAGCTCGTCGTGCGCGAGCGACAGCGTGAGAGTCGGCGGCGAGTACTCGGCCAGGTGGTCCTGATCGAAGAGGATCGAGGGGCGGCGCGCCCGGTAGTCGAGCAGTTCGTCGTTGTCGAACAGCACGAGCTCGGTCGTCTCGAGCGTGTCGACGAGGTACTGGCCGAGTTGGGTGACGACACCGCCGGCGTCGGCGAAGCCCGTGAGGCCGGCGACAAGCGGGAGCCCGCGCGGCACCGAATCGGCCGCGGGCGTCAGTTCGTAGAGCTCTTCCGGATCCCGCATGCTTCGATGCTAACGAGCGGTGCACCCCGCGGCGCCGTTGTCCGCTGAAGGCTGAAGGGGGTGCGCCGAGCCGCGTTCTAGGGTTGATGCATGCCTCTGCCCGCGCTGTCCTTCTCCGTCTCCCCCGCCACCGAGATCGTCGCCGACGTCCTCGCCATCGGCGTGCGATCCGTCGACGACTCGCCCGTGCTGCACGCGATCGACGGCGTCGAATCGTTCGCCGCGGTGCTCGAGCCGATCGGCGTCACCGGCAAGGTCGATCAGGTCGTCCGGGTGCCTGCACCCGCAGGCGTCGCCGCGAAGAGCATCGCGTTCATCGGACTCGGATCCGGCGAGGTCACCCCCGATTCGCTGCGCTACGCGGCGGGCTCCTTGACCCGTCAGCTGCGCGGGGCGACGAGCGTCGCGATCGCCCTCCCCGTCGACGACGAGGATGCCGCGCTCGCCGCCCTCGAGGGGGCCGCGATCGGCGCCTACGCCTTCCTCGACTACCGGGTCGACTCGCTCGACGCGGCGCAGCAGCCGGTCGACGACATCACGGTCCTCACCGATCAGGGCTCCGACGAGCTCGTCGCCCGTGCCACCGCGACGGCGACGGCGATGCTCACGGTCCGCGACCTCGTGAACACGCCGCCGAACGACCTGTACCCGGCGAGCTTCGCCGCCCGCGCCGAGGAGCTCGCGCAGGGCCTGCCCGTCGAGATCACCGTCTGGGACGAGGAGCGGCTCGCGGCCGACGGCTTCGGCGGCATCCTCGGCGTCGGTCAGGGATCCGTGCGTCCGCCGCGACTGGTGAAGGTGGTCTGGTCACCCGCGGACGCGACCCGCCACATCGCGCTCGTCGGCAAGGGCATCACCTTCGACAGCGGCGGCCTCAGCCTGAAGCCCGCCGCGTCCATGATCGGCATGAAGTACGACATGACCGGGGCCGCCACCGTGCTCTCGGTCGCACTGGCCGCCGCCCGCCTCGAACTGCCGATCAAGGTCACCGCGTGGCTGTGCCTCGCCGAAAACATGCCGTCCGGCTCGGCGAACCGCCCGAACGACGTGCTGCGCATTCGCGGCGGCAAGACCGTCGAGAACCTGAACAGCGATGCCGAGGGTCGCCTCGTGCTCGCCGACGGCCTCGTCGCGGCGAGCGAGGAGGAGCCCGACGCGATCATCGACGTCGCGACGCTGACCGGTGCCGCCACGGTCGCGCTCGGCACCCGCTATGTCGGCGCGATGGGCGACGAGAAGCTCGTGCGCGAGACGCTCGACGCCGCGAAGACCGCCGGCGAGCCGCTCTGGCACATGCCGCTCCCCGGCGAACTGCGGGCACTGCTCAACTCCGACATCGCCGACATCGCGAACGTCAAGCCGGGCAACACCGCGGGCGGCATGCTGCTCGCCGGGGTGTTCCTCCGCGAGTTCGTCGGCAAGGCCGCGTCGGGCTCCCCCATCCCGTGGGCGCACCTCGACATCGCGGGCGCGGCGAACAACTCGGGCGCGTTCTTCGGATTCACCGGGAAGGGCCCGACGGGGGTCTCCGTGAGGACGCTGATCGCGCTCGTCGAGCAGCACTCGAAGGCGTCGGCCGTCGCCGCGAAGTAGTAGGTTGTTGGAGGCGATTCGCCGCCGCGACCGCCTCCGCCACAAGCGTCAAGGAGCAATGGGTGCCTGAGCAGAACTTCGATCTCGTCGTACTGGGTGGAGGAAGCGGTGGCTACGCCACCGCGCTGCGTGCCGCGGAGCTCGGCATGTCCGTCGCCATGATCGAGAAGGACAAGGTCGGCGGCACCTGCCTCCACCGCGGCTGCATCCCCACCAAGGCTTTGCTGCACTCGGCCGAAGTCGCCGACTCGTCGCGCGACTCCGAGCACTACGGCGTGAAGACCACCTTCGAGGGCGTCGACATCCAGGGCGTCACCGCCTACCGCGAGGGCATCGTCGCGAAGAAGTACAAGGGCCTCCAGTCGCTGGTCAAGGCGCGCGGCATCACCACCATCGAGGGTGAGGGCCGCGTCGTCGGCGGCACCTCGGTGCAGGTCGGCGACCAGACCGTCACCGGCAAGAACCTCGTCCTCGCGACGGGCTCCTACTCGCGCAGCCTGCCCGGCCTCGAGCTCGGCGGCCGCGTCATCACCTCCGAGCAGGCGCTGCAGCTCGACTTCATCCCGAAGACCGTCGCCGTGCTCGGCGGCGGCGTGATCGGCGTCGAGTTCGCGAGCGTCTGGAAGTCGTTCGGCGCCGACGTCACCATCATCGAAGCCCTCCCCCACCTCGTCCCCAACGAGGAGGAGGTGCTGAGCAAGTCGCTCGAGCGCGCGTTCCGCCGCCGCGGCATCAACTACAAGCTCGGCATCCGCTTCCAGAGCGTCACTCAGAACGACCAGGGCGTCGTCGTCACGCTCGAGAACGGCGAGACCATCGAGGCGGAACTGCTGCTCGTGGCCGTCGGCCGCGGGCCCGCGACCGCGGGTCTCGGACTCGAGGAGGCGGGCATCGAGCTCGACCGCGGCTTCGTGAAGACCAACGAGCGCCTGCTCACCTCGGTGCCGAACATGTATGCCGTCGGAGACATCGTCTTCGGCCTGCAGCTCGCGCACCGCAGCTTCCAGCAGGGCATCTTCGTCGCGGAGGAGATCGCGGGTCAGAACCCCGTCATCATCGACGAGGCGAACATCCCCCGCATCACCTACTGCGAGCCCGAGGTCGCCTCCGTCGGACTCACCGAGGCGAAGGCCGTCGAGAAGTACGGCGCCGACAAGGTCTCGAGCTACGACTACAGCCTCGCGGGCAACGCGAAGAGCGAGATCATCGGCACCTCCGGCTCGATCAAGGTCGTGCGGGTCAAGGACGGCCCCGTCATCGGAGTGCACGGCATCGGCACCCGCGTCGGCGAGCTCATCGGCGAAGCGCAGCTCGTCGTCGGCTGGGAGGCGTACCCCGAGGACATCGCGCCCTTCATCCACGCGCACCCTACGCAGAACGAAGCCCTCGGCGAGGCGTTCCTCGCGCTCGCGGGCAAGCCGCTGCACGCCCTGTGACCCACAGGGCGGGCGCTCACGCCGCCTGGCTTCCGAGCGCCTCCGAAGCACCTCGACCTAGACTAGAAACACCAGTTCTGCCCCGAAGGGAAAACCTCACATGAGCGAGTCCGTCAACCTCCCCGCACTCGGAGAGAGTGTCACTGAGGGGACGGTGACCCGTTGGCTGAAGAACGTGGGTGACCAGGTCGAGGTCGACGAGCCCCTGCTCGAAGTCTCCACCGACAAGGTCGACACCGAGATCCCGTCGCCGATCGCCGGCGTGATCGAGGAGATCCTCGTCCAGGAGGACGAGACGGTCGACGTGGGAACCGCTCTCGTGCGCATCGGCGACGGCTCCGGCGGAGGCGCTTCCGGCGAGGCGACCCCGCAGCCCACCGAGGAGGCGACCCCCGCCGCCGAGGCTCCGGCCCCGGTCTCCGAGCAGCCCTCGCAGCCGCAGTCGACCGAGTCGTCGACGCAGGAGGCGGGCGCCTCGTACACGAGCCCCACACCCGAAGAGGAGAGCGCCGCACCGCAGCAGGCCCAGCCCGAGCAGGCGCAGCCCGCTCAGCAGCAGCCGGCACAGGAGCAGCCCGCCCAGGGGCAGCCGGCAGAGCAGCAGCAGCCGACCGAGCAGCAGACTCCCCCGGCTCCCGCGGGCGCCGAGGTGCCGTCGGTCGACACCCCTCACACGCAGGAGGGTGCTCCGCAGCAGCAGGCGTCGGTCGACGCCCCTGCACCGGCTCCGGCCCCCGAGGCTCAGGCGCCCAGCCAGCCGGCCCCCGACCACCAGGCCGTTCAGCCGTCGGTGACCGGCACGACCGAGGCTCCGGCTCCGGCATCGAGCGGCGGCTCGCACGCCGGTCCCGCCTACGTGACCCCGATCGTGCGCAAGCTCGCCGGTGAGCGCGGCATCGACCTCGCCAGCCTCTCCGGCTCGGGCGTCGGCGGACGCATCCGCAAGGAGGACGTCCTCGCTGCGGCCGACAAGCCGGCTGCCGCAGCGCCCGCCGCTGCCGCCGCGCCGCAGAAGGCAGCTCCGACCGTGTCGGAGCTGCGCGGAACGACGGTGCCGATGACCCGCCTGCGCAAGGTGGTCGCCGAGCGCGCCGTCGTGTCGATGCAGACGAGCGCCCAGCTCACCAGCGTGGTCGAGGTCGACGTCACCAAGGTCGCCGCCCTCCGCGACAAGGTGAAGGGCTCGTTCCTCGAGAAAACCGGCAACAAGCTCTCGTTCCTGCCGTTCTTCACCCTGGCCGCCGCCGAGGCGCTGCGCACCTACCCGATCATCAACGCGACGATCGACGGTGACAGCATCGTCTACCCCGACACCGAGAACATCTCGATCGCGGTCGACACCGAGCGCGGCCTGCTGACCCCGGTGGTCCGCAACGCCGGATCGCTCGACATCGCCGGTCTCACCGCGCAGATCGCCGATCTGGCCGCCCGCACCCGCGACAACAAGCTGAAGCCCGACGAGCTCGCCGGTGGCACCTTCACGGTGACCAACACGGGCTCGCGCGGCGCGCTCTTCGACACTCCGATCGTGTTCCTTCCGCAGGTTGCGATCCTCGGCACCGGTGTCGTCGTGAAGAAGCCCGTCGTCGTCTCGGTCGACGGCAACGACGCGATCGCGATCCGGTCGACGGTGTACCTGGCGCTCAGCTACGACCACCGCATCGTCGACGGTGCCGACGCCGCACGCTTCCTCGTGCAGGTCAAGAACCGTCTCGAAGAGGCCGACTTCGAGGGCGACCTCGGACTCTGATCCGCGTCGACGACGACTGACCGCGTCAGTCGAAAAGGGCCCGCCGGCTTCCGGCGGGCCCTTTCTCGATCTCCCCGCGCCGCGGTCCGTCAGCCTGCCGTCGTGTCGTCGAAGGTGTCGCGGATGCGCCACCCGTCTGCCCCTCGGACGAGCAGGATCGAGACCTGCTCGCCGGCGATGATCGCGGAGTCGCCGGTGCGCTGCACGAACGGCGCGTCGCCGAGCGCGATCGCCGCGGGCACGGCTCCCCCGTCGGCGATGTCGTCGAGGGTCGCGAGATCGTCGCTGAGCGCGGCGGAGTCGGCGCCGTCGACTCGGGCGAGGCAGTCGGCGTCCGCCGTCTCGAAGCAGAGCCGGCGGGTGCGCAGCAGCTGACGGGCGGCGTCGAGCGGATCGTCGGCACCCCCGAGCTCCGCCGTCGACGTCTCGACATCCGCGGGCGCCTGCGGGACCGTCGGCTCATCCATCGGGCTGGTCGGCGTCTCGACGTCGGCGGCGTCGAGCGACTTCGGTACGGCGGCCGCGTCGGCATCCGACGTGGGGTCACTCTGCGCCGGAACGAGGGTTATCGCGACGATCAGTGCGGCGCCGACTGCCCCCGCTGCGATCCACACGGGCCGTCTGACGGCTCGGAGCGAGGCGAGCAGGGGCCGCGCGACGCCCGCGAGTCCTTCCGCATCGAAGAAGCGGTCGATCAGCCCGCGACGGAGCGTGAGGGCCTCCCCCTCATTCCCGCTGTCTGATCGGACGAGGAACGCGAACGGGTCCGCGCGACCCGCCGGCGCGGTCTGTTCGAATCGGGCCCGTTCTGAGACCGTCCGAGGAGGGGCCGACAGCAGCACGGGAGCAGCGTCGGCGATCTCCGCGAGCGCCCACTCGATCGCGTCGAGGGTCGGTGTCTCGCGTTCGAATCGGCGCAGCGCGTGCTCCGCCCTCGGGGTGGAGGCCAGCAGCAACCGGCAGAGGTCGATCACCGCCTCGATGTCCTCCGACGTGTCGACATCGGGACCGAGTCGGGCGGCGCTCCCGAAACCCGCGAGCACAGGGGTGCCGTCGGAGGCGAGGAGGATGCTCCGCGGTTCGACGCGGCCATGCGCCCACCCGGCCCCGTGCAGCGCCCGGAGCGCACCGATGATCGCCGTCAGCACCGTCACCGCTTCGCCGGGCGCGATGCCGCCGCGGCCGGCGATCAGCTCGCCGAGCGTGCCCCCTGCCAGACGCGGGGTCACGATCGCGGTGCTGCCATCGCTCTGCACAGCGACGTCGGCGAGCGGCAGGAGCGAAGGATGGTCGACCGCGGTCATCACCTGCACCGTCGCCGCGACCTCCGCCGGCGACAAGGCGCGGTCGAGCACCCGGACGACGACGACCCGGTCCTCGTGGTCATGCACGAGCAGCACCCGCGAACGCTCGCCGCCCGTCACCTCGCGGATGACGCGATACCCGCACACGGTCTGCATCGCTCCAGCGTCGCCCCCGCAAGGTCCGATCACCGGAAGCGCGTCACGAACTGGGGGTAACGACGGCGCGCCGCCGACTGGGGAGGACGCGCGCGTCCGGGGAGTCCGCGCGGCGCTATCCTTGACCTCATGGCACGTCCCACCGCTTCGTCGCGCCCGGCAGAGAAGGAGCCCGGTCGCTTCCGGCAGCTCTGGCAGGTCTTCCAGATGACCCGCCGGCTCGACAAGCGGGCGATCCCCTACCTGATCCTCGTCTTCGTGCTGCCGATCCTCGTCGCGATCGGCGTCGGCATCTTCACGGCCGAGGGCAACGGCTTCGTCATCGCCATCTGGATCGTCGCCGGCGTCCTGCTCGGCCTGCTGCTGTTCCTGATCGTGCTCGGCCGTCGCGCCGAACGTGCGGCGTACGGACAGATCGCGGGTCAGCCCGGCGCGGTCGGCGCGGTGCTGCGCAGTTCGCTGCGTCGCGGGTGGCGCGGCAACGAGATGCCCGTCGCCGTCAACCCGAAGACGCAGGACGCCATCTACCGCGCCGTCGGACGTCCCGGCGTCGTGCTCATCGCCGAAGGCCCGAAGAGCCGCACCAACCGGATGCTCGAGGAGGAGCGTCGCAAGGTGGGCCGCGTGCTCCCCAACGTGCCCGTGTCGACCCTCCACGTCGGCCCCGACGCCGGGTCGGTCGAGCTGCACCGCATCAACAGGAGCCTCGGCAAGTTCAAGCGCACCCTGACGCGGGCCGAGGTTGTCGCGGTCAGCAACCGTCTCAGCTCCCTGTCGGGCAACCAGCTGCCCATCCCGAAGGGCATCGACCCTCTGCGGGTGCGCCCGCAACGGATGCGCTGAGGCTCGTCATGACCACGGCGGAAGCGGCTGCCCTCCTCGGGGTGACCGCCGACGCCTCGATCGCCGACGTGCAACACGCCTATCAGCGCGCCGCCCGCCGAACCCACCCCGACCTGATGGGCGGCGACGACGATCCACGCGTCGCGGGCGCTCGTTTCGCAGTGCTGAACGAGGCACGCGACACGCTGCTGCGCTCGCACCCCGTCATCCCGGTGCGCTTCGAGCCGCTGCGGCAGGAGCCGAAGCGGAAGGGCATCGGCGGATCGGTCGTCATCCTGCTGCTGCTCGCCGCGGCGCTCGTCGCGTCGGTGACCCTTGCCGACTCCTACCGCACGCAGACGGTCGAGAACCTGCGCGGCGGGGTCGTCCAGACCCCCTGAGCAGGCCTAGCCCTCGAGTGGTCAGGCGTGCACGACCCGGTAGCTCGCGACCACGATGCCGGTCTTCGACGTGATGCTGCGCTCCACCTCGAGCGCGGCGTAGCTATGGTCGAAGAGCCGCTGCCCCTTTCCGAGCACCACCGGCAGGGTGGTGAGGGTGTAGCTGTCGATGAGGCCCGCCGCCGCGAGTTGACGCACGACGTCGCCGCTGCCGAGGATGACGATGTCGCCGTCCACCGACTCCTTGACGGCACGAACCGCCCCGGTCAGCTCACCCTCGAGCAGGATCGAGTTCGGATGCGGCAGCTCCCGGTTCGGGGTGCGGGAGGCGACGTATTTCGGGGTCGAGCGGAGGATCTCGGTGAACGGGTTCGGCTGATCGGTGCCGAGCCAGTAGCCGACGAGGTCGTCGTACGTTCGCCGCCCGAACAGCAGACCCCCGGTTCGCCCCTCTCCGCTCATCGACGCGGCCGCCGCTTCAGGATCGGCGGCAAGGAAGGGCATCGCCCATCCGCCGAGGTCGAAGCCGTCACGGGTGTCCTCATCCGGTCGCCCGGGTGACTGCATCACGCCGTCCAGGGACACGTTCTCGACTGCGGTGATGGTGGCCATTCGTCCTCCCCGACGGGCGACGCCGGATGCGCCGGACCTCCAGATATACACCGTCCACATACTGGACGGGAAGAGGCGAGTGAGGGAGGCGCCCGGTCAGCGAGTTCGGACGAGGAGGGTGTCGGCGAAGACGTCGTGGAGGCCGCGCTGATCGGCGTCCCAAATGACGGCGGGGATCAGCAGGCAGAGCAGCGCGGTGCGCACGGCGGGACGCCACCAGCCCGCCCATCCCCCGTGGAGTCGGATGACGCGCATCCCGAGGAGCAGGTGCCCGACGCCACCGCCCAGCAGCGTCACGAGCACGATCTGCTCGACGGCGAAGATCGCGAGGCTCGCCCAGTTGGAGCCGAAGAAGAATGCCGCGTAGACGACGTAGCAGAGGGCGAAGTCGATGAGGATGGCCCCGATCCGCCGCCCCGGGCGGGCGATCGACCCGGGACCCGACTCGGGCAGGCCGAGCCGTTCGCCCGGGTAGCGCCCGGGAGATGCGGAGGCACTGGCTGCTGACACCGTCCCACCCTAGTTCTGCCCACGTAACATCCCTGAAACAATGGTGTCACGGTGGCGAAACTGCCTGCGCCTAAGGTCGAGGCGGTTGCACCCACGCAGCCGGTGTCCCTACACGCAGTTATGGAGACGTTCTCTATGTCGCACCCCAAGTTCAGTGACTCCTCCGAGGTGATCAAGTTCATCAAGGACACTGACGTCAAGTTCCTTGACATCCGTTTCACCGATCTTCCGGGTGTGCAGCAGCACTTCAACATCCCGGCTTCCACCGTCGACGAGGAGTTCTTCTCCGTCGGCCAGCTCTTCGACGGCTCCTCGATCCGCGGTTTCGCGAACATCCACGAGTCGGACATGCAGCTCATCCCCGACATCTCGACGGCGTACATCGACCCGTTCCGTGTCGAGCGCACCCTCATCGTCATCTTCGACATCTACAACCCGCGCAACGGCGAGATCTACTCGAAGGACCCGCGTCAGGTCGCCAAGAAGGCAGAGAAGTACCTCGCCTCCACCGGCATCGCCGACACCGCGTTCTTCGCCCCTGAGGCCGAGTTCTACATCTTCGACGACGTGCGCTACGAAGTCACGCAGGGCTCGAGCTTCTACAAGGTCGACTCCGACGAGGCGGCCTGGAACTCCGGCCGCGAAGAGGTCGGCGGCAACCTCGCCAACAAGACCCCCTACAAGGGCGGCTACTTCCCCGTCAGCCCGGTCGACCAGCACGCCGACCTGCGCGACGACATCTCACTGAAGCTGATCGACGCGGGCCTCATCCTCGAGCGCGCCCACCACGAGGTCGGCACCGCCGGTCAGGGTGAGATCAACTACCGCTTCGACACCATGGTGCACGCGGCCGACGACATCCTGAAGTTCAAGTACATCGTCAAGAACGTCGCGAACCAGTGGGGCAAGACGGCGACCTTCATGCCGAAGCCGCTCTTCGGCGACAACGGCTCGGGCATGCACACCCACCAGTCGCTGTGGAACGACGGCACGCCGCTGTTCTACGACGAGGCCGGCTACGGCGGCCTGTCCGACATCGCCCGCTGGTACATCGGCGGCATCCTCAAGCACGCGCCATCGCTGCTCGCCTTCACGAACCCCACGGTGAACAGCTACCACCGTCTGGTCCCCGGCTTCGAGGCGCCCGTCAACCTGGTCTACTCGGCCGGCAACCGTTCGGCGGCGATCCGCATCCCGATCACCGGCACGAACCCGAAGGCGAAGCGCATCGAGTTCCGCGCGCCCGACGCCTCCGGCAACCCGTACCTCGCCTTCGCGGCGCAGCTCATGGCGGGCCTCGACGGCATCAAGCACCGCATCGAGCCGCACGAGCCCGTCGACAAGGACCTGTACGAGCTTCCCCCCGAGGAGGCGAAGAACATCCCGCAGGTCCCCGGCTCGCTGGGCGCGGTGCTCGATGCTCTCGAGGCCGACCACGACTACCTCCTCGAGGGTGGCGTGTTCACGCAGGACCTCATCGACACGTGGATCGACTACAAGCGCGAGAAGGAGATCAAGCCCCTCGCGCAGCGTCCCCACCCGTTCGAGTTCGAGCTGTACTACGGCGTCTGATCCTCCCGGATCGGTCGAAGGCCCCGTCTCCCCTGGGAGGCGGGGCCTTTCCCGTCGCCGAGCTCAACGCCGGGAACCGAAATCATTCGTCTGTCCTAAAGAATGATCCCGATGGTTATGGCTATTGAAGAGCGACTAACGGTGAGATCTGAGTCGGTGCAGTGCTGCTGCCCTTGTTCCATAGACTTGGAGCATGCTAGAGGACGACCTTACGCCTTATGAACGGGCCGAGCGGAATCTTAACGAGCCCGCCGGATGGGCGCTCGCCGAAGATGAAGGTCGTTTGGAGGACAGCGACATATTGAGCCGCCTGGTTCGCATGGCGTTGTTCGAGTTCGGAGAGGGGAAAGAAACCTGGCCTGCGGCCTTCGATGAAGAAGGCTTTCTGACCGCTCTGACCGCAGAGGGACGACGTTTCGACGGCGGAATCAGCGTCCACGTTTGGCCGAACGACCATCCGCCACCTCACGTACACATACTGAAAAAGTCAGAGCCGGACAACCACCACCTTAGAATCAGTCTTGAAACTGGCGACCCCTTGGGCGACCTTCCTCCCTGGGTAGATCACAACCAGCTGAAGAGGATCAAAGCGCTCATAGCGAAGCACCATCAACTGCTCGAAGGATGGTGGGAAAAACATCACGAAAAGGCGGTCACCCTCCTTGAGTAGGATCGGCTTCGGGTGAGGCTAGGCTGGAATTGCCTACCGTGGCGCGGCATGTTCGACAAGATTCCCCACTTGCATAACCAACGCTCGGTCGGCCTGATTAACCGGCAACGTCAGAGCTGCCACTACTCGAAGTGCTTCAAACGTCCATAAACATCGGGTCCGGGTCATCAACGTCGCCGAGAAGACCGACCGCGGAGGTCTCGACCACTCGACGCACCCGGTACCTTTTCACGTCGAGCATTGAGAGAGTTAGAGTTGGCGTTGGCGGACCAAACGTTCGCCGCCATAAATCAGAATCTGCAGGGTCGCCATCAGGAGCCGGGTCCGATCGGACGTCGTTACTATTCGCCCACACGAGTATATTCATGCCGTCCTCGCCCTGATTGAGTAAATGACTCTCCCATGCAATACCGTCGAGCGGTTCTGCGGTCGCCCACCGGAAGTATTCGCCGATCACTTGAGTAACCACGTATTCGATCCGTTCTGCACCGGTCAAGGGCACGGACTGCGTGATGCGCTCCACAAAGTCATCGGCGAACCGCGCGAAGAGGTACTCCCTTCGCCGGTGAGTGTCGAAGATACTAGGAAGCTGCGGGCGCTTCGTGAAGTCTAAGATCGTCAGCGGCCGCTGAACCTTGAACCCACCAACCAACGCCTCGTCATAGCGACTGTGTAGGGCAGTCTCCTTCACGGCTAGGTTTGCAGTAGTGGCTCCGTAGAAAAGTCCTACGCCCTCGGGATTCAGACGCCCCGCAGATGCTATTCCTGCGGGCGCCGGGCCGAGATGCTTTGCAGGGTCCTTCCGCGTTCTGTGATCCAGGTCCTCGTCCTCGATCATGCGAGCGCGATACAACGTGTCCCCAACCGCGAGTGTGGTGAACATGCCGTCCTGTACGTAACTATTCAGACCGTCCAAGAAGCGTGATAGGCGAGCCGGGGCCTCCTCGCGCCTCCCGGCGCGCTCCCGCTCAGCCATATACACAAATCGCGTTTCATACTTCACGGTCCTAGCGAAGCTCTCCCAAGAGAACAGAAAGTCTTCATGGAGCTGCGAGCTAACCCACGCTTCCGGCGTCGCGATCGCCTCAGCGATATCACCCGCAACTGCCTCCCATACCGACGGTGCGAAAGCGCCATCAGTCACATCAGCGATGACCTCGTTCGTGTCGTACTGCGACTGATACCCCTCGTGGAAGTACTCGTCGAACCCGTCGTGGTAGAGCCAGGTAGCCGCGTTGAAGACGTGCCGTCCAACTACGTTCATCGAGACAGCGAAGGGTGTTTCGCCTTCTTCAGCGACCCGGCCACAGTATGAGCAGCTACTCCCGGCGAGATCACTCCGAACCAATCCTGCGAGAGCAGCGTCAACTAGGTGATCGAGGCAGATGGTTTCAGCGAGGCCCGTGAAGCCTTCGGGGATGTCCACACGCTGATGTTAGTCACGACTGACGACGGCCTCCGAGCTCGTCCAAAACGCCGATGGGTGCCTCACGGTTTGCAGCGTCTGACCGGCGTGGCAGGGCAGTGGCGGGTCGCGCGGGAGCAATCGTCAGGCGGTCGAGGGGCGGGGGCGCGACTGGACGCCGTAGAAGATGCGCTCGAAGACCGAGCGGGAGCGGCGCGTGACCTTTAAGAAGTCGTCCTCGAGGATCGCGGCGGACCCCGGCGGATACTCCAGTAGGCGCGCGATACCGTCGAGCTGACGCACCTCCGTCGGCAGGATGTCGGAGGTCTTGTTGCTCCACAGCGTCATCGCCGACCGCAGCCGTGACGACAGCAGCCACGCCTCGCGCAGCTTCTCTGCGTCGTCGGAGCTGAGCAGCGCCGCCTCCTCCGCCGCGGTCAGCGCCTGCAGCGTCGACGGGGTGCGAAGCCCGTGCACTCGAGCTCCATGACGCAGTTGCAGCAGCTGCAGCAGCCACTCGACGTCGCTGAGCGTGCCGCGGCCGAGCTTCAGGTGGCGGGCAGGGTCGGCGCCCTGCGGCAGCCGTTCGCTCTCGACCCGCGCCTTGATGCGCTTGATCTCGCGGATCTCTGTCTCGGGCACGTCCTCCGGGTACCGGATGGTGTCGGCCAGCGCGGTGAAGTCGGCGACGAGGCCGTGGTCGCCGGCGACACCGCGAGCACGGAGCAGCGCCTGCGCCTCCCACGTGAGCGACCAGCGGGCGTAGTAGGCCTCGTACGAGCGCAGTGAACGGACGACGGCGCCGTTCTTGCCCTCCGGCCGCAGGCCGAGGTCGAGGTCGAGCGGCAGGCGGTTGTCGGTGGTCAGCCGCTTGATCTCGGCGACGATCTGCTCGGCCTTCGACTGGGCGAGCTCCGGCGCCATGCCCGCGATCGGCCGGTACACGTACATGATGTCGGCGTCGGAGCCGAAGCCGAGCTCCGCTCCCCCGTACCGCCCCATCGCGATCACCGCGAACTCCGGCCACGGTCCGTCCTCGCGCCGGATCGAACGAAGCACGCCCGTGATCACCGCGCTCGTGACCGCGGCGAGGGCCTGCCCCAACTCGTGGATGCGGACAGTGCCGGCGATACTGCCGAGCGCCAAGCGAAGCACCTCGCGCCGACGGGCGGTCCGCAGCGCCGCCGCGGCGGCGTCGCTGGTGGCGTGCCGCGCGACCGTCGCCGTCGTCTCCTCGCGGAGCGCCTCCCAGCTGCGCGGACGCAGGTCGTCGTCGTTCTCGAGCCAGCGTGCCGCCTCGGGGTAGAGCTCGAGGAGGCTCACGACGAACCGGGACGCCGACAGCGCCTCGGTGAGACGCTGGGCCGCCGCCTGCGAATCGCGCAGCATCCGCAGATACCAGTGGGCGTCGCCGAGGCTCTCGCTGATCCGCCGGAACGCGAGCAGGCCGCCGTCGGGATCGGCGCCGTCGGCGAACCACTGCAGCAGCACCGGCAGCAGGGTCCGTTGGATCGCGGCACGGCGGGAGACCCCCGCGGTTAGGGCGGCGATGTGCGCGAGAGCGCCGCGTGGATCCTGGAAGCCGATCACGGCGAGGCGCGCCTCGGCCTGCGCCGACGTCAGGGCGAGTCCCTGCTCGGGCACACGCGCGACCGCCGAGAGCAGTGGCCGGTAGAAGAGGCGCTCGTGCAGGCTCCGCACCGCCGTCTTCGTGCGCTGCCAGCGCAGCACGAGGTCCTCGGCTCCCGACGCGAGCCCGCTCGCACGGGCGAGCACCCGCAGATGCTCGGAGTCGGACGGCATCAGGTGGGTTCGCGACAGCCGCTGCAGCTGCAAGCGGTGTTCGAGCACCCGCAGCAGCCGGTACTCCTCGGCGAACTCCTCCGCCTCGGACCGGCCGATGTATCCTCCCGCCGCCAGCGCGCCGAGCGCACGGAGCGTGCCCCGCTCGCGCACCGTCGGGTCGAGCTGACCGTGCACCAGTTCGAGCAGCTGCACCGTGAACTCGATGTCGCGCAGACCGCCGGGGCCGAGCTTCAACTGCCGGTCGACCTCGTCGGCCGGGATGTTGTCGGTGACGCGGCCGCGCATCCGCTGCACCTGCTCGACGAAACTCTCGCGGCTGGCGCTGCTCCACACCTTCGGCGCGACCGCCTCGACGTAGCGCGCACCGAGCTCGGCGTCACCGGCGAGCGGTCGCGCCTTCAGCAGAGCCTGGAACTCCCAGTCCTTCGCCCAGCGGTCGTAGTAGGCGAGGTGCGACTCGAGCGTCCGCACCAGCGCGCCGTCCTTGCCCTCAGGCCGGAGGTTCGCGTCGACCTCCCAGAGCGGCGGCTCGATCGCGATCTCGTTGATGCCGCGCATCGTGAGCATGGCGAGTCGCGTGGCGGCGGCCATGGCACGCTCGTCGCCGATCGCGGTGTCCGGCACCGCCTGGCCGACGAAGATCACGTCGACGTCGCTGACGTAATTGAGCTCGCGGGCGCCCGCCTTGCCCATCCCGATGACGGCGAGCGAGGTGGAGGCGATCTCCTCGGCGGTGAAGACACCCGGCCCGGCGCCGGCACGGGTCGCGTCGGCGCGCGCGACGGCGAGCGACGCCTCGAGCGCCGCGGCCGCCATGTCCGCGAGGATCTCGGTGACGGTCTGCAGGGCGTCGAGCGACCGAGGCTGGCTGAGATCCCACGCGGCGAGCCGGAGCAGCTGACGCCGATACCGCACCCGCAACGCCACTCGGCCGGCGTCACCGGACACGGTCGCGACACCATTAGCCGCATCGACCGCGGCGAGGAGGTCATCCGTCAGTTCATCGGGTTCCGGCCGACCCGTGTACGGCTCGGTCAGCGCCTCCAACTGCTCGGGGCGGCGCAGCAGGAAGTCCGCCAGCCCCCTCGACGCCCCCAGCACGACGATCAAACGGCTCGCGCTCGCCTCGGACGCGAGCACCGGTTTCATCGGGTCGGGATGCCGGCGCAGGAGCTCGAGCAGCGCTGCGAGGGCGGCGTCCGGGTCGGCGGCGGATCCGAAGAGAGGCAGGAGCGCGTCGGCGGACTCCCCCGTCAGCGACTCGACTTCGAGGAGCCGCTGCTGCACCTCGCCCAACTCGGTGAAACCGAGCCGTGCGAGCTCACTGAGCGTGGCGAGCTCACGTCGCATGATCGACCGAGGTCAGAGCATCTCGAGGTTCGAGCGCAGCTCGTACGGCGTGACCTGCGCGCGGTAGTCGCGCCAGTCCCTGCGCTTGTTGAGCAGCACGTAGTTGAACACCTGCTCGCCGAGGGTCTCGGCGACGAGCTCGGACTCCTCCATGTACGAGATCGCGTGGTCGAGGCTCGCGGGCAGGGGTGCGTAGCCGAGGGCGCGGCGCTCGGCCTCGCTCAGCTCCCACACGTTGTCCTCGGCCTCGGCGGGCAGCTCGTAGCCCTCCTCGATTCCCTTGAGGCCCGCCGCGAGCAGCAGCGAGAGGGCGAGGTACGGGTTGGCGGCGGAGTCGATGGCGCGGTACTCGACGCGCGAGGACTGCCCCTTGCCGGGCTTGTACAGCGGGACGCGCACGAGCGCGGAACGATTGTTGTGGCCCCAGGTGACGTAGCTCGGCGCCTCGCCGAGCTTCGACTCGGTCTCGCCCGCCCACAGCCGCTTGTAGGAGTTCACGAACTGGTTGGTAACGGCCGTGATCTCGGGCGCGTGGCGCAGCAGACCCGCGATGAACTGGCGACCGATCTTCGACAGCTGGTACTGCGCCGCCGGGTCGAAGAACGCGTTGGTGTCGCCCTCGAACAGCGACAGGTGCATGTGCATGCCCGAGCCCGGCTCGTTCTGCAGCGGCTTCGGCATGAACGTCGCGTAGACGCCCTGCTCGATCGCGACCTCCTTGATGACCGTGCGGAAGGTCATGATGTTGTCCGCGGTCGTCAGGGCGTCGGCGTACCGGAGGTCGATCTCGTTCTGACCGGGACCCGCCTCGTGGTGGCTGAATTCGACGGAGATGCCGAGGTCCTCGAGCATCCGCACCGAACGGCGTCGGAAGTCGTGGGCGGTGCCGCCGGGGACGTTGTCGAAGTAGCCGGCGCGGTCGACCGGTTCGGGGCCCTCGGCGCCGTACTGGCTCGACTTCAGCAGGTAGAACTCGATCTCGGGGTGCGTGTAGTAGGTGAAGCCGCGGTCGGCCGCCTTCGCGAGGGTGCGCTTCAGCACGTTGCGGGGGTCGGCGGCATGGGGCTGCCCGTCGGGGGTCGAGATGTCGCAGAACATGCGGGCGGTCGGGTCGATCTCGCCGCGCCACGGCAGAACCTGGAACGTGGTCGGATCGGGATGCGCGAGGACGTCGGCCTCGTATGCGCGAGTCAGGCCCTCGATGGCGGAGCCGTCGAATCCGACCCCTTCGGTGAAGGCGCCCTCGACCTCGGCCGGAGCCAACGCGACGGATTTCAGAGTGCCGACGACGTCGGTGAACCACAGCCGTACGAACTTGATTCCACGCTCTTCGATGGTGCGCAGAACGAAGTCGCGTTGCTTGTCGACCACTTGGGTTCCCCTCGCTGAGAGCTGCGTGATCAGCCCCGATGGATGCCCCATAAGGCTAGTGGTTCGGCGGTGCGTTCGCGCGGCGGCGGCACCGCTCCGCCGCCGACGGTCGCGGGGAGGCGCGTCAGCCTTGGGCGAGCAGTTCTTCGAACAGCGGCAGGAGCGACCGCTCACGCCAGGCGAGGATGCGCAGCAGCTTCACCGACGTCCACTCGCCGCCCTCGGCGGTCGTCCTGATCCGCACGTCCTCGAGCGTCTGCACCTGGCGCACGACGTGGGCGTGCGAACGCTGCAGTTCGAGCGCGAGGTCCGCGAGACGGGGGCGGGTGGGCAGGCCGAGCGCGGGGAGGTACGTGCGGCTCTCGGCATCCGCGAAGCTCCAGGCGAGCGCCTCGGCCGACTCCCACCCCTGCGCATCGACGTGCGGCGCCCACGCGGCGGGGCGGGTCAGCTGGTCCTCGGTCGCTCCGGCCACCAGCTCGAGCGTGCGCCGTCGCGCCGCATCGAGGATCGAGAGCGTCGCCGCCCGCTCGCCGGGGCTCGCCGGTTCGAGGTCGCGCGAGAACGCCGGATCGGGTCCTTCGACGACCTCTTCCAGCTCGATCGTCGAGACCCGCGTCGCGCGCTGCAACGCCGACAGGGCCCCCGCCGTCGTGTCCGCCGTCCGGCAGACGCCCCAGTGGGCGAGATCGAACGCCCAGGCGCGCGTCGAATCGGATCGCGGCGAGGCGCCCTCATGCGCGCCCGCCTCATCGGGGAAGGGCTGCACTTCGACGTAAGCGCGCATGGTGCTCTCACCCTAAATCGTGCGGATGAGGACGCGCTCCCGGCCTCGGGCTGCACGCGCCCCCGACAGACCTAGACTGACCGGATGAGCGAATCGTCCGCGCCGAAGCGGGTGCGCAAACGGCACTTCCAGCAGGCCCGCGAGAATGGCATCGCCATCACCGGCCTCACCAGCTACGACGCGCTGACCGCCGGGATCTTCGACGAGGCGGGCATCGACTTCCTCCTGATCGGCGACTCCGCCGGCAACGTGATGCTCGGATACGACTCGACGGTGCCGGTCACCGTCGACGAGCTCATCCCGCTCGCACGGGCCGTCTCCGGCGCCGTGTCCCGCGCCCTCGTCGTCGCCGACCTGCCGTTCGGCTCCTACGAGCTCGGCCCCGACCAGGCGCTGCAGACCGCGTTCCGCTTCATGAAGGAGGCGGGAGCGCACGCGGTGAAGCTCGAGGGCGGCGTCCGCAGCGCCGAGCAGATCCGACGCGTCGTCGAGGCGGGCATCCCCGTCATGGGACACGTCGGATACACGCCGCAGAGCGAGCACCAGTTCGGTGGACACGTCGTCCAGGGGCGCGGCGAGGCGGCCGAGCAGGTCATCGCCGACGCGATCGCCGTCGAGAAGGCCGGTGCGTTCGCTGTCGTGCTCGAGATGGTGCCGAGCGAGGTCGCCCGCCGGGTGACCGAGACGCTCACCATCCCGACGATCGGTATCGGCGCGGGTCCGCACGTCAGCGGTCAGATCCTCGTCTGGACCGACTTCGCCGGGCTCGGCGGCGGGCGGTACCCGAAGTTCGTGAAGAAGTTCGCCGACCTGCGCGGCCAGCTGCTCGAGGCGGCGCGTGACTACCGCGACGAGGTCGCCGCCGGCACGTATCCGGGGCCCGAGCACTCGTTCGAGTGAGCCGAGAGGCGCTCCGGCAGTGGCCTCGGCGCTGAGGGCTCAGCGGTCCTCTTCGGCTTCTTCCTCGGCCCAGCGGCGGGCGTTCTCCTGCAGCTTCTCGGGCGCTCGCTCGGCTTCGGCGCGCGTGTCGAAGGGGCCGACGCGCTCGATGGCGTTCGAGATCTCGCCGAGCTCGACCTCGCCGGTGCGCGAGTTGTACCACCACTTGTCCGTCATCGGAGCCTCCCATCGGCAGAGGCGAGCGCCCCTAGGCTGATCCTATGCCGCGCGATTCTCACGGGCACCTCGTCGGCGGCCGGGTCTCGGCTCGTCGGGACGTGCCCGCCTCGATCCCCCGCCCCGAGTACGTCGGCAAGCCGGCACCAGCGCCGTACCGCGGATCCGACGTCATCTCCCCGGAGAAGATCGCGCTCATCCGCGAAGCCGGCGGCATCGCCGCGGAGGCGCTCGCCCTCGTCGGCGAGGCGGTCCGGCCCGGCGTGACAACCGAGGAGCTCGACCGCATCGGGCACGACTACATCGTCGCGAACGGCGCCTACCCGTCGACGCTCGGCTACCGCGGCTACCCCAAGTCGGTGTGCACCTCGGTGAACGAGGTCATCTGCCACGGCATCCCCGACGACACGGTGCTGCAGGACGGCGACATCGTGAACATCGACATCACGGCGTTCAAGGACGGCGTGCACGGCGACCTCAACGCGACGTTCCTCGTGGGCGACGTGTCCGAGGAGGTGCGCCTGCTCGTCGAGCGCACCCGCGAGGCACTGAACCGCGGCATCAAGGCGGTCGCGCCCGGGCGGCAGATCAATGTGATCGGACGGGCGATCGAGTCCTACGCGAAGCGTTTCGGCTACGGGGTGGTCCGCGACTACACGGGCCACGGCGTGCACGAGACGTTCCACTCGGGTCTGGTGATCCCCCACTACGACGCGGCCCCGCAGTACGACACGGTGCTGGAGCCGGGCATGGTGTTCACCATCGAGCCGATGCTGACCCTCGGCGGCACCGAGTGGGACCTCTGGGACGACGACTGGACGGTGACGACCCGCGACAAGTCGTGGACCGCCCAGTTCGAGCACACCCTCGTCGTCACCGACCGCGGCGCCGACCTCCTCACCCTCCCCCGGTAGGGCGTTCCGGCCGAGCGCGCACGTTCGGGCCGGCCACGCACGCCGGAACGTGCGCGCGAGATCCGATTGGGCCCAACGCGGCACGCTTGCCGCGAGGGATGCGGGCATGAACGCACGTTCCGGCGGGGCGCACATGCCCGGAACGCACGTTTTCGCACCTTTCAGGCTCGAAGAACTAGGTTGGATCGTGTGAGCACTGAGGCGATCGGCATCGACATCGGCGGAACCGGCATCAAGGGGGCACTGGTCGACGTCGACTCGGGCGAACTCCTCTCCGACCGGATCAAGCTGCCCACCCCCGAGGGCGGCAAGCCCGACGACATCGTGAAGACCGTCACCGAGGTGATCTCACAGATCCCGAAGGTGCAGGAGGGCACGCCCGTCGGCGTCTGCTTCCCCGCGATCGTCCGCCACGGCGTCACGATGTCGGCCGCGAACGTGTCGAAGGACTGGATCGGCCTCGAAGCGGAAGCGCTGTTCGAGAAGGCGATCGGACGCGACATCACCTTCGTGAACGACGCCGACGCCGCCGGCTACGCCGAGACGCAGTTCGGCGCGGGCAAGGATCAGAGCGGCCTCATCCTCGTCACCACGCTCGGCACCGGCATCGGCTCGGCGATCGTCTACAACCACCGCCTGGTGCCCAACGCCGAGCTCGGCCACCTGCAGCTCGACGGCCACGAAGACTACGAGAAAGTCGCCTCGTACGCGGCCAAGGAGCGCGACGACCTCAGCTGGAAGCAGTGGGCGAAGCGGCTGCAGAAGTACTACAGCCACCTCGAGTTCCTCTTCTCGCCCGATCTCTTCATCGTCGGCGGCGGCGTCTCGAAGCACTACGACGACTTCCTGCCCCTGCTCGATCTGAAGACGCCGACCATCCCGGCGCAGTTCCGCAACAACGCGGGCATCCTCGGCTGCGCGTCGCTCGCCGCTCACGGCGCGGGGACCCGCCGCAGCGAGGCCGCCGAGACGGCCGTCGAGCGCACCAACTGACCTGACGCGCACTCGGCGCGAGTCGTCGAGGTGCCCAGATCTGCGGGTCCGGGCGATCCAACACCCGCAGAACTGGGCACCTCGTCGAGGCGCCCCGCGCGTGAGTCGCTGAGATGACCCGCGGTCGGGTGTGCACGGATCAGGACCGAGCCGCCGACACGCCGCGTCTCGTGCACGGATCAGGAGCATCCGCGCACATTCTCCTGATCCGCGCACAATCTCCTGATCCGTGTACCCACGGGTTCGAGGTGCCGGGGTATGCGGATTGCGACGGCTACGCACCCGCAGAAGTGGGCACCTCGTGCGGGGGTGCTCGGGTTGCGTTAGGGGTCGCTTCCGCGGCGTGAGGATTGCGTTAGGAACGCGCTCACGCCTCCCGAGCAGGAGTGGACTGCTGCGAAGCGGTCGGCACTCCGACCGCTTCCGCATGCAAGTCGGGAGGCAATCCCTCGTGTTCGACGTCCTCTTCGTCGTCCTCATCCTCGGCCTCATGGGCCTCGTATCCCTCGTCGCCTGGGGGGTCGGCAAGCTGTGATCGCGCTCACCCTCATCGCCGGCGTACTCGGGGTCGCGGCCGTCGCGTACCTCGTCTACGCCCTGATCCGTCCTGAGCGGTTCTGATGCCCGCCGCACTGATCGCCGTCCTCCAGATCGCGACCCTCGTCGGGATGCTCGCGCTCGCCTACCGTCCTCTCGGCGACTACCTCGCCCACACCTTCACGACGGCACGCGACCTGCGCGGCGAGCGTCTGCTCTACCGGCTCGTCGGAGTCGACCCGCGCAGCGCGCAGAGCTGGCAGGTGTACCTGCGCAGCGTCCTCGCCTTCTCACTCGTCGGCATCCTGCTCGTCTACCTGCTGCAGCGCCTGCAGGCGGTGCTCCCCTACTCGCTCGGCCTTCCGCCGGTCGAGGAGTCGCTCGCGTTCAACACCGCGATCTCGTTCGTGACGAACACCAACTGGCAGTCGTACTCCCCCGAGCCGACCGTCGGCTACGTGGTGCAGATGGCGGGCCTCGCGGTGCAGAACTTCGTCTCCGCCGCCGTCGGCCTCGCCGTCGCCGTCGCCCTCGTCCGCGGCATCGGATCGCGCTCGACCGGCACGCTCGGCAACTTCTGGGTCGACCTGGTGCGCGGCACCGGCCGTGTGCTGCTTCCCCTCGCGGGCGTCGCAGCCATCGCGTTCGTCTTCGGGGGCGTCGTGCAGAACTTCAACGGGTTCGTCGACGTGACCACGCTGACCGGCGGGACCCAGTCCGTTCCGGGCGGCCCCGCCGCGTCCCAGGAGGCCATCAAGCTGCTCGGCACCAACGGCGGCGGCTTCTACAACGCGAACTCCGCGCATCCCTTCGAGAACCCGAGCGGCTGGACGAACATCTTCTCGATCTTCCTGCTGACGGTGATCCCGTTCGCGATGCCTCGCGCCTTCGGCCGCATGGTCGGCGACAACCGGCAGGGTTACGCCATCCTCGGCGCCATGTCGGTGCTCGCGATCGCGTCGGTGTCGCTGCTCATCTGGGCCGAGACCGCCGGCGCCGGCACGGCACCACAGGCGGCGGGCGCCGCGATGGAGGGCAAGGAGACCCGCTTCGGCCTCGTCGCCTCACCGCTGTTCGCCGCGACGACCACCCTCACTTCGACCGGCGCCGTGAACTCGATGCATGACAGTTACACCGCGTTCGGCGGCGCGATCGCCATGGTCAACATGATGCTCGGCGAGCTCGCCCCGGGCGGCGTCGGATCGGGTCTCTACGGGATCCTCATCATCGCGATCCTCGCCGTGTTCATCGCGGGCCTCATGGTCGGTCGCACCCCCGAGTACCTCGGCAAGAAGATCGGCACCCGCGAGGTGAAGCTCGTCGGGCTCTACATCCTGGTGACGCCGACCCTCGTGCTGCTCGGCACCGCGCTGAGCTTCGCGATCCCCGCGGTCCGCGACGACGTGATCACTGTCTCGATGGCGAACGGCGGGTTGCACGGCTTCTCCGAAGTGCTCTACGCCTACACCTCGGCGGCCAACAACAACGGGTCCGCCTTCGCCGGCCTCACCGCGAACACGCCCTGGTTCAACACGACCCTCGGCATCGCGATGCTGCTCGGCCGGTTCCTGCCCATCGTCTTCGTCCTCGCGCTCGCCGGCTCGTTCGCCGCCGCGCCGAAGATCCCGACGACCTCCGGCACCCTTCCGACGCACCGACCGCTGTTCGTCGGACTCCTCGTCGGCACCGTGCTGATCGTGTCGGCCCTCACCTATCTCCCCGTTCTCGCGCTGGGTCCCCTGGCGGAAGGGTTGCTGTAACCACCATGTCCACCGTTCTCACCCCCACCGGCCCCGACGCCGACCGGACCGAGCACACGGCGCCGCACAAGGCGCCGAGCGCCTTCGGGCTCGCAGGTCTCCTGCAGGCGCTGCCCGGCGCCCTGCGGAAGCTCGACCCGCGCCAGATGGTGCGCAACCCGGTGATGTTCATCGTCGAGGTCGGCGCCGCGCTCACGACCGTGCTCGCGATCGTGCAGCCGTTCCTGCCCGACGACGCGCGCACGGACGGCGCCTCGCTCCCGTTCGTGTGGGCGATCACCGTCTGGCTGTGGCTCACCGTCGTGTTCGCGAACCTCGCCGAGTCGGTCGCCGAAGGCCGCGGCAAGGCGCAGGCCGCGAGTTTGCGGCAGACCCGCACCACCACGCAGGCGACACGGGTCGCCGACTACGACGCCGCCGCCGACCCGGGCGCGCAGAGCGCCCGCACCGAGAGCGTCGCCTCCGCGGAGCTCACCCTCGGCGACATCGTGATCGTCACCGCCGGCGAACTCGTGCCGGGCGACGGCGAGATCGAATGGGGCATCGCGTCGGTCGACGAGTCGGCCATCACCGGCGAATCAGCGCCCGTGGTCCGCGAGTCGGGCGGCGACCGCAGCGCCGTCACCGGCGGCACCCGGGTGCTGTCCGACCGCATCGTGGTGCGCATCACCAGCAAGCCGGGCCAGACCTTCGTCGACCGGATGATCGCGCTCGTCGAAGGCGCCTCCCGGCAGAAGACCCCGAACGAGCTGGCGCTCAGCATCCTGCTGGCCGCCCTGTCGATCGTCTTCGTCGTCGTCGTGCTCACCATCGGCGGCCCCGCCGACTACGCGGGAGCGCCCCAGAGCGTCCCGGTGCTCGTCGCGCTGCTGGTGTGCCTCATCCCGACGACCATCGGCGCGCTGCTGTCGGCGATCGGCATCGCGGGGATGGACCGGCTCGTGCAGCGCAACGTGCTCGCGATGTCGGGGCGCGCGGTCGAGGCCGCGGGCGACGTGACGACGTTGCTGCTCGACAAGACCGGCACCATCACCTACGGCAACCGCCGCGCGAGCGAGTTCGTGCCGGTCGACGGCCACTCGATCCGTCAGCTCGTCGTCGCCTCGGCGGCGTCGTCGGCGAGCGACCCCACCCCCGAGGGAACCTCGATCGTGACCCTCGCCGAGCAGACCGGCTACCTCACGGCCCACGAGCCGACCGGCGACGTGGTCCCCTTCACCGCGCAGACTCGCATGAGCGGGGTCGACTACCCCGACGGCCGGATGGTGCGCAAGGGCGCCCGGAGCGCGGTGCTCGCGTGGCTCGAGGACGACGGGCCGCTCGCGAGCTCGCTCGTCGACGAGCTGACCACGGTGACCGATCGGATCGCGCAGACCGGCGGCACCCCGCTCGTCGTCGCCGAGAAGTCCTCCGACGGCCGCGGCAGCCTGCTCGGCGTCGTGCACCTCAAGGACGTCGTCAAGGAGGGGCTCGCCGAGCGCTTCGCCGACCTGCGCAGCATGGGCATCCGCACGGTGATGATCACCGGTGACAACGCCCTCACCGCGAAGGCGATCGCCGCGGAGGCCGGCGTCGACGACTATCTCGCCGAGGCGACCCCCGAGGACAAGCTGGCGCTCATCCGCCGCGAGCAGGAGGGCGGCAACCTCGTCGCGATGACGGGCGACGGCACCAACGATGCGCCCGCGCTCGCGCAGGCCGACGTCGGCGTCGCGATGAACACGGGGACCTCGGCCGCGAAGGAGGCCGGCAACATGGTCGACCTCGACTCCGACCCCACGAAGCTCATCGACATCGTGCGGATCGGCAAGCAGCTGCTCATCACCCGTGGGTCGCTGACGACGTTCTCCATCGCGAACGACGTCGCCAAGTACTTCGCGATCATCCCCGCGATGTTCTCGGTCGCGATTCCGAGCCTCTCGGCGCTCAACTTCATGCAGCTGTCGACGCCCGAATCGGCGATCCTCTCGGCGGTGATCTTCAACGCGATCATCATCGTGCTGCTGATCCCCCTCGCCCTCCGCGGTACGAAGTACCGGGCGGTGCCGGCGAGCAAGCTCCTCAGCCGCAACCTGCTGGTATACGGGCTCGGCGGACTCGTGGCCCCCTTCATCGGGATCAAGCTCATCGACCTCGTCGTGAGCCTCCTCCCCGGTTTCTAGACGCGTAACGAAAGACGAAGGACAGATCATGGCTACAGGCCGCGGCGCACTGCGCCAGTACTCGGTGGCAGTGCGGATGATGCTCGCCGCCACCGTCCTCCTCGGCATCGCCTACCCGCTCGCGGTGACCGGCATCGGCCAGCTCGCCGCGTCCGCCCAGGCGAACGGCTCGATGCTCACCGACGAATCGGGGAATCCGGTCGGATCGGCGCTCCTCGGTCAGTCGTTCACCGACGCCGACGGGGCTCCCCTGCCCGAGTGGTTCCAGTCGCGGCTCTCCGCCGCCGGCGACGGCTACGACGGGACGTCCTCGGGCGGATCGAACCAGGGTCCCGAGAGCGAGGACCTCGTCGCCGCGATCGACGAGCGCCGCGCAGCGATCGCCGAGTTCGAGGGCGTCGACCCCGCCGAGGTGCCGGCCGACGCCCTCACCGCGTCCGCCTCGGGACTCGACCCGCACATCAGCCCCGACTACGCGCTGCTGCAGGTCGACCGGGTCGCCGCGGCCCGCGGCCTCGACGCCGACGCGGTGGAAGACCTCGTCAGGTCTATGATTCAGCCGGGCGACCTCGGCTATCTCGGGGATCCGACGGTGAACGTGCTGCGACTGAACCTCGCCCTGCAGCAGATGGGCTGAGCGATGGCGAGAGGCAGACTGCGCGTCTTCCTGGGGGCGGCGCCGGGGGTCGGCAAGACCTACGCGATGCTCGAGGAAGGGCACCGTCTGCGCGCCGCCGGACGCGATGTGGTCGTCGCGATCGTGGAGACCCACGATCGCGCGGCCACTGCCGCATTGGTGGACGGGCTCGAGACCGTTCCCCGCCGTCGCGTCGCGCACCGCGGGATGGAGCTCGACGAGATGGACGTGGATGCGGTGCTCCGCCGTGCGCCGGACCTCGCCCTCGTCGACGAACTCGCGCACACCAACGCCCCCGGCGCCGAGAACGCGAAGCGCTGGCAGGACGTCGAACTGCTACTCGCCGCCGGGATCGACGTGCTCTCGACGGTGAACGTGCAGCACATCGAGTCGCTCGGCGACGTGGTCCGCGAGATCACCGGCGTCGCCCAGCGCGAGACGATCCCCGACGCGGTACTGCGCAGCGCCGACCAGGTCGAGGTCGTCGACCTCGCACCGCAGGCTCTCCGCGACCGCCTCGCCGACGGCAAGGTGTATCCGGCCGTCCGCATCGACGCCGCCCTCTCGAACTACTTCCGCCTCGGCAACTTGACCGCCCTCCGCGAGCTGGCACTCCTCTGGCTCGCCGACGAGGTCGATGTCGCGCTGCAGCAGTACCGCGCCGAGCACGGCATCCAGGGCAAGTGGGAGGCGCGCGAACGCATCGTCGTCACGCTGACCGGCGGGCCCGAGGGCGAGACGTTGATCCGCCGCGGTGCGAGGATCGCCGCGCGATCGAGCGGCGGCCAGCTCTTCGCCGTGCACATCAGCAGCCCCGACGGGCTCGCGCAGGGCGATCCGGCGGTGCTCGGCGCCCAGCGCGCCCTGGTCGAGAGCTTCGGCGGCAGCTACCACCAGGTGGTGGGCGAACAGATCCCGACCACACTCGTCGAGTTCGCTCGCGGGGTGAACGCCACCCAGTTGGTCATCGGATCGAGCCGTCGAAGCCGACTCGCCGCCCTGCTCACCGGCCCCGGCATCGGGGCGAGCGTGGTGCGGATGGCGGGCGACATCGACGTGCACATCGTCACGCACTCCGAAGCGGGCAGACGTGCGCTGCCGCGCGTCGGAGGCGCGCTCGGCTGGCGCCGCCGCAGCGCGGGCTTCGTGCTGACCGCTCTGGGACTCCCCGCCGTCACCGCGCTGCTCGTCGCGTTCCGGTCGGAGGAGAGCATCGCGAGCGACGTGCTCGTCTTCCAACTGTTCGTCGTCGTCGTGGCGCTGATCGGCGGCATCTGGCCGGCCCTCGTCGCCGCTCTCGCCGCCGGCGCCCTGCTCGACTTCTTCTTCGTCTTCCCGCTCTACACGGTCGCGATCGACGACCCGTTGCACCTGCTCGCCCTCGTCATCTTCCTCCTGGTCGCCGCGCTGGTGAGCCTCGTCGTCGATCGAGCCGCCCGGCAGACTCGCGCGGCGCGTCGATCGGCGGCCGAGGCCGAGACCCTCGCGACCGTCGCAGGCAGCGTGCTCGGCGGCCAGGATGCGCTCGACGCGCTCGTCACCCGCCTGCGCGAGTCGCTCGGCATGACGAGCGTGCTGCTGCGCGAGAACGGCGACGTCGTCTACGCGTCGACGGACGGATCGAGTGCTCGCGAGGACGACCACGAGACGTCGTCTCCGGTGGGTCCCTCGGCATCGCTCGACCTGCGGGGACGGTCGCTGCCGAGCGCCGACCGACGCCTTCTCGGCGCGTTCCTGTCGCAGATCGAATCGGCGCTCACCCAGCGCCGGCTCACCGCCGAAGCGGAACGGATGCGTCCTCTCGCCGACGCCGACCGGGTGCGGACCGCCCTGCTGCTCGCGGTCGGGCACGACCTCCGGCGTCCGCTCGCGGCCGCGACGGCCGCGGTGACCAGCCTGCGCTCGAAGGAGGTCGATTGGAATCCCGCCGACCGGTCTGAGCTGCTCGACACCGCCGCCGAGAGCCTCGGCTCGCTCGCGAACCTCGTCACCGACATCCTCGACGTCAGCCGCCTGCAGACCGGGGCCTTCGCGCTGTCGCTGCGGTCGACCGATCTCGACGACGTCGTCTCCGCGGCGCTCGACGAGCTCGGAGTCGGCCCGGGAGACGTCGCTCTCGACATGGGGGTCGACGTACCCGACGCCGACGCCGACGCGGCACTGCTGCAGCGGGTCGTCGTGAACCTCCTCGGCAACGCCCTGCGCTACTCCCCCGACGGCGCGGCACCGAGCATCGGAGTCAGCGAGTTCGGCGGGCGGGTTCAGCTGCGGGTCGTCGATCACGGCCCCGGTATCCCCGTCGAGCGACGCGACGAGGTCTTCCTGCCATTCCAACGGCAGGGCGACATCGACAACGCCACCGGACTCGGTCTCGGCCTGGCTCTCTCGCGCGGGTTCGTCGAGGGCATGGGTGGCACGATCGAGGCCGAAGACACTCCGGGCGGCGGGCTCACCATGGTCGTGTCGCTGCCGGTGGCGTCCGCCACGACGGCGACGATTGCAGGAGAGGTGCGATGAAGATCCTCGTCGCCGACGACGACCCGCAGATGGTGCGCGCGCTGCGGATCACCCTCGCTGCGCATGGGCACGACGTGATCACCGCCGCCGACGGACGCGAGGCGATCACCACCGCGGTCGCCGCTCACCCCGACCTGGTGCTGCTCGACCTCGGCATGCCCGGCCTCAGCGGCCTCGAGGTCATCGAGGCGATTCGAGGCTGGAGCACCCTGCCGATCCTGGTGATCTCGGGACGCACCGACTCGGCGGACAAGGTCGACGCGCTCGACGCGGGCGCCGACGACTACGTCACCAAGCCGTTCGCCGCCGACGAGCTGCTGGCGAGAGTCCGTGCCCTCGCCCGTCGCACCCCGAACGCCGCCGACGAGCCGACCGTCGCGTTCGGCGACGTCGTCGTCGATCTCGCCAACCGGCAGGTGACCCGCGACGGCGCCGTGGTGCGTCTCACACCCACCGAGTGGAAGATCCTCGACGTCCTCGTGCGCAACCCCGGACGCCTGGTCACCCGGGAGCGGCTGCTCACCGAGGTGTGGGGGCCGCAGTACACGAGCGACACCGGATATCTCCGCCTCTACCTCGCCCAGCTGCGCAAGAAGCTCGAGCGCGATTCCTCGCATCCCGAACATCTGCTCACCGAGCAGGGCATGGGCTACCGCTTCTCTCCCGACACCTCCAGCGCGGCCCCGGAGCAGCCGGACACGACGTCCTGAACGGGCGCTTGTCACCGGCATGCCCCGGTCGGTGATTCGATAGCCCTCGTGCGTTCTCTCCTGGTCGGTGCCGCCCTCCTCGTGGTCGGGCTGCTCGCCGTCCTGACCGGCGTGCTGCCGACGTCCGACGCGCTCGAACTGGTCGAGCGGGTCTGGCCCATCCTCCTGTTCGTCGTGGCGATCACGGTCGTGACCGAGCTCGCGGCCGATGCAGGCCTCTTCCGAGCCGTCGCCGAGCGGCTCGCCCGGTGGGGCCGCAGGCGGACGCTCGTGCTGTGGCTACTCATCATCGTGCTCGCCACGGCGTCGACCGTCTTCCTCTCGCTCGATACGACCGCCGTGCTGCTCACCCCGGTCGTCGTGGTGCTGGCGCGCCACATCGGGGTCTCGCCCATCCCGTTCGCGCTCACGACCGTGTGGCTCGCGAACACCGGGTCGCTGCTGCTGCCGGTGTCGAACCTCACCAATCTGCTCGCCCAGCACGAGCTCGACGGCGTCGACCCCGCCACGTTCGCCAGCGTCACCGCGGTGCCCGCGCTGGTGGCCGTCGTCGTGCCCCTCGTCATCGTCTTCGTCGTCTACCGCCGCGATCTCGTCGGAACATACGAGCCCGAGACCGCGGAACCCGCGGCAGACCGGATTCTGCTCACGATCAGCGGGATCGTCATCGTCCTGCTCGTGCCGGCGCTGGTGTCGGGAGTCGAGGTGTGGCTGCCCGCGACGATCGCAGCCGTGGTGCTGCTCGCCGTGTTCGCGGTGCGCCGTCCCGCCGTCGTGCGTCCGAACCTCGTGCCGTGGTCGCTTCTCGTGATGGCGTCCGGGCTGTTCCTCGTCGTCGAAGCGGGTCACGCGCTGGGCCTCGCCGACCTGCTCGGACGGGTCATCGGATCCGGGGACGACCTCGGCTCGCTCCTCGGCGTCGCCGGGGCGGGCGCTCTGGGAGCGAACGTCGCCAACAACCTGCCCGCCTATCTGGCGCTCGAACCGATCGCGGGCAGCCCCGAACGGCTCGTCGCTCTGCTCATCGGGGTGAACGCGGGGCCGCTCATCACGCCGTGGGCCTCGCTCGCGACGCTGCTCTGGCACGAACGGCTGAAGGCGGAGGGCGTCGAGATCTCGTGGCCGCGATACGCGCTGCTGGGGCTCGTCGCCGCGCCGCTCACCGTCGGGCTCGCCGTCGTCGCGTTCGCTCTCACCCGCTGACGCGGGTCGAAGAAGGGGAATGGGCCGGCGCATACGCCGGGTTCTGTCGGGACCCGAAGGTCACTGGACGGTCATCTATCTCGGACGTACGTTGCCGCACATCTCTAGCGGTCTACCCGGAGACTCGGCGAGCCACCTCGACGCCTCCTGCTTGACCTTGCTCCAGGCGAGGTTTACCAAGCAGGCCTGGTCACCCAGGCCCCTGGTGGTCTCTTACACCACCGTTTCACCCTTACCCCGCGTGATCGCTCACGCGTGGCGGTCTGCTTTCTGTTGCACTAGCTCTCGGGTTACCCCGGGTGGGCGTTACCCACCGCCTTGCTCTGCGGAGCCCGGACGTTCCTCGGCATCCGTCGCCTCGCGACTCCGGATGACGTGACCGCCTTGCCGACCCATTCGACTGGCAAGCCTACCGTCCGCGCGCCCGTTGCGGCATCCGTGGCCCGCCGCAACGTGCGCGCTCGCCCGGAACGCCCGACACGGGCTGAGAACGCACGTTCCGGGCAAGATCCGATATTGCGGGCACAGGCGCACGTTCTAACGTGCGTTTCTGCCCGCAATATCGGATCTCGTGCGCCGCGGGGGCCGATCGGATCTCAGTCGTCTTGGCGGGGCTTGGGGTCGAGGCCCGACTCGTCGGTGCGGACCAGGATGCAGCCGCTCTCGGGATCGAGGACGACCTCGTCGGGAGCGGCGGCGCGGATCGCGGCCAGATCGGATCCGGTGAGGGCCACGTTGCTGCCCTCGGAGACGCCGCGACGCAACAGCGCCGCACCGATGCCGTACCGGGCACGCTGACGTTCGTACAACTCGACGAGGTCGGCGGGCAGCAGCGCGACGAGGTCGAGGCGCTTCTCGGTCAGCGCCGCGGACTCGGTGTCGATCGCGGAGAACGCCTCATCGCGTCCCGTCTCGAGGGTTGCGACGATCTGCGCGAGCGACGCCTGCTCGGCTTCGATCGACGCGAACTCCGCTTCGGCCGCCTCGACCCGCTCCATCACCGCCAGCTCGATGTCCTCGAGGTCGCTCTTACGGCCGGCCAGCGAGGCGAGCTCGTGCTCGAGCCCCTGCGCGTCCTTCGCGTTGGTGACGCTCTGCAGTCGGGTGGTGTCGCGCACGATGCGCGCGTCGACCACGGCGACGTCCGATTCGACGCGCTTCAGCTCCGCGCGCGCATCCTCGAGAACGCCCCGCGCCTCGATCGCGCGACGACGCAGCGCGTCGGCTTCCGCGGAGCGGGCGCTGAGCTCCGCGAGCTGCGGGAGCGTCCGCCTCGAGTTCGCCAGCTGCGCCGCCCGGTTGTCGTACGCCTGCAGCTGGAGGAGTTGCTTCTGGTCTTCGGGAAGGGCGCGCACGGTCACGCCCCTCAGCCTACCCAGCCGTTCCCTCGGCCACCGTGGCGGGCGACTCGCTGCGGGACGCGTGCGGTGCGGCGGCAGGGTCGACCTCCGCGGCCTCCTGGCGCCGGATGGTCGGGACCGAGAAGGCGATCGGGGTGAGGACTCCGAGGACGAGCGCGATGAGCACTCCGAGGTCCGCCGAACCGATCCCGGTGTCCGTCGCGACACCGAGCACGCGCCACAGGTAGCCCTCGAAGAGGAACCAGCCCTGGGTGCCCGAGATGAGGCCGAGCCCCAGCACCGTGATGACCACCAGGGCGATCAGATTGCTCCAGCGCACGTCGGCGTACACCCCACCGCGTCGCAGCAGGGACGAAGCGTCGAACCCGCGTCGGCGCAGCAGCATCTCCCCCGCGACGATGCCTCCCCACGCTGCGACCGGCACCGCCAGGGTCGGGGCGAGGTCGAGCAGAACCGGGGTCAGCGACGGCAGGAGGGCGAGCATCCCGAACGCGGCGAGGATGCCGACGGCGGCGACGATGCCGCTCGCCACCGATCGCCGGGCGCGGACGCCGGTCGCGAGGAGCGTGAGCCCGCCCGAGTAGACGATCGCCGCCACTCCGGAGAGCACGCTGATGACGAGAGCGAGGAGCAGCGGCACCGGGTACCAGCCGGGCAGGGCGCCGGTGATGGTGGCGATCGGGTCGGTCTGCAGGCCCACCGAGACGGCCTCGTCGGAGGACGCGAGGAGGACGCCCCACACGATGAGCAGCAGCGACGGCAGCGCCGCACCGAGGCTCGTCATCGCGATGGTCGCGCCGCTCGACGACTCGGGATGTTGGTAGCGAGCCAGGTCGCCGCCCGACGCGGCCCACGCGGTGCCGAGCAGCGAGAAGACCGTGATGGCGCCGGCGAGCACTCCGAGCCAGTCGCCGTCCGTCGTGCCGGAGATGTTCGCGAAATCGAGCAGGGGCGCGGTGAGCGCGACGACGAGACCGGCGACGACGACGCCGAGAATGCCGAGCACCGCCTGCAGTGCGGCGAGCACCCGGAATCCGAACACGGCCACCACTCCGGCGCCGAGCCCGAACACCGCCAGCGCGACGACTCCCGCGATACGCGGCTCGACGAAGAGGTCGTAGCCGGACTCGAAGGTGAGTGACGCGGTGGTGACGGACAGCAGCCACAGCAGCACGGCGACCCAGAACAGACGCACCACCAGCAGCAGCACGGTCGGCACGATGTTGCCCACCACACCGAAACTCGCCCGGGAGACGATGGCCGTCGGTTGCCCGCTGCGCTTCACCGCCAGGGTCGTGAGGGCGAGCGGGAAGCACGCCAGAACCACGCCGAGCAGCACCGCGACGATCGACTGCCGCGCACTCAGGCCGGCACCGACGACGACGGCGCCGAGCGCGAAGGTCAGGATGGACGTGTTGGGTGCGATCCACAACCAGAACATGCGCGCGACATCCCCGATGCGCCGGTCGATCGGCGTCGGCTCGATTCCGATCGCCTCGACGCGGGGTTCGGGCTCGGGCTCGGCGTCCACCTCGTACTCGTCGGGGACGGGCAGCACCGGCGGGACGCCGATGAGGCTGGCGGTCGAGATGGGCACGATCGGGCCGGTGTGCTGCCCGGGCTCGGGCGGCGCGACCGGCAGCGGCGCCGCCGCACTGCCCGGAACCGCTTCGAACGGTGCCGCCACGTCGTCGACTCCGTCGGTGGCGTCGACATCGACGTCCAACTCGATGGGGCCGCTCAGCACCGGGATCGACCCGGTGTCCGCGCGAGAGCGCTCGTCGGCGATCACCGACGGGTCGAACGAGATCGGGATGGATCCGGTGGTGACCGCGACGGCGTCGGGCGCGACCGGCTCGACCACGACGGCGTCGTCGATCTCCTCGAACGCGTCGTCGGGTGCCGACGTGTCGGAAGTGTCGGCAACAGCGACGGGTTCGGCCTGGCCGTCGCCGGTGGAGGCGCCTGCTCCGTCGGCGTCGTCGTCGGAGGAGTCGGGTTCGAGGATGACGGCCTCGACCACATCTCCCGTGACCTCGGCGGGCAGTGTGCTCGCGACGAGCTCGTCGTGCGGGACCTCGGAATCGGTGAGGGGCGGGAGGTCGATCGACGAGGTCACCGTGGCGGGCTGCGTGTCGCCCGGCTCCTCGATCTGCTCGTCGAACGCCGGATCGTCGGCATCGTTCCCGCGACTACCCGCCAGTTCGGCGCGAGCGTCATCGGCGCGGACGACGCTGCCCGCCGACACAGGGGCGGCTTCCGCCACGGTCAGCGTCGCCTCGTCGGGAGCCTCGACCTCGGCGGCGAGCGGGGCGGCGGCGGTGTCCTCGGTTCGGTCGCGTTGCGGGGCCACGGTCGGCGAGTTGCCGAGGCTCACCCCGCGCAACGACTCCTCCCACTCGCGGTAGGCGGCCTCATCGAGGTCGATGCGCGACAGAGCGGCCTGCAGGCGTTCGGCCCGTTCGAGCGCGGTGCCCTCCCCCAGCAAGGGTGCGGCTGGCGGCGCGACCGGTTCCGGCAGCGGAGCAGGCTCGGCACCGGACGGTGCGGCCGTCGGCGGCACTGCTGCCGCGGCGGCGCCGGCAGCGACCACCGGCGCGACTCCGGGGACGCCGGGGATCGACGGTCGGCTCATGACCGGGCGACCGGACGGGGCGGGCGGCGCAGCGGGCGCGATCGGCTCATCGCCGCTGGAAGCATTCGACGACTCGGTCGCGTTCCGCGGCGAAGTCGGCGTCGATGCGGTGCTGCTCGGCTCCGACGGCCCCAACTGGGAGATGGGCGGCGCGTCGGCGGGCTCCGACCCGGCAGGCTGCGGAGCGGCGGGCGCGGTGAAGCGGGGCCCGGTGGGTTCGAGCCCCAGGGCGCCGGTGTCAGCGCGACGAGGTGCCGGCGGCTCCTCGCCCTCCTGTCGGATGATCGGGATGGGACCCGACGGCGCGAAACGCAGCAACTGAGCGGCGAGCGCGCTCGCGAGCTCGTCGTCGTCGTGGACGGCATCGCGGGGCTCGGGCGCGGGCGTCGCGTCGGGCACTGCGGAAGCCTCGTCGGGCGGCTCGGACATGGCGGAATCGTACCGGCGCGGGGACAACGATCCGAGGAGGCGCACGGAACCGACATCGACCTCGTCTGAGCGGACGCTGAGCCGCGGCTGTCCGTAACCGAAGGATAGACGGCGAGAACGGTGCGGCGACACGATCCTGGTAGCGGCAGAGTGGAGCGCATGACCTCGTCCTCGCTCACCCTCGCCGCCGACGCGGCCCTCGTCGTCATCGACTTGCAACGAGGTTTCGACGACTCGACGTTCTGGGGGCGACGCAACAACCCCGCCGCCGAAGGCAATGTGTCGCGCCTCGTGCGCGCTTGGGCCTCGACCGGCCGGCCGCTCGTCATCGTCCGCCACGAGTCGGCTAATCCGAATAGCCCGCTGTCACCCAGCGGGGCCGGGGGCGACCTCAAGCCCGAGGTCGCCGACGCGTCGGCCGACCTGCACATCACCAAGACGGTCAACTCGGCGTTCTACGGCACTCCCGATCTGCACGCCTGGCTCACGGAGCGGGGTATCGGTCAGGTGGTGCTCGCCGGCATCCAGACCAACATGTGCAACGAGACCACCGCGCGCATGGCCGGCAACCTCGGCCACGACGTCCTGTTCGTGCTCGACGCGATGCATACCTTCGACCTCGAAGGCCCCGACGGCTCGGTGATGAGCGCCGACGAGCTGACCCGCGCGACCGCGACCTCCCTCCACGGCGGCGGCTTCGCCCGAGTCGTCGCCACCGACGACGTACTGCAGGCCGCCGGAGTTCCGGTCGTCGAGTAGCGACGAAGGAGCGTATCGAGACGGGTCGAGTAAGCGAAGCGCATCGAGACCACAGTGCACGCTCTCGATGCGCTCGTTCCTCGCTTACTCGAGCCGTCTCGGTGCGCTTCGCTTACTCGACGACCGGAATTGAGACTGGCGCCCTCCGTATCGCTTCGCTCAACGAGCGGGCTCTATCCCGGTCGTCGAGTAGCGACGAAGGAGCGTATCGAGACGGGTCGAGTAAGCGGAGCGCATCGAGAGCACCGCACACGCTCTCGATGCGCTCGTTCCTCGCTTACTCGAGCCGTCGGTGCGCTTCGCTTACTCGACTACCGGGATGGGAGTCGTGTCCTTCGTATCGCTTCGCTCAACGAGCGGGGGCAGCCGCCTACTCCGCCGAGGTCGCGGTGAAGGGGGCGAGGCGGGTGCGCAGGGCGATCGCGTCGAACGGGGCGTGCACCTTCGCGTCGTTGTCGAAGTAGACGTACACGTCGCGGCCCGCCTCGAGGCGCGGCGCGAGCTGCTGCGCCCACGCATCCAGCTGAGGCTCGGAGTAGCCGCTCGTGTACAGCTCCTCCGCGCCGTGCAGCCGCACGTAGTCGAAGTCCGCGGTGCGCTCGTCGAGCAGCGGCCACCCGCCCGCGCCATCGGAGGCCACCAGTGCCACACCGTGGCGTCGCAGCACGGCGAGCGCCTCCTCGGACGCGAAGCTCTCGTGTCGCGGCTCGAACGCGTGGCGGATCCCGCGATCGACGTCGGCGCCGAAGACCGGATCGTGGGGCAGCTTCTCGTCGCGCCCCCGCGCGAGGTCCTTCGCCTCACCGACGGTGCGCGGCAACGCCGCAAGGAAGGCGTCGAGCACCTCCGCATCGAAGGTCTCCCGCGCCGGAACCTGCCAGAGGAACGGACCCAGCGACTCCCCGAGGCCGAGCACGCCGCTGCCGAAGAAGTTGCCGAGCGCGCTGTCGACGCCCCGCATCCGACGCATGTGGGTGATAAACCGTCCGCCCTTGACGGCGAAGACGAACCCGGGCGTCGCCTGTTCGCGCCACGACGCGTAGCTCGACGGCCGCTGCAGCGAGTAGAACGAGCCGTTGATCTCGACCGAGTCGAAACGACTCGCCGAGTATTCGAGCTCGCGGCGCTGCACGAGCCCCTTCGGGTAGAAGCGTCCGCGCCACGACGTGTACCTCCACCCGGAGATGCCGATGTACGCCCGACCCGTCACGAGAGGCGAGGGTAGCCGCCGGAACTCAGCGCCAGGCGAGTTCGGTCAACTCCTGCCGGGTGAGCCCGAGGCGCGGATACTCTTCGCTGATCCGTCGCCGCACCCCCGCCGGCGCCGCCTCATCGCGTCGCACGATCAGCGTGCCCGCCTCCGCGACCATCGAACCCGGATTGCGAAGAGCGGCGACCGCGCCGTCGGATGTCACCGCGAAACTCCAGCCCGAGCGCGATGCGAGCAGCAGTGCGCCTCTCCCCCGCCAGCGGTAGTTGCCGTCTTCGCTGACCCGCGCCGGCGTGCTCGCCCGGATCGTCCGCGACCGGCCGCGCAACTCGAACTCGATGGTGAACCGGATGCGCCCGTTCGCGGGCGGCTCGAAGACGAACTCGGCGCGGTCGACCCGCTGCGGGAAGGTGAAGTAGCCGTTCGTGGTCGCGACGAGGTGCCAGCGTCCGAGCATGTCGAAGATGGTGGCGCGGCCGCCGGTGGTGGTGGTGAGGTTGTCGGTCATGGTCCTCGCGAACTGCGTCGCCGCGCCCTGGCGCGCGGGAGTGAAGCGAGGGTACGCACCGCTCCTGCGACGTCGGCCGCGGGTGAGAGCCATTCAGTGGTGGATCAGTGAGGTTTCAGCGACACCGGGATGTCCACGGCGCGCGTCGACTCACCGGTTGCGGCCGGTCCACTCGAGCAGGCGCTCGACCGGCCACGTGGTGACGATGCGGTCGACCGGTACTCCGTTCTTCTCCGCGCGGGCGGCGCCGTAGTCGAGGAACGCGAGCTGTCCCGGGGCGTGCGCGTCGGAGTCGATGCTGAACAGGCACCCCGCGTCGAGCGCGACCTGGATCAGCCGGTCGGGCGGATCCTGCCGCTCGGGGCGCGAGTTGATCTCGACCGCCACCCCGGCAGCGGCGCACGCGGCGAAGACCGCGTCGGCGTCGAACTCCGACTCGGGTCGAGTGCCCCTGCTGCCTTCCACGAGACGCCCCGTGCAGTGCCCGAGCACGTCGGTGTGCGGATCCGCGATGCCCCCGAGCATGCGCGTCGTCATCGTCTTCGCATCCGACCGGAGTTTCGAGTGCACACTCGCGACGACGACATCGAGCCGCCCGAGCATCTCGGGGGTCTGATCGAGCGTGCCGTCCTCGAGGATGTCGACCTCGATCCCCGAAAGCAATCGCGCGCCGTCGGCGGAGGCGTTCAGCGTCTCGACCACGTCGAGCTCCTCGGTGAGCCGCTCCACGGTGAGGCCATTCGCGATCGTGAGATTGGGCGAGTGATCGGTGAGCGCCATGTACTCGCGGCCCAGCACGTGCCCGGCGGCGAGCATGACGTCGATCGGCACGGTGCCGTCGGACCACTCGCTGTGCGTGTGCAGGTCTCCGCGGATCGCCTTCCGGATCTCGTCCCCGCCGTCGGCGAGCGGCGCCTGTCCGCGCTCGCGAAGGGCTTCGAGGTACTCGGGGACGGCGCCGTCGACGCTTTGCCGGACCACCTCGAAGGTGCGCCCGCCGATGCCCTTCATGCTCTTCAGACGACCGTCGCGGGTACGGGCCGCAAGGTCGTCGGCGTCGAGCCCTCCGATGGCGGCGGCGGCTTTGCGGAAGGCCTGCACCTTGAACACCGCGGCCCGTTCGCGCTCCAGCCAGAACGCGATCTCATTCAGCGCGGCGATGGCATCCATGGGGCAATACTGCCCGTCGGGCCTGAGGATGTGCGGGTCAGGCCGGGCAGTGCACCCGGGTCGGCACGGTCGCGGTGCCGCGCTCGATGCGGTGCTCGGCCATCGCGGCGCCGCAGATCGGACACTTCGGGTCGGCCGGCGGCTGGTACGGCGCCTCGGTCTTCCCCCGCCCGACGCCCACCTGGGCGGCGCCGGAGAAGCTGTAGGTGATGCGGTTCCAGCGATTCCAGAACCCCGGCAGCCCGGTGTACGGGTTGGTCACATCTGGTTTGCCCACGAATAGTTAGTGTACTCGGCAATCAGCGGACCGGGGCGGTCATTCTTCGGTTCGCGGCGTCAGGCCGGGCAGGAACTCCTCCGGCAGCTCCGCGACGAGGATGAGGTTCAGGTCCTGCACCTTCCAGTCGAGCCCTATGCAGGCGGCCCGCGCCTCCTCGAGGGTCGACAGCGGCGGCACCTCGCCGTCGCGCGGCACGACGAACGATTCGACGTGGAAGACGTGACCCTGATCCCGAACCCGCGAACGCGCGGCGGCCACCCAGCTGAGCGACGACAGCACCTCGTCGATCCGACCGCCGACGGGGTGCGGTTCCGAGTCGTCGAAGGTCTTGGCCCAGGTGTCGATGAGCGCGGAGACGGCGGCGCGGACGTTCTTCACGCCGTCCCACGCGATGCTCGCGGAGATCAGGATCGCGGCCGCCGCGTCGGCCCACCAGAGGCCGAGACCGATCCCGAGGATGCCGACGATCGCCGCGGCCGCCGTCTGCCAGTCGGCCTTGTTCATGTCCGCGTCGGCGTAGAGCACCTTGTCGTGCAGCGCCTCCGCACGCTTCAGCTTGGCGCGGCCGAGCAGAACCGGCGGCACGACGGTGAGCGAGAGGACGCCGATCATCAACCAGCCGAGCCAGATCGTCTGCCCGAACAGCTCGATGCCGCCGATCGCCGGATGCTCGGCGGTGATGAGCTTGATCGTCGAGTCGACGAGCAGGTATCCGCCCATCACGAGCAGAGACACCGCAGCGACCAGGTGGGCGATGCCGGTCGCGCGGTGGAAGCCGTAGGGGTGCTCCTCCGTCGGGCGTTTGCGGATGACGCGCGACGCGATGAGGAACGCGATGGGCGGAAGGAAGGAGAGGAGGTCCTCGATCCACGCCGCGCGCATCGCTTGCGAGCTGCCGAGCACGAGATAGACGAGCGTCACCGTGACGACGAGGAAGCCGATGGTCAGCCACTCGAGACGCGCGGCGTCGGCGAGGGCCTTCTTCTGCTCGGCGGGAAGCTCGGTGTGCCCGAACCGCACCGTGGCGTCGGCGGCGCGGCTCACGGCGTCACGTCCTGGCTCAGCAGGAAACGGTCGAGGGCGAGCAGCAGCGCGTTCTCCCCCATCCGCGCGAGCACGACGTGCTTCTCGATGGCGCCGGTCTCGTCGCGGCTCTCGGCGTAGGGACGGGTCATGCCGGTGCGATCGAACCACGGGGTGTCGTCGGTGAATCCGCCGAGCAGGATGTCGAGGTCGCCGCGTTCGAGGTCGGCGATCAGCTCCTGCTCGCTGCCCTCGACCCATTCGATGGTCGCGTCGTGGTCGGATGCGAAGTCGCGCAGCAGGTCGGGTTCGATACCGGAGGGCTCGTCGCCGTCGAGTCGGACCCAGTCACCGTTCTCGGTCACCCCGACGAGCAACGTGCCACCCTCAGCCGAGGCGAGGGTCCCCTCCGGATCCATCGGGATCGAGCATCCGGCGAGCGCCGCGGTCAACGCGACCGTCAGTGCTGCTGCCGCCCACCGCGTGATGGTCCCCCTCATCACCGACCTCCCGAGTTCATCCCTTCGAACTCAAGCATCACTTCCCTGTGAGCGCACCGGGCGCAGCCTGAAGAGTCTGACGACGCGCCCCGAATCGCGCTCATATCCGCGATAGCCGGGCCACTGCTGCTCGATGCGCTGCCAGGTGGCCTCGCGTTCGATCGGGTCGACGATCTGCTCGGCGCGGACCGCCAGCCGGCGTCGGCGCACCGTGATCTCGGCGGACGGGTCGGCGAGGAGGTTGTACGTCCATCCCGGATGGCGCCCGCGCGCGAAGTTCGTGCCGGCGACGATCGCGTTCCCGTCGCCGTCCGGGGTGTACATCAGCTCGATCGCCCGCGTCTCGCCCGTCCGCGCGCCGGTGCTGCGGAGCACCAGGGAGGGCACGAGCAGTCCGCTGACCTGCACCCGACCGCCGGTGAACCGCTGCAGTGCGCGCTCCACCGGTGGCAGCACTTTCGGCCCGACGGCACGGAAGGCTCGGGTTCGGGAGAGCGGCGCGATGATGCGGCGCACCGTCTGCTGGACGAGCGGCATGCCGCCATCATGCTCCTTCCGCCGCGCGGAGCGAAGCGTCTACCGTTGAGGGGTGGCGGATGAAATCGACGACCTGGAGCTGGCGATCCTCCGCGCGATCGTGCGGTGGGGGCTCGAACCCGGGCCGACCGGCAACCGGCACGAACTCGGGATGGCGGCTATTCAAAAGGTGCACGTGGAGCGCGGCGGCACCCCCGACGACTGGTACACGCTGAAACGACTCATGCCGCACGCGATGGAGACCCTGGTCCTCGGCGGCTACCTCGACGAGGACACCGCCACCGCCACCTCGCTCGGCCACCGGGCCCTCAACCGCTGACGGTTTCGCGGCCGCTCGTTGAGCGAAGCGATACGCGAGGCACCCCCTTCGTATCGCTGCGCTCAACGGGCGGACGGGTATCCGAGAGCCGTGTCGCACCGCGAAGGGCCTGGCGGCCCTCTTCAGCGACCAGAGCAACCATCTGGTCACCCCGGAGGCCGTCCACGGCCGTCGCGAAATGACGGAACCCGCAGACTCCATAAGGCGGGCGCACCGAAGCCGTGTCCCATCGCGACGGGCCTGGCGACCCACCTCAGCGACCAGAGCACCTGTCACCCGTTCGAGCGGGCCCTGTGTTGGGGGTCGCACCCCTACCTGGGAATTCGCCATGCTCGGAGGACGGTAGATCGCCGCTCGATCCGCGCGGGGGCGCGGACGGCGACACCAAGGGGGCAACCACCACTATGACCACGATCCTCGATCAGGACACCGCGCCGGCGACGCCGCCGGTCGCCCACGAGACTCGCGCCGAGCGTAAGCAGCGCTCGCACAACGGGCCGAAGCACAGCCACACCGCGCTCGTGCTCGGCCTCGGCTTCGCGCTGTGGCTGTTCGTCGGCTTCGTCACCATCCACCTGCTCCACAACACTGCGGCCGTGCCCGGTTGGATCATCATCGGCGCCGCGCTGGTGCCGTCGACTGTCGTCTGGAGCATGGCCCACCGCCTGACTGCGTCCGACAGCCTGACCGGCGCGAAGCTCGTGCAGACCGTCCTCATCGGCGGCGCCCTGTCCTTCTCGCTCGGTGCCACCCTCGATCAGCTGGTGGAACTCATCCCGCAGCCCGACTCGGCCGCAATGGGCAACGGCGTCATCGCCCTCGCTCTCGCCGGCTTCGTCGAAGAGTTCGCGAAGGGTGCGATCATCGTCGCGGTCGGCTGGAACGCCGTGAAGACCGCCCGTAACGGCCTCTTCATCGGCGGCTCGGTCGGCGCCGGATTCGCGATCCTCGAGACCGTCTCATACATCATCCGCAACTACGCGGGCGACAGCCCCGTCTACGCCGCCGCCCAGGTCACCGCCGAGCGCGGACTGCTCGCGCCGTTCATGCACATCCTCTGGAGCGCCCTTCTCGGCGCGGCGATCTTCGCCGCGGCGAAGAACCGCCGCTTCGGCTTCTCGGCCGGCCTGCTCGGCACCTACGTGCTCGTCTCGGTGCTACACGGCAGCTTCGACGGCGGCGGTTCGCTCATCTCGATCGCCGTGGGCGACACCGCGATCGGCGGCGTTCTCACCGTCCCGATCATGCTGATCGTGACCGTCATCGGCTTTTTCACCTGGCGCCACGTCGCGAGGAAGAACCGTGCGGTGGTCAACGCCTGACGCCAGCTGCGTTTGAACGAGAGGGGCACCCGGTCCACACGGACCGGGTGCCCCTCTCGTGTTGGTGCGCGAGCCCGCTCCGGGAGGACGCGTCGTTAGGACTCGCGCGCTATGCCGAGTCCCGTCATTTCGCGACGGGCCTGGCGGCCCTCCTCAGTGACCCGGTCGCTGAGCCGCCGCGCAGCGGCCCTGCGATGCGACCAGGTGGGCAGGTTGCGCTGAAGCTCTGGCGCCGGCGCCAAGTCCCGTCATTTCGCGACGGGCCTAGCGGCCCTCCTCAATGACCAGGAATCCCCGGTCGCTGAGCCGCCCCGCAGCGGCCCTAGCGACGCGACCAGTCGGCAGATTGCGGCTGAGCTTCGGCGCCGGTGCCGAGTCCCGTCATTTCGCGACGGGCCTGGCGGCCCTCCTCAATGACCAGTTCGCTGAGCCGCCGCGAAGCGGCCAGCGACGCGACCAGTGGGCAGGTTGCGCTGAAGCTCCGACCCTGTGCCGAGTCCCCTCATTTCGCGACGGGCCTGGCGGCCCTCCGGGGTGACCAGGCATTCCCGGTCGTTGAGCCGCCGCGCAGCGGCCCTGCGATGCGACTAGTGGGCAGGTTGCGGCCGGGTCCTGATGCCGGGGCAATGTCGGTGGTCACTGCTTCACTATCGGTATGTCGACCCCGCCGCTCCCCCCACTCGTGGCTGAGCGCTGGGACGACTTCGAAGAGTTCGACGACCTCGACACGACCTCCGACGAGGAGTCCCGGCAGCACCTGAACCGGCTCGCCGACCGGCTCCTCGACACCAAGCGAGCCGAGGCCGCGGCGGCCGCGGACCGGTACAAGGTCGTGGATCAGTTCCGCCGCGAATGGGAGTCCTCGTCCGCCTCGAAAGCGTCCCTGGCGGGGATGCGGGTGCGGGCGATGCGCGCCGAACTCGCCGCCGCCCTCGGCCTGTCCGAACGCACCATCGAATCGTTGGTCGGCCGGGCCCGAGCGTTGAACGACGACCTGCCCTCGACCCTGATCGCACTGCAGCGCGGAGAAGTCACGGATCGGCAGGTGCAGGTCATCGTCGACGAAGCCGCCGGACTCACCCCCGAAGAAACAGCCGTGTTCGAAGCCGCGATCCTCCCCGAAGCCACCCCCCTGTCCGGCCCGAAGTTCGCCCGGAAAGCCCGCACCCTGCGCGAACACCTCCGCGCCACCGACCTCACACAACGCCACGCGGCCGCGGCCGAGTTCCGCGACCTGAGCCTTGCCGGGCAACGCGACGGGATGGCCGACCTGCTCCTACACGCCCCCGCACAGCACTCGGTCGCGATCTACAACCGGGTCGATCAGATCGCCCGCACCCTCACCGACCCCGACGACACACGGATCCTCGCGCAGAAGCGCGCCGACGTGTTCATCGCCCTGCTCCTCGACCCGGGCGCGGTGTTCCCCTCCACCGACACCGACGCGGAAAAGGGGCCGCGGCAGGCGACCCTGCACCGGGGTGTCCGGCCGAACGTGAACGTCACTGTCCCGGCCCTGTCACTCCTCGGCAAATCGGATGAGCCCGCAAACCTCGAAGGCTACGGACCCATCTCGGTTGAGACCGCCCGGGAGCTGGCCGGGGCGGCGACCGGGTTCCACCGGATCCTCACCCACCCTGAAACCGGGGTGATCCTTTCCTTCGGCCGCGACAGGTACGAAGTCCCGACCGAGTTGAAGCGGTTCCTGCGGGCGCGGGATGAGACCTGCCGGTTCGTCGGCTGCAACCGGCCCGCCATCGCCACCGACATCGACCACACCGTCGCGTGGGAAGACGGCGGCGGCACCAACGTCTGGAACCTCGGTTGTCTGTGCAAAGGGCATCACCGGTTGAAACACAACACAGCCTGGGTGGTGAAACAGAAACCCGACGGCACCGGGGACTACACCTGGACCTCACCCCTCGGCCGCGACTACACCACCAAACCCGCCATCAGAATCGGCGCCGGCGTCATCACCCAAACCGCCTGGCTCGACAACGACCCACCACCGTTCTAGCCGGAGCGGTGACAGCAGTTCGCGGAAATGGTGGGCCCTGAGGGACTCGAACCCCCGACATCCACGGTGTAAACGTGGCGCTCTAACCAACTGAGCTAAGAGCCCGGAGATCACAGTGTAGAGGTCGGGACCCGCGCATCCCGACGGAGCTTTTCGTCCCCGGAGAGTGTCTCGACCCGCTGGCGCGAGTGTCGGGGGTGGCACGTTGAATGAGCACATGGCCGAACCGAGCAGCAACGCACTTGCGGCGCCGTGCTTCTTCTGCCGGGGCGAGCGCGGCGTGCGCGTCGACGGACGGCTGCGGTGCGCGACCTGCGACTGGAGGGTCGGCGACGTCATCGATCACGAGTTGCCGCCGCCCCGCGTCGACGTCGTCTACTACCTCCGCTACCGCGACCGGGTGAAGATCGGCACGACGGCGAACCCGCGGCAACGCTTCGCCGCCATCCGGTTCGACAGCCTGCTGGCGTTCGAGCTCGGTGATCGCCACCGGGAGCACGAGCGTCATCTCGAGTTCGCCGATGCGCGACTCGAACGCAGCGAATGGTTCGACCTCACTCCGACACTCGCCAAGCACATCGAGCGACTCCGCAGCGACGGCGACGACCCGTGGCTGGTGCACTTGCGGTGGACGAGCGCCGCGTATGCGGCCCAACTCTGACTCAGTGGCGCAGGTAGGCGTCGACCATCAGGTCGCCGCGGATCGCCCGCAGCTCGTCGAACAGACGGTCGAAGACCTTCTTGTTGAAGCCGTGCACCCTGATGTCGTGCGGACCGAGCTTCGGGAGGTGCCCGTCGCGGAGGCGCACCACCTCCCAGCCGACGGAGCGCAGCGCCCGGTCCTTGCGTTTGTCGGCCTCCTCCTTCTTGCCCACGTGCTCGAGTCCGTGCCGGCCGGTCGAGTCGTACTCGATCGCCACCCGCAGCTCTGGCAGCACGATGTCGGGCCACGCCTCGAGGTGCTCGAAGAAGGGCTTCACCAACCGCACCGCGTTGAGACCTTGCGTGTAGAGCAGCCGCTCACCGAGCCCGGCTCGCAGCTCGCCCTCGACGGCGGAGGCCGGCTTCGGGGCGCAGACGCTCGTGAACGGTTGCCCCGCCGGCAGTGACGGCGTCTTCGTGCACACCTGCACCGTCGGCCGCTCCCGCCCGGGGCGCACGACCGCGACCGGCCCTTCGAGGCCGTTGCGGATGACGGGTCGCGGGTTCGCGAGTTCGAGGCACTCGGGGCACCATGAGGAACGTCGGCGAACCCGCCCCGGCCGGTGCCGCTGCTCGTCGGGAGTGGCCACGAAGACGTGGCCCGCATCGCACAACCACGTCAGATAGACATCGGCGGCCGGCGGCACCTGGCTGAGCAGGATGCCACGGTTCATCTCGGGCCGGTACTGCAGGGCGAGCACCGGGAACGACGCCCACGCCTCCGCGTAGGTGCCCGGCTCGTACGGCACCTCGACGCCGCGCGAGAAGCGACGCCGCTCCCACCAGAGCTCGATCGGTTCGGGCATACCGGGACGGTACGCCGCACCGCCGACACCGCCCAGCGCATTCGGCGGTGAACAGCCCGGACAGCACGAAGGGGCGGAGCCTTTCGACTCCGCCCCTCGTTATCGCGCTATCAGGCGTGCGCGGCCTTGCGGCGGCGGACCGCCACGAGAGCGCCACCGAGCAGCAGAAGGGCCGCTCCACCCGCAAGCGGCAGGCCGAGGTCCGCACCGGTGCTCGCGAGAGCCGGCAGGATCTCGAACGCCACGGCGTCGACGGCACCCGAGGTCTGGCCGACGAAGACGAGCGTGTGAGTGCCCGACCCGATGAGCGACAGCATCTCCGGGGTCAGAGTGACCTGGACGACGTCGTTCACGACCGGGAACGTGCCGACCAGGCGAGGAGCCGAGTAGGCGTACACGTCGACGAACGAGTCACCGGCGAACCAGTCGATCGTCGCGGTGTAGCTCGACTCGGTCGACAGACCGGCGGCCGGCAGACCGGCCGACGCGGCGTCCTTCTTCACGACCGACTTCGAGGCGAGGAACTGGTCGACGAGCGACGAGTCCGCGACCGGGGCGGGCGCGGCGGGCAGCTGCGGGGCCGTCACCTCGATGGTCGAGTACCACGAGGTCTGGGTCTTCGCGTAGCCGTCGGCGCGAGCCGTGGCGGTGAAGGCCAGGTGCGAGCCGACCGTCTCCGCCGGCACCAGGAGGCTGGTCGTGTTCGCGCCGTCGATGGCGCTGCCGTAATTGCCGCCGCTGTAACCCCACTCGTAGGTCACCTCGGGGACGACGCTGGTAGTGCCGGTGAACGGAGCGACGGCGGCGGTGACCGTCTGGCCGAAGACCTGCTCGCCCGTGACCGTGATGGCGCCGCCATCGAGGTAGTAGGGGTAGAGGGCCTGGTTCGGCACGGTGACGTCGCTGGAAAGCTCGAGCACGTCGACGAACTCGTCGTCCGCCGGGTAGTCGGCGTCCTCGGATTCGAACTCGAGCTCGTAGTCGAGGCCTGCCTCGACACCGGTGAACGCGTATCCGCCGCCCGTCTGCGAGGAGGTGTAGACCTCGTCGACGACCTCTTCGGCATCCGCATCCCACAGGGTGACGAGGATGTCGTCGGAGGCGCGCAGCGAGTCGGTCGAGCCGTCCTCCCACGCGAATCCGGCGACACCGCTGATGGTGAAGACATCGAGCGGCGCGGCGACCGCCGGCCCTGCGACGAGCGCACCGCCGAAGGCGACGGTGCAGCCGAGAACGACGGCGGATGCGCGGGTGAATGATTTGCGGACGGGGCTGATCATGTGTACCTCGGTTTCGTAGCGACTTGATTCTTCGGTGCATACCGAGGTGAGCGAATGTCGGCTTCAATGCCGGCATTGGAATGCATCCCCCGATGAGAAAGACGCTATCGGCGGCTATGAATCGGCTGCTAGAGACGCACCACCGAGAAACACCTATTTCTCGGGCCTTCTACTACTGAGCAGTGGCGTAATCCGCCGATCCGACGGTCAATCCGACCGCGGACTCGACCATCGCCGCCATCGACCCGAGCTCCGCCACGAGGAGCCGCTGCACGTCGGCACCGCTGCCGCGACCGAGGATTCGAGTGACCCCTTTCGCGATGAATGCTGCATCCGACATGGATAGGGACGGGCGCACGTAGGCATAGAGCGCCGCGACCGCTTCGTCGGCCCGACACGGGGTCGCCGTCGACGGGTGCAGCAGCGATCCGCCGACCCCGCTGAGGGCGGCACGCCAGGCGGCGAGTCGGATGAGCGGAGTGGGAGTGATGGATGCGGGCCGCCCCTCCCGCCAATCGCGTGAGGCCTGCTCGACCAGTCCCCGACACAGTCCGGCGAGCACCGCAGCGTCCTCGACGAGCAGGCACATGTCGGCCACCCGGATCTCGACCGTCGGGTGCGCACGAGACAGTCGTGCATCGAAGTAGAGCATTCCGCTGTCGAGCAGGGTGCCCGTCGCCAGCACTCGTCGCTCGTGCTCGTCGTAGGCGGCGACCGAGCCGAACACGTCGTTCGGACCCGAGCACGGCCACGCTCGCCACAGCATCGTGCGGTAGCTCGCGTACCCGGTGTCGACGCCGCCGTCGAACGGAGAATCGGCGCTCAGGGCGATGAGCACGGGAAGCCAGTCGCGGATCCGGTCGAGCACCGCGACGCCTTCCTCCCGCGACTCGATCGCCACGTGCGTGTGCAGGCCGCAGGCGAGGCTGAACCTCGTGGTGCTGCCGTAGGTGTCCATCATCGTGTGGTAGCGCGGCGACACCGTCGCATGCGGCCGGTAGGGCATCGGCGACGTCGATGCCGCCAGGATGCGAGCCCCCACGAGTCGCGCTCCCGCGTCGGCCTGCGCGCGCCCCTCGCGCAGCTGACCGAGCAGCGCCGCCAGTTCGCGGTGAGGAGCGCTGATCACCTCGATCATCTCCTGCTGCATCTCCGCCTCGACAGTGAGATCTCCGGAGTCCTGCTGACGCAGCTGCGAGCGGAACGTGGACAGCATGGCGGGCGCGACCGGCACCGGCGCCCATGTCGTCGCGTCGACGAGCAGCAGCTCCTCCTCCACACCGAGGGTTCGCATGGGGCCAGTATCGAGCGGCGCAGGCCCGGGCGAAGCGGGGTTGACACCGACGACGAACCGCCTCAGGCGGGGTCGGCGCCCTCCCGCATCACTCGTCGGGCACCGCCCCTGCGGCGCTCCACGACATGCCGACGAGAGACTAGGCTCATCTATCGGCCGAGAGTCCTGTCGCAACCCGACAACGACGGCCACCGGGCGCGCCGGATCACGGCACGGACGGACGATTTGGATCTCGACCCGCAGACCACAGGCAGCGGGCAGGGCCACCACCTCGAAGAAAGGTCGCAGTTGACTGTCAACGACCAGGATCCGTATTCGGTCGAACACACCGATCTCGATCCCGAAGAGACCGCTGAGTGGAACGAATCACTCTCCGCCCTCGTCGCGACCCACGGCCCCGAGCGTGGTCGGGAGATCATGCTCAGCCTGCTGAAGCGCTCGAAGGAGCTCCAGCTCGGCGTCCCGATGGTCCCGACCACCGACTACATCAACACCATCGCCCCCTCCGATGAGGCGCAGTTCCCCGGCGACGAGGCCATCGAGCGCCAGTACCGCGCCTGGCTGCGCTGGAACGCCGCGATCATGGTGCACCGCGCTCAGCGTCCGGGCATCGCGGTCGGCGGCCACATCTCCACCTATGCCTCCTCGGCGACGCTGTACGAGGTCGGCTACAACCACTTCTGGCGCGCCAAGGAGCACGAGTCCGGCGGCGACCAGGTCTTCTTCCAGGGCCACGCCTCCCCCGGCATGTACTCGCGCGCCTTCCTCGAAGGCCGTCTCGACGAGCACCAGATGGACGGCTTCCGTCAGGAGAAGTCGCACGCGGGCGGCGGACTCTCGTCGTATCCGCACCCGCGGCTCATGCCGAACTTCTGGCAGTTCCCCACCGTGTCGATGGGTCTCGGCCCGATCAACGCGATCTATCAGGCGCAGCTCAACAAGTACCTGACCAACCGCGGCATCAAGGACGCGTCGCAGCAGCACGTGTGGGCGTTCCTCGGCGACGGCGAGATGGACGAGGTCGAGAGCCGCGGCCAGCTCCAGGTCGCCGCGAACGAGGGGCTCGACAACCTCACCTTCGTCATCAACGCGAACCTGCAGCGCCTCGACGGCCCGGTGCGCGGCAACGGCAAGATCATCCAGGAGCTCGAGAGCTTCTTCCGCGGCGCCGGCTGGAACGTCATCAAGGTCGTCTGGGGCCGCGAGTGGGACGACCTGCTCGCCCGCGACACCGAGGGCGCGCTCGTCGACCTGATGAACCGCACCCCCGACGGGGACTACCAGACCTACAAGACCGAAGACGGCGCCTACGTGCGCGAGAACTTCTTCGGCCGCGACCCGCGCGCGCTCGAGCTGGTCAAGGACTACACCGACGACCAGGTGTGGGCCCTCAAGCGCGGTGGCCACGACTACCGCAAGGTCTACGCCGCGTACAAGGCGGCGACCGAGCACAAGGGCAAGCCGACCGTCATCATCGCGAAGACGATCAAGGGCTACGGGCTCGGCAAGAGCTTCGAGGGCCGCAACGCGACCCACCAGATGAAGAAGCTCACCCTGAACGACCTCAAGCAGTTCCGCGACGAGATGCGCATCCCGATCTCCGACCAGGTGCTCGAAGAGAACCCGTACCTGCCGCCGTACTATCACCCGGGTCAGGACGACGAGGCGATCCAGTACCTGCAGGAACGTCGCCGCGAGCTCGGCGGGTTTCTGCCGAAGCGCAGCGCAGAGCACACCGCCATCTCGATCCCCGAGGACTCGGCGTACGCGATCGCGAAGAAGGGCTCCGGCCAGCAGCCGGTCGCCACGACCATGGCGTTCGTCCGGGTGCTGAAGGACCTGATGCGTCAGAAGGACTTCGGCAACCGCATCGTCCCCGTCATCCCCGACGAAGCCCGCACCTTCGGCATGGACGCGTTCTTCCCGAACGCGAAGATCTACAACCCGTTCGGCCAGCACTACACGTCGGTCGACCGCGAACTGCTGCTCGCCTACAAGGAGAGCCCGCAGGGTCAGATCGTGCACGTCGGCATCAACGAGGCCGGCGCCCTCGCCGCGTTCACCGCGCTCGGCACCTCGTACTCGACGCAGGGCGAGCCGCTCATCCCGGTCTACGTCTTCTACTCGATGTTCGGCTTCCAGCGCACCGGCGACGCCCTCTGGGCGGCGGGCGACCAGATGGCGCGCGGATTCCTGATCGGCGCCACCGCCGGCCGCACCACCCTCACGGGTGAGGGCCTGCAACACGCCGACGGCCACTCGCTGGTCCTCGCGAGCACCAACCCGGCGGTCGTCGCGTACGACCCGGCGTACGGATACGAGATCGGCCACATCATGAAGGCCGGCATCGACCGCATGTATGGCGGTCAGCACCCGGATCCGAACGTCATGTATTACCTGACGGTCTACAACGAGCCGATGCCGCAGCCTGCGGAGCCCGAGGGACTCGACATCGAGGGCGTGCTGAAGGGCATCTACCAGCTCAAGAAGTCCGAGCAGCAGGGGCCGAAGGCCCAGATCCTCGCCTCCGGAGTCTCGGTGCCGTGGGCCCTCGAAGCGCAGGAGCTGCTGGCGAACGACTGGGGCGTCTCGGCCGATGTGTGGAGCGTCACCTCGTGGGGCGAGCTGCGCCGCGACGGCCTCGAGGCCGAGAGCCACAACTTCCTGAACCCGGATGCCGCCCCCCGCGCCGCGTACCTCACCTCGAAGCTCGCGCACACCGACGGCCCCGTCGTCGCCGTCACCGACTACTCGCACTCGGTCCCCGACATGGTGCGCCAGTTCGTGCCCGGCGACTACGCGACCCTCGGTGCCGACGACTTCGGTTTCAGCGACACCCGCGCCGCCGCGCGCCGGTTCTTCAAGATCGACGGCCCCTCGGTCGTCGTGCGCACGCTCGAGATGCTCGCCCGCCGCGGCGAGGTCGACCGTTCGCTCGCCGCTCAGGCGATCGAGAAGTACCGCCTGTACGACGTGAACGCGGGAACCACCGGCAGCGCCGGCGGCGAGAGCTGACACCCGAGCACCGCACGACGACGACGAGCTAGTGGCACGCACGAAACCCGAGACCCTCGCGTGGTTGCGCACGGTTTCGGGCGAGCTCGCGACCGCGACGCTGAAGCGACTCGAGGAGACGCTGCCCTGGTACGGCGACATGCCGCCGGGGCGGCGCTCCGCGGTCGGCCTCGTCGCCCAGGCCGGCATCACGTCGTTCATCAGTTGGTACGACGACCCGCGGGCGACTCCGTGGATCGCGGCCGACGTCTTCGGCGCCGCTCCCCGTGAGCTGCTCCGCTCGGTCAGCCTGCAGCAGACGCTGCAGCTGATCCGGGTTGTCGTCGAGGTCGTCGAGGAGCGGGTGAAGGACGGCGGCGACGGCCTCCGCGACGCGATCCTGCTCTACTCGCGCGAGATCGCGTTCGCCGCTGCCGACGTCTACGCGCGCGCCGCCGAGGCGCGAGGACTCTGGGACGCGCGGCTCGAAGCCCTCGTCGTCGACTCGATCCTCTCTGGCGAGGCCGACGACGAGCTGCCGAGCCGCATCGCCGCCCTCGGCTGGCACGGGCACGGCGAAGTCTGCGTGCTCGTCGGGACGACGCCGAAGATGCTCGACGTCGACCAGCTGCGCCGCACCGCCCGGCACGTGCAGGCCGACGTGCTGATCGGCGTGCAGGGCACCCGCCTCGTGCTCGTCATCGGGCGGGCCGAGCCGTTGCAGCCCGAGACCGACGAGCCGAAGACGGGCCCGCGGCAGATGAGTTTCCTCGAGATCGCCGAGCGACTCGAGCCCGACTTCGGACCCGGCCACCTGGTGCTCGGACACGAGGTGCCCGACCTGGTGCAGGCGTCGCGCAGTGCGCGGGCCGCTCTCGCCGGCTTCGCCGTCGCCCGAGCGTGGCGCAACGCGCCGCGCCCGGTGCTCGCCGACGACCTGCTGCCCGAGCGCGCGCTCGCGGGCGATCCGCTGGCGCGGGCGACGCTGATCAGCCGTGTCTACCGGCCGCTCGCCGACCACTCCTCCGAGCTGCTCACCACTCTCTGGTGCTATCTCGACAACGGCCGCTCCCTCGAAGCGACCGCGCGCGAGCTGTTCGTGCACCCGAACACGGTGCGCTACCGCCTGAAGCGGATCTCCGAAGTGATCGGCTACGACGCAACGGGTGCCCGCGAGGCCGTCATCCTGCAGTCGGCCCTGATCCTCGGCGCGATCGCGGAACCGACGCCCGGGCCGAAGCGGCGCTGAGCACCGCCGGAACGGCCCCGTCCGGTCAGTAGTTGACGTTGCTCGTCGGGGTGATGACCAGCTCGTTCACGCACACCCGCGGCGGAAGCGCCGCCACGAAGTCGACAGCCGCGCCGATGTCGTCGGCGGTCAGCATCAACTCCATCGCCTCCTCGGTGGGCACCACCGGCCGGGTGTAGAGGATGTCGGTGCGCACCTCGCCCGGGCAGAAATGGGTGGCGCGGATGCCGTTTCCCCGCTCCTCCGCGTTCACCGTCTCGGCCAGCACGCCGAGCGCCGTCTTGCTCGCGGAGTACGCGGCGCCGGCGCCCGGTGAATACCGCCACGCCGCCCACGACGAGACGAGGATCACCAGTCCCCCGCCGCGCCTGCGCATGCCCGGGAGCACGCTCTGCACGGCGCGCACCGCGCCGGTCAGGTTCACGTCGACGACCGAGGCGAACTCGGCGGGGGCGAGGTCCTGCCAGAAGCGCGATCGCACGTTGGTGCCGGCCGAGAAGACGAGGGTGTCGACCTCTCCGTACTCGTCGACGATGCTCCGCACGGCCGCTGCGACGGACGCGTCGTCCGCCACGTCGACGACCGCGATGGAGGCCGACCCTCCCTCGGCACGGATGCTCGCGGCCGACGACTCGAGGACGTCGGTGCGGCGTCCGGAGAGGACGACGTGCGCACCCTGGCGGGCGAGCGCCCGTGCCGCCCCGAGCCCGATCCCCGTGCCACCGCCGATCACCCACGCCACGTTCTGCGGTACAGGATCGAGATCGGAGACTGAAGAGGCGCCGGCGGTCATCCCTCGACCCTGCCACGAGTCGCTCGCGCCGGACATGGGGATCGACGCCGTGTGGGCGACACCTCCAAAGGTTTCCGCGATTGTTGGTGCCCATCTCACCGCCGATGACACCGAGGCTTGGCAGGATGGACTGGTGATCGTCGTCGTCGCGCCCGGACAGGGCTCTCAGACCCCCGGGTTCCTCACCCCCTGGCTCGAACAGCCCCGTCTGCGCGAGAAGCTCGAGCAGCTCTCCGACGCCGCCGCGATCGATCTCGTCGCGCACGGCACCGTGTCGGATGCGGACACCATCCGCGACACCGGCGTCGCGCAGCCGCTGATCGTCGCGGCCGGCCTGCTGACTCTCTCAGCACTGTTCGACCCCACCGACGACGAGCACGCGGTCGCGCCGAGCGGCGTCGCCGGTCACTCCGTCGGCGAGATCACCGCCGCCGCCGCGGCGGGCATCCTCGGCGAGGTCGACGCCATGCGGCTCGTCGCCACTCGCGGTCGCGCCATGGCCGACGCCGCCTCCGCCGCCGAGACCGGCATGAGCGCCGTCATCGGGGGCGACGAGACGCAGCTGCTCGCCCGCCTCGACGAACTCGGACTGCACCCCGCCAACTACAACGGCGGCGGTCAGATCGTCGTCGCCGGCCCCCGCGACGCTCTCGCCGCTCTGGCCGAGACCCCGGTCGCCGGCACGCGCGTCATCCCGCTCCAGGTCGCGGGTGCATTCCACACGCCCTACATGGCGAGCGCGGTCGAGACCGTCCGCGACTTCGCCTCGACGCTCGCACCGACCAACCCGCAGCTGCGCATCTGGTCGAACCGCGACGGCGGCGAGGTGACCTCGGGCACCGAGTTCCTGAACCTGCTCGTCGGCCAGATCTCCTCGCCCGTCCGCTGGGATCTCACCATGACCTCGTTCGCGTCTGCCGGGATCACGGGTATCGTCGAGCTCGCCCCCGCCGGCGCCCTGGTCGGACTCGCCAAGCGCGGCCTCAAGGGGGTCCCGACCGTCGCGGTGAAGACCCCCGACGACATCCAGGCCGCTCGCGACCTGCTCGCCACCAGCAACGACACCGCAGGAGATGCATGAGCTCGCTCAAGCAGGCCGAAGGCCCGCGTCACACCCGGATCCTCGGCCTCGGAGCCGCTCGCGGCGACCTCGTCGTCCCCAATGACGACCTCGTCGGACCGATCGACTCGTCGGACGAGTGGATCCGCCAGCGCACCGGCATCGTGACCCGCACCCGCGCGTCCCACGACATCCTCGCCGTCGATCTCGCCAGCGACGCCGCGAAGGAGGCCATCGAGGCCTCCGGCGTCCCCGCCGACCAGATCGACCTCGTGCTCGTCGCGACGATCAGCAACGTGCAGCAGACGCCGTCGATCGCCGCCGTCGTCGCCGACCGGGTCGGGGCGAACCCCGCACCGGCGTACGACCTGAATGCCGCGTGCGCCGGGTACACCTACGCCATCGCGCAGGCCGACGCCCTCATCCGGGCCGGCGCCGCGCACTATGCGCTCGTCATCGGCGCCGAGAAGCTGTCGGACGTCGTCGACCCCACCGACCGGAGCATCTCCTTCCTTCTCGGCGACGGCGCCGGTGCCGCGGTCATCGGACCGAGCGAGACCCCCGGGATCTCGACCACCGTCTGGGGATCCGACGGGTCGAAGGCCGACGCCGTCGGCATGAACGCGACCCTCACCGACTTCCGCGATGGCGACGCCGCCTGGCCGACCCTTCGTCAAGAGGGCCAGACCGTCTTCCGCTGGGCGGTGTGGGAGATGGCGAAGGTCGCTCAGAAGGCCCTCGACGAAGCCGGTATCACCGTCGACGACCTCGCCGCGTTCGTGCCGCACCAGGCCAACATGCGCATCGTCGACGAGTTCGCGAAGCAGCTGAAGCTGCCCGAGACGGTCGTCATCGCCCGAGACATCCAGACCACCGGCAACACCTCCGCCGCGTCGATCCCCCTCGCCACCCACCGACTGCTCAGCGAACACCCCGAACTCTCGGGCGGGCTCGCGCTGCAGATCGGCTTCGGCGCAGGGCTCGTCTACGGCGCCCAGGTCGTCGTCCTCCCCTGACTCGCGCCGGGCTCCCGAGCCCGTCCGCGAGCGTTAGCTAGGCTCGAATCCGCGTTCCGCACCACCCCGATCAAGGAGAACCAAGAAATGGCTCAGTCCACCGAAGAAGTACTCGCAGGCCTCGCTGAGCTCGTCAGCGACGAGACCGGCATCGCGACCGACACCGTCGAGCTCGACAAGTCGTTCACCGACGACCTCGACATCGACTCGATCTCGATGATGACGATCGTCGTCAACGCCGAAGAGAAGTTCGACGTCAAGATCCCCGACGAAGAGGTCAAGAACCTGAAGACCGTCGGCGACGCCGTCAGCTTCATCGTCAAGGCGCAGGGCTGAGTTCCTAGCGAACCGAGACCCCGAACAACACTGCACAGGAGCCCCTCCATGCCCAAGAAGATCGTCGTCACCGGCCTCGGCGCCACCACCCCGCTCGGTGGGACCGCCCGCGACTCGTGGAACGCTCTGCTCGCCGGTGAGTCCGGCGCGAGCACGATCGAGGAGGAGTGGGTTTCCGCGCTCGAGCTGCCGGTGACCTTCGCCGCCCAGGCGAAGGTCCCGGCCAGCGAGCAGCTGGAGCGGATCGAGGCGAAGCGTCTCGACCCGGGCAGCCAGTTCGCGCTCATCGCCGCCCGTGAGGCGTGGAGCGACGCCGGGCTCGAGGACGTCGTGCCCGAGCGTTTCGGCATCGACTGGGCTACCGGAATCGGCGGGGTCTGGACCCTGCTCGACGCGTGGGACACCCTGCGCGAACGCGGGCCGCGCCGCGTGCTGCCGATGACAGTGCCGATGCTGATGCCGAACGCGCCCGCAGCGGCGATCGAGATGGCTCTCGGCGCGCGCGGCGGCGCCCGCACCGTCGTCTCGGCCTGCGCGTCGAGCACCGAGTCGATCGCCAACGCCTACGAGCACCTGCAGGCGGGCCTCGTCGACGTGGTCGTGGCCGGTGGTTCCGAGGCGGCGATCCACCCGCTGCCGCTCGCGTCGTTCGCGTCGATGCAGGCGCTGTCGAAGCGCAACGACGACCCCCAGCATGCCTCGCGTCCCTACGACGCGACCCGCGACGGCTTCGTGCTCGGTGAGGGCGGTGCCGCCATCGTCCTCGAGACCGAGGAGCACGCCCTCGCTCGCGGCGCCCGTATCTACGCCGCGGTCGTCGGTGGCGCTGTCACCAGCGACGCCTACCACATCACCGCCCCCGACCCCGAGGGGTCGGCCGCGGCCCGCGCGATGATCGCCGCCATCGAAGGCGCCGGCTACAGCCGCGCCGACGTGGCGCACATCAACGCGCACGCGACCAGCACGCCCGTCGGCGACATCGCCGAGTACAACGCGCTGAAGCACGTCTTCGGCGACGGGCTCGCCGGCATCCCGGTCACCGCCACCAAGGCGTCGACCGGCCATCTGCTCGGCGGCGCGGGCGGTATCGAGGCGATCTTCACGATCCTTGCGCTCAACGAGCGCGTCGCACCTCCGACGATCAACCTCACCGAGCAGGATCCGGCGATCGATCTCGACATCGTCACCTCGCCGCGTCCGCTCGGCGACGGCGACCTGTTCGCGATCAGCAACTCCTTCGGCTTCGGCGGCCACAACGCCGTCGCCGCGTTCAAGACCTACTGAGCATGGCGGGCGGCGACGACGACCCCTGGTCGTCGATCGCCGCCGCCTGGTCCGGTCTGTGGGGTCGCCTTGCCGACCCGGTGCGGTCTGTGCTGATCGACGCGGCCGGGGTAGGAACCGGTAGCCAGGTGCTCGATGTGGGGTGCGGCAGTGGCGAGTTCGTCGCCCTCCTCGACTCCGTCGGTGCTCGAGCGGTCGGAGTCGATCCGTCGCCGGCGATGCTCGCGCTCGCCCGTGAGGCGGCGCCGGATGCGGAGTTCCGGCTCGGGTCGTTCGAGGACCTGCGCTGGGCCGACGGTGCGTTCGATGTGGTCGTCGCCGTCAACGCGCTGCAGTTCGCCGAGGACGCAGACGATGCTGTGGTGGCGATGACCCGTGCGCTCCGGACGGGCGGGCGGGTTGCGATCGCGCAGTGGGCCCACGGGCCGCACAGCGACATCGATGCGCTCGAAGCGGCCATCGCGGAGTACGACGGGGAAGATCCGCCTGACGACGAGCAGGCGCCCTCGGACGGCGGGTTGGTGGCGCTGCTCGAGGACGCGGGGCTCGTGACGTCGGGTGCGGGCGTGACGCCCATCGGGTTCGATGTGCCGGACGCCGACACCCTGCTGCGGATGCTCCTGCTCGGCGAGGACTCGAAGCGGCGCGAAGAAGTCCGGGCGACGGTCCTCGATGCGGCGTCGACCCTCCGCCGTCCCGACGGCACCTACCACCTCAAGACCACCATGCGCTGGGCCGTCGCCGCCGTCGACTGAGGAGGCCGCCCCCACGGCCGTCGCGATGCGACACCACAATGCGAGACTCCCCACTGGTCGCTGAGGAGGCCGCCCGCGGCCGTCGCGATGCGACACCACCTCCCAGGTGTGCCACACCGGCGAACCGGCAACACCCGTCATCTCGCGACGGCCGTAGACGGCCTCCTCAATGACCAGGAATGCGAGGCTCCCCACTGGTCGCTGAGGAGGCCGCCCGCGGCCGTCGCGATGCGACACCACCTCCCGGGTGTGCCACACCGGCGAACCGGAAACCCCGTCATTTCGCGACGGCCGTGAACGGCCTCCTCAATGACCAGGAATGCAGCGCCCGAGAAAGGGGAAGAGCCCCGAGCCGGTACCCATCCGGTCGGGGCTCTTCATGTCGCTGTCGCTAAGTTCGAGGGTCGCTACCCTTACGACCCGAACGCGTTGGAGCGCGAGGCGAACAAGACAAGGCTACGACTGCGAGTCCCCCGAACGAGTCACATCCGCTCGGCGTGTCGCGAAGCTCTCAGCCCGCTCTGTGCATCCAGACGACGGGGCTGTGCTCGCCGGCGTGACGGAACGGTTCCAGCTCCTCATCCCACGCCTGCCCGAGCGCCAGACGGAGCTCGCGGTGCAGTTCGAGGGCGTTCACACCGGCCACATCCATCGCGTAACGGATGCGATCCTCGGGGACCACCACATTGCCGGACGTGTCCGTCTGCGCGTAGAAGATGCCCAGATCGGGCGTGTGCATCCAGCGAGCACCATCGGTGCCGTACCCGGCGTCCTCGGTCACCTCGAAACGGAGGTGCTCCCACCCGCGGAGGGCGGACGCGATCGCAGCGCCGGTGCCCTGAGGGCCCTCCCAGTAGAAGTCGGTGCGCTGCGAGTTCTTCAGAACGGGCTGCTCGATCCACTTGAAGTTCACGGCACGCCCGATAGCGCGACCTGCGGCCCATTCGACATGGGGGCAGAGCGCGCGCGGCGAGGAGTGCACGTACAGCACACCCCGGGCAGACGGTGCAGTCATAGTGGTTCTCCGTTCGGATAGGTACGTCTTCCCCAACGACCTGGTGAACGGACAATCCTCCTGTTGCACCGATATGAAGTTATTGCCTGGGAGACCCAGTGCTTGGAATTATGCCCGACGACACGCCGGAATGACAACGGTGCGATCCGGTCGAACGTGAGCGACTATCGAGCGGAGTGTTTCGAGCCCGTGAGGAGGGACACATGTCCGTGCGGAACGGCCTCCTCGGAGTGCTCACCCTGGGCCCCGCCTACGGCCTGCAACTGCACGGTGAGCTGCTCGCGCGCGCCGCTCACCGCGGTGCCGTGAACGTCGGCCAGATCTACGGCACTCTCGACCGTTTGCAGAAGCAGGGTCGCATCAGCCGGGCGGGCGACACCGCCGACGGCTCCCCGCTCTACGAGCTCACCCCGTCGGGGCGCGACGAGGCGATCGCCTGGGTGACCGGGGTCAGCCCGATCGACCCGGACTGGACCGAGATGCTCGACCGTGTACTGGTTTCGAGCACGGTCCCGAGCGGCGATACCGACGCGGTCATCGACGGCTACCTCAAGCACTGGACGGCGGTCATCGCGTCGCTCGACGAGCCCGAGCTCGCCTCGGCGACGACCCTGGCGGACGCCGCGGCCGCCGACCTCGCCGGCGCCGCGGTCAGATGGCTGGCCCGCGCCCGCGACACCGCGGCGAGCGGAACCCTGGTGCGCCCGCTCGCGGTCGCCCGTCCGCGGCGCGGCCGTCCGGCCACCGCGTCACCCGCGTCAGTGCAGCAGACCGCCTGAGGCGTCGAGCACGTTCTTCTCCCCCGCCGTGACCGGGAACGGGAACCGATTCTGCGCGGGTGGGATCGGGCAGTTGAAGTTGTAGCTGAACGCGCAGGGCGGCAGCACCGCCCGGTTGAAGTCGAGCACGACCTCGCCGTGCTCGTCGGGGGCGACGAACAGGAAGCGGCCGACGCTGTACGTGCTGTCCCCGTTGGTGGCGTCGGCGAACACCAGCTGCAGGCGCGACCCCTCGGGGAAGGCGACGACGGTGTAGCTGCCGCCGTCGTGGTCGAAGCCGATCTCACCGGGAATCGGCTTCAGCCGCTCATCGTCGCCGGCGACATGTTCGAAGGCGACGGTCGTGCCCTCGGCGAGCGGCGTGAACCGGCCGGTGATCACCCACGCGGGGTCGTAGGGGAAGCTGTCGATCCCTCCGAAACGGGCGATCCCCTCCGACTGGGAGTCCCACACCCGCAGGCCGTATCCGCCGCTCTCGCTGCGCACGACGGTCCCCCGGGTGTGATCGTCGAACACCACCGTCGACGGGGCGATGGCCTCCGGGCCGGCGACGATCGCGACGCCGTCGACGAGCGTCCCGTCCACCTCGACACCATCCGCGGCCGTGGCGCGCACGATGAGCCCCGACTGCCCTTCGGGGAGCGGAGCCCATGTGCCGGGCACGCCCCAGATCGGCTGCTCGGAGTCGACCCACTGCGTGTTGACGAGCGCGAGCGCGCCGAGCGGTCCCCGGGCGCTGTCGATTCGGCGCGCCTTGAGGCGGGCGTCGAGCTCGGCTTCGGCGTTCACGTCGGTCATCGGGTGGTCTCCTGTCGGACGTCCCGGCACGCAGCCGGGGTCCTTCGAGTCAACCGGACGAGCATGCGCATTATTCGGGAACCGCCTGATCAGGCCGCCAGAGAGACAACTCCGGCACGCTGGGCGGGGTGAATCCGAGGATCTGGCCGTAGAACGACAGCGCTGCCTCGCGCACCGCCGTCCGCGTCTCGGCCCGGCGGAAGCCGTGCGACTCCCCCTCGAACGTCAGGTAGGCGTGCGGAACCCCGGCCGCGACGAGCGCATCGCGCACCTGCTCCGACTGCGCGGGCGGGACCACCGGGTCCTCGAGGCCTTGCAGAAGGAGGATCGGACGCTCGAACGGCTCACCGCAGGTCAGCGGCGAGCGTTCGACATACAACGCCTCGGCGCCGGGCAGAGGACCGACGAGCCCCTGCAGATAGCTGCGTTCGAAGTCGTGGGTCGCGGCGATGAGAGTGCGCAGGTCGGCGACGCCGTAGAGGGAGACCCCGCAGGCGAAGACGTCGCCGCGCACCAGGCTCGACAGCACCGTCCATCCGCCGGCGGAGCTGCCCTCGATGGCCATGCGGGCACCGTCCGCCTCCCCCGCGGCGACGAGCCCTCGCGCCGCGGTCTCGACGTCGGCGACGTCGACGACTCCCCACTCGCCGTCGAGCCGCTCCCGGTAGGCGCGGCCGTATCCCGTCGAGCCGCCGTAGTTGACGTCGAGCACACCGATGCCGCGGCTGGTGTAGTACGCGAAGACCGGGTTCACCGAGGCCTGCGAGTGCGCCGTCGGCCCGCCGTGCACGATGGTCACGTACGGGGGCGGCTCCCCGTCGGGCGCGACGTGGTCGGGGTTACGCGGCGGATAGACGACGGCGTGCACCTCGCGCCCCTCCCCCTGGAAGGTCCGCTCGACCGGCGCGGGCAGGTACGCCGCGTCGGGGAGCTCCTCGAAGTCGGACCGCACGGTTTCGACCGCGCCGATCTCGACCGACCCATCGGCGATATCGAGCAGGTGAAGACCGCCGGGGAGATCGGGACCGCCTCCGCGCACGAGCACGCGTCCATCGGCGTAGTCGAGCAGCTCGAACGAGGTGAAGGGGCTGTCGAGCACCGACCGGGTGCCATCCGCCTCAAGGACCTCGAGCCGGTCGGAGCCGAACGTCGAGCGCAGCAGCAACCGGTCGGCGGCGAGCGGCAGGTACCAACGGGCACCGAGGTTCCAAAGGGGCCCTCCGGTCTCCCGCTCGGTGACGGCCTCACGGATCATCGTGCCGCCCGTGTCGACGAGCACCGGATTCCAGAAGCCGCTGCGATCGGTGACGCACCAGAGCGTCTCGTCGTCGCGCCACTCCGGCTGCAGCACCGACTCCACTGGGCCGCCCAGCAGAGTGCGCCACTCCGGAACGACGCCGTCGACGACCTCACCGACGCGCAGCTCGGTGCCGTCCCACGGCATGCGGGGGTGGTCCCACGCGATCCAGGCGAGCCGGCGTCCGTCGGGCGAGATGCGCGGGTAGGCGACGAAGTCGGACCCGGCGACGAGCGCGCGGATCGCGTCGCGGCTCTCTGCCGCCGATCCGTCGAGCGGCACCGCCACGATGTCGCGCGACACCGAGTGCTCGTTCACATGCTCGCGGACGGCGAGGATCTCGTCGCCGTGCACGGCGATCTCCGCGTACGAGGTCCCCCTGATGTGCGGCGTGAGCGGCTCGGCGAGGCCGTCGGGGCGGAGCCGGTGGATGCGCTGATCGCGCGCGTCGACGTAGACGAGCGTTCCGTCGGACGTCGCCGTCCACGCACCGCCGCCGTACTCGTGCACGCGACTGCGCGCTCCGGCCGGCGCCGGGAGCACGGTCTCGACGGCCCCGTCGAATCGTCGGCGGAAGACGCCGGTGCGCCCACCCTCAGTGGGGCGGCGCTCGGACCACCAGACCTCGTCACCGACGAACCGGGCGTCCTCGACCGCGTGGGTGCCGCCGGCGATCGCGGCCGCGTCGATCGGCGAGTGCCATGAACCGTAGGGGGCGACTCGAGGTGTCACGGGTGCAGCACGACCTTGCCTCCGGGGTGACCGGTCGTGACGAGCCGAAGCGCCTCGACGGCGTCCTCGAGCGGGAACGACGGGCCGAGCTCGACGAGGAGCCGCCCCTCGCCGGCGAGTGCGATGAGTTTCGCCTTGGCCGCATTGCGGATGTCGGTTCCGGGGTCGGCCCCGGGGCTTCCGCCGAGCAGCTGGATGCCCGCCTCGCCACCGCGTCCGAAGGCCGCGATCGTGGCGATGCGGTGGCGGTCGGCGACGAGGGCGACGGACACGTCGACGGCCTCGTCGGTGCCGACCGTGTCGAGCGCGACGGTGATCTCGGGCGCGATCTCGCGCACGCGATCGAGAAGCCCGTCGCCGTACTCGACCGGCTCCACGCCGAAGCGGCGCAGCACGTCGAATCGGGCTGCACTCGACGTTCCGATCACCCGCGCTCCGCGACCGATCGCGAGCTGGGCGGCGAGGAGACCGACGCTGCCCGACGCGCCGTGGATGAGCACGGTGTCGCCGTCGTGCACATCGGTCGCCACGAGGAGGTGCTCCGCCGTCGTCCCGGTGAGCAGCAGGCCCGCGGCCGCATCGAACGAGAGCGACGCGGGCTTCGCGAAGACGGAGCGCGCGGCGACGGTGATGCTGTCCGCCCATCCGCCGCGGACACGGAACGCGACGACCTCGTCGCCTTCGGCGAAGGGGCCGGCTTCGAGTCCTACCGCGGTGATGACCCCGGCGACCTCGTTGCCGACGGGAAGCGGAAGCGAGGCGTCGTTCCGGCCGAACTCGCCCGAGATGGTCTTGAAGTCGGAGGGGTTGACGCCCGCGGCGCGTACCTCGATCGTCACCTCGCCGATACCGGGCGATGGCACCTCCTTCTCCACGACCGTCAGGACTTCGAGTCCCCCGTACGCTTCGGCGACCACCGCTCGTGCCATCCCGCTCCTCCTTCGATCGTGATCGGACGTGCGCCGTCCGCCCGTCGATCGTCGCACGCGCGGATTCGGAGCGCCCGCGCGCCCTGCCCGCACGCCCCTCTCCGCGGCTCTAGCCTGACCAGGTGACTGCCCGCCGCCCGCAGGCGCTGCTGCGCGCCGCCCTCGTCGCGGCGCTGGTCGCCGGCGCCGAGCTCGCGGAGCCGGCGGTGGCCGCCGACTACCCCTCATGGGACGAGGTCGCTGACGCGAAGAGCGACGCCGCGGCCACTCAGACCGAGGTCTCGCGCATCGCGGGCCTGCTCGACGGCCTCGAGGCGGAAGCCGCTCGACTCGGTGACGTCGCGGTCGATCAGGCGGCCGCCTCCAGCGCGGCTCGGGCCGCCGCGGACGAGGCCGCCGCGGTGTCGGCCGCGCTCGCGGCGAGCGCCGCGGAGGCCGAACAGCGCGCCCGCGATTCGTCCCGCCAAGCGGGCGCGGTGGCGGCGAGCATGGCCCGCGCCGGAGACCCGGTGCTCGATCTGTGGTTGTCGGGCAGCGACGCCGACGATCTGCTCGGCCGGATCGGCACGATGTCGAAGGTGACCGAGTCGCTCGCGCTCCTCCGCGACGCGGCGGCGCGCGAGCAGCGCCAGGCCGAATCGCTCGGGGAGCAGGCGGAGATCGCGACGAGGGAGCGGGACCGCTTCGCGGACGCGGCGCAGGCCCGATCAGAGGAGGCGAACGCGGCCCAGCAGAGCGCGGAGGCGGCGCTGGCGGAGATGAACGCGCGCTCGTCGACCCTGTACGAGCAGTTGGCGGAGCTCAACGACACCTCCAGTGAGCTGGAACGGCAGTACCGCGCGGGTCAGCAGCTCGAGGATTCGTACTCGGGTGGCACCGGCTCCGGTGGATCGAGCGGTGGCGGCACCACCGGTGGGGGCGGCTCGGGCGGCTCCGGCGAGGAGCTCGGCGGGGTCACGCCCGGCGCCGGCTCGATGAGTCCCGCCGAGGCCCGCGCGCACGCGGCGACGCGCATGCCCGCGTACGGCTGGAACGACGGCGAATACCAGTGCCTCGTCTGGCTGTGGACCCGCGAATCGAGCTGGCGGTGGAACGCCTACAACGGCTCGAGCGGCGCGTACGGCATCCCTCAGTCGCTGCCCGGCAGCAAGATGGCAGCCGCCGGCGGCGACTGGCGCACCAACGCGGCCACGCAGATCGAGTGGGGCCTTGGCTACATCGCCAACCGATATGGGTCGCCCTGCGCCGCGTGGGCTCACTCCGAAGACGTCGGCTGGTACTGAGCCCACCGCGACGGCGGCGAGCCGCGTGGATGGCGGCGGCCACCGCGCCTGCACGCCATCATGATCGGAGACGAAAGAAGAGGCGATGGACACCTTCCTGTACGACTGGCCGGTCTGGCTGTCTCTGCCGGTCGCCGTGCTCGGCTTCCTCGCCGGGTCGTGGCTCATCCTGCTCGGCGTCCGTCGCCCGGTCATGCGCGCCGCCGGCAACAACTCCGAGTGGGACCGGGTGCTCGGCTACGCCATCACTGCGTACGGGGTCTTCTACGGCATCCTCCTCGCCCTCGTCGCCGTGTCGGTGTACGAGAACTTCACGAGTGTCGACGACGCGGTGCTCGGTGAGACCTCCGCGATCGCCACACTCTTCCGCGACGCCGCAGGATACCCGCAGCCTTTCTCGGGGCAGCTGCAGGACACCATCCGCGAGTACACGCAAGGGGTGGTGACCCTGGACTGGCCGCAGCAGGCGGCGGGGGTCGTGCCGCGCGAGACCGACGAGCGCCTCGCCGCCGTGCAGCAGCTGCTGCTCTCCTACGAGCCGGTCACGAACGGTGCGCAGGCCCTGCACACCAACACGATCGAGACCTTCAACGAACTGGTCGACGCGAGACGAACCCGCATCGACATGACCGATCTGTCGCTGCCGCCGCTGCTCTGGTTCGTGATCGCGGTCGGCGCCGTGCTCAACGCGGTTCTCCTAGCACTGATCGAGGTGCGGCGACTGCAGGTGCATCTGTTCATGTCGGGCATCATCGCCGTCTTCGTCGGGTTGCTCATCTTCGTCACCGCTGACATGGATCACCCCTACCAGGGCGGCGTCAGCGTCACGTCCGAGGACTACCAGATCCTCCTCGACGACCTGATGGGCAAGTAACTCCCGCCTCTACCTCTCCACCGACCGCGCGCAGCCCTCGAGGCGCGACGGTGCGCCCTTCGATGCACCGATTCACAGCCCCCTTCCCGCGACCCGTCTGAGGGATTCTCAGGGCTCGCCGCGAACGACTGTTTCTCCCAGGCGGCGCCCATCGACCGGTCCTGGTGCGTCCAGTTTTGGCGCTCACGGTCGTTGGTGCGAACCGAAGCGCGTGGAGCCGAACTCCCGCACCGAAAGGACGATCATGAGCAACAGCATCTCCTCGGGCGACTACCCCGACCTCCCCGTCGAGCGGATTCCGACGCCCCCGCCGACAACGCCCGTCACCCCTCCCCCTGTCGGCGGCGGCACCACCGGCGGCTACTCCGGCGGCAGCGGCGGTTCCGGCGATCAGGGCAAGGCCGCTGCGGCGAAGGAGCAGGCGGCCGAAGTGGGCCAAACCGCCGCCGAGGCCGGCAAGCACGTGGCGGGCACCGCGAAGGACAAGGCCTCCGAGGTCGCCTCCGAAGCGAAGCACCAGGCCCGCGACCTGTACGACCAGACCAAGGGCGAGCTCTCCGAGCAGGCAGCACGACAGCAGGAGCGCGTCGCCGCCGGCCTGCGCTCGATCTCCGAGGAACTCGGATCGATGTCGTCATCCGCCGAGAACGGCGGCGTCGCTGCCGACCTCGTCGGACAGGCGGCGGGCAAGCTCGACGGCGTCGCATCGTGGCTCGACCAGCGCGACCCGGGCTCGCTCCTCGACGAGGTGCGCCAGTTCGCAGCGCGCCGTCCGGGAGTGTTCATCGGCGTCGCCGCCGCGGCCGGGCTGCTCGCCGGCCGGCTGACCCGCGGCATCACCGAGACGGTGAAGGAGGAGAAGGAGGCCGAGGCGACCGGAAGCTCCACCTCGTCCACGACGTACGACACCAGCGTGCCCGCTCCGGCACCGACCGGCGCCTACAGCAGCAACGTGCCCGCCTACGACGTGAACTCCGGCGCGACGACCGCGACCCCGCTGCCCGGCGAGAGCGAGTACCGATGAGCGACCCGGGCACGCCCTCCGAACAGAAGGCCGCACGGACGTCGCTCGGCGATCTGCTCGGCGAGGTCACCAAAGACCTGTCCACGCTGGTGCGGCAGGAGATCGACCTCGCCAAGGCTGAGGCGAAGGAGAGCGCGACGCGCGCCGGGAAGGGTGCGGGGCTCCTCGGCGGCGCAGGATACGCGGCGCTCATGGCCGTGCTCTTCCTGTCCATCGCGCTCTGGTGGGGGCTCGGTCATCTGATCGACAACGGCTGGTCGGCCGTCGTCGTCGCCCTGATCTGGGCCGTCATCGCACTGGTGCTCTTCGTCGTCGGCCGCAAGCAGCTGAAGACGATCAAGGGCGCACCGCAAACCGTGGACAGCATCAAGCGCATCCCGGACAGCTTCAAGAGGAATGAGGAGAACCGATGAGCGACGCCGATCGCATCCGAGCGGAGATCGACCGCACACGTACCGAATTGAGCGGCGACGTCGACGCGCTCGCCGACAAGGTGACCCCGTCGAAGGTCGTGCACCGTCAGACGGTCAAGGTGAAAGACGCATTCAGCGGAGTGAAGGAGAAGGTCATGGGCGCAGCGTCCGACGCGAGGGACAGCGTGGCATCGTCGACGTCGTCAGCGGGTGAGTCGCTCGGCGCCGCCCCGCGTGCCGCGGTGCAGAAGGCGAAAGGCAATCCGCTCGCCGTCGGCCTGATCGCGTTCGGCGCCGGCTGGCTCGTGTCGTCGCTGCTGCCCTCGACGACGGTGGAGAAGAACGCAGCCTCGCAGGTGAAGGACGCGGCGCAGCCGCTCGTCGAGAAGGCGCAGGACGCGGCGAAGGAGGTCGGCGAGCACCTCAAGGAGCCCGCCCAGCAGGCCGCGCAGGCCGTCAAGGAGACCGCCACCGACGCGGCCGCCGAGGTCAAGTCGGAGGCGCAGTCCGCCGCCAGCGACGTGAAGTCGCAGGCACAGGACTCGAAGGACGCCGTTCAGAACGGCTGAGTAACCCCGACCGCTGGGGGCCGCGTCGTCACGCGGCCCCCGGCGTCTTCTCCCAGCGTTTTCTCTCCAACAAGCGATGAGAGGTCGGCCATGACCGACGCAGGTGCCAGCGAACGTCTCAAGGACGCGCCCGAGCCGGAGGATTCTCGGAAGCCCGACAAACCCACCGAGGTCAGCAAACGGTCGTGGCTCTACGTGCTGCGGAAGACCGCACGCGAATTCACGAGCGACCAGTGCACCGACATCGCCGCCTCGCTCACCTATTACGCGGTGCTGTCGATCTTCCCGGCGTTCATCGCCCTCATCTCGGTGCTCGGGGTGATCGGCAACGGCAAACAGGTCGTCGACGGCCTCCTCGAAGTGCTGAGCTCGGTTGCGCCCGAGTCGGCGCTCGACGTCCTCCGGGGACCGCTCGAGGGCTTCGCAGAGTCGCCCGCCGCCGGGTTCGCCCTCGTCAGCGGCATCGTGCTCGCGATCTGGTCGGCGTCTGGCTACGTCGGCGCCTTCTCGCGAGCGATGAACCGCATCTACGAGATCGACGAGGGGCGCCCCGTCTGGAAGCTCAAGCCGGTGCAGCTGCTCGTCACCATCATCGGGCTGGCGCTCATCCTCGTCGTCGTCCTGCTGCTCGTCGTGTCCGGTCCCGTCGCGGACTCCGTCGGCGCGCTGTTCGGCGCCGGCGATGCGTTCACCGCCGTCTGGGACATCGCGAAGTGGCCGGTGATCGCCGCGATCCTCGTCTTCCTCCTCGCCGTGCTCTACTACATGACCCCGAACGCGAAACAGCCGAAGTTCCGGTGGATGAGCATGGGCGCCCTGCTCGCCCTCATCGCCCTGGTGGTCGCGTCGGCACTGTTCGGCCTCTACGTCACGAACTTCTCGAACTATGCCAAGAACTACGGGTCTCTTGCGGGCGTTGTCGTATTCCTGCTGTGGCTCTGGATCGCGAACCTCGCCCTGCTGTTCGGCGCGGAGTTCGACGCCGAACTGGAACGCGGACGGCAGTTGCAGGCCGGCATCGCCGCCGAGAAGGACATTCAACTGCCGCCGCGAGACACCAAGAAGAGCGAGAAGGCGGCGGCGCAGGAGGAGAAGGACATCGAACTCGGTCGACGCATCCGCGAAAGCTCCGATGACGACGGCGAGCGCCGGCAGAACGACGACGGGCGGCAGCATCGCTGAACTCCCAGGCCGGTCGCATCCGGCGGTCGAGAGACGCTCAGTCTCGGCGGGGACCGTCTGAGCAGCACCGTCGTGCTTCCGCGATGGCGCCGATCGTGAGAGGACACGCGCGATGACGAATCTCCCGACGGGGCAGCACCCCGAGGTGCCGGCGGAGTCCGGCCCGATTCGGACCGATGCCGGGCGGCACGCCGCGCCGGTCGCTCCCGACTCACTTCCGGGCTCAGACGGTCTCGCCGCTCCGAGGGCGGCGCGCTCGTCGCTCGGCGAGCTGCTCGGGGACGTCTCGAAGGATCTCTCGACACTGGTGCGGCAAGAGATCGAGCTCGCCAAGGCCGAGACCAAGGAGACGGCGGTGCGCGCCGGCAAAGGTGCGGGGCTGTTGGGAGGCGCTGGGTACGCCGCCCTCATGGCGTTGCTGTTCGTGTCGATCGCCCTCTGGTGGGGGCTCGGGCACCTGATCGACAACGGTTGGTCGGCGGTCGTCGTCGCCGCCGTCTGGGGAGCCGCTGCGCTCGTGCTGTATACGATCGGCCGTACCCAACTGAAGAAGGTGAAGGGCCTTCCGCAGACGATCGACAGTGTGAAGCGCATCCCTCAGTCCGTCGCGCATCGAGACGATGTCGAGACGCTGAGGGAGGCGGCGCGCGAGACCGCCGACCGCGGCTGACCCTCGCCGCCCGGGGTCTCGGCATTCCTCCTGCTGCCGTGTCTAGCCTGACCGCATGATGGCATCGGTGAAGCAGGTCGCTCATCCCAAAGGCGCTGCACGGTCGGTCGGTTCGAGCCGCGCCGTGAAGGTCCTCGCCCGCACGGGCTACGCCGCGAACGGCGTCCTCCACATCCTGATCGGCGTCATCGCCATCTCGGTCGCGCTCGGCGGAGGTGGCAGCGCCGATCAGTCCGGCGCGCTCGGCGCACTCGCGGGCAACCCGTTCGGCGCCAACCTGCTGTGGGTGATGGCCGTCGGACTCGCGGCCCTCGCCCTCTGGGGCGTCGTGCAGGCGATCATCGCGAGCTCGGCCGATACGAAGGAGACCTGGAAGCTGCGCGCCAAGGAGGGCGGCAAAGCGGTCGCCTACGCCGCGGTGTCGGTGACCGCGTTCCGCTATGCGATGGGAAGCAGTTCCGACGGAGACCAGAGCGCGCAGTCCCTCAGCGCGACGCTGCTCGAGAACCCGTTCGGAGTGGCGCTGCTCCTCGTCGTCGCGGCCGGCATCCTCGGCATCGGCGCGTACTTCGTGGTCAAGGGCGCGAACCGGAAGTTCCTCGACGACATCGACCGCCCGTCCGGTCGGGCCGGACGGGCGACGGAGCTGATCGGCATGGTCGGCTACATCGCGAAGGGCGTCGCGCTCGCCGTGGTCGGCATCCTGTTCGGCACCGCCGCCGTGACGACCGACCCCGAGCAGGCGGCCGGCCTCGACGGCGCTCTCAAGGCGCTGGCCGAGCTCCCCTTTGGCGCCGTCGTGCTCGCGCTGATCGGACTGGGCTTTATCGCGTACGGCGTCTACTGCGGGATCCGCGCGCGGTACGCGCGGCTCTGACCGGCTGCGTCCCGGTCGGCTGACAGGTACCCGCAGGCCCTCCCCGGGTGTTCGGCGGGAATCTACCCTGGGACGATGACCGAAGTACGCGCCGAGATCCGCGAGTTCCTCAGCTCCCGCCGCGCCCGCATCACCCCCGAGATGGCGGGACTGCCGGCCTACGGCGGCAACCGTCGCGTCGCCGGTCTGCGTCGCGAAGAGGTCGCGATGCTCGCCGGAGTGTCGGTCGACTACTACGTGCGGCTCGAGCGCGGCGACCTCGCGGGAGCATCCGAAAGCGTGCTCGACTCGATCGCGTCGACGCTGAAGCTCGACGACGCCGAGCGGGTCTACCTCTTCGACCTCGCCCGCGCCGCCGGCCCGTCGAGGCGAGCGCCGAGCAAGCCGAAGGCGTCGGTGCGCCCCGCAGTGCAGCAGGTGCTCGACGCCATCGCCGACGCACCCGCCTGGGTTCGCAACGGCCGGCACGACATCATCGCGGCGAACCGGATGGGTCGCGCCCTCTACTCCCCCGTCTTCGACGACCCGCGCCGCCCGGTGAACACCACCCGCTTCGCTTACCTCAACCCCGAGGCCAAGACCTTCTGGCGCGACTACGACCAGATCACCCACGACGCGGCGTCGATGCTGCGCCTCGAAGCGGGACGCAACCCGCACGACCCCGACATCATCACGCTCGTGGGCGAGCTGTCGACGCAGAGCGAACTGTTCCGTCAGCGCTGGGCGTCGCGGGACGTCATGTTCCACCGCAGCGGCACGAAGCGTCTGCACCACCCGGTGGTCGGCGACCTCGATCTCGACTACGAGTCGATGGAGCTGCCGAGCGAACCGGGCCTGGTGCTGAACGTCTACACCGCCCGGGCCGGCTCGCCGTCCGCGGACGGACTGAAGCTCCTCGCCTCCTGGGCGGCGACGCAAGAGGAGGCGTTCGCACGCCAGGAGGCGGAGAGCCGCGGGCTTTAGCTCGGGTACTCCGGCCGTTGAGCGAAGCGATACGAAGGTTGATCGAACAGCCTCCGTATCGCTTCGCTCAACGGGCGGCGCTCGGGTACTCCGCGTCGGAGACCTTCTCGCCCCACGTCGTCTCCGGCTCGCCCGTCTCGGGTGCGGGCGCCTCCCAGAGCGCGAGGTGGCACATGAACTGGTCGGCGGTCGCGCCGTGCCAGTGCCACTCACCGGCGGGAGTGTGCACGGTATCGCCGGGATGCATCTCGATCAGCTCGCCTCCGCGACTCTGCACGTATCCGACGCCTTCGGTGACGTGCAGCGTCTGCCCGACCGCGTGCTTGTGCCAGGCGGTGCGCGCCCCGGGGGTGAACCGCACGAGGTTCAGTCGTGCCCGCGAGGGCTCATCGCCGCTGTAGTAGGCGTTGAAATAGACGTCGCCGCTGAACCACTCGGCCGGCCCTTTCACCGTGGGGGTCTTCGTCTGGATAGTGGTGCTCATTGCGTTCCTTTCGTCGGGGCTGGTTGTGAGGGCTGGTCGTCAGGGCTGGGCGTCGAGACTGGTCGCCGAGCCACCTCGGGTCGCGGTCGCCTGCGAGGCGACGAAGTGCGCAGGGGGCTCGGAGAGCCGACGGCGACGGGCTCGGTCGCCGGGCACGATGAGTGCCAGGCATACCGTGAGACAGAGGGCGAGAAGCACGGCGCCCGCGGTGAGCGCGGCGGAGACGGCGCCAACCGCCGCTCCCCCGTCGTTCGCGAAGGGAGCGGCGACGGCGACGAGAACGCCGAGCCCCACCGACATGCCGAGCTGGTGGAAGGTGTTCACCAGTCCGGACGCCGCCCCCGCATCCTCGTCGCGCACGCCGGCGATCCCGGCGGAGGTCAGCGGGGCGAACACCAGCCCCTGGCCCGCACCGATGACGACCATCGGCGCGGCGACGCTCAGGAGGTAGTTGCTGTCCGCGTCGAGGCGGCTGAGCCAGAACATTCCGACGAGGGTGAGGGCCACTCCGGCGAGAAGGGGCGGCGTCTCGCCGAAACGGCGGGTGATGCGCGGGATTGCCATCGCGACGGCGAAGTTCACCACGGTCATCGGCAGGAAGCCGATACCCGCCTGCAGCGGGTTCAGCCCCAGGATGTCCTGCAGGTACTGGGTCGTGAAGTAGAAGAACCCGATCATGGCGCCCATGTAGAGCATCCGCGCGAGGTAGGCGCCGGTGCGGATCCTGCTGGCGAACAGACGCAGCGGCATGATCGGCTGGGCGGCCCTCGCCTCGTTGACCACGAGCGCGACGAGGAGGAGCACTCCGACGGCGAGCGCCCCGAGGGTGACCGGCGACGTCCAGGACGTATCCGCGGATTCGATCACCGCGAGGACGATGGCGCCGATCCCGAGGGTGGTGGCCACCGCGCCGAATGCGTCGAATCGGCCCTGACTGCGCGCCGACTCGGGAAGGAAGCGCGGGGCGAGGAGGATCATCGCGATCCCGATCGGCACGTTCACGAAGAATCCGGCCCGCCAGGAGATCCAGTGCGCTAGGGCTCCCCCGACGACCAGCCCGAGGCTCGCCCCGATGCCGGCGGTCGCTCCGTACAGGGCGACCGCGCGCGACCGTTCGCGTCCTGCGGGAAAGCTCGAGGTGATGAGCGACAACGACGACGGGGCGACGATCGCCGCGCCGACGCCCTGCAGGGCGCGGCCTCCGATGATCCACCAGTCGCTCTGAGCGAGGCCGATGAGAAGTGACGCGGCCGAGAAGACGACCAGGCCGAACACGAACACGCGGCGGCGGCCGAGGAGGTCGCCGGCGCGCGCACCGAGCAGCAGCAGCCCGCCGAACACGAGGGTGTACGCGTCCTGCACCCACGAGAGCTCCCCCGCGCCCAATCGCAGGTCGTTCTCGAGGCTCGGCAGCGCGGTGAAGATCACCGAATTGTCGAGCAGGATCATGAAATAGCTGAGCAGGACGATCGCGAGGATCGCCCCCTTGTGTGCGGCGGGCTGCTGCGCACGCATCAGAAGGTGACCAGGACCTTGAGCGCCTCTCGCGCATCCATCGACGCGTATCCGGCAGGGACTCCGTCGATGGTGACGCTGCTGTCGAACACCCGGCCGGGGTCGATCTCGCCGTTCAGCACCTGCGGGATGGCCTGCTCGAGGTAGGCGCGCACCGGCGCGGGGCCGCCCGTGAGGGTGACGTTCTTGCCGAACAGCGAACCGAATCCGATCGGAGCCTCCTCGTATTGCGGAACCCCGACGCGCGAGATGACGCCGCCCGGGCGGACGATGCCGAACGACTGCTCGTACGCGGGCATGTGTCCGACCGCTTCGAGCACGACGTGCGAGCCTTCGCCGCCGGTGAGCTCCAGCACCTTCGCGATGCCCTCGTCGCCGCGTTCGGCGACGACGTCGGTGGCGCCGAACTCGATGCCGAGGTCGGTTCGCGCCGTGTGCCGCCCCATCAGGATGATGCGCTCGGCACCGAGCTGACGCGACGCCAACACCGCCGACAGACCCACGGCACCGTCGCCGATCACCGTGACGGTCTTCCCCTCGGTGACACGGCCCATGTGCGCGGCGTGGTACCCGGTGAGGTAGACGTCGGAAAGCGTGAGCAGCGACGGGAGCAGGTCGCTCGTCTCGTCGATGCCGGGAACGACGACGAGGCTGCCGTCGGCCTGTGGGATGCGGGCGAGCTCCGCCTGGAGCCCGCCGATCTCACGGCTGCCGTAGAAGCCGCCGTGCACGCACGAGGTGTGGAAGCCTTCGCGGCAGAAGACGCAGGTGTTGTCGCTGAACGCGAACGGGGCGATCACGAAATCGCCCTTCTTCAAGGTGGTCACAGCGGAGCCGATCTCCTCGACCACGCCGATCAGTTCATGCCCCATCGGGGTGCCCTGCTCGCCGTGCTCCATCGTGTGGAACGGGTGCAGGTCCGATCCGCAGACGCAGGCCCGCACGGCGCGGACGATCGCGTCGGTGGGGGCGACGATGACGGGGTCGGGCACGGTCTCGACGCGGACGTCGCCGGCGCCGTACATGAATGTGGCTCTCATGGATTCCTTCGGTTCGGGTCGTCGCGCAGCATTCGCGACCGTTCCATCCCAACCGAGGCCGCTCACGTGCGGGAGGCCCTGTCGTAGCAGGCACTGACAAGGCCTCCCTCGCGGCGGCGCTCCGACGTACGTTCTGCGGGAAGGGACGCGGAAGACGCCGCGTCCCTCGCAGACGAGAGGGCAGGCGATGAGCAGCTGGAGCGACGCGGACCTCGCGACGTTGGATCGGGTCGGAGAGATCCGCATCGCCGGTCGGCGCGACGACGGGTCCACGCGGAAGCCGGTCATCATCTGGCACGTCGTCGTCGATGGAGTCCTGTACGTGAGGTCGGTGCGCGGCACCGCCGGCGGCTGGTACCGGGGCGTCGCACGGCGCTTCGAGGGGACCATCGAGTGGGACGGCGCGCCGCACGCGGTGACCTTCGTGCTCGATGGATCGCGTGACGACGAAGTCGACGCCGCCTACTTCGCGAAGTACGGCCGCGGCTCCTCGAGCCAGGCGATCACGTCCGCCACGGCGAAAGCGACCACCCTGCGAGTGGAGCCGGCTGCCGCATAGGGCGCGGCACCACGGTCTCGATGCGCTGCGCTTACTCGACCCGTTTCGATACGCTCCTTCGTCGCTACTCAACGACCGGTTTCAGGGCCCGCCCGTTGAGCGAAGCGATACGAAGGGCCATACCTCCAACCGGTCGTCGAGTAGGGCCGCCAGGCCCGTATCGAGACGGCTTGAGTAAGCGAGGAACGAGCGCATCGAGAGCGCGCGCTGTGGTCTCGATGCGCTCCGCTTACTCGACCCGTTTCGATACGCTCCTTCGTCGCTACTCAACGACCGGTTTCAGGGCCCGCTCGTTGAGCGAAGCGATACGAAGGGCATGACTCCCCCACCCGGTCGTCGAGTAAGCGAAGCGCACCGAGACGGCTCGAGTAGCGAGGAACGAGCGTATCGAGAGCACAGCGCCACGGTCGCGGGTTTCGCCCGGTCGCTGAGGAGGCCGTTCACGGCCGTCGCGATGCGACGCGAGTCGGTCGGTGTGCTGACAGTGAAGGGGGATGCGCAGTTCCTCGCATCGCGACGGCCTGGCGGGTCTCCTCAGCGAGCAGAGTGACGCGCTACGGGCGACCGGCGGAAGGCACCTCGAGGTCGGCGAGCAGGGCCTCCACCCGGGCGCGGATGGCGTCGCGGATGGGGCGGACCGTATCGAGCCCCTGGCCCGCAGGGTCGTCGAGTTCCCAGTCCTCGTAGCGCTTCCCCGGGAAGAACGGGCAGGCGTCGCCACAGCCCATGGTGACGACCACGTCGGCGGCGCGCACCGAGTCGGGAGTGAGCAGCTTCGGCGTCTCGTTCGCGATATCGATGCCCTCTTCGGCCATCGCCGCCACCGCCACCGGATTGATGCCGTCCGCCGGTGCCGACCCGGCGGAGAAGACATCGACCGCGCCGCCGCTCAGAGCCGCGAGATATCCCGCCGCCATCTGCGAGCGACCCGCGTTGTGGACGCAGACGAACAACACGGAGGGCTTCGCGCTCATCCCATCAGCGTAGCTCCGCGGCCGGCCACCGTACGGGGCTTAGCCTGCCTCCCGTGGACATCCCCCAAGCGCTCCTCGGCTTCACCGTCGTCGCCGCCCTGCTCACGATCGTGCCGGGAATCGACACCGCCCTGGTGCTGCGCTCGGCGATCGGCCGCGGTCCGGTCGCGGCCATGGTCACGGCCGCCGGAGTCGGCACCGGAACCCTCGTCTGGGGTGTTGTCGCCGCGGTCGGTGCCTCCGCGGTCCTCGCCGCATCCGAGACCGCGTACCGGGTGCTCACTCTCGCCGGCGCCGCCTACATGATCTGGCTGGGCGTCTCCATGTTCGCGAAGACGTTCCGACCGGGCGCCGCCCACTCCCCCGACACGCTGCCGACTCCGGCCCGAGCTGGGCTGTGGCGGGCGTGGGCGACCGGCGCGGGCACGAACCTGCTCAACCCGAAGGTCGGCGCGTTCTACCTCGCGACCATCCCCCAGTTCATCCCGGCGGGCACGTCGCCGATCCTGATGGGCGTCGCGCTCGCCGCCATCCACTTCGCGCTCGGCCTCGTCTGGGCCGGGATCATCGTCGCCGCGTCGAGAGCGGCGTCGCGGTGGTTGCAGAACGCCAAGGCGGTGAAGCTCGTCGACCGCATCACCGGGGGCGTGCTGGTCGCCTTCGGCGTGCGGCTCGCCCTGCAACCCCACTGACGGCCGGCGGGCCTCGGTCGCCGATGTCCGCGCGTCAGAGCCGTCGGCTGCGGGGGGCTCGCCCTAGGTTGAGCGCATGAGGACTCCGGATGTTCGCCGCTGGACCGGGCTGTCGGCTCTCGCCGTCGCCCTGTTCCTCGCCGTCGAGGCGATCACCAAGCTGACCATGCCCCCGCGTCCGCAGCTCGACGACTCCGATGCACTCGTCGCCTACGCGCAGGCCTCCAGCTCGCAGACCTTCATCGTGATCCTCGCCGACACGTTCGTGATGGCGTTCCTCATCGTCTTCCTCGCGAGCTTCCGGCAGCTGATCAACCGGGCACGACCCGATGTCGAGTGGCTCGCCGACCTCGCGTTCGGCGCCGGGCTCGTGTTCATCGCGGTCACCCTCGTCGGCGACGCTATGGACGGCGGCGCAGCGCTCGACACGCTGGGGCTCACCCCGGATCCTTCGGCCATCCGGACGCTGATCGAAGGGCACGCGATCATGTTCGGCTCGACCGGCGCCGTGCTGCTCGCGCTCGTCTCGGCCACCGCCGCGTACCTGACGTTCCTGTCCGGAGCCGTGCCGCGGTGGACGGGCTACCTCGCTGCGGCGACGGCCGTGTCGAACCTCGTGTGGGCGCCGCTCGGGTTCACGGGCACGTCGCCCACGAGCTTCTTCGCGACGGGCGGGGCCGGTAACGCGATCCTCGCCATCTTCCCGTGGCTCGTCTGGGTGTTCTGCGTCGGCATCACGACGGTGCGCGGCGCGCGTCCCGGGACTGCCCGCTCCGGTGGGCCGAAGGCCGTCGCCGACGCGGCGGTGTGACGCCGGCGCAGGTCAGCGGCGGCGCAGTCGGTCCCAGTCGGCGCGGGTGAGAGTATGCCGGGTCGCGCTCACCTGCACGAAGCCGAGCCGACCGGCGAGCGCCCGTGAGCGGAGGTTCTCCGGACGGATCTCCGCGTGCACCACGGTGACCGCCAAGCGCAGGAAGGCGAGAGCGAGGGCGGCATCCGCCGCTTCGGCGGCGTAGCCCTTGCCCGTGTAGGCGGGGTTCAGCACCCAGCCCATCTCTGCCGAGCGTGTCGCGGCGCGGACGTCGCGCAGGTGCAGAGACACGTCGCCGATGACGACCCCATCGAACTCGACGGCCCAGGCGGCGAAGTCGTCGGCCTGCTCCAGCCGGACGTGACGGGTGCGGTCTCGCAGGTGACGCCGGGACTGACGGGCGTCGCGGGTCGGCCAGCGCAACCCGTCCCGGACACTCGCCGACGACTGCAACGCGAACCAGTCCGCGGTGTCCGACATGCGGTGCCGGCGCAGGACGAGCCGGTCGGTGTCGACCCGCCGCACCAGGAGAGGGCGCTCCACCCTGTCGCCGCGCAGGAACCGAGGACGTCGCACTCCGAGCGCGCGAGCGATGCGACGTACGCCGTCGGAGAGGGATGCGACCTGGGGTCCGTTCGGGAAGGCGGGCCGAGCTGTGGTCATCCGCCGACAGTAGGCGGCTCGGGCAAGCGCGTTCTGTGGCTTCGTGTGCGGTTGATGTGAAGCCCTGCTCCCCGGACAGCGGCGGTCGAAGGGCCGACTACAGTTGGCGCGTGTCGGCAGCAGAACCCGAGCAGAGCGTCTCGACCATGGAGCGCAGGCGAGCCGTCCTCGCCCAGCTTCCGCGCATGCACCGGGCCGACGGCACACCGATCCGGGTGCTGCTCGTCGACGACGAACGGGTGCTCACCGATCTCGTCAAACTGGCGCTCGGTTACGAGGGCTGGGTCGTCGACGTGACGCTCACGGGCCGCGCGGGCATCGAACGCTACAAGTCGCTCCGCCCCGACGTCGTGGTGCTCGACATCATGCTGCCCGACCTCGACGGTCTCGCGGTGCTGTCCGAGATGCGCGCGCTCGGCCGATCGACGCCGACCCTCTTCCTCACCGCCAAGGACTCGATCGACGACCGCATCGTCGGGCTCACCGCAGGCGGCGACGACTACATGACCAAGCCGTTCGCTCTCGAGGAGCTCGTCGCGCGGCTTCGCGGTCTGCTCCGTCGCACCGCCGAGCAGGTCGTCGAGGAGGACCCCATCCTCGTCGTCGGCGACCTCGTGCTCGACGAGAGCAGCCACGAGGTCACCCGTAGCGGCGACCCGATCGCCCTCACCACGACCGAGTTCGAACTGCTGCGATACCTGATGCGCAACCCGAAGCGGGTGGTCAGCCGAGCGCAGATACTCGACCGGGTGTGGAACTACGACTTCTCGGGTCGGGTGAACATCGTCGACCTCTACGTCTCATACCTGCGCAAGAAGATCGACGCCGAGCGCAAACCGATGATCCACACGGTCCGCGGTGTCGGCTATGTGCTGAGGCCCACCGAATGAGCCACCGACGACGTCCGACGACGTTGCGGCGCCGTTTGATGTGGGGCGTCGTCGGCTACCTGTCCGCGGTGCTCGTCGCGGTCGGCGCCGTGAGCCTCGTGACGGTGACGACGACCACCGCGAGCGTCGCGGACAACCAGCTGACCGCGTCGCTCGACGGCTTCGAGCACACCGTCCGCAAGGTGACCGACAACCCGGACCGTCGGCTCGGCAAGCCGCTCGTCGACTTCGTCGGCCAGGCGCCCGGCTCGGTGATCGCCCTCGTACGCGACGGCCAGGTCGTGGACTCGGCATCCTTCTCGTCGGAGGATCCGTCGCGCCTCGGTCCAGCCGCGGTCGCACAGCTGGAGACCTCCGACTTCACGGACGAACGCAAGCACACGGTGAGCCTCGCCGGGATGGGCGACTACCGGGTCGACAGCGTCGTGACGCCGCGCGGCGACGTCCTCATCGCCGGAGTCTCGCTCGCGGTGCAGCGCGCGGCGATCATGCAGGAGGCGATCACGCTCGCCGTCATCGCGTTGCTCGCGGTGGGAATCGCGGCGGTCGGCACCGTTCTCATCGTCCGCCGGAGCCTGCGTCCCCTCGATCGGGTCGTCGCGTCGGCGGCGGAGGTGACGCGCATCCCGCTCGACCGCGGCGAAGTCGCCATCCGTGAACGCGTCGTCATCCCGGACACCGACCCGCGCACCGAGGTGGGTCAGGTCGGCGAAGCGCTCGACAAGCTCCTCCACCACGTCGACGACGCCCTCGCCGTGCGCTCGCAGACCGATCGACGGATGCGCCGCTTCATCACGGACGCGAGCCACGAGCTGCGGACCCCCCTGGCCGCGATCCGCGGCTACGCCGAGCTGACCCGGCAGGACAGCGACCGGCTCCCCGAGATGACCGAGTACGCGCTCGCACGGATCGAATCCGAGTCACGACGGATGTCCTCGCTGGTGTCCGACCTGCTGCTGCTCGCGCGCCTCGACGAGGGCCAGGACCTGCACCTGGCGCCACTCGATCTCGCGAGCATCGTGGCCGACGTCGTCAGCGACGCGCGCGCGGCCCATCCCGACCACCGGTGGGCCGCGGAGCTGCATGACGATCACGTCGCCCTCGTCGGCGACGCGGAGCGGATGCATCAACTGGTCGTGAACCTGCTGACCAACGCCGCGACCCACACACCGCCGGGATCGTCGGTCGTCGCGGCGTTGCGGATCGACGGCGACACGGCGGAGCTGACGGTGCGCGACGACGGACCCGGTATCGACCCGGAGGTCCTGCCGGAACTGTTCCAGCGCTTCACCCGGGCGGATCTCGCCCGCACCCGAGACGCCGGAAGCACCGGACTCGGGCTGGCGATCGTCGCGTCGATCGTCGACGCCCACGGCGGCACGATCGAGGCGGCGAACGACGAGGCCGGCAGCGTGTTCACCGTTCGGCTGCCGCTCGAGTCGCAACCGACTGAAGAAGCCGCGGACACGGATCCGGTCGTCGTCGGCGGCTGATCCCCCGACCGGTCCTCAACCCCCGCGAGCGCGGTGTGTTGCTGCGAGCGCTGGTGTTCAAACATCCGCGCTCGCAGCAACACACCGCGCTCGCTGGGGTCGTCAGTTCAGTCGTCGTCCTCGTCGTCGCCGTCGCCGTTGCCTCCGCCGCCGGGGCCGCCGTTTCCTCCGAACGGGGTCGGCACCCCGTTCTGCGCCTGCGAGCCGTTCGAGGTGTAAAGGGTGACGGTGCCGCCGCGTCCGCCGGACGCTTCCGCCGCCACCACGGTGCCGGCCAGCTGATCGGAGTCGCGGGCGCCGCCGTCGCGCACCGTGAAGCCCGCCCTTTCGAGCACGTCCGTCGCGGCGTCGAGGGTGAGTCCCGTCACGTCCGGCACGCTCACCTGCGATCCGCGCAGCAGCTGCTGGGACGGCTCCGGCAGGGGGTCTCCGCCCCACTTCGCGTTCGCGACCGACATCACGGCGGGGAAGATCCGGTGCCGCTTGACCGCGGCCTGCTCGCCACCCAGTCGGTACTCGCGCTGGTTGACGAACCCGGTCACGTTGTAGACGCCGCTCACCGTCGCCGCCTTCGTGGTCGCGCCGCTCATCCATGTCGCGTACGCCTCGTCGGTCGTGCCCGTCTTGCCGAAGGTCGGCGCGGACGGGTCGAGCCGCCCGCTCGACGTGGCCCCCGTGCCGTCCTCGAACGCGTTCTCGAGCGCGTACGCCGCCGTGGCCGCGACCGCAGGGTCGAGCACCTGCTGGCACTGGTTCGCCGGGAGGGGCACGTCGGATCCGTCGGGGGCGACGATCCGCTCGATGGCGGTCGGCGGGCAGTAGAGGCCGCCCGCGGCGATCGTGGCGAAGGCGCCCGCCATCTGCAGCGGGGCGACCTCGTTGGTGCCGAGCACGTCGGCGGGGTTCTTCAGCAGTTCGCCCGTGCCGACGGCTCCGGTCGCCGCGTCGACGATCGCACCCTGATCGGCGCGGTGCACGCCCATCGACGCCGCGGTATCGCGGATGCCGCAGAGATCGAGTTCGTTCGCCATGGCAAGGAAGCCGGTGTTCTTCGATGTCACCGTGCTCTGCAGCGCACTGATCGAGCCGGGGCTGTCGTTCTCGTCGTTGCGAGGGCGGTACGACTCGCCCACGGTGATAGAGCCGCCGTCGACGCAGGAGTCCTGCCAGGTCGACCCCTGCCAGTCTCGCACCCTGCCGTCGACGGTCTCGTTGAGGCCGTGCCCCTCCTTCAGCCACTCGAGCAGGGTGAAGATCTTGTAGGTCGACCCCGGCTGGAAACCGGTCGAGCCGCCCATCTCGTAGTCGGCGTTGAAGTTGACCGCGCTGTAGCTCGGATCGCTCGCCAGCACTCCCGGGTCGTCCGAGTAGATCTTGTTCTGGGCCATGGCCCGGATCTTGCCCGTTCCCGGTTCGACGGTGACCACGCTCGCGCCGATGTCGAAGTCGGCGAGCGTCATGGGGACGTTGTCGTTGATGGCCGACTCGGCGGCGGCCTGCAGGTCCATATCGAGGGTCGTGTAGATGTCGTATCCGGACGTGATCAGCGATTGCAGGCGCTCGTCGGCCGTGTCGCCGAAGAACCCGTCGGTCGTGATCGCGCGGCGGACGTAGTCGCAGAAGAAGCCCGCCTGCCCCGCGGCCGAACACCCGACCGTCGGTTGCACGATGTTGGGCTCGACGGGAGCCGCGACCGCGTCGTCGTGCTCCTGCTGGGTGATCATCCCCTCGGTCAGCATGCTGCCGAGGATGTAGTCGCGGCGGGTCTTGTTGGCCGCGTAGCCGTTCTCAGCACCGTTCTCGGGGTCGTCCGCCTGGTCGAGTCGGAACCGCTCGGGGTTGTTCACGATGGCGAGGAGGCTCGCCGCCTGCGGCAGGGTCGCATTCGCCGCCGTCGTGCCGAAGTAGTAGTTGGCGGCCGCTTCGACGCCGTAGACGGTGCCGCCGAAACCCGCGATGTTGAGGTACCCCATCAGGATCTCGTCCTTGGTGTAGCGCTTCTCGAGACCGATCGCGTACTTCATCTCCTGCACCTTGCGCGACTCGGTCGTCGCGGTCGCCTTCTCGTAGGCGGCGGTGATCTCGTCCTGATCGGTGAGGTTGCGGATGGCGTTCTGGATGTTGACGTTCTTGACGTACTGCTGCGTGATGCTCGACCCGCCCTGCACCGATCCGCCGAGGATGTAGGTGTTCACGATGGCGCGGACGGTGCCCTGCAGATCCACTCCCCCGTGGTCGTAGTAGCGGGGGTTCTCACCGGCGATGGCGGCGTCCTTGACGAAGCCGTTGACCTGCTCCGGACCGACCTCGACGCGGTTCTGGTTGTAGAAGTAGGCGAGGAGATGCGCGGAGCCGTCGGCGTTCGTCGCATACACGTTGGTGCGCTGCGACAGCGGCTGGATCTCGAGGTAGTCGGGCAGGTCCTCGAACACGCCGATCGTGCTGTTCGCGGCCGCCCCCGACAGCGCGATCGCGGGGGTGACCGCGGCGGTGGCGAGCACGCCCGCGGCGACGCTCAAACCGATGAAACCGAGGAGACCGCCGACGCGGCCTCCGAGGGACGAAACGGGCACGAGGCTCCTCTCCAGCGGACACAGTAGGCAGACGCGGAGGCTCGACCCTGCCGAAACGGTCCGATCCAAAGGGGTCTCACACGAAACCTCGGCGTCTACTCATGTGCGCCTGCGAGCGCCGCGCCGCCTCCCGCCACTCGTTCGCCCGTGTCAGAGGCCTCGGACGACTCGCGTCACGACCTCGCGGCGGTCGGTCGGAAGGACCTCGTGCACCGACCCGTCGACCACGGTGGTCGCAACGGTCTCCTTGTCGGCACTGGAAGCTCCGACCCAGAACTCGATCTCGCCGGGTTCGACGATGCGACGCAGCTTCGCGTCCGAGAACGCCAGCCGCGTGGTCGGAACGTCGAACACGACCTCCGCCTGCTCGCCCGCCTCGAGCGCGACCCGTGCGTACCCGACGAGTTGCGCCAACGGGCGAGTGACCGACGCGACGACGTCGTGCGAGTAGAGCTGCACCACGTCGACTCCCGCGCGCTCTCCGGTGTTGCGGACGCGGACCCGCGCCTCGAAGGCGCCGCCGGCCGAGATGACCGGCGCCACCTGCAGATCCTCGTGCGAGAACGTCGTGTAGCCGAGCCCGAAACCGAACGGCCGCACCGGGGTGCTGTCGGCGCTGGTGATCTCGTTGGCGGCCCCGAGCGGCGGATGCAGGTAGCTGAACGGCTGCGCTCCGGCCGAGCGCGGGAGAGAGACGGGCAGCCGTCCCGACGGGAAGACATCGCCCGAAATGATCGAGGCGAGGGCGCTACCGCCCTCCTCGCCGGGGAAGAACGCCTGCAGCACCGCGGCGGCGGTCGCCGTGCCGTCGAGCGCCCAGGCGAGTTCGTAGGGACGCCCGGAGAGCACGACGAGCACCACCGGCGTTCCCGTGGCGATGACGGCCTCGACGAGTTCGCGCTGCACGCCCGGCAGGGCGAGCGACTCGACGTCGTTGCCCTCCCCCACCGTGCCTCGGCCGAAGAGACCGGCGCGGTCGCCGACGGCGACGATCGCCACCTCGGCCTGCGCGGCTGCGTCGACGGCGGCGCCGAAGCCGGCGCGATCGAGGCCTTCGACCTCGGCGCCTTGTTCGACCGTGATCGTCGCGCCCGGATACCGCGAGCGCACGGCCTCGGCCAACGAGGGCGCGTCGAAGCCGAGCTCGGTGCCGGGGTGGTGCGCGAGCACGTGGTTCGCGAACGAGTAGCAGCCCATCAGCGATTCGGTGCTGTCGGCGTTGGGGCCGATGAGGGCGATGCGGCGCGGTTCCGCGAGCGGAAGAGTTCCATCGTTCGAAAGCAGCACGATCGACTCCTCGGCGAGTCGGCGGGCGATCCGTCGGTGCTCGCTCGAGTCGAGGTCGATCTCGGTCGGCGGCGAATCGAAGGTCTCATCGAGGAGACCGAGCCGTTCTTTCTGCTCGAGCACGCGCAGCACTGCGCGGTCGACGAGCGCCTCGGGCACATCGCCGGCACGGACCGCCGCGGCCAACGGCGCGAGGTAGGCGTCGCCGCTCGGCAGTTCGACATCGATCCCTGCGGTGAGGGCGAGCACCGCCGCGTCGCCGTCCGACGCGGCGATCGCGTGCATGGTCCTGAGGAAGGCCACGGCGAAGTAGTCGGACACCACCACACCGTCGAAGCCCCACTGTTCACGCAGGAGGTGGGTGAGCAGCTCCGCCGACGAGGCGACGGGCACCCCGTCGATCTCGGCATACGAGTTCATCACCGAGCGCACTCCCCCGTCGCGCACCGCCATCTCGAAGGGAGGCAGGAACACGTCGGCGAGTTCACGCGGACCGGCGTGGACGGGCGCATGGTTGCGCCCCGCCTGCGACGCCGAGTACCCCACGAAGTGCTTGAGCGTGGCATCGACTCCGCTGCTCTGGAGCCCCTTCACGTAGGCGGTTCCGATCGTGCCGACGACGTGGGGGTCCTCAGCGATGCACTCATCGACGCGACCCCAGCGCGGGTCGCGGATGACGTCCAGAACCGGAGCGAGGCCCTGGTGGATGCCGAGATCCCGCATCGGCTGCCCGATCGAGCGAGCCATTTCCTCGACCAGTTCTGGGTCGAAGGACGCTCCCCACGCGAGTGGGGTGGGGAAGGTCGCCGCCTTCCACGCCGCGAGTCCGGTGAGGCATTCCTCGTGCACGATGGCCGGGATGCCGAGCCGGGTCTTCTCGCGCAGACGCCGCTGCTCGCCCCACAGCCACGCGGCTCGATCGACCGGGTCGACCGGACGGGTGCCGTAGACACGGGTGAGGTGGCCGATGCCATGGGCCGTCGCCTCCTCATAGCTGGCGGAGCTGCCCATCTCGCCGGCCATGGGGGCGACGATCTCATCGCCCTGGTCGACCCAGTACCCGACCAGTTGGGCGAGCTTCTCATCGAGCGTCATCGCCTCGAGGAGTCCGAGAACCCTGCTCGAGGGCTCGGTCGTAGTGGACGACCTCTGGTCGTCGAGAATGGTCACGAGCGGGTCAGCCTTTCACGGCGCCGGTGAGGCCGCCGACGATGCGCCTCTCGAAGAGGCTGAAGAAGATGAGCGCCGGGATCATCGACAGCGCGGTGAACGCGAGCACCCGCGCGGTGTCCACCGAGTACTGCGACGCGAACGCCTGCGTACCGAGGGGCAGCGTGTAGGCACCCTCGTTGTTGAGGATGAACAGCGGCAGGATGTACGAGTTCCAGCTGTTGATGAAGGCCAGGATCCCGACGGTGATGACTCCCGGAAGCGACAGTGGGAGCATCATCCGCCAGAAGAAGCCGAGTCGGCTCGCCCCGTCGATCGAGGCCGCCTCCTGCAGCTCGTTCGGGATCGCCGACAGGAACGGCACCAGGATGATGATGGTCGTCGGCAGAGCGAACGCGATCTGCGGCAGGATGACGCCCGCGAGCGAGTTCATCAGGCCGAGGTCGCGGACCAGGATGTAGAGCGGGGTGATCGCCACCGTCATCGGGAACATCAGTCCCGCCGTGAACAGGGCGTAGATCGCGCCGCGTCCGCGGAACCGGTAGCGGGCAAGAGCGAACGCAGCCATGAGCCCCAGTCCGACGACGACGGCCGTGGTGCTGAGCGCGGCGATCGCCGAGTTGCCGACCTGACCCCAGAACAGCCCGCTGCCGAGCACGTCGCCGTAGTTCTGCCAGTTCCAGACCGTGGGGAAGCCCGACGGGTCGACCGTGATCTCGGAGTTCGAGCGGAAGCCGCCGAGCACCAGGTAGCCGACGGGCGCGAGCATCAGCACGACGAGCACGAGGGCGACGAGGTAGATCACGCCGTTACCCCGCCGGGTCTGCCCCGGCACCGGACGGCGCGGCGCGCGCGGGGCGAGAAGGCTGGTCGCGGCGGTCATTTGACCCCTCCTGTGATCGCACCGGCGGTGTCGCGTCGCAGCAGGAACCGCTGATAGAGCAGAGCGACGACGAGGGAGATGATGAACATGACGACCGCGACGGCGCTGCCGTAGCCGTAGCTGCCCGCGTTGCGGCCGTTCGCGACCATGTAGGTCGCCATGGTCGACGTGCCCGCGGTCGAGGCGACGTACTGGCCCCAGATGATCCAGACGAGGTCGAATAGCTGCAGCGAGCCGATGATCGACAGGAACGCCCAGATGCGCACGGTCGGTCCCATGAGCGGCAGCACGATGTGCCGCTGGACCTGCCAGTAGCTGGCGCCGTCGATGGCCGCCGCTTCGGAGAGTTCCTCGGGGATGCCCTGCAGCCCCGCGAGGAAGAGGATGACGGCGAAGCCGATGTACTTCCACGTGATGATCACCATCAGAGTCCAGATGGCGATGTTCGGGTCCGAGATCCAGTCGGCGGCGAAGGCGCCGAGGCCGACCTTCTCAAGTGCGCCGTTGACCGCTCCGCTCGACTGCAGCATCAGCCCCCAGCCGAGGCCGACGACGACCTCGGAGATCACATAGGGGACGAAGATCAGCACTCGGATGGTCGATTGGAAGCGCAGCTTGCGGTTGAGCAGCAACGCCAGACCGAGTGCGAGCGGGCCCTGCAGCACGAGTGAGGCGATCACGATGAACGCGTTGTGACCGAGCGCCTCGTGGAAGGCCGGATCGGTGAGGATCGTGACGTAGTTCTTCAGCCCGACGAAGTCGACGGGAGCGCCGTAGCCCGCCCAGCTGAAGAAGCCGTAGTAGGCGGCCATCACGACCGGGAAGATCACGAAGGCCAGGAAGATTAGGAGTGCGGGGCCGAGGAGGAGCGCGAGCTCCCCGCGGATCACCCAGCGCCGACGCCTGATCGAGTCCGACGGGCGGCGGGTGGGGGTGCCGCCGGTGGGCGGTGACGTCTGTGCGTCACCGCCCACCGGGGCGAGGCTCCCGGACGCGAGGTCCGCGGGAACAGTGCGCTCGCGCACGGAAGCCATCTACCTATCCCTCTCTCAGGACTTCGCGGCGGCGTCGTTCACGGCGTCGACGATGGCCTGCGGCGATCCCTTGCCTGCGAAGAGGTCGACGACCGCGACGTTGAGCGCATTGCCGACGTTCTGCCCGTAGAGGGTGTCGAGCCAGAGCACGACGTAGGGCGCCTCGTTGTAGGCGGCGAGCACGTCCTTCAGGGCGGGGTCGGTGACGACGCTCTGCGCTTCGGTCGACGCGGGCAGCGTCTGGAAGGCGTCGGCGTAGGCCTCCTGGTTCTCCTTCTCGACCATGAAGTTGAGGAAGTCCACGCACGCGGCCGGGGCGTTGACCCAGCAGGTGAAGCCGTCGACGCCGCCGAGCATGGCGCCGGGCTCGCCGTCGCCTCCGTCGACCTCGGGGAAGGCGAACCACTTCAGGTCGGCGAGCGGCTGCTGGTCGGGGGTGAGCGAGGCGATGACCCCGGGATTCCAGGCGCCCATCAGCTCCATGGCGGCCTGGTGGTTGGCGAGGAGCCCGGCCGACGAACCGGCGCCCTGCTGAGCGGCGGTGGTGAGGAAGCCGTCGTTGAAGGGCGATGACCCCAGGAACGATTCGAGGTTCTCCCCTGCGGTGAGCCAGCAGGGATCGTCGAAGGAGCGTGATTCGGCTGCCTCGTCGAGGGCGTCCTTCGAGCAGGCGCGCAGCGCGAAGTTGTAGTACCAGTGCGCCGCGGGCCAGGCATCCTTCGCACCGACGGCGATCGGGTCGATTCCCGCCCCGGCGAGCTGCTCATCGACCGACTCGAGCTCGTCGATCGTGGTGGGAGGCGCGGCGACGCCCGCCTCGGTGAAGAGGTCGGACGAGTAGTAGATGCCGGAGGGCAGCACCGAGACGGGCATGCCGTAGTTCTTGCCGTCGAATTCGAAGGCGCTGAGCGCGCTGCCGACCACCGATCGCGTCTCCTCGGAGATGCCCTCGGTGATGTCCATTGCCTGTCCGGCCTTCACGACGTCGGCGAGCTTGCCGCCGCCTCGGGCCAGGAAGACGTCGGGGGCGTCGCCCGAGTTGAGGGCGGTCTGCAGCTTGCCGTCCATCTCCTCGTTCTGGATCGCCTGGACCTCGATCGTGACGCCCGGGTTGGCCTCTTCGAATGCGGCCGCGGTGTCGAGCCAGTACTGCTTGCCGTCACCGGTGGTGGAGTTGTGCCAGAAGGTGAGCGTCGTCGACCCGTCATCGCCTCCACCGGCGCCGCCGCTGCAGCCGGCGAGCGCGAGCCCGCTGACGACGAGGAGCGCCGATCCTGCGAGGAACTTCCTGCTTTTCATGTGATTCCAACCGTTCTCTTCATCGAGGTGCATCGGAGATGCAAGGGGGTGCAGGGAGCCCGCCGACGCGCTTTCCGGATCTCGAGCGACTTCGCTCGTGACCACTCCGGTCGGCTGGACGTGGGCAACTATCGCAACGAGGCGAAACCATGTCAAACGTTTTCGAAAACCTTTTCCATCTGTACAGTCGGCTCTATGACGCGGCGAGCGACGATCCAGGATGTAGCGGCTGCGGCCGGCGTCTCGGTGGCCAGCGTGTCGAAGGCGGTGAACGGCCGCTACGGGGTTTCGTCGGAGATGACCGAGCGCGTGATGGCCGCCGTGGAGCGGCTCGGGTACGAGTCGAGCCTCGTTGCGAGCAGCATGCGATCGCGTCGCACCGGCGTGATCGGCGTGCTCGTCGCCGACTTCGAGCCGTTCTCGGCCGAGGTCCTGAAAGGAGTCGCGCGAGCGCTCGCCGACACCTCATACGATCTGCTCGCCTATAGCGGCTCGCATCAGCACGGAGCCGGCTGGGAACGTCGTTCGCTCAGCCGCCTGAGCGGCACACTCATCGACGGCGCCGTGATGGTGACTCCCTCGGTCGTCGGGGTGGCAGCCGATGTCCCGGTCGTCGCCATCGACCCTCACACCGGTCGCGGCGAGCTGCCGACCGTCGAGTCCGACAGCTACAACGGCGCCCGCCAGGCGACCGATCACCTGATCGAGCTCGGTCATCGCCGCATCGGGTTCATCGCCGGCCGCCCCGATCTGCGCTCGGCCGTGGCCCGAGAACGCGGCTACCGCGACGCTCTCACCGCGGCGGGAATCGGCTTCGACGCCGCTCTTATCGGGGTGGGCCGATACGAGGAGGACATCGCACGCGACGCAGCCCGACGGATGCTCGCCCTGCCGACGCCGCCGACCGCGATCTTCGCCGCGAACGATCTCTCCGCGCTGTCGATCATCGCCGTCGCCCGTGACCTCGGGCTCTCGGTTCCCGCCGACCTCTCGGTGATCGGCTTCGACGATGTGCCCGAGGCCGCCCGCGCCGATCCGCCGCTGTCGACGGTGCGGCAGCCGATCCAGCGGCTCGGCGAGGCGGCCACCCGCCTGGTGCTGGAGCTCATCGCGGGTGGCACCCCGGAGATCACGCACTTCACGCTTCCGACCCGGCTGGTGGCCCGAGCCACCACCGCCCCTCTGCGCTGACCGCGTCCGGTCCCCCGCAGTCCGCCCCCAAACTCGAACGAAGGAGTTCCGTGGGTCGCTATGAGAACCCGATCCTGGCGGGATGCCACCCCGATCCGAGCATCTGCCGGGTCGGTGACACCTACTACCTGGTCACCTCCACCTTCGAATACCTTCCCGGCCTGCCGATCCACGCGTCGAAGAACCTCGTCGACTGGGAGTTGATCGGGCACGCCATTCATCGGCCCGAGCAGCTCGACCTCCGCGGCCTCGAGTCGTCGCGGGGGCTCTACGCGCCGACGATCCGCGCCATCGGGGACTTGCTCGTCGTGGTGTGCACCGCGGTCGGCCCCGACGACGGCAGCTGGACCGGTCGGACCGGTCACTTCCTCGTCACCGCCTCCGACGCTGCGGGTCCATGGTCGGACCCGGTCTGGATCGACGATGTGGGCGGGTTCGATCCGTCGATCACCGTCGACGGCGATCGCGTCTGGCTCTGCGGGACCCGACCGCCCGAGCCGATGCGGTGGCCGGGCGAGACCGAGGTGTGGCTGGCGGAGCTCGAACTCGCGACGGGACGACTGCTGACCGAGCCGATCGTCGTCTGGCGCGGCGCGGACTCCCATGCCGTGTGGGCGGAGGGTCCGCACATCGTCGCTCGACCCGGGGGCGGCTGGATGCTCGTCGCCGCCGAGGGCGGAACGGATACGGACCATGCGGTGGTCGTCGCCTACGCGGATGAGATCACCGGACCCTACGTCGGGGACACCGGAAATCCGCGACTCACGCACCGCGATCTCGGCGCGACCGCCCCCATCAACAGCGTCGGTCACGCCGACGTGGTCGACACCCCCGATGGGCGCGCGTTCGCGACGGTCCTGGCCCTCCATGCCGTCGACGGGCGCCGTGGCCTGCTCGGTCGCCGCACATCGCTCGTCCCCGTCGACTGGGAGGACGGCCGCCCGCTGTTCGCGCCGGGCGTGGCTCGAGTCCCGCCGGTCGTCGAGACGGACGGCGTGCCGGACGCGGTCACCGCGTCCCGTGTGTTCATCGACGATTTCGAGTCGAAGACGCTACGACCGGAGTGGACGTCCGTCGGACGATTCCCGAGCACCTTCGTCGACCTCGCCGCACGAGCCGGTCATGCGCGACTCGACGGCGGCGCCCATTCCACCTCCATCGAACGCGTCTCCGCACTGCTGACACGTCTCCCGTCCGAGCGAACGGCGATCGAGGCGGTCATCGACCTAGTCCCGGGCGGGGACGAGTTTCGCGCCGGGCTGCTGCTGCGCGTATCGGAGCGCAACCATCTCGAGTTCACGGTCGGACGTGACGGCGGTGTCGAGGCGAGCCTCCTCGCCCACGGGGACCGCCATCCCGCAGGCGTCGGCACCGTTTCCATCGACGGACCCGTCCGACTCGGAATCGACATCACCGATCTCGTCGCGTCGTGTCACGTCTCGGGGACCGTGATCGCAACGGCGGACGTATCGGCTCTCGCTCCTGGCCCGCCGACCGGCTTCGTCGGCGCCTGGGTCGGCGTCGTCGCGGTCGGAGACGGGTACTGCGACGTCGATCGGGTGGACCTCCGCTGGTGACGACTGCCACTGACGAGCGAACCGCTCCCGCCGACCGCCGCCGCTACACGGATCAGGAGTTCGTCCACCGATCAGGAGAAATCGGCTGATCTCTCCTGATCCGTGTGCGAGTTGCCCGGTTTCCGAGCAGAACTCCTGATCCGTGCACCGACCGGGTGCGGTTACTTCACGGCCTTGATCGGCAGCACGGCCAGCCCGCCGAGCACGCCGATCACGATCGCCGCGATGAACAGGGCCGTGTAGTTCTCGGTTCCTCCGCCGATCGCGAGCAGCGGGATCGCGATGATCGGCACCAGTACCTGCGGCACCTGGTACGACAGCGACACGATGCCGAGGTCCTTGCCCGCCTCTTCGAAGGTCGGCAGCACCTCGGTCATCAGCGCCACGTCGACCGAGACGAAGGCACCCTGAGCGGCCCCCACCAGTGCCATCGCGATGAGGAACGTCGACAGGTCGGGTGACAGCGCCGCGCCGATCAGGCCGCCGGCGGAGAGGAGCGCCGACACCCAGACGATCGCCTTGCGTCGACCGGTCTTGTCCGAGATCCAACCGAAGATGATCGTCGTCACGATGCTCGACGCCGTGTAGGCGATCAGCACGGTCGCGAGCGCGCCCGACGCCTCCTCCTTCGGCACGTCGAGCCGGTCGATGATGAAGAACAGCAGGTAGATCGAGACGGTGACGATCGACATGGTCACGAGTAGCCGGCACATCCACGCCCAGAAGAAGTCGCGGTACGCGACCGGGTCGAGCCGGTAGGTCGAGAGCACGTCGGACCACTTCCACGGCTCGGGCTTGTCGGTGCGCACGATGTCGTGCAGCCGGAAGTACAGCAGCACGCTGAAGACGGTGCCGATGACGCCGGGGACGATGAACCAGGTCCACTGCTGGTCGTTCGGCAGGGCCGCGATGATCAGCGAGCCGCCGATGATCGCGATGGCGTTCGCGGCGCTCGCCGCCGCCGAGACTCTGGCGCGGATGCGGAAAGGAATCTGGTCGGCGAGCAGCGCGTGGATCGCCGCGTTGGTCGCGCCGTAGCCGATCTGCGCGATCGCCCAGCCGATGACGACCTGCCAGAGGTCGGCCGAGAACGCGAGCACGACGACGCCCGCCATGCCGACGAGCGCGCCGCCGAGGATCCACGGTCGCCGCTTGCCGAGCCGCGACATCGTCCGGTCGCTGAACCGGCCGAACAGCGGCGTGATGATCATCACCACGACCCCGCCGAGGGCCGCGACGATCGACAGGTTCAGGCCTTTGGTCTCGTCGTCGAGGAAGGCGAAGACCTTCGGGATCGATGCACCGATGAGCGTGCTCAGTACGATGCTGAGGCCGAACCAGGCGGCCACGAAGGCGAAAAGGAAGCCGCGCGGTTGCGGACCTCCCGGGATGACTTCGGGGCCGACGGCGCCGATGGGATCGAGTGCGGTGGATTGGGACAACGGTGTCTCCTTCGTGTGTTGCGGCGCGTTTTCACGCAGGGGGTACCGCCGAGGCGGACCTCGTGCGGATGCATCGGATGGTGCGAGTCGGTCGACGGCTCAGGCGGCGGGTCCCGCGGAGTAGGCGGCCTGAAGCAGCGCGGCGTGGCGTTCCTGCCATCTCCGGGCGCCGTCGAACGCCGCGGTGATGCCGGGGGCGCCGTGCAGGTGCCCCTCGCCGACGACGAGTTCGACGGTTACTCCGGCGACGCGCAGGCGCTCGGCGTATTCGAGCCCCATGTCGCGCAGCAGGTCGTGCTCGGCGACGAAGATCAGATGCGGCGGCAGGCAGGTGAGGTCGTCGACGTCGAGCGGACCGATGTTGCGGTCGGCGGGCCCGTCGGGTCCGACGTAGAAGGCGAGGATCGTCTCCAGTTCGTCGAGTCCGAAGCCCGAGGCGTAGTCGACCGCCGACTGGCCGACCGCTCGGGTCGCTGTCGGCGGCACCTCGAGGTCGACGTGGATCAGGGTGTCGTCCCCCGCGTCGCGTAGCCGCAGCGACGTGCTCGCCGAGATACCCGCGCCGGCGGAGTTGCCGCCGATGCCGAGGCGGGTGGGGTTGACGCCGAACTGGTCGGCACGGGCGACCAGGTCCGCCAGCGCGGCGACCGCGTCCTCGACGGCGGCCGGGTACGGGTGCTCCGGAGCCAGCCGGTAGTCGAGCGAGAAGATCTGGATGCCGCTGTCGGCGGCTCGACGCGCGAGCAGCCGGTCGTTGAGGATCTCGTCCGGCGTGCCCGCGAAGAACCCGCCGCCGTGCAGCCACAGCTGAGTGGGCGCCGACGCCGGCATGGTCGCCGACCGGTACCGCCGTGCGGGGCGCCCGCCGAGCTCGATCGCGGAGATCTCGATCGACTCGGGCGCCGGCAGCGTGAAGTCCACGGCGAGAGCATCCGAGAGTTCGCGGTCGGCGGCACGACGCGTCACCGGATCCGCGCTGCCGAGGCCGGGGATCGTCGGGGCGAGCTCTTCGATGCGGGCGATCCAGCGACGCAGGCCGGGGTCGAGATCGATATCGGACAGGTTCATCGAGCGCCTCCCGGCGTTGGATAGGGAACGGGTTGGTCGTGCAGGGTTCGGAGTGTGGCGACGATGTCGCGGTGCAGGTGGTCTGCGGTGGCGGAGTGACGCTGATATCCGGCCGAGCCGTGATTCTGGCCGATGAGGCGGATGCAGGAGACTGGTACCCCCGCCTCGCCCAGCGCTCGTGCGAAGGCCTCGCCGTCGCCGCGCAGCGCGTCGAGTTCGGCCGTGTAGATGACGGTCTGCGGCATGCCAGCGAGCGAGGGGGCGAGCAGCGGGCTGGCATAAGGGTTGCGCCGTAACGCCGTGGTTTTTCCGAGGTATTGCGTGACGATCGTGCCGGCCAGCTTGCGGAAGAGGAAGGCGGGGATGCCCGGCTGCGATGCCATATGCCGCATCGTCATGTCGAGTAGCGGCACTTCGAGCAGCAGAAGCCGCACCGGACGGTTCGCCCGGTCGCGGTTCATCAGCGCCGTCGCCGTGGCCAGGTTGCCGCCGGCCGACCCGCCGCCGAGCGCCATGCGCTCGGGGTCGCCGCCGAGCTCACGCGCATGCTCGGCCGCCCACTCGAACACGGTCCAGCACTGCTCGGGCTGCGCCGGGAACTTCACCTCGGGAGCGTGCGAGTACTCCCCCGCGACGACGATGACGCCGGCGTCATGAGCACGCTCGCGGAAGCGGGCATCCCACGACACCCAGTCGATGCCCGCGATCTCGAATCCGCCGCCGAAGAAGTAGACGAGCACGGGCAGGCCGGGGCCCTCCGTCGTAGCGGCGGGGCGCTCGGTCGTCGGCCAGTACACGCGCAGCCGCACGTCGGGGTGGCCTGGCACCGGCAGCGTGTGCTCCTCGGTCGCGACATCGATCGGCTCGATGCCGAGCTCACGGGACATGATTGGGTCGAAGGCCGCGGCGTCGGCGCGGCGCTGCTGCGCGGTCTTGCCCTGAGGGGCGGTCTGGAGCGGCTTCAGGCGCGCTTCGACAGCGGCGGCGAACGCATCCAGACGGGGCTTGCGGAACGACTTCACGGTTCGAACTCCTTCGGTCGGATCCCATGGTGCGGCTGTCGAAGCACTTCGATGAAGTAATTTTGTTCGCGTGTCGAAGGTGACGATCTATACGGTCGCCGAGCGGGCCGGCGTGAGCATCTCGACGGTCTCGCTCGCCATCAACGCGCCGCATCGCGTCAGCTCGGCGACGCGTGCTCGAGTCGTCGCGGCGGCCGGCGAGCTGGGATACCGCGCCGGTGTCGGGCCGCGCGGCTCGGCCGGCGGCACCCGCGTCGCGGTCGCGGCGCCGTTCAGCACCTACGCCACGTACTTCCGTCGGTTCTCGGGGATGCTCGTACGGGCGCGCGAGACGGCCATCGATCTCGAGGCGCACGACCTCGAGTCGGCGGCGTCCGTCGCGGCACCGCTGCTCGACGCCCTCCCCGCCCGTCGTGGCATCGACGGGCTGATCCTCATGGGGGTTCCGCTCGGCAGCGCCGCGCTGCGCGCCTCCCGCGAGTCCGCCCTGCCTCTCGTCTTCATCGACGTGCGGCGTGCGCGTCCGGTGGGCAACGACGTGCCGTCGGTGCACATCGACGACGAGGAGGGCGGCCGCCTCGCGGGTGCGCACCTCGCCGCGCTCGGGCACACCCGCACTGTGTATCTCGGCGAGCCGCAGCGATCGCAGGACTACGTCTCGGCGGGCATGCTCCGGATGCAAGGCGCCCGAGAGCACCTCGACGTTCAGATGGTGACGGTGCCGTTGCACGGCGACCCGACCCCGGCGCTGAAGCAGGCGCTGTCGGGCTCGGGTGCTCCGACGGCGATCATGGCGAACCACGACGAGCTCGCCTCGCGGGCCTGGCGGGCGGTGACGGCGCTCGGATTACGCGTGCCCGACGACGTCGCGATCGTCGGCTACGACGACGGGCCGCTCGCCGAAGGGCTGGGGCTCACCACGGTGCGGCAGCCGTTCGAGGAGTCGGGTCGAGTCGCGCTCGACCTGCTGCTCGGCGCATCGACGGGCGGTGGCGGCGCCGCGGTGCGCAGAGTGGATATGGTGCCGTCGCTCGTGGTGCGAAGCAGCACCTGAGCGCAGCCGTCCGCCGACTACTTGATGGCGCCCTGCGTCACCCCGGACAGCACCCAGCGCTGGGTGAACAGGTACACGACGATCGCCGGTGCCATCGCCATCAGATACGACGCGAAGGCGACGTTGTAGTTGGCGGTGAACTGATCCTGGAACAGGCTCTGCACGACCGGCAGCGTCTGCAGCGCCGGGTCGGAGGTGATGAGCGACGGCATCATGAAGTCGTTCCACGAGGCGAGGAACGCGAAGATGCCGACGGTCGCGCTCATCGGTGCGAGCAGGGGGAAGACCAGCCGCCAGAAGGTCTGCCACGTCGTCGCGCCGTCCACGTGCGCGCTCTCCTCGAGCTCCTTCGGCAGCGACCGCAGGAACGCGGTGAACAGCAGGATGCTGAACGACATCTGGAACATGATGTGCAGGAACGCGACGCCGAGCGGGTTGTCGAGGCCGACGGCGCCGGTCAGTTTGATCTGGGTCAGCGCCACGACGGGGAACGGCAGGAACATGGCGGCCAGCAGGTAGAAGAACGACCAGCGGAAGAGCCGATGCTCCCAGTTGCGGACGATCGCATACGACGCGAGGGCGCTGAGGATGATGGTGCCCGCCACCGCGACGGCGCTGACGAACACCGAGACCCCGAACGCGCGCGGGAAGTCGGTGAGCTCCCACGCTCGTGCGAAGGTCGTGAAGTCGAGCGGCAACGGCAGGCTGAACGCGTTGCCGTCGACCGCCTGCCCGTCGGTCTTCAGCGACATCATGACGGTCACGTAGAGCGGGACGACCACGGTGATCGCGGCGAGGAGCAGCAAGACGGTGACGCTCCAGTTGGTGCGTTCCTGGCCGACCCTCCCCCGCGTGCGGTTCTTCGGGCTGGCGGGAGCCGCTTGAGCGGCGGGCTCGGCGACGGTCTCGATGGTCGGCGTGCTCATCCGATGGCCGCCCTTCCTCTGGTCACGCGCAACTGGAGCACCGCGAGGAAGATCGCGATGAGGAAGAAGATCGCGGCGTTCGCCATCTGGTAGGCGTAGTCGCCGCCGGTGAAGCCGGTGAAGATCGTCATCGCGACACTGCGGGTGGCGGTGCCGGGGCCGCCGTTCGTCAAGCCGACGATGATGTCGTACGAGTTGATGAAGTTCTTGAAGCTGACGATGACGTTGATGACGATGTAGCCCGCGACCAGCGGGATCGTGATCGAGCGCAGCCGCTGCCATCCGCCAGCGCCGTCGATCTGCGCCGCCTCGTAGACGTCGCCCGGAATCGAGAGCAGGCCGGCGATGTAGATGAGCATCGCGCTCGGGACGGCCTGCCAGGCGGTGACGATGACGACGCCGATCCACGCGAGGTCCGCGTTGGCGAGGATGCTCTGCGACAGCACCGGGTTGCCGATCGTCTCCCCGAGCGCCGGCAGCGAGTTGGAGAACAGGTACTGGAAGACGTAGGCGATGATGATGCCCGACACGACCATGGGGATGACGAAGGCCGAGCGCAACGCGTTCTTCAGGCGGATCTGCGAGGTCAGCCCCAGCGCGAGGAAGAACGCGATGAGGTTGACGAGGATGACGGTCGCCAGCGAGAAGCCGAGCGTGAAGCCGTAGGAGCTGAGCACCGCCGGGTCGGTGAAGAGCACGGCGTAGTTGAGGAAGCCGATGAACTCGGAGTCCCCGAATCCGATCGAGTCGGTGAAGCTGTAGACGATGCCCGTGATGGCCGGGACTGTGATCGCCACGGTGAACAGCGCGAGCGCCGGCAGCAGGAAGAGGTAGTAGACGGGGTCGACCCGTTGACGCTTCTGCCGTATCCGGGGCGGCGCCTCGGTGGTGCTGGTCATGGTCGAACCTCCTCCGCTCGTCGGTCAGCTGCGCGTCGCGAGCCGACGCCAGTCGTCGTCCATGGTGCGGAGGGTGCCCTCGACGCTGGCGCCCGTCATCATGCCCTGGATGTAGCCCTCTGCCGGGATGGTGAGCGGGATCGCCTTGGAGGGCCCCTGATAGAAGCGGCCCTCGTCGTAGAACGACTGCAGCTGCGCGATCCGCGGATCCTCCTGCGGCGGCGCGTCCTCCCTCGTTCCGAACGCGAGGAACTGCTGGTTGTAGGTGTCTTGAATCTCGGGCTGGGTGAGGTACTCGAGGAACTCGCGCGCCGCCTCCTGCCGGGGCGACGATTCGGGGATCCAGAGGGCGAGGTCGAGGTTGACGCGCACGCGAGTGTCGGCGGGGTCGTCGGTCATCGGCAGCGGGAAGTTGCCGAGGGGCGCGTCGGGCGCGGTCTTCTCGATCTCGGTGAGCGCCCACGGGCCCTGCATGTACATGGCGGCTTCGCCCTCGCCGAGGGCGAAGTTGCCCTCGCCGTAGCCGCGGCTCGCCGCGTTGCCGTTCGACCACTCGTTGAGCTGCACCATCCGCTGCATCGGCTCGAGGAAGTCCTTCGAGAACGACACCGACGAGTCGACGCCGACGTTCGGGCCCTCCTCCCGCATCGCCTCGAAGAACGCGGCGGGATCGAGCGAACCGCCGGAGGTGTAGTCGAACTGCCCTTGCGCGATCGTCCACGGGTCGCGATACGTTCCGTAGATCGGGGTGATGTCGGCGGCGACCAGGGCCTCGCAGACCTCGGTGAACTCCGTCCACGTCTGCGGCACCTCGAGCCCTTGCTCGTCGAAGATCTGCTGGTTGTAGATCACGGACGCCGCCGTCACCGACCACGGGATCACGCTCGTGCGGCCGGGATAGGTCGCGTACTGGTCGACCAGTTCCTGCACCTCGGGACGGATCTGCGACGCGATGCTCACGTCCGACAGGTCGCTCAGCGCACCGCGCTCCATGAAGCGCGCCATCTCGAGGTTGTAGGTGAAGCAGGCGAGGTCGGGCGGGTTGCCGCGCACGAACGTCGCCGCGATGTTGGAGCTCGAGTCGAGGATCACCCGCACGCGCGACTGAGACGAGTTGAACTCGTCGATGATGTCGTTGAAGAAGTCGAGCACTTCGGTCTTGCTCATGAAGAAGCGGACGTCCGTGCGTCCGCCACCCGGAGCACTGCATCCGGCCAGAAGGGTCGTCACCCCGAGTGCACCCATGCCGCCGAGCATGGCGCGACGGCTGATTGGGCGGGAGAGGAAGTCTGCGGGTGAGCTCACACGTTTCCCGTCTGTTCGCCGCTGAATCGAGGAGTCGGCGCTCGGTCTCACATTCCGGGAGCTCCGTGTGCCGCTGCGTCCACTATCGCATCGAGCAGCTCACGAATCAGGCGACTTCCAGCTGATCCTCAGACGCGGGCGCCGCTCGCCTGCGGCGTGCCGGATCCTCCCTCATTCGACGGGGATCCAGCCGCTGCCGTTGTCTGAACTGCGCTCGATCGCATCGAGCACGCGCTGCACCTGCAGACCTTCCTCGAAGCTCGGCGACGGCGCCGCCCCGGCCACGATCGCTTCGACGAAATCTTTGGCCTGATGCGAGAAGCCGTGCTCGTAGCCGATCATGTGGCCGGTCGGCCACCAGTTCGCCATGTAGGGATGTTCGAGCTCGGTGACGATGACGCGCGTGAATCCCTGCCGCCCGCCCGGCGCTGTGGCGTCGTAGACATGCAGGACGTTCATGTCCTCGAGGTCGAACGAGAGCGCACCGCTCGACCCGGCGATCTCGATCCGGAATGCGTTCTTGCGCCCGGTGGCGAATCGGGTCGCTTCGAACGAGCCGACCGCACCGCCGCTGAATCGGCCGGTGAACAGGGCAAGGTCATCGACGGTGACCTCGCCGCGTTCGGATGATGCGGTGCCGCCGAGGCCGATCGCCTCGCCGCGCAGCGGGCGCTCCTTCACGAACGTCTCGAGCATGCCCGACACCGAGGTGAGGGTCTGACCGGTCATGTACTGAGCGAGGTCGATCGCGTGAGCTCCGATGTCGCCGAGCGCACCCGACCCGGCGAGCTCCTTCTTCAGTCGCCACGTCAGCGGAGCCTCCGCGTCGGAGAGCCAGTCCTGCAGATAGTTCGCCCGCACCTGACGGACCTCGCCGATGGCTCCGGACGCGATCAGGTCTCGGGCGTAGGTCGCTGCCGGGACACGACGGTAGGTGAACCCCACCATCGACCGCACTCCCTTCTCGGCCGCACGCTCGGCGGCGAGGGCCATCTGCTCGGCCTCGGCCACCGTGTTCGCGAGCGGCTTCTCGCACAGGACATGCTTGCCCGCGTCGAGTGCCGCGATCGCGATCTCGGCGTGGGTGTCACCCGGTGTCACGATGTCGACCACATCGATGTCGTCGCGCTCCAGCACCGAGCGCCAGTCGGTGGAGGTCTCGTCCCACCCCCACCGTTCGGCGGCGGCTCGAGTGCGGCCTGGGTCGCGACCGACGAGCACCGCCATCTCGACGCCGGTGGGCAGCTCGAAGAATCGCGGCGCGACCCGCCAGCCCTGCGAGTGCGCAGCCCCCATGAAGCCGTATCCCACCATCGCGATCCGCAATGGTGGGGTCGTCGTGTCCGTCATCGAATAGTCCTCGTCTTTCGCTTGTCGAAAGGTGATCAGCGCACGGGAGCGGAGATGACCGCTTCGTCGACCTCGTGAGGCAGGAGCATCACCTTGCCGCACGCGCCGGTGTCCTGGATGTCCATCGCCGCGGCGACCGCATCGAGCGGCAGGGTGTGCGTGATGAGCGTGTCGATGAGCGGGCCGGCGCGGCGGATCATCTCCCACATCTCGTGCGAGCTGGTCAGGCTGTTCCAGTGCCACACCCCGAAGATGTCGAGTCCGTGCGGCACGAGCGGTGGGAACACGACGTCACCCGCCCATGCCACGATGCTCAGACGTCCGCGGGCGCGCAGCGATCGGGCGAGGGCGCTCGGCCCGGTGGGGGCGCCGCTCGTCTCGATTCCCGCATCGGCGCCGCGTCCGTACGTGGCCTCGTGGACGAGTGCCGGCACGTCTTCCTCGAGCGGGTTGAAGACGCGTTCGGCACCGAGATCGAGCGCGAGCTGAGCGCGGTACGGATGGGTCTCGATCGCGAGAACGCGAGCATTGCGGGTAACCCCCTGGACGACCGCACCGAGGCCGACCGGTCCGCATCCCGACACCAGGAGTGTGTCGGTCGCATCCACGTGCATGCGCTCGAGCGCCCCGAAGGTCGGCCCGAATCCGCAGCAGGCCATTGCGCCGTGGAGGAGCGAGATGTCGTCAGGGATTCGCTCCACCAGCCAGTCGGGCTTCAGCACGTACTGCGCGTAGCTGCCGACACCGTATTCCTGCCCTGTCTCCGCGAGCACATCGCGCTGGTCTGGGCAGTGCATGTAATCGCCCGAGGTGCAGAGGAAGCACACTCCGCAGCCGTAGTGCGGCATGACGGCCACACGGTCGCCGACGCGCACGCGCCGCGAGTCGCCGGCGTCGACGACGACGCCGACCGACTCGTGCCCGAGAGCGAGCTCTTCGGCGCCGTCCTTACGCCGCTTGAACTCGGTGCACATCGGGGCGACGAGGATCTGCACGACGACGAGGTCTCCCGAGGCGACGGGGCGCGGCTGCTCGAGGACCTCGACGACGCCCGGACCCGTGATCCCTGCGGCCTTCACGCGGCGACCTCGGTCTTCTCGAGGAGTTCGACGAGGGTCACGCGGCTGCGGATCACCTCGGGGAAGGGGTCGTAGTGCTCGGGCTCGTGCTCGATGCTGATCGGCCGGTCGTAGCCGATCTCGCGCATCGCAGCGACGCAGTCGGCGATGGGAACGATGCCGTCGCCGTACGCGCACGTGTCGTGAGCACCTTCGGCGCGGACGTCTTTGAGATGCACGTACACGACGCGGTCGCCGAGCTCACGGATGGCCCGGGCGGCGTCGTAGCCCTGGGTGCCGAACCAGCCGGTGTCGACTGTCACTCCGATGACATCGGAGTCCTCGTCGCCGATCTCCGCGAGGATCTCCGCCGAGCTCTTCTGCGGGTGGTTCTCGAGCCCCCACACGTTGCCGTATTCGCGGAGGATCGCCACGAGCGAGTCGCGATCACGTTCGAGCAGGTGCGTTCCTCCACCGAGAATGCGGGTGCCGAGCACGTGCGCGACCTCGTTGGCACGCCGGAACTGCTCGGGAGTCGAACCGTAGTGGCTGCCGTAACTGGCCACCGTGACGCCGTGACGATCGAGCACACGACGCGCCGCGGCGAAGTGCGCGTCGGTGGCCCACTCGTAGCTGAGCTGCGGGTGCCACACGTCGACGGTGTCGAAACCGGCGTCGACGGCGCTCTGCACGAAGGCGTCGAAGCGCTCCTCGTAGGTCTCGATGGGACGGTAGTGCGCGTTCGCGGCGGCATCGCCCTGCATCCACCCCTCGGTCATGTTCCAGTCGAGCTGCTGGGCGACGAGGTTCGCGCCCATGAAGGAGATGCGGTTCAAGAACTGCTCCGTTCTTTCGTTCTCGGATGAAGGTGATTCAGGCGGTGCGGGCGGCCCAGAGCAGGCCGCGCTCCACGACGGTGCGCACGGTGGGGTCTTCGAGCACCTCGACACGGTGGCCGACGGTGCTGACGAAGATGCGCCCCTCGCCCCATTGCCGCGTCCAGAAGACGGGCGAGGTGACGGGGCGCTTCCACGGGTCCCATGCCCGCGCCGGCGTGGTCGTGGTGGCGAGGATGTCGATGAGGTCGTCATGCAGCACCCAGTACTGCTCGGTGACGAGATCGAAGTCGTCGACGCCGCGGGTGATCTCGTGCTCCCGGCCCAGCTCGGTCATCGTGACCGTGTAGGGAAGGTAGTTGTCGGACTGCTCGCCGATCCGCTCGTCGGGGTGCTTGCCCGCGTGGTGCGCGAACTGCCCGCCGATCAGTTGCAGGTAGTCGGCTTCATTCCGATAGGAGTCGGCGATGCCGCCGTGCCATCCGCCCATGCCGGTTCCGGCTTCGACCGCCGCGCGGAGGCCTGCGATCTCGTCGCCCTGGATGACCGTCATGGTGTTGCACTGCACGATGAGGTCGAACCCGCTCATCGTCCGCGCGTCGGCGTAGACCCGCGTGTCCTCGTGCACCTCGACTCGGAAGCCATTCGCTTCGAGGAACGGGATGAACAGCTCGGTGGCCTCACGAGGCTGGTGTCCGTCCCACCCGCCTCTCACGATGAGAGCACGGCGAGGGGGCTGAACGTCAGCGGTCATGCAAAAAGTATATAGGTAACTACCTTTCGCGGGAAGTGCTCGAGAGGCGGTCGAGCACGCCGTCGACATACGCGTTGAACGACGCCACCAGGTCGAATCCGGGAATCAGGATGAACTGGATCTGCAGGCCGTCCATCGCCGCGAGCAGAAACTCCCCTTCGTGCGCGATCTCGACTTCGGACATCGCACGGAAATGCCCCGCCCCGGCGGCATCTCTGAACTGCCGCTTCATGTCCTCGAGCGTGCGGTGGTAGCGCGCCGTCATGTACTCATGCGCGGGGTGCTGCGGGTTGGACGCCTCGGCGGCCATCGTCGTGTAGAGCTGCAGCAGCCCCTTGTGCTCGACGTGGTAGCTCATCAACTTGACCAAGCCGTCGAGACGCGCGAGCTCTTCGGTGCCCTGCACCGCGATCTCGCGGGTGATGACATCCCAATGGTCGAGTACCGCGAGAAGGAGCTTCTCCTTCGTGCCGAACAGTTTCAGCACGGCGGCCGGAGTGCCTCCGACTCGATCGGCGACCTGTTGGAGGGTGCCCCCCTTGAAGCCGAACTCGCCGAAGACCTCGGTGGCGATGTCGACGACCTCGCGCCGACGCTCGATCCCGCGCCGATACGGTCCTCTGATGGTCGCGGTCGTCATTCGGACACTCTAGGACTCGCGACGATCGGCAGCACAGAAGGCGCCCGACGCTTCGAAGGTCATGCCGACACGCTCGCCGACTCGAGCGCTGCCCGCACCAGGGCGGAGTCCTCGTCGAATCCGTCGAGTTCGTTCACCACCGCACCGCCGACGACAACCGCATGCAGCCGCCGCCATGCGCAGCGGTGCGGCGTCTCGAAGGGGGTGAGCGGAGCGACGTCGCTCGTCGCGTCGAGGATGCGAACACGTCCGGGTGCGGCCACGTCGATGGCGCCCATCTCGAGCACGACGGTCGCGTGATGGCGGACGATGCGGACACGCGCGGATTCCGGGAGCGCGTCGGTGAAAACGCCCGAGAGCACGAGGTCGGCACCGCCCTCGACCTCGCCGAGCACGTCGTAGCCCGCCGCGTCGGCCCGAAGCAGTCGCAGGGAAGCGATGGGGGCGACGGCCGCTCGGATGAGCGCGACGTGGCGCGAGAGCACGCGGGCGACGTCGGCGCCGACCGGCGCGTCGATGCGGCTCTCGATCAGCGCGGTCGGTTCGGCGAGCCGAGCGAAGTCGTCAGCCGCCCGCTCGACGCTGGGCGACGAGGCCCATCCATGATCGAGCACCACCACCGCGTTGTGCGTGGCGAGCGCCGCGCGCAGCCGAGCGACGTCGGCGATTTCGGGGTCGACGACGAGCACCCCGCGAGCGCCACGCTCGACGGCCTCGACGGCACGCGCCACCCAGTCGCCGTCGCCGACGAGTCCGACGACGTCAGCATCGCCGTCAACGTAGCGGAACGACTCCGGAAGAGTCGCTGCGCCGAGACGGAGGCGCGCTTCCGCGCGCTCGACGGATGAGACGGTGAGCTTGGCGGTCATCGCGCGGTCTCCATTTCCCGGTTGAAACGGTCGCGGACCTCGGTCGACCCGGTGCCGGCGATCCGGATGGCGAACACGACGTCGTCGATGAGCCGCTCGATCGGGATCGGTTCGGCTCGACCGTTCACGAGGTCGGCGAGATAGCGCCACTCCCCCACGTATCCGTTCTCCTCGAACGGGCCGACGCGCTCAGCCGACGTACCACGGGACAGTGTCGCCACGGCGGATCCGTAGTGCACGTACGAGTTCGGGAAGTCGACGTCGAGGGCGATGTCGTCGCCGATGGCCTCGAGACGCCACTCGGGCTGAAGGGTCTGGGTCATCACCGCAGCGACGCGGACGTTACGGGCGCCGATGCGGAGGTGGAGAAGGTATCCGCCCGAGCGGATGATCTGGGCCGAGAGCACTTCGGCCTCTTCCCAGTCGGGGCAGAACATGCGGATCAGCGGGAGGTCGTGGATGGCGAGCCCCATGATGCTGCCGCTCATCATCGAGGCGGCGGCGTCGGCGTCGAACTCGCCGCCCTGCCAGGGCCCCGGGCGACCGACGATGTCGGTGGCGAAGTCCTCGAAACGCGGGTTCGGAGGCAGGGTGATCGAGTAGCGCAGGGTGTGCGCCGCGGTGAGGATCTCGTTCCAGTTGTCGAGCGCGGCGAGCCATCCCGGGTCGAAGGTGTGCATCGCCCCCACGATCACGGGTACGCCGGTCTCCGTCGAGACTCGGGCGATCTCGGCGGCCTCCTCCTCGGTCATGGCGAGCGGCTTCTCGCACAGCACCGCCTTCTTGCCCGCGCGGCAGGCGGCGATGACCTGCTCGGCGTGGAAACCGTTCGGACTGCAGACGAGGACGACGTCGACATCCGGGTCGGCGATCACCTCGTCGGCGTCGGTCGACCACTTCGCCCCGACACGGCCGGCGACCGATTCGGCGACTTCCGGATTGATGTCCATCACACGGGCGACATGGAACTCAGGGACCCTCTCGAGGGTCGGAAGATGGATGGCCTGGGTCACCGGGCCGCAGCCCAGCACTCCCACTCCGGCGGTCGCGCTCATCGGTTCTCTCCTTTGCGAACTGATACGCACCCGATCACGGCCTCGCAGGCGGTGGGATCGAGCGGCTACAAAAGTATATAGGCGTGCGCTTTTGATGGCGCAAGCGGCGGATCTCGACAGCCCCGGCGTAGGGGAAGATCGAGTCTCGAGAGGTCGTCACATCCGACCCTTGCCATAAAAGTGCACGAATATATACTTTTGGCATCTCGGCAGCGTTGCCGTGAGTTCATCCCAGCAATGAAGGAGTTGTGTGGTGAGAAGACGCAATCACAAGAGGCTTACAGTGGTGATCGGCGGTGCGCTCGTTCTGTCATTGACCGCGTGCGGCGGGTCGTCCGGCGCCGACACCAGCGGCGAGACTTCCGGCGCGGTGGAAGACCCGACGTCCCCCGTCACGATCACATTCGCCTCGTGGGTCGGCGAGAGCGAAGAGATGCAGTCGATCAAGGCCGCATTCGAGAAAGAACATCCCAACATCACGGTCGAGCTGCAGCAGGTTCCGGCTGACTCGATGACCCAGAAGCTGACGACCCAGATCGCGGGCAACAACCCGCCCGACGCGGCGTACATCGACTCGAGCACCGTCGCGAACTTCGCGGCGCGCAACGCGCTCGTCAACCTCGACAACTACATCGGACGTAGCGACGTCGTGGATCCCGACGCCTATGTGAAGGTCTTCCGAGACTTCGCCACCTACGACGACAGCCTCTACGGCCTTCCGATCGATGGCGAATCGACGGGCCTCTTCTACCGCACCGACATGTTCGAAGCTGCCGGCATCGCGACTCCGCCCACCACCTGGGAGGAGTACCGCGAGGCAGCCGAGAAGCTCACCGACCCGGCGAACAAGCAGTACGGCACCGCGATCTTCGCTCCCGAGGCGGCCTACTACTGGTACCCGTGGCTCTGGCAGAACGGCGGGGACGTGCTCAACGAGGACGGAACCGAGATCGCCTTCAACTCCCCAGAGGGACTCGAGGCCGCCGAGTACTACGTCGAGCTGTCGGAGTTCGCGCCGCCGGACTACCTCAACTCGAACTCGTACGACGCCCGACTCGGCTTCTTCCAGGGCCAGATCGCGATGTACCCGGCGGGCGCCTGGTTCGCCGGCGTGATCGCCGAGGAGGCGCCCGACCTCGACGGCAAGTGGGCCACGGCCCCCCTGCCCGAGGGTTCGGAAGGGTGTGCGACCACGGTCGCGAGTGACACGCTCGTGATCTTCGAGGCGGCGGAGAACAAGGATGCCGCGTGGCAATGGATCGAGTACCTGCAGCAGCCCGAGAACATGGCGCTGCTCACCTACGAGGCCGAGGGCACTGTGCTCCCGACGACGACCGAGCTGCTCGAGTCGCCCGACCTCGTGGCGGCCAAGCCCGAGTTGGCGGGCTTCGCCGAGGCCATGGCCTGCGGTGAGAGCAACACCGTCGTGAACAAGGCGTGGCCGCAGATCGAGGAGGCGCTCAACATTCAGCTGGGCGCCGCCATGTACGGCGACGTCACCGTGGAGGAGGCGCTCGAGAACGCCGCCGCCGAGGGACAGGAGCTGCTCGAGTAGCAGCGAGAAAGACCAGGCGGGGGTGAGCACATCGTGCCCACCCCCGCTTCCGTCTGCCGGACGGCCAGGCGCGAAGCTGACCGTCCGGAGGATGAACCGAGCGATCCCAAGCAGAGGGTCACGTTTCAGAGAGGGGGCCCTGAGCGGGAATCGCTATGAACGGGGCATTCGGTACAGGCGACCTCCAACATTCGCGCGGATCGCGCGAGCAGCCCGCCTGCCCCGTTTGAGGATCCTCTTACGGGCCCGGCTTCGAGCTCGTAATCTGCGAGTGTGAACGTCGCCGAAGAGACACTGTTTGTCGTCGTCGCGACGCCGGACCCGCTCCCCGCAACCATCGATCGCTCTCGGTGGCCCGCACACGTGACCATCGGTGGAAACTTCGCGGTCCTCGCCGAGGGCGAGACGCTTCTCCCGACGATCGTCCAGGTCGCGCTCGAGGATATTGCGGCGTTCACCGTGAGCCTCGGCGGCCTCGACTACTTCGGCGATGCTGGGCGTCTCCCAGTTCTTCTCGCGCCGCACGAATCGTTGAGTCGCATGCACAACACCCTCGCCGACGGTCTGGTTTCCGCGCCGGGCTTCCGGCCGGCCGAACCTGCGTACTGGCGTCACGGTTACCGTGCCCACCTGACCTTGGCCGAAAACGTGGAGCTACGCGAGGGCGATGAGCTGCACATCGAACGAGTAGCACTGCTCTCGCTGACCGGCTCAAAGGCGCTGCGCCGGTGCCAGTGGATGCTGCCCGCGACCCTCGCAGCGCGCCCTCTTGTGCCGTAGGAGGTTCCTCTTACAGTAGATCTGTCCTCTATGTAGGGTCGCGTTGTGCGGCCGACCACACTCCAGATCGCAGACCGTAATCTCCACGCGTTCGTGGAACTCGCGGGCATCCGCGAACCTGTAGCCGCACCTATGGAGCGCACCAGCGGGACTCTCGCGGGACTCGCAGTCGGAGTCAAGGACGTCATACGCGTTGACGGCTTCCCGACTCGGGCCGGTTCACGGCTGCCCGTTCATCTGTTCGACGGCACACAAGCCTCCGCTGTTGATCGGCTGATCGCGGCGGGCGCCACAGTGGCTGGAAAGACCGTGACCGCGGAGTTTGCCCTGACCGCCCCTGGGGCGACGCTCAATCCACTCGACCCGGCTCGCACACCGGGCGGATCCAGCAGCGGCTCAGCGGCGGCAGTGGCCGCGGGACTCGTACCTCTTGCACTTGGTACGCAGACAGTCGGGTCCGTCATCCGGCCCGCCGCGTTCTGCGGGGTAGTCGGATTCCGTCCAACCAAGGGCGCGTTTCCGGGTGACGGACTGATTCACAACTCCCCAACCCTCGACACCATCGGCGTCTTCGCCCCCGACGTTGCCTCCGTGACGACCGCGTCGCGTGTTCTCGCCGGATGGGACGAGGTAAATAACAGCGAGCCGGCCGAGCTGCCTGCGCTTGCCGTGCCGGGTGGGTCCTACCTCGACGCGCTCACGGCAGAGGGCGCAGAGGCGTTCGACCTTCACATCACGAAGTTGCGGCAAGCCGGCTATCAGGTCACTCAAGTTGACCTTCCCTGCGAGCTCAGAGAGCTCGACCGGCAGCTCAACGTGCTGCAGCGGTACGAGCTGGCACAGGTGCACGCCTCCTGGTTCCCGGCTTTCCGGGATCTGTATCGTCCGGAGAGTGCCCGAGCGGTGGAGGAAGGCCAGGCAATCACGGCGGACCAATACCAGTCGTCGCTCGTCTGGCGGGACATATACCGCGCCAAGCTGCGCGATCTGATGGAACACCGGCACATCGACGTGTGGGTGTCGCCGAGCGCTCCGGGCCTTGCCCCGCTCGGGCTGGCGAGCACCGGCTCAGCGGTCATGTCTGCACCATTCAGCCTGGCCGGGCTCCCGGCGATCAGCCTGCCCGCGCGCGGCCCCTCAACAAGCCTGCCCTTCGGTGTGCAGTTCGCGGCAGGAGAGGGCCAAGACCGCTACCTCCTCTCGGTCAGCGAGGCCCTACAGTGGGCCATCGCCTGACGAGGAGCGTCGTCCGACTGCGCGCGCATCAGCGCCCGCAACAGTCTTTGCATTGGGCACTGCGCGAGGGGGCTCTAGGGTTGCGCTCATGTCGATGGGCGGCTCGAGTGGGTGGGAGTTCCGCCGCTGGGCGATCGAGATGGCGTTGCCGCTGTGGTCGACCAATGGATACGACCCATTCCGACGACGTTTCGCCGATCAGCTTTCCCTCGCCGGCGACCCCATTCAGGCTGCGTCCCGGACGATGGTCCGGCCCGGCAGGTCAGCGTCTTTGCTCTCGCCGCTCGCCGCGGGTGGGCCGACTCCCGCGACCTGGCTGTTGAGGCCGGCGCTGCACTGATCGATGACTACTGGGCCGCCGACGGACAACCCGGGTGGGTGTTCTCGCTGGACCCGTCGGGCACGATCGCTGATGGTCGGCGCGATCTCTACGCGCACGCGTTCGCGCTGTTCGCGCTCGGCGGCCTCCTAAAGCTCGACCCCGGCAACGCCGGATACCTTCACGCGGTCGGCGTGACAACGCGGTTTCTCGATGAACACTTCGCTGATGTTCAGTGCGGCGGCTATTGGGACGCTCTCCCCCGCCCTGACGCGTTGCGGCGCCAGAACCCACACATGCATCTCCTCGAGGCGTGGCTCGAGCTCTTCGAAGCAACCGAGAACCCGCAGTCCCTCGAACGCGCCGACGACCTCGTCGCTCTCGCCACAAGCCACTTCATTGACACAGGCTCGGGAGCGTTACGCGAGTTCTACCGCGACGACTGGAGCGTGCATCCCTCCCTCGGCCACGGATCAGTGGAACCGGGACACCAAATGGAATGGGCCTGGCTCCTCCGCCGCTATCAGAGCCTCGGTGGCGCGATCGACGATCTCCCGGTCGCGGCACTCATCGCCGCAGCTGTCATCACGGGCATCGACCAGACGACCGGCCGGGTGATTGATGGAACCGGAGAGGACGGCGCCGCTAACATCCACTCGAGTAGAAGCTGGCCCTACTGCGAATCGATCAAGGCGCTCTCGCTCGAATCAGCCGCGGCCACGGATGACCACGGCGACCTCATCGACCTGCTCTGGGACCGCCTGCTCCGCCTCTACTGCCGACCAGAGCTTCGCGGAGGCTGGATCGACCGGCTCGACCAGAACGACGATCCGATCAGCACGACCATGCCGGCGAGCACTCTCTACCACCTGATGCACGCGCTTTCAGAGTGGAAGCAGGCAGCCCCGAGGCCCTCATGACGCCCGCGACCGTTGGGGGCCGCGTCCCGTACATCGTTCTGGTCGTTGGGCGCCCAGCATCAGGCAAAAGCACGATCAGCGCGGCGGTCGCCGAACGCTTCAACCTTCCCCTCCTATCGAAAGACGCACTCAAGGAGCTGCTGTTCGACCACCTCGGTAGCGGCGACCGTGCGCGATCCATCGAGTTGGGCCGAACCGCCTTCGCCCTCCTGGACCACTTGATCCACCTGCAGCTCCAATCCGGAGCACCGTTCCTCGTCGACGCTGCCTATGACGCCCAGATCGAGAACGAGAAGTTCCGGGCGTGGCAGCAGGAATTCGGCTTCATCGCCGTGCAGGTGCACTGCACCGCCCCAATCGACGAGCTGATGCGCCGTTTCATCGTGCGGGCGCAGGACGGGACCCGCCACAGCGGCCACGCCGACCACGACTCGATCGACGAGTACCGCCGATCACTATCCGACGATCGCCACGAAACGCTCGACCTCGATGGGCCGATCGTAAAATACGACTTCACTGTCACCACTACCGCTGACCTCCTGGAAGAACTGGTCGCCGTGATGGGCACTCACCCGTAGCTCACGTCCCGCGAACGGATCCTCCTACGGACAGAGCGCGAGAGGCGAAGCAGCCCGTTCTTCAGTACCGTCTGGTCATGACGAACGACTTCGATGGATTGAGAACAGCAGCGCTAGCGGTTGCCTCCTCCTACGACGAACTCAGTGCACGGACCACCGGCCGCCCCTGGACCAATCAGGAATTTGCTCTCGGCCTGATGGGCGACGTCGGAGACCTGGCAAAGATCGTGATGACCCTCGAGGGCACCCGCCGCATCGACGGGATCGAGTTGAGAGATCTCGAGCACGAGCTCTGCGACGTCATGTGGTCGTGCCTTGTCCTCGCAAATAGATACGGGCTTGATCTCGGCGAGGCCTTTCCTCGCCAAATGACGGACCTCCTGCGTCACATTGAGAGCATCACGCCCAACATGAGCGGCACTCCATGAAAGACCGGGACGAGCCCAAGCGCTGCGTCTTCTGCGATCTCATTCGAGAGGACTCGGCAACTTGGGTCGCAGTCGAAAGCGACGCCGTGGCCTTCAAACCGCTTCCGGAAGACACTCTCGCGCCGGGTCACACCCTGGTCATCCCGAGGGAACATCGAGAAGGACTATTTGGGCCTAATGACTTAGAGCTCGCCTTGGTGCTATCTCTAGTGCGACGGGTAGCAGAAGCGATGCGGCATCAGCTTGGCAGCAGCGGCACGGTCTTGTTGCAAGCAAGCGGACCTGACTCCGGTGGCTCTGTTGCCCACCTCCATTTCCATGTCGTCCCGTGCTGGCCCGATGACGAAGCAACGTTCTGGCCGGACGGCCGATCAGCACACGCGATCGAGGGCGACCCCTATGCCGCGATGCGCCACGCCCTCTCACTCCCGTAAGGGGATCCTCCTACGGACACGCCGCGCGAGCCGCAGATCGCTACCCTTCGTCTATGCCCCTCGCCCTCGTCACTGGCGCCGCGCGCACGAACAGCATCGCCGCGGGCGTAGTCACCCGGCTCAAGAAGGACGGATGGACGGTAGTCACCAGCGACCTAAACTCAGGTGACGCCCCTTGCGACCTGTCGACCGCGGACGGCCCTGACGCCCTCATCGAACGGGTGTCCCGCGAACACGGGCGCATTGGCGCTCTGATTCTCAGCCACGCACACGACGTCGAGACCGGAGTGCTCGACACCACCGCGGAAAGCTTCGACCGGCACGTCGCCGTCAACGCACGCGCATCATTGCTGCTCATTGCAGCATTCGCGCGACAGACCGACGAAACTGGCGGAGCCATCGTCGCGTTCACGAGCGACCACACCACAGGCAACCTGCCGTACGGCGCCTCAAAGGGCGCACTCGACCGCATCGTCACTTCCGCCGCCCGCGAGCTTGGACCCCGACATATCTCGGCCAATGTCGTGAACCCGGGACCCATCGCCACCGGCTGGATGGACGCCGACCTTCGGGTAACCCTCGCGACGGAACATCCGCTCGGCCGTCTCGGAACACCATCCGATATCGCGGCCGTTGTGGCGTTCTTGGTCTCACCCGAAGGCCGGTGGGTATCTGGTCAACTCCTCAACACCGACGGAGCGTTCTCCGCGCAATTCTGACCCGGTTGACGATCCCGTTACGGGACCCGCTACGTGGCCCCCTTCTCCTCCCCCGCGGCGCAGTCGAACCGCCTAGTGTGCACGTGTGCGGAACGAAATCGATCATGTCGAAGCGATCGATGCGACCGCCGACCACTCTGGAGCAGAAGCTCACCTCTGCGCGTTGGGCTGGACCGTGTGCGGTCGGGGTGATTGGGCAATCGCCCTTCGGTCACCGTCCAAGCAGTTAGCTGCACGGATCAGCCCGTTCGACCCCACTGCAGCGTTCACAGCCGATCTCTACCGGGCCGGCCGCCACACCGGCTGGTTTCCGACACTCTTCCTCGAACGTTCACTAGCCGGCGGCGCCAACCTGCTCCTCATGGAGTTCCTGCACCCCGCGGACCCGGCCGTTGGAATGGAAGTGCACCGGCGCCGGCGGGAGAAGGATCCCGGCATAAAGAACGCCGCAGACCTGATCGAACAGGTGCACGCCGATGCCTCGCGCACGCTCCCGTGGTGCGGCCCGATCGACGACAACCCCGCGAACATCACGACCAGCGCCGACGGCTCGCCGCGGATCACCGACCCCTACTACGCCGCCGGCCCGGCACTCTATGGCGCCATTCTCGACGCACCACTCGAGGTCGCCCGCACGATCCCCGCCGCACAGCGCCAGCACATCCTCGAGATCCCGATGGACAGTACCGGCCGGTGGGAACAGCAGCAGGTCGCGAAAATGCGCGACAACCTCGCGCGTGCCGACGCCGCCCTTGGCCACGATCGGACCATCGGCACCTGATCCGGCCAAGTGCGCCCAAGCGTTCCGCATACGGATCCCCAACGGACGGTTTCTAGCCGCGGAGGACCGTGGCGGCGATCTGCTCGGCAGCCTCGGGCGCCGGGGCGCTGGTTGTGTCGACGACGTAGGCATCGGCGTGCAGCCAGGTCCGGGCAGCCTCTGCGTACTTGTCGAGGTGAGCGAACCGGAACGTCGAGGGTCCCAGGTCCGGATCGTTCTGGATGCGGGCGCGCAACGTCGCCTGATCGGCGTGAAGCACGAAGTGATGCACGAGGATCTCGTACTTAGCGAGACCGGCGCAGATTTCCCGCCAGTAGCCCTCGACCAACACTGTCATGGGCATCACGAGCGTTCCGCCCGTGTACTCGAGCAGGCGACACGCTGTCTCGACAACGAGAGGGCGCCAGGGGTCCCAATGCTGGAAGTTGTCCGTAGGTGGCAGCCCCGGTTTGACGTCCATGAGCACTTCGCCGACCTTCTCGGCGTCGAAGATCCGGGAGTCCGGGAGTAGCTGCTGCACGAGCTTACTGGTCGTGGTCTTCCCCGCGCCGTGCGTGCCGTTGAGCCAGACGATCATCGGTTCCGACATGCCGCGAGAGTACCTGTTGGGCGGCGCTCCGTCGCCGCTCGCGAGCGGAAATCGCGTCCCGGAACGGGCCGTGGGGAGCGCGAGGGGTCCGCCCCTCGCGGCCGGCCCTCGGGTCGGCCGCCGCGCCCGGACGGGTGGCCGACCCGAGTAACCGGGGCGGCGGTGCTCGTCACTGCTCGGGATCTCCGGCGGCTTCGATGCGGGCGGCGTAGTCGGCTGCGGTGATGTGGCCGGAATGTCTCCGTAGGCGACGCCGTAGGGGTGGAAGGTGTCGTGCCAGTCGAGCGCGATCGATACCGCCTTCGGGTTTACTTGGGTTACGTCGTGCCAGCCCCATCGGCTCTCGATCCGGTCGCCCTTGGCGATCGTCTCGCGGCTGCAGATGACCACTGCCCCGCCTCGGCCTGCGCTTCGTGAACGGCGGCCCAATAGTCACGCTCGTCTTCCCACGGGGCGCGCTGCGCGGTCAGCCGCTCGAGGTAGCGGCCGGTCGCGGGCGGCGTCGTCTTGACGTAGCCGCCGCCGAAGTTGTGGCTGCCCTCGATCTTTCGGGTGCAGAGTCAGATATCCCGCTCGAGGCGTTCGATGCGGCGGGCAACCATCGCAGGCGCGTACCGGTTATCCGTGGTGCGGGCGGCGGCGGCGACGCGAGCTCGCGCGCGGGTCGCGTCCTCGTCAACCTTCACGCTGCGCCCCATCGCGGCGTCAGCTTTCGCGATCGCGTTCCGGTGCCGGCTCTCGGAGTGGTGGCCTACCTTGATCGGCTCACCTCCCCACGGGAGGCGGTCAACCGCGTTCCGGGCGGCCTGATCGGCGGTTGCGGCGTCGGCTTCGCGGCGGTTTGCTCTGGCGTCGAGCGCTTCGACGCGGGCGGCTTGGCGTTCGATCTTCGCGGCCTCGACCTCGGCCGCGGGCCGCAGGGTCTCATCAACTTCGGCGGTGACCTCGAAACCTGCCGCGCGGAGAGCTTGGGCGGCGCGGTTGATGGTGTGCACCTTGGGCAGGCGGTTGCGGGACTGCGGGACGTACCACGCGCCGATGCTGCGGCCCCAGCGCTAGGCACGTCCGAAACCTGCGGCACCGAGCGGCCGAGAGCGAAAAAGTTTGAGACCGCGGAGAGGTGAAGAAAACCTCAAGGGACGGGCCGCATAGCGGCTCCCTCGGGCGGCGTCTTGTCGCCGCTGAGTGGGCGCAGCCCGCTCCACCGGAACGAGTAGGCCGCGGGGCCTGTTCAAGCGCCGGCGGCAGGGCGGCTCAGGACTATCCGCGGTCGACGCGGTACGACTGCAGCGCGGCGCCCTCAGGTAAGAGGGCGCGAGCGGCGTCGCCGGCTTCCTCGTAGGTGCCTGCTTCGGCTTCGACCCGGGAGTCTTGGCCGTCGAGTGAGTAGGCGGCCGGGACCTTCATCGGAATATGAAGTTTAGAGGGCGAGCACCAGACCGGCGGATTCGGCTCGGCTCACGCAGATCATCATCGTGTCGCCGGTTGCCCGCTCCTCATCGCTGAGCACGGTGTCCCGATGCTCGGGCACTCCGTCGAGCACGGGGGTCTCGCAGGTGCCGCACCAGCCGCCCTCGCAGGACGAGCCGGCGGAGACGCCGGCAGCGCGCACCGCCGAAAGGATGCTCGTGCCGGCCGGCACCCGGATCGTGCCACCGCTCGCGGCGAGGGTGACCGAGACGTCGCGATCGGGCCGGTCGGGCGCGGTCACCAGCCCCACCCGAAGCGGCTGGAAGGCCTCGGTGCGCAGCTCGAGTGGTTGCGGGGCGTCGGCCACCGCGGTGCGCAGCTCATCGAGGAGCGCGTCGGGGCCGCAGGCCAGCACTGCGGTGCCGGGCGCCGCATCGCGCACCAGTGCGCGCAAGTCGACACGGCCCGTGCGCCGCGACTCGACGACCGTCACCTCAGGGATGCAGTCGAGCTCGTCGAGGAAGGCCATGGTCGCGCGCTCTCGCCCGAGATACACCAGCCGGAAGTCGGCGCGCTTGCGGCGCAGCACCTCGATCATCGGCAGCAGCGCCGTGATGCCGATGCCGCCGGCGACGAGGAGGTAGCTCGACGCGAGGGGAAGCGGGAAGCGGTTGCGGATGGCCGTGGCGTGAAGAGCCAATCCGGCCGACGCGACGCGATGGAACTCCTCCGAACCTCCTCGGCCGTCGGCCTCGCGGAGAACCGCGATGCGGTACTTCGTCCGGTCCCTGGGGTCGCCGCACAGCGAATAGTGACGCACCAGCCCAGAGGGCAGCACGACCTCGAGGTGCGAACCCGGCGTCCATGCCGGCAGGCGCTGCCCGCCCGCCGCCACCAGGTCGACGACGAGGATACGGTCGGTCTCCTTCGTCAGCCGCTCGACCGTGAGCGGGAGGTCGATGACATTGCCTCGGGAGGCGTCGTAGATTCGCCCGTCCTCGACACGGATGGGATGTCGGCGGAGGCGAGCCGCCGACCCTGCGGCGAGGTGCTCGCCGCTGCGCAGGTCGAATTCCCACCCGTGCCACGGGCACTGCAGGATCTCTCGGTCGCGGCCGTACTCGTACTCGTAGACGGCGGACGGCATACGCGTGCCGTCGACCGCGCCGACGCACACCGGGGCGGCCGCGTGCGGGCAGACGCTCCGCCAAGCGACGACCTCGTCGCCCACACGGAACAACCCCACCGGCACATCGCCGACCTGCACCTGCAGGCCGCCCGAACCCTGCGGCGGCACCGCGTCGAGCTGCGCCAGGACGGCGCCGGTCATTCGATCGGCCCCGCGCCGAGCGACGAGCCGGTCACGGGCGGGAGCCCCCCGGCATGCGGGGGCAGATCCTCGCGCGCCGGCGCCTCGCGCAACTGATAGACCTCCATCGCGGTCCCACCCATGACGCGCGCGCGCATGACGGGGTCGATGTCGCGCAGCACCAGGTCGGGGTTGTCGAAGTCCCAGTGCGGGTAGTCGGAGGAGAACATCAGCGTGCGGCTCGCGTCGATCATGTCCAGGATCTGGGCGAGGTGCTCGGGGTCGCGCGGCTCCTCGATGGGCTGGGTGGTCAGCACCAGGTGGTCGAGGATGTACTCCGACGGCAGCCGGCGCAGCCACGGCGCGGTGTCGCGCAGGGCCTTGTAGTTCTTGTCCATCCGCCACATCAGGTGTGGCAGCCAGGCGACGCCGCCCTCGATCGCGATGAACCTGAGGTCGGGGAAGTCTTCGAACACCCCCTCGGTGACGAGGCTGTTGACCTGCGCCATGTAGGCGGTCGGCAGGATGTTATGCCACTCCATGTAGCGCGACGGCCACCCCACCGGGGTGGGCGGCCATGCCGTCCCCGCCCCCTCGGTGCCCGGGTGGACGGCGACCGGCAGACCGGCCTCGCTCGCGGCCTCGAAGATCGGCCGGTACTCGCGCCGGCCGAGCGGCGAGCGCGTCGCCGCGGCGAAGAGGACCTGCGCGTACTGCGGGTTTCCGGCCCGGCGTCGGATCTCGTTGGCCGCGCCGAGCGGATCGTCGGCGTTGACGATGATGGAGCCGCGGAATCGTTGCGAGACGGACAGCCAAAGGTCTTCGCCGCAGTCGTTGTAGGCCGACGCAATCGCGTTCATGTAGTCCGGGTCGACCCCGAGCGGAATCTGCCCCGGCCCGCACAGGATCGCGTAGTCGATGCCGTAGCGGTCCATGTGGCTGCTGAGCACGAAGAGCGGGTCGCTCCCCGGTGCGGCGCCGTTCGGCGGCATCACATCGCGGCGCGAGACCCCTCGAGGGTTCTGGTAGTTCCAGCCGACGCCCATGCCGGTGGCCATCCAGCGGTCCTGCCACTCGCGCGGCAGATACCGCTCGAGATGGTGCAGGGTGTTGTGGACGTCGGTGTCGATGAGCAGGGGGCGCGTCGTCGTCGCCCCGTCGGCTGCGGTCATTCTCATGCTCCTGTGGTGGTGGTGGTTGTGGACCGGACGACGCGAGGGTTGTCCGCGGCGAGATATGGAACCGCCGCCGGGAAGTCGACGACCGGGCGGGGCCCTGGCACTCCCCCGAGCGCCGCCGTCACCCGCTCGCTGGTGTCGAGGATGCGCGCGAGGACGCGCGGCTGGAACAGGTCTTCGGCGACGAAGGAGGGCGCCGAGCATCCGATCGCACAGACGACCGTGTCGCCTGCGCCGAGCACCGGCACCGCAAGGCTTACCTCGAGACGCGGATCGCGCGTGGTCTTCAGCGCAACCCCGACCGAGCGGATCCGCACGAGCTCCCGCTGCCACCGCGCCCGGTTCCACCCGGGCTCCACCCCGGCGAAGGACCGGAGGTAGTGCGCCCATCCGCCCGCGTCGCCGAGGGCGACCAGCAGGCGTCCGGTTGCGAGTTCGAGCGGGTTACGCCGACGAGCCCCGCCGCGGACGGTGATCGGCCCCGGCGCCGGAGCGTAGGCGACGATCTGCGCCACCTCGCCGTCGAGGATCGTGGCAGTCGAGGCCATCCCGGTCGACTCCGAGAGCTCGGTCATCGCCTGCTCGAGCACCATCCCGAGCGAGCGGGCAGGACTCCAGCGGCCTGCCAGCGCGACGACGGCGGGACCTAGCTCGTATCCTTGGGCACCGTGCAGCAGGTAGCTCCGGTCGGCCAGCGTCGCGACGATGCCATGGGCCGTCGAGACCGCGACTCCCATCTGCTTCGAGAGCGCGGTGACGCCGATGCCCGGTGACCGTCCGACCACCTCGAGGGCATCGAGGGCGCGGTGGATGGACTGGATTCCCGAGCCCGCTCCGGCGCCCGCTGCACGCGTGGTCATGCCGGGAAAACGTAGCCAGGTGCTTCGACGGGAACAAACCCTCTTCGACGATGTCGAAAGCTCATGATCGCACCTTGCCATAAAAGTGCATGAATATATACTTTTGAAATCGCAGCGCTGAAGCTGCCCCGCATCACGCGGAGACCTCCGACATCGACGTCGAGAAAGGTGAGACCGGATGGCAATCGACCGGACTGTGCGGGAGCGGCCTTCAAGGCCGGATGGGAGCGGTAGCACTCCCCCTCCGCCTCAGCAGGAACGCAAGACGGTGCGCAGTTCAGCTGCTCCCCGCATCCGCCAGAACAGCGTCTGGTTCCGGGTGCGGAAAGAGAAGAGCGCCTATCTCTTCCTCGCTCCGGGGCTCATCATCTTCTCGCTCTTCACCGTCTTCGCTCTCCTCTTCGCGTTCTATCTGACGTTCCACGAGTGGAGCATCATCGAGCCCGAGAAGCCCTTCGTCGGCTTCGACAACTACGCGCGACTGGCCGGAGACGAGACCTTCCTGCGCTCGGTGCTCAACACCTTCTACTTCACCGGCGCCTCGGTGCCGCTCGGCATGATCATCGGACTCGGCCTCGCACTGCTGCTCAACCAGGCGATCCGAGCCCGCGGACTGTTCCGTGCGATCTTCTTCCTGCCGCAGGTCACCCCGTTCGTCGTCGTCGCGATCATCTGGAAGTGGCTCTACAACGGCGACTTCGGCCTCATCAACTACTACCTGCTCGAGGCGGGCATCATCCGGGAGCCGCTGCTGTGGCTGTCGGATCAGAACCTCGCGATGCCGGCGGTCGTGCTCATGAGCGTCTGGGCGAGCGTCGGCTTCTCGATGGTGATCTACCTCGCCGGCCTCCAGGGAGTGCCGGAGGAGCTGCACGAGGCGGCGAAGGTCGACGGGGCGAACGCCTTCCAACGCTTCTTCAACGTGACCATCCCGCAGCTGGCACCGACCACCCTGTTCCTCGCGGTGATGGGAGTCATCGGGTCGCTGCAGGTCTTCACTCAGATCTTCATCATGACCCGAGGCGGCCCCGTCGAGCGCACGACGACGATGGTCTATTACATCTACCAGGCCGCCTTCAAATTCTTCGACATGGGGTACGCGAGCACCCTCGCCTTCGCCCTCTTCGCGATCACACTCGTGTTCACGATCATCCAGCTGCGGATCAACAGGAAGGTGACCGACTGATGGCCGTCACGCTCGTCGAACCCGAACTCAAGCCGGCGTCTGCGCAGGGCCGCAAGCCGTCGCTGCGACGGCGCGTCGCGCACCTGCCGATCTACGTCGTCCTGATCATCGGGGGCGTCATCTTCGCCGCCCCCTTCGCCTGGCTCATCAGCGCGTCGTTCCAGACGTCGGGCGACATCTTCTCGTGGCCTCCTAAGTGGATCCCCGAGAACCCGACGTTCGACGGATACATCAGCTTCTTCACCGAGACCAATGCCGCTCAATGGTTCCTGAACAGCACATTCGTCGCCGGCTCGGTCACCTTCCTTCAGCTGTTCTTCAATTCGCTGGCTGCGTTCGTCTTCGCGAAGCGCAAGTTCCCGGGCCGGGACATCATCTTCATCCTCGTGCTGGCGACGATGATGGTGCCGCCGCAGGTCACCATGATCCCGAACTACCTGATCCTGCAGCACTTCCCGTTGTTCGGCGGCAATGACCTGCTCGGACAGGGCGGCCACGGCATGCTCGACTCGTATTGGGGCCTCATCCTCCCCGGCGCGGTGAGCGCGTTCGGCATCTTCCTGCTCCGCCAATTCATGATGGGCATCCCGGACGAGCTGCTCGACGCGGCGCGCATCGACGGCGCGTCCGAGTTCAAGGTGTATCTGCGGATCATGCTGCCGCTGTCGCGTCCCGTGCTCGCCGCAACCGCGATCTTCACCTTCATGTCGGCGTGGGAGGACTTCCTCTGGCCGCTGATCATCCTCTCCGACGAGTCGAAGTTCACCGCGCCGCTCGGCCTGGCGATGTTCGTCCAGAAGAACCAGACCGACTGGGGACTCCTGCTCGCAGGATCGGTGATCGCCACCCTCCCGATGGTGATCATCTTCATCATCTTCCAGCGTCAATTCATCCAGGGCATCGCGATGAGCGGGCTCAAAGGCTGACCCTCCAGGACGAGAACGGAGATCATCGATGATGCAACGACGCCTCATCGCGGCAGGTCTGGTCGCAGTCACCACGATCGCGGTGGCCGGATGCTCGTCGGCGGCGCCGCCGATCTCGCCGGCCGACATGAGCGGTGAGCTGCGCCCCATCGTGGTCGCGGACGCTCCCGTGTCGCTCTCGAGCGACCAGGAGGAAACCGTCGTCTGGCCCATCTGGGGATCGGCATTCGTCCCCGACGAGGTGGTCACGATGACGGGGCGCTTCGAACCGGGCGGGGACGCTGCGAGCGGCGTCGTCGTCGCAGGGCCCGGTGAGCCCGAGGAACGGGTCGCCGTCGCGATCGTCGCATCCGACGGCGCGTGGACCGCGCGGGAGACCGCCGGAGAGGACGTGGTTCAGGAGAAGGCCGTCGCGGGCGATGTCGCGTCGCCGCTCACCGTGACCGTCACCCGCGAGCAGGTCATGGTGAACGCCGGCGACGAGGAGATCACCACGCTCGACCTCGCTGCTCCCCTCGGCGGAGCGGGCGAGGCCGTCGGCTTCTACGCCTACCTCGAGCCGGGTGCCACCCTCGACCTCGTCGAGCTCGACTCGTCGCAGCCGCTGCCCACCCACTCCGATCTCGGCACCCCGCTCCGCGAGCTGGCCGATGAACGCGATTTCGGGATCGGCACGGCGCTCGACATCTGGCCGCCGCTGCACGACATCGAGTTCGAGTCGCTGCTCGGTGAGCAGTTCAACGCCGCGACCCCCACCGAGTTCTATTGGGCTACGACCCGCGGCGAGGACGAGGACTTCTTCTTCGTCCCCGCAGACCTCAGTGTCAACTACGCGACCGTTCACGAACTCGACCTGACGGGGATGTTCCTCGTCTGGGACTTCGAGCTGCCCGAATGGGTGATGGAGATCGCCGAGTCGGGCGACGTCGACGAGCTCGGCGACGTCTACGACGAGCACATCAGCACCCTCGTCTCGCGCTACGCCGACCAGGTCGACACGTGGGTCGTCGTGAACGAGGCCATCTGGGGCCCGGCCGAGCTCGACGGAGGAGACCCGCAGTATGCCGACACGGTGTGGAACGACGTGCTCGGCGAGGAGCACATCGAGCGCGCCTTCCGCGCCGCCCGCACCGCCGACCCCGACGCCGAGCTGATGTACAACGAGACCGGTGCCGAGGAGCTCGGACCGAAATCCGACTTCCTCTACGCAATGGTGAAGGACTTCCTCGAGCGGGACGTGCCGATCGACACCGTGGGCCTGCAGTTCCACATCGAGTCGACCGACCCGCCCGACATGGAGAGCGTGCAGCAGAACCTGCAGCGCTTCGCCGACCTCGGCGTCGACGTCCGCATCACCGAGCTCGACGTCGTCATCGACGGCGACTCGGAGGACCGAGAGCAGTTGCAGGCCGACATCTACTCCGGCGTGCTGGACGCCTGCCTCGCGGTCGACGGCTGCACCGGGTACACGACCTTCGGGTTCAGCGACCGCTACTCGTGGGATGAGCTCGGCGAGGCGATGCCGCTCATGTTCACCGCGGACTACGAGCCGAAGCCCGCCTACTTCGCGCTGCAGGACGCGCTGCGAGGATGACCGACGGATATTCGTTCTCGTCGTCGAGCACTGCCACCCTCTCCCGCACATCCCCCAACGAAGGAACCTCCTTGCACTACCTGGTCGAGACCGGCCCGCACACCGTCGACATCGTCGAAGCGGAAGCGCCCCGATTGGATGACGGACACGTTCGAGTGACGGTCGCCCATGTGGGCGTCTGCCACTCCGACACTGCCCGGGTCGCCGCGGCCCGCGGACCGTTCCCGGCCCGCATCGGTCACGAGGTCTCCGGAATCGTCACCGAGTCGCGCAGCGACGACATCGAGGTCGGCGCTCGGGTCGTCGCCTACGTGGTCGACGGCTACGCGACCGAACTCGTCGTGCCCCGAAACCGGATCGTCCCCCTGCACCCCGACTGCGACCTCGTCGACGCCGCGCTCGCCGAGCCGCTCGCCTGTGTGATCGGCGGCGTCGAGATGCTCGACCTTGCCCACGTGCCACACGTGGTGCTCGTCGGTGCCGGGTTCATGGGACTGCTGACGCTTCGACTGCTCGTCGCCGGCGGACATCGAGTCATCGTGATCGAGCCGCGCGACGCCGGACGGGAGCGGGCGACGGAGTGGGGGGCCGAGGTCGTCCTGCATCCCGACGACGCGCGCGCCTATTTCCCGGATGGCGCTCCCGTCGTGATCGAGGCGACCGGTGCCGCAGCGGGTCTCGAGCTCGCGGGCGACCTGACCGAGCTGGAGGGGACCCTCGGCATCATGGGCTTCCACCAGTCCGGCGGCGGAGTGCGCACCGTGCCGATGGAGGGGTGGAACTACAAGGCGCTGCGAGTGCTCAACCTGCATCACCGCGACCCCGAGAACGTCATGCGCTGGATCGATCGCGCTCAGCGTCTCAGTGCCCACGGCGTCGTGCGCCCGTCACTGCTGGTGGACGGCCGGGTCACCTTCGACCAGCTGCCGGCCGTCTTCGCCGACCCGCGCGAGTACGGCGCATTCAAGACCGTCCTCGACGTCGACTGATCGCCGTCCCCTCGAACTCCGTGTCGCAGGGCTCGGGCTCCGGTCGCGTCTGCGGGCGGACGCCTCGCACGCCGTCCGGATGCGCGCGACGATCTCGCGTGAGACCGCGTCGACGTCGAAATCGGTGACGATGTGGTGCGGCCCGGCCGGGTCGGGCTCGAAGCGGGTGACGCCGGCGCCCTCTCCCCCGCGCACCACAGTGATGGTGCCGCGCTCGAATCCGAACAGCTCGGGCGAGGCGAGCATCACGACGGCGACCGGATCGTGCGGGGTGTTCCACTCCTGCTCCGCGAACGACCAGTAGCGGCGCACCTCACCGTCGAGTAGCGACCCCAGCGGGCCAGCGAGACCGTCGAGTTCGGCCTCGGTGAAGCGGACGCGCTCGGTCTGCTCGATCCCGACCGTGACGAGCGGGATCGCGGACCGGAAGACGACGTCGGCGGCGTCGACGTCGGAGCGGATGTTGTGCTCCGTGCGACCGTCGAACGCACCGCCCATCATGACGATCCGGGCGATGCGGCACTCGGGGGTTTCGATCGCGGCGGCGATGTTCGTGAGCGGGCCGATGGGAACGACGGATGCGCTCGCGGCGAGGTCGAGCACCGCGTCGCGGTCGGCGTCGTAGGCCTGCGCGGCCAGGTCGACGATCGTCGACCCTTCGTGGCCGGGCCACCACACCTCGCGTCCCGATCGAGTGTCGGAGAGCCCGGCGACGATCAGTGGCGCGGGCCGTCCGGCCTCGGCGAACATCTTCGCGACGATCCGCGCCCGGAGCGCCGTGTCTCCGTATACGGTGGCGACCGTCTTGAGGTCGAGCTCGGGGGATCCGAGGATCACGGCGAGAGCGAGTAGGTCGTCGACATCGCTGCCGATATCCGTGTCCAACGCCACCTCGAGCGGCGCATCTGCCGTGCCGGCGGTCAAGGGCTGACGCATCATCGCGTTCATCTCCGGTCGGCTCGCGCACTCGCTGCGGCTGGGCTGCCGCCTGCACCAGCCTAGGGTGCGGCGGGCACTTCGTCGCCGCCGAGCATGGCGCGACGGCTGATCGGGCGGGAGAGGAAGTCTGCCGGTGAGCTCACGCGTTCCCGTCTGTTCGCCGCTGAATCGAGGAGTCGGCGCTCGGTCTCACGTTCTGGTAGCTCCGTGTGCCGCTGCGTTCCACTATCGCATCCAGCGTCCGTCGGGTCAGGCGACTTCCAGCTGATCCTCAGACCCGAGGAAACCTCCTCCGAAGAACGAGACCTGCGTCCCAGCCATCGAGCGGCCCGCAGGGTCCGGGCGTGGCCGCCGCGTCGCAACCGCGTCGACTGCCAGAATTCGTTGCATGCGACTCCGATCGACCGCATTCATCGCGGTGCCCCTGCTCACCGCGCTCGCCATCGCCGGATGCACCGCGACACCTCAGCCTGCGCCGACGACGGCCGGGCCGCAACGAACGACCACTCCGACTCCGACCGTCACAGCGACGCCTACCGCCGCGGCCCAGCCCACGGTGGATGGTCTCGTCGTTCGGCCGGAAGTACTGGAGTTCCGCAGCAGCGGATCCGTGGTCGAGACATTCGACTACATGACCGATCCTGGGCAGGTGGTCGCCGCGCTCACCGCCCTATTCGGCCGCCCGCCAGTCGACGAGCCGATCGCCGGTAACTCGCACTTCCCGCCGGGTGTCACTCACGCGTGGGGGAACGTCCTGATCGAGGAGGGAGTGCGCACCGATCGATGGGTCGACATCCCTTACACGCTCGCAAACCCGAGGTTCCGCGTCCGATTCATCGGGCCGGCGGAGGGGTCGGTGTGGCTCAGCTCCGTCGACGGGCAGCAGGCGGGTGACTCTTGGCAGCTGATCAGTGACGACCCGGACAGCGCCGCCTTCGCCTGTCAGGGTTCGCCCGTCGAGCTCTCCGCAAGCTCCGGCATGGAGGGTTACGGCCGGACCGCGGTGATCGCGAGAGAGTCCGACGACTGGACGACAGTCTTATGGATCGGCGCTCCCGACCTGGAAACCACCGGTTGCGCCTGACCGTCGGCCGAGACCCGCGAGACCGTTCGTCGTAGGGCGGATGGGACTCCTCAGGACCCGTCTCCAGGACGATCCGGGGTCTCGGCGGCGCCTTCGGGCGACGTGCGCCTCTGATCTGCGGCGCCGAGCGGCGGCGCGGAGGACTGCGCCGAAAGCCGTCGTGCGGATGCATTCCGCCTCCTGCCGTCGGGCCAAAGCCTCAGCGGCCGGCTTGCGGCCAAATCCTCCACCCAGCCGATAGCGAGGATCACGAGACCGAGCAGAACCCAGACAGCGGCGAATTGAAGCCACTGACTCTCGATGAGCCACGGCATCCCTTCGGCGAGGAACGGCACCTGCCACAAGAGGTCGATCAGGGGAACGACCGCCACCAGGAGGGGGATATGCCAGAGGTAGACGGTGATCGCTCGGTTGTTGATGAGAGTGATGAATCCGTCGAAGGGACGCAGGAATCCCGGCAGCGCAGACCACGACGGCGAGATCCGCAGCAGCAGCGCCACGAATCCGAACGACCACAGCGCCTGTGCGAGCGGAATCTGGCCGAGATCCCAGCCCGCATCACCGGAGTGCCCTGCCGCCCAGCCGAGACCCACGGCCATGATCGCGAGCGCGACGAGAACAGTGGGGACTCTGCGCAGTGAGTGCAGGACGCCTCGCTGGTAGGCGAAGCCGAGCATCCAGCACGCACCGAAGGTGGCGAAGTCGTAGACGACCGACGCAACCGGCCCCTGGATGGGGATGAGGCCGAACTCGAGTGCGGCGATGAGGGCGAGCGGGGCCGCGAGAGCGACGAACGGCAGCCGTTTGAACGCCGCGAGCATGAGGGGCGAGAGCAGGACGAACCAGAAGTAGGCACGGATGTACCAGAGGTGGATCACTGCGATCTCGCCCCACGCGAGCGGCGAGTCGAGCTCAACGACCGGGAACGGAGGGTCGCCGATCGGCAGGAACCACAGCGTGAGCTGAAGCCACCAGCCGCCCACGTCGCCGGCGTCCGGGCGCCACCCTTGTAGGACGAGCACCCCCACGACGACTGCGCTGTACAGCCAGAGGGGCAGCAGCAGACGCTTCATCCTGCTCTTGAAGACCTGCCCGGTCGGCCGATCGAGTGAGCGCGCCATCAGCGCTCCCGCGAGGGCGAACATGACGCCGATCGAGGGGAAGATCACCGACAGCCAGACGGCCTGATAGAAGGTGTGGAAGGCGACGACGCGGACCAGCGCGATGGCGCGCAGCAGATCGAGGTACCGGTCCCGTCCAGGAACGAGCACGTTCCGGCCGCTGAGTGGGCCGTCGACGTGTGGCCGCCCCCTGGTCACCGCAGGCCGCCGTCATCCCTCGGAGGAGCACTCGGTGCTCTCGTGGAAGCTGGCTTCGGCGCCATAAGCGATGCTAGCAATCGCCGTCGCGCACCCCTAGTGCCAGTCGGCACGGAGTCGACGCCGGCACGGTGCGAACCTTTGTGGGCGGACGGGACTTGAACCCGTGACCGATGAATATGAGAGCGGCTCGGAGGGGTTCCCGAGCTGACCGGCACCGCCCATCTATGACCCGTACTGGCCCGTGAGTGCACGGATCTAGAGGGTCAATCTGGGTCACTACGGGTCGACGCGGATCGATCGGATCAGATGCAGTTGGAGTGGTTCTTCGAGGGGGTTCAGGCCGCGAGCGCCTCTGCGATGATCGGTGGCAGCGAGCGAGTACTCAGGGCGGGGCGCAGGAAGTCCTTCACCGCAGAGTTGTCGTGCAGTATGTTCGTCACGACCACAACGTAGACGCTCTGGTCCAGGACCTCCGCGACGAGATCGGCGAAGATCTCGCGCACCCGGTAGCGGTTATGACGATGGGCCAGCAGGATCATGCTCTTCAAGATCACGGTGTGCACTTCGAGGTCTTCGGTCGCATGGAAGGCCCTGAGAAGGAAGCGGCCGATCGTGTCGGTGAAGTCGAAGTCGAAGTGCCGATCGGTGTAGCGGTCCACCGACTTGAGGATGTGCTTGAACGCAGTCGGTTCGACCCGAGCCAGCTCCGAGGTGGCATCCTCCGAAGCCGTCATGAGGAGGTTGTACAGCTCGACATCGTCGGAGTGCTGCATCAGGATTCGTGCCAGTGCCGAGTAGTCGGTCGACTTGGCGACGCCCTTCGTCATCGCCCGCAGCAACTTCTTCGCGCGGGCGCTGGGCGCCTGCAAACGCTCGATGTCAGCGGCGACCAGCTTGAACTGCCGGGAGAACTCCATCACCGTGGCGTGACGCCGGTTCCGGTCGTTATCGGTGGCAACGAGGATGAGGTGCCGGTACTTCTCAGGCACCAAGTTGACGTCTCTCTTGAAGAACCACACCTGCCCGCACAGCAGCTCGAAGAGGATGCATCCGAGCGAGTACACGTCAGCTCGCGCGTCGGCGTCGTGCGCGTCTGCGAGTTGCTCCGGCGACGAGTAGGCAAAGGTCCCGACCCCGACGTTCGCCACCGTGATCGTGGTGCTGTCGCTGAGCAGCCGACGCCCCAGGCCGAAGTCCGAGAGCTTCGGCTCGCCCGCGAACATCAAGATGTTCTCCGGCTTGAGGTCGCGGTGCAGGACACCTTCCCGGTGCGCGTAGATGACGGCGTCCAGCACCTTCTGGAAAGTGACGATCACCTGGTGGTCGAAGAGACCGCCGGGATTTCCGAGCAGCACCTGCCGCAGCGATCCGTCTGCGAGCGGCATCACATAGGACGGGAACTCCGCTTCGAGGTCAACGTCGAGGATCTCGACGATGCCAGTGTGGTTCAGCTGCCGCTGACAAGCGATCTCGCGCTCGAACCGCTTCAGCTCAGCCCCGGTGTTTGTGATCGCGTTCGGCAGCTTCAGAAACTTGATCGCGACAGGCGTGCCGTCCTCGTCCGCTCCCCGCCAGATCTCCCCTTGGCCGCCACTGTTAGTGATCTGCTCGATGCGTTGTACTTCCATCTGACCCTCCCCGTCAGTCGCGCCCCCACGTGGCCGCCAGTGTCCTCCAAAGTGCGGACACGGAGTCGGCACAGCGGCGGCGTGTCGCACAGCGGCAGGAGTGCGGCCCGCCGGAACAGGCCGCACCCCGTCCCGCTACTTCTTGCGGGACTCCGAGACGGTCGTCTTCGGGCTCGCCTTGGCCTGCTTCGAGGTCACGTAACGGCCCGAGATCGCGCTGCGGTGGCTCTTGCCACTGCCGCCCTTCGAGGAGGACTTACCGGTCACTGTCGTAATGGAACGGCTTCACCGCTCGAAAGTTGTTACGTACCTCTGGGGGCACGACCACTTCGGGCGGCTAGGGTTGGTGTGTTCCCGCCAAGGACACTGGACCCCGGAAGCCGCTGACCCCGTTTGATGGAAGAAGCGTCTGCTCTTCCGGGGTCTTCCTTTTCCCGGGAGCAACACTACATATGCGCGCCGCTATTGCCGCCGACCACTACATGATGTGGTCGGCGTGTCGCATCCTTCGAGGCCTTCTGTGGAGGGAACCAGCTCCAGGATCAGGGGTTTAACGCTTCGGGGACAAGTTTGTCCACAGGGGTCAGTATCTGTGGAGGGTGTTTCGGGCGGCGTGTCGGGCGGTTCACGACCGCCTCACGGCGCTCGCCCACTTGACTACGAGAGCTCCTACCGGAACCGGTTCCGCCCCGCAGCCGCCGCGATCGGGCAACCCGAGCTTCGGTTCCACGACCTGCGGCACACCGCAGCGAGCCTGTTCGCGGCGTCGGGGATGAAGCTCGAATGCGTCGCGCAGGTTATCGGCCACGCAGACACCAGCACCACCTACAAGGTGTACCTGCACTTCTTCCAGGACGACTTCGACGCCGACATGGACCGCCTCGATACCTACCTGACTAACCGGATTGAGGCAACGGGGGAAGTTCAGGCCCTTTGCCACCGGGGATAGGGGCGTCGTCGGGCTCGTAGTTCTCGGCTGCCTCCATCTCTCGTTCCTCCCATCGGAGATACTCCGTGCGTGCCGTCTCTAGCGAGACCATCAGCTCGAGCCGGTTCGAGGTGTGGGGTACGCGCCGGATGTAGGCACCCACCACCTCAACTCCTTCGGCGGTCAGATGACCCGTTATATTGCGAAGCCGCATATTGATCGTCGGGTGCGTCGGGTACATGTCCTCCTTCGCAAAGTCGGACGCGCTGTCAAGAAGTTGGACTATCCGCTGTACAGCAATGCGAGCGTCGTCGTCTGCGAGTAAGCGCGATTTGACGTCGAGGTCGAGACTCATGTCTTCAGTCCACATCTGTCGCCAAACCGGCACCCACGAGGCGCCGCTCAAGATGTCGCTGATCGACGGCTGCGCGGCCTGTATCGAGCGCTGCAGTGCGGTGAAGTCTTTGAACAGCTCAGTCGCCGACTCCAGTGAATCGCTTACGGCAAGACCGCGTTGCTCGCGTTCCCACCGACCGAGCGCCGACTTCTCTTCGGCGCTGAACTGCTCTGTTTGCATCTTTCGCTGGGCCTCCGCTTGGCGGGCTTGTCCGAGCAGGGTGAACACGCCACCGACCACAGCACCGACCTATGCGGCCAAGCCGGTCCTGATCCAGTCCCAGACGGTCGAGTCGCCGGTCCATGCCCAGAAGAGATCCAAGTCCACGACCCGAACGGTAGCAGCAGCTCGGAGGGGGCTTGGAGTGGTTAAGCCGCTGCACCCTCGGCGCTGAGAGCCCTACTTCCAGTGATTACTTGGTAGGGCGGACGGGACTTGAACCCGTGACCGATGGATTATGAGTCCACTGCTCTAACCAGCTGAGCTACCGCCCCGTGCCGCTTCCAATGCGTCAGTCGCGACGAGGAAACCATACCCGGCGGCGACCCGCGGCTCGGCTCAGCGCACCGGGCAGCGACTGAGGCGCAGCGTAAGGACCTCGGTCAGTGGTCCACTGCGACTCGGTCGCGGCCGGCCGGGATGACGCGCCACGCCACGACCGCAGCGATGGCGGTGAGCACCGCGGCGATGATGGCGGCGATCTGCATGCCGGACGTGAATGCCTCCTGCGCCTGGGCGAGCACGGCCTCCGCCGCCGCTCCCCCGCCCGCGAGGAACCGGTCGGCCGACGCCAGCGATTCACTCACGCGGGCGGAAGCGTCGGCGTCGAAGTCCGACGGCAGGTTCAAGCCTGCACGGTAGGTCGCAGTCTGGATCGACCCGAGCACCGCGATGCCCAGGGCGACACCGAGTTCGTAGCCGGTCTCCGAGATCGCGGAGGCCGCTCCCGCCCGCTGCGGCGGCACCGCGGACATGACGGCGTCGGTGGAGACCGTCATCGCGACCCCGCTGCCAAACCCGATCACGACCAGCGCGGCGATCAGCCAGACCAACCCGGGCATCGCTTCGCCCACCGCGAGCAGGCCCATGCCGAGAGCAGCCACGGCGAGGCCCGCGGCGATGGTTGGCCCGCGTCCGAGGCGCGACACGAGCATCCCGACGATCGCGATGACCAGCAGCGAGGCGATGGTGGCGGGCAGCTCGGTGAGGCCGGCCTGCAGTGGGCTCAGCCCGCGCACGAGCTGGAGGTACTGCGAGAAGAAGAAGAGCATCCCGATGAACGCGAAGATCGCCATCGTGTTCGCCACGACCGCGCCACTGAAGGCCGGATTCGAGAAGAGACGGATGTCGATCAGCGGCTCCGCGAGGCGACGCTGACGGCGGACGAAGAACACACCGCTCGCCACACCGACCACGAGTGCGACGACGGCGGCGACGGTGACGCCGTCGGACGCGACGGTCTTGATGGCGTAGACCACGGGCACGATCGCCAGCATCGACAGCGCCGCACTGAAGAGGTCGATGCGAGGGCGTGCCGGATTCTTCGACTCGGGGATCACGAGCCCGCCTGCGATCAGCAGGACCACAACGACCGGGACGTTGATGAGGAAGACGGATCCCCACCAGAAGTGCTCGAGCAGCGCCCCGCCGACGAGCGGGCCGACCGCGGCCCCGCCGGTCGCGCCGGCCGACCAGACGGCGATCGCTCTCGTCCGCTGCCGCGAGTCCGAGAACAGGTTGCGGATGATCGACAGCGTCGACGGCATGAGCGTCGCCCCGCTGACACCGAGCAGCACGCGAGCGGCGATGAGCAGTTCAGGTGTCGGGGCGAAGGCGGCGATCACTGAGGCGATGCCGAAGCCCGCGGCCCCGATGAGCAGGAGACGCTTGCGGCCGAAGCGGTCGGCGACGTTGCCCATCGTCACGAGCAGACCGGCGAGGGCGAACGAATAGATGTCGCCGATCCAGAGGATCTGCGTCGCCGTGGGATCGAGGGCCGCGGTCAGCGAAGGCACGGCGAGGGCGAGCACCGTGCCGTCGATCGCCAGAAGCACGACCGCGAGGGTCACGACGGCGAGGGCGGTCCACTCACGGGCACCCGCGAGGGAAGGGATTTCGGTGCGGGAGGTCGATGTCACCCGATCAGCTTACCGACCAGTTGGTCGGTATTACCGACCGGGTCGTTTGATTTCTCGGTTGATGCGCAGAGAATGGGGAGGTGAGCACTGACGATCGCCCCTCTCGCAACACCGAGCGCACACGACGCGCGATCCTCGACTCGGCCCGCGCTGTGCTGCGCCGAAGCGGCACCGGGGCGGCGATCGGCGAGATCGCGAACGAGGCGCAGGTGTCGAAGAGTGGACTACTGCATCACTTCCCGTCGCGCGAGGTGCTCCTCATCGCGGTGGTCGAAGACACCCTCGACCGACTGCACCGGCTGGCGCGCGACCACATCGACCTGGCCGAGAACCACCCCGGCAAGGCGCTCCGCGGATACATCCGCGCCGTCTTCTCCGACAACGACGACGTGCGCGACGTCTTCCACTACAGCGAATTCTGGAGTGTGCTGAAGATCGAGGGCATGGACGACCTCCTCCGCGCGGACGCGGAACGCTGGGATCGGTTCTTCGCCGAAGACGGTCTGCATCCCGACCGTGTGCTCATCGTGCGCAGCGCGGCCGAGGGGTTCGCGGGCGCGGTGAGCTGGGATCCGACCATCGACGACGAGTTGCTCGCGCACGGGCGTGGACTGCTGCTGGCTCTCACCGAGCAGGGCGGGCCGCTACTCCCCTAGCCCGGGTGCCCGCCGGTCGTGTGCACGGATCAGGAGTTTGCACCCGAAACCGGGCAACTCGCACACGGATCAGGACCAATCCGGCCACTTCTCCTGATCGGCGCATGAACTCCTGATCCGTGCACCCACCAGTAGCGGGGTCGGACCTCAGGCGTGGTCGGACTCGAGGGCCTCGCGGGCGCGGCGGCGCAGCGAGCGGAACTGCTCGCGCAGCTTCGCCGACAGCGGCGGCACCTCGGTGACCGGGTCGTCGATCTGCTCCCCGCGGTAGAGCTGCTCGAACACGTCGAGGGTCGTCTCGATGTCGTGCGGCTCGATGAGTCGCAGCGACGCGTTCTTCATCACGTTGAGCTCGTCCTCGGGCAGACGCAGCACCTGCTCGAGCCGGTCGGCGAGCGCCTGCACATCGTCGGGCGGGAACAGATAGCCGTTCTCGCCGTCGTGCACGAGATGCGGCAGCGCCATCGCGTCGGCGGCGACCACCGGCAGGGCGGAGGCCATCGCCTCCATCGTCGCGATGCTCTGCAGCTCCGCGATGGAGGGCATCGCGAATACCGTCGCCTGGGTGAGGGTGCGGCGCAGCTTCGCGTCGCTCACCCGGCCGTGGAAGATCACGCGATCGGCGACCCCGAGCTTCTCGGCGAGGGCCTGCAGGTTCTTCAGCTGGTCGCCGCCGCCGATGATGTCGAGCTTAGTGTCGAGATCGGCCGGAAGCATGGAGACCGCCTCGATCAGCTTGTCGATCTGCTTCTCGCCGGTGACGCGTCCGGTGAACACGATGCGGTTCTCGGTGCGCGGCTCGAAGTTCGGCGTGTAGTCGGAGGCGCGGATGCCGCACGAGATCGCGTTGACCCCGGTGAGTCCCGTCATCTGCTCGAGGTAGAGCGCGGCCTTGCGGGTCGGGGTGGTGACGGCCGCCGACTTGCGCAGCACCCGCTCCGCGTCCTTCCAGGTGAGCTTGATGGCGAGCGGCCAGATGAAGCGGGGCAGGATGCCGGTGTGCTCGATCAGGTTCTCGGGCATGAAGTGGTTGGTCGCCACGAGACGGACGCCGGCGTTCTGCGCCTCGGTCGAGGCGCCGCGGCCCGCCATGATGTGCGACTGGATGTGCACGACGTCGGGCTTCACGAGGTCGAGTGTGCGCCGGGCGTTCGCGCGCAGCCGCCACGGGTACGGGAAGCGCAGCCAGTCGTGCCAGGGCCAGCGCATGCTGAGGTCGCGGTGCACCGTGAAGCGGGCACCCCCGTGCTCTTCCTTCTTCACCGTGCGACGGTTGTTGTGCGACTGCGCCATGACGTGCACGTCGTGTCCGCGCTCCGACAGGCCGGCGGCGAGGCGGACAGCGAAGTTCGCCGCGCCGTTCACGTCGGGGGCGAAGGTGTCGCAGACGATCAGGACGGTGAGCTTCGTGGGCTCCTGCGTCTCGTTCGTCGGATCGAGTGGGGCGTCGATGGTCTTCCTCACAATGCGTACTCGACGCTCGTCGCGGCTCTGCTGAGCGGCCCGCGCGTCACGCGGTATCGGGGGGGGGCGATCCCCTCCACGGTAGCCCATGGCCCCCATCCGGCGACCCGCCGGGCCGCGTGGCGGGAAAAGCGGCGTCGATCAGCGCTTGATCTGCGGATGGTGGCGTGCGAGATCGAAGACGCCGAACACGGCGATCGCGCCGGCGACGATGAATGCGGGAACCGCCCACCACGGCGCTTGCGACGCCTCGCCGAGCACGATGATGCCGATCCCGACGGCGACCATCGGATCGACGACGGTGAGGCCCGCGATCACGAGGTCGGGCGGGCCCGACGAGTACGCGGTCTGAACAAAGTAGGCCCCGAGTCCTGCCGCGAGTAGCAGTGCGGCGAGGCAGGTGAGGGTCAGCCACTCGAAGTCGCCCTGGATGACCCGGTTGATGACGACCTTCGCGAGGGTCGCGACGAAGCCGTAGAGCACGCCGGCGCCGATGATGTAGAAGATCGCCCGGAACCGGTGCCGGAAGAATCCGAACGCGAGGGCGAAGGCGACGAGTACGACGCCCAGCACGATGAGGATCGTGATGAGGTGCCCGTCGGTGATGGTCTGCTCGATGGCGGTGAGCGCCGCGATCGTGACGAACAGGGCGACGCCGCCGACGCAGAGCGCAATCGCCCGAACCGTGCGTCGATTGAGGCGCGTGTGCGTCACGCGGGCGTTGAGGATCGCGGTGATCACGAGCGCGATCGCGCCGAGCGGCTGCACGACGATGAGCGGCGCGAAACCGAGACTCGTCAGTTGCAAGACGATGGCGAGTCCCAGCATCAGGGTGCCGAACACCCACGACGGACGCTGGATCAGCGCGAGGATCTGCGCGACCGACAGGCCGCCGAGGGTCTCGCCCTTCTTCGCCTCCATCTTCGCGACGCCGCGATGCTGGAACTGGGCGCCGAGGCTGAGGAAGACGGCGCCGACGAGGGCGATCGGGATGCCGATCCACTGCGTCGACTGACGGATGATCTGCTCGGAGATGTCGTTCAGGTCCGGCGTCACGCCCTCGACCTTATTACAGGCGGTCTTTCGCTAGGGTTAGGCCGCTATGGCGATCCTTCCCATCCGCATCACCGGTGACCCGGTGCTGCACGAACCCGCACGTCCCGTCACCGTCTTCGACGACGAGCTGCGCACCCTCGTCTCCGACATGTACGAGACGATGCTCGCCGCTCCGGGCGTCGGCCTCGCCGCCCCTCAGGTGGGCGTGCCGTTGCGGCTGTTCGTCTACAACTATCCCGACGACGACGGCACCGAGCGGCGCGGCGTCGCCATCAACCCCGAGCTGTGGCTCTCGCCGACGCCCACGCACGAAGCCGACGAGGACTCCGAGGCCGAGGGCTGCCTCTCCGTGCCGGGCGAGCGCTTCCCGCTGGTGCGCGCCGACAGGGCCATCCTGCGCGCCGTGGACCTCGATCAGAACCCGTTCGAGATCGAGGCCGAGGGCTGGTTCGCCCGCATCTTCCAACACGAGTACGACCACCTCGACGGCGTGCTCTACGTCGACCGCCTCGACTTCCTCTACGCCCGCCGCGCCGCGAAGGTCATCCGGAAAGCGGGGTGGGGCATCGACGGCAACTTCTGGACCCCGGGCATCGACGACCTCGAAGGCTGACCCATCTTCACCGCCTCACCCCTGCGAGCGCGGTGTGTTGCTCCCAGCGCTGGTGTTTAGACACCCGCGCTCGGAGCAACACACCGCGCTCGCGGGGGTAGAGGTCAGGTGAGAAGGCGGATCAGGGCTGCGACCGCCGCTGCCGCCAGGACGACCAGCACGAATGGGACTCGCAGGGCGAAGAGGATGGCGGCGACGCCGAGCGCCGGGATGCGGGCGTCCGCCTCGATCGCCTGACCCGAGCCGAGCGTCTGGACGGCGATGAGCGCTGCGAGCAGAGCCACGGTCAGCAGCTCCGCCGTCCGCGCCGTCGCCGGCTTCGCGAGCACCGATGCCGGCACCAGATAGCCGAGCAGCTTGAGGGCGAGGCAGGCGATGGACGCCAGCAGCACGATCTGCCACAGGGTCACGCCGCACTCCCCTCGCTCGTCGACCGTCGGCCGAACCAGTTCGTCAGCCCGACGACGATCGCGGTTACCGCGGCGACGAGCACGGGCAGCCCGGGCGGCAGCCACGGCGTGAGCACCGTCGCGACCACCGCGGCACCGATGGCGACGACGACCGGCTGCAGGCGCTTCAGCCTCGGCCAGAGCAGCCCGAGGAAGGCGGCCCCGGCGGCGGCGTCGAGCCCCCATGCGCGCACGTCGCCGAGCGCATCACCGAGCAGTGCGCCGATCAACGTCGTCAGGTTCCAGCCGAGGAAGACGGCGAGCCCGGTGACCCAGAAGCCCCGCCGACGACTCCGCGGCGTCGGCTGCGCGCTCGCCACCGCCGTCGACTCGTCGATCGTGAGCCAGGCCGCGGCGACCTGCTTCCAGAATCCACCGCCGACGATAGGCTTCGTGCGGATGCCGTACAGCGCGTTTCGCGCCCCGAGCAGCGCGGCGCCCGCGATGGCCGATCCCCCGGCCGCCGCCCCGCCGCTCGCGATGACGCCGACGAGCGCGAACTGCGACCCGCCGGTGAACATCAGCAGGCTGAGGACGCAGGTCTGCCAGACGTCGAGTCCGGCGGCGACGGAGAGCGCGCCGAACGAGATCCCGTACGCCGCGGTCGCGACTCCGACGGCGATGCCCGCTCGTGTGGCCGCCCGCACCGCGGGGTCGGCCACGGCAGGCTCAGCGGGATCCACCGCGGGTGAGGTCGACGCCGTGCACGCCGTTGTGGTGCTTGAGCGCGGGGAACACCGCGGCGACCGAGAACCCGACCCCCGCCGTCTGGGATGCACTGAAGACGCCGCCGAACAGTTCGGTGCGTTCGCGCATCTCCTCGATGCCGGGGCCGACGATCTCCTGCGTCAACGTGCGCAGGTCGTCCTCGACCGTGTACCCGGTCGACGTGTTCGGGTCGAGGCCGCGGCGCGCAGCAGCGTTGCGGAAGCCGTCGTCGTCGACCCGCACCTGGAGGCCCTGCGCCGTCCAGGTGAAGCCGACCCGAGCGGTCGTGCCGTCGCCGCCGTACTTGAGCGCGTTGGTGAGGGCTTCCTGGAGAATGCGGTAGACGGCGAGCTCCGCCGCGGGAGCGAGGTCGTAGGGTGCGCCGCTCTCCTCGAAGACGACGGACAGGCCGGCGTCGCGCATCAGCTTGAACAGGTCGCGGGTCGAGCGCAGCGTGGGCTGCGGCAGCATGTCGGCCTCGCTGTCGCGCACCAGGGTGCTGACCCGACGCATGTCGGCGAGCATCGCCCGGGCAGTCTCGCCCATGCCGATCGCACCGCGCACCGCCGCCTGCGGGTTGCGCTCCCCCGCCAGGCGGGCTCCTTCGGCGTCGGAGACGAGCGACGACACCCGGTGCAGGGTGAGATCGTGCAGCTCGCGGATGATGCGGAGCCGCCCGCCCTGCTCGGCCACGAGCATCTCGAGGTCGATCCGCTCGCGCGCCGATGCGTTGAGGTCGGCGAGCATCGTGCGGTACCGGCGACGCAGCAGCAGCCAGAGCACGAAGAAGACGACGGCCACCACGGCCAGCACGGGCACGAGGATCAGCCCGAGAGTGACGAGATCGACCATGCGGGCAGTCTATTTCCGCCGGTCCGCCGGAGCCCGGAGCCACTCGGCGCTGTCGGACCTCGGGCGCAGAATGTGTGTTGCACGGCACGCGTGCCCGGAAGGAGCCGACGGATGGATGCGACCGCCGCCCGCGACGCGCTGACCCGCGCGCGCTCCGAAACCCGGGAGTTGCTTCGCAGTCTGGGAGCCGAGATCGACGGCATCGTCGACGCCCGCCGCGATTCGAACAACGACGACGAGCACGACCCCGAGGGCACCACGCTCGCCTACGAGCGTTCACAGGCCGACGCCCTGCGGGTCGGCGCGCTCGCGCGTCTCGACGAGATCGGCGGGGCGCTGGATCGGCTGAGCGCCGGCGACTACGGCCGCTGCGAGGTGTGCGGCGCGGCCATCGCCGAGGGTCGCCTCGCCGCGCGCCCGTGGGCCTCCCGCTGCATCACCCACGCCTGACCGGAGTGCAGCGGGCCACCGTGTCGAGCGGCGCGCGCCGCCTTGCCGATAGCGTCTGACGCATGGCGAGAACGGGCAGGGCGCCGACGCCGCGGGCGCCGAAGCGATACCGGGTGAGCCGCACGCTCGACAGCGCCTTCTTCGTGTTCGCCGGAGCGGCCGCCGTGTGGCTCGCCTATCTCGTGCTCCGTCAGGGCTTCGACTCGGGCTGGAGCCAGGTGTGGTTCTACGTGCTGTTCTGGCTCGTGCTCGCTTACGTCGCGCTCCCCCGTCTGCACCGCATCCTCACCGACATCTACGTGCCCGACTACTTCATCGGCCGCACCCGCACGAGCGACGGCCTGCTGGGCGACCCGGTGAACGTCGCGCTCCTCGGCTCCGAGGAGCAGGTGCACCAGGCCATGCTCGCGGCGGGCTGGACGCGGGCCGACGACGTGTCGCTGCGCAGCGGATGGCGGATCGTCGCGTCGACCCTGCTGCATCGAAGCTACGACCGGGCGCCCGTCAGCCCGCTGCTGCTGTTCGGCCGCAATCAGGACTTCGCCTACCAACAGGAGGTGCGCGGCAACCCGTCGCGGCGCCACCACGTCCGCTTCTGGCGCTGCCCCGACGGGTGGCGCCTCCCCGGCGGGGGGCCCGTGCCGAGTGGCTCGCGGCCGGCACCTACGACCGCTCGGTGGGCTTCTCGCTCTTCACCCTGCAGATCACCCACAAGATCGCGCCGGACACCGACGCCGAACGCGACCACATCCTCAGCACGCTCACCTCGAGCGCCCCCGCCGTCTCGGTCACCATGCTCGAGGACTTCGCGACCGGCTACCACGCGCGCAACGGCGGCGGCGACGCCATCGAGACCGACGGCGACCTGCCGGTCGTCGACCTCCGCGCGGTCACCGTGGACGCCACCGCGGTGAACGAGACGGCCGTCCCCGTCCCAGCCCCGAAGCGGCGGCGGGCGGGTGCGCCCGAGAAGCGCGTCCTTCGCCCCTCCCCCACCGTCTTCGGCGCCGTCGTCGTGATGCTGCGTGCCGTCACCCCTCTCGTCGTCTACGTGGGGGCGGTGCTCGGCTGGTCGGGCCTCGGCGACGTGCTGCTCATCGACGACAACGCGCGGTCGCTGAGCGACTCGGAGATCGAGGCCGAATCCACCCTCTACCTCGCGGTCGCGATCGTCTTCCTCGTCTACCAGGGCGGCTTGGGGCTGCTCGTGCTGTTCGGCAGTGACATCGCCCGCATCGTCGTGATGCTCGGCGCGGTGGGCAGCATCGCCGTGTCGGCCGTCGCGCATTTCCAGGACGGCCAGGAGATCTCACTGGCGACGAACCTGGTGTCGCTGTCGCTCGACATCCTGATCCTCACCGCGCTGTCGAGCTCGCGGGCCCGCGACTTCGCCCACCGTCGGCGCGCTCCTCAGGCGCACCCCACCCTCACCGCAACCTGAAAAAGGGGGCGAAGTCCCCTTTCTCGACGCCGGACTTCCGAGCACCGTGCTTGCTGAGCGCATCGCTCGCGGAAGAAGGGACGGGTCATGGCCGTCAACGCTCTCGTGCTCTACGAGTCGTGGTTCGGCAACACTCGCCGCATCGCCGAGGAGGTCACGGCGGGACTCGTCGACGAGGACGTCGCCGCGCTCGCCATGGCGGTCGACGACTGCGCCGCCACGGACCTGCGTGAAGTCGGGCTGGTCGTCGTCGGGGCTCCCACCCACACGCACGGTCTGCCGACGCCCCGCAGCCGAGCGGAGGCGCGACGATGGTCGCAATCTCCCGCCAACCGCGTCGATCTCGAGGCCGACACCTCGCGGCCGGGAGTGCGTGAGTGGCTCGACCGCGTGCCCGACCTCGTGCACCCGCGATTCGCGGCGTTCGAGACGCGCGCCGACCTGGCACCCCTCTTCGGCGCGTCGTCTGCACGGCGCATCGCGCGGTCGCTGATCTCGCACGGGTGGGAGCAACTGACTCCGCCCGCGAGCTTCATCATGCCGTCGCACGGTCTGACTCTCGCGGACGGCGGCGAGGAGGAGGCCCGTTCATGGGGCAGCCGGCTCGGCCTCGCGTTCCGGCTCGAGCTCGACGCAGTGCACTGACGGAACGTGGCGCGGCGGCAAAGGAAAAAGCCCAGAGAGTGGAGTCTCTGGGCTTTCGCTCCCCGACTTGGACTCGAACCAAGAACCTGCCGGTTAACAGCCGGCTGCTCTGCCAATTGAGCTATCGAGGAATGCTGGAACAGCGACGACTAGCTTAGCGCACTGCGAGGGCCTCCGTTGTCCATCGATGCGCACAGGGCCGATCGACTCATGCGGGCAGCAGGAAAGTCGGCGCCGCGACGGGCACGGGCGCGCCGATCAAGGCCGCCCCGTCGGTCAACGGATCGAGCCGCAGACTGACCACGGTGTTGCTGCGCTCGCCCGCCACGTGCACGATGTCCACCTCGAGCAGATGGTGACGCGGCCACTCGACCGCGGCGTCGAAGGTGCCGACCGGATGCGGGGACGCGTCGTCGAGGTCGGCGGCGAGAACCGCGATCCGGTTGCTGCCGCGCAGCCCAGCGAACGCCCGGGTCCCGTCGGCCGAGACGCTCAGCGCGGCGGCCTGATCGGCGGCCACATCCCCGAGCTGGGCGTGCGGGGCCAGCGGTACCGTCTCGCCGAGACGGAACCCGCGTGCGATCGGGACGAGCACCGTGACGGTCTTCCCGTGCTCCCCCAGCACCCACACCGCACCGGACGGATGCCGGATGAGGTCGCGCGGTCCCGTTCCGGCGGGAAGCCGCAGGGAGTCGACGCGGTCGAGCATCCCGTCGGAGCGGACCTCGTGCACGTGGACGTCGTCGCTGCCGAGGTCGGCGCTCAGCACGAGGCCGTCGACCCGCAGAGTCGAGTGCGCGTGCGGGCCGTCCTGCTCGGCGTGCGGGCCGGATCCCGTTCCCGCCAGGGTCTGGACGGGTTCGCCGATTCGGCCGTCGTCATCGACAGGGTGGACGACGACACCGCCGTCGCCGTAGCAGGACACGTCGAGGAACGCACCCGCCCTGCTCTCACGGAAGCCGAGGTGGCACGGGTAGTCGCCGTTCGTCGCCACCCAGCCGATCGGCTCGAGCCGATGCTCGCTCGTGCGTCGGAACGACTGGACGCCGCGGCCGCCTTCGTCGACCGCGTAGACGATGTCGCGGCGACGCGGGTCGCGCAGCAGATACGACGGGTCCGGAGCCTCCACCGCGGTGCCGACGACCTCGAGGCCGCCGTCGGCGAGCCGCGTCATCGCGGTGATCCCGGCGGAGGGCGTCTCGCTGAGCGTGGTGTACGCCCCCACCCAGACCGTGCGCTCGGTCACCTGGAGGGCCCCACGTCAGTAGCCGCCCTTGGGGTCGACGACTCCGACGAAATCGCCGTGGTTCACGTAGGCGTCGACGTTGAGCCTGATGCGCTCGGCGAGCAGCGGCGTGATCATGTCGGGGGTGTCCGCCGAGTGCGGGGTGATGATGGCGCGCGGCTCGTCCCAGAGCGGGTGGCCGTCGGGAAGCGGTTCGGGGTCGGTGACGTCGACGCCCGCGCCGTAGAGCGCCCCCGATCGCAGCGCGTCGAGCAGCGCGTCGGTGTCTACAAGGGCTCCGCGGGCGATGTTGACGAGTACGGCAGTCGGCTTCAGCATGGCCAGGCGTTCGGCGCCGATCAGCCGCTTCGTCTCGGCGGTGGAGGCGGCGGCGAGCACGACGACATCCGCGGCGGGCAGGACCTCGTCGAGGCGGTCGGCGGTGACCGTGCGGTACGCACCGGCCACCGGGCTCTCGGACTTGCGCACGACCGTGACCCGCACGTCGAAGGGCTCCATGAGTCGGATCAACTCGATGGCGATGCCGCCTGCCCCGACCACGACGACCTCGCGTCCGTAGAGCGACTCGCCCGCCTTGCCGCCCCACGAGCCGGCGCGGGCTCGCACGCCGAGCTCCCGCAGCGTCGCGAGGACGAGGGCGAAGGCGTGCTCGGCGACCGGCTGCGCGTACGCGCCCTTCGCGCTCGTCCAGACCAGGTCATCCCGGTCGTGGTCGCGCAGCGCCTCGGCGAACGCGTCGACGCCCGCCCACGGAAGCTGCACCCACTGGATCTGCGGGTTCGCCTCGAGCGCGGTGAGCAGCCCCGCGGGGTCGCTGTTCGAGAGCCAGACGATCGCCCGGGTGGAGTCGTCGAGAGCCGCCAGCCGGCCGCCCGCGCCCTCGATGGCGTCACGGTAGACCTGCTTCGCCCCCGCTTCCGGCAGCAGCGCGATCGATCCGACCTCGGGCCTGCGCTCGGGCTGGCGTGCGGCGTCGGCGCCTTGGACGGCCGTGTGGGTGAACCGTGACTCGGTCATCGAACTCCTCGTCGAGTGGGGCTGCGCACCTCGTCGGCAGGCGCAACGGAACAGCTCGTCCCATTCTGTCGCGCACCGGTCCGGCGCGCATCGGCGACGAGGTCAGATGCCGGCGGCGGGCGGCAGGTGGATCGGGCCCGTGGTCACCTCGTACTCGTGCGCGAGACCGCGCAGGTACGGGTGCTGAGGATCGGTGAGCACCTCTTCGAGGCGTCCGAGGCCGATCAGCTGCCCCTTTTGCAGCACGGCGATCCGATCGGTCACCCGCGAGGTGATCGCCGCGTCGTGGCTGATGATGATCGCCGAGAACTCGCGGTCGCTCTGGAGCTCGAGGAGCGTGTCGAGCACGGGACCGCGCACGGTGACGTCGACCCCGCCGGTCGGCTCGTCGGCGATCCACACGGTCGGTTCGAGGATGAGCGAGCGCGCGATCGCGACCCGCTGGCGCTGACCACCCGACAGCTCGTGGGGGTAGACGTTCATGAGCCCGAGCGGCAGCTGCACCGCGTCGATGAGCTCGGCGACGAGACGTCCGAGCTCGCGCCGGTCGAAGCGGCGGTCGCGTTCGAGCACCGGCGAGGCCACGTTCTCGGCGACGGTCGAGCCGGGCACGAGCGAGCGCCCGGCGTTCTGCGGCAGGTAGCCGACCTCGAGCTGCAGCCGGGCGCGTTCCCGCGGTCGGAGGCGCCGGAGGTCGTGCCCGAGCACGTGCATCCCGCCGCCGACGATCTCGGTGGCGCCCTCCCCCGCACCCTTGCCGACGTAGCCGGCGAGGGTCTTCGCGAGGGTGCTCTTGCCCGAGCCGGTCTCGCCGACGAGGCCGACGAGCTCGCCCGGGGCGACGGTGAACGACACGCCCTCGACGGCGCGAAAGCGTCCGTTACCCCGCGCGGGCGGGTACTCGATCGTCACGTCGTCGATCACGACGGGGTTGCGGTTCAGCGACACGATCTCATCTTCTCCTCCCGCGGCGCCCCGTGGTCCCTGCCCCAGCGGACTCGAAGCGACGGCGCCGTCTGCAGGCGGATCACGCCTCGGCGGCCCGGATCCTGCGCAACTCGTCGCGCCGCGACGCCTGAGCGACCGGGTCGGGCACCGGGAGCGACGCCAGCAGGCGCTGCGTGTAGGGGTGCTGCGGCGCCCCGAGCACCTCGGCGCCGGTGCCCTGCTCGACCAGATCGCCGCGGTAGAGCACCGCGATCCGGTCGGCCAGGATGTCGACGACCGCGAGGTCGTGGCTGATGAACAGCGCCGCGAAGCCGAGCTCCTGCTGCAGTTCCCGGAACAGGGTGAGCACGCGCGCCTGCACCGACACGTCGAGCGCCGAGGTCGGCTCATCGGCGATCAGCAGCTTCGGGTCGAGGGCCAGCGCACGGGCGAGGCTCGCCCGCTGCCGCTGACCGCCCGAGAGCTCGTGCGGGTACCGGTCGCCGTAGCTCTTCGGCAGCTGGACGGCCTCGAGCAGCTCGTCGACGCGCTTTCGGGCGTCGCCGGTCGACTTCGCGCGTCCGTGCACGATGAGCGGCTCGGCCACGCAGTCGGCGATGGTGAGCAGCGGGTTGAAGCTCGACGCGGGGTCCTGGAAGACGAACCCGATGTCGACGCGGTGCCGCCGGAAGTCCTTCTCGCGGACTCCGACCATCTCGGTGCCGAGCACGTTCAGCGATCCGCCGGTCGCGGCGGTGAGGCCGGCGATGGCGCGTCCCATGGTCGTCTTGCCCGAGCCGCTCTCACCGACGAGGCCGAGCACCTCGCCGGCGCCGATCTCGAACGAGACGCCGTTCACCGCACGGAAGCCGGCGCGGCCGAGACGGCCCGGGTACTCGATGACGAGACCATCCGCCTTCACGAGCGGCGCTCCGGTGCTGCCGACGCGGGCCGCGGCACGTTCCGCGGCTGCGGCCGTCCCCTGACCGACGTAGGGCACCGCGGCGAGGAGGTCCTTCGTGTACTGGGCCTGCGGCGAGGCGAACAGGGTGCGGACGTCGGCCTGCTCGACGAGCTCGCCCTGGTACATGACGGCGACGCGGTCGGCGAGGTCGGCGACGACGCCCATGTTGTGGGTGATCAGCACGATCGAGGTGCCGAACTCGTCGCGGACACGGCGGAGCAGGTCGAGGATCTCGGCCTGCACGGTCACATCGAGCGCCGTGGTCGGCTCGTCCGCGACGATCAGGCCGGGGTTCAGCACCAGCGCCATCGCGATGACGACGCGCTGCTTCTGCCCTCCCGAGAACTGGTGCGGGTAGTAGTTCACCCGCGTCTCAGGGTCGGGGATTCCGACCTTGCGGAGGATGTCGACCGCCTTGGCCTTCGCCTCGGCGCGGCTGATCTTGCCGTGCGCGCGCAGGCCCTCGGCGATCTGCCAGCCGACCGGGTAGACCGGGTTCAGAGCCGTCGACGGCTCCTGGAAGACCATCGCGACGTCGGTGCCGCGCACTTCCCGCAATTGCTTCTTGTCGACCGCCACCACATCGGTGGCGGCGCCGCCGCGCGTGCTCGACAGCAGCAGAACGCCCTGCGACGTGGCGGTCTCGGGCAGCAGACCGAGGATGCTCTTGGCCGTCACCGTCTTGCCGCTGCCGCTCTCGCCGACGATGGCGAGCACTTCGCCTCGCTCGACGGACAGGCTGACACCGTCGACGGCCTTCACCGCTCCGGCGTCGGTCGAGAACGAGACGGACAGATCCTTGATGTCGACGACGCTCATCGGTCGCCACCTCCCTCTCCGGGGCTCTCGAGCCCGTCCACCCCGCCTGGCGCGTCGATCACGCCGCCGGCGACGACCGAGGTCTGCGCGACGGTGCCCGACGCGGCCCCGACCGCGCGACGACCGCGCAGGCGCGGGTCGGCGAGGTCGTTGAGGCTCTCACCGACGAGGGTGATGCCGAGCACGACGAACACGATGGCGAGGCCCGGGTAGAGCGCCGTCCACCAGATTCCGCTCGTGACATCCGACAGCGCCTTGTTGAGGTCGTAGCCCCATTCGGCGGCCGAGCTCGGCTCGATGCCGAAGCCGAGGAAGCCGAGCCCCGCGAGGGTCAGGATCGCCTCCGACGAGTTGAGCGTGAAGATCAGCGGCAGAGTCCTGGTCGCGTTGCGTAGCACGTGACGGAACATCACGCGCGGGGTGCTCGCGCCGATTACCCGAGCGGACTCGACGAACGCCTCCGCCTTGATCCGCACGGTCTCCGCGCGGATGACGCGGAAGTACTGCGGGATGAAGATGACGGTGATCGAGATCGCGGCGGCGAGCACGCCCGCGATCTGGTTCGACTGGCCGCCCGAGATGACGATGGCGACGACGATGGCGAGCAGCAGCGACGGGAACGCGTACACGGCGTCGGCGATCACGACGAGCACGCGGTCGAGCCAGCCGCCGATGTAGCCGGAGACGAGGCCGAGGAAGACGCCGAGGAAGATCGACAGGATGACGGCGATGACGATCACGAGGAGCGCGGTCTGCGTTCCCCAGATCACCCGTGAGAGCACGTCGTAGCCGCCGACGGTGGTACCGAACCAGTGCGCGGCCGACGGCGGCTGCTGTGCGCCGAACGCGCCGTCGTCGTCGCGGAGCTGGGCGTAGCCGTAGGGCGCGATCAGCGGGGCGAAGATCGCGAGCAGCACGAACACCGCGGTGATGATGAGACCGGCCACGAGCATGCCGCGCTGCAGCCCGACGCTCTGTCGGAGCTGGTGCACGACCGGGAGGCGGCCGAGGAGACTGCGGCGGGGAGCCGCGGTGGGGGTCGTCACGTCAGTACCTCACTCTCGGGTCGACCAGTGCGGCGATGACGTCGACGATGAAGTTGGTGAGCGCGACGATCACGGCGAGCAGCGCAACGATGCCCTGCACGGCCACGAAGTCGCGCGCCTGCAGGTACTCGGCGAGCTGGAAGCCGAGCCCCTTCCACTCGAAGGTCGTCTCGGTCAGCACCGCGCCGCCGAGGAGCAGCGCGATCTGCAGGCCGATGACGGTGATGATCGGGATGAGCGCCGGCTTGTAGGCGTGCTTGCGGACCAGTCGCAGTTCGCCGACGCCGCGCGAACGGGCCGCGTCGACGTAGTCGGTGCCGAAGGTGCCGATCACGTTCGTGCGCACGAGGCGGAGGAAGACTCCCGCCGTCAGGAGGCCGAGCGCGAGACCCGGCAGCACCGCGTGGGCGAGGACGTCGCCGATGACGTCGGGGTCGCCGGTGCGGAGCGAGTCGATCAGGTAGATGCCCGTCTTGCCGGGAAGCACCTGCATCTGCAGTTCCGCTCCGGTCGACGCGCGACCGGCGACAGGCAGCCACTTCAGCTGCACCGCGAAGATGAGCTTCAGCAGAAGCCCCGCGAAGAACACCGGGGTCGCGTAGCAGAGGATCGCGAAGATGCGCAGGACCGCGTCGCCCCACTTGTCGCGCAGGTAGGCGGCGAGCATCCCGAGCGGGATGCCGACGATGAACGCGACGATGAGGGCGTAGAAGGCCAGCTCGAGGGTGGCGCCGCCGTAGGTGATCAGGACCTCGGTCACCGGACGGTTGTCGCTGATCGTCGTGCCGAAGTCGAAAGTCGCGATCTGGCCGAGGTACTCGAAGTACTGCACGATCAGCGGACGGTCGTATCCGGCCTCGGCGATGCGCTCCGCCAACTGGTCGGCGGGCAGCCGACCGCCGAGAGCGGCGGTGATCGGGTCGCCCGTGGTCCTCATCAGGAGGAACACCATCGTCACCAGGATGAAGATGGTCGGGAAGATCAGCAGGAACCGGATCAGCAGGTAGCGTCCGAGCCCGCCTCCCTGCTTACGGCTGCGAGCCGCGGGAGCGGGAGCCCCGGCGGTCTCTGGTGGTGCGGTGACAGTCATGTCGCCCTTCGGAAGAAAAGGATGGACGGCGCGACGAGCGGCCCGCCTCGAAGATGAGGCGGGCCGCCCGGAGCCGTCAGGGCCGATTCCTTATCGGATCAGCCCTTGGTGATCGGCGCGTAACGGAACTTGAACGACGCGTCGAGCGTAACGCCGTCGACGTCGGTTCCGGACACCGCGACCTGCGCACCCTGGAGGTACGGGACGGTCGAGAGCTGCGCCGCGACCTTGTCCTGGATCTCCTCGATCAGCGCCTGACGCTCGGCGGGGTCGGTGGTGCTGACCTGCTGGGCGATGAGGCCCTGGACCTCGGCGTCGTCGAAGTGGTTGCCGAGGAAGTTCTCCTTGATGAAGAACGGCGACAGGTAGTTGTCGGCGTCGGAGTAGTCCGGGAACCAGCCCAGCTGGTAGGCCGGGTACACGTCGGAGGTGCGGTCCTTCGAGTACTGCACCCACTCGGTGGTCTGCAGGTTCACGGTGAACAGGCCGGTCGACTCGAGCTGGTCCTTGATCAGCGCGTACTCGTCGGCCGACGAGGGGCCGTAGTGGTCGTTGCTGTACTGGAGGTTCAGCTCGACCGGGGTGCTGACGCCCGCCGCGGACAGGGTCGCCGCCGCCTTCTCGGCGTCCGCGCCGCCCTCGCCGTCGCCGTAGAGCGGCTTCAGCGCCTCGGTCGCACCGGTCAGACCGGCGGGGACGAAGGAGTAGAGCGGGGTGTAGGTGCCCTTGTAGATCTGCTCCGCGAGAGCCTCGCGGTCGATCAGGTCGGCGACCGCCTGACGCACGGCGAGAGCCTTGGCCGGGTCGGCCTCCGCGGTCGTCGCCCCGAAGGGCTGCGTGTCGAAGTTGAAGACGATGTAGCGGATCTCTCCACCGGGGCCGTCCCACACCTTGACGTCGTCGTTGCCGGAGAGGTCTTCGACGTCGGTCGCGGAGAGGCTCCGGAACGCCACGTCGATGTTGCCCTCCTGCACGTCGAGCTTGAGGTTCGACGACTCGGCGTAGTACTTGACGTTGACCGTCTCGTTCTCGGCCGCGCCGAGGACGCCCTGGTAGTCGTCGAAGCGCGTGTACGAGATCAGGTTGTTGAAGTCGTAGCTCGCGATGTCGTACTGACCGGCGAACGCGTGACCCTCGACGATGTCCTCGTCGGAGGTGAGCTCGGTGGCCGAGAAGACGTCCTCATCCACGATCGGGCCGGCGGGGCTCGAGAGGATCTGCGGGAAGGTCTGGTCGTTCTCGCTCTTCAGCGTGAACACGACGGTGAGGTCGTCGGGCGCCTCGACCGAGTCGAGGTTCGCGAGCAGGCTGGACGGGCCGTTCTCGTCGGCGATGGCGACCTGGCGATCGAAGGTGAACTTCACATCCGACGAGGTCAGCTCGTTGCCGTTCGCGAAGGTCAGGCCCTCCTTGAGCGTCACCGTGTACTCGGTCGGCGAGGTGAACTCGGCCGACTCCGCGATGTCGGGCTCGACGTCGGGGCTGCCGTACGGGGTGTTGAGAAGGAAGGGGAAGACCTGGTTCATGACGGCGAACGAGCCGTTGTCGTACGAGCCGGCCGGGTCGAGGACGGTCACCTTGTCGGTGGTGCCGATGGTGACCGTGCCACCGTCGCCGCCGCCGTCGCCGCCGGTGTCTCCACCCGACGCGCAGCCGGCGAGGACGATCGCGCTGGCGCCGAGTCCGGCGACGGCGATCAGGGCGCGCCTGCTGCGACGGCCCTTCGAGAATGCGGATGCCATATCCGTCTTCCTCTCTTCATTCGAGATTGCATAGACGAACGCGCAAGACCATGGAGATCCCGCGCGTTCCGGTTATCCCAGGTCTAACACAGGTGCTCTCGATCGCTTTCCTCGGAGCGGTTTTCGTTACTCCGATGAGACATCGTCGACGCGCGGGCGCCGTCAGAGCCGGCTGTTCTAGAGCTGGCTGAGCGAGCGCCGTTCGGCTTCGAGTTCGACGAGCGACTGCTGCACCGCGCGATAGCGCTCGGGGTCCTCCCCCGAGCCGGTGCGCTGGAGCTGCGCGAGGAGGTCGCGCTTGCGGCGCTGCAGGTCGCGGTCGACGAGCCTCGAGGCGAGGTCCCGCACGTAGACCCGCAGCAGCTCCTCACCGCGGGTCTGCGGCAGCGGGGCGATGCTGAGCTCGCGGGCGAGCCCCACGAGGACTTCCGGCACCGCATCGGCGAGGGTGTCGAGCCACTCGGGCGATGACGCGGTGGCGATGTTCGCGCCCACGGCGTCGCGCACGGCGGCGAGGGCGCGGTTACCGAACCCGGTCTTGGTGGCGCGTTCGAGCAGCGCGTCGCCGACGAGGGCGGGGTGCTGGATCATCCCCATCAGCGCGTCGCGCTCGAGACGCGTGCTCGCGTCGGTCGGAAGCTGCGCGAGCGTCGGCCCCTGCGGGCGCGGCGCCGGCTCGGCGGCGGGCTCGCCACCGGACAGTCGGGGCGGTGCCTCGTCGCGTTCGACCGGGGCGGGCCGCGACGCCGCGCTGCTGACCGCGCGCGACACCTCGCCGAGCTCCATGCCGAGCCACCGCGCCAATTCGCGTGAGTAGCCGGGACGCAGCGATGGGTCGCGGATGCCGGCGACGATCGGCGCGGCCGCACGCAGGGCGCCGACGCGACCCTCGACCGTGTCGAGGTCGTGGGCGGCGAGCTGCTGCTTGATCATGAACTCGAACATCGGCTTCTTCGAGTCGATCATGCCGCGCACGGCCTCGTCGCCCCGGGCGAGGCGGAGGTCGCACGGGTCGAGACCCTCCGGTCCGGTGGCGACATAGGTCTGGGCGGCGAACCGCTGCTCCTCGGCGAAGGCGCGCACCGCCGCCTTCTGCCCTGCGGCGTCGGGGTCGAAGGTGAAGACGACCTCGCCGAGCCCGCTGTCGTCGCCGAGGACGCGGCGGATGATCTTGATGTGCTCGACGCCGAACGAGGTGCCGCAGGTCGCGACCGCGGTGGTGATGCCCGCGAGGTGGCAGGCCATCACGTCGGTGTAGCCCTCGACGACGACGACCTGCCGTGCGCGGGACATGTCGCGTTTGGCGAGGTCGAGCCCGTAGAGCACCTGCGACTTGTGGTAGATCGGCGTCTCGGGGGTGTTGAGGTATTTGGGGCCCTTGTCGTCGTCGAACAGGCGCCGCGCGCCGAAGCCGACGGTCTCGCCGGTGAGGTCGCGGATGGGCCAGACGACCCGGCCGCGGAAGCGGTCGTAGGGTCCGCGGTCGCCGCTCGAGACCAGGCCTGCGGCCGAGAGCTCCTCGTTCGTGAAGCCGCGTCCGCGCAGGTGCTTGGTGAGCTCGTCCCAACTCTTCGGTGCGAAGCCGACGCCGAAGTGGGCGGCGGCGGCGCGGTCAAAGCCGCGCTCGCCGAGGAACCGGCGACCCGCATCCGCGTCGGGGCTCGCGAGGCGTTCGACGAAGAACTCCCCCGCCGCTCGGTTCGCGGCGAGAAGTCGCGCGCGGTTGCCGCTCTCGGACGCGGCAGGGCCGCCGTCCTCGTAGTGCAGCGTGTAGCCGATGCGGCCGGCGAGACGCTCGACGGCTTCGGCGAAGGTGGCGTGGTCGAGCTTCTGCAGGAAGGTGTAGACGTCGCCGTCCTCACCGCAGCCGAAGCAGTGGTAGCGGCCGACGGCGGGTCGGACGTGGAAGCTGGGGCTGCGCTCGTCGTGGAAGGGGCAGAGACCCTTGAGCGACCCGACTCCGGCGGGCTTCAGCGCGACGTGGTCGCCGACGATGTCGGCGATGTTGGTGCGGGTCCTCACCTCATCGATGTCACTCTTCCGGATACGACCCGCCACGCCACGATTCTAAATTCCCGCTGCGACACCCGAGCCGGGCCGCCGCTAGCGGCCTTCAACGACGCCCCTCTCACGGGGTGTCTGACCAAATGCAGGAGAAATCGACGCCGGACCCCGTCTCAGCCCCGTTTTCGCCCCCTCGGCGCGAAAATCTCCTGCACTTGGTCAGCCACACCGGCAGCAGCTGACCAAATCAAGGAGATCTCGCCCTTCGACCCGCCCCGATCCGCATGAACGTGTGACTCGGGGGCGCTTTCTCCTTGATTCGGTCAGTTGCATCGGCCTGGATGCTGAGCTGCTGACCAAATGCAGGAGATTTTGGCGCTGCACCGCCCTCTAGAGCTGTTTTCGAGCCCGCGGCACCAGAATCTCCTGCATTTGGTCAGCCATACACGAGCATCGGCTGACCGAAGCAAGGAAATCCTGGCGCTCGACCTGCCCCGATCGGCATGAACGTGTGACTCGGGGGTGCTTTCTCCTTGATTCGGTCAGCAGCACGCCGGGAAGCGCGGGGCGATCAGGCGTGGGTGCCGGGCCAGGCGAGAGTGGCGCGGCCCCGACGGGATCTCGCGCTCGGGACCCGGCGTACCGCGCGCGGCAGCACGCGGTAGAACGCCAGGAGGAAGCGCAGTCGGCGCTCGAAGTCGCGCTGCAGCGACGGCGTCCACCGGATCCCGTACGACGCCCGCAATCGCGGCGGCAGCAGTCCCGCCGTCACGACCCGCGCGAGCGGCAGCAACGGACGCATCCACGCCGGACCGTGATCGGGACGCAGCAACTGTCGGGCGACGTGCCGCGCGACCGGCGTCACCTCGAGCGTTGCAACCTGCTCGTTCCAGTAGGCGTCGAACGCCGCGCGATCCGCGGGCCAGAGCTCCGACGGCATGCCGAGCGCCGTGCCGATGCGGGCGCTGCGTCGGTACACCTCATCCGCAGCCTCCGGCGGAAGAGGCCCCCACGCCAGCTCGTACATCATGACGGTCGTGTCGTAGAGCGTCGCCGCCACCCACAGCTGCAGGGCGGGGTCGCGAGCGTCGTACGCGTGCGGCGTCGTTTCGGAGCGGACCCCGCGATGCGCCCGCCCGACGGCGCGCGCGGCCGCCCTGATCTCCTCCTCGCTGCCGAACGCCAGCGTGTACAGGTAATCAGTCGTGCCCACGAGGCGACGCGTCGGGTCGGAGGCGAACCCGCTGTGTTCGGCCACCCCGCGCGCGACGCCCGGCGCCGCGAGCTGCAGCAGCAGCGCCCGTCCCCCGCCGGCGAGCAGGATGAACTCCCCTGCGACGTCCCCGAACGAGGGCGAGGAGGCGGCAGCGGTCAGCCGACGAGGCGTTCGTGCCATGCGATGGCCGACTGGTCGGTGAGGCTCGCCACCTGATCGACGACCGCGCGCCCGCGGGCGATGTCGTCGACGGCGTCACGGTGGTCCGCTCGGAAGGACGGGTCCATCTCGTCGGGCCGCTCGGCGAGGACATCGGCGAGCTCCCGCAGGATGGCGCGCTGCTGCTGGTAGACCGGCTCGCGGCTGCTGCTCGTCATGACGAACGCGGCGACGATGCCCTTCAGCACGGCGATCTCCGCCCCGATGTCGCGCGGCACGACGACGCTCGCGCCGAAACGGGCGAGCTGCTCCCACGGGTACGCCTCGCGCGTCGCCCGGGTCGCGCTGCCCGCGAACCGGCCGATCAGCTGGCTGGTCAGGTTCTTGAGACGCCCCTGGTCGCGGCGGGATGCGTCCCAGGTCGAGATCCAGAACGGCAGCGCTGCGAGCCGGTCGAACGCGGCGACCAGTTCGGCGTGGTCGAACTCGCCGCCGACCCAGGCGTGCATCGCGGTCACCAGGTCGTCCTGGCCGGCGACATCGCCGAGGGAGGCGACGTCGATGTAACCGCCCGTCACCGCGTCCTCGAAGTCGTGCACCGAGTAGGCGATGTCGTCGGAGAGATCCATGACCTGCGCTTCGACGCAGCGGACGCCCGTCGGCGCGTCCCGGCGCAGCCACTCGAACGCGTCGATGTCGTCGGCGTAGAAGCCGAACTTCGCCCGACCGCTCGGGTCGGCGACCGACTGTACGGCCGACCACGGGTACTTGCAGCTCGCGTCGAGGCTCGCGCGGGTGAGATTGAGACCGTACGGACGGCCGTCGGGCCCGAAGGTCTTCGGCTCGAGGCGGGTCAGCAGGCGCAGCGACTGCGCGTTGCCCTCGAACCCGCCGATGTCCTCCGCCCAGTCGGAGAGGGCCTTCTCGCCGTTGTGTCCGAACGGCGGATGTCCGAGATCGTGCGCGAGGCAGGCGGTGTCGACGACGTCGGGGTCGAGTCCGAGGTTCGCGCCGATCTCGCGCCCGACCTGCGCGACCTCGAGCGAGTGGGTGAGCCGGTTGCGGGCGAAATCGAGGCCCGCGGTCGGGCTCAGCACCTGCGTCTTCGCGGCGAGGCGCCGCAGCGCGCTGCTGTGCAGCAGGCGCGCGCGGTCGCGGGCGAAGTCGCTGCGCCGGCTCGAGTGTTCTTCGGGCAGCCAGCGTTCGCTGTCGCGCTCGTCGTATCCGACGCCCGACAGCATCGGATCAACCACCGCTGTTCTCGAGCTCTGCTCCGGCGACCTCACCGCGCGCCACGGCGCCCAGCTCGCGACTCTCGAGCCACCCCTCGGGCAGCACGGGACGCTTAGGCGTGCCCGCGCGTCCGCGCTGCCCCTCGGCGGCGTCGCCCGGATACGGGATGTCGGGGTCGAGTTCGCCGAGGAGGTCGTCGATGCGCTGCAGGCTGTCGCTGGTCGCGAGCGCGGCGCGGGTCTCACCACCGACCGGGTAGCCCTTGAAGTACCAGGCGACGTGCTTGCGGATGTCGCGGCAGCCGCGCTCCTCGCTGCCGAAGAACTCCACGAGCAGCTCCGCGTGACGGCGGAAGGCGGCGGCGACCTCGCCGAGCGTCGGGGTGACGAGGGTGTCGTCGCCCGCGAATGCGGCCGCGAGGTCGGCGAACAGCCAGGGCCGACCGAGGCAACCGCGGCCGACGACCACTCCGTCGCATCCGGTCTCCTCGACCATGCGCACCGCGTCGGCTCCCGACCAGATGTCGCCGTTGCCGAGCACGGGGACGCTCGTGATGGTCTGCTTGAGCTTCGCGATGGCCGACCAGTCGGCATGCCCCGAGTAGAACTCCGACGCGGTGCGGGCGTGCAGGGCCATGCTCGCCACTCCGGCGCCCTCGGCGATGCGGCCCGCCTCGAGGTAGGTGAGGTGGTCCTCGTCGATGCCCTTGCGCATCTTCACGGTGAGCGGCACGTGCCGGGCGGACTTCACCGCGCCTTCGACGATGTCGCGGAACAGGTCGAGCTTCCACGGCAGCGCGGCGCCGCCGCCCTTGCGGGTGACCTTGGGCACCGGGCAGCCGAAGTTGAGGTCGATGTGGTCGGCGCGGTCCTCGTCGACGAGGATTCGGACGGCCTCGGCGACGGTCGCCGGGTCGACTCCGTAGAGCTGGATGCTGCGCGGAGTCTCGGACTCGTGATGGGTGATGAGCCGCATCGTCTCGGGCGTGCGTTCGACGAGGGCGCGGCTCGTGATCATCTCGCTCACGTACAGACCCGCCCCGAATTCGCGGCACAGGCGACGGAAGGCGGTGTTCGTGATGCCGGCCATGGGCGCCAGCACGACCGGAGTGTCGAGCCGCAGCGGCCCGATCTCGAGGGCCGGCGCGGGCGAGGCCAGCGTGGCGGAAGCGATCGACATGGCATCGATTCTCCCAGGTTCTGCAGCGAGGGCCCGCGTCGGCTGTCCCGAAGAGTCGGGACCGGCGGCGGGACGGCGCGCTCTGCCCGCCCGGGACGCGCCGCAGGAAGAGTCGCGGCATGACCACGACACCCGCTCCCTCACCCCGTCCCCGCGCCACCGGCTTCGTCGTCGGCGCCCTGTCGATCCTGCTGCTCGCCGGATGCGTCGGCCCCGGCGACGACGCTCGCCGCGCCGATCCCGACGTCACGGCTCGCAGCGTCTCGCCGATCGAGTCGCTCTTCTCCCCCACCGCGCTCGTCCCCACAGCACTGCTGGGCGAGGAGGACCGCCTCGCGCGCGGCTCGCTGCTGCAGCCGTGAGCCGCGTCCGACGCGACGGCCGGCCCCGGATGCGAGGATCGAGCCATGTCACGTGAACGAGTCCTCGCCGATGCGGCCGAGCGCGGCCTGACCGTCGAGATCATCGAGCGCCCCGCGGCGGGATCCCTCGAGGAGGCGGCCGGACTGCTCGGCATCTCCCCCGCGGACATCGTGAAGTCGCTCGTCGTCAAGCGTAAGGACGGCACCTACCTGTTCGCGCTCGTCCCCGGCGACCGGCAGATCGCGTGGGCGAAGCTGCGCGCCGTCGTCGGCGTCAACAAGCTGCAGCTGCCCGACGCGGGTCAGGCGCTCGAGGCCACCGGGTACGAGCGCGGCACCATCACCCCGCTCGGCAGCACGACGGCGTGGCCGGTGTACGCCGACTCCCGCATCGCGGGTCGCCGCATCGCGATGGGGGCGGGCGAGCACGGCTCGAGCCTCTTCGTCGACGCCGACGCGCTCGTCGCCGCGTTCGACGCCACCCTCGCCGACATCAGCGACTGAGTCCGCCCGCGGTCGAGTACACGGATCAGGAGATCCGGCCGGAAAGTGGGCAAGTCGCACACGGATCAGGAGCGGATCGCCCGATGCTCCTGATCTGTGCACAAACTCCTGATCCGTGCACCCACGGGTTCGGAGGGTCGGGTCAGTGGGTTGCGGGCGGGCCGCAGTAGCCGGAGTCGTCGCACATGTCGGCGGCCGGGGCGATCAGTCGGAGGCCCAACGCCGGGAATGCGATCGGGGCCGAGGCCGCCGGGATCTCGCCCGCCGCAGACGACACGGCGAACCCCGCCGCGGGTTCGGGCTTCGCCGCAACGGGCGTCGCGTCGGCGGTCACGCCGCGTCGCCTTCGCGCTCGGCCGAGACCTGGCTCAGCACGTTCTCGAACACCGACGGGTCCTGCGCACCCGAAACCCCGTACTTGCCGTCGAGGACGAAGAAGGGCACACCCTGGATGCCGTAGGCGATCGCCTGCTGCTGGTCGGCGCGCACATCGGCCAGATAGCGGTCCGACTGCAACGCGGCCAGCACGTCGTCGCGGTCGAATCCCAGCTCCGCGGCGATGTCGGCGAGGTCCTCGATCCGGCCGACGTGGCGCCCCTCCTCGAAGTACGCCGAGAGCAGGCGCTCCTTCATCTCCGCCTGCCGGCCGTGTGCCTTGGCGTAGTGGATGAGCTGGTGCCCCTTGACGGTGTTGGTGTGCTTCACCGCGTCGAAGTCGTAGTCGAGTCCCACCGACGAGGCGATGCCGGTCACGTGAGCGAGCATCTGCTCGACCTGAGCGTGGGGCATCCCCTTGCGCTCGGCGAGGAAGTCGGTGGTGCTGCCGTCGAAGTCGACCGGGGTGTCGGGCGAGAGCTCGAACGAGTGGTACTCGACCTCGACGTCGCCGCCGAATCGCTTCAGCCCCTCTTCGAACTTGCGCTTGCCGATGAAGCACCACGGGCAGGCGATGTCGGACCAGATGTCGACCTTGATGGGTTCAGCCATATCCATGTCAATCCATCGACCCACCCGCGCATTCCCGCCGAGACGCGAAAGGTGGGGCAGGACCCGGAAGTCCTGCCCCACCCCTCCTGCGATCAGGCCGCGGAGCGGACCCGACGGCGGATGACCACGACGGCGAGACCGGCCACGAGCATCGCGAGCGCGACCCCCAGCGCGAGGTCGGCGCGCACACCGGTCGACGCGATCGCGGTGTCGGTGTAGGTGCCGCACGCGACCTCGCCACCCAGCGGGAAGGCGAACGACACCGGGTCGAGCGCAGTACCGGACTGGTAGAACCCGCCGAACGCCTGCGCACCCGTCGAGGTGAGCGTGGCCGAAGCGTTGCTCCACGAGATCTCCGACGACGAGCGGTCGGCCGACGGCAGGGCGAGAGTCGCGAGCACGATGCCGGAGGCGTCGACGTCGGGACCGTTCAGCGAATTCGACTTCACGTCCGCGATGAGCGACGCGGTGTTCGCGCCGGTCACCCGGACACGCACATCCGAGATCTTCAGGTCGAGCTGACCGCCGTGGCCCGTGAAGCGCACGGAGCCGCCGAAACCGACCTGGCCGATCGAGCCGTCGGTGTTGAACGATCCGGTTCCCCCGGTCCAGCGATAGTCGCCGCCGTTCTCGGCGACGCTGCTGAAGGTGACGCTGCCGTTCGCGATGGGACCGCTGATGTACGACCGGAACGACTGCTTGACGCCCCACTCGACCGACGCACCGGACACCGCGCGGGCGACGCACTCCTTCTGCACCGACGCCGGGTCGGCGGAGGGCAGGGTGATCGGCGGGACGACGACCGGCGGGGTGACCGCGGCCGCGGGCCAGGTGAAGTTCAGCGTGACGGCTGCCGGCGGCTTGTTCGCCTGCGCGGGAGTCGTTCCGCTCAGGTAGAAGAAGGCGCGGATGGCCGACGGGACCTCGGCGATGAACTGGTTGGGCCACGCGTCGGCGTACTCACCGGACCAGGTGCCCGGAGCCGTGGTTCCCGCGTAGGCGGGGGTCGCCGTGACCGCGCCGGCGGCACCCGCCGCCGGAGCGCCGGTCGCACCGGTGAAGGTGGCGAAGGTGACGCGCTTCGCGGTGGTCATGGTGTCGGTCGTCATGTCGGCGCTCCAGCTGCCGCGTCCGTCGCGTCCGAGGGTCAGGACGGGGTCGGTGAGCGTGAACTGGGCGGGACTCATGCCGGGGTACGGCAGGACGCTGAGCGAACCGTCGAACTCGATGCGGGCGCAGTTCGCGTCGGCGGTGACGTCGCCGCCCGCGAAGACGAAGGTCTCGCCGTCGACGGTGACATCGCCGGTCGCCGACTTCGTCCACGCGTCGCTGTACACGCTCATGCCCCAACGCGCGGTGGCGCCGGTCGAGCTCGTCGCGGAGCTCGCGGGGGCGCAGACGGCGGTGACCGTGCTGTCGACGATGCGGAAGTTCTGCGCGGTGGCGGTCTGCGAGGCGGCGAAACCGGTCGACGGGACGAACACCGCCGTGATGGCGGTGGCGCCGGCCGCGAGGGTCGTCGAATACGTCGCGACGCCGTTCACGACGGGTGCGGTGCCGAGGACGGTCGAGGTCGTCGAGCCGGCGCGCACGCCGCGGAACTCGACGGTGCCGGCCGCGGTTCCGGTCGTCGCGGTGACCGTGGCGGTGAGGGTCGACGCGGTCCCCACGAACGTGGGTCCTGCGGGCGCGGCCGCGAGCGTCGTGGTGGTGGTCACGGCGGGCGTCGTCGCGGCGGTCACGGAGTGGGTGACGCTCTGCGAGGTGGACGAGGTGAAGGCCGCTGCGTCCGTGGGCGTGAACACCGCACTGAGCTGGTGGCTGCCGACGGTCAGCGCGGTGGCCGACGTCGTCGCGACACCGGACGAGGTCGGGGCGCTGCCGAGCGACGTCGTGCCGTCGAAGAACTCGACGGTGCCTGCTGCGGCGGGCGACACGGTCGCGGTGAGCGAGACGGGGGTGCCCTCGGTCGACGGGGTCGGCGCGGCGACGAGGCTGGTGGTGGTCGTCTGCTGCACGGGGGCCGCTTCGTACGGCCACGAGAAGGTCATCGTGTCGAGGGCGGTGCCCGCGCCGTAGCTGGCGCCGAAGATCTCACCGAGCTTCGCGGTTCCGGTGACCGGCACGTTGGAGTAGGTGAGGACGCCGTTCGCGTCGGTCGGCGTTCCCGCAGTGAACGTGGCGATGACATCGGTGCCGCTTGCGGAGGAGGTGGTCGTGTAGTCGTAATCGGCGGTGATGGTGCCGGCGCCGCTCGAATCGACGGCCACGATGAGATCCGATAGACGGATGTTCGTGATCCCGTGCGCGGGGACGGCCCACGTCAGGTCGCCGGTGTACTCGACGCTGCCGCCGCCGGTGCGCGAACCGCTGCCGGTGCCCCAGGTGTATCCGCTTCCGGTGACGGCGGCGTCGTCAGCGGCGGTCGCCGTTCCGCCGAACGCGGCGACGTAGCTGCGCCAGCTGGCTTTGAAGCCCCAGTCGAGCGTTGCGCCTGAGACGTCGCCGGGGGCGGCGTTCGCGGGCATCGCGGTGACGAGGCCCGCGCCGGTGGCGAGGAGCGCTGCCGTCACTGCCGCGAGCAGTCGGGTCGGGCGCCGTCTGGCGCGCGTGCGTGATGAAGGTAATGACACGAGAGTTCTCCGGTATCGAGAGAGCCCCAGGGGTGGGGGCGGCGCCGGTCGGCGCATGAGGTAAGGCTTACCTCACATAACTTCTATCAGTAAGGTAAGGCTTACCGAAAGACCTGGATCGGATCTATGTCACAGCTTCCTCGGCGAGCGTCGGCTGCGCTCGCATCGCTCGTCGTCGTGCTCGGGCTCGCCGCGTGCGCCCCCGCGTCCGCCACCTCCAGCGGCGGGGAGTCGGTCGACTGCTCCGCAGCGGTCGCCACCCCGCTGTCCGAGATCGCCGAATCGTCGGGCGACGCAACAGGACCTGCGACGGCATGCCTCGTCGACTCCGACGTCCCTGCACCGCAGGTCGCGCCCGAGCCCGAACTGCCCGCCACCGTGACCGACGTGCAGGGCACCACGGTGACCGTCACGGACACGAGCCGCATCCTCGCTCTCGACGTGAGCGGCACGCTCGCATCGACGGTCTATTCTCTCGGGCTCGGCGACAGCCTCGTCGGTCGCGACGTGGCGACCTCTTTCCCCGGCTCCGACGAGCTCCCGCTCGTGACCGGCAGCGGGCACGACCTGAACGGCGAGGCTATCCTCGGCCTCGCCCCGACCGTCCTGCTCACCGACTCGTCGGTGGGGCCCTGGGATACCGTGCTGCAGGTCCGCGATGCCGGCATCCCCGTCGTCGTCGTGACCCCCGAACGCAGCATGGACAACGTCGGCGATCTGACCATGGCCATCGCAACCGCGCTCGGCGTTCCGGAGGCAGGCGAGGCGCTCGTCGACGAGGTCGACCGCCGCCTCGACGAGGTCCAGGACCAGATCGACCGCATTGCGCCCGCGGCGGCCGACGACAAGGTGCGGATGATCTTCCTCTACGTCCGCGGCGCCGCCAACGTCTATTACGTCTTCGGCGAGGGATCGGGCGCCGATTCGCTCATCACCCGACTGGGCGGCATCGACGTCGCGGCGGAGGTCGGCATCGCGAACGCACGGCCGATCACCGCTGAGAGCCTCGTGGCCGCGGCACCCGACCTCGTACTCGTGATGACGAAGGGACTCGCATCGGTGAACGGGGTCGACGGCCTCCTCGAGGCGGTGCCGGCGCTCGCCCAGACCCCGGCCGGTGCCGATCGTCGGATCGTCGACATGGCCGACTCGGAGATCCTCGGCTTCGGACCGCGCTCTCCCGCCGTCCTCGAGGCGCTCGCGCGGGCCATCTACGCGCCCGCGTCGTGACGACGCTCCCCCGCACGGCGGACGCAGCGGCACCGTCTCCCGCACGCACTCGCGGCGGCCGTGCCGTCCTGCTCGGCGGAGCACTGCTCGTCGCGCTCATCGTCGCCGTCGTCGCGTCGGCGGCGTCGGGCCAGCTCGCCATCCCCGCCCGCGAGGTGCTGGGATCGCTGCTCCACGCGGCGGGGATCGACGCCCTGCCGCTTCCGCAACAGCCCGGGGCCGAAGAGACGCTCTGGACGATCCGCTTCCCGCGCGTGGTGATGTCGATCCTCGTCGGGGCCGCACTCGCGGCTTCCGGCGCCGTCCTGCAGGCCGTCTTCGGCAACCCGCTGGCCGAGCCGGGCGTCATCGGCGTCTCCTCCGGGGCGGCCGTCGGCGCTGCGGCCGCGATCGTCTTCGGCTGGAGCGCTGCAGGTCCGTGGACGGTCGCCGCCGCCGCGTTCGTCACCGGCGTCGCGTCGGTGCTCGTCGTCTACCTGACCGCGAGGCGGGCCGGTCGCACCGAGGTCGTCACCCTCCTCCTCACCGGCGTCGCCGTGACCGCCGTCACCGGCGCGGGCCTCGCCCTGCTCACTTTCCTCGGAGACCAGCAGGCACGAGAGCAGATCGTCTTCTGGCAGCTGGGCAGCCTCAACGGATCGCGCTGGAGCGACATCGCGGTCGTTCTGCCGGTCACCGTCGCGGGGGTCGCCGTGTCGGTGCTTCTCGGCCGTCGCCTCGATCTGCTTGCGCTCGGTGAGCGCTCCGCCCGCCACCTCGGAGTGCGCGTCGAGGCGTTGCGCGCGGTGTCCGTCGTCACGGTCGCGCTCCTGGTCGCCGTCGCGGTCGCGTTCACCGGAGTCATCGGCTTCGTGGGCCTCGTGGTACCGCACCTCGTGCGGATGGTGATCGGTCCTGCCCACCGGCCGCTCATCCTCGACAGCGCGATCGGCGGCGCACTGCTGCTCGTCGTCGCCGACCTCGTCGCCCGCACCGCGGTCCCCTACGCGGACCTCCCGATCGGCATGCTCACCGCCCTCGTCGGCGGCCCGTTCTTCTTCTGGCTGCTCCGCCGCACCCGTAACCGGGCGGGAGGGTGGTCGTGACCGCCGCGGTCGTCGCCTCGGACATCGTCGTCTCGATCGGCGGCCGCCGAATCCTCGACGGCGTCTCCGTCGAGGTGCCCGCGGGTCGCGTGCACGCGCTGCTGGGACCGAACGGCGCCGGCAAGTCGACGCTGCTCGCCGCACTGTCCGGCGACCTCCCCGCGGAGTCCGGCCGAGTCGAGATCGTCGGACGCTCCATCGCGCAGTGGCGTGTCCGCGAACTCGCCCGCGAACGCGCGGTGCTGACCCAGGATCACGCGGTCTCTTTCTCCTTCCCGGTCAGCGACGTCGTCACGATGGGTCGTGCCCCGTGGGTCCGCACCCCTCGGGAGGAGGATGACGAGCGCGCCGTCGACGCCGCCATCGCCGCCGTCGAGCTCGATCACCTCCGCGACCGGGCGGTGCCGACACTGTCCGGAGGAGAGCGGGCGCGCACGGCCATCGCCCGCGTCCTCGCCCAAGAGGCCGGCATCCTGCTGCTCGACGAACCCACCGCAGCCCTCGACCTGCGACACCAGGAGCAGACCATGCGCCTCGCGCGGCGGGTGGCATCGGGGGGCGGAACGGTGATCGTCGTCGTCCACGACCTGACCCTCGCCGCGGCCTACGCCGACCGGGTGACCCTGCTCGCCGAGGGCCGCGTCGCCGCCGAGGGCACTCTCGACGAGATCGGCGCCGACCTGCTCGGCGCCGTGTACGACCAGCCGGTCGAGTTCATCCGCCATCCGTCCAGCGGCTCCGTCATCGTGCAGCCGATCCGCCCCCGTCTCGAGGACCAGCCATGACATTCCGTTCCGCCCGCCGCATCGCCGCACTCTCCGCCCTGCTCGTCGCCGGGATCGCCGTGCTCACCCCGGCCTCCCCCGCCCTCGCCGCCGGCACCGTCGACGCGGTGGCGCCCGACGGCAGCCGTCTGACGGCCGCCGCCGACGCGGAGACGGTGCTGACGGTCTCGGGTTCCGGCTTCCAGTCGATTCCGGCGGGCTTCGGCGGGATCTACGTCATGTTCGGCACCGTGTCGGGCGATTCCTGGCAGCCGAGCGCCGGGGGTGAGTCCGGCATCGACTACCGCTACGTGAACGACGACCCCGAGTCGCCCGCCGGCTTCCAGCAGTTCATCGCGTTCCCCGGCAGCTCGACCGAGGCCGAGGCGTCCGGCGGCACGATCTCGCCGGAGGGCACCTGGTCGGCCACCATCACCATCCCGGGATCCGCGCTCGAGGTCACCGATTCGAGTGGTGCGGTGTCGCAGCTCGACTGCCTCGTCGAGCGATGCGGCATCATCACGATCGGCGCCCACGGCGTGGTCAACGCGAACAACGAGAGCTTCACCCCGGTCGTCTTCGAGGCGGCCGCGACCCCCGAGCCGACGACCCCGGCGACGCCCGAGCCCGCCGCCGAACCGACGCCGGACGACAGCGCAGTACCGGTCGCCGACGTCGACGGATCCGACCCGATACTGCCTCTCGTCGTCGGGATCGCCGTCATCGTCGTCGCCGCCGTCGGCGCGGTACTCGTCGCGCGGCGCCGGGCGCGTCGCACGCAGGCCTGAGCGGACAGCCGATCGCGTCGTTCAGCCGCCGTTCACCCGGCTGAGCGACGCTTCGGCGCATGTCGATGTCAGATCCGTTCCTCCCCGTCGATCCCGAACGTCCCGAGGTCGACGACGACCGCGACGTGCACGAGGGCGCGGCGGACGAGCCCGACGAGCTTCCCGACGCGGCCGTCGATGAAACCGGCGTCGACGAGTCCGAAGACGAGCTCCACCCGCACGCGTCGGTGTTCCGCACCTCTCACGCGGGCGAGCGCCTCACGGCGGGCGAGCTCGAGACGGATCTCGACACCGAGAGCTGAAAAGAGAAGGCGTCGGGACCGGATCGGTCCCGACGCCTTATCGCGGCATGCGACTGCTCAGGAGCCGATGAGGCGCTCCGCCAGGTAGCCGTGCAGACGGTCGAGCGAGACGCGCTCCTGCGACATCGTGTCGCGCTCGCGGATCGTGGCCGCCTTGTCGTCGAGGGTCTCGAAGTCGACGGTGATGCAGAACGGCGTACCGATCTCGTCCTGACGGCGGTAGCGGCGGCCGATGGCGCCGGCGTCGTCGAAGTCGACGTTCCAGTCGAGACGCAGGTCGGCGGCGAGCTGCTTCGCGACGGGCGAGAGCTGCTCGTTGCGCGAGAGGGGCAGCACGGCGGCCTTCACCGGCGCGAGGCGACGATCGAGGCGCAGCACGGTGCGCTTGTCGACGCCGCCCTTGGTGTTGGGCGCCTCGTCCTCGGAGTAGGCGTCGACGAGGAAGGCCATCAGCGAGCGGGTGAGACCGGCGGCGGGCTCGATGACGTACGGAGTCCAGCGCTCGTTCTTCGTCTGATCGAAGTAGCTGAGGTCGGTGCCCGAGTGCTTCGAGTGGGTCGACAGGTCGAAGTCGGTGCGGTTCGCGACGCCTTCGAGCTCGCCGAACTCGCTGCCCTGGAAGCCGAAGCGGTACTCGATGTCGACGGTGCGCTTCGAGTAGTGCGACAGCTTCTCCTTCGGGTGCTCGTAGAGCCGGAGGTTGTCGGGGTTGATGCCGAGGTCGGTGTACCAGGCGAAGCGCTGGTCGATCCAGTACTGGTGCCACTCTTCGTCGGTGCCGGGCTCGACGAAGAACTCCATCTCCATCTGCTCGAACTCGCGGGTGCGGAAGATGAAGTTGCCGGGCGTGATCTCGTTGCGGAAGCTCTTGCCGATCTGGCCGATGCCGAACGGCGGCTTCTGACGCGCCGCGTTCAGCACGTTGTTGAAGTTCACGAAGATGCCCTGCGCCGTCTCGGGGCGCAGGTAGTGCAGGCCCGCCTCGTCGTCGACGGGGCCGAGGAAGGTCTTCAACAGACCGGAGAAGCCGCGGGGCTCGGTCCACTGGCCACGGGTGCCGCAGTTGGCGCAGACGATGTCGAACAGGCCGTTCTCGGGCGCGCGACCCTTCTTCTCCTCGTACTCCTCCTCGAGGTGGTCGGCGCGGTAGCGCTTGTGGCAGACGAGGCACTCGACGAGCGGGTCGCTGAAGACCTCGACGTGGCCGGACGCCTCCCACACCTTGCGGGGCAGGATGACCGACGAGTCGAGGCCGACGACGTCTTCCCGACTGCGCACGACGGAACGCCACCACTGGCGCTTGATGTTCTCCTTGAGCTCGGTGCCGAGCGGACCGTAGTCCCACGCCGACCGCGAACCGCCGTAGATCTCACCGGCCTGGAAGACGAAGCCCCTGCGCTTGGCGAGGGCGATGACGTTGTCGAGACGGGAGGCGGCCACGAGAGCTCCTGAGGTAGGGCCGGTCTGGCTGACCGGCCGATGCTGTGAAGGCTGTTGAAAAAGACGGCGCTGTCGGAAAAAAGCGCCCGGCCAGTCTACCGACGACGACGCAGCGCCATCTCCCGCCTCCTCCGTCCGGTCCGCCGCAGCGCTCCGGCCTCGTGCAGGACGGCGGCGACGCGGTCAACATCCGACTCGTCGTTCCACAGGTGGAACGCCGCGCGCAGCCTTCCCGCGCGCCCCGAGACGCGGATCCCCGCCGCGATCAGCAGTGCGAGGTGCGCGCCGTCGGGATCGGGCCAGGTGACGATCGCCTGATGCTGCTCGTCGATGCCCAACGCATCGCAGAGCATGTCACCGAGGCCGCTCGCGCGCTGCCACACCTCGGCGATGTCGAGTCCCCCGAACATCGTGATCGCGGGCTCTGCTCCCACCCACGCCTGCCACGCCGGAGAGACATCGAAACGCCGCGCATCGGTGGCGAGAGACATGGCGGGCCCGTAGCAGTTCGCCCACGGGTCGTCGCCGGCGTACCAGCCGGCCTGCGTCGGGACGAGCAGGTCGGCGAGTCGCGAGCGGAGGGTGAGGAAGGCGACTCCGCGCGGCGAGCACAGCCATTTGTAGCTGTGGCAGATGGTGGCGTCCCAGGGCGATGCGTCGACCGGGAGCACTCCGACGGCCTGGGTGGTGTCGCAGAGCGTCAGCACGTCGTGACGCCGGGCGGCCTCGAGGATCGCATCGGTGTCGGCGATCCGTCCCGTCGCCGACTGCACGAGCGAGAACGCGACCAGCCAGGTCTCGTCCGTCAGCGCGTCGGCGAGCGCGTCGAGTTCCACGGCGCGAAGCCGGATGCCAGGACGCGCGACGAAGGGGAACTCGATCGACGAGAAGTCCCCCGCCACGACGACCACCTCGGCGCCGTCCGGTGCGGCGTCGGCGATGAGACTCGTAATCACCGACGTCTGCGATCCGATCGCGACCGCCTCGACCGGGACCGCCACGAGGCCCGCGTAGGCGGCACGGGTCCGGGCGATGACGGCGTCGTATCCCTGGGGGTCGCGGTCGGCGGCGTACCAGGCGGCGAGGTCCGCGGTCATTGCGGCGACGCTGTGTCTGGTCGGCAGCCCGATCGACGCGACCGCCAGGTAGCCGCGGGGGTCGGCGAACTGGTCGATCGCGGCGGTGAGCGCGTCAGAGGTCATGCCCCATCCTCACTCCGAGAGCGGCGCGCCACCAGGGTTTCGCTAGCATGAGCCGGTGCCGAGGGGCGAGACCGTCGAGCCCGCGGAGCCGGGACGGGTGCTCGTCGCGGGCGTGACCGGCGTCGGCAAGACGACCCTCGCGAAGACGATCGCCGAGGCGATCGGGTCACCGTACGTCGAGCTCGATGCGCTGTACCACGGCCCGCAATGGAGCTACCGAGACAGCTTCCTCGACGAGGTGGCGGAGATCGCGACCACGGACCGCTGGGTCACCGAATGGCAGTACGCATCCGCCCGCCCGATCCTCGCCGACCGCGCGCAGCTGCTCGTCTGGCTCGACCTGCCGACCCCTGTGATGCTCTGGCGGCTCGTCCGGCGTACGATCCGGCGTCGGCTGCGCCGCGAGGTTCTCTGGAACGGCAACCGGGAGGCGCCGCTCTGGCACTTCCTGACCGGCAGGGACCATGTGCTCGCCTGGGCCCTGCGCTCGGGCCGCACCTATCGCGAGCTGGTGCCGCAGGCGGCGGCCGCGCATCCCGGTCTCACCGTGGTGCGACTGCGGACGCAACGCGAGGTCGACCGCTGGCTGCGGACACTTCCGGCAGGGTGACGCGCCTCAGCCTGCCGCATTGGCCGCGTCGGGAGCGTCGACCGCTCCCCCGAACCGTCGGTTGCGTGCCGAGAAGAGCTCGATGCCGCGCCACAGGTCGGTGCGGCTGAAGTCGGGCCACAGCGTGTCGAGGAAGACCATCTCGGCGTAGGCGGCCTGCCAGAGCAGGAAGTTGCTGGTTCGCTGCTCCCCCGAACTGCGGAGGAACAGGTCGACGTCCGGCATCTCGGGCTGGTACAGGTGGCGGGCGATGAGGCGCTCGGTCACGCCCGACGGCTTGACGCGGCCGGCGGCGACGTCGTCCGCGATGGCACGGACGGCGTCTGCGATCTCGGTGCGCCCGCCGTAGTTCACGCACATCGTGAGCGTGAGCACGTCGTTGCCCGCCGTGAGCTGCTCGGCGTACTGCAGCTCCTTGATGACCGATCCCCATAGACGCGGCTTGCGCCCCGCCCAGCGCACGCGCACCCCCCACTCGTTCAGCTGGTCGCGTCGGCGGTGCAGCACGTCGCGGTTGAAGCCCATCAGGAAGCGGACCTCCTCCGGCGAGCGCCGCCAGTTCTCGGTCGAGAACGCGTAGACGCTGAGGTGCTTGACACCCGCCTGGATGGCGCCCGCGACGACGTCGAGCAGCGCCGCCTCCCCCGCCCGGTGCCCCTCGACCCGGGTGAGTCCTCGCGCGTTGGCCCAACGGCCGTTGCCGTCCATCACGATGGCGACGTGGTTCGGGACCTCCGGGAAGGCCGGCGGATACACGTTCGTCCAGTCGATCGGCCGATAGGGCACCGCGTCGCGATGGGTGAACGGCTTCGGTGTCACAGGGAGGATCCTCTCGTGGGCTCCCGGTCGACGTGCTGCAGCGAGCGCAGCCCCCGTTCCAGGTGCCATTGCGTGTAGGCGGCGACGACTCCGCTCGCCTGCGAACGGGTGCGCTCATCGGCGTCCTCGGCGTGACTCCAGTCGCCGGTGAGGAGCGCGGCCAGCAGCTCGACGACCTCGGGCTTCAGCCGAGGCGTGCCAGGCGGGGCGACCTCGTCGGCGACGACCCCGCCGAGCTGCACCACGAAGGCGCTGTGCGGGCCGGGGGCGCCGGTGACGGCGCAGTCCGAGAAGCTCGGCGCCCATCCGGCGATCGACAGGGCGCGCAGCAGGTACGAGTCGAGGGTCAGCGTCGGACCGTGCTCGCGCCGTGACAGCGATCGGAGGGCCCCGACGAGCAGCAGGTACTGCTGCAGCGACCCTTCCGTCTCGGTGATCCGGTCGGCGGTTTCGACCATCGCATTCGCCGCGGTGTACGCGGCGTAGTCGCTCGCGATCGTCGCGCCGTACGAGGCGAGCGACTCGGCCTGCGTCACCGTGTCGAGGCTTCGCCCCTCGTAGAGCTGCACGTCGACGACCATGAACGGCTCGAGTCGCGCACCGAACTTCGACGAGGTGCGCCGGACGCCTTTCGCCACGGCCCGGATCTTGCCGTGCTGTCGCGACAGCATGGTGACGATGCGGTCCGCTTCACCCAGCTTGTGGGTGCGCAGCACGACCGCTTCATCTCGGTAGACCGGCACCAGTCAAGTATCCGGCCTGCGCGGCCCGGCATGGCGGGGCGGCGCCGGTCAGTCGCCGACCGGCCGTTCCCACCACTCGGCGTTGCCGCGCAGCAGCAGCTGCACCAGCGCCTCCTGGTCGAGGCCGCCGGGGTCGAGCAGCCAGCGCTCGATGCCGGCGACGGTTCCCGCGGCGGCGATGGCGGCGTACACCCCCGCCTCGACCCGCCAGATGTCCTCGCGCGGGTCTCGGGCGGGCGCGATCTGCGGGTTGCGGAACTTCCTCGGCACGCGTGCGGCCATCCCCTCGATGCCCACGGCGGGCGGCGGCTCGATCATCGACATCTCGTCGTGCACGGAACTCGTCTCGACGCCGTTCAGCAGCGACTACACGACGAGCGAGTTCGCCGTACGCGACTTCGGCAAGGCGGCGGCCACGGAGGTCGCCACCGATCGGATCCGGTGAACTCGGTGCACCCGGGCTACGTCCGCACGCCCGTCCTCATCCAGGACGCCTGAGCCGACTCGTCCGAGACAGGAGCCCGAACGCTCGGGCTCCCGTCGCCCGTGAGAAAGCGTTCGACGCGCTCCGACTCGAGCCGCAGCAGCTCGAGATCGAGCGCGGGGTCGGCGAACGGCTGGGTTGCGACGTCACCGTCGCGGGCGGACCAGGTTCCGACGATCCTGCCCGGCTGCGCGAGAGTGGGCGACGCGATGCCGTTCGACGACATCACCTCGAGCCAGCGCGCGGGATCGATCGACAGGGAGCGGTCGCGGTAGCCGAGGAGGAGCTCATCGAAGGCCGGCAACAGCTGGAGCTCGGCAGGCGCTCCGCCCGGACGATCGACGGCGGGAACCCACCACGTCACGCCGTCCCGCTCGTAGCGCTCGACGCGACCCGCGGACTCCGCAGCTGCGAACGCGCGTCTGGCGGCCCCCACGGTCAGCTTCGTCCACCAGCACAGATCGGCGACGGTCGCGGGCCCGTGCCCCTCGGCGTATCTCGCCGCGAGCTCGGCGAGAGCCTCGTCGCCCTCGAGGACGCGGGGCGAGCGGATCCACTCGTCGGCGAGCACGAACCGATGATCGCGCGGTCCGGCGGGTGGTCCGGCAACCAGGGTCCCGGTCTGGGAGAGCCACCAGATCACGTGATATGCGCATCGCGATGCCTCGCCGCTCGAACGCGGAGATCAGCTCGGCCCGGGTGAGGGCGCCACCTCCCGTGAGGTCTTCGACGGCGATCTCGCGCATCCGCTCGAGCAGCGGGATTTCGAGGCCGAGCTGCGCCCGCCGTCGGCTCGCGTCGCCCATGATGCGATCGTTCGTCAGTCGCTGCACCCAGCCGATGTCCTCGGCGGCGACGACGTGGAGCGTGCCGCGCATCGGCCACGACCGCACGATGAGACCGCGGTCGAACGCCGCACGGACGTCGTCGCGGGTCGCGCCGGCGCGGAGTCCGAGGGCCCACTGCGCCGAGACGGGGTCCTGCCCCTGTACCGCGAGGAGGTGCCGAGCGACCGCCGCGACTCGGTCGGCGCCATCGGCCGGGGCGTCGAGGGGACGGCTGAGCAGCAGTGAATCGAGCCGCAGCCGGAGCAGATCGGCGGCGTCAGGCGGCGATCGGGGCCGCCTTCGCCTCGTCGAGCGACTCGTATCGCAGGATGCTCGAGATCTCGCCGTCGCGCAGACCGAACGCCGTGTAGAGACGCTGAGGCGCCTCCTCCGCACGGTCGGCGTTGCCGGGCCACGTGACCTCCTGTGCGACGACGATGCCGCCCGGGATGTCGTAGGCCTCCTTCGGCATCAGGCGGATGCCGGACTCCTCCACCCACCGTCGCAGCTCGCCGCGGCCGCGAGATTCGCCCTCGGGTCCGCCGAGGACGACGTCTTCGGCGCACGCGGCGGCGGCCGCATCCGCATCCCGCGCATTAACCGCGACATGCCAGACGACGATGACGGAATCGAGGGTTGAGGTTTCGAGAGCCATGGGTCAAGGGTGCCTCACGCCGCCCCGCCCCGCCACCAAAGTGGCCAGAAGTTCTCGCTGAGAGAAACCGCGAACTCTCCCCAGTAAGTAGACAGTTCTGTCTGTCGGTAAAACGACCCACTCGAGGGAAGCTTTGATGAAAAATATGGCCTTTGAGCAGGCATTTTTATCGTATGCGTATGTATGGGATCGGTGCCACATGCTTTTCTGAATGACCCCCGTTTTGGGTTCGTCCCCCGAGTTGTCCCCCACAATGCGGACACGGCATGATGTTTGAGGGGGACAGCAAGACCACGCACTGGGCTACCCGGTTCCCCGCCCACCAAGTCGGCTATCAGCCGCACCACCCGAACCCAAGAGGAACTGAAATGAACAAGCTCATGAAGGGTGCCGTCGCCGGCGCCGCTGGAATCGCCCTCCTCCTCGGAGGCGCCGGAACCTTCGCCGTCTGGAACGCCGAAGCCTCCCTTCAGGCCGCCACCATCAAGTCCGGCAATCTCGCCCTCACGGCGAACACCGACGGCGTGTGGAAGGACGGCAGCACCACCGTCAACCTGGCGACCTACAAGATCATCCCGGGTAAGACCCTCACCTACACGCAGACCCTCGACGTGATCGCCGACGGCAACGACCTCACCGCCACGCTGACCAACAGCGGCGTCACCACCTCCTCGAACACCATCACCGGCCTCACTACGTCGATGAGCGTCGAGAAGGTCAGCGGCTCCAACCTCACCGTGGGCGGCACCAACGGCAGCACCATCGCCGTGACCAACGGTGGAACCACCGCCGGCAAGATCAAGGCGACCGTCACCGTCACCTTCCCCTCCTCCTCGACCGAGGGCAAGTCGGGCACCGCCGTCATCACGGCGCCGACCTTCACGCTCACGCAGACCACCGCCTGAGCCGCTTCACCACCTCGGGTCGCCCAGACCCGCAGCTGAGCTACACCTAGCAGATCCTCGCATCGGAATACATCCGGGCCGGAACCCCTGTCCGGCCCGGATGTACCGATGCGTACCCGAAGAACCGACCCTCCACCCGAGAAGGGAGTCAGCATGCTCGCGCGTCACCGTGAACCTCGTCGCCGAAGCACCGGCTGGCTCACCCTCATCGCCGCTATCGTCGTGACGGCCGCCCTCGGCAGCGCCGGCGGCACCTACGCGACCTGGTCTCAGCAGACCAAGATCCTCACCTCGTCGACCACGTCGACCATCAAGGCGGCCACGCCGGCGGTGAGCATCGCCGGCTTCACCACCAACGGCGGTACCTACGCCACGGTCGGCGCGGTCAAGACCGCGCCGCTCACCGTGACCAACACCGGCGACGCCACCCTCACCAGCACCACGGTCTCGGCCGCGCTCGCGTCCGGCTCCGCGACCGTCGCGAACGCCTTCGACGTGGTGCGCTGGGGCCCGGTCACCGCGGCCTCCTCGTGCACGGCGAGTGCACAGCCCGGCTCGTACACGAACGGCAACTACGCCACCGTGCTGAAGTTCTCGGTGGCGAGCCTCGCCCCCGGTGCCTCCGCCATCTACTGCGTGCGGACCAAGCTGACATCGGCGACGAGCGGCACCGCGAACATCATCCTCACCGCCACCGGGACCGTCACGACGAACTGGAAGGCGACCGGAACGAACTCGGCCACTTTCACCGCCCAGACCGCCGACACCGTGGCGCCCACCGCGCCGTGGGAGCCCTGGCAGCCATGGACCACCACCATCACCGGCACGACGGTGGGCCTCGGCTGGTCCGCAGCGAACGACAACGTCGGCGTCACCGACTACGAGGTCTACCGCAACGGTGTCCTCGTCGGCACGTCGGGTGGCGCCACCAGCTTCACCGACAAGTACCTGAAGCTCGGGACCACCTACACGTACACCGTGCGGGCAAAAGACGCCGCGGGCAACTTCTCCGCGATGTCGACGAGCGTGTCGGCGACGACCGCCACCTGGGTCGATTCCAACGAGTCCTACCGGATCAACAACGTCCAAAGCGGACTCTGCATCCAGATCGACGCCTTCTCGAACGGTAGCCCGATCAAACAGCAGCCGTGCGCGGCCGACGGGACCGACCGTCAGACCTGGAAGTTCAACGACACGGGGAACGGCAGCGGGAGCTTCTGGATCATGCCGCGCAACGGCAGCCCGATCGGATTCGACGTCAACCTCGACAACGGCACCACGCGCGGCATGGGCGACTACGTCCCGGTGCAGGGTTGGAGCTACGGCGGATCCACCAACCAGCAGTGGAAGGTCGAGGCAACCACGCCCGGCAACTTCCGTATCGTGTCGGTGCTGAGCGGGAAGTGCCTCGACGTCCCGAACGCGCAGTCGACGGCCGGCCTGCAGCTGCAGCAGTACACCTGCAACGGAACGAACGCTCAGAACTTCACGCTCACGGCGGTCAGCTGATGCGCCGGACGCGTCGAATGGCCGCCACGGGGATCGCGATCGCGGGCCTCGTGGCGTCGCTCGTCGCACCCGTCACCGCCGCGAACGCCGCTGAGGAGCCGTTGCTCCTGAGCTCGGACGGCGTCTCGTGGTCGGCGTCGCTTCACGGCGGGCTGTTCAGCGAAGGCATTACCCTCATCCCCGGCGGAGCGTACTCGGACGTCCTCTGGGTCAAGAGCACCGTCGCCGGCGACCATGAGATCTCGGCGTCGCTCTGCGATGCGACGGCATCGTCGCCGGCTTTCGCCGACTCCTTGTCCCTCACCGCGACGACTCAGGCGGGCGCCGAGGCCGCCCCCGCTCGCTTCACCGCCGCACCCGCGAGCGGATCGTGCATCGATCTCCTCCCCGCCGAGGCGCTACGGACGGGCATGGCGTTACCGATCACGCTGACGCTGCGCATGGCGGCGGACGTAGTGAACCTCGGCACCGTCGACTCGAGCGCCGGTTTCAGCGTCGGATTGACCCTGCAGGACAGCATCGGCGGCGGCGTCGCGCCGACGCCCGGCAACGACGGCTCGGGGGCACTGACACCGAACTCTTCGGGGTCGGGATCCGCTCCGACCGCCGTCCGCGGCCCGACGACCGGGAAACCCGACGCCCGTACCGACGCCGACGGGTCCGTCTCGGCGACCGATCTCGCCACCCCGTACACGGTCCGCATCCCCGACGGCCTTGGCGACGTCGACACGCGCGCCTTCCCCGCCGAACCCGCTCGCGGCGCTTACCCTGGGCCCGGGTCAGGGGATCTCTCGCTGGAACCCGTCGTCTTCGGCGGTGTCGCGATCCTGCTCGGCGTGCTCGCCGGCATGTTCTTCCTGATCCTCGCCCGCCGCCGGCGCCGCGATGAGGATGAGGACGAGGCGGCACCTTCGACATGACGCGGCGACAGCGCGAACGGCCCGACAAGCGTGAGCGCGGCGTACTGCACTACCTCTGGACGGGCTTGAGCGCCGGTGTGCTCGCCCTGGTCGTCGCCATCGGACTCGCCGCGGTCGTCGTCCCCATGGTGGCGGGAGCAACTCCCCTTACCGTCCTCACTCGGTCGATGGAGCCGACACTGCCGCCCGGCACACTCGTCGTCGTCAGGCCGACCCCGGTCGATCAGATCCGGATCGGCGATGTCCTCACCTATCAGATCGAGTCCGGCAAGGCCGACGTCATCTCGCACCGGGTGATCGAGGTGCGCTCCGGCTCCGACGGCCTCACGACCTTCATCACCAAGGGCGACAACAACGACGCCGCCGACACCGAGCCAGTGATCCCCGCCCAGATCAAGGGCACCGTCTGGTACAGCATCCCGTGGATCGGGTATGTGAGCGTCAACCTGGTCGGTGCGAACCGGTCGTGGCTCGTGCCCGCCGCCGGCGGTGCGCTGCTCGTCTACGCGGTCGTCATGGTCGTGCTCGGACTGTTCGGCAAGAAGGGCACCGCGCGCGGTGGCGGCAAGCGGCCGAAGGGCGAGCGGGCCCGACACGCGGCCGACCCCGCGCCGCAGAGCTCGGAGCCGCAGCAGAAGTCTTAGGGTTCGTGGAGTGACATCCGCGATCTCGATCCCCCTCTGGACCGACCTCCTGGCGGTCGCCGTCGGCGGGCTGCAGGGAGCGATGCTCGCCGGTGAGCTGCGCACCCGCCGTCTCGATCTGCTCGGCGTCGCGATCGTCGGCACGGCGACGGGGCTCGGCGGCGGTCTGCTGCGCGACATCTTCCTCGGGGTGCCGGCCGTCGCGCTGAGCACCGACTGGTACCTGCCGGTCGCGGTGGTCGCATCCCTCATCGGCATGCTGCTGCAGCAGGTGTTCTCGAAGGTCGACTGGGCTGTGACCGCGCTCGACGCCCTGACCATCGGGCTGTTCGGGGCGATCGGTGCGTCGAAGGCGCTCTCGCTCGGTCTGCCGGTGATCCCGTCGATCTTCATTGGCGTCGTCTCGGCCGTCGGTGGCGGTGTGGTGCGCGACGTGCTGCTCGGCGTCCCGATCGCGCTCATGCACGTCGGATCGCTCTACGCGGTCGCCGCCGGAGCGGGCACGGTGCTGCTGGTCGCGCTGGAGCGGTTGGGCGCTCCGATCGAGGTGGCCGCGACGACGTGCGTGGTGGCGACGACTCTGATCCGCATACTCGCGGTCCGTTTCGGTTGGAGCCTCCCCGAACAACGCGCCCTCGCCCGCCTCGGCTTCCCCCGCCGCCCCCGTTAGATCCGATATTGCGGGCACAGACGCACGTTCCGGCGCGGCGTGTCGCCCGGAACGTGCGTTCTCACCGCCGCGCGGTGCTGACCGCAAGCTCAGGGAACTCCGGGCCGAGCTGACGCGGGTGAGCGTCGCCGGATCCGGCCGCATTCGGCTCCGCTGAGAACGCACGTTCCGGGCACGATGGGTATGCCGGAACGTGCGTTCATGCCCGCAATATCGGATCTCAGGTGAGGGCGAGGGTGACCTCGTCGAGGATGTCGGCGCGGATGGCGCGGTTCACGCTGGAGACGATCGCCTTCAGCGACGCCGTGCTGCTGTCGGGGTCGATGCCGACGCCCCACAGGCGCTTGCCCATGACCTCGAGCTCGACGTAGGACGCCGCATACGCGTCGCCGGATGCGGAGAGGGCGTGCTCGACGTAGTCGTACAGCTTCACCTCGAAGCCCTGCTGCTGCAGCACATCGAGGAACGCCGCGATCGGGCCGTTGCCGGTGCCCTCGACGTCGAAGACGTCGTCACCGACTCGGAGGCTCGCCTGCAGCGACACGACCCCGGTCATCTCGCTCGCGGTGCGGGTGCGCATCAGCTCGAAGCGTCCCCACTTGTCGGCGTCGCGTGCGGCGGGCAGGTACTCGTCGGTGAAGATCTCCCAGATCTGCTCGCTGGTGACCTCGCCGCCCTCGGCGTCGGTCTTCGCCTGCACGACCCCCGAGAACTCGATCTGCAGTCGACGCGGCAGGTCGAGAGCATGGTCGGTCTTCAGCAGGTACGCGACCCCGCCCTTTCCGGACTGCGAGTTGACGCGGATGACCGCCTCGTAGGAGCGCCCGAGGTCCTTCGGGTCGACGGGCAGGTACGGCACCGCCCATTCGGTCTCGTCGATGCTCACGCCGGCGTCGCGCGCCGACGCCTCCATCGCCTCGAAGCCCTTCTTGATCGCGTCCTGGTGGCTGCCGCTGAACGCGGTGTAGACGAGATCGCCCGCCCACGGGCTGCGCTCGTGCACGCGCAACTGGTTGCAGTACTCGGCGGTGCGACGGATCTCGTCGAGGTCGGAGAAGTCGATCTGCGGGTCGATGCCCTGCGTGAACAGGTTGATGCCGAGCGCGACGAGGTCGACGTTGCCGGTGCGCTCCCCGTTGCCGAACAAGCAGCCCTCGATGCGGTCGGCGCCCGCCAGGTAGCCGAGCTCGGCGGCCGCGATCGCGGTGCCGCGGTCGTTGTGCGGGTGCAGCGACAGGATGATGTTCTCGCGATGCGCGAGGCGGCGCGACATCCACTCGATCGAATCCGCATAGACATTGGGGGTCGCCATCTCGACCGTGGCAGGCAGGTTGATGATCACCTTGCGCTCGGGCGACGGCTCGAAGATCTCGATGACCTGGTTGCAGATGTCGACGGCGAACTCGAGCTCGGTGCCGGTGTAGCTCTCGGGCGAGTATTCGTAGTAGACGGTGGTGCCGGGGATCGTCTTCTCGAGCTCACGGCAGAGGCGCGCACCCTCGAGCGCGATGTCGACGATGCCCTGACGATCGGTGCGGAAGACCACGTCGCGCTGCAGGATGCTCGTCGAGTTGTACAGGTGCACGACGGCCTGCTTGGCGCCGTGCAGCGACTCGTAGGTGCGACGGATCAGGTGCTCGCGCGCCTGCGTCAGCACCTGGATGGTGACGTCGTCGGGGATCGCGTCCTCTTCGATGAGGTGACGCACGAAGTCGAAGTCGGTCTGGCTCGCCGACGGGAAGCCGACCTCGATCTCCTTGTAGCCCATGCGCACGAGGAGGTCGAACATGATGCGCTTGCGCTCGGGGCTCATCGGATCGATGAGCGCCTGGTTGCCGTCTCGGAGGTCGACGGCGCACCAGCGGGGTGCCTCGGTGATCCGCTTCGCGGGCCAGGTGCGATCGGCCAGCTCGACGTCGAACTGCTCGGAGTACGGACGGTAGCGATGCACCGGCATCGCGGAAGGCTTCTGGTTGTTCTTCATGAGGTTTCTCCACGGTCTGTCTGCGACGAGGGTCATCCCGATACGGGATGCAGGCATCAGCGACTCCGCGACGGGGAGGCCTGGAAGAACTAGACCCCGTCGCGGCGACTAAGAAGGAGGCCGTGAGGAAGCATCAGCGCAACCATAGCATCGTGGCGCCGGCGTCCTCCCGGGAGCCGTGATCGCCGGTCACGGAGCGGGAGCGTGTTCGAGCCGCGGTTCCGTCTCCGCGGGCCTCGCTGCCCGGCGCATGAGCGACATCACCTGAGGAACGGTCATCGACGGCAGGTACGACCGCATCAGCGCCATTCCGACCGCGGGAAGCACCAACGGGTCGGGGTACGCGATCGACAGCGGCCGGAAGTCCGGGCTGAACTTCTGCTTGAACGCGAGCAGCGTCCGGAAGCCGTAGAACGACTCGAGGCGGCGGCCGACATAGCCGAGCACGTGCGCGGCGACACCCTGATCGGTGGCGGTCTCGGCCACCCGAGACAAGGGCGCCGCCGACAGCGAGACGAACTCCCGCTCCTCGCGGGCGGCACGGTGCACGGTCTCGGCGATGAGGAACTCGGTGACACCGTTCATCGACTCGGGCCGCCGCCGCATGAAGTCGAGGGTCCAGCCGATCACCCGGCCGTTGCGGTAGGTGGGCATCCAGCTGGTTGCGGCGAGCACGTGCCCGTCGGCGTCGACGGCCAGCATCAGACGCACTTCCGCGTCGTCGAGCTCGTCGACCCCGCCGAGGGTGAAGCCCATCTCGGGCAGGCCCCGGCCGGCGACCCACTCCTCGGAGATGCCGGCGATCTGCGCACGCATCGGTCCGGATAGGTCGGACCACCGCGTCCACACCGCGACGACGCCGAGTTTCGCGGCCCGGTTCGCGGAGGTGCGGATGTCCTTCCATCGCCTCCCCGCGAGCGAGAAGGTGGCGGGTCGGAGGACGGCGTCGTCGCCGATCTCGGTGCTCGACCAGCCGAGGGAGTCGAGGAGTTCGCGCACGTCGGCCGAGACGCTGTAGAACGCGGGAACCCACCCGCTCGCGTCGCAGTGCGCGATGAAGCCGCGCACGGATCCCGCCCAGGTCTCGGGCCGGCCGATGGGTCCTCCCGTCGTGACGGCGACACCGGAGACGACCCGGTAGGCGACCGCTCCCCTGCCGTCGGCGGAGAACCAGTAGGAGTTGCCCTGCCAGGTGGCCATGTGGGACAGCGATCCGCTCGCCCCGTCGCGCAACAGCGTGCGCACGCGATCCAAATCGCTGGTGCGGCCACCTCCCGCGACGTCGGCGATGAGGACGGCGCTCGCGATCAGGAGGATCGACCAGAACAGTGCGCCGACCCCCGAGTAGACGAGTGCTGCGACGGGACCCGCCGGTGCGAATTCGAGGGCGCGAAGGTGCAGGAAGCCGGCCGGGACGAAGCGCTCGGGCAGGTCGATCAGAAGCGACAGCAGGGTCACCGGGGGTCGGAATTCACGGGCGCTCGCGAATCCGAGCAATACGTACAGGGCTGCGGAGACAGCCGCTCCGACACCCGCGGTGATCCAGAACCGCCGGATCGCCCGCCGACGTGGACGTCCGGGGAAGCGGCCGAGGTTGATCAGCAGCGCGACGCCGAGTCCGAGTGGGATCAGCACCGACAGCAGGTCGGCGATGAGGTTCGCCCGACCGGCGGGATCGGCGGCCAGCTGCCCGGCGTCCGGCAGCAGCCGGAGAACCCCGTCGTAAAGCGCGGCGAGGCCGGCGAGCAGGAACAGCACCGAGATCGCGAGCCACGCCGCCGCTCGTCGCCCGCGCAGCAGCCCCAGCACGCAGAGGCCGAGGAGCGCGAGCGGCAGGACGGCGACGAGCACCGCCCCCACGCCGTCGACTCGGGTGAGCGCCAGCGCGCGCACGCAATCCGCGGTCGCCACCGCCGCGTCGCAGGCAGCCGGATCGATCGCGCCCGGCGAGAACAACTGCGCGAGTGGGTGGAGGGGTCCTCTCGCCGCTCCGGTGATCATGGTGATGAGCGGACCCGCTGCGACGAGGGCGACGAGCCCGGCGAGGAGGGCGCGGGCCTCGTGGTGCGAGCTGCGGCTGAGGCGCAACGAGTGCCGCGACGGGGCGAACGCCATACCGACGACGACTCCGGCGAGACCGGCGCAGAGCCGGTACACGTCGACGGCGTTCGCCGAGTACAGGACGAACACGAGCAGCACCGCGACGCCCCCGACGCGGAGGCGACGACGCCACAGGTGGTCGGTGAACGCCGTGGCCGCGAGGGCGGCGCCGATTGCCGGGGTCAGCGGGTCGAGGACGACGTCGACGGAGCTCCGGTCGGCTCCGGCGATCATGGCGGCGAGGGTGACGAGACCCTGCCCTGCCACGACACCGAGCAATCCGGTCAGCACGTACGCTCCCAGCGCGCGCCCCGATCCCATGACCCGCTCGCTCGCGCCGAGCAGGATGAGGACGCCGAGCAGGCCGACGACGAGCGGCAGCAGACCGTCGGCGACGAGCCCGGCGGTGAACGGCGAGAACACCGACGCACCCCCGACGAACGCCGCGGGTCCGACGCCGAGCGCGTCGCGCACGCCGGCGCTCGCGCCGCCGACGGCCCCGGTGGCGAGCGTCACGGTGAGCACGGTCGCGAACACCGCGAGCGTGACGACCTGCCGTCGCGCGACGGCGATGAGCCGCCTCATCCGATTCCCCATCGGTCGAGGAGGGCGGCGACGGCGGATGCGAACCCGAATCTGGCCGTGTTCCAGTCATGGCCGGTGCCCGGCGACACCGCCCGGAACACCGACATGCCCGCATTCTCGGCAGCGGCGGAAACCGCCTGCATGTACGCAGAGTACTGAAGGTCGTGCTCGCCCGCGACGAAATAGGCGACCGAGTCGACGTAGGGCGCCTGCGCGTCGAGCAGCGCGATGGGCGTCTCCGCTCGGTAGGCGTCGGCGTCCCCGCCGAAGCCGTCGTCGATCGTCTTCTCCGGTGAGCCGAGACTCGGCGCCTCTTCACCGGAGACGTCGATGATCGAGCCGAAGATCTCGGGGTACGCCGCGCCGAGCTGGATGGCGCACGTGCCGCCCTGCGAGAATCCGGCGATGGTCCACGACGTCCGGTCTGTCGCGACAGGGAGTGTGGATCGGATCCAGTCGGCCACGTCGACGGTGAGGTAGGTCGCCGAGTCGCCGGCCGCGCCGTCGACGCACATCGGGTTGCGCGACGGATCTCCGAGCTGATCGGGAACGACGACGATGGGTGCGACGCCGTCGTGCCGCGCGGCGATCGAATCCATCAGCGCATCCATGCCGCCCGCCGAGAAGACGTCGGTCGGCGTGCCGGGCTGGCCGGACAGCGCGACGATGACGGGGAGGCGCGGCGGTCCGGCGACCAGGGCTGCGGGCGGCAGATAGACCGCGGCCGGCCGAGGCGCGAAGGCGGCCTCGACCGCCGGGATGTCGACGACTCCGACCATGCCGGTGTCGGGGAGGTCGGCGGGCGCGGTCCAGTCAGCGAGCGATCCGCCCGCCCGCTCCGGCGGCACGAACGCCTCGCCGTAGCTCGTGCCCAGCGCGTCGCCCACGGTCGGGTACTGCCCGAAATCGACGTTGATCGTGAGGAAGAGGCACCACGCGGTGAGCGCGGCGAGCACCGCGCCGAGCACCGCCCGCCACCATCGCGCGAAGACCAGCGTGGCGAGTGCGATTCCGAAGGCGGCGAACGCGATGGTGTCGGCGATCCGCACCACCCAGGTCAGCGAGACTCCGAAGATGTTCAGCACATCGCTGAGCAGCAAGTTGACGACGGCGCCGATCACGGCACCCACCAGTCCTGCCCCTGCGACGATCAGGAAGAAGCGCTTCGCGGGGAGACGGATGCCGTAGCGGGGTACGAGGAGCGCGAGGGCGAGCGCACCGGCGAGCACGAAGCTCGCGATGAAGAGCGGGCCGTCGACGATGCTGACGGTCGACACGAAGTCAGCCATCAGCCTCCTCACAGCGCGTTCGCCGGTTCTTCCGACACCGACGATGCTATGGCGACCGGACGCCTGTTCGGTGCTCCCCCGCCGACGTCGCGAACCGCCGGAGACGGCCGAGACTCGTCAGAGGACGCCGTGCTCGTAGGCGAAGACGACCAGCTGCACCCGATCCCGCAGCCCCAGTTTGCCGAGGACGCGGGAGATGTGCGTCTTTACCGTCGCCTCGCTGACGTACTCGTGAGCGGCGATCTCGGCGTTGCTGAGGCCTCTCGCGGCGAGCATGAAGATCTCGCGCTCGCGGTCGCTGAGTTCGGCCAGCACCGATGCGTCGGCACCGCGAGGCCCCGAACCGAAGTGCTGGAACAGCTCGGCGGTCGCGGACGGCGCGAGCACCGCGGTGCCGGCATGCACCGTGCGGATCGCGGAGAGCAGGAATTCGGGTTCGGCGTCCTTCAGCACGAAACCGCTGGCGCCGGCGCGGATCGCGCGCGCCGCCGCCTCGTCGAGGTCGAAGGTGGTGAGCACGATGATCCTCGGCGGCGCGGCATCGCGGGCGTCCGCGTCGGCGATGATGCCCTCGGTGCCGGCGATGCCGTCGGCGACCGGCATACGGATGTCCATGAGCACCACGTCCGGCGCGGCACGAGCGACCATCGCGACCGCGGCACGACCGTCGGCCGCCTCGCCGACGACGCTCATGTCGGGCTGCGACTCGATCAGCATGCGCAGTCCCGACCGGAACAGAGCCTGGTCGTCGACCAGCGCGACACGGATGGGGCGGGACTGCGGATCCGTGTCGTCGGCTGCCTGCGTCATGCGCGCACCTGGCTGATCGGCATCGGCTGGGTGAGGCCGCTGGTGCGATCGAGGGGCAGCACGATGCGCACCCGGTAGCGGCCGTTCGTTCCGTCGCCTGCCGCGAAGCTGCCGCCCGCGAGGGTCGCACGCTCGCGCATCCCGGGGATGCCGTGGCCGGACGGATTCACGCTGCGCTCCCCCTGCGGCACGTCATTCGTGACGCTGACGGTGAGGGTCGAGTCGCTCCAGTCGAACTCCAGGTCGGCGGGCGACGTCCGGGCGCCGTGGCGCAAAGCGTTGGTCAGCGACTCTTGAACGACCCGATACACCGCGAGCCCCGCCGACTCGCTGAGCGGAACGCCGACTCCATAGCTCGTCCAGTCGATCTCGAGCCCCGACTCGCGGAAGCCGCGCACCAGGTTGTCGAGATCGTTCATGCCCGGCTGCGGGCCCGCCTCCTGGCTGTGCCGCAGCTCGGTAAGCAGCGCGCGCACGTCGCCGAGCGCCCCGCGTGCGGTGGAGGCGATCGTCGCGAGCGCCTCATCGACCGACTCGGGCGAGGCCTTCGCCGCGTAGCGGGCCCCGTCGGCCTGCGCGATCACAACGGCGAGCGAGTGCGCGACGATGTCGTGCACGTCACGGGCGACGCGGTTGCGCTCGTGCTCGAGGGCCGCCTCCTGCTCGGCCGCCGTGAGGCGCACCTCGGCGTGCGCCTTCGACTCGCCGAGCACCCGCCGCTCCTCGGTCAGAGCGCGACGGTCGAGCAGCGACCGCACCAGCACGCCCGCCGTCCACGGCAGACCGGCGGCGGCGAGGCCGAAGACGAAGAAGAACGCCCCGCCCTGCGATCCGAAGATCCAGGAGATGCCCGCCAGCCCGACCGCTCCGACGATCACGCAGACGAACCCGAGCCACTTGGTCACGGGCCGCCCGTAGGCCGACGAGCCGAAGAGCACGAGGAGCAGCGGGAACCAGAAGACGGACATCGTCGTCGCGTCGGCGATGCCGAGGAACGGGACCGTGATGGTAGCGAAGGCGGCGACACCGAGCGCGGCGAGCGGCTGCACGCGATGCAGGCCGATCGCAACGGCGAGGAGGAGGGCGAGCAGCACGACGGCCATCCCCCCGCGTCCGATCTCGCCGAGGGACGCGGCCATGAAGTAGAGCAGCGCCACCCCGACCTCGACGAATCCGCGATACCGCACCCACGCCGCGGGCGTCGCGAGTTCGAGCAGACGCCGTTCGAACGTCGAGAGCCCTGTCGCCTTGTCATCCATGACGCCCACCGTACGACGCCGGACACCGGCGGAACCCGCTGTGGTCGAGCTTTCATCCCCGCGGCGGCACGGGTCATCCCCCCGGCTGATTGGGCGCTCCTCGTCGCGTCGGAGGCGCTTGCCACAGGCCGACTTCAGCAAACGAACGACCGCCGTTCAGGATTCACCCAGCTTGGCCCAATAGATGTGGGCCACCCATCTCCCCCACCCCGGAGGTACCCGTGACCGCTCTGTACATCGCCGGCCTCGTCGTGTTCTCGCTTCTCACCGTTGTCGCCGCAGGCGTGATGCGGGGGACGCAAGGCGACGATGGATTCTTCGACGCACTCGGCAATTTCCCGACGCTGCTGATGCTCCTGCCGGTCGTGTATGCCGCGCAACACTCGCTCGCCCGCACCACCTACAGCGATGACGAGCGCGCACGTGCCTCGCGGCGGGTTCTCCTCGTCGTCGGCGGAATGACGCTTGCCGGCGCGCTCCTCACCTGCGTGCAGTCGGCGGCACTCGGTGGCAGCGGACCGATCACCGCGGTGACGGTGATCCTCGGCCTTGCGTCAGTCGGCTACTCGCTCTTCGTGGGGCGCAGGATCTCCCGCCGCCGACAGTCGACCTCGGAGACGGGGCAGGACACGGGCTCCGCTTCCGGGAGCGGCTCGGCAGCGCCGGTCGCGGCTTCCAGTGACTCCGAGGCGATCGAGCCGGTCCATGCTCCGAGGCATCTGCTTCCCATCTTCATCGTGGCCGCTGTCGTCGGGTTCGTCGCTCCGTTCCTCGTTACCCGCTCGACCCCACTCGACCTCGCGATCTCGATCGCGCTCAGCCTTGTCGCGTCGGGCGTCGTCTCCGCACTGGTGTCCATCGCATTCTTCGCATCCACCACCAGCCGGATGCGCAAGATCGCCGGGGAGAGCCCGATCGGCGGTGGCCCGATCACTCGAGCGGTTCTGCAGCGCAAGCGCGTCGATCTCGACGCCGATCAGCGTTCTCGGGCCGAGGCGTACGCCCGCTCCTTCCTGAATCTGATGCCGTACAGCCTCGTGATCCTCGGCTACTTCTTCGTCTCGATCGCCGCCGGCTCACTGGTCGTTCTGTCAACCGACGACTCTCCGAGCAGCAGGGGCCTCTTCGCAGTACTGCTGCTTCCCGTCGCCATCGTCGTCCTGGTCGTCGTCTTCACGCGACAGATCGTGAGCGCCCGTCGCTACCTCACGTCGACTTCGTCCTGACCGCGCCGCCGCCGGAGCGAGGCGGCGGTCGTCGAGGTGCCCAGTTCTGTCGGTGTTCGCGCCCGAACACCCGCAGAACTGGGCACCTCGCGCGCGCGGACGCGGGTTAGAAGCCGAGGCGGCCGAGGAGCTTGGGGTCGCGCTGCCACTCCTTCGCGACCTTGACCTGGATCGCGAGGTACACGGGCTTGCCGACGAGCGGCTCGATGCCCGCGCGGGCCTTCGCACCGATCTGCTTCAGGCGGCTGCCGCCCTTGCCGATGATGATGCCCTTCTGGCTGTCGCGTTCGACCCAGAGGTTGATGTAGATCTCGAGCAGATCCTTGTCGTCGCGCTCGATCATGTCGTCGACCGTGACGGCCAGCGAGTGCGGCAGCTCGTCGCTGACCCCTTCGAGCGCCGCCTCGCGCACCAGCTCGGCGATGCGCTCCTCGAGCCCCTCGTCGGTGACGGCGTCGTCGCCGTAAAGAGCGGGCGACTCGGGCATCAGAGCGATGAGCTCGCTGGTCAGGGCGTCGAGTTGGATGGCCTGAGTGGCGGAGACGGGGACGATGGCCTCCCACTCGCGCAGCTGCGACACGGCCAGCAGTTGATCGCCGACGACCTCGCGCGGCACGCTGTCGACCTTGGTGACGACGGCGACCTTCTTCGCCTTGGGGTACCGGTCGAGCTGCTCGTTGATGAACCTGTCGCCCGGACCGATCGGGTCGCCGGCGGGAACGCAGAACCCGATGACGTCGACGTCGGCGAGGGTCGACTGCACGAGATCGTTGAGGCGTTCGCCGAGCAGGGTGCGCGGGCGGTGCACGCCCGGGGTGTCGACGACGATGAGCTGCCCCTCGGGGCGGTGCACGATGCCGCGGATCGCGCGCCTCGTGGTCTGCGGCTTCGCCGAGGTGATCGCGACCTTCTCGCCGACGAGCGCGTTCATGAGCGTCGACTTGCCGACGTTCGGGCGGCCGACGAACGAGACGAAGCCCGCCCGGAAGTCGGGAGTGGGTGCGTCGTCGCTCATGCGCCTGCCGTGTCCTTCGTGGGGGTCTGCTCGACGCGGATCTCGCCGGTGTCGTAAAGGGGGCGGGCGTCGGGGTCTCGTTCGACGAGCACCGTGCTGACACCGCGTCGGCGCCCGTCGGTGCGGTCGGCGGTGAGGATGAGCCCCGCGGTCTTCGCCGTCGAACCGCGCACGGGGAGCCGCCCGATCGCCTTGGTGAGCAGGCCGCCGACGGAGTCGACGTCGTCGTCGTCGAGTTCGAGCTCGAACAGATCGCCGAGCTCGTCGATCGGCAGGCGGGCGCTGACCCGGAACACCCCTGCAGAGACCTCTTCGACCTCGGCGGCGTCACGGTCGTACTCGTCGGAGATGTCGCCCACGAGCTCCTCGATGAGGTCTTCCATGGTGACGAGGCCGGCGACCCCGCCGTACTCGTCGAAGACGATCGCGATGTGGTTCGACTCGAGCTGCATCTGCCGCAGCGTCGCGTCGGCCTTCTTCGACTCGGGCAGGAAGAGGGCGGGGCGGGCGACCCGGGAGACGAGGTACTCGTCGGCGGAGGACGGGCGTTCGTAGATGAGGCGGGCGAGGTCGCGCAGGTACAGCACACCGGTGATCTCGTCGAGGTCGCCGCCCTTGGTGACCGGGATGCGGGAGTAGCCGCGCGACAGGAAGACGCCCATCGCCGCGCCCACGGTGGCGCTGTCCTCGATCGTCGCCATGTCGGTGCGCGGCACCATCACCTCGCGGATCACGGTGTCGCTGAACTCGAAGATCGAGTGGATCAGCTCCCGGTCGCCCTCTTCGAGCACATCGAGCTCGGTGGCCTCGTCGACCATGCTGAGCAGCTGCTCCTCGGAGGTGAACGTCGCCGACCGCGGACGCCCCGGCGTGACCCTGTTGCCGAGCGCCACGAGCGCGTCGGCGATGGGCCCGAGGAACACGCGTGCGCCGCGTACGAGCGGCGCCGCGAAGCGCAGCAGCGGACGCGCGTTGGCCCGGCCGACGGACCGCGGTGACGATCCGACCAGCACGAACGAGACGGCGGTCATGATGAGCGCGGCGAGGATGAGCGCCAGCCAGAGCGGCTCGACCGACGTCGCGAGGGCGAAGGTGACGAGCACCGCCGCCGTCGTCTCGGACGTGATGCGAAGGAAGCTGATCGCGTTGACGTGCGCGCTGCTCTCGGCTCCGATCGCGAGCAGCGATTTGCGGGCACGGGCGGTGAGCGCGAGTTCTTGGATGTCGGCGCGCGAGAGGGCGCCGATGGCCGCGTCGGAGGCCGCCATGAGGCCCGCGAAGCCGACGAGGACGAGTGCCGCGATGAGCAGCACGAGGGTGGTCATCTGCGCGACCGTCCACCCTTGCGACCTTCGCCGTGACGCTCCTCGTGCGCGAAGCCGACGAGGATGTCGCGCTGGATGCCGAACATCTCGCGCTCCTCTTCGGCCTCGGCGTGGTCGAAGCCGAGCAGGTGCAGCAGACCGTGCGCGGTCAGCAGTTGCATCTCCTCGAGCGGGCTGTGCCCCGCCTGCTCGGCCTGAGCGTTCGCGACCTGCGGGCACACCACGATGTCGCCCAGCAGCCCTGGCGGGGTGATGCGGTCGTCGGTGCCGGGGCGCAGCTCGTCCATCGGGAAGCTGAGCACGTCGGTCGGGCCCGGCTCGTCCATCCATTGGACGTGCAGCCGCTCCATCGCGCCCTCGTCGACGAACAGCACGGCCACGTCGGCGTCGGGGTGCACGTGCAGGAGGTCGAGCGCGAAGGTGAGCAGACGCTGGATGGCCGCCTCGTCGACGGCCATCCCGGACTCGTTGGTGATCTCGATCGACACGGCTTAGTGCTGTCCTCGTCGGTTGTGGTCGCGCGCGGCTTCCTGCGCGCGGCGCTCGGCGCGGTTCTGCGGGGGCCGGTGGTCGGCGAGTCCGCGACCGGACGTCTCGCCGCCGCGCTCGCCGCCCCGGCGCTCGTAGGAGCGCAGTTGCTGCTCGGCGTCGAACTTCGTGTACGCATCGACGATACGGCCCACGAGGGTGTGGCGCACGACGTCGTCGCTCGTCAGCTCGGAGAAGTGGATGTCGTCGATTCCGTCGAGCACGCGGGTGACGCGCGTGAGTCCGCTCGCCCCGCCGGGCAGGTCGACCTGGGTGATGTCGCCCGTGACGACCATCTTGGAGCCGAACCCGAGTCGGGTGAGGAACATCTTCATCTGCTCGGGGGTGGTGTTCTGCGCCTCGTCGAGCACGACGAACGAGTCGTTGAGCGTGCGTCCGCGCATGTAGGCGAGCGGCGCGACCTCGATGGTGTTGCTCGCCATGAGCTTCGGCACCAGCTCGGGGTCCATCATCTCGTTGAGCGCGTCGTAGAGCGGCCGCAGGTACGGGTCGATCTTGTCGGTGAGCGACCCGGGCAGGTACCCCAGCCGTTCGCCGGCCTCGACCGCGGGACGGGTGAGGATGATGCGGCTCACCTCGCGGCGCTGCAGCGCCTGCACGGCCTTCGCCATCGCGAGGTAGGTTTTGCCCGTGCCGGCGGGACCGATGCCGAACACGATCGTGTTGTGGTCGATCGCGTCGACGTACTGCTTCTGACCGAGGGTCTTCGGCCGCACCGACTTGCCGCGCGCCTGCACGATGGGGGTGCCGAGCAGATCGGCCGGGCTCGACGAGCGGTCGGCCTCGAGGATGCGGGCCGAGCTGCCCACCTCGACGGGATCGACGTCGCGGCCGCTGCGCACCATCTGCAGCAGCTCTTCGATCAGCCGGCGGGTGGCGTGCACCTGGTCGGCCTCGCCCGTGAGCGTGATCTCGTTGCCGCGGGCGTGCACCTCGACGAGCGGGTACTCATTCTCGATCTGCTTCAGGAGCCGGTCCTGCGGCCCGAACAGCCGCACCATCGCGATCCCGTCGATCTGGATGCGCACCTCGGCCTGTTTGGGCCCGCCCACCGTGCCGATCGCCACGGTGTCGAGTTCGGAGGAGCGGAAATCGTCAGCCGTCGCCAAGGGAACCTTCCGTCAAGCCGCCCGCGAGGACGTGGGCGTGCACATGGAACACGGTCTGGCCTGCGCCTTCGCCCGTGTTGAAGATGAGTCTGAAATCGCCATCGGAATTCGCCGCCGCGACCTTGTTCGCCACCGCGACCACCTCGGCGAGCAACGACGGGTCTCCGGCCGCGAGTTCGACGACCGTGCGGTACTGCTCGGTCTTGGGGATGACCAGCAGATGCACCGGCGCCTTGGGCGCGATGTCCTTGAGCACGAAGACCCGATCGGTCTCGTGCAGGATCTCTCCGGGGATCTCCCCCGCGCGGATCTTCGAAAACACCGACGTTTCAGCCATCGCCGATGATTCTACGTCCCACCGCCGACGTCCGAGTCGGGAAGTCAGCGCCGACGACCTCGTGCCGGCGGCCTAGCGCCAGCGCCCCGTGAGGGACGACAGGGCGGCGATCGCCGCGGGACCCGCCGTGGAGGTCCGCAGCACCTCGGATCCGAGGCGCACCCCCACCGCGCCGGCGTCGCGCAGCCGCGCGAGCTCGGCGGGCGAGACTCCGCCTTCGGGGCCGACGACGAGCACGAGGTCGCCGTCTCCTGCGGCGGCGTCGGCGAGCGAGCTCTCGGCCCCCGGGTGCAGCACGAGCAGGCGGCCCGACCGGGCGAGCGCGGCGACGTCGGACGTCGTCGCGAGCCCGGAGACCTCGGGGAGCCACGGACGCAGCGACTGCTTGACCGCCTCGCGGACGATCGCGCGCCACCTCTCCACCCCCTTGACGACCTTCGCGCCCTCCCAACGGGAGACGCTGCGCTCGGCGAGCCAGGGTACGACCCGGTCGACGCCGAGCTCCGTCGAGGCCTGGACCGCGAGCTCGTCGCGGTCGCCCTTCGCGAGCGCCTGGACGAGGGTGATCGTGCGTGCCGGGGCGGCAGTCCGCGAGACCGACCGCACCTGCAACTCGACGAGCGTGGCGGCCGCGGACACCACGACGCAGTCCGCCACTCCCCCGGCACCGTCACCGACGAGCAGTTGCTCGCCGACGCGCACCCGGCTCACCGTCGCGGCGTGCTTCGCCTCGGTGCCGGTCAGCTCGACGACCCCGCGCGCTCCGGGAAGGTCGGCATCGGTCAGATAGAAGTGGGCCACGTGGGCTCAGCCCATGAAACGGTCGCGCAGCTTCGCGAACATCCCCTGATGGAAAGTCGCCAGCTGCGGCTTCTGCTTGCCGCGCTTGGCGTGGAACTGCTCGATCAGCTCGCGCTCGTGGCGGTCGAGCTTGGTGGGCGTCACCACCTGCACGCCGACGCGGAGGTCGCCGCGCCCCTGCCCACGCAGGTGGGTGATGCCGCGATCCTTGACCACGAGCACGTCGGCGCTCTGCACGCCGGGGCGGATCTCGAGTTCGACCTCGCCGTCGAGCGACTGGATGGTCGTCTTCGTGCCGAGGATCGCGTCGCCCATCGGCACCTCGAGGGTGGCGAGCAGGTCGTCGCCGTTGCGGCTGAAGGTGTCGTGCGTGCGCACCTTGATCTCGAGGTACAGGTCGCCGTTGGGGCCGCCGGCGGGGCCGACCTCGCCCTGACCCGGCATCTGCAGACGCAGCCCGGTCTCGACGCCGGCGGGGATGTCGACCGGGACGTTGCGGCGGGCACGGACGCGCCCCTGCCCCTGGCAGGTGACGCAGGGGTTGGGGATGACGGTGCCGTAGCCGCGGCAGGTGCCGCACGGGCTCGAGGTCATCACGTTGCCGAGCAGCGAGCGGACGGTGCGCTGGATCTGCCCGGTGCCGCGGCAGATGTCGCAGGTGACGGGCGAGGTGCCGGGCTGCGCGCAGCTGCCCTTGCACGTCTCGCAGAGCACGGCCGTGTCGACCTCCACGTCGCGGTGGGTGCCGAAGACGACCTCGTCGAGATCGACTTCGAGACGCAGCAGCGCATCCTGCCCGCGTTCACGACGCGACCGGGGACCCGACTGGCGCCCGCCTCCCCCTCCGAAGAACGTCTCGAAGATGTCGCCGAAGCCGCCGAACCCGGCGCCGTCGAACCCGCCTCGGCCGCCGTTGTCGTACTGCTCGCGCTGACGCGGGTCGCTCAGCACGTCGTAGGCGTGTGTGACGAGCTTGAACCGCTCGGACGCGTCGGCGCCGGGGTTCACGTCGGGGTGCAGCTCGCGGGCGAGCTTGCGGTAGGCCTTCTTGATCTCCTCGGTGCTCGCTTCACGCGAGACCCCGAGCACCTCGTAATGGTCAGCAGCCACGGATCACCCTCAAAGTCTCTTGCATGCGTGGACGAGTCGAAAAACGGCGGACGGATCCGCTCGCGGAACGGTCGACTCCGGTCACCCCTCACCGAGCAGGCGGGACAGGTAACGCGCGACGGCGCGCACGGCCGCCATGTTGTTCGAGTAGTCCATTCTGGTCGGCCCCAGCACACCGAGATGCGCGAGTTCGCCAGAAGAGGAACTGTAACCGCTCGTCAGCACCGACGCTTCGGCGAGCCCCGACACCGTGTTCTCGCGGCCGATGCTGACGGCGATGCCGTTCTGGTCGAGCGCCATCTCACGGAAGAGGCGCAGCAGCACCACCTGCTCCTCGATGGCGTCGAGCACGGGGTGGATGCTGCCCGGGAAGTCGCGTTCGGTGCGCGCGAGGTTGCCGGTGCCGGCGAGCACGATGCGGTCCTGTCGGTTCTCGAGCACCTGATCGACGAGGGCGGTCGCGACCGCCGCGGCGGTGGAGGCGCGATCGGGCGCGAACTGGGCGGGGACCGCGGCGAGCGCCTCGGCGGCGGCCTGCAGCGCGGATCCGGCGGCGGCCGTGACGAACCGGGCGCGCAGGTCGGCGAGGAACTCCTCGTCCGCGGGCTCCGGCAGGTCGACCACCCTCTGCGCGACGTGGCCGCCGTCGGTGATCACGACGGTGAGCACTCGGTCGTGTGCGATCGGCACGAGCTCGATGTGCCGCAACGTGGTGCGCGACAGGGTCGGGTACTGCACCATCGCGACTTGGCCGGTGAACTGCGAGAGCAGCCGGACGGTGCGCGAGAGCACGTCGTCGAGGTCGAGGGAACTGCCGAGGAAGGTCTCGATCGCCTGCTTCTGCGCGGGCGAGAGCGGGCGCAGGTCGGCGAGCTGGTCGACGAAGACGCGGTAGCCCTTGTCGGTCGGGATGCGGCCGGACGAGGTGTGCGGCGCCGCGATCAGCTCCTCTTCTTCGAGCTGCGCCATGTCGTTGCGGATCGTCGCGGCGGACACACCGAAGCCGTGGCGCTCGACGATCGCCTTCGATCCGACGGGCTCACGGGAGGAGACGTAGTCCTGCACGATGACACGGAGCACCTCGAGACTGCGTTCCGACGCCATCCGCACTCCTTCCGACAGGCGACCGCGGGCGGGCGGAGGCTACTGCTGGCACTCAACGACTACGAGTGCCAATTCTAGCGCGAGCGGGCGCCGATCAGGCCATTGCCACGCCCGCGCGGCGCGGAGTATCTTGGGCGCCACTTGGCGCAGGGTGGCGCCGGAGAGCCTCTCCGCGCCTACGGATCGCCACTCATCGAAAGGCATGAGCATGACCGATTCATCCCTCCCGCCGAGCGATCCTGCCGGTGCGCCTGGCCAGCCGGGCCAGTCGGGCCAACCGAGCCAGCCCTACGCGCCCGCTCCCGCCCCGGCCGCTCCGCTGAGCGCCGCCGACGACAAGCTGTGGGCGTCGCTGTCGCACTTCGGTGGTGTACTCGGCATCCTGCCCTCGCTCATCATCTTCCTGGTGCTAAAGGATCGCGGCCCCCTGGTGCGGCAGGAGTCGAAGGAGGCGCTGAACTGGCAGATCACCTTCACGATCGGCATGATCGCCCTCTGGATCGTGGTCGGCATCCTGCAGGCGGTCCTCTACTTCACGCCGGTATGGTTCCTCAGCGCGATCATCGGCCTCGTGCCGTGGGTGCTCTACGTCGCCAACCTGGTCTTCTCGATCCTCGGCGGCGTCAACGTGCAGCAGGGCGGCAGCTACCGCTACCCGTTCGCGCTCCGCCTCGTGAAGTAGCGCCGTTCGCTAGCGGGCCGGAGGCCGCCGGGCCGCTAGCGTTAGTGCTGAAGGCGCCAGTGGGCGCATCGTCTGACCGATCCTTTTCCAGGAGGGACCGTTATGTCCGAAGTACCCCCGCCGCCGCCGTCGTACCCGGCGCAGCCCACCGCAACTCCGATGTCTCCCGAGGACCAGCGTCTCTGGGCGACCCTCACCCACGTCGGAGGCATCGTCGGCGTCGTCGTCTTCGGTGGTGGACTCGGATGGGTGATGCCGCTCATCACGTTCCTCACCATGAAGGAGCGCGGCGGCTTCATCCGCGAGCACGCCCGCGCCGCCCTCAACTTCCACCTGACGATGCTCATCGCGATCGTCGCCGGCTGGATCCTCACCATCGTGATCATCGGCATCCTGGTGCTCATCGCGGTGCCGATCCTCGTGATCATCTTCGGCATCATCGCCTCGATCCGCGCCAACAAGGGCGAGATGTACACCTACCCGCTCAGCATCCCGTTCGTGAAGTGAGCTGACGCGAGCACGATTCGCGAGGAGGGTCGCCGGGAACGGCGGCCCTCCTTCGTTTATGTGTGGTCGTGTTCTGCTCGGCCCGGCGACGCTGCAATCAGGTGATGCGGCGCACGACGTCGTCGGCCAGCAGGCGTCCCTTGAGGGTCAGCACCAGCCGTCCGCGAAGCGCGGCGGCCGGGTCGACGAGCCCGTCGGCGAGCAGCCCCGCCACCCGGATGCGCGCGTCGGCGTCGAGCGCATCGATCGACAGGCCCTCGCGGATGCGGACTTCGAGCAGCACCCGTTCGACCCGTCGCGTGTCGGCGTCGAGCGTTTCGCGCCCGACGGCGGGCGATTCGCCACGTCCGATCCGCTCGGCGTAGGCGGCGGGGTGGCGGGCGTTCCACCAGCGCACTCCCCCGACGTGGCTGTGCGCCCCGGGGCCGACGCCCCACCAGTCCGCACTGCGCCAGTAATTGAGGTTGTGCCGCGACATGTGCGCGGGATCGGGCAAACCGTCCGGCGTGGTGCGAGCCCAGTTGCTCACCTCGTACCAGCCGTATCCGGCGGCGGTGAGCAGTTCGTCGGCCAGCTCGTACATGTCGGCCTGCAGGTCGTCGTCAGGCGTCGCGACGATATCTGATCGGATCTGACGGGCTAGCTTGGTCCCGTCCTCGACGATCAGCGCGTAGGCCGACAGGTGGTCGGGGGCCTGCGCGATGGCGTGCTCGAGCGAGCGGCGCCAGTCATCGAGGCTCTCGCCGGGGGTGCCGTAGATGAGGTCGACGCTCACGTCGAGACCCACCCGGCGGGCGAGGTCGACGACGATGGGGATCCGCTCCGGGTCGTGGGTGCGGTCGAGGGTGCGCAGCACTGAAGGCACCGCCGACTGCATGCCGAACGACACCCGGGTGAAGCCCGCGTCGCGGAGCCGGGCGAGGTAGTCGGCGTCGACGGAGTCGGGGTTCGCCTCGGTCGTGACCTCGGCGCCCGGCACGATGCCGATGTGCTCGCGGATGGCGGCGAGCATGAAGGCGAGGTCGTCGGCGGGCAGCAGGGTGGGCGTGCCGCCACCGAAGAACACGGTCGACGCGGGGCGTGAGGCGATACCCGAGCGTTCGAGCCGTTCGGCGGCGAAGGCGACCTCGGCGGCGGCCTGCCCCGCGAAGTCCGCCCTCTTCGCGCCGCGCAGCTCGTCGGCCGTGTAGGTGTTGAAGTCGCAGTAGCCGCACCGGACCCGGCAGAACGGCACGTGCAGGTAGACCCCGAGCGCACGGTCGGCCGACCCCTCGGCGGCGGTCGCGGGCAGCAGCCCGTCGACGGGCGCCGGGTCGGCGAGCGGCAGAGCGGAGGGCATCCCTCCATTCTCCCCGAGCTGGCGCCCCTCCCGGCCGAGGTGCCCAGTTCTGCGGGTGCGGAGGCGAGAACACCCGCAGATCTGGGCACCTCGACGCGGAGCGAGTCGCCCACTTCACCCCGTGTCGAGCGCCCTCTACGGGGTGAAGTGGGCGACTCGGCGGCCGAGGTGCCCAGTTCTGTCGGTGTCGAGGCCCGAACACCCGCAGAACTGGGCACCTCGACGCGTGTGAGAGGGTTTTTCCCGTGGCCAATTACGTGCTCTGGGATGTCGACGGGACTCTGCTGAAGAACGGAGCGCGTGCCAGCCGGCTGTACGACGAGGCCATCGAGGCGGTCGCCGAGTTCGTGCCCGATACCCCGGGGCAGGGCGAGCACGGCAAAACCGACGGGCAGATCATCGCCGAGCGGCTCGCCCAGTACGGGCTCGACGCCGACCTGCACGACGCGGTCACCGCGAAGCTCGCAGACCTGTCCGAGGTCGCCTACTCCGGCCCGAACCGTCGCGAGGTCGCGCCCGGCGTGCGCGAGGCGCTGGTCGCCGTCCGCGAGGCGGGATGGGTCAACGCGCTGCTGACCGGCAACTCCCCCGCCCGCGCACGGGTGAAGATCGCAGGAGCGGGACTCGACGCCGACGACTTCGACTGGGCGCACTCCTACTTCGGCGACCGCGCCCGCGAGCGCAGTGAGATCACGGTCGCCGCGAACGCGGCACTCACCGGACACGCGCAGGTCATCGTCGGCGACACTCCGTCCGACGACGCGGCCGCGCAGGCCGCCGGCATCCCGTTCATCGCGGTCGCCACCGGAGTGTTCAGCGCCGACGAGCTGCGCAGCACCGGCGCACTCGTCGTGCTCGACGACCTGGTCAGCGGCCTCGACGAGCTGATCGCCCAGCTCGACGGGCTGGCGCGCGAGGCCGCCGCGTCCTGAGCGGTCGCTACTCCGCGGCCCCGGTCTGCCCGGCGGACCGCGTCGGGTGCAGTGCGGTGAGGTACTTGTCGGTGTAGCGCTTCTGCCCGAGCCGCAGCACGGCGAACGCGATCCGCCACCGCCAGTTCGTCGGTCTCGCGATCGAGCGGATGGTGAACCACACGGATCCGTCGTCGCGCGACTCGACGAGCATGAGCCGCTCGAACTCGGATGGCGAGCCGACCCGGCTGCCGTAGGCGTAGCCGACGCGCTTCGGCTCGTCGATGACGTAGACGACCTTGATCGGCACCTGGATGTGAGCGGGCCCCGACGAGTAGGTCGCGACCGCCGTCATGCCCGCCGACACGTACGGCGTGCCGTCGGGGGCGAAGAGCTCCTCCTCAGCGAGGTTCACCTGGCCGACGGGTCGGCCGTTCTCGTCGTACTCGATACCGACGTAGGCGTCCTCGTCGGCCTCGGCCTGGATGTCCCTCACCTCGACGCCGCTCGCCCGCAGCACGCCCCAGGTCATGAGCGACCGCGCGGCCTGATCGAAGCGCTCCTGGCCACTGCCGAGGCGGCGGCTGGCCTGCATCGCGCGGTACCCGGCGGGCGGATACTGCAGGATCTCTTCGGTCTGCGTCGCACCGATCGCCGCATAGTTGAGCGACGAGTCTTCCGGCGCTCCCGAGCGCATGGGTCCTGACATGTGTCGACGTGCTCCTCACTGCGGCGGGTCGGAAGGGACCTTCAACCCGCCCTCGAACTTAGCAAGGTCGAGCGGACGTCGGGCCAATCGCCGCCTGCGGGAGGCCTCCGAAGACTTTCAGTCCGTCACTCGAAGCCGCTCGTCGTATTCACGCCTATGCGCTCGACCCCAACGCGCTCTAGCAGCTCCCGATACTCGATCGCCAGGCGAACGCCTGTGCGCGTAAGATCCCCCCTGGCTATTAGCGTATTGACTGCCAGAATCGTTTCGTCGTCGTTTTCTAGAATCAGGTCCCGATAGTGCGATAGCGCGAGGTCTAGCCCTCTCACGTCGAAGTTCTCCACCTCACCGCGTATTGCATCGAGCCCCTCCTCGCTTTTCCTCGCCAACCACTCCGTGACCTGAAGGTCGACCTGCTGCGGTCGATCGAGTCGCCCGCGCGCCACGTCGAGTAGCTTGCGGCTTACCCGACGCGCGGCGCCCGTCGCACCCTCTTCCAGCAACTCCCGCGCTTGTCTTGAACCCCAGCTGTACGTGGCGTCGAGCTCTCCCGGAACTAGCGTCAATGCTGAGCTCGCGCACATGAGGAGCCCGAAGGAGACCAGCTCATCACGAGCTCGATTGAGGTAGGGCCGGTCGATAAGCAACCGCTCCCCGTCGGCCGGAACGGATGGCGCGCTGTTCGATTTGGCGAGCCCGGTATAGATCGAGTTGACACGTCCGTCGGTGTGCGCCACCAAGTTTCTCCGGGCATCAACCTCACGGAAGGCCCACCAAGACTCCGGGATGTCTCGCCAATTGACGCCGAACTGCAGGAACCACTTCGCCCAATCGTCGATGCCGCCATGCATCAGTCCTTCGACGACCTGAGAAGCCACATACGTCTTCGCCGCTTCAGGCGAAGATAGCTGTTCGAATACCGCCAGCTCCAGCTTCTTGGATCCGAGGCTTACGACCTCAGGTTTAGTCATTATGAGCAACGCGCTCACGCGGGCGACGAGCGTTTCGAAGGACGCCGAGATCAGTAGGAGAGCCGCTCGCCCCGCAGACTCAGCTACATCCGGTCGTTTCACAAACCTCGCCGCCTGAAGAACTGAGCGCATGAGCACTTCCTCCAGCTCAGGGTCCGAAGTGGTCACTGAAAACTCAGCTTCTTCCCCCTTGCCGCTGTCCGCGGTCAGGCGCTCCAGCCCATGCCCAAGTTCTCGAAGCAAGTCTCTATAGATAACCTGCTGCTGCCCAGAGAGCCCGGCTCGTTCGAGCACCGAGCCGAATGGCTCCCGCATATTGGGCTCTGGTGCGGCTAGAGCCAACTCGAGCGCGACCTCAATCCGCGCCCGGAACTGCGCAGCTTCGTCATAGAGGGCGACGTGAAGGGGATGGGGTTGACCCCCTCGACCGTGGCGCGAGCCTCTTACAGCCAATTACTTGTCCTTCTTCGCCGTCTCGACGTCGCCCGAGAGCGCAGCGATGAACGCCTCCTGGGGCACCTCGACGCGGCCCACCATCTTCATGCGCTTCTTGCCCTCCTTCTGCTTCTCGAGGAGCTTGCGCTTGCGGGTGATGTCACCGCCGTAGCACTTGGCGAGCACATCCTTGCGCATGGCGCGGATGTTCTCGCGGGCGATGATGCGGGCGCCGATCGCGGCCTGGATGGGCACCTCGAACTGCTGACGCGGGATCAGTTTGCGGAGGCGCTCGGCCATCATCGTGCCGTACGCGTACGCCTTGTCGCGGTGCACGATGGCGCTGAAGGCGTCGACCTGCTCACCCTGCAGCAGGATGTCGACCTTCACCAGGTCGGCCTCCTGCTGACCGGACGGCTCGTAGTCGAGGCTCGCGTACCCTTGCGTCCGGCTCTTCAGCTGGTCGAAGAAGTCGAACACAATCTCACCGAGCGGCAGCGTGTACTTCAGCTCCACGCGGTCCTCGCCGAGGTAGTCCATGCTCTGCATGGTGCCGCGGCGGGTCTGGCAGAGGTCCATGATCGCGCCAACGTAGTCCTTCGGCGCGAGGATCGACGCGTTGACGATCGGCTCGACGACCTTCTCGATGCGGCCCGTCGGATACTCGCTCGGGTTCGTCACCGTGACCGTCTTGCGGTCCTCGGTCGTCACGTCGTACGGCACGCTCGGAGCGGTCGTGATGAGGTCGAGGTCGAACTCGCGGCTGAGCCGCTCCGTGACGATCTCGAGGTGCAGCAGGCCGAGGAAGCCGCAGCGGAAACCGAAGCCGAGCGCCACCGAGGTCTCGGGCTCGTACTGCAGCGCCGCGTCGGAGAGCTTCAGCTTGTCGAGCGCCTCACGCAGGTCGGGGTAGTCGCTCGCGTCGATCGGGTAGATGCCCGAGAAGACCATCGGCAGCGGATCGGTGTAACCCGACAGCGCCTCCAATGCCGGCTTCGCCGCACTCGTGACCGTGTCGCCGACCTTCGACTGGCGCACGTCCTTCACGCCGGTGATCAGGTAGCCGACCTCGCCGACGCCGAGACCCTCCGACGGGGTCGGCTCGGGCGAGCTCACACCGATCTCGAGGATCTCGTGAGTGGCGCGCGTCGACATCATCTGAATGCGCTCACGTGGGTTCAGCTTGCCGTCGACCATGCGGACGTAGGTGACGACGCCGCGGTAGGCGTCGTAGACCGAGTCGAAGATCATGGCGCGGGCGGGCGCGTCGGCGTCGCCCTTCGGCGCGGGGATGCGCTCGACGACGCGGTCGAGCAGCTCCTCGACGCCCATCCCGGTCTTGCCCGAGACGCGGAGCACGTCGTCGGGATCTCCGCCGATCAGCTGCGCCAGCTCGCGCGCGTACTTATCGGGGTCGGCCGCGGGCAGGTCGATCTTGTTGAGCACCGGGATGATCTCGAGATCGTTCTCGAGCGCCAGGTACAGGTTCGCGAGCGTCTGCGCCTCGATGCCCTGTGCCGCGTCCACCAGCAGGATCGCACCCTCGCACGCGGCGAGCGACCGCGAGACCTCATAGGTGAAGTCGACGTGGCCGGGGGTGTCGATCATGTTGAGCGCGAAGGTGTCGGATCCGATCTGCCACGGCATGCGCACCGCCTGGCTCTTGATCGTGATGCCCCGCTCGCGCTCGATGTCCATGCGGTCGAGATACTGGGCGCGCATGTCACGGTCGGCGACGACGCCCGTGATCTGCAGCATGCGGTCGGCCAGAGTCGACTTGCCGTGGTCGATGTGGGCGATGATGCAGAAGTTGCGGATCGCCTCCGGGGCGGTTGCGGCGGGCTGGAGCGCCTGAAGAGCACGAGGAGACATGACGAATCAGTCTCCCATGTTTTTCGCGACCACCCATCCTGCCGCCGGGCCTGCCGTGGGGCTGCTATCGGCGGTGCACGGATCAGGACGGCAGGGGCGACACGCCCACTCCGACGGCGGTTTCGGTCCTGATCGGTGGCGCTCCTCCTGAACCGTGCACGATCTCCTGATCCGTGCACCGCGGGCGGGGAGGGACGTGCCGTCAGCCGGCGTCGGGTGCGGGCAGCCGCCCGAGGCCCTCGAGGAGGTCGGCGCGGGCGGCCGCGACGCACACGCGGATCCACCCCTCGCCGCTGCGCCCGAACGCCGATCCCGGCGCCACGGAGACCCGCTTCTGCAGCAGGAAGGACTCCGCCCACGACGCGACGTCGCCGTCGGTCGCGTGCGACATGTCGATCCACAGGTAGAACGCGCCGGTGGGCGGCAGGTACCGGATGCCGCGCTCGCGCAGCAGCTCGGTCGCCGCGTCGAGGTTGACGCGATAGTGGGCCGCCGCCGCGTCGACGTGCGACTGGTCGCCGGTGATCGCGGCGACCGCCGCCCGCTGCGCAGGAGTGTTGACGCAGCTGATGGTCGCCTCCTGGTAGGTGCGCATGATGTCGGCGAGGCCCGGAGGGGTGACGAGGTAGCCGACCCGCGCACCGGTGAGCGCGTAGGTCTTCGACACGGAGAACACGCTGAAGACCCGGTCGTCGGTGTCGAGGGCCGCGAGGCTCACGTGCGGGTGGCCGTAGCTGAACGCCTCGTACACCTCGTCGGAGATGACCCAGAGGTCGTGCCGAGCCGCGAAGTCGAGGAGTGAGACGAGCACCTCGTCGGGGAACACGGCTCCGAGCGGGTTCGACGGCGAGTTGACGATGAGCAGCCGGGTGCGGTCGCCGACCAGCTTCTCGAGCTCGTCGATGTCGGGCAGGAATCCGGCGTCGGCGTGCAGCGGATACGGCACCGGTTCGGCGTGCAGCATCCGCGCGTTCATCGTGAACGTCGTGTAGCCGGGGTCGGGCACGAGCACCTCGTCACCGGGCGCGAGGGTCAGCGCCATGGCGAGGTTGAGAGCCTGCGTCGCCCCGGAGGTCACCCAGATGCGCTCGAGATCGACGTCGATGCCGTTTCGCTCGCGCAGCTTGTGCTTGATCGCGCCGCGCAGCTCCGGGATGCCCCCGTTCGCCGTGTAGTTCGTGTCATCGGCGAGCCACGCCGCGCTGCCCGCCTCGAGGACGTGCCGAGAGACGTCCACATCGGGTTCGCCGACGGCGAGGGCGATGACGTCGTCGAGCTGCAGCGCCAGCTCGTGGATGCGGCGGATGCCCGACGCGGGAACCGAGGCGACCTGTGAGGCGAGGAGTGGCATAGACGCCTCAGCGTAGTCTCGCCGTGTGCCCGCAACGGTCGTCCTCGTCCACGGCATCCGGACGTCTGCGACCATGTGGCGCGCGCAGATCGACGCGCTCGAACAGGCCGGGGTCCGTGCCGTCGCCGTCGACCTCCCCGGGCACGGCGTCCGCATCGACGAGGCCTTCACCCTGGACGCCGCGATGGACGCCATCGACGCCGCGGTCACCGCCGCAGCGGACTCCGACGGGCCGCTGCTGCTCTGCGGACTCTCGCTCGGCGGCTACCTGGCACTGCACTACGCGGGTGGGCCTGGAATCGGACGGCTCGACGGGGTCGTCGCCGCGTCCTGCGGAACGCGCCCTCGGGCGCTCGCGCTCGGCGCCTACCGTGCGATCGCGGGCGTCATCGGGCGCTTGCCCGACCGGGGCGACGCGATCAACCGGTTCATGGTCGACCGGTTCGTGCCCGAACCCGGACGCGGCGATGTCCTCCGGGGCGGCGTCGCCCTCGACGCCATGGGGCCGACCTTGAAGGCGATGCTCGCGGTGCGTCCCATCGAAGCGATCGGGCGGATCCGCTGCCCCATCCTGTTCGTCAACGGCACGCTCGACCACTTCCGGCTCGAGGAGCGCCTCTACCTCGCGGCGGCCCGTGCCAGACCGGTCCCCGAGAGCTGGTCCGAGCTCATCCACGTGGCCGGTGCCACCCACTTGGTCAGCCTCGTGCGGCCTGATGAATTCACCCGCGTCCTCCTCGGCGCTGCGCTGGCAACCGCCCCGCCACCCTGGTAATGTTCTCTGTTGGCTTGCATGCGGTCGAGGCCCGACGCTTCGACGGCAGTGCGCCGGCCGACCCCACATCCTCTCGTGGTCACTGATCGCCGTCTCGACGGCGCGACCTCGGCCGGCAGATACAAGACGATCCGAATCAGAAAGAGCTCTTCGTGGCAAACATCAAGTCGCAGATCAAGCGCATCAACACCAACAAGAAGGCGCAGGAGCGCAACAAGGCGGTCAAGAGCCAGCTCAAGACCGTCATCCGCTCCACCCGCGAGGCCGTCGCCACCGGCGATAAGGACAAGGCGCTGAAGGCGCTGACCCTCGCGTCGAAGCGCCTCGACAAGGCCGTCTCCAAGGGCGTCATCCACAAGAACCAGGCCGCCAACCGCAAGTCGGCGATCGCCAAGCAGGTCAGCGCTCTCTGAGCCGACCGGCAATGAGGAAAGGCCCCGCTTTGGCGGGGCCTTTCCTCGTTCACGGGGTCTGCTCGACCTCAGGGTGCGCTGGCGGGATCTCGGGGCGCGGTGACCGGGGATCGGCGGCGTCAGCCGCGGCCAGCCAGCAGAGTCGACCCATGACCACCGCGATCGATCACTTCACCGCCAAGCTCCGTTTCGAGACCGACGCCTCCGACGTCGCCGCCGCGCTCGGTTCCTCGACCCCCTCGATCACCGTGGTCGACTCACGGGGCGACGCGGCGTGGGCTCAGGGTCGCGTGCCGGGCGCCCTGCACCTTCCGACCGCGCGGATCGAGACGGACGCCGCATCTCTCGTCCCGGAGGGCACTCCCGTCGTCGTGTACTGCTGGGGTCCGGGATGCAACGGGGCGACGAAGGCCGCCCTCGAGTTCGCTCGACTCGGCTACCCGGTGCGCGAGATGATCGGCGGCTTCGAGTACTGGGCGCGGGAAGGACTCGATGTGGAAACCGACGACGGGATCGCCCATCGCACGCCCGACCCGCTCACCGCGCCGAGCACCGTGCCGGTCTGCGACTGCTAGAGGATTCCGCGGGACGAGACGATGCGCACCATGCGCTCGAGCGCGTAAAGCGGGTCGCGTCCCGCGCCCTTGATGCGCTCGTCGGTGTCGGCGAGCACCTCGATGCAGACGCCGAGGCCCTGCTCGCTCCAGCCTTCGAGGTCGCGTCGGGCCCGGTCGACCTGCCAGGGGGCGACGCCGATGGCCGACGCGACCTGCCCGGACGGACCTCGCCGCCCCATCACCCGCGCCATCGTGCGGAGCTTGGCGGCGAACGCCGCGACCGTCGGCACCGGGTCGGCGCCGCTCGCCAGAGCGTGCCGCAGCAGCCCGAGCGCCTCGCCCGATCGCCCCGCGATAGCCGAATCGGCGACCTTGAAGGCGTTCGTCTCGATGCGGCCGCCGTAGTACTTGTCGACGACGGTCTCGGTGATCTCGTCGCTCGCGTCGGCGATGAGCTGACTGCACGCCGTCGCCAGCTCGGCGAGGTCGTCCGAGAACGCGGCGAGCACGGCGCGCAGGGCGCCCGGCGTGATGCGGCGGCCGGCGTTCTTGAACTCGGCGACCGCGAAGTCGTACTTGTCGGAGTCGCGCTTCAGTTCGGCGCACGCGACCTCGATGGCGCCCGACGTGCCGGCCCGGACGGCGTCGAGCAGCTTCTTGCCGCGCACCCCTCCACCGTGGCGGAGCACGATGTAGGCGTCGGCCGCCGGTGACTGCAGGTAGTCGAGCGCGTCGGCGAGGAATTGATCGCTGCACCGCTCGACGTTCGACACCCGCACGAGCCGTGGCTCGCCGAATAGCGACGGGCTCGCCATGGTGACGAGCGCACCCGGCGCGTAGTCGGTGGCGTCGAGATCGCTGACCTCGAGGCTCGGATCCTCGGTCGTCAGGATGTCGCGGAGCGCGCGGATGGCGCGGTCGGCGAGGAAGCCCTCGGTGCCCGACACGAGCACGACGGGCGCCGGCCGGATCTCGTTCCAGGCGAGAGCCGCGGACTTCACGGGGGCCGATCGACCCGAGGGTTTCGAGGTTCTCGCTGCCACGACTGCAACCCTACCCACCACCTCCGTCACGGGCGGCGGGCGCCACGGAGTCATCCTCCCGCTCGGTCCACACCGCGACGCCGCCGTCCGCGCGGGAGAGGAACGCGGTGCCGGAGCGGTCGGTGCGCAGCACCTCGGGGCCCAGGGACTCGAGCATGTCGATGAGGCTCGGCGCCGGGTGGCCGTAGTCGTTGTCGGCACCGACCGAGACCAGCGCCACGGCGGGCGCGAGGCGCTCGTAGAGCCGCCGGCTCTGATCGGCCGACCCGTGGTGAGCGACCCCGACGATGTCGACACCGCTCCCGAGCGCGCCCCCGGCACCGGCGCTCGCATCGAGCTCCGCGAGCACCGCATCCTGCGCCTGCTCGTCGAGGTCGCCGAGGAAGACCGAGGTGAGCCCGCCTCCGTCGACCAGCAGCGCGATGCTCGCACCGTTGCCCGCAGGGGTGCCCTCCTCGGGCCAGAGCACGGTCCACGCCGTGTCGCCGAGCGCGCCGGTCTCCCCCACGGTGAGGCGCCGCACCCGAGCGCCGCCCGACTCCAGCCCGCCGACGAGCAGATCGGCGTCGGCCCCGTCACTCGGACCGACGAGCACCTCGTCCACCCGACCCGCGACGACGTCCACCGCGCCCACATGGTCCCGGTCGAAATGCGTGAGCACCAGGAGGTCGAGTCGACCGATCCCTGCGTCTCCGAGGCAGCGTGCGAGCGCCTCGGGATCGTCCCCCGTATCGATCAGGGCCGTCTCGTCGCCGCCGCGGAGCAGTGTCGCGGCGCCCTGACCGACATCGCACGAGACCACTCGCCAGTCGCCCGGGCGCGACAGCGCCGTGCCGATCCGCCCACCCTGGAGCGTCCCGACGGTCACGACGACCAGCGCGACCCCGACGACGAGGGGCCAGCGGCGTCGCCGACCGACTCCGACGACGATGAGTGCGATCGCTGCGGCGAGCATCGCCGCCCCCGCGAGGCCGGGGAGCCACGGAAGCGACGCCGGGATCGCGGCGAAGAAGCGGGCGACGGCGGCGATCCAGGCGGACGGCACCCACGCCGACCATCCCGCGACCGTACCGAGCGGAGGGGCTAGGGGAAGGGCGAGGCAGGCGAGCAGACCGAGCATCGTCGCGACCGGGGCGGCCGGGGCGGCGAGCAGGTTCGAGACCACCGACAGCAGGGGCAGTGAGGGGTCGAGCAGCACGAGCACCGGCTGGCAGGCGACCTGCGCCGCCACCGGAAGCGCGATCGCGGCGGCCACCGGCTCCGGCAGCACGGCGGCGAGCCGCCGGGTGATGGGACCTGCGAGCAGCAGCAGCCCGGCCGTGGCGAGCGCCGACAGCGCGAAGCCGTATTCGCGGGAGAGCCAGGGGTCGGCGACGAGCAGGACGATGACGGCGAGGGAGAGCGCCGCGACACCGCTTCCACGCCGACCCGTCGCGGTGGCGAGAAGTACGACGACGGCCATGGTCGCGGCGCGGAGCACACTCGGCTGCGGCGTCACGAGCACGACGAAGAGCCCGAGGGCGACGAGTGCGACGACCACCCGAAGGGCTCGCCGTATCCTCAGGAGCCCGGCGGCTCCCATCGCCGCCGCAACGACGAGGGCGCAGTTCGCGCCGGAGACGGCGGTGAGGTGACTGAGCGAGCTCGCCGTCATGGCCTCATCGAGCGACTCGGACACGGCCCGGGTGTCACCGATCGCGAGCCCGGGGAGGAGCGCACCGCCGTCCCCCGGCAGGGCGGAACTCCACTCGACCATGCTCTCGCGCAGGCCGTCCGCGATGTCGAGCAGCGCCGGAGCGGGCGCTACCTGATGGGGCGTCCCTGCCAGGAAGAGCAGCCATGCCACGGAGTCGCCCGCCTCGGCGGGCTCGACTCGGGCGTCGATCCGCAGCCGGGCGCCGATGCCCGCGTCGAGCTGCGGCGCATCCGCATCGGCGAAGAGAAGGGCCGGCGAGCGGACGGGCACGGCGATGCCGTCGACCTCGGCGTCGACGAGGAGCACGCGGACGCGTACCCCGCCCGACGTCGCCGCGGAGGCGATCGGCGACCCGGTCAGTTCGACGACGGCGTCGACGCTCTCCGCCGTCCGGAGCTCGTCCGGCGACCGCCTCTGCGAGGTCGTCGTGAGCACCGTGAGCACGAGCGACGCGACGGCGAGCGACACCGCGAGCGCCGCGAACCACGCCGACCTCGACGGCCTGACGACCAGCACGGCGAGGGTGACGGCGACCAGAGTCGACGCCCACCCGATCCACATCAGCCACCCGGTGTCGCCGGCCCCGACGGCCAGTCCTGCCGTCGCCCACGCCGCGAGTGCGGGCGCGAGGAGACGCAGATCGAGCGCGGTGCGCCGCCCCGGCTCGGAATCACGGTCGGCGGTCGCCTGCCCGGGCCGTATCGGAACGCCCGCCGTCACGGCACCACGAGGTCGCGCACCGCATCGACGGTCTTCTCGCCGAACCCGCTGATCTCGAGAAGATCATCGACGCTCTCGAACCTGCCGCCGGCCTCCCGCCAGTCCACGATGCGCTGCGCCATCGCCGGCCCGATCCGCGGCAGAGTCTCGAGCTGCTGGACCGTCGCGGTGCTCAGGCTCACCGGGCCGCCTCCTGCCGCCTCGCCCGGGACGACAGCGGCAGTGGGCGCTTCCCCCACCCGCGGCACGGTGATCTGCTCGCCGTCGGCCACACGTCGCGCGAGATTCACGCCATCCGGAGCCGCGTCGTCGGCGAGCCCACCCGCGGAGGCGATGGCGTCGATCATCCGCGCCCCCTCGGGCAACTCGTAAAGGCCCGGGGCGCGTACCGCGCCGGCGACATGGACGAACAGCGGCGGTGCGGCCTGCTCGTGCGGGGTCACCGCGGATCCCGTGTCGTGAGGAGCGGGCACCACCTGCGTGCTGCGCCCACCGCCCACCGCACCGACGACGATCGCGATGACCAGCGCGACAACGACGACGCACACGGCCGCTCCGACCCCCATCCGCCACCGGGGACGCCGCAGAGCGTCGAGAAGATCGGACTCGGGCATCCCCGCACGCTACGGAGCGACCGGTGCACCGCGCCGAGGATCGGCCGGTTCTGGGCGACGTCGCGCACCGGCCGCGGATGGGGAGGAACAGCACTTACCTTGAGACCCCGTGGGCTTCACCTGAATACCGGCCCGGAGACCCCCGACGGGGTCAGCGCCCCACTTAGCCTGGAAAAGGTGAGCCGTGATCGATACGGCGACCCGAGGCGACGCGCGGGGAGGGAGCGGTCGAGATGACTCTGGCTGTGCGCCGCTCGTCCGGCGACCCCGACCGCGATGGTGACGCGCCCGCGCGCCGCGGCACGCACGTCGCGCTCGACGGTGAAGCGGTGCCGTCGGTCGCGGACACCCCCTCCGCCGGCGGCCCCGGCCACGGACGCCGCCGATCGGCTTCGCGGCATCGACGCGCGAACGGTCAGAGCAACTCCGCGATCAGTAAACCGCTGCTCCGCATCGGCGCACCCGCTCTGCTGATCGTCGTTCTGTTGGCGCTCGCGACCACCGCGTCGCTGCTCTCTCCGAGTCACGCGGGCCCCATGCCGACCCTCGTCACCCTGCCGCTCGTGCTGCTCGCCGTGCCGCTGGTGGCCGCCGCCGCGCTCCGGCTCGGCCTCAGCAGCATCGGCGCCGTCGTCGCCGCCGCGCTGTCGAGCTTCCTCCTTCCGACCGCGTCGTCGGATGTCGTCGGGGTCGTCGAGCACCTGTCCGTGGTGCTCGGCCTGATCGCCGTGGTGCTGTGGCCGCCGAACGCGTACGGAACCGTCCGACGGTACCTGTCGAGCGGCGTCGCGGGCGCGGCCATCGCGACGAGCCCGCTCGCGATCCTCGCGGTGGGCGCCGTCATCGGTTGGCTGCTGCGGCATCCCGACGACCGTACGCGTCGCGCGAAGGCCCTCGTCGGCCCGCTCGCGACCGGTCTCGTGGTCGCCGGCGCCGGTGTCACGGCCCTGGCGGTGACCGACACGCTGTCCGCGACGACGTGGGCCGGCAACGTCAGCTTCGCCACGATCGTCGTCGCCCTGGCACCCGCGTTCGGCGTGGCGGGCGGACTCGCCGCCGACCGGTCGCTCGCTGCGCTCGGCGCCCGCTCGACCAAGCCGCTCGTGATCGGATCGATCGGAGTCGTCGGTCTCTGCCTGCTGCTCGCCGCAACCGCGGGGGCGACGATCGCGCAGATCCGTGACCGCGCCGTCGCCACCGAGGAGGCGCCCGCGAACGCCTCCATCGCCGACTCCCCCTTCGAGCCGGCCTCACCGAAGGAGACGTCCGCCCCGCAGGACGTGGCTCCCGAAGACCCTGCGGAGGTCGCTCGCCGCGCGGACGACGGCGCCCAGCTGCTGCAGAATCCGCGGCTCTCGGTGTCCGACACGGCGCGGGAACTTCTCGAGGACGGGGCGGTCGACCGCCGCGTGATGCTCGTCCTCGCCCAACTGCTCGCCCAGCACGACCTCACCGTCGCCGACTTCCCCGAGTCCGACGGCGAAGCGGTCAGACGGTCGCTTCTCGTGACCGACGCCGACGGCGACCGGCTCGAGACCGGCGGCGCCTCGATCCCCGTCCTCGGCTCCTACCTCTCTGGGCTCACCGGCGATTACGCCGTCGAGACTCTCTCCGTCGATTCCGACGGTGTGCTCGCCGTCTTCCCTCCGGAAACCGCCGACTGAGACCGACCATCTTCCGCGCCCTATCCCCCAAGAAGAGGAGACTCTCAATGAGCTCACGCAAGATCCGCACCGCCGGCGCCGCCATCGCCACCGGTGTGCTCGTACTCGCCCCCGCCGCGGCAGGGTTCGCCGCCCCGACGGGCGACGTCGGATACATCCGCGTGGCGCACCTCTCCCCCGACACCACTCCGGTCGACCTGACCCTCACCGCGCTCGCCGGCGACTCGGTCGTGTACGAGCAGAGCGGCATCGGTTACGGCGCCGTCTCCGCCTATCTGCCGCTCGCTCCGGGCACCTACGGCATCTCTATGGTTCCGACCGGTGAGCCGAGCGACTCGACGCCCGTGCTGTCGGGCGAGATCGAGGTGAAGGACGACATGGCCGCGACCATCGCCGGCATCGGCCCGAACGCCGAACTGCAGAGCGTTGTCATCGACGACGACTTCACCGCACCCTCCGACGGCACCGCGCGGGTCCGCGTCGTCCAGGCGTCCGCCCTCGCCGACAGCGTCGATGTGACGACGGCCGACGGCACCGAGCTGGCCCGCGGGGCGGCTCTCGCCGATGTGGGCGATTACGTCGATGTCCCCGCCGGGTCCACCGAGCTCTCCCTCGTCGCCGGCACCACGGAGGACGTCGCCACGACCGACCTCGCCGCGGGCTCCGTGCACACCCTCTTCGTCGTCGACGACGCTGACGGCGCGCTCACCGTCACCGCGGCGCTCGACAGCGCCGGCGTCGACCAGGCCCCGATCGGCGGCGTCGACACCGGCGGTGGCGCCCTCGCGACCGCCGACCGTCAGACCCAGGTCGTCACGATGGCGGGCCTCGCCGCGATCGTCGTCGCGGCCGCGGCCGTCGTGTTCGCCCGCGTCCGCCGGGGAGCGCGGAGCTCGGCGTGACCGCATCCCGTGAACGCGTCGCCGGCCGCCACCGTGCTCGGTGGTCGGCGGCACGCGCGTTCGGCGGCGCGGAACGGGTCGCCGCCGCCGGCATCGTGCTCGTCGCCGCGATCGGCGTCGTCGTCGACGGCGCCGCGATCGGTGACGCGCCGCTGCTGAGCGGGCCTGCGGAGATCGCTCGGGTCGACACGACGGCTGCCGACCCGGATCTGGATCTGGCCGGCTCTTCGGCGACGACGACGGGTGCGTCGGCGGGTCTCGGGCTCGCGTCCGGTCCGCAGCAGCCGATCCCCGCGCAGTCGGACTCGCCCGCCCCGGGTGTCGTTCCCGCGCATCTCTCCATTCCGAGCATCGGCGTCGATGCCGACACGTCGACGATCGGACGCAGCGCCGACGGGGTGCTCGAACCTCCGGTCGGCCTGCTCGACGCGGGCTGGTTCGACGGCAGCGCGGTACCCGGCGCGGTGGGTCCTGCGGTGATCGCCGGACATGTCGACGACACCACCGATGCGGGCGTGTTCGCACGACTGCACGAACTCGCGCCTGGGGCGGAGATCGTGGTGACGTTGACCGACGGTTCGGAGCGCCGCTTCACCGTCGACGGCGCGGTGGATGTCGCGAAGTCGGCGTTCCCGACCGACGCCGTGTACGGCCCGACCCGCGAACCGCAGCTGCGCCTCATCACCTGCAATGGCCCCTACGACTACGGCGTCATGCACTACAGCAACAACCTCGTCGTCTTCGCCTCCGCCGCGTGACGACCGCACGGCCCGCCCGTTGAGCGCAGCGATACGACGGGCAGCCTCAGCGCCTCCGTATCGCTTCGCTCAACGAGCGGCCTCCTCCGGTCATTGAGGAGGCCGTTCACGGCCGTCGCGAATGACGGGACCACCCATCCGCCGAAGGTCCGACCCCACCACCAGCCCCTCGCATCGCGACGGCCCTGGCGGGCCTCCTCAGCGAGCAGGGATGCGACCCGGCCTCCGTATCGCTGCGCTCAACGAGCGGCTCCCCTCTGGTCATTGAGGAGGCCGCCCGCGGCCGTCGCGAAATGACGCTCGGACCCCACCTGCAGCCCCTCGCATCGTGACTGCCCTGGCGGGCCTCCTCAGCGAGCAGGGATGGGACCCGGCTCAGGCCTTCGTCGCGATGTTCACCACTCGAGGGGCCCGGACGATGACGTTGACGATCTGGCGGTCGCCGATCGAGCGCACCACCGCCGCGGAGGCGCGGGCGAGCTGCTCGAGGTCGTCGGCCGCGATCTTCGGCGACACCTCGATGCGGTCGCGCACCTTGCCGTCGACCTGGATGACCGCGGTCACCGACTCATCGACGAGCAGCGTCGGGTCGGGCTTGCGCCACCCGAACAGCGCCACCGACGGCTCGTAGCCGAGGGTCTCCCACATCTCCTCCGCCGTGTACGGCGCGAAGAGGCTGAGGGTCAACGCGATCGCCTCGGCGGCCTCGCGCACCGCTGCGTCGGCGGGACCCGCCCCACTGTCGATCGCCTTGCGGGTCGCGTTCGTCAGCTCCATCACGCGGGCGACGAGCACGTTGAACTTGAACGCCTCGACGAGACCGGGAGCATCCGCCCACAGCTTGTGGGTCTGCCGACGCAGCTTCTCGTCGCCGGTCTTCCACACCACGTCCGGCGAGCTCGTCACGTCGTTCGCGACACGCAGCGCACGGGCGAGGAACTTCGACGACCCGGCGGGCGAGACGTCCGCCCAGTCGATGTCGTCCTCGGGCGGCCCCGCGAAGGCCATGGTCAGGCGCACGGCGTCGACACCGAATTCGTCGAGCTGGTCGGAGAGGCGCACCAGGTTGCCCTTGGACTTCGACATCGCCGACCCGTCCATCAGCACCATGCCCTGGTTGAGCAGCGCGGTGAAGGGCTCGGTGAAGCTCACGTAGCCCATGTCGAACAGGACCTTGGTGATGAAGCGGGCGTACAGCAGGTGGAGGATCGCGTGGGTGACGCCGCCGACGTACTGGTCGACGGGGGCCCACTTGTCGACCTCCTTGGGGTCGAACGCCTTGGTGTCGTCGTTCGGCGACAGGAAGCGCAGGAAGTACCAGGAGCTGTCGACGAACGTGTCCATCGTGTCGGTGTCGCGGGTGACGGGCTTGCCGTCGAGCTCGGTGTTCACCCACTCGGTGGCACCGCCGAGCGGCGACGTGCCCTTCGGCTTCAGGTCGAGGCCCTCCGACGGCGGCAACGCCACCGGCAGCTGGTCTTCGGGCACCGGGATCTCGTTGCCGTCCTCGTCGTACAGGATCGGGATCGGCGTGCCCCAGTAGCGCTGGCGGGAGATCAGCCAGTCGCGGAGGCGGTAGTTCTTCGCCTTGCGGCCGACGCCCTGCGCCTCGAGGAACGCGGTCACCTTGCTGATGGCGGTGTTCTTGCTGAAGCCGTCGAACTGGCCCGAGTTGATGAGGCGCCCCTCACCGGACAGGGCGACACCCGTCTTGGCGGGGTCGAGCTCGTCGATCTCGGGCAGGTCGCCGTCGAGGTCGACGACGGGGATCGCGCCGGTCACCGCCTGCGTGGTGTCCACGACGACGCGGACCGGGAGGTCGAAGGCGCGGGCGAAGTCGAGGTCGCGCTGGTCGTGCGCGGGCACGGCCATGATGGCGCCCTGCCCGTAGTCGCTCAGCACGTAGTCGGCCGCCCAGATGGGCAGGCGCTCGCCGTTCAGCGGGTTGATTGCGTAACGGCCGGTGAACACGCCGGTCTTCTCGCGGTCGGCGGTGAGGCGTTCGATCTCGGTGCTCTTCTGCACCCGCTCGAGGTACGACTGGAAGCGCATCCGCACCTCGGCGTCGTCACTGCCGGCGACGAGCTCGGCGGCCAGGTCGGAGTCGGGCGCGACGACCATGAAGGTGGCGCCGTACAGCGTGTCGGGACGGGTCGTGTAGACGGTCACACGCTCGGCGCGGCCCTCGACCTCGAAGTCGATGTCGGCACCGGTGGAGCGGCCGATCCAGTTGCGCTGCATCGAGATGACCTTCGACGGCCACGATCCCTCGAGCTGGTTGAGGTCGTCGAGCAGACGGTCGGCGTACGCGGTGATGCGCAGGTACCACTGGGTGAGCTTCTTCTTGACGACGACGGCGCCGCTGCGCTCGGAGGTGCCGTCGGGCAGGACCTGCTCGTTGGCGAGCACCGTCTGATCCACCGGGTCCCAGTTGACCCAGCTGTCCTTGCGGTAGGCGAGCCCGCGCTCGTACATCTTGAGGAACAGCCACTGGTTCCACTTGTAGTACTCGGGGTCGCTGGTGTGCAGCACCCGGTCCCAGTCGAAGGACGGCGCGTAGCGGCGCATCGACTCGCGCTGCTGCTCGATGTTCGCGTAGGTCCAGTCGCGGGGGTCGACCCCACGCTTGATGGCGGCGTTCTCGGCGGGCAGGCCGAAGGAGTCCCAGCCGATGGGGTGCAGCACGTTGAAGCCCTGCTGGCGCCAGTACCGCGCGATGACGTCGCCGAGCGCGTACGCCTCGGCGTGTCCCATGTGCAGGTCGCCCGAGGGGTACGGGAACATGTCGAGGATGTACTTGCGGGGCCTCGAGTCGCCGCTCGTCGCGGTCGCGAACGGCTTCAGCTCATCCCAGACGTTCTGCCACTTGGCCTGCAGGGGGACGAAGCCCGCCTCGTCGTTCTCGGCGCGGGTATCTGTCACTTTGTAAGACTCGACCTTCGAAAAGTACTGCGGATCCGTCGTCACGGACCGACGATCAAGCGTAGCCGGTGGGCGGCTCCCCCCAATCCGCTGGTCGATGTCTGGGAGCGATGCCCAGCGCGAACAGGGCGACCTAACGTCGATCACGGATGTCCGCCAGACCGCGGATCCTCGCGAGGAGCGCCATGTCGAAGACCGTCAACCGTTCGCTCGCCGTCGTGCTCGCCACCGCCGGCGGGCTCACGGCACAGCGGCTATGGAAGCTGCACGAGCAACGCAACCCGGCCGCGCAAGGCAAGGACACGGCGGGCAGCTTGCGCTGGAACGTCGTCACCATTCAGGCGCCGCACGAGCTCTCGGTCGACGCCGAGCTGCCCGATCCGCTCCGCCGGCTCTCCTCGAAAGTCGAGGTGCGCTTCCGACCGGCGCCCGGAGACCGTGGCGTCGAGCTGGCCGCCCGACCGCGCGAGGGGTTCGAGGACGAGGGGCTCCGCCGCGAGATCCGCGAGGCGCTGCGCGACAGCAAGCAGCTGATCGAGACGGGCGAGATCCTCCGCATCCTGCCGAGACCCGAGGGCGCGCGTCCCGCGACACCGACCGGCGCGATCGTCGATCTCGCGGAGCGCATCGGCAAGAAGGGCGGCGTGCTGTGAGGGCCCTCGTCTGGAACGGGATCAACAAGCTCACGGTGGAGAGCGTCGACGACCCGAAGATCCTCAACTCGCACGACGCCATCGTGAAGGTCACCCGCACCGCGGCGTGCGGCTCGGACCTGCACCTGCTCGCGGGGTACGTCCCCACCATGCGCGCCGGGGATGTGATCGGGCACGAGTTCATCGGCGAGATCGTCGAGGTCGGCAGCGGCGTGACGAAGCGGAAGGTCGGCGACCGCGTCGCGGTGAGCTCGTTCATCTCGTGCGGCAAATGCTTCTACTGCCGCACCGAGCAGTACTCGCTGTGCGACAACACCGACCCCAACCCCGACATCCCCGAAGCGCTGTGGGGCGCGGCGCCGGGCGGATGCTTCGGCTACTCGCACGCTCTCGGCGGCTGGGCCGGATCGCACGCCGAGTACATCCGTGTGCCGCACATCGATGTCGGGTCTTTCGTCATTCCCGACGGCGTGAGCGACGACCGCGCCGTGTTCGCCTCCGACGCAGCGCCGACCGGGTGGATGGGCGCCGACCTCGCCGGCGTGAAGCCGGGCGACGTGGTCGTGGTGTGGGGTGCCGGTGCCGTCGGGCAGATGGCGGCGCGCGCGTCGATGCTGCTCGGCGCCGAACGGGTGATCGTCATCGACCGGTTCGACTACCGCCTTCGTCAGGTGCGCGACGTGATCGGCGCCGAGACGCTCGACTACACGAAGACCAGCGTGCTCGCCGAACTGAAGGAGCTGACCGGCGGCCGCGGACCCGACGTCTGCATCGAGGCGGTCGGCATGGAGGCGCACAGCGCCCGGCCGGACTTCGCCTACGACATGGTGAAGCAGCAGTTGCGGATGCAGACCGACCGTCCGACGGCGGTGCGCGAGGCGATCATGGCGTGCCGCAAGGGCGGCAGCGTGTTCGTGCTCGGCGTCTTCGGTGGCCTGGTCGACAAGTTCCCGCTCGGCGCGGTGATGAACAAGGGGCTCACTCTGCGCGGCGCGCAGGTGCACGGCCCGCGCTACATCCCGATGCTGCTCGAGCGGATGCAGCGCGGCGAGCTCGTCACCGAGCACTTCGCGACCCACGTGATGCCGCTCGAGGAGGCGCCGCGGGGCTACGAGCTGTTCAAGCACAAGCAGGACGACTGCGTACGGCCCGTGTTCGTGCCCTGAGCCGTCGACACCTGGTCGACGTCCGACCCTGTGCACGCCAGGATGTGGACATGGACTTCGAAGGCATGCCCGAAGAGAAGCGCCGGGCGCTACTCGAATCGCTCGCCGCGGCGCACTCGGGGGCGTCGGCGCGCGCCGCCGGAGTGCTGGCAGGCCCCGCGACGCCCGACCGGCCGGACGTGCCGATCTGGGAGTACCGGCGCCACGTCTCCGAGCATCCGGAGGTCGATCTCGCAGACCTGATCGCCGTTCGCTTCCCCATGCTGTTCCACGGAACGGACGAGTTTACGATCACGTCGGCGGAGGAAGAGCTGGAACCGGCTCCGATCGCTGCACCGAACCCCGTGACGCTCGACCAGGTCCTCGGCATGTGGGAGCACCTCCACGATGCAGGTGTCGTCCGGTGGGACAGCGAGCGCCGACTGGTCGAGCTCATCCGCCCGATGGACGACTACGCGGCCGCGATCGCGGACTGGTGGGCCGGCGCCCAGTGCGACTCCTCCTAGCGCTTACCTAGAAGGTCAGCCCTCGGCGCCGAGGGCGGCGAGCAGCGGCGCCGCCTTGAGGCGGACCTCCGCGAGTTCGGCGTCGGGCTTCGACGACGCGGTGATGCCGCCGCCAGCGCCGACCGTTGCCGTGTCGCCGTCGAAGACGATGCTGCGGATGACCATCGCGAGATCTGCCGACCCGTCGGCTCGGACCAGGCCGAACGCCCCCGAATAGACGCCGCGCGGGCCGTGTTCGAGCCCGGCGAGGATCGACATGGCGCTCGCCTTCGGCGCCCCGGTCATCGACCCGGCGGGGAACAGCGCGTCCACGGCGTCGGCGGTGGCGAGCCCCGGCAGTAGTTCTGCCTCGACCGTGCTGACGAGTTGGTGCACCTGGGCGTAGCGCTCGACCTCGAGCAGCTGGGTGACCCGCACGGTGCCGAGCCGGGCGACCTTGCTGAGGTCGTTGCGGACGAGGTCGACGATCATCAGGTTCTCCGCGCGCTCCTTCTCGTCGGCCTCGAGTTCGGCGGCGAGGGCGTCGTCCACCTCGGGACGTGCGTCGCGACGCCGCGTGCCCTTGATCGGGCTGCTCTGCACCGTCCCGGACGCGCTCGTCTCGAGGAATCGTTCGGGTGACGCGCTGACGAGCGTCACGCCGCCGAGGCGGAGGAAGCCGGCGTGATGGGTGCGGCTCGTGGCGCGCAGCCGCAGGTAGGTGTCCCATGGGTCGGGCGCGGGCGTGACCGTGGCCGCGTTGGTGAGGCACAGCTGGTAGGCGTCGCCACGCACGATCGCCGCGTGGCAAGCGGCGATCATCGTGAGGTACTCGGTGTCGTCGTGGCGCCATCGAACGATCGGCGGCTGCGGCGGCGCCGGCAGGTTCCCGTTGGCCTGCGCACCGGACTGCGCGTCGACTGCTGCCGCGACCGCATCGTGCCAGGCGTCGTCGCCGCGCACGACGAGCTCGCGGGCCTCGTGATCGAAGGTGATCGACCGGTCTACGTGCAGGAATCGCGCGTCGCCCTCGTATCCGATCCAGCCCGCCGCCATCGGTGCGTTCCCGGCCGATTCGTCGAGCGGGATGCGGGGCAATGATGCTTCGACCCGGTCCCCCAGCAGCAGATGACTGCGGCCGCTCTCATCGGTGGACTCGAGCAGCACCACATCGGCGGCGGCCGGGACGAGCGCCTCGACGGCGAGCGCCGGGTCGAGCCAGACGGGCGACCGCCGCGTCGTGGAGGAGCCGCGCATACGCTAACCCTATGAGCGAACAGGACGCCGGGGCGCCCGCCCTCTCCCGATTCCGGAACGGGGCGCTCGAGGCGATCGACACCTGCGAGGTCGCGCCGACCGCGGTGGTCGCCGCCGACTCGTGGTTCGTCGACGACGGCCGTGTGCTCGCCATCGACCTGCACCGCCAACGGTTCCTGCGGTCGATTCCCGCAGAGCTGCGGCCCGAGGGTGAGGCGTTCTTCGACGCGGTGCTCGCCGCGCTGCCACGGCAGGGCGAGTGGTTCCCGCGCGTCGACCTCCGTCGGTCCGGAGAGCGCTATGAGTTCCAGTTCCGCTCCCGTCCGGCTCCGAGAAGGGAGCGTTCGGTCGTGCTCGCCACTCACCGCGGACGCGACCCTCGCCGGGAGCCGACGGTCAAGGGTCCCGACCTCGAGGCGATGCTGCGGATCCGCACCGAGGCGCAGTCGCGCGGCGCTGGCGAGGCGGTCATCACCTCACCGGAGGGGTACCTGGTCGAGGGCGCGTACAGCGCGCTCGTCTGGTGGCGCGGCGACATCCTCGCCCTCCCCTCGGACGACCTCGAGCGCGTCGACTCGGTGACGGCACGCTCTCTCGAGACCCTGGCCACCGCGCTCGGCACCGAGGTCGTCCGCGAGCACACCACCGCGAACGAGCTCGACGGGCACGAGGTCTGGGCGTTGAGCGCGCTGCACGGCATCCGGATCGCGACCGCCTGGATCGACGGCCCCTCGCTCGCCGAGCGTCCGGGTCGCCTCGATCTGTGGCGTCGCCGACTCGACGCCCTCCGCCGGCCGCTCCCCTAGCGGCAAAGCGACCGCAGGATCAGGCGTAGCCCCGCACCGACCAGCACGACGACCGCGCCGGCGACGATCGACGCGGGCGGCAGGGTGACGACGAGCACGACGCAGCCGACCGCCCCGACGACGTCCAGGACGCGAGGATGCAGCCGATCGGCGCCCCTCTGCGTCGCCGCGGCGATGTTCGCGATCAGGTAGTAGAGCAGCACCCCGAACGACGAGAAGCCGATCGCGCCGCGCAGGTCGATGCTGAGCACGAGGACGACGACCACCACCGTGACGGTCGCTTCCGCGATGTAAGGCACGCCTCGACGCGAGACCCGCGCGAGCGACCTCGGCAGGTCGTCTTCGCGTCCCATGGCGAGTGCGGTGCGCGAGACGCCTGCCATCAGGGCGAGGAGCGCTCCGAGGGAGGCGAGGGCGGCCGCGACTGCGACCACCGGGGTGAGGGCGTCGAAGCCTGCCGCCGAGACCAGCGCAGACAGCGGCGCGGCCTCATCCTCGAGGCGCTCGGGACCCAGCCCGGTGAGGAGCGCGAACGCCACGGCGAGGTAGACGCCGAAGGCGACGACGAGGCAGATGATGACCGCGCGCGGGATGGTGCGACGCGGATCCCGCACCTCTTCGGCGAGGGTCGCGATGCGCGCGTACCCGGCGAAGGCGAAGAACAGGAGCCCGGCTGCCGACAGGATCCCGAGCGGCCCGCCCTCGATCCCGAGCGACTCGACGCGGATGCCGCCTCCTCCCCCGAATCCGACAATCACCACCATGACGAGCACGAGCAGCACCAGCACGACGACGATCCGCGCGACGAGTGCGGTGCGGGTGACGCCGAACCCTCCGACGATGCCCAGCACGACCACTGCCAGCGCCGCGACCGGCCGCTGCCAGGGTTCTGGCACCGCGTAGGCGGCGAAGGTCATGGCCATCGCCGCGCAGCTCGCGGTCTTGCCGACGACGAAGCTCCAGCCGGCGAGGTACCCCGCCCACGGTCCGAGCCGCTCGCGCCCGTAGACGTAGGTGCCTCCGGAGCGCGGGTACTGAACGGCGAGCTGCGCCGATGCCATCGCGTTGCAGAACGCGACGAAGCCGGCGATGACCAACGCGACGAGGATGCCGCCGCCCGCCGCCGCGGCAGCCGGGGCGAAGACCGAGAAGACTCCCGCGCCGACCATCGCCGCGAGCCCGATCGCGACGGCATCCGCAGTGCCGAGTCGTCGTTGAAGTGGCGGCTGCGGATGCACGCGCGAAGCGTACCGGCACCCGGTGAACCGACGGAGATGTGGATCAGCGGTCAGCATCACCCTCGAGAGTGAGGTGCCTCATAGGGCTCGACTTCTAAAGTGGCCAGTGTGAACGAGGTGCTCGACTGGGTGTTGCAGACGGTGCGCGACGTCGATCCCGTGCTCCGCACCGTGCTCTCGGGTGTCGCGATGTTCCTCGAGACCTCGATCCTCATCGGACTCATCGTGCCCGGCGACACCATCGTCATCGTCTCGGCCACCGGCGTCGCGAACCCGGTCGAATACTGGTCGCTCGTGGCGGTCGTCATCGTAGGGTCGCTCGCCGGCGAGAGCGTCGGCTTCGCCCTCGGCCGGTTCTTCGGACCCCGCCTGCGCGAGAGCCGATTGGGTCGACGACTGGGACACGACAACTGGCGTCGCGCCGAGTACTACCTCGCCCGCCGCGGCGGGCCGGCCGTCTTCATCAGCCGCTTCCTCCCCGTGCTGCACGCACTCATCCCGCTGACGGTCGGCATGAGCAAGATGAGCTATCGCCGCTTCATGGCGTGGACCGTGCCCGCCTGCACCATCTGGGCGTTCGCTTACATCTCGGTCGCCGCCGCCGCGGCTGAGGGGTACCGCTCGCTCGCCGACCGTCTGCACTACGCCGGTTACCTCTTCGTCGGCGCGATCGTCGGGTTCATCCTGCTCGCCGCACTCGTGCGGTGGCTGCTGCACCGCAGCCAGCGCCGTCACATGCAGGACCCGGACGAGCCGACTGCCCCGTAGCCCTGCCGAGGTGCCCAGTTCTGCGGGTGTTCGGGCGCTGCAACGCGCAGAACTGGGCACCTGAGCGGCCGGAGCCCGCTGAGGTGCCCAGTTCTGCGGGTGTTCACGCCTCGGCACCCGCAGAACTGGGCACCTCGCGCATACGCGACCGAGCATCGGGCGAAATGAAGCCGCCCGCCGCACCCCGGGGGTGCGACGGGCGGCTCCGTCAATCGATCCGACGGATCAGACGAGTCCCTTGGCCTCGAGGAACTTCGTCGCGATCTCGGCCGACGAGAGCTGGTCGTTGACGCTCTCGCCGTTCAGGGCGACGAGGTCCTCGGGAGTGAGGGCCGCGTCGACCTCGTTGATGACCGCCGCGATGTCGTCGGTCACCTTCTCGCTCGCGATCGGCACGACGTTCGAGGCCAGGAACAGGCCCTCGGGGTCGTCGAGCACGACGAGGTCGTTGGTGCCGATGTTCGGGTCGCCGGTGTAGATGTTGCCGACGTCGATGCTGCCGTCCTTCAGCGACTGCACCGTGACGGGGCCACCGCTGTCCTCGATCGCGAGGAACGACACGGTCACGCCGTACACCGACGACAGGCCCTCGGGCCCGTACGGACGGGTCTCGAGCTCGGAGTTGCCGCCGAGCACGACGTCGGAGACGTTCGCCAGGTCGGCGATGCTCGCCACGTTGTTCTCGTCGGCGAAGGCGCGGGTGACGACGTAGGAGTCCTGGTCGGTCGCGGGAGCCTGGTCGAGGACGCGGAGGCCCTCGGGCAGAGCGTCCTGGAGCGCCGCGTAGACGTCGTCGCTGGTCTTCGCCTCGGTCTCGGGGTCGTAGTACTGGAGCAGGTTGCCCGAGTACTCGGGGAACAGGTCGACCTCACCGTCTTCGATGGCGGGCAGGTACGCCTCGCGCTGACCGATCTGGAAGTTGCGCTCGACCTCGAAGCCGGCGTTCTCGAGCGCCTGAGCGTAGATCTCGGCGATGATCTCGTTCGAGTAGTACGCCTGCGAGCCGATGACGATGGCCTCGGTCTCGCTGGCGTCGCTGTCCGATCCCGACTCGAGCGGGTCGCCCGACGCGCACCCTGCCAGGGCGATTACGGCCCCGACCGCGATCGCGCCGACGGCGAAACGGCCGCGGCCGAATCGGCCCTTCCCTCGTGCTGTGTTCATTGCAGTACCTCTCTGGTTTGCTCTGCCGCGCAGGCGGCGGAGCCTCATTCGGCGGTGGATTCCGCCAGCCGGGGCGCCCTGCGAGCGCGTCCCCGGACGACTGTGGCCTGACCCGCCGACACCCCGCGGGGGACGACGACGCGTTGCAGGACGATGAAGACGCCCTCGAAGAGGAGGGCGAGGAGGGTGACGAGGAGCGAACCGGCGAGCATGAGCGCGTAGTCGCGGCTTGCGAGGCCCTCGAAGATGTAGCGTCCGAGGCCGCCGTTGAACGCATACGCCCCGATCGTCACCGTCGCGATGACCTGGAGGAACGCGGCGCGGAGTCCGCCGATCAGCAGCGGGAGTCCGAGCGGCATCTCCACCTTGGTGAGGATCTGCAGCTCGGTCATCCCCACCGCGCGCGCCGAGTCGATGGTGGTGCGATCGATCGCCTCGAGTCCCGAGTACGCGCCGGCGAGCACCGACGGGATCGCGAGCAGTACGAGCACGACCTCCATCGACCAGTACGCCGCCGAGATGCTGCCGATCGGCACGGCGAGCAGTAGCAGGAGGAAGACGAAGAGGCCGAGGGTCGGCAGCGCCCGCGCGGCACCCGACAGCACGACCGCGATGTTGCGGCCGCGCCCGGTGTGCCCGATGAGGTAGCCGAGCGGGATGGCGATGACCGCCGCGATCGCGACGGCGACGACCGTATATCCGAGGTGCTCGAGGAGGCGGATGGGCACGCCCTTCGCGCCCGTCCAGTTCGCGGGGTCGAGCAGCCAGCCGAAGGCGTCGCCGAACAGGTTCACGAGGTCACCTCCTCCACGGTCACGGCGCGAGCGCGGCGGGCCCCGGCCTTGCGGGGGGCGGTCCACGGCAGGGCGAGGCGCCCGAGCAGCACGAGCAGTAGATCGAACGCCACCGCGATGACGACCACGGCGACGATGCCCGCGAGCACCTCTTCGGGGATGCGACGCTGCAGGCCGTTCGTGAACAGGTATCCGAGGGTCGTCACGCCGACGAGCTGCCCGACGGTCAGCAGGCTGACGGTGCTGACGGCGACGACCCGCACCCCCGAGAGCAGAACCGGCCCCGCGAGCGGCAGCTCGACCCGCCAGAACCGCTGCCACGGCGAGAAGCCCATCGCGGTGGCGGACTGCAGGATGCCCCTGTCCACCTCGGAGAACCCGTTGGCGGCGACGCCGACCATCAACGCGATCGCATAGAGCGTCAGCGCGATCTGCACGTTGATCGGGTCGGTGATCGGCGTTCCGATGACCGCCGGCAGGCTCACGAACAGCGGCAGGGAGGGGATCGTGTAGAGCAGCGCGCTGATGGTGAGGAGCAGTCCGCTCACCCAGCGCAGCGACGCGCGGGCGGAACGCGAGCGGTAGGCGACCCACCCGATCGGCACGCTGAGCAGGAAGCCGATCACGATCGGCGGGATGCTGAGCGCGATGTGCGTGAGCGAGAGTTCGAGAATCAGGCCGATGTTCGACCACACCCACGTCACGACCGGTGCTCACCCTGCGCCGAAGCACCCACGGCGTGGGCCGTGGCCTCTCCCCGCTCGCCGACGAGTCGACCGGCCGGACGCCCGTCGGCGTCGATGAGCACGTCGGCGCCGTCGCGACGCTCGATGCGGAGGGCGCGGCGACCGCGGTCGGCGCCGATGAAATCGGCGACGAAGTCGTTCGCGGGCGCAGCGAGGATCTCGGCGGGCGACCCCTTCTGCGCGATGCGGCCGCCCTTCTGCAGGATGACGATCTGGTCGCCGAGCAGGAAGGCCTCGTCGATGTCGTGGGTGACGAACACGACGGTCTTGTCGAGCTCCTTCTGCAGTCGTACGGTCTCGCGCTGCAGCTCGGTGCGCACGATGGGGTCGACCGCACCGAACGGCTCGTCCATCAGCAGGATGTTGGGGTCGGCGGCGAGACCGCGGGCGACGCCGACGCGCTGCTGCTGGCCGCCGGAGAGCTGGCTCGGGTACCGGTCGGCGAGCGAGCGGTCGAGCCCGACGACGTCGAGCAGTTCGAGGGCGCGCTCACGCGCCTGCTTCTTCGACACGCCCTCGAGCAGCGGGACGGTGGCGACGTTGTCGACCACCTTTCGGTGCGGCAGCAGACCGGAGTTCTGCATCACGTAGCCGATGCGGCGGCGCAGGGCGACGGCCGGCGACGACGCCACGTCGTCGTCGTCGATGAGGACCGCGCCGGCAGTCGGGTCGACCATGCGGTTGATCATGCGCAGCAGGGTCGTCTTGCCGCAGCCGGACGACCCGACGAGCACCGTGATGCTGCGCGACGGGATCAGGAGATTGAAGTCCTCGACCGCGAGGGTCCCGTCGGGGAACCGCTTGGAGACAGAGCGGAACTCGATCGACATCTCTGAGCGCTCTTTCCTTCGGCTGACGTAGGGCAGACCGACGAGGAACTCAACCACCGAAGGCTGAGGAATCCCTCACAGTCCGCGCGGCCAGCGTAGGCCGAAGACGCGTCAGTCGAGCGGATGTTGCGCTAAGTAACGTCCGCCTACGCTCTTCGCCTCGGCGATGAGCCGCTCGTCACCCTCGGCCGACGCATCGAACGCGCGGTGCACGAGCACCTCGCACAGGGCGAGGGTCACCCGCAGACGGAACTCGAGATCGTCATCCTCGGTCGCCGCCTCGCGGAGCCCTCCCGCGAGGGCGCGGATGAGCGCCTGCTCCATGGTGTCGCCGCCGCCCGGGCCCGGCGTCGCCACGGCGGTGCCGAGCTTCAGGACCCGATAGCCGGGCTCGCGGCGGTGGAACTCGACGAGCACATCGACGATCGTGTCGACCCTATCCTGCGGCGACGCCTCCGGCTGGGTGGCGAACGCCTCGTCGATGCGCGTGAGCAGCCGGGTGAGGGCGCGGTGCGCGAGCCCGTCGAGAACCGCCACACGATCAGGGAAATAGCGGTAGACGGTGCCGATGGACGCCCCCGCCCGATCGGCCACCATCGCGGTCGTCATGCGGTCGGCGCCGACCTCTTCAATGACCTCCGCCGCAGCATCGAGCAACGCCGAGAGACGTGCGGCGCTGCGGGCCTGGACGGGCTCGTTGCGCAACCGCGACTCCTGCGAATCGCTGCGCGCTCCGTCGATCAGCATTTTCCTCCCCCATGTCCCCGGCGACAATAACCGGCGCCCCCAGGCGGGGGCAAACTGAGCATCGGACATGATGCCCGACCACGCGGGGCCGCTCCGACCAGACGCCCCCGTCCTGACGAGATCTCAGTACCGACTCCGTGCGATGTCAGTGGTGCCGACGAGAATGGGAGCATGTGCGGGCGATACGTGGCGGCGAAAGATGTGAAGAGCATCGTCGAGTTCTTCGACGTCGATCTGGTGGGCGAGAACCTCGCGCCGCAGTCGTGGAACGTCGCCCCCACGGTGCCGGTCAACGTGCTGATCGACACGGTGCCGAAGGGCGCGTCGGCGAGCGAGCCGACCCGCAGGCTCGAGGCGGCCCGCTGGGGGCTGGTCCCGACGTGGGCGAAGGATGTCGCGGTCGGGTCGCGCATGTTCAACGCCCGCATCGAGGAGGCCGCCGACAAGCCGGCGTTCAAGAAGGCCGTCGCGAAGCGTCGGGCCGCGATCCCCGCGAGCGGTTACTACGAGTGGCGCACCCTCGCCGACGGATCGAAGACGCCGTTCTACATCAGCCCGGGCGACGACGGGTTCCTCGTCTTCGCGGGGCTCTACGAGTGGTGGCGCAACCCCGCCGCCGCCGACGACGCCCCCGACAAGTGGCTGCTGTCGACCACGATCCTCACGCAGGACTCCTCCGGTCCGCTCAGCGAGATCCACGACCGCATGCCGGTGGTGCTCGACGTCGACGCGCTCGACCACTGGCTCGACCCGGCGATGGAGGGCGACATCGATCTGCTCACCGACATCGCCGACGAGGGCGCGGCGATCTCGTCCGATCTCGACCTCCGCCAGGTCGGTGGCGCCGTCGGCAACGTGCGCAACGACTCTCCCGCGCTGCTCGAGCCCGTCGCCTGACGGCCGCGGAGGGTCGCCGGGGCGCCCGGACCTCACGCAATAGGCTGAAGAGGTGTCCGGCACCCGCAAGCAACGCAGTCAGGCGACCGGGTCGGCTGCGCTGATCCTCGGCCGCGCAGCCCGGATCGAAGACGCGATCCAGGAGTTCCGCGAGAAGCGAGCGCGTTCGCGCGGTCTGCTACCGACGGTGATCCCGTACGCCGGCTACGGTGGCGCAGGCTGGGTTCGTGTGCTCGGCAGGGTGCTGCTCACCCGCGAGGCACGCTCCCCCCGCCCCAGCGTGCGCGGATGGCGCAGCTTCACGAGCGTCGCCGTGAACGACGTCAACGTCGTCATCACCATCGGCAAGACCGAGCACCGCGTGCACGCCGACCGGGGCGGCGTGATCGATGTGCGACTGAAGTCGCGCCTGTCGCCCGGGTGGCGGACGGTGACGATGCGCACCGACGATCCCGACGGCCCCGACTCGGCCGCCGTCGAGGCACCGGTCTACATCGTCGACGGCGAGACCCGCTTCGGGCTGCTCTCCGACATCGACGACACGGTCATGGTGACGGCGCTGCCCCGCCCTCTGCTGGCGGCGTGGAACACGTTCGTGCTCAACGAGCACGCGCGAACCCCCACGCCCGGCATGGCGGTGCTCTACGACCGGATCATCAAGGCGCACGACGGCAGCCCCACCATCTACCTGTCGACGGGCGCGTGGAACGTCGCCCCGACCCTGTCGCGGTTCCTCGGACGCAACCTGTACCCGCGCGGGCCGATGCTGCTGACCGATTGGGGCCCGACCCACGACCGGCTGTTCCGCAGCGGCCGACAGCACAAGGTCGACTCCCTCGCGCGCCTCGCCACCGAGTTCCCCGACGTCAAGTGGCTGCTCGTCGGCGACGACGGTCAGCACGACGAGGAGATCTACGGCGAGTTCGCCCTCGCGCATCCGAACAACGTCGCGGCGGTGGCGATCCGTCAGCTGTCGAGCGGTGAAGCGGTGCTCGCCGGTGGTCGCAGCAAAGCCGACGACTACAGCAGGCGCACCGACGTGCCGTGGGTGTACGCCCCCGACGGGGCGGGGCTCGCGTCGGGGCTCGCCGGCATCGGCGTCCTCTGACGGCAGCCCACTCCGCCCGGGGTCAGCGCCAGTCGGTCGGTCCGTGCGAGCCGGCGCGGTAGCTGTCGAGCGGCACGTCGCCCGATCGCCACGCCTCGAGGACAGGGGTGACGATCCGCCAGCACTGCTCGGCCACATCACCGCGCACCGACAGAGTCGGGTCGCCGGCGAGCACTCCGCGCAGCACCTCGCCGTACTGGGTCAGTTCGGGGCTCGCCACCTCGGTCTCGAGCGTCGCCCGGTCGAGGTGGAAGGGATCCTTCTCGCCGTTCACCGCGAAGTCGAGCTCGAAGACCTGAGGGTGGATGCCGATCACGAATCGCTCGGGAACCCGTTTGCCGGTGAGGCCGTGCGGCACGAAGGCGGGCGCCCGGAAGTGCACCTCGATCTGCCGACGCGGCTCGGCGATCGCCTTGCCCGAGCGCAGGGTGAAGGGAACCCCGGCGAAGCGGCGGGTGTTCACCTCGACGACCATCTCGGCGAGCGTCTCGGTCTCGCGCGACGGGTCGACGCCCTCCTCGTCGACGTACGACGGGAGCGTGCGTCCGTCGATGGTGCCCGCCGTGTAGCGGGCGCGACGCGACGGCGCATCGGTGCTGTGCAGCACCGGCTCGCCGGTCCACACGCGGGTCGCCTTCAGGACCTGGGCGGTGCTGTTGCGGAAGTCGTCCTCGTCGATCGAGATCGGCGGCTCCATGGCGATGATCGACAGCAGCTGAAGCAGATGCGACTGGAGCATGTCGACGAGGGCGCCCGCTCCGTCGTAGTAGCCGGCGCGCCCCTCGAGGCCGAGCTGCTCGTCGTAGACGATCTCGACGCGCTCGATGTTCTCGGCGTTCCAGACGGGTTCGAGGATGCGCCCCGCGAAGCGCATGCCGAGCAGCCCGAGCACGGTCGGCTCGCCGAGGAAGTGGTCGATGCGGTGCACCTGATGCTCGGGCACGATCTTCGCGATCTTGCGGTTGAGCGCGGCGGCCGACCGGGTGTCCGACCCGAACGGCTTCTCGAGGGCGAGGATGGTGCCCTTCGGTAACTCGATGTCGGCGAGCACGTCGATCACGTCGGTCACCACCGACGGCGGCAGTGCGAAGTAGAGCACGGGGATGCCGGTCACCGACCCGAGAATGCGTTCGAGATCGGCCTTGTCGGTCGGGTCTCCGGCCACGTAGTCGGCGTGCTGCGCGAGCGAGGCCGCCGCGTCGTCGCCGGCACCGCCCTCGACGAGCCCCTCGCGCACCGCGCTGCGCCACTCGTCCGTCGACTTCTCGGAGCGTCCCGAGCCGAGGATGACGAGGTCGTCGGCGAGCGCGGATTCGCGGTCGTCGCTCGAGCCGAGCAGACTGCCGAGTCCCGGCAGCAGCAACCGCTTGGTGAGATCGCCGCTCGCACCGAAGATGACCAGGGTTCCGACATCGCTCATGCCCCGACCCTATTGCGCGACGTCCAGCTGCGGCTGAGCCGCCGCCCAGGAACGCTCGCGAATTCCCCGGGTCGGCGTGAGCCGCGCGCCGCGCCCGCGATGCACTAGCGTTCTGCCATGGCGGACGGCGATATCCGGTTGCCCTTCGAGGGGGGCACCAGTTTCCTGCTGACCGCCTGCGGCTCGGAGGTGCGCAAGCGGTGGGCGCGCATGCTCGCCGACCACGGTCTGACGCCGCACCACTTCGCGTTGCTGCAGGTGCTCGAGCACATCGAGGAGGCCAGCCAGAAGCAGCTGTCCGCGGCGGTCGGCATCGACCCCCGCAACGCGCCTCCCCTGCTCGACCTCCTCGACGACCGCGACCTGATCTCGCGCGCCGACTCGACGGAGGATCGACGCCGTCAGGTGATCCGATTGACCGCTCTGGGACGCTCGATCGTCGGCTTCCTGCAGAAGACCGGCCAGGAGATCGAGGACGAGTACTTCGCGCCGCTCGGAGCAGACGAGACGCAGGAGCTGCGCCGACTCCTGCTCCGCCTCAGCACACGCGGCCTGCGCGGCGCCCCCGCCGAAGAGCAGGACGGGGCGGCGTACGCCGCCGCGCCGCGCCGCGCGATCCGGTCGCGCGCGGGTGAAGGCCACCCGTTCCTCTACTGACGTTCCGCTTCCCGTGACGGCCGAGGGCCGAACAGCCTCATCGGTCGCGGCGGTCTCGTTAGCCTTGGAGGGTGCGAGTCTCCCTGCCCGTCCGCGTCGCCCGCCGCGTCCCGTTCGTGCAGGTGGTCAAGACGGCGCTCGCGGCGGTCCTCGCCTGGGTCGTGGTGTCGGCGCTTCTGCCGGACGAGCCTCCGATCTTCGCCGTGATCGCCGCCCTGATCGTCGTCCAGCCGAGCGTCAACCAGACGTACGCGAAGGCTTTCGAGCGCAGCCTCGGAGTGGTGCTCGGCGTCGTCCTCGCTCTCGGAGCGGTCCTCGCGCTCGGCCAGCAGAGCTGGTTGGTGCTGCTCGCCACTGTCATCGCCGTGTTCGCGGGCTGGGCACTGCGGCTCACACCCGGTTCGTCGACGCAGGTCGCGATCAGCGCACTGCTCGTGCTCTCGATCGGCGCCGCCACCCCCGAGTACGCGTTCGCCCGCATCATCGAGACGCTGATCGGCGCGGCCATCGCTCTGATCGTGAACGCTGCGATCGTCCCGCCCCTGCTCACCGCGCCCGCTCGACTGGCCGTCGCCCGGCTGGCGCACGCCGAAGCGGACCGCATGGACGACCTCGCCGTGCTGCTCGACTCCGATCCGTCACCGAAGCAGTTGCACGACGCACTGCTCGCCGCTCGCGGGCTCCGAGAGCTGCGCGCCGCGGCGCTCGACGCGGTCGCCCAGGGCTCCGACTCGCTCGCATTCAACCCGCGGCGATCGAGGCACCGCGAGCAGTTCACCCGAGATTCGGCGCTCATGGCGCGCCTCGATCCGCTCGTCACGCAGATCATCGGACTCGCCCGCGGGCTGCGCGACTCGTGGAGCCCCGACCTCGTCGGCGAGCCGCTGATTGCGGGGATCGCCGAAGAGCTGCGCCGCGCCGCCCACGATCTGCGGCTGCTGGTGCGCCACCTGGAAGGACCGGACTCGAGGCGCACCACCGAGTTCGCGCCGGCCGCCGCCGACGACGACGCGGTCCCGGCGCTCACGCGTCCGCTCGCCGTCGCCGCGCCTCCCCCGAGGCACTGGGTGCTCGTGGGCGCTCTCCTCGAGGATCTGCGCCGCATCCGTCAGGAGATCCGCGGCGAATGAGGCCGCTCGTTTCGGCGGAGCGGGTTCAGCGCGCGGCGATCCGGGCGGCGAGCACACGACGCGCGGCGTCGTCGAGGGTCTCCATAGGGATGCGCCCCGTCTCGACCGCGGCCGTGACGCCGTCGACGAGCGCGATCGGGTCGACCCCCGACACCTCCGGGTCGGCGGCGAGCACGTAGACGAGCACGTCGTTGCCCGCCTCGACCGCGCGCACGGCGTTCTCGACCGGGTCCTGGAACTCGGCGACCCCACTGTGCTGCAGCATGAGCATGTCGTCGGTCACCGCGAGCCCGTCGAAGCCGAGGTCGTCGCGAAGCACCTCGTGCCACCGCGTCGACAACGACGCGGGCTGCGGGTCGACCGCGGTGTAGGCGAGGTGGCCGAACATGACCGCCTCGGCCTTCGCGGCGATTCCGCGCTCGAAGGGCAGCGCGTCGGTCGCCCGCCATTCATCGAATCCCACATCGGTTGACGGCACCGAGACATGCGAGTCGGAGTCCGAACGCCCGTGCCCGGGGAAGTGCTTGAGGGTCGACATGGTGACGCCGCTCTCGCCGAGCACCGCCTGCTCGACGCGGGCGGCGCTGTCTTCGGGTGTCGTGCCGAGCACGCGGTCGAAGATGAACGAGTCGGGGTCAGCGGTGACGTCGGCGACGATGCCGAAATTCATGTCGATGCCGGCGCGCGCGATGAGGTCGGCCCGGCCGCGGAACGCCGCCTGCGTCGCCTCCGCCGGTTCGGCGCGCAGCTGCTCGGCAGCAGGCAGGTCGTCCTCGTCGATGCGCGCGACGTATCCGCCTTCCTGGTCGACCGCCACGAGCGGCGGGAGGGTCGGATCGACCGTGAGCGACGCGGTCGTCGCGGCGATCTGGTCGACCCCGCCACCGACGTTGTCGCCCATCACGATGAAGCCGCCCGCCCCCGTCGATGCCATGAAGCCGTTGAGCGCCGCCCCGTCGGTTCCCGGGTAGTGCAGCATCATCAGGCTCGCGACCTTGTCGCGCACCGAGAGTTGCGCGAGGCGCTCGTCGATCTCCGCCTTCACCGGATCGGTGGGCGTCGGCGAAGGGGTCGGCGACGCGGTCGTCGCCGAGGGGCTCGGTGCGGCGGCGGGCGCGGCGCAGGCGCCGAGCGCGGCGACCACCCCGACGACGAGGAGTCCGGCTGCGGCGCGGCGGATCACCTCAGTCGACGCACCAGCGGAGCGTCGCGAGCTCGGAGCGTCCGATGCCGAGCGCGACCGCCTCGCGCGTGACACGGTCGCGGAGTCCGTCGCGGGCGAGGCCGTCCGTGTCCGTTCCGCCGACCCCGTCGCGGGCGAGGATCCAGACCGTCGTGCCGGTGCGGAGAGTCGGAGTCGAGCGGACCAGGGCGACGCTGCGGGCACCGTCGACGACGATCGATCCGGCGGCGCGGAACGCGAAGGCCCACCCTCGGCCCCGCCAGTGGTGGACGGCGTGCTCATCGAGGCGATGGTAGCCGCGGAGGATGCGAGGCCGCCCCGATTCGACCCATCTGATGTCGCTGCGCATCCGGTGGGGGTCTCCATCGATCCGTTCATCGACGATGACGAGGTCGGACTTGCGCGGGTCGCCTCCGAAGGAGGAGTTCGTCGCACACACGCGCCACGTCGCATGGGCGAGACGCAGCGACGACTCGGAACTGAGCATGGGCGAGACAGTAGGGGCACCCGGCGCGTCGCCGGTAGAGGCCGTCGGTAACGGATCGGAAACGCCGGGGCGACGACGCCGGAAAAGGAGTCGCCGGCCGCGCGGAACCGCCGGAAAGCGCCGACTCCCGCCCTGTACCCTGTGCTGCGTGACTCCACGCAACTGGGCGGGCAACTACGAATTCGCGGCGCGCCGGTGGGCGCACCCGGCCTCGGTCGGCGAGCTGCAGGAGATCGTCTCCGCCGGTGGGCCGGTGCGCGCGGTCGGTACCCGGCACTCGTTCAACGACATCGCCGATTCCCCCGGCACCCTCGTCGTGCTCGACCGGATGGACGGCGGTGTCGAGATCGACGAGGTGGAGGGCATCGCCTGGGTGTCCGGCGGCATGCGGTACGGCGATCTCGGCGCTCTGCTGCAGGATGCGGGGCTCGCTCTGCACAACCTCGCCTCGCTCCCCCACATCTCCGTGGCCGGGTCGATCGCGACCGGCACCCACGGTTCGGGGGCGCGCAACGGTTCGCTCGCGACGGCGGTCGCCGCTCTCGAACTGGTCACCGCCGACGGCGAGCTGCGAACGCTCCAGCGAGGCGACCCCGACTTCGACGGCGCCGTGGTCGGGCTCGGCGCGCTCGGCATCGTCACCCGGGTGGCGCTCGAGGTCCGTCCCACATTCGAGCTCGAACAGAACGTGCTGCTCGACCTGCCCTTCGAGGAGGTCGCCGACTCGCTCGGAGCCATCCTCGGGCAGGGGTACAGCACGAGCCTCTTCACCCGGTGGCAGACGCCCACCATCGACCAGCTGTGGGTCAAGGCTCCCGCCGGCGAGGGCGTCACCGTTCCCGCGGGTGGCACCCCTGCACCGGGCAAGATGCATCCGATCGTCGGCGTCGACCCTCAGCACACGACCGACCAGGGCGGCGTGCCCGGAGCGTGGCTCGACCGACTCCCCCACTTCAAGATGGGCTTCACCCCCAGCGCCGGCGACGAGCTGCAGAGCGAGTTCTTCGTGGGCGCCGACCGTGCCGCCGACGCGCTCGCAGTGGTGGCGTCCCTCGCCGATCGCATCGCGTCGGTGCTGCTGGTCAACGAGATCCGCGCCATCGCGGAGGACGAGCTGTGGCTTTCGGGCGCGTACGGTCGCGACACGGTGGCGTTCCACTTCACCTGGCAGCAGCGACCCGACGAGGTCCGCGACGTTCTCACCGTGCTTGAACGCGAGCTCGCGCCGTTCGAGGCGCGCCCGCACTGGGGCAAGGTGTTCACCGCACGGCGTGAGCAGATCGCGCCGCTCTACCCACGCTTCGACGACTTCCTATCGCTGCGCGCGCGACTTGATCCCGATGACGTCTTCGTGGGCCAGTACACCCGGCGCATCCTCCTCGAGGACTGACACCGATGCGACGTCTGCTCTCCGACGACCTGCTCGAACGCATCCACGAGCGCGCCCCGGGCTACGACCGCGACAATCGCTTCTTCACCGAGGATCTCGACGAGCTGAAGGCCGCCGGATACCTCTCGGCGCTCGTTCCCGAATCGTTCGGGGGTCGCGGGCTGAGTCTCCGCGAGGTCGCCGCCGAGCAGCAGCGTCTCGCGGCCGCCGCCCCGGCGACCGCTCTCGGAGTGAACATGCACCTCGTGTGGACGGGCGTCGCGAAGGCCGTGCACGACCGCGGCCTCGACTTTCTCGACCAGGTGCTCATCGAGGCGGCGCAGGGCGAGGTCTTCGGCTTCGGGATCAGCGAGGCGGGCAACGATCTCGTCCTCTCGGGCTCGCGCACCGAGGCGGCGCCCGACGGCGACGGCGGATATCGGTTCACCGGCACGAAGATCTTCACCTCCCTCTCGCCCGCGTGGACCCGGCTCGGGCTGTTCGGACTCGACACCACCTCGGCCGATGCGCCGAAGCTCGTGCACGCGTTCATCCGCCGCGACCAGCCCGGCTACCGCATCCTCGACGACTGGAACACCCTCGGCATGCGGGCCACTCAGAGCAACAGCACCGTGCTCGAAGGCGCCCACGCACCCGCGGTCCGCGTCGTCCGCCGGCTCGATCCCGGCCCCAACCCCGATCCGCTGGTGTTCGGGATCTTCGCGAACTTCGAGATCCTGCTCGCCTCCGTGTACACGGGAATCGGCGCGAGGGCCCTGGAGCTCGCCGTCGCGGCGGCGAAACGGCGGACGTCGATGAAGAATGACGGCGCCCCCTATTCCGACGACCCGGACATCCGCTGGCGGATCGCCGACGCCGCCATCGCGCAGGACGCCCTCGCGCCGCAGATCGCTTCCCTCGCCCGCGATGTCGATGAGCTGGTCGACCATGGTGCGCAGTGGTTCCCGAAGCTGGTGGGGCTGAAGGTCCGTGCGACCGAGACCGCCCGGGTCGTGGTCGACAAGGCGATCCGCGTGTCAGGGGGCTCGTCGTATTCGGCGGAGTCGGAACTCGCGCGGCTCTACCGCGATGTGCTGGCGGGCATGTTCCATCCCTCCGACGATGAGTCCGCGCACGCCACCGTGGCGAACGCCTGGCTCGGACCGGTCGGCTGACCCGCGGTGCCGAGCATCGAGCTGATCCTCGACGACGACGGCGACGCCCGAGTCCGGGAGGGCTGGCGCGCGCTCGCCGACGCGGGGCTGCCGAGCCAGGCCGACCACCAGGGCACTTCGAACGCGCCGCACGTGACCGCCGCGTTCACGACGACGCCGCTCGCACCGTTCGCCGTCGAACCTCCGGCCGGGCCGGTGACGCTCGGCGGGGTGCTGCTCTTCCCGCACCGTCGCGGGGTGGTGCTCGGACGCGCGGTGGTCGTGACCGCGGATCTTCTCGACTGGCACCGACGCCTGCACGCCTCCCTGCCGCCCGACGCGGACGTCGACCCTCGCACTCGCCCGGACGCCTGGACCCCGCACGTCACCCTCGCCCGCCGCATCCCCGCGGACGCGGTCGGCCGCGCCGTCGAGGTCTTGGCCCACGACGACCTCCGCATCCGCTTCACGTCGGTCCGCCTCTGGAACGGAGCATCGAAGACCCTGACGCCGCTCTCCCCGGTCGTCGAGTCCCACCCGGTCGTCGAGTAGGGCCGCCAGGCCCGTACCGAGAGCGCAGCGTCTGACCTCGGCGCCATGGTCTCGATGCGCTTCGCTTACTCGACCCGTCTCGATACGCTCCGCTACTCGACGACCGGGAAAAGGCCCGCCCGCCCGTTGAGCGAAGCGATACGAAGGGCGCCGGGTCCACACAGTGCCATGGTCTCGATGCGCTTCGATTACTCGACCCGTCTCGATACGCTCCGCTACTCGACGACCGGGTGAAGGCCCGCCCGCCCCGAGAAGCGATACGAAGGGCGGCTGGTCGCTGAGGAGGCCGTTCGCGGCCGTCGCGATGCGACGCGAGTTTGTCGTTGTGCTCGAAGTTCGAACGGATGCGAAGTTCCTCGCTTCGCGACGGCCCTGGCGGGCCTCCTCAGCGAGCAGGGGTCGAAGCTCATTGCTGTGGTCTCGATGCGCTCCGCTCACTCGAGCCTGGGCCCACCGCGCACGCTTGCGCGGGGGACTCGATACGCTCCTCCGTCGCTACTCGACGACCGGGTCAGGGTCCGCCCGCTGAGCGAAGCGATACGTCAGCTCGCGGCCTCAGTGTCTGCTGAGGTGGGCACTCAAGGGGGCGTGGGCGGCGTGGGCGGGGCGGTCGGCGCGTTATCGTCTCCGGGGTGCCGCCGCGAACCGAGCAGTGGCGACAGAGAGGGAACGATGCCGTCCATCACGACCGACGACGGGGTGCGCCTCAGCTACACCGAACACGGCGACCCGAACGGTCGCCCCGTTGTGCTGATCGCCGGCTTCAAAGCACCCGCTACGACGTGGGTGTACCAGCAGAAGGCGCTCGCCAAAGCGGGATACCGGGTCATCTCCTTCGATCGACGCGGCCACGGCCTCTCCGACCGGCCCGGCACGGGCGCGTCCATGGCGGGACACGGCGACGACCTCGCCGCCCTGCTCGACACCCTCGACCTGCACGGCGTCGTGCTCGTCGGCGGGTCGATGGGAGGCAACACGATCTGGGCGTACGTCGACCGGCACGGCACCGACCGGCTGCGCGGCGTCGTCATCGTCGATCAGACGCCCAAGATGCTGAACACCGCCGACTGGCCGTACGGCTTCTACGACTACGACGAGAGCAACCGCGACACCTTCTTCGCCGACAGCGTCCCGAATCCGGGGCGGCACTCGTTGGCGTCGAAGGGCCCCGTGCGCTTCCTCCGGATGCTCGGCGCCTTCAACGCCCGGGAGCCGCGCGAGCTCACCGCCCCCGACAAGGAGCTCCTCGCCTCGCATGCCAAGGCCGACTGGCGCGACGTCATCGCACGCACCGACGTGCCCGCGCTCTTCGTCGCGGGACGGCAGAGCGAACTCTGGCCCGCCGAGCACGCCGCCGCCTCCGCCCGCCTCGCCCCGAGAGGCGAGTCCGTCGTCATCGAACGCGACGGTCACGCCGCGAACATCGAGCAGCCCGGTCGGTTCAACTCGATCCTGATCGACTTCCTGGGCCGCGCCTGACGCTCGTCACCCCGCGACCGGACCCCCGAAGTAGACCCGGATCTCGACGATCCTGCCCTCCCGCACCCTGGAGATCTCGACGTTGCTGAACGCGGGCCCGTCCGGCGGTCGGGCGATGTACTCGAGCAGCACCACGCCCGGCTCGATCTCGAGCGACCGGACCATCTCCTGCTCGGAGAAGCGGTCGGCGGTGGGAAAGCACACCGCCATGAACCCGTCGCGGTCGAGGTGGTCGTCCTGCGGCGAGGTGAACGTCAGGCTCTCGTCGAGGAGCTCCCACGCGAGCGCCGCGTCCTGCCGCCGATACGCGTCCGCCTGTGCCAGTACGGTCTCGACCGGTGTCCTCGTCGTCATGCCCGAACCGTAGCCGCGAAGACCGCACCGGCGGAAGGGCCGTGCGTCAGGCGGGGAACGCCTTGCCCGGGTTGAGGATGCCGCGCGGGTCGAGCGCGTCCTTGATCGAGCGGTGCAGCTCGAGCACCCGCTCGCCGAGTTCGGCGCCGGCGCCCGGCAGCTTCAGCAGACCGACTCCGTGCTCGCCCGTGACGGTGCCGCCGAGCGCGAGGCAGTCGTCGACGATGCGGTCGAAGGCGCGCTTCGCCCGATCCTTCGCGGCGTCGTCGCCCTCGGGCGCGATGATCAGCGGGTGCAGGTTGCCGTCGCCGGCGTGCGCGATGTTCGCGATCGTCACGTCGTTGTCCTCCGCCGCCTGCTGGATTCGTGCGAGCATCTCGGGAACGGCGGCGCGCGGCACGCAGATGTCTTCGGTGAGCACGGGTCCGAGGCGTTCGAGCGCCGGGTACGCGAGCCGGCGGGCGAGGAACAGCCGCGCGACCTCGTCGCGGTCGGCGGCGGTCTCGGTGGAGACCGCTCCGGCCGCCGCCATGAGTTCGGCCACGCGGGCCGCGGCGGCGTCGCCCACGACGCCGGGCTCGTCCACCTTCGCGAGCAGCATCGTGTCGACCTCGTGCGGCAGGCCGAGGCCCTGCCAGTCGTCGACCGCGCGCAGGCAGGTGCGGTCGATGATCTCGAGCGCCGACGGGATGATGCCGGCCGCCGAGATCGCGGCCACCGCATCGCCCGCCGCGGTGAGGGAGGGGAACGATCCGACGACCGCGCGCTCCTCGCGCCCGGCGAGGGGCAGCAGCTTCAGGGTCAGCTCGACGATGATGCCGAGGGTGCCCTCGGAGCCGACGAGCAGGTGGGTGAGGTCGTATCCGACAACCCCTTTCGCGGTGCTGCGGCCGAGGCGGACGACGGAGCCGTCGGCGAGGACGACGGTCATGCCGAGCACGTAGTCGCGGGTGACGCCGTACTTCACGCAGCAGATGCCGCCCGCGTTGGTGGCCGCGTTGCCGCCGATCGTCGAGATGGCGGAGCTGGCCGGGTCGGGCGGGTACCACAGCCCGTGCTCGGCGACCGCGGCGCGGAGGGCGTCGTTGAGAACACCCGCCTGGGCGCGGACGAAGCGTTCGGCCGTGTTCACCTCGAGCACGGCGGCCATGCGCTCGAGCGTGAGCACGATGCTGTCCTCCACCGCGTTCGCTCCACCCGAGAGCCCGGTGCCCGCGCCGCGCGGCACGATGCGGATGCCCAGCTCCGCGGCGCGGCGCACCACCGCCGCGACCTCCTCGAGGGTTTCGGGGCGCACCACCGCGATCGGAGCGACGAACGGCGCCCACTCGGCGTCGTCGTGGCTGTACCGCGCGAGCTCGGAGTCGTCGACCACCACGCGCGCGGCGGGGATCACGGAGTGGAGAGCGTCGACGACGTCGTGACGCGATCGGGTGGCGGTGCTCATGGGACTCCTCCGTCCCGCGCTCCCGGGACTCTCGGTACGGTACCCGATCGGTCGCGGATGGGACGGCGCGTGGCGGGCTGCTGCCGGGTGAGACCAGCGCTTCACCCGGACCAGTGCGGGTGAATAGGCTCGGCCCGACGGAAGGACATCTCATGGCGGAGAAGAGGGTCGGGCTCAGCGCAGAGGAGCGCGCGGCCATGAAGGCGTACGCGAAGGAGCAGAAGGCGGCGGCCGAAGGTGCCGCCGCGTTGCAGGCCTGCCTCGACGCGATCGCGAAGATGTCGGACGAGGACCGCCCGATCGTGCAGCGCCTGCACAAGCTCATCCTGGAGGCCTCTCCCGAGCTGCAGGCGACCACCTGGTACGGGATGCCCGCGTATGCGAAGGCGGGCACCACCATCTGCTTCGTCAAGAACGCGGGCAAGTTCAAGGACCGGTACGCGACCCTCGGCTTCCAGAGCGCCGCGAACCTCGACGACGGCGGCATGTGGGCCAAGGAGTTCGCGGTGCTCGCGTTGGGACCCGACGAAGAGCGCCGGGTCGTCGAGCTCGTGACGAAGGCGGTGTCCAGCTAGCGGCTGGCGGGCACGCTCTCGCTCGCCGTGGAGAGGTCGAGGAGCCGGTCACCGAGTCGGAAGTCGTCCGGGCGGTGACTGACGAGCACGACCGCACGATCGGCGAGGGCCTCCCGGAGATCGCCCATGAGCTGCGCCGCGGTCGGCGCGTCGAGGTGCGCAGTGGGCTCGTCGAGCAGGACGACGTCGGCACGGCTGAGCAACGCTCGAGCGACGGCCAGACGCTGCCGCTCGCCGCCCGAGAGGTTGGCACCGGCGTCGCCGACCAGGGTGTCGAGCCCGTCCGACATCCCCTCGACGAGCGGCCCGAGTCCGACCCGCGACAGCACTTCGTGCAGCTCGGCCTCGTCGGGCCTGTCATCGGACGGGCGGGCGAGCAGCAGATTGCCACGGATCGTCGACGAGAACAGGTGCGCCTCCTGCGGGCACCATGCCAGGCGTTCGCGCACCGATGCGTCGGCGAAGGAGAGGGCGTCGCGGTCGTCGAGCGAGTACCGCCCCGCCGCGGGGTCGAGGTAGCGCAACAGGACCGAGAGCAGCGTCGTCTTGCCGCTGCCCGACGGGCCGGAGACCGCGAGCCACTCGCCGCGAGCCGCCGTCGCGGTGACACCCGCGAACGCCGGAGCGTCGGCGCCCGGCCAGCGTGCCGAGAGCTCGTCGAGCGTCACCGTGCCGACCGAGGGCGCGGCGGGAAGTGCGCCGTCGTCGCGACGATCGACCGGCTCGAGCACGGGTCCCAGTCGGCGGAGGCCGCCGGCGAGGGCGGGCCACTGCTGGACCGCTTCGACGGCGGCGAGCATCGGGTCGATGAGTCCGAGCGGAAGCAGGGCGAGCACCCCGACCACCTCGACGGGCAGAGTGCCGGCGACCACGGCGGGAGCCGCGAGCGCGATCATCGCGACGGCGGCGCCGCCGAGGGCCGCGACGGTGAGCGCGTTCCCGAGCCCGAGCGCCCACGAGCTGCGACGGGCCTCCCGCCCGGCCTCCGCGTCGAGGGCGGCGAGCCCCTCACGGACCCGGTCCGCGACTGCGTTCGCGGACAGATCGTCGGCGGCGGTCAGCGTCGAGGCGAGCCGCCGGGCGGCGCGCGCCCGGAGCGCGCGTTCGTCGGCGCTGGCACGCCGGTCGGCGGCGAGGGCGATCGCGGGTGCGATGAGGAGGCAGACGGCGACGACGGCGGCCATCGGCGCGAGCACCGCCGGATGCAGGAGAGCGACCGCGATGAGGGAGGCGACGCCGGTCGCGAGAGCGACGAACGGCGGGAGCAGCACGCGAGGGGCGAGATCGCGCACCTGATCGGCGGTGACCACCAGCAGATCGAGGGCGGTGCCGCCGCGGCGCAGCGCGGGCGAGGCGGTTCCGCGCGCGGCGATCGCCGACCACAGTCGGTCGCGCAGGGTCGTCACCGACCCGAACACGGCGTCGTGGGTGACCAGTCGCTCGCTGTAGCGCAGCACCGATCGGGCGATGCCGAAGAAGCGCACGCCGACGATGGCGACGAGCAGGTACATGATCGCGGGCTGCTCCGCGGCGCGCACGATCAGCCAGCCGGAGACCGCGGTGAGCGCGGCGGCGCTCATCGCCGCGAGTGCGCCGAGCGCGACGGCCGCGGCGAGCCGACCGGCGACAGGACGGAACAGGGCGGCGAGCAGCCGCAGCACCGCGGCCGTCCCCAGCGGCGAATCGGTCGCCGCCGCCGGGGCAGGTGCCGCGAATCCGGCCGAAACGGCCTCGTCCGTCGGTGCGGAGGCAACGACGTCGGCCCCGGACCCGTGGATATCGGACCCATCGACCGTGATGACGCGGTCGGCGAGCGCCACGACGCGGGGATCGTGCGAGACGAGGACGACGGTGACGGCGCCGAGCTCGGCGATGAGCCGCTCCACGATGCGCGCCGTGCGCGAGTCGAGGTGGGCGGTCGGTTCGTCGAGCAGCAGCACCGTCGCGCCGTCCTCGACGCGCAGCAGGGCACGCGCGAAGGCGACACGGCGCAGCTCGCCGGGGCTCAGCTCTGCGGGCTCGCGCCGGAGCAGAGCGGCGAGGCCCAGCGCGTCGACGAGTTCGTCGCGGCGGGCCGCTCCCCCGTCTCCCGTGTAGAGGCGCAGTTCCTCCTCGACCGTCTCGCCGACGGTCGACGGATGCTGCGGGAGCCAGGCGACGCTCCCCGTGGTCACGACGGTGCCGTCGACGGAGACGCCGTCGCCGGTGTCGAGGCGTCCGGCGAGCACGCGCAGCACCGTCGACTTGCCGGCTCCGCTGCGACCGACGAGCGCCACCCGTTCCCCGTGCGACACATCGAAGGAGAGCCGGTCGACGGCGGCGTCCTCGCGCCCCGCGTACACGACGTGCAGCCGGTCCACCTCGATCGCGCCGGCGATCGACCTCGCGCGGTCGAGCACGCGGCGGGGGCGGGCCCGGTCGAGCGCGGCTCGCACCCGGTCGAGGGCGGCGACGCCGTCCTGCGAGGCGTGGAACGCGACGCCCACCTCACGCAGCGGGGTGTAGCACTCGGGTGCGAGGATCAGCACGAGGAGACCGGTTCCGAGGTCCATGTCGCCGTTCACGAGACGGATGCCGACCGTCACGGCGACGACCGCGACCGAGATGGTGGCGATCAGTTCGAGGGCGAGCGACGACAGGAACGCCGTCCGCAGCGTCGCGAGCGTGCGCACCCGGTACTGCTCCGAGATCCGGTGCAGGGCGGCCGACTGCTCGTCGACGCGGCCGAGCCCGACGAGCACCGGCAGTCCGCGGGCCAGTTCGACGAGGTGGTCGGCGAGCCGGCTCAGCGCACCGGCGGCGGCATCGACACGGTCACGCGTGTACTGCCCGATGAGGATCATGAATACCGGGATCAGCGGAACGGTGAGCACGACGATCAGCGCGCTCAGCCAGTCGGCGGAAAGGATGCGCGCGCCGACGGCGAGCGGGATGACCGCGGCGCCGATCGCCGTCGGCAGCACCGTGCGGTAATAGGGGTCGAGATCGTCGAGCCCACGGGTCGCGAGCGTCGTCGCCTCGCCCACGCGGAGGTCGGAGCCCTCGAGCATCCGTTCCGTGAGTTGCGCACGGAGCGTCTCCTTCGCGCCGAGCGACGCCCTCGTCGCATACCACTGGGTGAGCCACGCCGCGGCCGCGCGGGCGACGACCGCGGCGAAGCCCAACAGCAAGGCGTCGCGCCACGAGTCCGACCCGTCGAACAGCGAGGAGATGCCCCGAGCCAGCGCTTCGGCGATGCCGAGCAGGCCGGCCGCCTTGACGGCGGCGAGCAGCCCGAGGACGTACAGCGTGCGCGCGCCTCCGGGACCGAACCCCGCTGCGAAGGGTGATCTCACCGCCCCGACACTCCTGCAGCATCCTCGCTTTTTCCGCCGCCGGCGCGGAGTACCGCGGGGATGATCTCGTGGGCTGACGGGATGTGGTCCTCGGAGAGGCGCTTGCTGAAGACCCGGATGCTCCACGCCTGGTACGCGAGCACCAGGGGAAGCCCGATCGCCGTGACGACGGTCATCACGGTGAGCGTGTAGTCGCCGCTCGACGCGTTCGAGATCGTGAGGTTCCACGCCGGATCGAGCGTCGACGGCAGCACCACCGGGTACACCGCCGAGAACAGGGCGCCGGCGCCGGCGCCGAGGAAGACCGACATCGCCGCGAAGGAGCGGCCTTCACGGCCCGCGCGCGCGAACAGCCACGACAGCAGGACGGCGACGACCGCGACCACCACCAGCATCCAGGAGAGGAGATCGCCGTAAAGGAATTGGACGACGAGCACCCACGCGACGATGGGCAGCAGGGCGATCGGGGCCCGGTGGGTCACGAAACGGCGCATGCGGTGGCGCACGTCGCCGTCGGTCTTGAGCGCGAGATACGCGGCGCCCTGCACGAGCGCGAACCCGACGACGGCGAGACCGCCGAGCACCGCCGGCCAGCTCAGCCACGCGAAGGCACCGCCTTCACGGTCCCCGTTCTCATTCAGCGGCAGCCCGAGTGTGCTCACCGCGAGCGCGGCACCCACCCCGAAGGCCGCGACCAGCGAGCCGAAGCCGAGGGCGCGGTCCCACCAGCGACGCCAGCGGTCGGTGCTGCCCTTGCCCCGGTATTCGATGGCGACCGCGCGGAAGATGAGCCCGAGCAGCACGAACACGAGCGGCAGGTACAGCGCCGAGAACAGCGAGGCGTACCAGAGCGGGAACGCGGCGAAAGTCGCGGCACCGGCGGTGATGAGCCACACCTGATTGCCGTCCCAGACCGGGCCGATCGTGTTGAGCATCAGACGACGCTCACGGTCGGACTTCGAACTGAACAGCAGGTGCATCCCGACGCCGAGGTCGAAGCCTTCGAGGATGAGGTAGCCGACCCAGAGCAGGGCGATGGCGACGAACCAGATGGTGGGCAGGACGTCCACGGTCTTCTCCTTCTTCTGCGATCGGTCTTGTCAGTACGCGAAGGCGAGCACGTCGTCCTTGCGGCCGCCATGGTCGACCCCGCCGCCGTCGGACTCGTCGTCGTCGTTCTCGTGCGCGAGCTCCGGCATCGCCGAAACGACGCCTCCTCGGACGTACTTCACGATGAGCTTCACCTCGACGACCATCAGGGCGCCGTAGACGAGGGTGAGCGCGATCAGGGAGAAGAGCATCTCGCCCCACGAGACTCCGGGCGACACCGCGGCGGCGGTGAACATGAACACCCCGTCGACCCCGGTCGGGTTGGGTGCGACGACGAACGGCTGCCGGCCCATCTCGGTGAAGACCCATCCGGCCGAATTCGCGACGAACGGGGCGAAGATGCCGAGGATCGCGAGGCGCATGAGCCACTTCGAGCTCGGCACCGTGCCCTTGCGGGTCAGCCACAGCGCGACGGCGGAGGCGAACGCGGCGAGGCCGCCGAACCCGATCATGATGCGGAAGCCCCAGTAGGTGACCTCCATCAGCGGCACGTAGTTGATCTCGGCGCTGGCGCGGTCTCCGTACATGGGGTCGTCCGGCAGATTCGTGCCGTAGGCCTCCTGGTACTGGGGCACCAGGTCGACGACGCCGGGGAGCTCGGTGTCGAAGTCGCTGTGCGCCAGGAAGGACAGCATTCCGGGCACGGAGATGAGCGTCTCGACCTGGTCGCAGTCGTTGGTGCCGAGCGCGCCGACCGAGAGCACCGAGAAGTCGGTGCCGGTGTGACAGGCGGCCTCGGCGGCGGCCATCTTCATCGGCTGCTGCTCGTACATGAGCTTGCCCTGCAGGTCGCCGGTGACGGCGACGCCCGCGAACGCGACGATGCCGACGACCGCGCCGACGCGGAGGGCCTTGATCCAGACGCCGTGGTCGGCCTTGTCGCGTCCCGGGATGGCGGCGTTCTCGCCGACGACGACGTAGCCCTTGGCGTCGACCGTGTCGATCCCGTCCTTGCGCCGGCGCCATAGCTGGTACCAGGAGATGCCGACGAGGAACATGGCGCCGACCGCGATCGAGCCGGTGAGGACGTGCGGGTAGGCGACGAGCGCGGTGTTGTTGAACAGCACCGCCCAGATGTCGGTCATCACCGGCCTGCCGTCGACGAGCTCGACCCCGACGGGATGCTGCATCCACGAGTTCGCGACGATGATGAAGTACGCGGAGAAGATCGAGCCGATCACCGCGAGATACAGGGCGGCGAGGTGCACCTTCTTGTTCAGGCGGTCCCAGCCGAAGATCCAGACGCCGAGGAAGGTGGACTCGAAGAAGAAGGCGAGCAGTCCCTCCATCGCGAGCGGGGCGCCGAAGACGTCGCCGACGAAGCGGGAGTACTCGCTCCACGCCATGCCGAACTGGAACTCCTGCACGAGGCCGGTCGCGACGCCCATGATGAAGTTGATCAGGTAGAGCTTGCCCCAGAACTTGGTGAGCTTCAGCCACTTGGTGTCGCCCGAGCGCACCCACCTGGTCTGGAAGTAGGCGACGAGGGGGCCGAGGCCCAGCGTGAGCGGAACCATCCAGAAGTGGTAGACGGTCGTGATGCCGAACTGCCAACGTGCGATTTCGACGGGATCCACCTGAAGTGCCCTCTTGTTCTCTCGATGTCGAGATATTTCTACACGCTGTAGAAATTGCTCGTGAGATGAGTATGACACTGGTTCGGCCCGCGTCAACAGCGGCGACGGCGGCGACGAGCAACTTCGCTTCGACGCCGTGGGCGAACGGCGACGCGCCGTTCTACGTGACGTAGAAAGGCGTCGCTCGTCGGGTTACTATCGGAGGATCAGCCACGGCGCGGAAGGGACGAACGGTGCCAACTCTCGGTGATCTCGAGCGCTCGGTGATGGACGCGCTCTGGAACTCGGAGTCGCCGCTGTCGGCCTACGACATCCAGGCCGCGCTCGCCGACACCTCCGCGAAGCCGCACGCGGCGACCACCGTGCTGACGGTGCTGTCCCGACTGGAGAAGAAGGGCTTCGTGCGCCGCGAGCGCACTGAACGCCCGCACCGGTACGCGGCGGTCGCGTCGCGTGAGGACCACATGGCCGAGCTGATGCACGAAGTGCTCGGCGGCGCTGACGACCGCACCGCGGTGCTCGCCCGCTTCGTCGGGCAGGTCTCCCCCGCCGAGGCCGAGGCCCTCCGCCGCCTCCTCGACACCCCCTCCTGACCTCGGTTGTCGAGTAGCGGAGCGCACCGAGTCCCCCGCGCCGAACTTCGCCCTCTGCTCGCTGAGGGGGCCCGCCAGGGCCGTCGCGATGCGAGGAACTCCGCATCCGCCCGAACTTCGAGCACACCAACCAACTCGTGTCGCATCGCGACGGCCGTGAACGGCCTCCTCAGCGACCAGCCGCCCCTCGTATCGCTTCGCTCAACGGGCGGGCCACTTTCACCGGTAGTCGAGTAGCGACGAAGGAGCGTACCGAGACGGGTCGAGTAAGCGAAGCGCATCAAGACCGCAGCCCACGCTCTCGATACTGCGCTGGCGCACCTACTCGATGACCGGAACACCCACCCCTTGACATTGACGCAGCGTCAAGCCGTAGCGTCGGTGGCATGACGCTGGAGACGAGGGATGAGTGGGCGATCAGCGAGGTCGCGCGGCTTACCGGGACGACCAGCAGGACGCTGCGCCACTACCAGGCGGAGGGGCTGCTCGAACCGAGCCGGGTCGGCGCGAACGGCTATCGCTATTACGACGCCCACGCACTCGTCCGACTCCAACGCATCCTGCTGCTGCGCAGCCTCGGACTCGGGATCGACGCCATCCGCGACGCACTCGCCGGCGAACCGGACACCGCGGCGGCATTGCGCACCCATCTCGGGTGGTTGCGGCAGGAGCAGGACCGGCTGGCGCGGCGCATCGCGGCGGTCGAACACACCATAGGAATCGAGGAAGGAGGTGGACGAGTCGTGGCAGAGAAGATGTTCGACGGCTTCGACCACACGCGGTATAAGGACGAGGTCGAGCAGCGGTGGGGCGCCGACGCCTATGCGACGAGCGACGCGTGGTGGCGCGGCATGAGCGACAACGACCGCGCCGACTGGAGGGCGACCTCGGAAGCGCTCGCCCGCGCGTGGATGGAGGCGGCGGAGAGCGGCACGTCGCCCGACAGCGATGAGGCGCAGCAGCTCGCCGAGCGCCAGGTCGAGTGGCTGAGCGCGATCCCGGGCACTCCGCGTGCTGCCGACGGGTCTCTCGACGAGGACTACCTGCGGGGTCTCGGCGACATGTACGCGGCGGACGACCGCTTCGCCGCGAACTACGGCGGCACGGAGGGCGCACGGTTCGTCCGCGACACCCTGAACGCCTGGATCGAACGACACCCCTGATTTCCCCTGCGAGCGCGGTGTGTTGCAACGAGCGCGCCTGTTTGAACACCCGCGCTCGCAGCAACACACCGCGCTCGTGGGGGTGAGGGGGTGGAAGACTCGACGAATGCCGATCGCCCCCGTCGCCCTCGCGCTGCTCGCGCTGGCGCTCGCGTGGCCAATCCCGCTGTGGCTGTCGGCCGCGCGCTGGCCGGCCCGTGCGCCGGCGCTCGCGCTGCTGCTCTGGCAGTCGATCGCCCTCGCCGGTGGACTGTCGATGATCGGCGCCCTGCTGACCTACGGGCTGCTCCCGTTCGGCACCGATCTGGTGCACGGCCTGCTCGAGTTCGCCGGGGCGGTGCAGGACGGCACGGCGGCGCAGCGCGGCGGCCTGCTGCACCTCGCCGCCCTGGTCGGAGCGGCTCTCCTCGGTGCGCACCTGGTGCTGAACCTCGCCCTCACGATCGGACGCACGGTGCGCGACCGTCGGCGCCACCGCCGACTGCTCGAGCTGCTCGGCACCCCCGACCCGGAGCTGCCCGCGACCCGGATCCTCGACTCCCCCCTGCCCGTCGCCTACTGCCTGCCCGGCGGGTCGGGCTCGGTCACGGTGTTCTCGGCGGGGCTCGTCGCACTGCTGTCGCGCGACGAGCTGTTGGCCGTCACCGAGCACGAGCGGGCGCACCTCACCCAGCGACATGATCTGGTCCTGGTGGCGTTCCGCGCCTGGCACGCGTCGCTGCCCTGGTTCCCGGTCGCGTATCGCGCTCAGAGCGAGGTGGAGTTGCTCATCGAGATGCTCGCCGACGATCGGGCGCGCGCCCACGTCGAGGACACGTCGCTGGCCCGGGCGATCGCGTTGGTGGGTGACGCCGGCGGCCAGGGGCCCCTCGCGGCGGCCGACGACCCCGAACGACTGCGTCCGACGTCCGTCGCCCGGATCACCCGACTCGCCGCAGTGGGACCGCTTCCGGCGACCCTCCGAGCTCTCGTCGTCGCGACGGCCGTCGCCCTGCTCGTCGTGCCAACGGCCCTGCTCCTGCTGCCCGCCGCGGTGTCGCTCGTCGCCTAGCCCTCGCGGCGTCCGACGAGCATCGCCGTCGATTCGGCGATGTGCTCCGCGATCGCCGCGTCACCGCGCGCCTGCACCTCGTCGAGCAGCCGCCGATGCTCGTCGGCGAGCAGGCGACGCTCGTACTCCGGCCGGGTGTGCAGGAGCAGCAGCGCCACCTCGGCACCGAGCATCCGATACGCCTCGGTCAGCCGTGGGCTGCGCGCCGCCTCCACCAGCGCCAGATGCACCGCCGCGTGCGCGGACTCCACCGCCGACCAGTCGACCTCCGCCCCTCGCGCGACGCGGTCGAGTTCGTCGATGGCGGCCTCGATCGGGGCGACGTCGACATCCGGCCACCGGCCGCCTCCGTTCCGTGCGGCGACGATGCGCACCGCCTCGCTCTCGAGCGCTCGTCGCAGATCGGCGAGCGCGGCGACCTGGTCGTCGTCGAAGCGGGTGACGCGCACACCCTTGAAGGGCTCCGACACTGCCAGGTGCTCTGACACGAGCTGCGCGAGCGCCGCCCGCACCGTGTGCCGCGAGAGCCCGAACCGGAGGGCGATCTGCTCCTCGCGCAGAGGCGCGCCGGCACCGAGCGCGCCGGACAGGATCTCGCCGCGGAGCGCAGCACTCAACGCCTCGACCGAGCGTGCCCGCTCACCGCCCATCAGGCCACCACCTCGCGAGCGGGCCGGGGTCTCACGACCAGGATGAGGATGCCGGCGATGATCGCAGCGATGCCGAGCCACGCGACCGGTGCGAGTCTCTCGCCGAGGACGAGGATGCCGAGCAGGCTCGCCGTCAGGGGCTCGGCCAACGTGAGGGTCGACACGGTCGGCGCGGGCAGCACCCGCAGGCCGGCACCGAAGAGCAGATAGGCCACGGTCACCGTGCCGAGTCCCAACCAGGCCGCCATCGCCAGCCCGTCGGCGCTCGCCAACCACCGGGTGTCCGTCGTGAGGAGCACCGCGAGACCGAACACGGCCGCGGTGCCGAACACGGCGCCCATCGCGCTCGGCGGCGTCCATCCGGCGTCGAGCAGCCGCTTCGAGGCGAGGGTGTAGACGGCGTACGAGAGACCCGCGCCGAGTGAGCCGGCCAAGCCCACCGGGTCGATCCCTCCGCCGTTCCCACCCGTCACACCGCCGAGCAGTGCCACCCCGGCGGCGGCGACGATCGTGGCCGCCGCCCATCTCGCACCCGGGAAACGACGGTCGAGCAGCCAGGTGAGTCCGCCGGTCAGCACGGGTGCCGAGCCGAGCGCGACGAGGGTGCCGGTGGCGACGCCGTTGGAGCTGGTTCCGAGGAAGAACGCGGGCTGGTAGGCGATGACGCCGAGACCACCGACGAGGATGGTGACGATGGTCCCCGCTCGGGTGAGCGGTGCGACCGCGACGACGAGGCCGCGTCCGGCACGGCGGGCGAGAGTCCACGCGACGACGGCGAGAGCGGCGCCGCCGATCAGGATGCGGGCGGCGCCGATCGAGAAGACGCTCGCCTCCGGTCCGAAGGCCTGAGCAGTGCCGGTCGTTCCGAACAGCAGCGAGGCGAGGAGGACGAAGACGACGGCGCGCACGACCAGATTGTTACACAATCCGGTCAGGCGTCGCGCGCCGCCTCACCGTCGAGGCCACGCTGTTCGACGAGTTCTCGAGCGAGCACCGCGGACCCCGCGACGGCGGCGGGCATCGCGAACACGGCACCGAGCGGCAGCAGGAACAGCAGGTACGCGCTGGTTCCGAAGCCTCCCACCCGGGCTCCGGCCGCACGGCGCAGCGCCTTCTGCGCGCGACCGTCCAGCCCTCGTCCGTCGAGGGGACGCGCGAGCAGTTCGACCGCGAGCAGGCGGCCGCCGATGAGGGCGCCGAGCACGAGCGCAACCACTCCCCCGACGACCGGGATGAAACCGATCGCGAAGAGCGCGAGGCCGAGCGCCACCGACGGCACCAGCAATCGCAGTCCTGCGACGGTGCCCCGGCGCAGCGACGCCCAGAAGCCCAGGTCGTCGACCGCCTGGAAGCCGCCGAGCCGCGCTTCCACCGCCAACCAGATCCGCTCGTAGAAGGGATCGCCGATGGCGAGCGTCAGCGCGGTGAACGTCGACACCGCGAGCAGCACGAGCACGAGGAACAGCGCGATCCCGGCCGCGAGCCGCGTGAGCGCACGCCACGGCTCGTCCCATTCCGCCGCGAACGGGGTGACCCACAGTGCGAGGGCGTCGAGGTTCGCCGTGATCACCACGAAGACCGTCAGCACCAGGATGCCGACGATGAACGCCGGGACGGCGCCGAGCAGCATCAGCTTCGGCGAAGTCGCCCACATCCGGAAGCCGCGGAGGAAGAGGGCGACGCCGTGACCGAACTCCCGGATCACGGCTAACGCGCCAGCGACGCCTCGATCAGCCCGACGATCTCAGGGGCGTCGGGCTCGACGGTCGGACGGAAGCGGTGGATCTCGCCGTCGGCGGTGATGAGGAACTTCTCGAAGTTCCACTTCACCTTCCCCGCCTTGCCCGCGCCGTCCTCGACCTTGACCAGCTCGGTGTAGAGCGGATGCTGCGAACGCCCGTTCACCCGGACCTTCTCGAACATCGGGAAGGTCACACCCCACGTCGTCGAGCAGTACTCCTGGATGGCCTCTTCGCTGCCGAGCTCCTGCAGGAACTGGTTGCTCGGGAAGCCGAGCACGGTGAAGCCGCGCTCGCCGTACGTCTTCTGCAGCTCCTCGAGCTTCTCGTATTGCGGAGCGAGACCACAGCGCGATGCCACGTTCACGATGAGCTTCACCCCGCCGTACGCGCCGAGGTTCGTCTGCTTGCCGTCGATCGTCGTGAGGGGGATCTCGTCGATGTTCACGAGCCAGAGAATACGACCCGTTGCCGACCTTCCGCCGCTCCCACCGCTTGTGTACCCTGTCCACATGCCGAGCCTCGCAGAGTTGCGAACTCTTCTCCCCGACAGCGTCCGCATCGCGGGCGACCCCGATTTCGAGAGCATCAGGGCCGATTTCGCCTACAGCGGTGAGCCGAGCGTGATGGTGTGCCCCGCGTCCGCCGAGGAGGTGTCGGTCGCCGTCCGATACGCCGCATCGGAGGGACTCGGTGTCACGATCCGCAGCGGCGGCCACGGAGGCAAGGGCTTCCGCAATCCAGACGGCATGGTCATCGACCTGCGCCGCCTCGCCTCGATCACCGTGTACGACGACGACGTGGTGCGGATCGGCGGCGGCGCGACCTGGGGCGACGTCGCGACGGCGCTCGGAGCGCGAGACCTCGCGCTCAGCTCCGGCGACACCGCGAGCGTGGGAGTCGGCGGGCTCACTCTCGGCGGTGGCGTCGGCTGGCTCGTCCGCCAGTACGGCCTCGCCCTCGACAGCCTCATCGGGGCTGAGGTGGTACTCGCGAACGGCGAGGTGGTCACGGCGAGCGAGACCGAGAATCCGGTCCTCTTCTGGGCGCTGCGCGGTGGCGGGGGCAACTTCGGTGTCGTGACCTCGTTCGTGTTCCAGGCCCACCCGCTCTCCGGGGTCGTGTTCGGCGCGCTCACGTTCCGTCGCGATGATCTCGGGCCGCTGCTGCGGGGCTGGCGCGACGTCCTGCGGGAGGCGCCGGTGCAGTTCAACTCCACGGTCATGGCTCTGCCACCGTTCGACGGCGGCGACCCGACGGTCGCGATCCATGTCTGTCATGCCGGCGACGCTGCGGCCGCCGACCCGTGGATCGGCCGACTGCGGCGCCTGCCCGGCCTGCTCTCCGAGGAGATCGTGTCGACCCGTTACGAGTCCATCCTCGAAGAAGAGCCTCCGCCGATGGGCCCGATCACGATCGTCGGCGACAACGCGTTCGCCGACGACTTCGACGATGCGACGGTCGACGCCCTCCTGGCGGCGATCGACGGTCTGGGCGCCTCCGTTCTGATGATCCGCTTCCTGCGAGGCGCGTTCAACGAGGTAGGGCCGGATGACACCGCGTTCGCGTATCGCGGCGCCGAGGTGCTGCTCATCTCCGCCGCTTTTCTGCCACTGGACGCCCCCGCCGACGCGGCGCGCGAGGTCCACACCCGTTGGGGCCGACTCGCACCGCACACGAACGGGACCTACGGGAACTTCTCGATGGAGCCGGGCGACGGGGTCACGACCCTCATGTATCCGCCGAAGACGCTCGCGCGGCTGCGCCGGGCGAAGCGGCGCTACGACCCCGACAACCTCTTCAGCCGCAACCACAACGTGCGGGTCGAAGAGAACGTCGCTCTCTAGGGACAGCGCTCTTTAGGAACAGCGCGCTCCAGGAACGTCGCCGTGTGAAAAACATCGCACCATCAGAGGGCCCGCCGCTACGCTCGGCAGTGACGTCGGTCCTTTCCGCTAACGGCCGGAATGAGGTGCGCGTGCGCGTCGTGATCGCTCCCGACTCGTTCAAGGGCTCCGCGAGCGCCACGCAGGTGGCTTCGGCGCTCGCAGACGGCTGGCGGGACGAGTATCCGGACGACACCCTCGTGCCCCTGCCGATGGCGGACGGCGGCGAGGGCACCCTCGACGCGTTCGTCGCCGCGGTGCCCGATGCCCTGCGGATGCCCGTCACCGTCGACGGGCCGGACGGCCGGGAGCACGACACGTTCTGGGTACGCCTGCCCGACGGCACCGGGGTCGTCGAGCTCGCCGCGACCTCCGGACTCCCCCTCATGCTCGAGCTCGATCCGATGGGTGCCGACAGCCGCGGTTTCGGTCAGGCGATCGCGGCGGCGCTCGACGACGGCGTCGAGGCCCTGCTGCTGGCGATCGGCGGCAGCGCGTCGACCGACGGCGGAGCGGGCGTGCTCGGCGCGCTCGGCGCCCGTCTCACCGACCGGCACGGCGACCCGATCGCCGGCGGGAACACCGGATTGCACGCTCTCACCGGAGTCGACCTCGACCGTCTGCGCCCGCTGCCGTCGGGCGGCGCCATCGTGCTCACCGATGTCCGCTCACCACTGCTCGGGTCAAGCGGAAGCGCCGCGGTCTTCGGACCGCAGAAGGGCGCGGACGCCGACCAGGTGACGCAGCTCGAGGAGGGGCTTCGGCGATTCGCCGCGCGTGTGCCCGGCGACACTGACGCTCCGGGTGCCGGTGCGGCCGGCGGAGTCGGCTTCGGCCTGCAGGTCTGGGGCGCACGCATGCGCTCCGGCGCCGAGGCGGTCGCCCGGCTGATCGGTCTCGACGAGGCGGTCGCCGACGCCGATCTGGTCATCACCGGAGAGGGACGCTTCGACACCCAGTCGGCCGAGGGCAAGACCGTGTCGACGGTGCTGCGCATCGCGGCGGACACCGACACCGCGGCCGGCCTCGTCGCCGGAAGCATCGTCGCCGACACCTCCGCCTTCCGCGCCGCGGTCGACCTCAGCCGGCTGGCCGGCGACGGGGCGCTCGCCTACGCCGATCCCCTGCCCTGGTTGCGTGAGGCGGGCGCGGGTCTCGCCCGTGCTGTCGCGGGTGCGTCCGCCGGACGTTGATGACGCCGCGCGTCACGTGAGCCGAACGCGGCCGCAGACCGGCCTACGATCGATTCCATGTCTTCGATCGACGACGTGGCTCCGCGCGTCTACATCCTGCACGAGAACCCCGACTGGATCCCGCCCCTCGCGGCCGCCCTCGAGGCCGAGGGGGTCGCGTTCAGCGAGCTCCATCTCACGGGCGGATCGATCGACCTGACCGCCGCGCCCGCCGACGGCGTCTACTGGTCGCGGTTCAGCGCTTCGTCGCACACCCGCGGACACGCCGGAGCGAAGGACTTCGCCCGTTCCACGCTGCGATGGCTCGAGGCGCACGGCCGCCGGGTCGTGAACGGCAGCCGCGTCGTCGATCTCGAGGTGAGCAAGGTCTCGCAGTACCTCGCGCTCGCCGCCGCCGGGTTCGACGTGCCCCGCACCATCGCCGTCTTCGGCCGCGACGACCTGTCGCGTCGTGCGCGCGAGCTGCCCACCCCGTTCATCACGAAGCACAATCAGGGCGGCAAGGGTCTCGGCGTCCGCCGCTTCGACAGCTACGACGAGTTCGACGCGTACGTCTCGGGCCCGGATTTCGAGGAGCCGATCGACGGCATCACCCTCCTGCAGGAGTACCTGCTGGCGCGGGAGCCCTTCATCACCCGTGCCGAGTTCGTCGGCGGTCGCTTCGTGTACGCGGTGCGGGTCGACACCTCGGCGGGCAGCTTCGAACTGTGCCCGGCCGAAGCCTGCGCCGTGCCGGAGCAGGGGTTCGCGCCCGCCGTCTGCGAGGTGCCCGGAGCGGTCGACGCAGGCCTCGTCATCGATCCGCCGACTCCGGCGCCGCTGTTCACCCGCCGGGAGGACATCACGGCGGAGACGCCGCTGATCGCCCGATTGGAGGCGTTCCTCCGCGACAACGGCATCGAGGTCGCCGGGATCGAGTTCATCGAGACCGCCGACGGACGAGTGGTGCCCTACGACGTCAACACCAACACCAACTACAACCCCGACGTCGAGCACGACGGCGGCCCTTCGGGAGCCGCCGCCGTCGCCCGATTCCTCGCCGACGAGCTCAGCCGCACCGCGGCCGTCCGCGCCTAGACACGAAAGAACATCGCACCGCACATGAGATTCGGATACTGGACCCCCATCTTCGGCGGATGGCTCCGCAACGTCGAGGACGAGAACACTCCGGCGACCTTCGCCCACATCGCCGAGGTGGCGGCCGCCGCCGAACGCGGCGGGTTCGACCTCACCCTCATCCCCGAGCTCAACCTCAACGACATCAAGGGCGCCGACGGGCCCGCGCTCGACGCGTGGACCCTCGCCGCCGCGACCGCCGCGATCACCTCGACGCTCGAGATCATGGCGGCCGTGCGCCCGAGTTTCCACCCGCCGGCCATCGCGGCGAAGCAGGCGAGCACCATCCAGGAGATCTCAGGCGGCCGCTTCACGCTCAACGTCGTCTCCGCCTGGTGGGAGGAGGAGGCACGGCAGTACGGCGTGCCCTTCGCGCATCACGACGGGCGATACGCGCTGACTCGCGAGTACGTGGCCGCACTGCGCGGCCTGTGGACGAAGACCCCGTTCTCGTACTCGGGTGACCACATCACCCTCGAGGGCACCTACTCCGAACCGAAGCCGGCCGTGCAGCCCCTCATCTACGCCGGCGGCGAGAGCGAGGCGGGCCGCGCGGCCATCAGCGACTTCGCCGACGCCTACCTGACCCACGGAGGCACGGTCGAGGAGCTGGCGACGAAGATCGCGGACATGCGTCGGCGCCGCGAGGAGGCGGGCAAGGCTCCGTTCAGCCGTTTCGGCATGGCGGCGTTCGCGATCGTCCGCGACACCGAGGAGGAGGCGCAGGCCGAGCTCGAGCGCATCACCGATGTCCGCAGCGGCGCCGCGTACGACTCGTACCAGCAGTTCGTGACGAAGTCGCAGCTCGACACCGAGGTCAGTCTGCGCGACTACTCGGTCTCGAATCGCGGGCTGCGACCGAACCTCGTCGGAACCCCCGAACAGGTCGCCGAGCGCATCCGCGAATTCGAAGCCGTCGGCGTCGACGTGCTGCTGCTGCAGTTCTCGCCGATGCTCCAGGAGCTCGAGCGCTTCGCGGAGCAGGTCATCCCGCTGGTGAACACGCCGCGCTGACGCGCAGCACGATCAGAGCGCGGCTTCGGCCTCGACGCCCTCGTCGGGATTCCATCGCGCGCTCCACGCCGCGAGCGGCTGCAGGGAGGAGAGCAGCTCGCGGCCGCGATCGGTGAGGTGGTATCGCACCTGCACCGGCGTGCTCGGCGTGATCGAGCGCACGACGAGACCGCGCGCGGTCAGCTCCTTGAGGCGCTGCGCCAACATGCGATCCGAGAGCCCGTCGACCGAGGCGATGATCTCGGAGAACCGGGTGGCGCCGCGCCCCAACGCGAGAAGAATGCCGGAGCTCCAGCGCTGCCCGACGAGCTCCACCGAGCCGATCAGTCGTCGGCACAGCTCGTCGTCGATCGTCTCCCAGGGATTGGTCACTTACCCATCGTAAGTCACTTACGGCGAGGTCGGCGTCCGCCGACGGATGAGCCAGTATCGTGCCATGCCTGACTACGGACATCCGCTCGAGTTCGGAACCTTCCTCACCCCCACCAACTCCCCCGCGAATCAACCGGTCGCGCTCGCGCAGCTGAGCGACCGACTCGGGTACGACCTCGTCACGTTCCAGGACCACCCCTACCAGCCGCGCTTCGCGGACACGTGGACGCTGCTCACCTGGGTCGCCGCGTCGACGGAGCGGATCCGCCTCTCGGGCAACGTGCTCAATCTGCCGCTGCGCCAGCCCGCGGTTCTCGCCCGATCGGCGGCAACCCTCGACCTGCTCTCCGGTGGCCGGTTCGAGCTCGGTCTCGGCGCCGGCGGATTCTGGGACGCGATCGAGGCGATGGGCGGCCGGCGCCTCACCCCGGGCGAAGGGGTCACCGCGCTGAGCGAGGCCATCGACATCATCCGCGGCATCTGGGCGGACAGCGACAGGGCGCCGCTGCGCACCGGCGGGGACTTCTACTCCGTGGACGGCGCGAAGCGCGGCCCCGCCCCGGCCCACGACATCCCGATCTGGCTCGGCGCGTACAAGCCGCGCATGCTGCGCCTCATCGGCACGAGGGCCGACGGATGGCTGCCGTCACTGGCCTACATGAAGGACGGGGACATCGCGGCGGCGTCGCGGACGATCGACGATGCCGCGATCGATGCCGGCCGGGACCCCCGCGAGATCCGTAGGCTCCTCAACATCGGGGGCCATTTCGGCCCGCGCCGCGGAGGGCTGCTCGATGGCCCGCCCGAGCAGTGGGTGGAGCAGCTGCTGCCGCTCGCGGTCGACGACGGCTTCGGCACCTTCATCCTCGCCTCGGACGACCCTGCGACCCTCGAGCGCTTCGCGGAGGAGGTCGCTCCCGCACTCCGCGAGGCCGTCGCCCACGAGCGCGGAGAGAGGGGCGTCTCCACTGCACGGTCGCGAAGCGCCGCCGCGCTCGCCGCCCGGCGCGACGGCATCGACTACGACGCGCTGCCCGCCTCCCTCGCAGGCGCCGCGATCGAGCCCGGCGACTTCGGCTTCGCCCGAGTCCGCTCGACCTATCTCCGCGGTGGCGACCCGGGACTCGTGCTCCCCGTCACCGACGCCGGTCAGGTAGTCGATGCGCTGGCCTTCGCCCGTGAGCAGAACGTGCCGCTCGCCGTCCGCAGCGGCGGTCACGGGATCTCCGGCCGGTCGACGAACGACGGCGGCATCGTCATCGATCTATCGGCGATCGAGTCCGTCGAGGTCCTCGACGAAGCCCGCCGACTCGTGCGGGTCGGTGCCGGCGCGAGATGGATGGACGTCGCCGCGGCGCTTGCCCCGCACGGCTGGGCGTTGAGCTCGGGCGACTACGGCGGCGTCGGCGTCGGTGGACTGGCGACGGCGGGCGGCATCGGCTGGCTGGTGCGCGAGCACGGCCTGACCATCGACCACGTCCGCGCGGTCGAGATGGTGCTCGCCGACGGGACGATCGCCCGCGCGAGCGCCGACGAGAATCCCGACCTGTTCTGGGCGGTGCGAGGCGCAGGGGCGAACTTCGGCATCGTGACCTCGTTCGAGTTCGAGGTCGACGAGGTGGGAGACGTCGGCTGGGCACAGCTCGCCTTCGACGCCACGGACACCGCCGACTTCCTGCAGCAGTGGGGTGACTGGCTCGAAGGCTCGCCGCGCGACGTCACGAGCTTCGCGATCATGGGGCCGCCGCGTCCCGGTCGCCCCACCGTCGCACAGGTGATGACGATGGTCGACTCCGACGACCCCGAGGTCATTCTCGATCGCCTGCAGCCACTCGCTCCCGTCGCCCCGCTGCTCGACCAGTCGGTTCAGGTCACTACTTATGCGGCCGTGATGGCGAACGCGCAGGAGCGGCACCACGACGGTCAGGGCGAACCCAACGCGCGCTCGGCACTGGTGGAGCACATCACGCCCGAGGTCGCCGCGGCGATGGCCGAACTGCTGCGCACCGGGGCGGTGTACTTCCTGTCCATCCGCGCGCTCGGCGGCGCGGTCGCCGACGTTCCCGACGACGCCACCGCGTACGGCCGCCGGTCGGCGAACTTCTCCATCGCCGCGTTCGGCGCAGACAGGGAGCGGATCGACGCGGCGTGGGACGCGATGCGTCCGCACTTCTCGGGGCTGTATCTGAGCTTCGAGACGGACCAGCGGCCCGAGCGGATCGACGACGCCTTCCCGCCCGCGACCCTCGCCCGACTGCGTGCGTTGAAGGCGGTCTACGACCCGTCGAACGTGTTCCGCGACAACTTCAACGTCGCCCCGTCGCCCGCCGAAGGGTGAGCGACGGTCAGCGTCCGGCGAGGAGGATCCGCTGCCAGTCGTCGGGTACCCGCCCGGCGGGGCCCGGCGTGGGCTGGTCGACGGGGTGGTTCTCCGGCGGAGCGAGTCGCGGCCCCGAGACGTAGCGGTCGGCGACGTAGTCCCAGAACCAGTCCTCGCCGGGCTCGAAGCTCTGGATCACGCGGTGCCCCGTCTCGGCGGCGTGACGACGCGCGTGGGTGTTGAGCGAGTCGTCGCAGCAGCCGATGTGCCCGCACTCGGCGCAGCGACGCAGGTGCAGCCACCAGGAGCCGGTCTCGTCGCACTCGACGCAGTCCGTGCCCGACGGCGGCACCGTCGTATCGATCCCGGGTCTCGCCATGGTCTTCGTCCTCCCGTTTCGCGTGGCACCGGTATCGAAGCCGGCGCCGCTGTCGGCGCTCGTCAGCGGTGGAAGAGCCGCCGCACGACGTTGGTGTCGGCGAGGTCGAGCAGTTCGTCGCCCCGCCCCGACATGATGGCCCGCAGCGCGTAGACCGCGAAACCCTTGGCCTGGGCCGCCGTGATCGAGGGCGGGATGCTGAGCTCCTCGCGTGCGACCACCACATCGAGTAGAGCGGGCCCCGGAGTGGCGAGCAGTCTGGCCACCGCGTCCTCGAGTTCGCCGGGCTCCTCCACGCGGATGCCGGTGATGCCGACCGACTCGGCCACTCTCGCGAAGTCGGGGTTGACGAGTTCGGTGCCGAAGTCGACGATGCCGGCGGCCTTCATCTCCAGCTCGACGAAGTTCAGGGACGAGTTGTTGAAGACGACCACCTTGATGGGCAGGCGGTTCTGCGCGATGGAGAGCAGGTCGCCGAGCAGCATCGCGAGACCGCCGTCGCCCGACAGGGCGATCACCTGACGGTCGCGGTCGACGGCCTGAACCCCGAGAGCCTGCGGCATCGCGTTCGCCATCGAGCCGTGCGTGAACGACCCGATGAGGCGCCGTCCGCCGCCCATCCTCAGATATCGGGCCGCCCAGATGACCGGGGTGCCGACGTCGGCGGTGAACACGGCGTCGGGGGCGGCGGCGCGGTCGAGCAGACGGGCGAGGTACTGCGGGTGGATCGGCGCCTTGCCGTCGTCGTCGGCGAGGTCGTCGAGATCCTTCCGAGCCTTGGCGTAGTGCTCGCGACTGTCGGCCAGGTGCTTCTCGGAGCGGTCGCCCGCGATCAGGGGCAGCAGCGCGGCGGCCGTCGACCGCACGTCGCCGACGAGACCGAGGTCGACGGGGGTGCGCCGGCCGAGCTGCTCGCCGCGGCTGTCGACCTGCACGACCTTCGCCTTGGAGGGGTAGAACTGCCGGTAGGGGAAGTCGGTGCCGAGCATCAGCAGGGTGTCGCACGCCTCCATCGCCCGATAGCCGGAGGCGAAGCCGAGCAGCCCGGTCATGCCGACGTCGTACGGGTTGTCGTACTCGATGTACTCCTTGCCGCGGAAAGCGTGCACGATGGGAGCCTGCAGCCGCTCGGCGAGCGCGAGCACCTCGTCGCGGGCGCCGGCCACACCCGCACCGGCGAGGATCGTGACCTTCTTGGCACCGTTCAGCAGGTCGGCCGCGGCCTCCAGCTCCTCACTATTGGGCGTGACGCTGGGCGCCGAGGCGCGGATCGGCGCGGATGGGCGCCGATCGGGCGCGGTCTCGTAGAACACGTCGCCCGGCACGACCACTACGGCCACGCCGCGCTTCTCCACGGCGGCGCGCATCGCGATCTCGAGCACCCAGGGCAGCTGCTCGGGGTCGCTCACGAGCTCGACGTAGACGCTGCATTCGCGGAACAGCTCCTGCGGATGGGTCTCCTGGAAGTAGCCGCTGCCGATCTCGGACGACGGGATGTGCGACGCGATCGCGAGCACCGGCACGCGGCTGCGCTGGGCGTCGAAGAGGCCGTTGATGAAGTGCAGGTTGCCGGGTCCGCAACTGCCCGCGACGACCGCGAGCTCGCCCGTGAGTTCGGCCTCGGCGCCCGCCGCGAAGGCGCCCGCCTCCTCGTGCCGCACGTGCAGCCACTCGATGTCGTCGGTGCGGCGGAGGACATCGGTGAACCCGTTGAGGGAATCGCCCGAGAGACCCCAGATCCGTCGCACTCCCGCTCGTTTCAGAGTGTCGACGAACAGTTCGGCGACGGTCGCGCTCATCGACCGACCTCGTCGCGTCCGGGCTCATCGCCCGGCTGTCCGGCGGGCTGCTGCAACCGGGCCAGCGATGCGATGACGACGGCGAGCCCGCCCGGTTCGTCGAGCACGGTGAAGAGGGTGTGCGTGCAGGATCGGCACCGGACGATCGCGGCGAAGTCGTCCCGCTCGACCATGGTGCCGCCGAGCGGCCCGGCCGCGCCGCACTCCCCGCACACCGCCACGAGCATCGTCGGGTCTGCTCGGAAGAGTCCGCTCAGCTCCCCCGCGATCGCGTTGCCGTCGACGATCTGCATCATGCTCCTCCGAACCTCTCGGTGCGCACGCGCGCCGCGTTCTGTCCGCCCGCCACGAGGGCATCGGCGGACGCCTCGACGAACCCGGTGGGGCCGCAGACGAAGGTGAGCGGGTTCTCGGCTGCCGGCCACACCGACGCCGCCAGCGCTTGCGGGGTGAGCCGCCCGGTCGTTCCCGCCCATCCGGCGGGCGCCTCGCGCGTGTACGCCCACGTCACCTCGATGCCTTGGGCGGCGAGGCCGTCGATCTCGTCGGCGTACATCGCATCAGCCCGGGTGCGCACCGAGTACAGCAACCGGAAGGGCGTGCTCACGCGGGCACTCGCCCTGGCTCTGGCCATCGCGAGCAGCGGCACGATGCCGGACCCGCCCGCGATCAGTTGCACCGGCGACGGGTCGTCCGCGTGCCAGACGAAGTACCCGCCGAGCGGACCCTTCACCTCGAGTTCGTCGCCCGGTTCGATCACCTGGGTGAGATACGGCGACACCTCGCCGTCAGGCACCTCGTCGACTCCGAGCTCCACCACCTCGCCGGGACCCGACGAGGCGATCGAGTACGACCGTTCGGCCTGGTAGCCGTCGTCGGCGGTCAGCCGGATGTCGAGGTGTTGGCCGGGGAGGTTGCCGGGCCAGCCCGGCACGACGATCTCGAGGATCCGCGCGTTCGTCGTCGAGGCGGTCACCGTCGACACCCGCGCGGGCATCCACCCGCCGACGATCACCAGTAGCGCTCCTCGGTCCACGGGTCGCCGTGGAGGTTGTAGCCGTTCTGCTCCCAGAACCCCGGGTCGTCCCGCTTCTGCAGCGTGATGCCATTGACCCACTTCGCGCTCTTCCAGAAGTACAGGTGCGGCACGAGCAGACGTGCGGGGCCTCCGTGCGCGGGCTCGAGTGGCTTGCCGTCGAACTCGAACGCGACCCACGACTTGCCCCCGAGCAGGTCGGCGAGCGGGATGTTGGTCGTGTAGCCGCCATAGCTGTGCGCCATCGCGAACTGGTAGTCGGTGTCGATGTCCTTGAAGAGCGTGTCGAGCGACACCCCACGCCAGGTGGTGCCGAGCTTCGACCACCGTGTGACGCAGTGGATGTCGGTGTCGATCGTCTCGATGGGCAGCGCCATCAGGTCGGCCCAGGTCCAGGTCGTCGCGAGGTTCTTCTCGGTGACGATGCGGAAGGCCCACTGATCCGTGTCGATGCGGGGGGTGGGTCCCGCCGACAGGACAGGGAAGTCCTCGGTGAGGTACTGGCCGGGCGGCAGCTTCGGGTCGCTCTCCCGCGCGCGCCGTCCGAATCCTCTGGAGATCACAGCCATCTGCTCGCCTTCCCTTGCACGTCGTCCCCTCACGCTAGCGACATCCGGGCGCGGCCGCCGGACGAATATCGGATGCGACGCTCCCCTACGCTGTGCTCACGACCCCCACCGCGTTCCGAAGGGATCCGCCGATGGCGAGCACGTCCCCCGCAGCCGACACCGTACGCCTGTACGGCCAGCGATGGAGTCGGGACGCGTACGCGATCCGCGACTTCCTCACCCGTAGCGTCGTGCACTTCACCTGGACCGACATCGAGGACGACGAGTCGTGCATGCGGGTCCTCGGGCGGTCGCTCGCCGAGGCCGGCCTCCCGATCGTCGACCTGCCCGACGGCACGCGCTTGATCGACCCGAGCATCGCCGAGATCGCCGCCCGGCTCGGTTGGGTCGCCCGACCGAAGCTCGCCGAGTACGACCTGTCGGTCTACGGGGCCGGGCCCGCCGGTCTCTCCGCCGCGGTCTACGCCGCCTCGGAAGGCCTCAGCGTCGTGCTCGTCGAGCGCGAGGCCGTCGGCGGTCAGGCCGGCTACAGCAGCCTGATCGAGAACTACCTCGGCTTCCCGACCGGGGTGTCCGGCGGCGACCTCGCCGAACGCGCCCGTCAGCAGGCGGTGAAGTTCGGGGCCGAGCTGCTGCTCATGCGAGGCGGCATCGCCGGTTCGTTCACCGACGGACGCATTCACGCCCAGCTCGACGATGGAACGACGATGGTCGCGAAGGCGAACATCTGCGCCACCGGGGTCGAATGGCGGCGCCTCGGCATCGACCGCGAGGAGGAGCTGCTCGGCGTCGGCGTCTACTACGGCGCGGGAACCAGCGAGGCTCCCGACTGCGCCGGAGACACCGTCTACGTCGTGGGCGGCGGCAACTCGGCCGGTCAAGCGGTGATGAACCTCGCGGCCTACGCCGAGCACGTCACCATGCTGGTGCGCGGTCCCGATCTCGCCTCGACCCTGTCCGACTACCTCGAGCAGCGGGTGCGGCGGGCACCCAACATCGACATCCGCCTCGACACGCGCGTGTCGCGGCTCGACGGCGACACCGCGCTCGCCGGGCTGGAGCTCGAGGACGCCCGCACCGGGCGCCGCGAGGAGGTCGCCGCCGACCGCCTCTTCGTCTGCATCGGCGGCTCCCCCGACACGGCGTGGGCCGAACCGACCGACATCGTCTGCGACGAACGCGGCTACATGGTCACCGGCCCGGACATCGATGCGGCGGCGCTGTCGAAGGTGTGGCCCCTCGAACGTCCGCCGTTCTTCCTCGAGACCAGCGTGCCCGGCGCCTTCGCAGCCGGGGACGTGCGGCATGGCTCCGTCAAGCGCGTCGCCTCGGCGGTGGGCGAAGGAGCGATGGCGGTCACCTTCGCGCACCGCTACCTGGCCGAGACCTTCGGCTGACTCATGGTGGAAGCCGCGACGCGGACTGACGCCGCACTCTGAAGGGCGAGCCATCTCGACTCGGGGTAAGTCATCGGCGGTCGAGCCCAATCGCCGCGAGAATGCGGCGGTTGCGAGCCCCGACGAAGGCGAGTTGTCGCTCTCGGAACACTCGATACTGTTCGATAGTGCCAGGCAGGACTGGGCCGGTATAGCCGTCGAACGGCAGGTAGAACCGGACTGAGTTCGTGGCGTCGTCGACGAGGTCGTGGAGCAGAAAAAAGTCGACGTAGCCGCGGAAGTCGCCGAAGAGGGCAAAGAAGTCGCCGTACCGCTCGATTGTCGTAGCGAGCGGACTGTCTTCCCCCACGTAGTGACGGCGGATGCTCTCCAACGTCAAGTCGAATCGGTCGCGGATTCGCGGGTGCGTGCCGCGGCGCTGATTGATGGTCTGGTTGCCGCCGACCCGGTTCCGTGGAAAGAGTAACCGACCACCAATGGTGCCGCCGTCCCGATGCCAGGCGGTATTGGACTCCGATCCCATCGCCTCGTAGAAGTCGCGCAGCTTACGACGGTTTGAGTTCGCCAGGGTGTCGCTGGATAGCACGAACACTCCGAGGTCGGACTCGTGACGCAGCACGAACGCGCGTCCGACCTTCGCTGCTGTCAGCTCGAACGGAGCGCCTCCAGGCAACGGTTTGCTCCACAGTCGCTGGTGATATTTCTGCAGCAAAGGACTATACGAATCCGGGTCACGACGGCCCGCATCGTCTTGGAAGTCGATAGTCACGTCGACGGGGTCGATCAGAGTCATAGCGCTGACTGTAGTGACCACGTCCGCCATTACCTTCAGTCGCAGGGCTACCGCAGTCAGCCGGCGGGCAGCTTCCTCAGCCATCCGAGGCGAATATGGTAGCGGCCTGCACACGCGGCGCTCGTAGTTCGGTTTAGTCCACGAGACCCGGGCTGAACGAGACAATAGCCGAGGTGAAGAGGCGGGTCGACGCCCATCTTCTTCAGACCTCTCGATCATTTACGTCATCAACGAGAAAGAGCGCCACCCTTCGGGCGACGCTCTCTCTCGTTGGTGGACCTGAGGGGACTCGAACCCCTGACCCCCTGCATGCCATGCAGGTGCGCTACCAGCTGCGCCACAGGCCCTCACCGGCCCTCCGTGGAAGGCCTCGACAAGATTACTACATCCGGGAGGCAAATCCCGACCGCGCCACCTCATCGACGCGAACATCTCCCCGTAACACGGCTCCGATTGAATGAACGACATGTCGAACAGCGCTCCACAAGAGCCGATCACCGTCTCCATCGTCCGGCGCGTCGCACCCGACCGCGCCAAAGAAGCCGCCGCCTGGGCCCGCGCCGGGCAAGAACTCATGAGCGCCAGACCCGGCTACCTCGGGTCCGGGTGGGTGAGACCCCAAGCGGGATCGCCCCTCTGGCACATGCTCTACCGGTTCGCCGACGACCAGAGCCTCGACGCGTGGGAGAGATCCACCGAACGGCAATGGTGGGTCGACTCCGCCGTCGGCATCGTCGAACATGATCGATCCGAGCGGCGCACCGGCATCGAGGGCTGGTTCGACGAGCCCTCCACCGTCACTGTCGAGCAGCCCGCTCAGACCGCCGCGGTCGTGCCGCCGCGGTGGAAGCAGATGGTCAGCATCTTCATCGTCTTCTTCCCGCTCAGCCTCGTGGCTCAGTCGACGCTCACCCCACTGCTCGCCGCGTGGCCTCTGCCGCTGCGCGTGCTCGCCACGGTGACCGTGATGATGCCCTTGATGACCTACCTGCTGCTGCCCGCCGCCACCCGGGCGCTCCGCCCGTGGCTGCAACGTCCGAGCACCCGCAGTCCTCGCTGACGGGCGCGGGAGGCGTCAGTCGAACAGCTCGCTGAGCCAGTTGTCCTTCTTCTTGCGGCGGTACCCGTCACCGCCGTAGCCGTATCCCTGCTGCTGCGGATACGGGCGGCCGTACTGCTGCGGCGGCACCTGCTGCGGATATCCGCCCTGTTGGGGATATCCCGGCTGCACCGGCGGGTGCGACACCGTCGGGGCGGGCCCGCCGGCGACCTCGCCGGAACGCTCGATGATCTTGTCCAGCTCGCCACGGTCGAGCCACACGCCCCGGCATTCGGGGCAGTAGTCGATCTCGATGCCGTTGCGCTCGCTCATCACGAGGGTGGCGTTGTCGTTCGGGCACTTCATGCGCGGCTCACTTCCGGGTCGCTGGATCTGACCCGCCGACGCTAACAGCCGACCCTATGACCTTCCGAAGAGCCGACAAATCCGAGAACCGGACTCAGTGCGGGTCAGTCGGCGTGGGCAGGAGTCGGAAGGTTCACCGGGATGACCGGGCAGTCCTTCCAGAGGCGCTCGAGCGAGTAGTAGGAGCGGTCCTCCTCGTGGAAGACGTGCACCACAAGGTCGCCGAAGTCGATGAGCACCCAGCGACCCTCGGTGCGCCCCTCACGGCGCAGCGGCTTCGCACCCGCCTCGATCAGCTTCTCCTCGACGGCCTCGGCGATCGCGAGCACGTTGCGCTCGGTGCGCCCCGAGACCAGCAGGAAGGCGTCCGTGAGCGGTAGCGGTCCTGTCACATCGAGCGCGACGAGGTCGGAGCCGCCCTTGGAATCGGCGGCCTCGGCCGCGAGCTGCACCAGCTCGCGGGCACGAGAGCTCGCGCCGGTTCCTGAATCGTTCGTCGGGGAAATCAGAGCGTCCCCGTGATCCAGCTGGCGATCCACAGACCGATGACCCCGAGGCCCATCGCCGAGGCGACGACCGCCAGCACGACTGGCAGCGTTCCACCGCGACGCTTGCGGGGGCTGACCACGCTGCGAGTCGACGTGTGGGTGCTGACGGCACGAGCGGCACGCACCGGCGCGACGTCGGCGTTGTGGTGCTCCTCCTGGCTCGCCTCGAACAGGCGGTCGATCTCGGAGGAGTCGTAGTGATCCGAGTTCGCCCCCGTGGAGGAGAGGCTGCGCGGCAGGTCGAGCGAGCCGGTCACCAGGATCTCGCCCGTGCTGTTCAGCGCGTGGATGAGGTCGGGCTGCGGATCGGTCGGCATGATGAGCGCGTTGGTCGAGCCGCTCGAGGTTCCGACGTTGCGCGACAGGAGCCCGTCGAACGGCGTCAGGTCGTCGTCGTCCTCTTCGACCTGCAGCGACCAGTGACCGGTCGACTGCGAGGCGGGCTTCGGCACCTCGACGGGCTGAGGCGCGATGATCTGCTGCGGGCCGGTCGCGGGGACCGACGGCGCGTCGAGACCGGCGCTCGCCTGAGCGATCAGCGCCTCGAAGCCCTGCAGCCCGGTGATGGGCTCGTCGGAGAACGGGGCGGGCTCAGCGGCTTCGGGCTCGTCCTCGACGACCGGCGCGGACCGGACGGGCAGCGGAGCGGCGGCGACCGGCTCGACGACCTCGATCGCCTCGGCGATCGGCGACGCCTTCGGCAGGACGGGCTCCTCGGCGATCAGCGCGGCGCGGTCGACGGCCGACATCGGAGCGGTGGCGGTGTCCTCGAACGCGGCGAACGCGGATCCGAGCGGGATGCCGGCGATCGGCGTCTCGGGTGCGGGCTCGCGGTGACCGACCGGCGGCGCCACCGACGGCGCGGGAGCGGCGGCCCAGCCGCCGGGACGCGGCGCGAGGTCGGCCGCGGAGAACGCAGGGAGCACTCCGGACTCGCGCATCTCGCGGAGCTCGCGGCGGGTCAGAGTGTGGTCGAGCGCGGTCGCCTCGGCGGCGGGCGCTTCGGGAGCCGCGGGAGCTGCGGAGCGCAGCGGCGGCGTGCGGGTCTGCGTGTGGTAGTCGAGGCCGCCCACCGATGCGGGAGCGAGCGGAGCCGAGGCGGCCGCCGCGGGCGCGAAGCTGCGCTCGCGGAAACCCGCCTGCACGTCGGCGGCGGTGGGAGCCTGCGGGCGGCGAGCGAAGGCGGGGCCCTCGTACGTCGGGATGTTGGGGCGCCCCTGAGTGACGTAGCTGAGCGGCTCGGGAGGAACGCTGCCCTCACGGTCCTGATCGGCGACGCGACGGCCGGTGCGGCGCTCGGCCTCGGTCGCCGCATCGGTCAGCTGCGACGCCGCGCGGCGCGAGATGCTGTCCCAGATGCCGCCCGAGGCGTTCAGGTCGAAGGCGCCGGAGGGGTGCTCGCCGGCGGGGATGCCGGAGAGGTCGCCGGTCTCGCGCGCCTCCGCCTGGGCGCGACGCTCGGCGTCACGCGCTTCGCGTCGACTGCGGGGTTGGTTCGCGGAAGCCACGGCGCCTGTTCCTCGGCGCTCTTGTGGCTGCTGTTCCTGCGACAACGTCATGGACTAACTCCGATACAGGTCATGCTTGGAGATGTATTGAACGACGCCGTCGGGAACGAGATACCAAACAGGAAACCCCCTGTTCACCCGACTTCGGCAGTCGGTTGACGATATCGCCAGCGCCGGAACTTCCAGCCAGCTTACGTCGCCCTTGGGCAAATCAGAAATGGACACGACGTGTCCCGGCCGACTGACCGCGACGAAGTGCGCGAGGTCCCAGAGGTCGTCGACGTTCTTCCAGCCGACGATCTGCTTGATGGCGTCGGCACCGGTGATGAAGAACAGGTCGGCGTCGGGGTAGGCGGTGTTGAGATCGCGCAACGTGTCGATCGTGTAGGTGGGGCCGCCGCGGTCGATGTCGACCCGGGAGACGGTGAATCGGGGGTTCGACGCCGTCGCGATGACCGTCATCAGGTAGCGGTGCTCGGCGGCTGAGACGCCCCGCTTCTGCCATGGCTGCCCGGTGGGCACAAAGACGACCTCGTCGAGACCGAAGGACTGGGCGACCTCACTGGCCGCCACGAGGTGTCCGTGGTGGATCGGGTCGAAGGTTCCGCCCATCACGCCGACGCGTCGCCGACGCGTGTCGCGTGTGTCCTGCACCGGCGTCGTCAGGCGTCTTTCGCGGAACCGTGACCGGACCCGTCGCCGCCGCGCGCCCCGGAGACCTGGCTGTGACGGTTGGCGACGTCACGATAGCTCCAGGTCACGAGCGCGAGCGCGGCGAAGATGACGAGGGCGATGACACCGAAGACGTACGCCGGCATCGGCAGCTCGGTGTGGCCAGACTCGGCGGCGGCCAACACCACGGTCAGCGGCAACGACATGCTCTCTCCGTTTCGTCACGCCCGGACGGGCGGCCCGGCGTCGGGCTCAGACCAGCTTAGGCGAAGTCGGGTTCACTTCCTCGTCTGGCCGGTGCCGCGCACGAGCCATTTGGTGCTCGTGAGCTCCTGAAGCCCCATCGGACCGCGGGCGTGCAGCTTCTGGGTCGAGATGCCGACCTCGGCGCCGAACCCGAACTCGCCGCCGTCGGTGAAGCGCGTCGACGCGTTGACCATGACGACCGCGGAGTCGACCTCGGCGAGGAACCGCTCGGCGTTCGCGTAGTCGCTCGTGATGATCGTCTCGGTGTGGTGCGTCGAATAGCGGTCGATGTGCGCGATCGCCTCGTCGAGCGAGTCGACGATCTTCACGGCGAGATCGAGCGAGTAGTACTCGGCCGTCCAGTCGTCCTCGGTGGCATCCACCGAGTCGGCGTACAGCGCGCGGGTCGCCGGATCGGCGTGCAGCGTGACACCGGCGGCCCGCAGCGAGTCGAGGACGGGACGGAGCACCCGGTCGGCCGCGCCCCGGTGCACGAGCAGGGTCTCGAGCGTGTTGCAAACGCTCACGCGCTGCACCTTCGCGTTGGTCACCACGTCGGCGGCGAGCTCCGGGTCGGCGGACTCGTCGATGAACGCGTGCACGACTCCCGCGCCGGTCTCGATGACGGGCACCTTCGACTCGGAGACGACGGTGCTGATCAGCTCTGCGCTGCCTCTCGGGATCAGGACGTCGACGTAGCCGCGGGCCTGCATAAGCGCCTTGACGCCGTCGCGGCCGAACTCGTCGATGGTCTGCACCGCTTCAGCGGGCAGACCGATCGAGGTGAGCGCCGCCTGGATCGATTCGACGAGCACGCGGTTCGAGTTCGCGGCGGCACTGCCGCCGCGGAGGATCGCCGCGTTGCCGCTCTTCAGGGCGAGCGCCGCGATGTCGATGGTGACGTTGGGGCGCGCCTCGTAGATGGCGCCGACGACACCGAACGGCACACGGACCTGATTGATCCGCAGACCGTTGGGGAGCGTGCGGCCGCGCACGCTCTCCCCCACCGGGTCGACGAGTTTCGTGATGTCGATGACCGCGTCGGCGAGGGAGGCGAGACGGACCTCGTCGAGCCGCAGGCGATCCTGCAGCCCCGCGGAGACGCCGTTCTCGCGTGCCGCCTGCAGGTCGAGACCGTTCGCCTCGATGATGCGGGCCGAGTCTTCGACGATGCGGTCGGCGATCGCCCGGAGCGCCGCATCCTTGGTCTCGGTCGGGAGGGTCGCGAGGGCGCGGGACGCGGCGCGCGCGGCGACGAGTTTGTCCTCGAAGGAGACCTGGAGTGCTGAGCCGGTCGACATGCGCCCCATCCTATTCAGGGCGCGGGCCCTAGTCGGCGGTGACGGTGCCGATCTCGGACGTGCGCGGCGCGCGCTCGGCTCCCGCCGGCGCGGGGTCGAACCAGGTGCCGATGCTCGCGCCCTGGAGGGCGTCGGCGACCTGTCCGGTCGAGGTGAGCAGCACCGCGGTGCCGGCGTCGGCGGCGAGCCGCGCAGCCGCGACCTTGGTCATCGCTCCCCCGGTTCCGACACCGGTGCCGACCGAGCCGATGACGACGTCGTCGAGCGGGTCGCCGTACCGCACATGGTCGATGAGCACCGCACCGGGCTCCTGCGGCGGTCGCGTGTAGAGCGCGTCGACGTCGCTCAGCAGCACCAGCAGGTCGGCGCGCACGAGCACCGACACGAGGGCGGCGAGGCGGTCGTTGTCGCCGAATCGGATCTCGTGCGTCGCGACCGTGTCGTTCTCGTTCACGATCGGCAGGATTCGGAGGGCGAGCAGTTTCTCCATGGCCCGTTCCGCGTTCTTGCGGTGGGTGTGGTTCTCGAGGTCGCCCGCGGTGAGCAGCACCTGACCGGCGACGATGCCGAACTGGTCGAGGCTGTCCTGGTAACGGAAGATGAGCACGTTCTGGCCCACCGCGGCCGCCGCCTGCTGGGTCGCGAGGTCTCCCGGGCGGGCGTCGAGCTTGAGGTAGGGCATGCCGGTTGCGATCGCGCCGGAGCTCACGAGGATCACCTCGGTGCCGCGCCCGTGCGCCTCGGCGAGGGCGGCGACGAGCGGCACGATCTGGCCGGCGTTGTCGCCGCTGATCGACGACGAACCGACTTTGACGACGATGCGCCGAGCGGACGAGATGCCGCTCCGGTCGGTCACGCTCACTCCTGCTCCTCCGCGTCGGCGTGGTCCTCGCGCCAGATGCCCGCCTCGCGTTCGCGCTGCATCTCGGCGCGCGCTTCGGCCTTCGCGTCCATGCGCTCGAAGTAGTGTTCGCGGCGCTCGTTGCGGGTCGGGCGCGCGTTGCGATCGAGACGCGCGTCGCTGCCGCGGGGGCTCGTGATGAGCTCCGCCGCGGAGGTGAGGGTGGGCTCCCAGTCGAACACGACGCCGCCGCCGCGCCCGATGACGACCGCGGATCCGGGCACGGCGCCCGCGGCGAAGAGGGCGTCTTCGACTCCGAGCGCGGCCAGCCGGTCTGCGAGGTAGCCGACCGCCTCGTCGTTGGCGAAGTCGGTCTGCGCGACCCAGCGCTCGGGCTTCTCGCCCTTGACGCGGTACACGGTGCCGCCGCTGCCGCCCTCGCGGACGACCTCGTACTCCTTCTCGTCGACCGCGCGAGGCCGCAGCACGATGCGCGGCTTCGCCGGCGGCTCGGCGGTCCGCGCCTCTTCGACCACCCCGGCGAGGGCGAAGGAGAGTTCGCGCAGGCCCGCGTGACTGACCGTGGAGATTTCGAAGACCCGGTATCCGCGCGCCTCGAGGTCGGGACGGACCAGGTCGGCGAGGTCGTGCGCCTCGGGGACGTCGACCTTGTTGAGGGCGATGAGCTGCGGGCGCTCCAGCAGCGGCACCTGCCCCTCGGGCACCGGATACGCGCCGAGCTCGCCGAGGATGACGTCGAGGTCGCTGATCGGGTCGCGGCCGGGGTCGAGGGTGGCGCAGTCGAGCACATGCAGCAGCGCGCTGCACCGCTCGACGTGACGGAGGAACTCGAGGCCGAGCCCCTTGCCCTCGCTCGCGCCCTCGATCAGGCCGGGGACGTCGGCGACGGTGTAGCGCACCGAGCCGGCCTCGACGACGCCGAGGTTCGGCTGGAGGGTCGTGAACGGGTAGTCGGCGATCTTGGGACGCGCGGCCGACATCGCGGCGATCAGGCTCGACTTGCCGGCCGACGGGAATCCGACGAGCGCGACGTCGGCGACGGTCTTCAGTTCGAGCTCGACGTCGCCTTCCCACCCGGGGGTGCCGAGCAGCGCGAAGCCGGGCGCCTTGCGCTTGTTGGTCGCGAGCGCGGCGTTGCCGAGACCACCGCGGCCGCCGGGGGCGACGACGATGCGCATCCCGGGCTCGGTGAGATCGGCGAGCACCGTTCCGTCGGGGTCTTTCACGACGGTGCCGACGGGGACGGGGAGTTCGAGGTTCTCGCCGCTCGTCCCGCTGCGGTTGTCGCCCATGCCGGGCGTGCCGTTGTCGGACGACCGGTGGGGGCCCCGGTGGTAGCCGAGGAGGGTGGTGACCTGGGGGTCGGAGACGACGACGATGTCGCCTCCGTCACCGCCGTTGCCGCCGTCGGGGCCGGCGAGCGGCTTGAACTTCTCGCGGCGCACGGAGACGCAGCCGTTGCCGCCGTGCCCCGCCCTGAGGTGCAACGTCACGTGATCGACGAAGCTCGCGACCATGTCGTGCTCCTTGCCTGTGTCGAGCCGCCATCCGCTTTGCGCGGGCGCGGAGCTCGGGGATGAAAATGCGAATGGGCGAGCCGTTCGGCTCGCCCATTCACCACGGAGTGATCGTTACTCGGCTGCCGCCGCGACGATGTTGACGACCTTGCGGCCGCCCTTGGCACCGAACTCGACCGCACCGGCCGAGAGGGCGAACAGGGTGTCGTCGCCACCACGTCCGACGTTCACGCCGGGGTGGAAGTGGGTGCCGCGCTGGCGGACGAGGATCTCGCCGGCCTTGACGACCTGACCGCCGAAGCGCTTCACGCCGAGACGCTGCGCGTTGGAGTCGCGACCGTTGCGAGTGGAGCTAGCTCCCTTTTTGTGTGCCATTGCCTATGCCCCTTCGCGCTTACTTGATGCCGGTGATTTTGACGCGCGTGAGCTCCTGACGGTGGCCCTGGCGCTTCTTGTAGCCGGTCTTGTTCTTGAACTTCTGGATGACGATCTTCTTGCCACGCAGGTCGCCCAGCACCTCGGCAGTCACGGAGACCTTCGCGAGGGCCTTGGCGTCGTGCGTGATGGTCTCGCCGTCGACGAGGAGCACCGGCGCGAGCTGCACGGTGCCGTTCTCGTCTGCCTTGATGCGGTCGAGCGTGACGATCGAGCCGACCTCGACCTTCTCCTGACGCCCGCCGGCGCGCACAATCGCGTAAACCACTTGCTTAGCCAATCTGTTGGGATGTCCGCGGGAAACGAGCCCCTGCGGCGAAGATCCGGTGCGGGCAATGCCGCGCACACCGACGGTCAAGCATACCCGCTCCCCCGACCTCCGGCAACCAACCTCGGGTCAGCGTGGCGCGAAGCCACGGGTCGTCGGGCAGCGCCGCGACTCTGCTCCGCCGCCTGCCGCTCCGAGCCGCTCCGATCGGACCGGTATGTCCGCGTCGGTGCGAGAGACTGGGGATATGACGGTGCTGATCGACACGGCGATGTGGCCCGCGCACGGCACCGTCTGGGCGCACCTCGTGAGCGACGAATCGCTCGAGGAGCTGCACGCCTTCGCCCGCGCGAACGAGGTTCCCCCGCGCAGCTTCGACCTCGACCACTACGACGTCCCCGAGCGGCGTGTCGCCGAACTGGTCGCCGCGGGCGCGGTGTCCGTCTCGGGCCACGAGCTGGTGCGCCGCCTCATCGCCAGCGGCCTCCGAGTCCGCGGCCGCGACCGCCACTGACCGCCGGCGGATCTGGAAACGACTCCGCGACATCCGGCGGTCGACGGTCGGCGGTCGGACTCACGAGTGCACGGTTCAGGAGCGGGTGCGCCGATCAGGACTGTGTGCGCCGATCAGGAGGTGCGGCGCGGATCAGGACGGATCCGGCGGAATCCTCGGCGGGTCGTAGCGCTGGTCCTGATCCGTGCACCCGCCCGGTACGCCGATCAGGAGTTTCGCGCCGAAACCGGGCAACTCGCACACCGATCAGGAGCCGGAGCGCGCTTTCTCCTGATCCGTGCACCAACTCCTGATCCGCGCACGAACTCCTGATCCGTGCACCAACTCCTGATCCGTGCTCACTCCCGGTCAGGGAGGGCCGACTACTCGGAGTCGCCGGTGGAGTGGCGTGCCGCGTCGCCCGCAGTTAGCGCACCCGTCGAGACGCGGCGGCTGCGCGAGCGGCCCTGGCCCGGCTTCTTCGGCTCGGGCAGGGCGTCGAGCACCGTGGAAAGCAGCGACTCGGCGTCCGCGGCGATCGTGCGCTGCGGTGCCGGAGCGACCTCGGGAAGCGGGATGACCGGCTCGACGACCGGCGCCGCCGCGACCTCGCCGCCCGCGGTCGACACCTCGGCGGTCTCGGCCACCGTGTGCTCCTCGACGGCGTCGCCCTTATGGAGGGTGCTCTTCGCGATCAGGGCGAGCGCGTTCTTCGCACCGTCCGTGATCTCGTGCGTGCTGCCCGTCGCGGGACGCTGCTGATTCTGCTGAGCCTGCTTGCGGCGACGCGGCTCCGGCTTGCCCTCGGGCTGGCGCGGCGCGTCGGTCATCGACTCGGCGAGCCCCAGACCCAGCTTCTTGCGGGTCATCTGCACGAGGCCCAGCGAGGTGACCTCGGCCACCTGGTGCTTGGTGCGGTCGCGGCTCAGGCACTCGACGAGACGGCGCAGCACGAGGTCGCGGTTCGTCTCGAGCACCATGTCGATGAAGTCGATGACGATAATGCCGCCGATGTCGCGCAGCCGCAGCTGACGGACGATCTCTTCTGCCGCCTCGAGGTTGTTCTTCGTGACCGTCTCTTCGAGGTTTCCGCCCGACCCGACGAACTTGCCGGTGTTGACGTCGATGACCGTCATCGCCTCGGTGCGGTCGATGATGAGCGAACCACCCGACGGCAGCCACACCTTGCGCTCGAGCGCCTTGTCGATCTGCTCCTGCACGCGGTATCCGGCGAACACGTCGCCGTTGCCCTGCCAGCTCTCGACCCGGTCGAGCAGGTCGGGGGCGACCGACGTGAGGTAGCCCTCGATCGTCTTCTGGGCGTCGTCGCCGTCGATGACGAGCTTCGCGAAGTCCTCGTTGAAGACGTCGCGGATGATCTTCACCAGCAGGTCGGGCTCGCTGTGCAGCAGAGCGGGCGCGTTAGCCTTCTCGACCTGCCCGCTGATGTGCTTCCACTGGCTGGTGAGACGGTTGACGTCGCGGGTCAGCTGCTCCTCGGTCGCCCCCTCCGCGGCGGTGCGCACGATGACGCCGACGCCCTCGGGCAGCACGTCCTTGAGGATCTTCTTGAGGCGCGCGCGCTCGGTGTCGGGAAGCTTCCGCGAGATGCCGTTCATCGATCCGCCGGGCACGTACACGAGGTAGCGGCCGGGCAGCGAGATCTGACTGGTGAGGCGGGCTCCCTTGTGACCGACGGGATCCTTGGTGACCTGCACGAGGACGCGGTCGCCGGCCTTCAGCGCCAGCTCGATGCGGCGGGGCTGGTTCTTCTCCCCTTCGGCCGCTGCGGCGTCCCAATCGACCTCACCCGAGTAGAGCACCGCGTTGCGGCCGCGGCCGATGTCGACGAACGCCGCCTCCATGCTGGGCAGAACGTTCTGCACGCGGCCGAGGTAGACGTTGCCGATCAGCGACGCGTTCTGAGCCTTCGCCACGTAGTGCTCGGCGAGCACCGAGTCTTCGAGCACACCGATCTCGATGCGACTGTCGGTGCTGCGGACCACCATGACGCGCTCGACCGACTCGCGGCGGGCGAGGAACTCGGCCTCGGTGACGACGGCGCGGCGGCGACCGGCATCGCGACCGTCGCGGCGACGCTGCTTCTTGGCCTCGAGCCTCGTCGAGCCCTTGATCTTCTGCGGCTCGGTGATCTGCACGGTGACGCGCTCGCGAGGCTGCTGCTGCTGCTCGTTGTCGCCTCCGCCGGAGCGGCGACGCGAACGGCGGCGGCTGGTGCTCGACCGGGAGTCGGAGTCGCGCTCGTCGTCGTCCTCGTCCTGCTCGTCCGGAAGCGCCGGCAGGGGCGCGAGCGCAGGCGGGGCCTGGAAGAGGGGGAACAGGCTGAAGCCGCGCGGCGACTCCGGGGCCTCGACCGCCGGGACGACCTCGTCGGCAACGGGCTCGGAACCGGCGGCGCTCAACGCGAGCGCCTCGACATCGACGGCACTCGCGTCAACGGCGTTCGCGTCACCGGCGCTCGTGTCGGACGGAGCCGCGTTCACCGCGACGGCGTCGACGGTCGCCTCGGCGGCGACCTGCTCCGTCGCGGTCGCCTCAGGGCCGACCTCGGCGGGCTGCGGCGACGGTTCGCGCGTCACCGGCGCCGACGCGGCCGCGGCGCGAGCCCGACCGAGACCGACTCGCGGGCGGAAGGTGCGGCGACGCTTGGTCTTCTCGTCGCCACCCTCGGGCGCCCCATTGCCCGATCCTGTGCTGCTCGATCCGTTGATGTTGTTGTCTTCCACCATTGCTGGTGCACTCCTCGCGGGTGCGGCGTCCGCGCCACCACAACCAAAACCTGGCGGTGGAGATCCTCCACCTAACTCTGTGTGAGCCCCGTGCACCCGGCCGTGGGCTCTGCGTCACCGAAGTCCGGTGGCGCTTCCTCGGATCGCTGGTGATCCTCGTTTCGGAACCGACTGGGCGGGTCCAAAGAAAGTCTTCGACCCACGCGCGGCGCGGGTACTGACGACGATTATCGCATGCCGACCCCGAAGAGCCCCACGACCCGCGGGAGGCGCTCGCGCGGTCGGCGGGCATAGAGTCCACGCATGACCCGGCTCACGCTGCGTCCCATGACCCGCGCGGACCTTCCGCTCATGTCGCACTGGCTGGCCGCGCCGCATGTGCACGCCTGGTGGGGCGACAACCCGGCCCCCGACTCCGTGGAGAGCGAATACGGCCCCTCGCTCGACGGCACCGACCCGGCGCGACTGCGGATCGCACTGCAGGACGGACGGCCGGTCGGCTTCATCCAGTGGTACGCGATGAGCGACGAACCCGAATACGTCGACGTGCTCTCGAGCGTCATCCCGATCCTCGACGGCGACATGAGCCTCGACTACCTGATCGGCGAAGCCGACGCGCTCGGCCACGGCGCGGCGGCGGTCATGATCCGCCTCGCCGCCGACGAGATCTGGCACGACGTCCCGTCGGCGCACCGCATCATCGTTCCCGTCCATGCCACGAACCGGGCCTCATGGCGCAGCCTCGAGAATGCCGGATTCCGGCGGATCGCCGAAGGGGAGCTCGAGCCCGACTTCGCCACCGACGACCACCGCCACGTCCTCTACTCGGCCACACGCTCGAAGGTCGCGGAATAGTCTCCGGCACGCCGCTGCTTTCTACCGGGGATAGAAATGGCAGGATTCCAGGCATGACCAACACCACCCCGGCGCGTCGACCGATCGCGATGTCGATCCTGTTCATCGTCACCGGTCTGATCGGACTGTGGGCGTCGTTCCAGCTGGTGCTCGAACGCTTCCAGCTGATCGAGGCGCCCGGTGAGGCGCTCGGCTGCGACATCAACCCGTTCGTCGCGTGCAGCACGGTCATCCAGAGCGCTCAGGGGTCGGTGTTCGGCTTCCCGAACCCGCTGCTCGGTGTGATGGGGTTCGTCGCCCCCATCGCGGTCGGCGTCGCGCTCCTCGCCCGCGCCCGCTTCGACCGGTGGTTCTGGATCTTCTTCAACGCGGGCCTCGTGTTCGCCATCGTCTTCATCCACTGGCTGATGACCCAGACCGTGTACGTCATCGGCACCCTGTGCCCTTACTGCCTCGTCGTCTGGACCGTCACCATCCCGCTGTTCTGGTACGGCACCGTGTGGAACCTCGCGAAGAACTTCGGCCTCACCGGTTCGGCTCAGCGGTTCTTCCAGGGGCTGCTGAAGTGGACCTGGATCATCGTCCTCGTCGACTACGCGATCATCCTGCTGATCATCTACGTGAACTTCCCCCTCCTCCCGACCCTCCTCTTCCGCTAGGGCCGCAGGGGCGCGGGCGCTCTCGATACGCTCGTTCCTCGCTACTCGAGCCGTCTCGATGCGGGCCTGGCGGCCCTACTCGACGACCGGATCAGGAGTCGTGCCTTCCGTATCGCTGCGCTCAACGGGCGGGCTTCACCCCGGTCGTCGAGTAGCGACGAAGGAGCGTATCGAGACGGGTCGAGTAAGCGAAGCGCACCGAGACCACAGTGCGCCCGATGCCGCAGACGGAGGAAGGCCCCGCTGCTCGTCGCACAGGGGCCCTCCTCGCGGTCAGCGGGTCAGAACCAGAGGGCCAGCTCGCGGGCGGCGGACTCGGGCGAGTCGCTCCCGTGCACCAGGTTCTGCTGCACCTTCAGACCCCAGTCGCGGCCCAGGTCGCCGCGGATCGTGCCCGGCGCGGCGGTCGTTGGGTCGGTGGTGCCGGCGAGGGCGCGGAAGCCCTCGATCACCCGGTTGCCGGCCACCCGGATCGCGACGACAGGGCCCGACTCCATGAACTCGACGAGCGGCTCGTAGAACGGCTTGCCGACATGCTCCTCGTAATGCTTGCCGAGCAGCTCACGGTCGGCCTCGACCAGCCGGATGTCGACGAGCGAGTACCCCTTCGCCTCGATGCGGCGCAGGATCTCGCCGGTCAGTCCGCGGGCGACACCATCGGGCTTCACCAGCACCAGCGTCTCTTCGACAGCCATCTTCTTCTCCTCGTCGTTTCTTTCGTTCAGGTCGGGGTGGACCGGTCAGGCCGTCGCGCCGCTCGGCGGTCGGTCACGATCCACTCGCCCGCCCACAATGATGCAGTACGCCCAGATGCCGACGAACAGCGCCGCGACGATGAAAATCTCACCGACGAGCAGCCCACCGGCCATGAAGACCGCCTGGCAGAACCAGCCGAGCCACACACCCGACGGGTATCGCAGCACGCCGACGGTGACGAGCATCAGCACGCACAACCCGATTCCGACGGGCAGCGCGACCACCCACGGCAGACGTCCGAGCCCCGCGACGACGAGCGCGGCGAGGAACACCACGATCACCTCGAAGCCGAGGACGATCGAGCCGAGACTCTCGGTGACGCTGCGACGCCGACGCGGACGCGGAACGCGCTCCGGGGATGCGCTCATGAGGCCGGCTTCCAGCCTTCTTCGGCGGCGACCTCGATCACGCGACCGACGAGGGTGATGGAGCCGAACACCACGACCGCGCCGTTGGCGGTGTCGCGCACGTCGTCGCGCGCCACCTCGAGGGCGGTCGAGATCGTCGGCTCGACGCGCACCCGGTCGGCACCCGCCACGGACACGGCGATCGCAGCGAGGTCGTCGACGTCGGTGGTGCGCTCGGACGGCGCGAAGGTGACCACGAACTCGTCGACGACCGGTTCGACGGCGCGGAGCATCCCCTCGGCGTCCTTGTCCTGCAGCACCCCGACGACGGCGACGATGCGGTCGAAGTTGAAGTAGGTCTTCAGCGCGGCGGCGAGCGATTCGGCACCGTGCGGGTTGTGCGCCGCGTCGACGAGCACGGTCGGCTCGATGCCGACCAGCTGGAGGCGACCCGGCGACGTCACGGTGGCGAATCCTTCGGCGACGACGTCGGAGTCGAGCGCGGTCGACCCGCCGCCGAGGAACGACTCGACCGCGGCGACCGCGAGCGCGGCGTTGTGGGCCTGGTGATCGCCGTACAGCGGCACGAAGACGTCGGTGTAGTGCCCGACGAGGCCCTTGATGTCGACGAGCTGTCCACCGACGCCCACCGCGGAGGTTTCCGAGAACTCGTCGCCCTCGACCGCGAGGGTGGCCTCGCTGAGCTCGGCGGCGCGGCGCAGCTCGGTCAGCGCATCGGCCGACTGGCTCGCGCTGACGACCGTCGCGACGGGCTTGATGATGCCGGCCTTGGTGCGCGCGATTTCCGCGATCGTCGAACCGAGACGCTCCTGATGGTCGAGCGCGATGGGCGTGAACACGGCGACCTGGGCGTCGGCGACGTTCGTCGCATCCCATTCCCCACCCATGCCGACCTCGATGACGGCGACATCGACCGGGGCGTCGGCGAACGCGGCGAAGGCGAGCACGACGAGGGCTTCGAAATAGGTGAGCGGCGCTTCGCCCGCCTGCTCGAGCTCGCGATCGACGATGCCGAGGTAGGGCTCGATGTCTCGCCAGTTGGCGACGAGCCTCTCGTCGGTGATCGGCACCCCGTCGATGAGGATGCGCTCGTTGAAGCGCACCAGGTGCGGGCTGGTCAGCAGGCCGGGTCGGAGGCCGGATGCGCGCAGCAGGCTGTCGATCATCCGGCTCGTGCTGGTCTTGCCGTTCGTTCCCGCGATCTGGATGATCGGGTACGCCCGGTGCGGGTCGCCGAGCAGCTCGACGGCCTTCCGCACCGGCTCGAGCCGGGGCTGCGGGGACGCCTCGCCGAGGCGGTCCTGCAGTTCGAGGACGACCTGGTCGGCCTCGTCCCGGAAGTCGTCGAGGTCGTCGTAGTCGTCAGACATCGAGCACCACCGGTCCCGTCTTGCGCAGTTCGAATCGGCCGCCGTCGCGGGCGCCCCACGCGCCGGGCTTCAGCACGGTGAGGTGGCCGTCGGGCCATGTCGTCAGGTTACCCGTCGAGTCGGCCGTCGCTTCGGCGAAGTCGAGCTGGACGGTGAGCGTCTCGCCTGCGATCAGGTCGCGGTGCGCGTCGATCACGGCGCCCAGCTCGTCGTCGCCCTCGAAGCGCACCTCGATGCGGTCGGACACGTCGAGTCCGGCGGCCCGGCGGGCCTGTTGCAGGTCGCGGATGAGGTCGCGTGCGCGCCCTTCCGCCTCGAGCTCGGGAGTGAGCGCCGTGTCCAGCAACAGGAAACCTCCACCGGGCAGCAGGGACAGTGCGGGACCCGCGTCGTCGGCCGACTGCGAGGCGACCTCGAGGACGAGGTCGTACTCCCCCGCCTGCAATTCGACGCCACCGGCGACGACGACACCGGCCGCCTCGGACCAGTCGCCGGACTTCGCGGCTGTGATGACGCGCTGCACATCCTTGCCGATGCGCGGCCCGAGAGCGCGTGCGTTGACGGCGAGGCGGGTGCTGATGCCGTACTCGGCGGCGCTCGTCGTGGCGAGGTCGACCAGGTCGATCGACTTCAGGTTGAGCTCGTCGCGGAGGATGCCCTCGAACGGCGCGAGGGACGCGGCATCCGGCGTCACGACCGTGAGGCCGGCGAGCGGCAGACGCACCCGCAGGCCCGCCTGCTTCCGCAGCGCGAGAGCGGTCGAAGTGACCACCCGCACGCGGTCCATCGCGGTGACGAGCGTCTCGTCGGCGGGGAACTCGGCGGCGTCGGGCCAGTCGGTGAGGTGGACGCTGCGTCCACCCGTCAGGCCGCGCCAGATCTCCTCGGTGACGAGCGGCAGCAGCGGCGCCGCGAGTCGGGTGAGCGTCTCGAGCACGGTGAACAGGGTGTCGAAGGCTTCGGGGCGCCCCTCCCAGAAGCGATCGCGGCTGCGACGCACGTACCAGTTGGTCAGCACGTCGGAGAACTCGCGTAGCCGGTCGGCGGCGGCCGACGCGTCGAGCCGGTCGAAGTCGGCGGTGATCGCCTCGACGAGATCGCGGAGCTTCGCGAGCACGTAGCGGTCGAGCACATCCTCCGAGTCGGTGCGGCGCACCGCGTCGTGGTCGGAGGCGTTCGCGTACAGGGTGAAGAAGTAGTACGTGCTCCAGAGCGGCAGCAGAACCTGGCGCACGCCCTCGCGGATGCCCTCCTCGGTGACGATGAGGTTGCCGCCGCGCAGCACGGGGCTCGCCATCAGGAACCAGCGCATCGCGTCGGAGCCGTCGCGGTCGAATACCTCGTTGACGTCGGGGTAGTTGCGCAGCGACTTCGACATCTTCTGCCCGTCGTTGCCGAGGACGATGCCGTGGCTCACGACGCTCTTGAACGCCGGACGGTCGAAGAGCGCGGTGGAAAGCGCGTGCATGACGTAGAACCAGCCGCGGGTCTGACCGATGTACTCGACGATGAAGTCGGCGGGGCTGTGCCCGTCGAACCAGTCCGTGTTCTCGAAGGGGTAGTGAACCTGGGCGAACGGCATCGAACCCGAGTCGAACCAGACGTCGAACACATCCGAGATGCGCCGCATGGTGCTCTTCCCGGTCGGGTCATCGGGGTTCGGCCTGGTGAGGTCGTCGATGAACGGCCGGTGCAGGTCGGGGTTGCCGTCGGCGCCGACCGGCAGGCGCCCGAAGTCGCGCTCGAGCTCCTCGAGCGACCCGTAGACGTCGGTGCGCGGATGCTCGGGGTCGTCGCTCTTCCACACCGGGATGGGGCTGCCCCAATACCGGTTGCGCGAGATCGACCAGTCGCGGGCGCCGTTCAGCCACTTGCCGAACTGACCGTCCTTGACGTTCTCGGGCACCCAGTCGATCCGCTGGTTGAGCTCCTCCATGCGGTCGCGGAACTCGGTGACCCGAACGAACCAGCTCGAGACCGCCTTGTAGATGAGCGGCTTGCGGCAACGCCAGCAGTGCGGGTACGGGTGCTCGTAGCTCGCCTGACGGAGCAGACGGCCCTTCTCGCGGAGGATGCGGGTGAGGTGCTTGTTCGCCTCGAAGACCTGGAGGCCGGCGACCTCCTGGATGTTGGGCAGGAACCGACCGCCGTCGTCGACCGAGACGATCGTCGGGATGCCGGCCGCGGAGCAGACGAGCTGGTCGTCCTCGCCGTAGGCCGGAGCCTGGTGGACGATGCCGGTGCCCTCGCCGGTGGCGACGTAGTCGGCGACGAGGATCTGCCACGCCTTCTCGGTGCCCCACACCTCGGTGTCGGCGTAGTAGTCCCAGAGGCGGTCATAGCGGACGCCGTCGAGCTCGCTCCCCTTGAGGGTGCGGCTGATCGCCGCGACCGCATCCTCGGCGCTGTCGTAGCCGAGCTCCTTCGCATACGCGCCGACGAGGTCGGCGGCGAGCAGGTACTCGGCGCCCATCACCTCGACGTCGAGCACCGGGCCCTCGCCGATCTCCTCGCCGGTCAGGCTGTCGGGCGCCTCGGAGTCCGGCGTCCCGTTCGGGCCGGATCGGACCACCGCGTAGTCGATGTCGGGTCCGACGGCGAGCGCCATGTTCGTCGGAAGGGTCCACGGCGTCGTCGTCCACGCGAGCGCACGCGCCGCGGTGAGGCCGAGCGCCTCGGCCTTGGGACCGACGAGCGGGAACGTCACGGTGACGGTCTGGTCCTGACGGCTCTGGTAGACGTCGTCGTCCATCCGCAGCTCGTGGTTCGACAGGGGCGTCTCGTCGTTCCAGCAGTACGGCAGCACTCGGAAGCCCTCGTAGGCGAGGCCCTTGTCGTAGAGCTGCTTGAACGCCCACAGGACGCTCTCCATGAAGGTCGGATCGAGCGTCTTGTAGTCGTTCTCGAAGTCGACCCAGCGAGCCGAGCGGGTGACGTAGTCCTCCCACTCCTTCGTGTAGCGCAGCACCGAGGCGCGGGCCGAGGCGTTGAACTCGCCGACTCCCATCGACTCGATCTCGCCCTTGGTGGTGATGCCGAGCTGGCGCATCGCCTCGAGCTCGGCGGGCAGCCCATGGGTGTCCCACCCGAAGCGGCGGTGCACCTGCTTGCCCCGCATCGTCTGGAAGCGCGGGAAGACGTCCTTTGCGTATCCGGTCAGCAGGTGGCCGTAGTGCGGCAGTCCGTTCGCGAACGGCGGGCCGTCGTAGAACACCCACTCGGGTGCGCCCTCGCGCTGGTCGATCGACGCCTGGAAGGTGCAGTCCTCATCCCAGTAACGCAGGATCCGAGTCTCGATCGCCGGGAACGACGGCGAGGGCACGACGCCGAAGGAGGCGCCGGGCTCGTGGGCCGCTGCGCCGCCCGCGGTCGGGGCACTGGTCTTGGGGTACATCCGCTACTCCTGTGCTGGCATGTCATCTGATGCGTCGCACGAGGACGCTCCTGCAAGAGAAGCGCGGTACCACCTCGTTTGGCCGCCCGTCCGCGAAGACGAAAGGCCCACTCGTTCACTGCTGTGACGGGCTTACCCGCTCGGTTCTAACGGACTCGCCGAAGCGGGTCTTTCTTCCGAGGACTCCCCGGTGATGGCCGGATCGATGTCGTTGCCCCCATGCTACCGGCTGAGGCCCCGCACATCGGTGCCGTTCGCGGCGAGGGAAGCGGGACCATCCCCCGTTCCGCGAACCTTTCGTACAATCGTCGCTTGTGATCGTCCTGTCGTTCCTCCTCCTGGTCCTGGTGATCGGGGCGCTGGTCGATGTCGTGCGCGCACCGCTCGATCAGGTGAAGCGGGGAACGAAGGCCGGCTGGCTGCTCGCCGTGCTGCTTTTGCCGGGTATCGGCGGTGCTCTCTGGTTCGCATTCGGACGCCGGCGCGGCTCATACGACCTCGACGAGTACATTGAAGAGCCCGCGCCGCACGACCCGGCCCGAGCCGCCGAGCGGATCGGCAGCGTCGACGGCCCCACCGAGCGCGTCGACGACGGTCCGCGACTCCCGACGCCGCCCGAGGGTCCGCGCAGCACCGAAGAGCAGCTCGCCGACCTCGAGGCGGAGATCGCCTACTGGGAGGACTGGTCGCAGCGACGCGGCACGGCAGCACTGCCGGCTGGCTCGCAGCCGGGCGACGACCCCTCGCCCGCTCGCGACTGATCGCTCAGGCGATGGCGGGCAGGTCGGCTGGTGGGGATGCGACCGGCAGATCGTCGAGATCGCCCTCGTCGACGCCGAGCTCGCGGTAGAGCGTCCGCACCGCGTCGATCACCGCCCCCATCGCACCGGAGAACTCGCCCAACCGGGCAGGCACCAGACGCGGAGCGATCCGCAGGTTCGCCTCGAGCGCCGACTGGTATCGCTGGAGGTCGCTCGCGAGCGATTCGGCGATACCGCCGCCGAGCACGATGACCTCCGGCTCGCTCGACACCGAGATCGCGGTGAGGACGATCTGCAGGGCGTGGTCGAACTGGGCGCGCAGCGCGAAGAGCGAGGGATCGGTGAAGAGCTCCTCGGGAGCGTCGATGGTGACACCCGATTCGGCGGCGCGACGGATGATGCCGGGCCCGGTGACCATGTGCTCGAGGCGCGCGCCGAACGGACCGATGGGCAGCTGACCGAACTCCCCGACCAGCCCGTGCTTGCCATGGATGATGCGTCCGTCAATGGCGAGAGCGGCGCCGAGGCCGGCGCCGATGGTGACCATCGCGGCCGCCGGGGTTCCGGCCGCCGCACCCATCCTCTGTTCGCCGAGCAGGGCGTAGTTCGCGTCGTTGTCGAGCCTGACCTCGAGGCCGAGGCGCCGCTCGAGCGCCTCGACGAATTCCGCCGACTCGACCTGCACGAGGTTGGGGGCGTTCGACACGGTTCGAGCCTCCGACACCGCGCCAGGAAGGCCGATCGCCACTGCTCCCAGGTCGCGAGGGTCGTCCTCGACCATCGCCCCCACGATGTCGGCCAGCCATTCCCCGAGGCGGGCGGGGTTGAGGCTCGATGGGGTCGGGAGCTCGGCGCGCTGCAACGGCTCGGCCGCGAAGTCCCCGATCACGATGCGGGTGTTCGAGGCTCCGAGATCGATTCCGACGACGAGGCTGCGTTCGGCGACGACATCGAGCTGCACGGCGCGGCGCCCTCGGTTCTCGGAGACGATCTCGGACGCCTCGTGGATGACTCCTTCGACGACGAGGGCATCGACGGTCCTCGAGACCGTTGCCGCGGAGAGGCCGGTGCGCGCCGCGATGGCCTTGCGGCTCGTCGGCCGGTTCCGGAGCAGATCGGCGAGGACCGAACGGCGACTGAAGTCGCGAGCGTCCGTCATCACTGCCTCCTTTGCTCTCTCGACGAACGCAAAGCTAGCGGAAAATGCCGTCGATCGCGCTTCTCGCGGTCCTGAAACACGATGGAAACACTTTGCCCGTTGACTTTGCTTGCGCAGTGAAACCAAACTGTCGACGTCCGCTCCATCGTTCCCCTCATCGAGAAGGTCCTCCCATGCAGCAAACCCCCCGCGCCGTGCGGCGAGGTGCCCGCGCGGCCGCCGCCGCGTCGATCGCACTGGCCCTCGCCCTCACCTCCTGCGCCGCCCAACCCGCCGAGGAGGCCGAGTCCGCCCCGGCCACCGAGCCGAGCCTCGAGTTCGTCGGCCCCAATGGCGAGGTCCCCGGCACGCTCGACGAGCTGACCCTCACCGATGAGGAGACCACGTCGGTGCGGGACGGCGGTTACACGGCCGCATTTGTCTGGCACACCTCGTCCGAGTTCGTCTCCGCCGTCGAGAAGGGTGCGACCGAGCAGTTCGACGATCTCGGCATCGAGGTCGTCGCCAGCACCCAGGCCGACTTCGATGCGGCGACCCAGGCGAACAATCTGCAGAGCGTGCTCGCGCTCGATCCCGACATCATCGTCACCATCGCCGTTGACGCCACCTCGGCGGCCGCAGCGTTCCAGCCCGCGGTCGACGCCGGGAAGACGCTGGTGATCATGACCACCCCGCCCGCCGGGTACGAAGCGGGCGACCAGTTCGTCTCGATCGTCACCGAGTCGCTCACCGAGGCAGGACGAGCCAACGCCGAGATCCTGGGCGACGCGCTCGGCGACGAGGGCCAGGTCGGCTACATGTTCCACGACGCCGACTTCTGGTTCACCAATCAGCGCGACGAAGCGTTCAAGTCGTGGCTCGCCTACGAGTACCCGGACATGGAGATCGTCGCCGAAGAGGGCTTCGCCGACGAGGCCCGCACCGAAGAGGTGGCCGCGGCGATGATCGCCCGCAACCCCAACATCAAGGGCATCTACGTCTCGTGGGCGACGGCAGCGCAGGGCGTGCTCTCGGCGCTGCGCAACGCCGGACGCAGCGATGTGAAGGTGGTCACCAACGACCTCGACGCCACCCTCGCCGCCGACATGGCCGCGGGCGGCAATGTCGTCGGCCTGGTCGGGAACGGCTCGCTGGACATCGGCCGTGGGCTCGCCATCGCCGCCGCGTACGGTGTCCTCGACAAGGAGGCGCCGGCGCTCGTCGCCTCGCCGCCCGTCAAGGTGACCACCGACAACCTCGACGAGGCGTGGCGCGAGGATTACGGAACCGACCTCCCCGCCAGCGTGAAGTAGGGTTCGGGCCGCTCACACCGATCAGCACCACCCCGGGGCGGTCCGGCTCGAACCGGATCGCCCCTCCCCTCTCTCGAACAGGTACCCCGTGGCTCACGTCCAGACCGTCCTCGGTCCCGTGCCCGCCGCCGATCTCGGCCGCGTCATGGCACACGAACACCTCCTCTCCCTCACCCCCGGCCCGTGGCTCCCGGCCGGCGGCGGGCTCGACCCGGTCGCCATCGCGGTGGCCGCCCTCGACGGTCTGACCGACCGGGGCTTCGGCACCATCGTCGACCTCAGCCCCTACGGTGTCGTCGGCCGGGATGCCGACGGATCGAACACCGCTCTGCTCGCGGAGATCTCGCGACGCAGCGGACTGCACGTGGTCTCCGGAACCGCCCTCTATCTCGAGTCGTGGACCCCGGCATGGGCAGCCGGGGCGTCGATCGACGAGCTCGCCGACAGGCTCACCTCCGACCTCGACACCGGCATCGGCGGCTCCGGGGTCCGCGCGGGCATCCTCGGGGAGCAGGCCACCGGGCTCGACACGATGACCGAGCACGAAGAGCGCACGCTCCGTGCCGCGGCTCGGGCGATGCGACGCACCGGCGCCGCCCTCATGACCCACACGACGCACGGCACGCTCGCGCTCCGACAGATCGAGATCCTCGCCGACGAGGGCGTCGCGCTCGACCGCGTGGTGATCGGTCATCTCGACACCCAACTCGACCCCGCGCTCGTGCGCCGCGTCCTCGGAACCGGCGCGAACGTCGCGATCGACACCATCGGCAAGCAGGAGTGGGACTTCTTCCTCGGCCCGCCCTCAGACCGGGGCGACGGCGAGTTCACCAAACGCGCCTTCCACCGCGCGGACTCCGGTCGCGCCGACCTCGTCGCCCGCCTCGTCGCCGACGGCTTCGGCGACCGCGTCGTGCTCGCGCAGGACCTCACCGGTGCGGAGATCTGGATGAACCCGTCGACCCACGGCATGCACGGGTACCGCTACCTCCACGACGTGTTCGCGCCGATGCTCGCGGAACGCGGCGTCACCGCCGACCAGTACGAACAGCTCATCAGGCACACCCCCGCGCGACTGCTCGAGGTCGGGCAGTGACCGCGCCGCTCTTCGCCGGACTCGATCTCGGCGGCACGAAGATCCACGGCGCGATCGCGGGCGGCGACGGCGTGATCCTCGCCGAAGCCCGCATCCTGACGACGGGCGACGTCATCGACCGGGTCGCCGAGCTCGAGGCGCAGCTCGTCGACGCCGTCGGCGCGACCACCGCGTCGATCGTCACCACCGTCATCGGCGGCGCGGGGGTCCCCGCCGAATCGGGCGGCTTCGACCTCAACTCGAATCTCGAGCTGTCCGACGCGAAATCGTTCGGCGTCGACCTCGCCGACCGGCTGGGTCATCGCGTCCTGATCGAGAACGACGTCAACATCGCCGCGATCGGCGAGCTGCACTACGGCATCGGCGCCCGCTACGACGACTTCGTCGTCGTCGCCTCCGGCACCGGGATCGGCATGGGCATCGTCGTCGGGCGCACCCTGGTGCGCGGCGCGCGCGGAGCCGCCGGGGAGATCGGCTTCCTCCCCCTCGGCACCGACCCGTTCGACCGGGCGAATCACCGACGAGGACCCTTCGAAGAGGCGGTCGCGGGCGACGCGCTCCAGGGACGCTTCGTCGCGGTGCACGGGCGTGCGCTCACCCCGGTGGAGATCTTCGACTCCGGAGACGGCGATCCCGCCACCGCGGCGGCGATCGATGAGCACGCCCGATTCCTCGCCCTTGGACTCCTCGCCGTCCGGGCGGTGATCGACCCCGCCGCCGTCGTGCTGATGGGCGGCATGGGGTCCCGCCCCGAGTTGCTCGCTCCTCTGCAGCGGCACCTCACCGACCTCGGCGCCGGCGACCTCCCGGTCGAACCGAGCACCCTCGGCACCCGTGCGCCGGTCCTCGGCGCCCTCCATCTCGCTCGCACCGCAGCGAACGCGCTCCCGGAAGGACTCCCCCGATGACCATCTCCACCGACCCCGACACGAAACGCACCGGCACGAGCCCCGCGGCGTGGGGCGACCGCCTGCGCGGCTTCGACTGGCGCGCCTCGGTCGTCTACATCGGATTCGTGCTCGTCTTCCTGTTCTTCGCCGTCACGCAGGCCCAGTACTTCCTGACGCCCACGAACCTGACGAACGTGGTCATCCAGGCGGCCCCCATCGCGATCATGGCCGTCGGCGCGGTGTTCGTGCTGAGCACCGGAGAGATCGATCTCTCCATCGGCTCGACGGTCGCGCTCGCGGCACTGGGCGCCGGCCTCACCATCCAGACGACCGGGCAGTGGTGGCTCGGCGCCGTCGTCGGGCTCGCCGTCGGCGCCGCGGTCGGCGCGATCAACGGGCTCTTCGTCACCCTCGTGCGCCTTCCGTCGTTCCTCGTCACCCTCGCGATGATGGGGCTCGTCACCGGACTCGCGCGACAGCTGACCGACCTGCAGTCCGTGCCCGTGACCGACCCGACCTTCGTGTGGCTCTTCGGCGGCGGCACGCTCCTCGGCATCCCCACCATCATCTGGTGGACCGCGGTGGTGACGGCACTCGGCTGGCACGTGCTGCGACAGCGACGCCTCGGCGCCCACGTGCTGGCCGTCGGCAACAACACGTCGGCCGCTCGGGTCAGCGGTATCCGCGTCAACCGCGTGCGCATGTGGGTCTTCATCGCCAGTGGCGTGACCGCCGCGATGGCGGCGCTGCTCTACACCGGTCGCCTGCAGGGCGCGCGGTACACCCTCGGTGAGAGCGACCTGATGTCGGTGCTCGCCGCGGTGATCATCGGTGGCACCGCTCTTGCCGGCGGGAAGGGGTCGATCATCGGCGCCCTGATCGGCTCGCTCCTGATGAGCATGATCAACAACGGACTGATCCTCGCCGGCCTCAACGTCTCGCAGCAGATGATCGTGCGAGGCATCATCATCCTCGTCGCCGTGTCCCTGTCGCTGCGCGGCAAGAAGAACAGTTAGGCGGACCCCGTGTTCCTCTCCCTCCTCACCCGCCGCAACCCGGGTCTGCTCCGCGCCGCCGTCGACCTGCACCGCTCGGGTCAACTTCCGCCGAACACCTACGTCCTCGACCTCGACGCGATCCAGCGCAACGCCGCGGCTCTCGCCGCCGAATCCGCGCGGCTCGGTCTCACGCCATATGCCATGACGAAGCAGATCGGTCGGAACCGTGACGCATCCGCCGCGATCGTCGCGGGTGGGATCAGCCACTCGGTGGGTGTCGACCTCGAGTGCACCATCGCCGCCGCCGCCGGCGGACTCGCGGCCGGTCACGTCGGTCACCTCGTCCAGATCCCGCGCTCGTCCGCCGATGTCGCCGCGGCGATACGCCCCCTGCACTGGACGGTGTTCTCCGAGGCCAAGGCCGCCGAGGCCGCCGCTGCCGCCGACCGCGCCGGCTTCGTGCAGGACATCCTGGTGCGCGTCGCCGCTCCCGGCGACCGCTTCTACCGCGGCCACGAGGGCGGTGTCCCCGCCGCGGACATCGTCGCCGTCGCCGACCGCATCGACGCCCTTCCCGGCGCGCGATTCGCGGGGGTGACCAGCTTTCCGGCGACCCTGTTCGATGCCGAGACCGGCACGGCCCGGTCGACGCCAAATCTCGCAACCCTCACCGCGGCGAAGGAGGCGCTCCTCGCGGCCGGGCGCTCCAGCGTCGAGCTGAACGCCCCGGGCACCACCTCGGTCTCGGTGCTCGCGACGCTCGCCGAGGCCGGCGCCACGCAGGTCGAGCCGGGCCACGGTCTCACGGGCACGACCCCCCTGCACGCGGTCGAGGACCTCGTCGAAGATCCGGCCATCGCCTACATCAGCGAGGTGTCGCACCTCTACGACGGAGACGCCTACGTCTTCGGCGGCGGTCTCTACGTCGATCCGGTGCTCGGCGGCACCACCACCGATGCGCTGATCGTCGGCGCCGACGACGATGTCGAGACCGCGACCCGGTTGCGCGTCGACATGCCCGCTGCCGAGGCGATCGACTACTACGCGACCATCCCGACCAAAGGGCAGACCGTCACCGCGGGCGACACCGTCGTCTTCGGCTTCCGACCGCAGGTCTTCGTCACTCGAGGACTCACCGCCGGCATCCGCGGCCTCTCGACCGGACGCCCCGAACTCGCCGGCGTCTGGTCGGCCGACGGCGCCACCCCCCTCACCATCGATGACGCCCTTCGCGGGGCCGGAAGGCAGTCATGACCTCCACAGCAACCTCATCGCCGCTCCGGCTCGAGGGCATCACCAAGCACTTCGGCGGCGTCGTCGCCATCAAGCAGTTCGACCTCGAGGTCAACGCGGGCGAGATCGTCGCCCTGGTGGGCGACAACGGCGCGGGCAAGTCGACGCTCGTCAAGATCATCTCCGGGCTCTACCAGCCGACCGCCGGCAGCATTCAGCTGAACGGTGAGCCGGTGTCGTTCAACGACGCGGCCGATGCGCGGGCGAAAGGGGTCGAGGTCGTCTACCAGGACCTGGCGCTCGTCGATCAGCAGCCCGTCTACATGAACCTCTTCCTCGGGCGTGAGCTGCGCAAGGGCCCGTTGCGCACCCTTGACCGCAAGGAGATGCAGCGCCAGACGCAGGGCCTCGTCGACGACCTCGACGTGCGCATCCCCTCCGCCAAGGCGATGCTCGCCGACCTCTCGGGCGGTCAGCGCCAGGGCATCGCGATCGCCCGTGCCACGCATTGGGCTTCGGGTCTCGTGCTGATGGACGAGCCGACCGCGGCGCTCGGCGTGGCCGAGACCGGCAAGGTCGAAGAGGTCATCCTGAAGCTGAAGCAGCGGGGCGCTGCCGTGCTGATCGTGTCGCACAACCTCGACCAGGTCTTCCGCATCGCCGACCGGGTCACGGTAATGCGCCGCGGCACCCAGGTGGGGACGCGCGAGACCGCCGGCACCGACAAGAACGAGATCATCGCCATGATCACGGGGCTCACCTCATGAGCGGCGCCGACAGCACCACCCCCGGGGCGCTCATCCGGGCGGAGATCGCCGAGCAGCCCGCAGCGTGGCGCAGACTGCTGACTGCGGGCCGCGAGCAGATCATCGCGGCGGCGACGCTGCTGCGCGACACCGACCCCGAGCTGATCGTGTTCGCGGCGCGCGGCACCAGCGATCATGCGGCGATGTACGCGCAGTACCTCGCCCACGTTCGGCTCGGCATCCCTGCGATGCTCGCGACCCCCAGCGCGTTCACCGCCTACGGGGCCCGCCTGAGTTACCCGCGCGCGGTGCTCGTCGCCGTGACGCAGTCGGGCGAGTCACCCGATCTGATCGAGACGGTGAGGGTTGCGAAGTCCGCCGGCGTCCCGGTGATCGCGGTCACCAACGTGGCCGAGAGCATGGTCGCGGGACTCGGCGACGTACCCCTCGACCTGGTGGCGGGGCCCGAGCTCTCGGTCGCGGCGACCAAGACCTACACCGCCGAGCTGCTCGCTCTGCATGCCGTCATCTCGCTCGCCGCGGGCGATCGCTGGGACGACGTCGCCGCCCGCATCGGCGCTGTCGCGGACGCGGCGGAGAAGCTGCTCGCGGGCGAACACCCGGGGTGGAACGCTCTCGCCGACACCGTCGCAAAGACCGATCGCATCCTCGTGGTCGGCCGCGGCTACTCGATGGCGAGCGCTCGAGAAGGCGCCCTCAAGCTGATGGAGACGAACGGCATCGCCGCGTCGGGGTGGAGCGCCGCGGATGCGACGCACGGGCCGCTCGGCCAGGTGCGCCCGGCCACGCTCGTGTTCCTGCTGACGGCGTCGCCCAGCACCCGTGCGGCCGCCGCCGCGTTCGGTGAGAAGGCCTCGGCGCTCGGCGGCACGCTCGTCGAGGTCGGCGGGCCGGCTTCGACGCCGCTGCACCTCGCGCTTCCGACCGACGGCGTGGACGAGACTCTGATCCCGGTGCTGGAGATCATCCCGTTCCAGCTGCTCGCCCTGGATGCCGCGCTCCGCCGCGGTCTCGACCCCGACAATCCGGAAGGGTTGGCCAAAGTCACCAAGACCCGGTGATCACTCTCGACGCTCGGGCGCGGCCCGGCGGCGTGCGAGCAGGGCGCGAACCAGTCCCGCAGCCCGCGGAGCGTCGTCGAGGGTGATGGTGAATGCGCCGCCGGTCTGCTCGAGCCGCAACGCGGAGCCGGCGCGAAGGATCACGCCCGTGCCGTAGGAGCTGTAGCGCAGGCCCCATCCGCCGAAGTCGTTCACGGGCGACACCTCGACCACCGAGGCGTCCTTCACATGATCGAGCGGGATGCGGACCCGCGGAATCCCGATGGCGGGGCGCGCCACCAATCCGCTGTCGTCGATGCGCACCCGCCAGCTGAGGGTGAGGCAGGCGACGGCGAGGATCACGGGGGCGGCGAGGAGCGCGAGGCCCGGGGTGCCGACCGAGAAGGTCACGCCGACGCCCACCACCACGAGCACGGCGGCCGAGATGCCGAGGACCGCGATCAGCGGCCGCGGGGCCGACGCGGTGTCGAGCCAGATGACGCGCACCCCGTCGGCGACGGACAGGTCCTCGGGCTGAGCCGCGACACGGTCGAAGGGCGGAGCGACGGGAGCGAGCGCCCACACGCCGGCGCCGACGAGAACACCGCAGGCGGCGCCGACGAGAAGAGCGATCCCCGGGAACGGGCTCCCCGCGGGATCGGTCGTGTCGAGCTGCGGGGCGAGGCTTCCGGCGAAGCCGATCGCGAGGAAGGTCGGCAACCAGCCGGCGGTGGCGAGGAGGAACCGACCGGTCCCCCGCCTGCCGTCGCCCGGGTTCCATAGGGCGGTGACGACGATCGCGGTGAAGAGTGCGGTGATCAGCACGAGCATGCCCGGATACAGGAGCGGCGTCGCGAAGCCGTCTGCACCCGACGAGGTCCAATGCACGGCGACCTCGTCGGGAAGGCGCGGGAGCCAACTGAGGATCACGGCCGCCCCGCTCAGTGCGAGGGTCAGCGGCAGCACAGCGCCGATCGCGATCAGCTTGTGTCGATACGCACGGGGACCGGTCATCTCGAGTACTCCTCTTTGATCAAGGCGGACAGTGCGGCGGCGCCGATCCCCGCCGCTTTGGCTCGGGCGACGAGCGACGGCACGTCGGCGGCCACATCGCCGAGAACCGCCGCTTGCGCGGTGAGGACCGCGCCGCGACCACGACGCAGGTCGAGCAGGCCCTCGTCGCGGAGCATCTGATACGCCTTCAGCACGGTGTGGAGGTTTAGCTGCAGCGATTCGGCGAGCTCCTTCGCGGCGGGCAGACGCGAGCCCGCTCCGAGCGTTCCGCGGATGACCTCGGCGCGCACGCCGTCCGCGATCTGCTGGAACAGCGGCGTCGCGGAGGCGGGATCGACGGTCAGGAGCACGAACCGATCCTATAGTTCTAGTTCGACTAGAACAAACTAGTTCCCGGTGCGGTCTACGTCTGACCCGCCGACGCATCGATGTCAGTCTCTGCGGCGACGAAACGAGGGTCGCGACGGTAGTCCGCGAGGCGCATGCCGATCGCCGTGGCGACCTGGGAAGGCGCATCGTCGCCCACGAGATGCCGGAGCCCCGTCGGATCCTCGGCGACGATCCGAAGGATGGCGGCGGCCGCATCCGCCGGCGAAGCACCGCCTGCGGTGCCTTCGGCCGGCCACGGCACCTCGGCCGTTCCGAAAAGGCTCTCTCGCAGACCGTCGTAGGCGGGGTTGGGTGCGGCGAAGCGCATGCTGCCGGTGCCCCACTCGGTGTCGAGACCGCCGGGCTCGACGATGAGCACCCGGATTCCCGCGCCCTCGACCTCGGCGGCCATCGCTTCACTGAACGCTTCGAAGCCCCACTTCGCGGCATTGTAGAGCCCGAGAGTCGGCATCGTGCCGACGGCGCCGACCGTCGAGATCTGCACGATGGTTCCCGCCGCACGAGCCCGCATCCCGGGCAGAACCGCTTGACTGAGCCAGAGCGGTCCGGACAAGTCGGTGTCGACGATGGCGCGGGCATCGGACTCCGACACCTCCTCGATCGCGCCGATTAGCCCGTATCCGGCGTTATTGACGAGCACGTCGACTCCGCCGGATTCCGCCTCGACCTGGGCCACGACGTCGAACGCCGCGCGCCGGTCGCGCACATCGAGGGTCAGCACCCTCAGGCGCTCATGCCCCGAAGAGTGCCGCTCCGAACGGTCGCGACGACACGGTGCCCGGCGGCGAGAGCCGCATCGACGAGTGCTCGTCCGAGTCCGCGGCTCGCTCCGGTGATGAGCCATGTCTGGTCTGCCATCCGCCCATGCTGACGGGTTCTAAAGGCGGATGTGGTCGACCAGGCTCCCCCGAGGCCGATCCGTCAGCCACGTTTCGGCGGCGGCGGTGATCTCCGCGGCGAGCCGCCACGCGTCGGCGCGAGCGGTCGCGCCGTCCGGCGAGGCGGGCGCCCACGCCGCACCGAGCAGGTCCACGAGCCGCGCGAGCCGCGGGAACGCCGACGCGCGGAGCTCGTCGACGACGCCCATGGTGCCGGCCTCGACGAAGGGCAGCGGCATCTCGCCGGGACCGAAGGAGGCGGCCACCTCCCGCACCGCCTCACGGATGCCGACAGCGCGATCATCATGATCGGTGTGCTCGACACGCTCTGCGGCGAGCGCCGCGAGTCGTCGTTCGAGCCGGTCGAGAGCGGCGTCGACGTCGAACCACAACAGGTCGCTCTTCGACGCGGCGTACCCCCAGAAGGTCGAGCGGGACACTCCCGCGGTGCGGGCGATCTCATCGATCGGGACGGCCGCGTAGCCCCGCTCGAGGAAGAGCTCGTACGCGGCGTCCTGCAGCGTCGATCGCGACGAGCGCCTCGGGCGCCCCGCCGTGCTTTCTCCAGGCATATACTCGATCCTCGGACGCTATTTCTGTACTGAGTGCAGAAAGTGTCTCGTTTCTCGTCCCTCATCGCAAACCGAGGCCATGACAACCACAGCTGACTCCCCCGCCATCGCTCCGTCGTCCGCCGGGTCCACCCGCCGCGTCGTCTGGGCATCCTTCGTGGGCACCGCCCTCGAATCGTTCGACTTCTACGTCTACGCCTACTTCGCCGCCTTCTTCGTCGGTCCCCTGTTCTTCGAACCGCTCGGCACCTTCGGCGCGACGCTCACCGCGTTCCTCACCATCGGCATCAGCTACGTGGTGCGCCCGCTTGGGGCGATCGTCTTCGGGCACCTGGGCGACCGCATCGGGAGGCGGAAGACCCTGCTCGTCACGATCGCGATCATGGGCGTCGCGACGGGCCTGATCGGCGTCCTGCCGACCTACGCGGTCGCGGGCTGGTTCGGCGCGGTGGTGCTCGTCATCCTCCGTCTCGCCCAGGGCATCTCGCTCGGCGGCGAGTGGGGTGGAGCGATCCTGCTCGCCACCGAGCACTCCGACTCGCGGCGCCGCGCGTTCTGGGCGGCCTTCCCGCAGCTCGGCTCCCCCGTCGGCTCGATCCTCTCCGCCGTCGCGTTCCTCGTGCTCACGTTCGTGATGTCCGCCGAGGAGCTCGCCGCGTGGGGGTGGCGCATCCCCTTCCTCCTCGCGATCCCGCTGCTCCTGGTCTCGCTCTATCTGCGCTGGTCGATCGACGAGACGCCGGTGTTCAAGAACCTCGTCGCCACCGACCGCCGCGACCGCATCCCGTTCCTCGCGATGTTCAAGCGCCAGCCCGTCGTGCTGCTCATCGCCGTCGGCGTCTCGCTGCTCGGCATCGGCTCGTACTCGCTGATGAACACGTACACGGTGAACTACGGCGTCGCAGTGCTCGGCTTCTCATACCAGGATCTGCTCATCGCAACCACGATCGGCGGTCTGCTGCAGCTCATCACCATTCCGACGTTCGGCTGGCTGGCGACGAAGATCGGGTCGGCCCGTGTCGTCGCGATCGGCGCCGCCGGGACGCTGCTGATCGCGTTCCCGATGTACTTCCTGCTGCAGTTCTCGACGTTCGGCATCCTCGTCGCCACGATGATCATCGGCGGAATCCTGCCGACCCTCAGCTGGGCGGCGCTCGGCGGGCTGATGAGCGACCTGTTCGACGACGACTTCCGCTACTCGGCCCTGTCGGTGGCGTACAGCGTCGGCGCCCTGATCTCGGGCTTCGTCCCCGCGGCCACCGGCGTGCTGGCCGAGGCGACGGCGAACGCCTGGTGGCACCCCGGCATCGTGCTCGCCATCATGTCCGCGATCACCCTGGTCGCCTCGATCGCGGCGGCCCGCGTCGTCGCCGCCCGCGGCACGGAACCGGTCACCGCCGTCCGTAGCGACCCGGTCTCCGCCTAACCCCTTCACCCCTGCGAGCTGGGCCCATCGCGCGCTTCAGCGCGAGGGAGGTGTGTTGCTGCGAGCGCGGGTGTTTAGACGCCCGCGCTCGGTGCACTCCCTCCGGGCGAACATGCCCGGTGGGGCCCAACCGCGCTCGCGGGGGTGAGGGGTTCGGGTAGCCTTGATGGGTCGCATTCGCGGCCACATTCAGGCACCCTCACGCGGTGCCGCACATAGCGGATCCGGAGTTTCTTTTCGTGTCGACCCCTGCAGCCATCCCCGACAAGCCGGCCCTCGAAGGACTCGAGTCCAAGTGGGGCGTCCGCTGGGACGAGAGCGGCGTGTACCGCTTCGACCGCACCGACCGGACCCGCTCCGACATCTACTCGATCGACACCCCGCCTCCCACTGCGTCCGGGTCGCTGCACATCGGGCACGTCTTCAGCTACACCCACACCGACGTCATCGCGCGCTACCAGCGCATGACCGGCAAGACCGTCTTCTACCCGATGGGCTGGGACGACAACGGTCTGCCCACCGAGCGCCGGGTGCAGAACTACTACGGGGTCCGCTGCGACCCCACCCTCCCCTACGACGCCGAGTTCGCGCCGCCGTTCGAGGGCGGCGACAACAAGAGCAGCAAAGCCGCCGACCAGATCCCGATCTCGCGCCGCAACTTCATCGAGCTGTGCGAGAAGCTGACCGTCGAAGACGAGAAGCAGTTCGAAGCCGTCTGGCGTTCGCTCGGACTCTCGGTCGACTGGACGCAGACCTACCGCACCATCGGCGACGACGCCCGCGCCGCGTCGCAGAAGGCGTTCCTACGCAACCTCGCCCGTGGGGAGGCGTATCAGGCCGACGCGCCCACCCTGTGGGATGTGACCTTCCGCACCGCGGTCGCCCAGGCCGAGCTCGAAGACCGGGTGCAGCCGGGCCACTATCACCGGGTCGCCTTCGCGAAGACCGACGCCCCCGGCGAGCACGTCGAGATCGAGACGAGCCGCCCCGAGCTGCTGCCCGCCTGCGTCGCCCTCGTCGCGCATCCCGACGACGAGCGCTACAAGCCGCTCTTCGGCAGCACCGTCACCACGCCCGTCTTCGGTGTCGAGGTCCCCGTGCTCGCGCACCACCTCGCGCAGCCCGACAAGGGCACCGGCATCGCCATGATCTGTACCTTCGGCGACGTGACCGACATCGTCTGGTGGCGCGAGCTCGACCTGCCGAACCGTGCGGTCATCGGCTTCGACGGTCGCTTCGTCAGCGAGGCACCCGACGCCATCGACACCGAAGCGGGTCGCGAGGCCTACGCGCAGCTCGCGGGCAAGACGGTGTTCTCGGCGAAGCAGGCCGTCGTCGAGATGCTCCGCGAGTCCGGTGCGCTTCTCGAGGAGCCGAAGGCCGTTCAGCACCCCGTGAAGTTCTTCGAGAAGGGCGACCGGCCCCTCGAGATCGTCTCGACCCGCCAGTGGTACATCACCAATGGCGGACGCGACGAGTCCCTGCGGGACCGTCTCCTCGAGCTCGGCCAGGGCATCGACTTCCTGCCCGACTTCATGCGGGTGCGGTACGAGAACTGGGTGAAGGGGCTCGCGGGCGACTGGCTGATCTCGCGTCAGCGCTTCTTCGGCGTGCCGATCCCCGTCTGGTACCCCCTCGACGGCGACGGCAACCCGGTCTTCGACCAGCCGATCGCCGCCGACGAGGCGTCGCTCCCGGTCGACCCGTCGAGCGACGTGCCCGCCGGCTACACCGAGGATCAGCGGGGCGTCGCGGGCGGCTTCATCGGCGAACTCGACGTCATGGACACCTGGGCGACCTCGTCGCTCACACCGCAGCTCGCCGGCGGGTGGGAGCGCGACGAGGAGCTGTGGAACCTCGTGTTCCCCTACGACCTCCGCCCCCAGGGCCAGGACATCATCCGCACCTGGCTCTTCTCCACCGCGCTGCGCTCGCTGCTCGAGTACGGGGTCAGCCCGTGGTCGCACGCCGCCATCTCGGGGTTCATCGTCGACCCCGACCGCAAGAAGATGTCGAAGTCGAAGGGCAACGTCGTCACTCCGGCGGCGATGCTCGAGCAGCACGGATCCGACGCGGTGCGCTACTGGGCGGCCTCGAGCCGTCTCGGCACCGATGCGGCGTTCGACCCGCAGAACCCGACTCAGATCCGCATCGGTCGGCGCCTCGCGATCAAGATCCTCAACGCCGCGAAGTTCATCCTCGGCTTCGACGCGGCCGACGTGCCGACCGGGCGCGACGCCGTGTCCCACCCGCTCGACTGGAGCATGCTGGCCACCCTCGACCGGGTCGTCGCCACGTCCACGGCCGCGCTCGACGAGTACGACCACGCACGCGCCCTCGAGACCGCCGAGGCGTTCTTCTGGACCTTCTGCGACGACTACCTCGAGCTCGTCAAGGAGCGCGCATACGGCTCGGCCGAGTCGGAGGACGGCGGTCAGGCGTCGGCGGTCGCCGCCCTGCGCGACGCCCTCGCGACCCTGCTGCGGCTCTTCGCCCCGTTCGTCCCGTTCGCCACCGAGGAGGCATGGTCCTGGTTCGGTGAAGGCTCCGTGCACGTCGCCGCGTGGCCGACGGCCGGCGGAGTGCCCGACACCGCGGACACCGGCCTGCTGAGCCTCGCCAGCGAGGCGCTGATCGGCATCCGCCGCGCCAAGACCGACGCGAAGGCATCGCAGAAGACCCGGGTCGCGCAGGCCACCATCGTCGGTCCGCTCGCCTCCGTCGAGAAGCTCCAGCTCGCCGAGGGCGACCTCAAGGCGGTGGGCCGCATCGACGAGCTCAGCTTCGAGGAAGGGACCGAGCTCGCGGTGACACGCATCGAGCTCGCCCCGAACGACGAACTCTGAGTACCGGATTCGGAGCTTTCAGGCCTACATTTCGCACCACAACCACCACGCAGGGGGCAACACAATGAGCGTCACAGTACGACCGGTCGAGCAGGGCGACTTCTTCGCCTGGTACGGGCTCTTCGCGAGCTACGCGGACTTCTACCAGCAGCCGCTCACCGACGACCGCGCGATGCGGGCTTGGGCATGGCTGAACAGCGACGAGTACTCCGTGCGGGGCCTGGTCGCCGTCGACGACGAGTCGGGGGACATCGTCGGCATCGCGCATGTGCGCCCGTTCGAGCGTCCCCTGTCGGGCGGCATCGGCCTCTACCTCGACGACCTCTACGTGCGCGAGGACGAGCGGGGAAAGGGCGTCGGCAAGGCGCTCATCCACGCCGTCACGCAGCAGGCCAGCGAGCGCGGCTACAACGTCGTGCGCTGGGTCACCGCCGAGGACAACGAGACCGCGCGCAAGCTCTACGACGAGCTGGCCGAGAAGACCCAGTGGGTCACCTACGACATCAGCGTTGGCTGACCCTCTCGTGATCCAGCTCGGTACGCGGTGGCCGTTCGGCTCGGAACCGCCGGCACGCCTCGATGGCGACGTCGTCGCGCTGCTGCGCGCGGTCGAGTCGGATCTCGCGGGCGACCGGCCGATCACCGGCATGTGGACCCTGACCTGGCTCGAGGGTCGCCCCGTGGCGACCCTCGAGCAGGACGGGTCCGACGGCGAGGTCGTCGTGACGGTCGACGCTCACGGCGTCCCGGTCACCCGACACTCCGACGACGACCCCGACGATGAGGCCTGGTGACGGCGATCAGGCGGTGACCGTCTCGGCCTTCGACTTGCGCGGAAGGGTGAGCAGGGTCGAAAGGCTGACGACGATCAGCAGGAACGACCCGATCTGGACGAGCAGGGCAAGGCTGGTGAACGGGAGCACGAAGAACGCAACTCCGGCCGCGATGGAGATGATCCCGCTGACCCAGGCGAACCAGCGCGGGTGGACGGCGCCGTTCACGCCGGCGGCGATGTCCATGACACCGTCGATGATCCAGCCGATGCCGATGAAGATCGCCAGCGTACTCCAGGCCTCGAACGGGTCGGCGAGGCAGAGCACGCCGACAGCGAGGAGCAGCACGCCGACGATGGCGCTCAGCCAGCGGAGCGCGGCGTTGAGGCTGTGCGCGATGATCGCCGAGACGATGCGCGAGACGCCGAGCACCAGCAGGAACGCACCGAAGATGATCGAGATGGTGAGTGCGGTGGCCGCGGGGAAGATCGCCCCGATGATGCCGAGGACGAGTCCGATCACGGCGACGGCGATCAGCTGCCCCCGGTAGGCCCGGCGCAGCCAGGTCAGGTCGAGGGTGAACGCGTCGGTGGTGGGGTTCGTGGTCATCGGAGCCTCTCTCAGGTCGCGCTCAGTGCGGCGCGGACTCCAGTGTGGCACCGGTGATGCCGCGAGGAACGGAAGCGGGGCGACGGTTCTCGCGCGCCCCGCTCCCGTCGCACATCATCAGAGGAAGTTCGGCAGCCGCGAGCGGAGGCGTTCGCGGTCGCGCTCGGCGTCGAGCGCCGCCGCGCGGAGCAGCCGCACCTCGTCGGGTGAGCGCCGACGCCGGTCGCGCTGACCCCAGAGGAGCAGAGCGAGACCGACCCTCATGGCGAGCCGGTCGAGCACGCCGAGGCGGTCGCTCGAGGTCTCGACGACGATGGTTCGAGAGCGGATGGAGGAGACGGCGCGGGAACGAGCGCCGAGCGTGGTGTTCACAGGGAGAGTCCTCGTGGACGGCACCGCTGAGATGACGGTGCGAAGAGGTCGCGCGCTGAGCGCGCGGAGACGTGGGTGTTCCCGGACCCGTCAGGGTCGGGACGGCCGCAGAGGGTGCGACGGCGGTGGCGTCGGCTGACGACGCGACGCGGGGCGGACCTTCGGGGTCAGCCCGCGATGACGGAGGCCGGGAACGCTGGGATCGCTTCCATGATGCGGCCTCCTCTCCTGCCTCGAACGGCTCGCCCACAGTAACGCCGCCCGCGCACCGAACTCAACCCCCGCGGACGATTCGGGCAGGGACGATCCGGCTCGGACGACTCGTGCTCGGAAGGATCTGCCTCAGGCGACCCGGGCGACGATCTCGCCGTGCGGGAAGGAGAACCATCCGTCGGGATGCTCCGCCCAGGTCCGCCACGCGTCGGCGATACGCTCGAGGTCGGTGCGGGTGGCGAGCCCCGCCTCGAGCGCCTGCTCGGCGAACGACGATCGCACCGCACGGTCGGCCCAGAGGCCACCCCACCACTGCCGCTCCTCGTCGGAGGCGAAAGCCCAGATCGACGCTGTGCTGGTCACGTCGGTGAGACCCGCCGCACGAGCCCACGCGCCGAGTCGCCGGCCCGCGTCGGGCTCGCCGCCGCCCGCCCGAGCCACCGCGTCGTAGAGCCGGAGCCACTCGCCGAGGCCGTCGATCTCGGGGAACCAGATGGAGCCGCCGTAGTCGACGTCGCGCGCCGCGATCAGCCCGCCGGGCCTCACCACCCGCGCCATCTCGGTCAGCACCGCGACCGGATCGGCCAGGTGCTGCAGGACTTGGTGGGCGTGTGCGATGTCGACGCTGTCGTCGTCGAGAGGCAGCGCGTACGCGTCTCCGACGATGAAGCGGGCGTTGGTGATGCCGCGCTCGGTCGCGAGCGACCGCGCCTGCTCGACGATGACCTCGGCGGCATCCACGCCGACCACATCCCCGGGGGCGACGCGCTCGGCGAAGTCGACAGTGATGGTGCCGGGGCCGCTGCCGACATCAAGGAGCTCGAGCCCCGGCCGCAGGTGCGGGACGAGGTATGCCGCGGAGTTCCCGACGGTGCGCCAGGTGTGCGAGCGCAGCACGCTCTCGTGATGGCCGTGGATGTAGCGCTCGTTCTGCACCTGCCCACGCTAGCGCTCGGCACGGCGGCCGCTCGGGCGGCGGGGATAGCCTGTGCCCTATGAAGCGACCGGCGGGATGGGCGGCTCTCGCCGGGTTCGCGTCGGCGGCCGCGGGTCTCGGTGCGTCGGAGCTGATCGCGGGGATCTTCGCGCCGAGCGCGAGTCCGCTCGTGTCGATCGGCACCTGGCTCATCGATCTCGCCCCGTCGTGGGCGAAGGAGACGATGATCGCCCTGTTCGGCACGGGCGACAAGCCCGCCTTGATCGTCCTGCTCGTCGTCGCCGTGTCGGTGCTCGGGGCACTCGCCGGCATCCTGCAGCGCCGACGCCCGCCGTGGGGCGCTCTGGTGTTCGTGGCACTCGGAGTCGTGTCCCTCGTCGCCGCGCTGACGCGCCCGGAGAGCGGGATGCTCTCCAGCGTGCCGGCGGCGGCGGGGACGGTGCTCGCCGCGATCCTGCTCGACCGCCTCATCCGTCGGGTGCGCGACGGCCTCGACGCCGATCGGACGTCTGCGCGGCCCGAGGCGACCCCGCGATCAGTCGGTGATCGTCGGAACTTTCTTCGACTCAGCGCGGTCGCCGGCACTGCCGGTCTCGTGGCGGTGGCAGGGGGTCAGTGGATCGGCTCGTCCGCGAGACGCGCCCGCGACCTCATCGCGGACGTGCGGCTGCCCGCCGCGACGAAGACCGCCGCGGCGCCGCCGTCCGGCGCGAGCTTCTCGATCGACGGCCTGCCGCCCGTCATCACCCCCAACGACGACTTCTACCGCATCGACACCGCACTGGTCGTACCGGAGATCGATCCGGCCGACTGGTCGCTGCGGATCACCGGCATGGTCGACGAGGAGGTCGAGATCACCTGGAACGAGCTGCTCGCTCTGCCCCTCGAGGAGTCGACGACCACCCTGCTGTGCGTGTCGAACGAGGTCGGCGGTGACCTGATCTCGACAGCGACCTGGCTCGGCTACCCGATACGGCACCTGCTCGAACGGGCGGGCCCCTCCCCCGACGCCGACATGGTGCTCTCGCGCAGCACCGACGGCTTCACGGCCGGCTCGCCCATCGACGCGCTCACCGACGACCGCAACGCCATCGTCGCCGTCGGGATGAATGGCGAGGCGCTCCCCGTCGAGCACGGTTTCCCGGCCCGACTCGTCGTGCCCGGCCTGTACGGCTACGTGTCGGCGACGAAATGGGTGGTCGAACTCGAAGTCACGCGCTACGACCGGGCGAGCGCGTATTGGACCGACCGTGGGTGGGGCGAGCGCGGGCCGGTGAAGCTGTCGAGCCGCATCGACGTCGTGTCCCCTGCCGCCGACGGAACCGTGACGCTCGCGGGGTTCGCGTGGCAGCCCGGAACGGGTATCGAGACGGTCGAGGTGCAGATCGACGACGGCGACTGGCGGGCGGCGGAGCTGGCGGACGAGATCAGCGTCGACACCTGGCGTCAGTGGCGGGCACTCGTCGAGGTCGAGCCGGGCAACCACGTTGCACGGGTGCGCGCCACATCGAAGACCGGCGAGGTGCAGACCGCCAAGGAGCAGGGCGTGCTCCCCGACGGAGCTACCGGACTCGACGCGCGGCGCTTCGCCCTCTGACGACGCCGCCCGCCCGCACCACTCGATGCGAAGGGCCCGAACTGAGCGCCCGGCTCAGACTTCGGCGAGCCGCCGCATCAGGTCGGCGTCGGATTCGAGAATGCGTTCGATGCCCGCGGAGATCTCAGCCTTTCGGGTCTCCCGGCTGACGAGGAGTTCGGCGGCCTGAAGCAGCACTGCGTGCTTCGAGACGTGCCACTCTTCGGCGATCGTCGAGAGCTGAGCGTTGAGGTCTTCGGGCAGCCTCAATGTCATAGCCATTGGGCAAAGCTAACACGACACGCCGAAGCGCCCCACGAGTGGGATGCTTTCTCAGCGACGGATCAGGCGCTCTTCTCGGCCCGCATCGGCTTGCGGGGCACGATGGTCGGCGCCGCGTTCTCGGCGACGGCCTCACGGGTGATGACCACCCGGCCGACCTCGTCGCTCGACGGGACCTCGAACATGATCGGCCCCAGCACCTCTTCGAGGATCGCCCGGAGTCCGCGCGCTCCCGTCTGACGCAGCACGGCGAGATCGGCGATCGCCTCGAGCGCACCGCGGTCGAACTCGAGCTCGACGCCGTCGATCTCGAACATCTTCTGGTACTGGCGCACGAGGGCGTTACGGGGCTCGGTGAGGATCTGCATCAGCGCGTGCTGATCGAGCGGCGTCACGGTCGTGACCACGGGCAGTCGGCCGATGAACTCGGGGATGAGACCGAACTTGTGCAGGTCTTCGGGGAGGACCTCGCTGAAGAGGTTCATCTCGTCGCCCTTGCTGTGCAGAGGGGCGCCGAAGCCGATGCCCTTCTTGCCTGCGCGGTTGGAGATGATGTCCTCGAGTCCCGCGAACGCACCGGCCACGATGAACAGCACGTTCGTGGTGTCGATCTGGATGAACTCCTGATGCGGGTGCTTGCGACCGCCCTGCGGCGGCACCGAGGCGACGGTGCCTTCGAGGATCTTCAGCAGCGCCTGCTGCACGCCCTCGCCCGAGACGTCGCGCGTGATCGACGGGTTCTCGGCCTTACGGGCGATCTTGTCGACCTCGTCGATGTAGATGATGCCGGTCTCGGCGCGCTTCACGTCGTAGTCGGCGGCCTGGATGAGCTTGAGGAGGATGTTCTCGACGTCTTCGCCGACGTAGCCCGCCTCGGTCAGCGCGGTCGCATCGGCGACGGCGAAGGGCACGTTGAGGCGCTTGGCGAGAGTCTGCGCGAGGTAGGTCTTGCCGCACCCGGTCGGACCGATGAGCAGGATGTTGCTCTTGGCGATCTCGACGTCGTCGGCGAGGGCCTCGGCCGGCGTCAGCGTCTGACGCGAGCGGATGCGCTTGTAGTGGTTGTAGACGGCCACCGACAGCGAGCGCTTGGCCTGCTCCTGACCGATGACGTACTCCTCGAGGAAGGAGTAGATCTCTTTCGGCTTCGGCAGGTCGAACTCGCTGCTCGTCTCTTCGCCGGCTTCGGCGAGACGTTCTTCGATGATCTCGTTGCACAGCTCGACGCACTCGTCGCAGATGTACACGCCGGGGCCCGCGATGAGCTGTTGAACCTGCTTCTGGCTCTTCCCGCAGAAAGAGCACTTGAGCAGGTCTGCGCTCTCACCGATTCGCGCCATCCCGTACCCCTCCCGGTGCTCCGTCTTCACGGAGCCGTTGCCGTGGCAAAGAGCCTAACCCGCACTGGCGACATCAGGTGCTAACGAGGCGGATCGGAGCGTCGATCGACGTCATGCGTCGCGGCGGACCGCCATCGCGTCGACGGCGACGAGCACACCCGGCAGGTCGACGCCCATGATGGTGCGCACCGGGAACGGGGTGCCGAAGCGGCGCGCCCACACCTCGTTGCAGCCGGCGAAGTCGCGGTCGAGGTGCTGCACCAGCAGGGTCGTCTTGACCACGTCGGCGAGGCTCAACCCGAACTCGGCGAGCGCGGTCTCGACGTTGTCGAGCGCCTGCTCGGTCTGCGCGACGATGCCCTCGGGGATCGGACCCTCGGCCGTGAACGGCCCGAAGCCCGAGGTGTAGACCGTGTCACCGACCCGGACGACGTGACTGTACGCGCCGCGCGGCGCGGCGAGAGCGGCGGAGTCGACGATGCGGATTTCGTCGGGCGACATTGGTTCCTCCTCGGGGACGAGAAGAAGGGCCGCCGGTCTCCCGACGGCCCTTCCGGCGCCCGCTCGTTACTTGACGAGTGCGGGCAGGTTCTTGCGGCTGGTGAGCACCTGGTCGATGAGGCCGTACTCGAGCGCCTCGCTCGCCGACAGGATCTTGTCGCGGTCGATGTCCTTATTCACCTGCTCGATGCTGCGGTTCGAGTGACGCGACAGCGTCTCCTCGAGCCACTCGCGCATGCGCATGATCTCGCGGGCCTGGATCTCGATGTCGGACGCCTGACCGCGGCCGGCGTCACCGGTGGCGGGCTGGTGGATGAGGATGCGGGCGTTCGGCAGCGCGAGACGCTTGCCGGGGGTTCCCGCGGCCATCAGCACCGCGGCGGCCGACGCGGCCTGGCCGAGCACGACCGTCTGGATGTGCGGACGGATGTACTGCATCGTGTCGTAGATCGCCGTCATCGCGGTGAACGAGCCACCGGGCGAGTTGATGTACATCACGATGTCGCGGTCGGGGTCCTGGCTCTCGAGCACGAGGAGCTGCGCCATGATGTCGTCGGCCGACGCGTCGTCGACCTGGACGCCGAGGAAGATGATGCGGTCCTCGAAGAGCTTGGCGTAGGGGTCCTGACGCTTGTAGCCGTAGGCGGTGCGCTCTTCGAAGCTCGGCAGGATGTAACGCGACGAGGGCGCCTCACCCTGACCGAACGCGGTGCCACCGAAGTCGTAGTTCGTCATTTCGTGTAGTTCTTCCGTTTCTGCTCGGGAGGCCTGATCAGAGCTCGCCCTTGGTGGAGGGCTCGAGCGTTCCGCCGCCGCCGGTGACGTCGCTGGCCGACTCGCGGATGTGGTCGACGAACCCGTACTCGAGGGCTTCCTGCGCGCTGAACCAGCGGTCGCGGTCGCCGTCGGCGTTGATCTGCTCGACGCTCTTGCCGGTCTGCGACGCGGTGATCTCGGCGAGACGCTTCTTCATGTCGAGGATGAGCTGCGCCTGGGTCTGGATGTCGCTCGCGGTGCCGCCGAAGCCGCCGTGCGGCTGGTGCAGCAGCACGCGGGCGTTGGGCGTGATGTAGCGCTTGCCCTTGGTGCCCGCGGTGAGCAGCAGCTGACCCATCGACGCGGCCATGCCGATGCCGACGGTCACGATGTCGTTGGGCACGAACTGCATGGTGTCGTAGATCGCCATGCCGGCCGTGATCGAGCCGCCGGGCGAGTTGATGTAGAGGTAGATGTCCTTCTCGGCATCTTCCGCGGCGAGCAGCAGGAGCTTGGCCGCGATCTCGTTCGCGTTGTCGTCGCGCACCTCGGATCCGAGCCAGATGATGCGGTCGCGGAGAAGGCGGTCGAAGACACTCTGCTGCATGACGGGTTCGGCCATTGGTGTGACTCCTTGTCGTTTACGTCCTCACGAATCTATCGAAGTGAACAGGGGCGGATGTCGCTGTTCGCCGTGGGCGTCAGCCGCGGATGGGACCCGTGGCTCGGGTGCATCCAATCACCGCATCCGTCCGGAAGTGAGGTCGAGAGGCACCCGCCTCGGGGCCTCACGAGAGGAACGAAACGATGAAGAAGACGACCATCGGCATCGTCGCCATAGGTCTCGCATCCGGCGTCGCCGCCGTCGCCGCGGCTCCGGCCGCCGCCATCTCGGACAGCACCGCCGACCTCGCCGTGCTGCACGCCATCCCGGACACCCCGGTCGATGTCTGGGTAGACGAGGAGCTCACGCTCGACGACTTCGCGCCCGGTGATCTCGCAGGCCCCCTCGATCTGCCTGCGGGGAGCTACAGCATCGTCATCACGGCACCGGACGCCACCGACACGACTGCTCCCGTGCTCGGCCCGCTCGATGTGGAGCTCGCGGCCGGCACCAGTTACACCGCCGCGGCGCATCTCGACGAGGCCGGGGAACCGACCGTGACCGTCTTCACCAACGACATCTCGACCACCGCACCGTCCGAGGGGCGGCTCACCGTGCGACACGTCGCGGCCGCACCGGCCGTCGACGTCCTGGCGGGAGGAACCGCCGTCGTGTCGGGTCTCACGAACCCGAACGAGGCGATCCTGAACCTGCCGGCGGGCACGGTGAACGCATCCGTCGCGCTCGCGGGCACGACCGACCCCGTGATCGGCCCGGCCGATGTGACGGTGGCGGAGGGCGCGAACACCATCGTCTACGCGTGGGGCAGCGCCGAGGGCGGCAACCTGGCGCTCGCACTGCAGACCATCGACGGACTCCACGGATCGCCCGACGGGGTGAACACCGGCGAGGCGGGGCTCGCAGCCGAGCAGCCGGTCCCGGTGCTGCCGATCATCGCGGCAGGTGCGGTGCTCGTCGCCGCCGTCGGCCTGGCGTTCGCGCGGCGGCACGCGACCGCGCGCCGCTGACCGTGCACCGTAGCCGACCACTCGTCGCGGCCGCCCTCGTCGTGGCCGCGGCGGCCGGGAGCGCCTCCTGCAGCGCTCCCGGTTCCGATCCTGCGGCGGTCCCCCGGCCGATGTCACCGGCCGGGGGGCCGTCGCAGCAGGAATCGCAGATCCGCAGGGCTGCCGTCGACCCCGAGGTCCGATCCGCCGCGCTGCCGCCGGTCGCGCCGGAGCCTGCTCCCCCGGCACGCGTCGCGCTGCCGTCGGTGGGCGTCGACGTCCCGATCGTCCCCACCGGGGTGCGCGCGGACGGCGGCATGGAGATCCCCGACGACCCATCGGTCGCCGGCTGGTACCGGTGGAGCGCCGCGCCCGGCGGGCCGGCGGGCAACACCGTGGTCGCGGCGCACGTCGACTCGCTGCGCTTCGGCCTCGGCCCGTTCGTCGCCCTGCGCGACGTCGCGGTGGGCGCGACCGTCACCGTCACGACCGCGGACGGTGCGGCGCACGACTACCTGGTCGAGTCGGTGACCCACGTCCCGAAAGCCGACCTCGCCTCCCTCGACGTGTTCGATCGGACGGGGCCGCCGACTCTCGCCCTGATCACCTGCGGGGGTGGTTTCGACGAGGTGACGAGGACATACTCGGACAACGTCGTCGTGCTGGCGACGGAGGCGACATGACCGATTCCGACGGCACCGTCCGGCCCGATGACGAGGCGGACGACACCCGCCTGCTCGAAGCACGTTTCGTGGCGGGCGACGAGCGCGCCGTCGCCGCGGCCTACGCGAGGTGGGGAGCGCTCGTCTACACCCTCGCGCTGCGCTCGCTCGGCGACGTCGGCGATGCGGAAGACGTGACCCAGAAGACCTTCGTAGCCGCGTGGACGGGGCGCGACCGTTTCCATCCCGAGCGGGGCCCGCTGCCCGCGTGGCTCGTGGGTATCGCCCGCAAGAAGATCGCCGATACCCACGAAGCCAGGTCGCACGTGCGCAGACTGCATGAACGCGCGGTGGCGAGCGGCTTGTTCGATGCGGAGTCCTACGATGTCGACATCGCCGACCGACTGATGATGGCCGATGAGATCGCGCACCTCGAGCCCGATGCCCAGCGCGTCATCCGGCTCGCGTTCTTCGACGGCCTGACGCACGTGCAGATCGCCGAGCGCACCGCACTCCCCCTCGGCAGTGTGAAGAGCTTGATCCGCCGAAGTCTGCAGCGACTGCGGAAGCGTTTGGAGGCGAGCCATGTCGGCCAGTGACCGTCCCCCGCACGTCGACCCCGAAGCGCTCGCGCTCATGGCGCTCGGCGAGGACACCGATGCCCGAATTCGCGACCATCTCGCCGGATGCCCCGAGTGCCAGGATGAGCTCGAAGAACTGCGCGCCACCGTCGCCGTCGGGCGCGCCGGCCTCGGCGACGAACGCCTGGCCGAACCGGCGCCCCGGGTGTGGTCGGCGATCGCCGACGAGCTCGGCCTCGACCGCGATGTCTCCCCCACGACGACGACACCGGCGTCCGCGTCGGGCCCGCCGGACGTGGTTCCGCGACGCCGGATCGGTCGCCGCGCTGCGGTCGCCGTCATCGCGACGACGCTCGCCGCGGCAGGCGTGGTCACCGCCGTGGTCGTCGCCGTGCAGGCGACGCGACCGACCGTCGTGGCCTCGGCCGCGCTGGAGCCGCTCCCCGACTGGCTGGGCGCCGAGGGCGAGGCCGTCGTCGAGGAGTCGCCGGATGGGGCGAGGGATGTCCGCGTCACGCTCGACGCGTCGGACGGCGACGGCTACCGCGAAGTGTGGCTGCTGACGCGCGATGCGACCGCGCTCGTGAGCCTCGGCGTGCTCGACGGGTCGACCGGCCGCTTCACCATCCCGGCCGACGTCGACCTCGGCGAGTATCCGATCATCGACGTGTCGCAGGAGCCTGCCGACGGCGACCCGACCCACTCGGGCGACTCCATCGTGCGCGGCCTCCTCGGCTGACCTGTCCGACCGCCGGTCCCACGAAGCCGAGTGCCGGACCGAATGCAGGAGAAATTGCTCGAGAACCCCCGCAAAGGCCCCTTTCTCGGCCCGTCTCGAGAAAATCTCCTGCATTCGGTCCGCCACCGGATCGCGGAGATGGGAGGCCGTCTCCGCCGCGGTTCGCGTGCCATGCTGACGGCATGGCGACTCCGGGACCCGATTCACGAAACGTCGACGCTCACTCCGGTTGGCTGCGCGCGGTCCTCATCGCCGGCGCGATGATCGCGCTGATCGGCGTTCTGCTGTTCATCTGGGACGCGAGCCAGCCGCGCAGCTTCGGATGGTTCGCGTATGCGCCGCTCCAGACTTCGACCCTCCCGCCGACCGGATCATTCGGGCCGTTCGGTCCGTCTGTCGCCGCGGCATGGGGCGGGCTGCTCACCGGCCTGGGCTTCGTGCTGATCGCGTTCTGGGCCGGAGCGACGGTGGGCCGCCGCCTGCAGCAGCCCTGACGAGCCCGCCGCACCGCCGCGAAGCCCCCTCGGGGCAGGGACGACGAAGGCCCCCGCTCACTCGAGCGGGGGCCTTCGTCTGTCACGCGACGATCAGTGGCTGTGGCCCTCGTGATCGTGGTCGTGGTCGTGGCTGTTCGCGTCCTGCAACGCCTGAGTGGCGGCGGAGACGTCGAACGCGTCGTCCTCGTCGCCGCCCTGAGCGGTGAAGTCGGTCATGTCGATGGCGTTGCCCTCGGTGTCGACGACCTTGGCCTTGCCGAGCACGACGGCGAGTGCCTTCGAGCGGGCGACCTCGGCGATGACGCCGGGGAGCTGGCCGTTCTGCTGGAGCACGTCGGCGAACTCCTGCGGCTGCATGCCGTACTGCGTCGCCGCCTGGATGACGTAGTTGGTGAGCTCGCCCTGGCCGACCTTGACGTTCTCCTTGTCGACGATCGCGTCGAGCAGCAGCTGCTGGCGGAAGGTCTTCTCGCTGGCTTCCTTCACCTCGGCACGGTGGGTGTCGTCGTCGAGGCGGCTCTCCTGCTCGAGGTGACGGTGCACCTCGTCCTCGACGAGGCTCTCGGGCACGGGGATCTCGACCTGCTCGAGGAGCGTGTCGACGAGCTTGTTGCGCGCCTCCGTGGCCTGACCGAAGGTCTTCGAGCGGGCGACCTGCTCGCGCAGCTGCACCTTGAGCTCGTCGAGGGTGTCGAATTCGCTGGCCATCTGAGCGAAGTCGTCGTCGGCGTCGGGCAGCTCGCGCTCCTTGACGGCGATGAGCTTGACGTTGATCTCGGCCTTCTCGCCCTCACGGTCGCCGCCGAGCAGCGTCGACTCGAAGGTGGTCTCCTCACCGGCGGAGAGCGAGTCGAGGGCCTCGTCGATGCCCTCGATGAGCTCGCCGGAGCCGATCTCGTAGGAGATGCCGGTGGCGTTGTCGACCTGGGTGCCGTCGATGGTGGCGACGAGGTCGAGCTGGGCGAAGTCGCCGGCCTTGGCGGGACGGTCGACCGTGATGAGGGTGCCGAAGCGGCTGCGCAGGCGCTCGAGCTCGGCGTCGACCTCGGTGTCGTCGACCTCGGCGGCGTCGACCGTGATGGTCAGGTCGTCGTAGGCGGGCAGGTCGAACTCGGGGCGGACATCCACCTCGACGGTGATCTCGAGATCGCCGGAGAAGTCCTTGATCTCGGGGAGCTTCGTGACGTCGGCCTCGGGGCGGCCGAGCGCCTTGAGGTCGTGATCGGCGAGGGCGAGACGGTAGTAGCGGTCGAGGCCCTCGTTGACGGCGTGCTCGATGACGGCGGCCTTGCCGACGCGCTGGTCGATGATGGGCGGCGGCACCTTGCCCTTGCGGAAGCCGGGGATGTTCACCTGCTCCGCGATGTGCTTGTAGGCGTGGTCGATGCTCGGCTTGAACTCCTCAGGAGTCACCGAGATGGCGAGCTTCACCCGGGTGGGGCTGAGCTTCTCGACGGTGGACGTGACCATGTGCTTTCCTCGTTCGTACGTCTGGCGTGGGCCTCGTGGCGTGACCGGCATCCGCTAGGCGGTCCGTTCGCACCAGTCGGGGCGACAGGATTTGAACCTGCGGCCTCCCGCTCCCAAAGCGGGCGCTCTACCAAGCTGAGCTACGCCCCGGTCTTTCGACCTTCGTCCCGGTGAAGCGGTCTTCGGTGATCAGGCCGCGGGAGAGTCTAGCCGAGTCGCGCTGGCGCGCGCTGAGCGGGGCGGCAGCCGGGTCAGCCGATCAGGCTCCGATGCCGAGGAAGTGCTTCACCCGACCCATCCCGGTGGCACGGTAGGTGGTCCGGCGACCGTGGTGGCCGAAGAGGCCGGCGAGGCTCAGGCGGTGGTGTCGGCGGGCGCCGTCGGGGTCGAGCGGCATGGCGATTCGGCTCGATTCGCGGGCGTCGACGGGCTTGCCGAATCCGTCGCTCCAGTGCAGGTCAGACATGGCGGGTGGCCTTCCGTGGGTGGCTGTCGGCACCGTTGCCGAGGCGGATGTTGACACCGTTCCCGACACTGTATTGGCGCGCGTGCCCCTTCGCGGGGGTATTGACAGGCGCCCTGGTCTGTGCGCCCGCGCGGTTGTCCGTAGGGTGGCCGCCATGACCGCCGTCGACGATGTCAAGGCCGAGATCGATGCCGTCGCCGACCCGGAGACGGGTCGGTTCCTGCAGGGCTTCTTCAAGACCGGTCCTGGCCAGTACGGCGAGGGCGATCGATTCGTCGGAGTGCGGGTTCCGGTGCTGCGGCGGATCGCGAAGGGATACACCGACCTCTCCCCCGGCGACCTGCGGGACCTGCTCGACAGCGCCATGCACGAGCACCGTCTCATCGCGCTCGTCATCCTGGTCGGCCAGTGGAAGGCGTCCGCGGCCGGTCGCGGCGACGACGGCGGCGTCGAGGTCCGACACGGCCGTCGCGCCGAGCTGCACCGGTTCTACCTCGATACCCTGCGGGCAGGGCGAGTGAATAACTGGGATCTCATCGACGCGTCCGCCGAGTACCTGATCGGCGAGTATCTGCTCGGCGAGGGTGCGGACCCTCGGAAGTCGCCCTTGCTGGACGAACTCGCCGCGGCCCCGAGCCAGTGGGAGCGACGCGCCGCCGTGCTCGCGACCTTCGCCTTCATCAAGTCCGGTGACCCGATGCCCACTCTCGCTCTCGCGGGGCGGCTACTCGGAGATCCTGAGCCGTTGATGCACAAGGCGGTCGGGTGGATGCTCCGCGAAGTGGGCAAGCGCGTGAGCCGCGACGACCTGCTCGGGTTCCTCGATGCGAACGCGGGAGGGATGCCGCGCACCATGCTGAGCTACGCGACCGAGCACCTCGCGCCCGACCAGCGGGCGGCGTACCGGGCGGTGCCGCGGAGGTGACACGCGGCGGCGGCCGTGGCCGCGAGCGCCGAGCCGATACGTTAGGCTTTCACCGCTGTTCGGCCCCGGCTGAGCACGCGGGGATGTAGCTCAATGGTAGAGCCTCAGTCTTCCAAACTGATTACGCGGGTTCGATTCCCGTCATCCCCTCCACTTCGCTCTTCCCGGCGACCTCCGGTCTTTCTCGCCGCTCGCCTCTCTGCTGCTTCGCGGGCTCGTCGATCCTCCTCTTCATAGATTCGTCTGACGCCGACGATCAGGAGACCTCCGCATGCGCCGACCTCTGACCGCTCTTCTCGCCGCCGCGGGAGCCGTGCTTCTGCTCACCGCCTGCTCCTCTCCCGAGCCGGCGGGGCCCGACTTCGAGCCCATCGAATTCGGTCAGCCGGGCGAGTTCGTTGCGCCGGGCACCGAGCTGCAAGAGGGCGACGTCGCCTGGATGTCGGTGACGGCGGGATCCGACGTCGAGACCCAGGGCGCCACGGTGCTCGGCGCGATCCCCGGCAGCCGCGACCGGTTCGACGACGAGAGCGCCGACGAGTCGCTCGCGGGCATGGTGCCCGTCGAGGTCTACGTGCAGTACGCCGATGTCGACGCGAGCAGGCTGATGCTCATCCCGATCCTCGACAGCGGCGACGAGGCGGGTCAGGTGGTGCTCGGCAACACCGGTGGACTCGCGAGCAGCTGCGAGACCGATCTCGTCGACGAGTACGACGTCCCCTATGACGGCGTCACCTGCTTCGTAGTGCCGGTGCCCGACGGCGAGACTCTCGCCGCCCTCGAGTGGCGCGGGCTCGCCGACAGTGCGATGTTCGAGCCCGACCCGAACGAGGTCCCCTACTGGACGAACCCGATCCGGTGGACCGTGACCGTGCCCGCTCCCGCGAACTGACCGGGCGGCCACCGGCGCTGCACTCTCGATGCGCTCCTCCGTCGCTTACTCGAGCCGACTCGATACGGGCTTCGCCCTACACAACGACCGGGTTCAACTCGGTCGTCGAGTAGCGACGAAGGAGCGTATCGAGTCCCTGGCGCAAGCGTGCGCCATGGGCCCAGGGTCGAGTAAACGAAGCGCATCGAGACCACAGTGCCGAACTCCGTGGCTGCGCTCTCGATACGCTCGTTCCTCGCTACTCGAGCCGTCTCGGTGCGCTTCGCTTACTCGACGACCGGGTGAGACTCGCGCCCTTCGTATCGCTTCGCGGGGCGGGCGGACTCCATCCCGGTCGTTGAGTAGCGACGAAGGAGCGTATCGAAACGGGTCGAGTAAGCGAAGCGCACCGAGACCACAGCGTGTGCTCTCGATGCGCTCGTTCCTCGCTTACTCGAGCCGTCTCGATACGGCGCTGGCGCGCCTACTCGACGACCGGTGTGGAGACTCGTGATCTTCATATCGCTTCGCTCAACGGGCGGGCTGCCTCCACCGGTCGTCGAGTAGCGACGAAGGAGCGTATCGAGTCCCCCGCGCAAGCGTGCGCGGTGGGCCCAGGGTCGAGTAAGCGAAGCGCATCGAGACCGCAGCGTGCGCTCTCGATACGGGCTTCGCCCTACTCGATGACCGAGGGCCGCGGGCGGCGTCGGGGGCTCGTCCTAGGGTTCCGGGCGTGGGGCGGAACAGGCGATACGACACCGAGCTGAGCTACCGAGCGGTCGCCGAGACGGTCATCCGGGCCGAGCCGGTCTCGCTCGAACGAGCCCAGGTCGGGGAGCAGGTCACGCAGGCGACCCGCGAGAACAAGGTCATCGCGTGGGTGCCGTTCCGCAGCGAGGCGATCGCCGAAATCGAGGGGCGGGTGCTCGCCTGGACAGAACGAGCAGTGCTCGTCGAGTTCGAGATGAAGGACGGCCGGACCCGCCGCAGCTGGGTGTGGGCCGGTGCGGTACGCCGACCCTGACCCGCTCGCGTCGGCGTCAGCCGCGGCGCGCCAGGCGAAGCACCGGGATGACCCGAGACGTGCGCTTCTCGTAGGAGGCGAATCCCGGGCTCATCGACGTGAACCGCGCCCAGGCGACGTCGCGGTCTTCGCCCTGCAGGTCGGTGACGTGGACGTCGACGGCCGGCTCGTCCGCCGTCTCGATGGTGACGTCGGAGTTAGCGAGCAGGTTGTGGTACCAGGCGGGGTGGTCGTCGGCGCCGGCCTTCGACGCGGCGATCAGCCAGGCGTCGTCGCCGTCGCGGATGGCCATCACCGGGGCGATGCGCTCGATCCCGCTCTTCGCTCCGACGTGGTGAACGAGGACGAGGCTGCGACCGAACCTCGAAACGGTTCCGCCGTTGGCGCGGAACTCCTCGATGATCGTGTCGTTGAAGCTCGCGTGGTCTGACATTCGGCGCACCGGTCTCTCGGTTGAAGGCTGTCGAGCGGAACGCTCCCCCACGCCAACGACGCATCCCGACCGGTTGTTCCAGGGTTCGGTCATCCGCGATGCGGCAGGCTGAGATCGTGTCCACCGTCGCTGCCGTCGAGCGCCTCGCGCAGGTGGCCGACCGCCTGGCGCGCAAGGACCTGACCGTCGAGCGCTTCCTGCGCGCACTCGCGTGGAACTGCGCCGGCATCCGCCTTGGGCCGCTCGGCTACCTCGACCTCGCTTCCGGCGGCCGCAACCGCTTCTCGGGTCGCGGGTTCCGCCGCCGATTCGATGATGGCACCGACGGACAGGTGCGCCACTTCGCGGGCATGGCGGTCGCCCCCGTGCTGCTCGGTGAGCGGGCCGCCCGGTGGAGCAGCATCCACGTCCTCGGCGACGCCCCCGGGTCCGCGGACGGGCAACTGAGCGAAGCCGCCCTCACCTTCTCGCGCGAGTTGCGCACCGGCCGACTCGCTCCGTCGGATGCGGGCGACTGGATCCGCCATCACCTCGCCTCCTGAGCAGCCCGGCGCATCCCGCCCGGGTGCACGGATCAGGAGTTCTCGCCCGAAACTGGGCAACTCGCACACGGATCAGGAGGGTTCGCGCCGCTTCTCCTGATCCGCGCACATTCTCCTGATCCGTGCACCTTCGAGTTCGGCAGGGCGGGGCTCGAGGGCCGGCTCGGGTTCAGGATGCCAGGGCCTGGGTGGCGTAGTAGGCGGCGGCCGCGAAGGCGATGCCTATCGCGTAGTTCGCGGCGACGCTCGTGATGGCGATGCGATAGCGGCGCGCGAGCACCAGCTGCACGGTCTCGACGTTGAAAGTGGAGAACGTCGTCAGGCCGCCCGCGATGCCGACGAGCAGCACCGTTTCGATCTCGGACGGCAGAAGGCCCGCCGCGGCGAAGCCCGCCGCGGCGCCCGCGATCGCCGACCCGACCGCGTTGACGATCAGCACGGCAGCTGGGAACCCGGTCGTCACCGCCGATCGACGCCGCGACGACGCCCACGTCGCGACGAGGAAGCGGACCACCGCCATCACGGCGCCCGAGAGCAGTACCGCGGCGACGAGCGCCGGGCTCACTCGAGAGCCTCCGGCGCACGGCGAGCCAGGGCGCGACTGCCGAGGGCGATACCGGCGACCGCGGCGCCGAGCCCGCCCGCCAGCGAGAGCACGAAGTACAGCGCGGCGATCCCCGGCCGCGACGCATCGACGAGCGTGACGAGGGCGAGCGCCACCGCCGAGAAGGTCGTGTAGGTGCCGAGCACCCCAGGCCCCAACCCCGCCTTCACCCAGACGGGCGTTCGCGGGCGCATCCATACGCCGGCGACCAGCGCGGCCAGGAGAAAGGTGCCGAGCAGGTTTGTGATCAGGGTGCTGGTCGGGAACTCGTCGGCGGCGTGCGGGAGCAGGAGGTCGAGGCCCCACCGGAGCCCGGTGCCGATCACTCCCCCGACCGCCACCGCGACGATCTCGGAGGTCGTCGGCGCGGTCACGGCATCACGTTACGCCGACCCGACAGGCCCGGACGGCAGGGCTGCACGGGAAGCGCGGGACCCGGAACCGGGCCCCGCGCTTCGACCTCTCCGCCGGGTCAGCGTCCAAGCGACTGCTCGGGCGCGGTCTCGACCGGTGCTTCGCGACCGGCGAACGCGACCGCTTCTTCGCCGTGCTCGGACGCGTCGCGTCGCGCCTGCTCGCGCTCGGCCGCCAGGTTCAGCGAGCGGGCGAAGAGCAGGTAGGCGACGGCCGACACGATGAGTCCCACGAACAGGGCGATGTCGATGCCACCCATCGCCGCTGCGATCGGCCCGGTGAACCACGCGGTCACCACGAACGGGATCATGGCGAGGATGCCGATCCCGTACGCCGCGAGGCCGCGCCACGCCCAGTTGCCGTAGATGCCGCCGGGGGTGAAGATCTCGCGGATCGCGTAGTGGCCGCGGCGCACCAGGTAGTAGTCGACCAGGTTGACGGACGTCCACGGCACGAGCACGTACAGCAGCACCACGAGGAAGCTGCTGAAGTTCGCGAGGAACTCGCCCGTGCTGAGCGCGGCGCCGAGGAAACCGGCGAGGGCGATGATCGAGCAGGCGATCACCCGGACGGTGCGCGTCGGCCGGATCGAGCGGAACGACGCGACGATCGTGATCAGCTCGAGCGCGGAGGCGTAGATGTTGACCGTGATCACCGTGACCAGCCCGGGCAGTGCCGAGATGAGGAGCCAGAACCCGGCCCCCGGCAGCACCTCGTCGGCGGCGTCGCGGACCGCGTCGAGCGGGGCTGCTCCGGCGAAGAGGGCGGCGACGAACGCGCCGAGCACCATCAGCCAGCCGGCGCCCACGATGACGCCCGCCGAGGTGTAGAACAGCGCCTTGCGGGGCGAGGTCTGGGGCGGCAGGTAGCGCGAGTAGTCGGACACGTACGGCGCCCAGCCGAGGGCATACGCCGCGGCCGCGCCGAACTGCACGAGGAACCCGGGCCAGTTGAATCCGCCGAAGCCGAGCTGGTCGGCGGGCAGCGGCAGCAGGATCACCGCGGCGACGGTGAAGACGCCGAAGGTGGCGAGGAACAGCCAGGTGAGCCAGGTCTGCGCGCGGTGGATCCAGTGGTATCCGAAGATCGCGAGCGCCAGCGCGAGTGCCGTGACCACGATGTAGTTCACGACGGGCGTCTCGACACCGGTCACCATGACGACCACGTCCGAGGCGAGCATCTGGTTGAAGATGTTGAATCCGACGATGCTGAACACGACGACCGCGCAGATCACGATGACACCGCGGTAGCCGAACTGGGCGCGCGACTGGATCATCTGCGGCAGCCCGAGCTGCGGGCCCTGCGCCGAGTGGAACGACGTGAACACGGTGCCGACGATCACGCCGAGGACGATCGCGACGAGCGAGGTCGCGAACGAGGCGCCCAGCGCCGCACCGACCATGCCCGTGGCGAGGGTGGTGAGGTTCGCGTTCGACATGAACCACAGCGGGAACAGGGTCGTCGGCTTGCCGCGTCGCTCGTCGAGCGGCACCCAGTCGATGGACTTGACCTCGACGGCGGGTCGCGACGGTGCGGTGCCGGTGGGGGCGGATGAGGACATGAGGCTCCTTGTGGAGTCGGCCGCGATGATGCGGAGTCAGTCGATGGACGGTGGAGCGATGGTTCGTGGAGCAGGGTGGTACAGCTCTGGTCGGCGGTCGCCGATGAGGTCGTTGAACTCGCCGAGCACCGTGTGGCCGACGATCTCGATGTCGGCCACGACGGGCGCGCCGGTGTTCTCGGGCCCGGCGACGATCCACCCGTCGCCCGAGACGACCGCCGTGCCGCCCGTCCACGGAATTCCGCGTTCGAGGCCGTGGCGGTCGGCGATGACGGTCGGCAGACGCGACGAACGCGCCGCCGCCATCGCCTGGATGATCTCGGGGGCGTGCTCGCCGTCGGGACGCTCGACCAGCGGCCAGTTCACCGGGAGGGCGAGCACCTCCGCGCCGGCGAGCGCGAGCCCGCGCGGCACTTCGGGGAACTCGTTGTCGTAGCAGATAGCCACTCCCACCCGTCCGACCGGGGTGTCGACGACGACGCCGGCGGCGTCTCCGGTGGCGAAGATCGTCTTCTCGCGCGCCCAGAGGTGCGACTTGCGGTACACCGACAGCACCTCCCCGCCGCTCAGGACGGCCGCGGAGTTGAAGAGCTCGTCGCCGTCGCGCTCGCAGAAGCCGACGACCGCGACGCGGTCCGCCGGCACCAGGGCGGCGAGGTCGCGCAACCGGTGATCGTCGGCGGGGATGGCCACGGCGGACGCCTCGGCCTTGTCGTCGAAGACGTAGCCGCTCGTGGCCAGCTCGGGCAGCACGATGAACTCGGCGCCCGCACCGACGGCGCGACCGAGCGCGGCGGACGCGGCGGCGAGGTTCGCGACGAGATCGCCGATGCGGATCTCGTGCGAGACCGCTGCGACCCGCAGGGTGCGCGCCATCGCCGGGCTCCCGTCCCTGTCCCTCAGCGGCGCCCGGCCGACGCGGCCAGACGATCGAGCCGCATGGTCGCGGTGGCGTCGTGCGCGGCCATCCCCTCGGACTCGGAGATGACGTGCACCGCCTCCGCGAGCTGCGGCGTGGCCGCCTCGGCGATGCGCTGGTAGGTGAGCGGCTTCAGGAAGCGCGAGACCGACAGTCCGCCGCTGTGCTTCGCACCACCCGCGGTCGGCAGGGTGTGGTTCGTACCCGCCATGCCCTTGTCGGAGTAGGCGACCGTGCTCCAGGGCCCGAGGAAGATCGATCCGTAGTTCGTGAGCGCCGAGTGGTAGTAGTCGTCGTCCTCGGTGAGGATCTCGAGGTGCTCGGGCGCGAGGTCGTCCATGAGGCGCACCGCGGTCTCACGGTCGGCGGCCACGATGACCGAGCCGTAGTCGCGCCACGCGGCGCCCGCGATCGACGCGGTGGCGAGGGTCTCGAGCTGCCGGTCGACGGCGGCGATCACCGCGTCGGCGAGCGCCTGCGACGTGGTGACGAGGGCGGCCGGCGAGTTGGGGCCATGCTCGGCCTGGCCGAGGAGATCCGCGGCGACGAGCTCGGGATCGGCGGAGTCGTCGGCGATGACGGCGACCTCGGAGGGGCCGGCGAGCAAGTCGATCGCGACGGTGCCGAAGAGCTGACGCTTCGCCTCGGCGACGAACGCGTTGCCGGCGCCGACCACCATGTTGACGGGCGACTCGAGCAGACCGAACGCCATCGCGGCGAGCGCCTGCACTCCCCCGATGACGTAGACGCGGTCGACCCCGGAGAGGTGAGCCGCGTAGAGCACGGCGTCGTTCGGTCCGCCGTCCGGCTGCGGCGGGGTGCACGCGATCACGTCGGGCACGCCCGCCTCCTTCGCCACGCCGACGGTCATGAATGCCGACGCGGTGAGCGGGAAGCGGCCGGCGGGCAGATAGGCGCCCACCTTGCCGACGGGCACGTACCGCGTTCCGGTGACGAGCCCCGGCACGAGCTCGACCTCGAAGTCCTCGAGGTGCGCGCGGTGCACTCGGGCGAAGGCGCGGGTGCGCTCGCTGCCGAGCTCGATCGCGGCGCGCAGGTCGGGGGCGATGCGCGATCCGCTCTCGGCGATGCGCTCGGCGGAGAGCTCGAAGTCGCGTCCGTCCCAGTTGTCGAGCTTGCGGGCGGCGTCGCCGACCGCGTCGAGTCCGCGCTTCTCGATGTCCTGCAGCATCGAGGTGACGGTCGCGACGACCGCCGGGTCCTGCTGCGCCGCGGGGGCGTCGATGCCGGGGGCCTTGGCGATGGAGTAGCGGCCGTCGAGGGAGGAGAGCACGGAGGGGGTGAAACGCATAGGGGCGATCGTAGGCAGCGGCGGAGTACGGGACAACGGTCATATACCCCGCACCTGCCATAGGGTTTGCCTATGCGTATCTCGCAGCTGCGCGCGTTCGCGACGGCCGCCCGGCTCGGATCCTTCACCGCCGCCGCCCGCGAGCTGGGTCTCGCCCAGCCCACCGTCTCGGAGCTGGTCCGCGCCCTCGAGCAGGGCTGCGGCCTCGAGCTGTTCGTCCGCGGCGGTCGCCGACTGGTGCTCACCGCGGCGGGCGAACAGCTGCTGCCCTGGGCGCGCCAGGCGACCGACAGCGTCGACGGCGCCGAGGACCTCGTGCGGTCGCTGCGCGGCATCTCCGGCGGCGTCGCGAGCTTCGGTGTGCTGCGCAACGCCGAGTTCTACCTGCTCTCCCCCCTGGCGCAGGAGTTCCACCATCGCTATCCGGGCGTGCAGATCCGCCTGGTCGGACAGAACTCGGTGAGCGTCGCCGAAGCGGTCCGAGCCGGTGAGCTCGAAGCAGGACTCGTGGTGCTTCCGGTGCCCCACGAGGGGCTCGATGTCCGGCCGCTGCTGCGCGACGAGGTGGTGTGGGTGAGCCGTGACGCCTCCCGGACGCGGAAGCCGATGACGATCGGGGCCATCCCCGAGGCGCCGCTCATCCTCTACGACGCGCAGTACGGCTCATCGGATCCGACCCGACGTCAGCTCACCGACCGCGCGCAGGCCGCCGGGGTGCGGATCGACCCGCTGATCGAGGTCGAGAACGTCGACACCGCGCTGGCGCTCGTCGCCCGAGGCCTCGGCGACACGATGGTCGCCTCGGCGGTCACCCGCAGCGCCCTCTTCCCGCCGGGACTCACCACGACGCCGTTCGCGGAGCCGCTCCACGACGTGATCGCGCTGGTGCGCCGCGAGCGCAGCACCCTGTCGCCGGTATCGCAGGCGCTCGCGGATCTCGCGACCGACATGCTGCTCCGCGGCGACACCACACTGACCCCGCCCGCCCGCTGAAGAGGCCCGCCTGCCCGCCCGTTGAGCGAAGCGATACGAAGGGCCCCCCCTCCGCTCGCCGATAAGGCCCGCCCTGCTCGCTGAGGAGGCCCGCCAGGGCCGTCGCGAAGCGAGGAACTCGTCGCACCCTCTGCGGGTTCAGGCGAACAGCGACCGCTCACCGAGCGCCGACGAGATGACCACCCAGAGCATGCTGTTCTGGTCGAAGTCCTCATCACCCGGACCGTAGCCCTGCGACCGCAGTTCGGCATGCTCGGCGAGGTTCTCGTCGAGCATGACCTGAAGCTCGGAGAGCGGAACCGACCTCAGCTCTTCGAGCATGAGCGTCATGGTCGGATCCATGCGGGCGAAGCTACTTCGTGAGACTGCATGGATCCCGAAAGAATGATCTCGTTCCCATCACGGTTCGCTTTCATCAGACGTTTCCTTGCCGCGCCGCGCCCCCTCCGACAGACTGAAGCGGTGATCGACTTCTTCTCCGACCTGATCGGAACGGCATTTCTCATCGGCGCACTGATCGTCGTCGTCCTGATCGTGCTCATCATCGTGCTCCGCGGCATCAAGGTCGCGAAGCCCGACGAGGCGATCATCGTGACCTCTCGGCAGAAGGGCCCGAAGACGGGAGCCGAGAACGACGAGAACGCCGGACAGCGCGTCGTCTTCGGCTCGCGCGTATTCGTGAAGCCCATCGTCGAGGCCTACTTCAAGCTGAGCCTGCGCAGCCGGCAGCTGAACGTGCAGGCCACCGCGCAGACGCGGGACGCGATCACCATCCGGGTCAACGCCGTGGCGGTGGTCAAGGTCGGCGGCTCGGAGCAGATGGTGCGCGCCGCCGCCCAGCGCTTCCTCAACCAGCAGGATCAGATCGAGGCGTCGACCGAGGAGGTCCTCAGCGGATCGGTCCGCTCGATCGTCGGTCAGCTGACGGTGACCGAGATCATCACCAACCGGTCGGCGCTGCAGGGCCAGGTGCTCGAGGCCGTCCGTGAGGCGCTCGACGTGCAGGGTCTGCAGATCGACACTCTGCAGATCAAGGAGATCGACGACGACAACGGCTACATCCGCGACCTCGGACGCGCCGAGGCCGCCCGTGTGAAGCAGGTCGCCGAGATCGCCGAGTCGGTCGCACGCCAGGCCTCCGAGGAGGCCCGCATCACCGCCGATCAAGCGGTCGCCGAGTCGCAGCGCAAGCTCGACCTGCGTAAGGCCGAGATCCAGAAGGAGACCGACAAGGCTCGTGCCGAGGCCGCGTCGGCGGCCCCGCTCGCCGAGGCGATCGCGCAGCAGGAGGTCGTCAGCCAGCAGGAGCTCACCGCGGGCAAGCGCGTCGGACTGCGCAAGCAGGAGCTGGACGCCGAGATCCGCGCGGTCGCCGACGCCGAGGCGTACGCGATCGCGAAGAAGGCCGAGGCCGACGCGCAGGCGTCGATCGCCGCGGCGAACGCCACTCGCGACGCCCGCAAGTCGGCCGCCGAGGCCATCGAGGCCGAAGGTGTCGCCGACCGCAACCGCCGCCGTTCCGCGGCGGAGGCCATCGAGGCGGAAGGTATCGCCGACAAGAACCGCCGTATCGCCGCCGCCGAAGCGCTCCGAGCCGAAGGCGAGGCGCAGGCCGACTCGATCCGCGTCACCGGTAACGCCGAGGCCGAGTCGACGAGGGCTCAGGCCGAGGCGCTGCAGGAGCGCGCCATGGATCTGCTCCGACAGCAGGTCATCAACCAGCTCCCCGAGATCGTCCGCGCGGCCGCGGAGCCGCTCGCCGGCATCCGCTCGATGACCGTGATCTCCTCCGACGGCGACCCCACCGGTCAGCTCGGTCAGAGCGTCGCGGGCCAGCTGGCGACGTCGACGAAGCTCATCAAGGACCTGGTCGGCATCGACATCGCCGACATCGTCAATGGTCGTGCGACGGGCGCGGCGGTCGGCGAGGCGCTCGCCGCGGCGGGCGATGGCAGGGCGACGCGGGGGTCCGCAGCTCCTGCGAAGGACTGAGACCGACCGCTCAGAGCTCCTACTCCACGTAGAAGGCGTGGTCGTCGAGCGCGGTGCGCCGCGCCGCGACGCCCGCCGGGAGAAGGGTGTCGATCGCGGTGAGCACCTCGTCGAGCTGAGCGACCAGGGTCGCCGTCGGCCGACCGGAGGCTTCGATGATCTCGAGCTGTTCGCGGAGCTCCGCGACGGTGCGGTCGGTCACAGCGGCCCGGCAGCGGTGCCGTGTTCGACCGCGCCGCTGCGGTCTGGGGAGGAAATCATGAGCGGAATTGTTCTGCAGGGGTATGCACCGCACCAGGGCTGGACACGACACGGTCGAGGGCGCTACACCGCACCCCGTCCGACCGGCGCCGGATCGATCGTGAGCGCCGTTTCCACAACCGCCGATCTCTCCACAGACCGCCGGTCCGCCCGCATCGCCGCCGACCGCTCTGACACAGTGATCGCATGAGCGGCTCCCGCCCCACGCACGCCTTCCGGTTCTGGGCCTCGTCACCGGACGAGCTGCTCGACACGACCAAGTGCCCGGCCTGCTTCACACCCCTGCGCACCCTCGTCTGCTCCCGCTGCGGGCTCGATCTCGGGGTCGACGGTGCGGATGAGCTGCTCGCCGCGTCGAGGGCCGTCGTCGGGTGGGAGGAGCAGCGCCAGCGCATCATCGCCGGGATGCGCGAGAGGCAGCGCGCCGCGGTCGCCGCCCGCACCGGAGCAGCCGCAGTCTCCGCGCCCCTCGCGGCTCCCCTTTCTCCGTCTGACCTCCAGGGTCCGCCGGCGGAGGCGACTCCACGACAGACCACTCCCCTGCCTGCACCCGCTGCCGCCCCTGCTGCCTCGTCGGTCGCGGCACCCTTCGCGGCGACCCCGCCGCCCGCCGCCGCTCCCGCGTTCACGACGGCGCCTCCGGCCGCACCCCCGAGGCGGCGTCCCACCGTCCAAGCCGTGCTGCTCACCACCGGCGTCATCGCCGTCTCGGTGACCGCCGTCTTCTTCCTGCTCGTGGCGTACCTCCTCGCCTCCCTCGAGGTGCGATCCGCGATCATCGCCGCCGCGAGCCTCCTCGTCATCGGCGTCGCGATCGTGCTGCGCCGCCGCGGACTGCGCGCCACGGCCGAAGGCGTCGCCGTGATCGCCCTCGTGCTGCTGCTGCTCGACGTCTGGATCATCCGCGCCAACGATCTCTTCGGCACGGGTGGTGTCGACCCGTATCTGCACGCCGGTGCCGGCGTCGCCGTGATCGCAGGCCTCGCGCTGCTCAGCCGGCGCGCCGCCCCACTGCGCACGGTCACCCTCTTCGCCGCCGGCGCCCTTCCCGCCGCCGTGGCTCTGATCACTGCCGGCGCCATCGACGGGCCCGCGAGCACCCGCGTCTGGGCGGGTGCCGCCGCCGCAGTCGCAGCTCTCGCCGGATCGCGCGTTACCCGAGCGGCGATCGAGCACAACCTCCTCGTCGGCGGGACCCTGCTGGGCGCGCTCGTCGCGGGAGTCGCCGCCTGGATCGCGCTTCCCGATCTCGCCATCACGCGCCTGCTCACCTTCGCGGTCGTCGCGCTTCTCTGGGCGGGGGAGTCGATCATCGCCCGCGCCGCCGGCCCACGCGACCGGTGGCGCACCGTCGTCGCGGGCGCGGGCCTCGGCTACGCGTTCGCCGGCGCCGCGATCGGAGGCCTGTCCGTCGGCACCGACGCGCTGCTCACGCTCCTCGAGGTCTCCGCCGTCGGCGCGGGGGTGGTCGCCGCCCTGGTCCTCGTGCGGGCGGGAGTGCCGCTCGCCTCGAAGCCGCAGGCTACGGCCGCGGTCATCGGCGGCCTGGTCGTGTCGGCGTTGGGTCTGCTCGTCGCAGCGGGCTCCGCCGTGAGCGCCGGCGCCGTCGCGCTCACGCGACCGCTGTTCTCGGGGCTCTTCGCCGGAGGGTCTCCGATCGGCCCCGACGACGGGCTGCTCTTCGCCCTCACCGTCACGACGACCGTGGCCGTGCTGCTCGCCGCGCTCCGGCGTCGGACGGTATGGACCGTCGTCGCGATCGAGATCGCCGCCGGTGCGGCGCTCGTCCTTCCCGCGGCGCTCGCACCCGGTGCGGGCTCGGCGGTCGCCGCCGCCCTCATCGCGGCCGCCGCAGGGGCGGGAATGCTCGTTCTCGGAGGGTCGCGGCGCTGGCTCCGTTTCGCCCTGTACCCGGTCGGAGCCGCGGCGCTGCTCTTCCTCGCGGCCGCCGCGTTCACCGACCGCGGTGCGTGGCCGTGGGCCTCGGGTGCGGCGGTCGTCATCCTCGCGGGAACGGCCTTCGCCACGCGCATCCCTGCCGAGCGCACCGTCCTCCTCGGTGTCGGTCTGATCGCGCTCGTCGGGACCGCCGCCTCCACGCCGGAGTGGGCGCGCATCGACCTCCACGCGTCGCTGCTACCCGCGTTCGTCGGCGCCGCGGCGCTCCTCATCGTCGCGGCACTACCGCGGCTGCGCCGGCCGGACGCGGGCGTGCTCGCCGCCGTCTCCGCGGTCACCCTCACGGTCACGGGCCCCCTCGCGATCGTGACCGGAGGAGAGCAGGCGGATCTGATCGGCGCCGGGCTCGCGGGTATCGTCGCGGTCGCATCGGCGGCGACCCTCGCGTCTCCGACCGCCCGGCGACGAGCGCCCGAGGCGGTCGTCGCCGCCCTCGTCGGTCCGCTCGCCGTGATGGCGACCGCAGGACAGATCGCCGCTGTGCTGCGCCTCGACGGGGCGGTCGTCTGGGCGGTCTCCTCAGCCGTCGTCACCTCCGCTCTCGCGGTGCCGCCTGCCATCCGTCGCGCGACGGGATCGTCGCCGTGGCTGACCGGCGGCAACCTCGCCGCGGCTCTTCTCCCGGTCGTCGTCGTACTGGCGACGGGCAGCGACTGGACCTGGCTCGTCCTCGTGCTCGCGGCCGTGGCCGTCGGGATCTCGTCCACGACCGACGGCGACCCCGTCCGCGCCACCGGCGCACGCCGCCACCTCGGCTGGCTGGCAGCGGCTCTCGCATCGGGGGCCCTCTGGTGGTCGCTCGCCGACGGCGGCGTCCGCGAGGTCGAGCCGTACACGCTCCCCGTCACGGGCCTCCTCCTGATCATCACCGGTGCGATCACCGCGCGGCGTGCGAGCGAGCACGGCGCCGGCCGGTCCCTCCTGTTCGCTGCGGCTCTCGCCCTCGCCTTCCTGCCGAGTGTCCTCGCCTCGTTCGACACCGGAGGGGTTCGAGCGGTCGTCGTCGCTGTCGCCGGGGGCGTCCTCGCCCTCGCCGCCCCCTTCCTGCCCGAGCGCCTCCGAACGCTGGCACTGCGGGGGATCGTGCTCGCCTTCGCGCTGTCGTCACTGCTGCTGGTGGCGGCGGACCGCGCGTTCGACGAGGCGACGGGACGCGGCAGCCTCCTCGTCGAGGCGTGGCTGCTTCCGGCCGTCGCGGTGTCCGGGGTGGTCGGGCTGCTCTGGTTCGAGCGCGGGCTCCTCCCCCGGAACGTCGCCACCACCGCTCTCACCGCTTCCATCGTGCTTCTCGCGGGGATCGAGACGGTCGCCGTGATCGAGGGCGGCTTCGTCGTCCCTCGCCTCGTCGGCACTCTCAGCCTGCTCGGCGCCGCCTGGATCGTGCAGAACGCACTGCAGTCGGAGCGGCCCTCGCGGTTGGTCCGCGGTGCGACGATCACCGGGCTCGGAGTCGTCACGGCGACCGGTATCGCGCTGTCGGGGCTGCTGCCCACCGCCGTCGTTCCCGGCGCCGGTAGCGTGCCCGCCGTCGAGCTGGCGACCGTGCCGACCGCGCTCGCACTCCTCGCGGGCGGCGCCCTTCTGCTCGAGCGCCGCGCCGACCTCGGCAGCGGGACCGCCCTCGGTCCGGGACTGGCGCTGCTGCTCGTGCCGTCCCTGCTCCTCGACTTCTGGCCGACCGAGCTCTGGCGCGCAGTCGCACTCGGGGTCGTCGCCCTCGCGGTGCTGCTCGTCGGCGTCGTCGGCCGCCTTCGCGCACCCCTGCTGGTCGGCGCGGCGACCTTCGCCATCCATGCCCTGGCGCAGCTGTGGCCGTGGTTGTCGGACGTCTACGACGCGGTGCCGTGGTGGCTGTGGGTCGGTGTCGGGGGTGTCGTGCTGATCGTGATCGCCGCCCGCTACGAGCAGCGGGTCAAGAACCTGAAGGACGCGGTGCTCTACCTCGGCGCGTTGCGCTGACCTCGATCAGGCGGCTCCCAGCACCTTCCCGACTGCGCCATCGAGAGTGAGGCGACCCCGACGGAAGAGAACACCATGACAGCGTCCCAGACCACCACGACCCTGACCGCGTTCGCCCTCAACTGCACGCTGAAGCCGTCACCGGCTCCCTCGAGCACGGAGCTGCTGATGAACCAGGTCCTCGACGCCCTCGGCGAGCACGGCGTGACGAGTTCGTCGGTGCGTCTCGTCGACCACGACGTGAAGCCGGGAGTCGAGACCGACATGGGTGACGGCGACGCGTGGCCCGCCATCCGCGAGAAGATCCTCGCCGCCGACATCCTGCTCATCGCGACACCCACCTGGATGGGACACATGACGAGCATCGCGCAGCGGGCGCTCGAACGTCTCGACGCCGAACTGTCCGAGACCGACGACGCGGGCCGCCCGATCCTGTTCGACAAGGTCGCCATCGTCGCCAACGTCGGCAACGAGGACGGCGCGCACCAGATCAGCGCGGAGCTGTTCCAGGGATGGAACGACGTCGGCTACACGATCCCCGCACAGGGCGTTACCTATTGGCACGGCGAGGCGATGGGGTCCACGGACTACAACGACCTCGACGAGACGCCCGAGGCCACCGCGGCCACGAACAAGACCGTAGCGGCGAATGCTGCGCATCTGGCGCGGGCCCTGAAGATCAGCAGCTATCCCGCCGAGTGACGCGAGGACCGGGCGTCGTGATGCGCGGCGCCCGGCACCCGTCTCAGTGGGCCTCGGCCAGCGCGTGCTCGGCGGCGACCCAGGCGAGCATCGCGCACTTCACACGAGCCGGGTACCGGGAGACCCCGGCGAACGCGGCCGCGTCGCCGAGCGTCTCCTCGTGCTCCTCGAAGTCGTCCCGCGAACGCATCATGCCGCGGAACTCCTCGAACGCCGCGCGGAAGCCGTCGACGTCCATGTCCTTCGCGAGTTCCGTCAGCACCGAGGCGGAGGCCATCGAGATCGAGCACCCCATGCCGTCCCACCGCACCTGGGCGATGCGGTCGCCGTCGAGGGCGAGACGCAGCGTGATCTCGTCGCCGCAGGTGGGATTGATCTGATGCGAGCTGCCGACACCCGTTCCCTCTGGGGCGGGAGCGGCGTCGATCCCTCGGCCGTGCGCCTGCTTCGAATGGTCGAGGATGATCTGCCGGTACAGGTCGTCGAGCCCGCTCATGCACCTGCTCCGAAGTACGCGCGGACGCCCGCGACAGCATCGAGGAACTCGTCCACCTCGTCGGTGGTCGTGTAGAGGTAGGCGCTCGCCCGCGTGGTGGCAGCGACGCCGAGGCGCCGGTGCAGGGGCTGGGCGCAGTGGTGTCCGACGCGCACGGCGATGCCGCGGTCGTCGAGGAACTGGCCGACGTCATGCGCGTGGACGCCGTCGACGTCGAAGGCGGCGAGTCCGACGCGCGCGGCGCCGGGACCGGGACCCACGACCCGGATGCCGGGCACACGGGCGAGCCCCTCGACGAGTCGCTGCCCGAGGGCGGCCTCCCACTCGTGCACCGCGTCGAGCCCCACCTCGTCGAGGTAGCGCACGGCGGCGTCGAGCCCGACGGCCTGCGCGATCGGCTGGCTGCCCGCCTCGAAACGCTGGGGGGCGGGCAGGAACTCGGCGCGCTCCATCGTGACCGTCGTAATCATCGATCCGCCGGTGATGAACGGCGGCATGGAGTTCAGCAGGTCGCGCTTGCCGTAGAGCACGCCGATGCCGGTGGGGCCCAGCATCTTGTGGCTCGAGAACGCGGCGAAATCGACGTCGAGGGCGTGCAGATCGAGCGGCAGGTGCGGAGCCGACTGGCACGCGTCGAGCATCACGAGGGCACCGGCCCCGCGCGCGAGCGCGACGAGCCCGTCGACCGGGTTGACGACCCCGAGCACGTTCGACACGTGCGTGAAGGCGAGAAGCTTCGTGCGCGGCCCGATGACGGTGCGCGCGGCATCCAGGTCGAGCACCTCGCCGTCGGTGATGGGGATGAACCGCAGTGTCGCGCCGACCCGGGCGGCGAGCTGCTGCCACGGGATGAGGTTCGCGTGATGCTCCATCTCGGTGACGACGATCTCGTCGCCCGGAGCGAAGACGATGGGCCCGTCGCCCTGGAGGCTTCCGGCGCCGAGCGAGTAAGCGACGAGGTTGAACCCCTCGGTCGCGTTCGCGGTCCAGACGATCTCGTCGTCGTCGGCGCCGACGAAGCGGGCGACGCTCGATCGGGCCTGCTCGAACGCCTCGGTGGCTTCGACGGCGAGGTGGTGCGCACCGCGGTGCACGGCGGCGTTGCGGTGCATCGCGAAGTCGCGTTCGGCGTCGATCACCGCGAGGGGGCGCTGCGACGTCGCACCGGAGTCCAGGTAGACGAGCGGGCGTCCACCGACGTTCGTTCCGAGGATCGGGAAGTCGGCACGCAGGCGCGTGACTGCGGCGTCATCGAGCGTTTCGATGGTGGGAGGGGCGGCCCCAACACTCATGAGCGGGTCACTCCTTCTTTCTCGGCGGTCCACCCGGGTCAACCGCGGCGCGGCGGTGCGGTATTCCGTGCGACCTCTGCCTCCACCGTAGAGCGTGGCGGGAGCTTCGATCCGCCCGCGGCATGCGGTTAGCCCAGCCTCAGCTTGCTTGCGAACAATTCCCAGACGCGTAGCGTTGGGTTGGACAACGGAGAACGGAAGGAATGTTCATGACGGACACCACTACTGTCGCAGCAGCCACCAAGTCGATCTGGGGAGCCGACGTGGCCGCTGGAGTCGCACAGTTCCTCCAGCCGCTGGTCGTCAACCTGACCGCGCTGAGCGTCGACGGCAAGCAGGCGCACTGGCATGTGCGCGGACACAACTTCATCGGCATCCACGAGTTGCTCGACGTCTACGTCGCGCACACCCGTGAGTGGGCCGACCTCGTCGCCGAGCGCGTCGTCGCGCTGGGACTTCCCGTCGACGGACGCGTCCAGACCGTCGCCGCCTCGACCACCACGCCGATCTACCCCGACGGCTTCGTCAGCGTCGAGGACACCGTGGCGAACGTCGTGACGCAGATCGACGCGACGCTCGAGGTGCTGCACAAGGGCATCACCGACCTCGAGGACATCGACGTGTCCAGCCAGGACGTGCTCATCGAGATCGAGCGCGGACTCGTCAAAGACCGCTGGTTCCTGCAGGCGCATATCGCAAAGGCCTGACCCGCCTGAATCGTATGAAGGGACGCCCCGATCGGGGCGTCCCTTCGTCGTTGCGGAGCCCCTTCGTATCGCTGCGCTCAGCGGGCGGGTTGCAGCGCCTCGTCTTCCGCAGCACGCGATATGCGCTGAGCGGGCCCGGCGAAGCGCCGCGAGATCCAGATAGCGAGTGCCGCGAGCGAGGCGATCACGAGCGCGATGATGACGACGTAGAACGCGACCGACAGGTAGCCGTTGTGCGAGAGGTTCGGGTTGAGGAACGGGTACGGGTACCAGTAGTCGACGCCGCGCAGCACGTCGGGGGTCAGCGGGCCGCGGATCAGGGTGTAGACGACCCAGACGATCGGGAAGACGAGCACCCGGGGCAGCACCTGCCAGCGGACCGGGGAGCGCCCGGGGGCGAACAGCCAGTCGAGCACGACGACGAGCGGGGCGACGACGTGGAACACCTCGTTCGACCATTCGAGCGTGGTGCCCTGCGGGAGCGCGATGCCCCGCAGCAGCAGGTTGTAGACGATGCCGGTGATCGCCATGTAGGTGAAGTCCGCGACACGGAACGCGAGGAACACGCGGCTGTCGGTGGTGCGTCCGCGGAACAGCCGGGCGGCGCCCCACGCCATCACGCCGATGGTGAGGACGTTCGACTGCACGGTGAAGAAGCTGAAGAAGCTGACCAGCGGGCTCGTCAGGTCGGTGAGGCCGTTCGACTGCCAGTAGCCGACGCTGGTGTTGATCTGGCCGATGATCGCGGCGACGATGGCGATCGCCAGAAGCGCTCGGACGGCTGCGACGGCGACGCGCACTCTGACTCCCCTGATCGGTCGCTGAACCATATCGGAGTGCCGACGCGAGCGACAAGAGCCGCGGCGGCGCGGGCCGGTCAGAGGGCGCGGTGCGTGAACCGGCCGGCGAGGAGCGTGGCTGCGACGGGGATCCCGGTGAGCCGGAACTCGGGGTCTATGCGTTGGAGCTCGATCGGGTCGTCGTCGACTACCGCGAGATCGGCGGGCGCACCGACCTGCAGCCTCGTTCGTCCGTCCGTCGACGCCGCGAGCGCCTCCTCGACGGTGAGCGCCTGCTCGGGGTGCCACGACTGATCGCCGGGCCGGCTGCGGTGCACGGCGGCGTCGATGGTCTGCCACGGGTCGAGCGCCGAGACCGGCGCATCGGATCCGAGTGCCAACGAGGCGCCTGCGTCGAGCAGGCTCCGCAGGGGGAACGCACGGTCGGTGCGGCCCGCCCACAGCTCGTCGGCCACGTCCCTGTCGTCGAGCAGATGCGCGGGCTGGACGCTCGCCACCACTCCGAGTCGGCCGAAGCGCGCGACGTCGTCGGCGCCGACGAGCTGCGCGTGCTCGACCCTGCCGCCGATCCCGAGCCGCTCGAACACGTCGAGCGCGAGCCCGAGGGCCCGGTCGCCGATGGCGTGCACGGTGGGCACCAGTCCGCCGGAGCGTCCCGTGCGCAGCAGGCGCTCGAGGTCATCGGGCCCGACGGTCAGCAGGCCGCTGCCGCTGTCCGGGTCGCCGGCATAGGGGTCGAAGCAGTACGCGGTGCGCGTGTTGAGCGAGCCGTCGATGAGGACCTTGAGGTACCCGACCTCGATCAGGTCGTCGATGCGCCCGCCGGTGCGCAGCCCTTCCGCGATGGCCCGCTCGACGTGCTGCGGGTAGACACCGAATCGCACGCGGAGCGAGTTGAAGGAGGCGGCCCGGCGTCGCCGCCAGGTGTCGAGGGTCCAGTCCATCTCGAGGTCGACGACGCCGACCACTCCCCTGGCCGCCGCCCGTTTCGCCGCATCGGCCGCCCATCCGTCGACGACGTGCTCGGGCACCTCGTCGAGGGCGCGCTGCACGGCGAAGGCGGGACCTTCGCGCAGCAGCCCGGAGTCGTCGATCTCGACGCCGAGGTTCGCGGCGGCGCGGGTGCTCAGCCAGACGCAGTGCAGGTCGCCGCTGATCAGGACGACGTCCCCGCCGCCGGTTGCCTGGTCGAGCAGGCGCGAGTTCGGCGCGTCGGGCCAGAGCCCGTCGCGGAAGCCGTAGCCGATGATCGTCCCCGGCGCGGCAGTATCGGGTCCCGCGGGGGCCCCGGCGTCGGCGAGGCTCGCGGAGACCATGGTCGCCGCCTCGAACGCGGACGAGGCGGCCGAGACGTCGAGTCGCCTGCTCATCAGGCTGAGCTGGGTGAAGTGGACGTGCTGATCCCAGAGTCCCGGGAGGACGAAGCGCCCCTCGAGATCGATGACCTCCGTCGGCGTCCCCACCCGATCGGCGGCGTCGCCCGGCAGTCCGACGATCAGACCGTCCTCGAGGAGGATGTCGCCCGGCCGGGCGACGCCGCGCACTCGGGCGTTCCGCAGCAGGAGCCGCTCAGCCACGCGCGGCCCGGCGGACCTCGTGCACGCGGCGCATCTCGGCGGCGAGCGCCGGCTGGGCGTAGGGGCCGTCGCCCTCGAGCTCGCCGATGATGACGTCGACGGTCTCGTCGGGCCGGTTCTGGCTCAGCTTCGACTTCGCCGTGACGCGGGTGGGGGTGAGCCGCAGCCCGACCGTTCCCGAGCTGATGCGCGCGGCGTACGCGGCGTTCTCGAGCGTGCCGTTCATGCGGCGCGGTTCGGGCATCCGGTCCTCGAAGGAGTCGACGAGGTCGCTGAGAACGCGCAGATTCTCCTCGTCGGAGAGGATCTCGGGCACCCCGTAGAAGTGCGCGACGACGAAGTTCCAGGTGGGCACGGCGGGCTTCGCGTCGTACCAGCCGGGCGAGATGTAGCCGTGCGGGCCTTGCACGATCATCATCAGCTCGTGCTGACCGAGCTCGAGGATGTTCTCGTCGGGACGGCCGACGTGGGTGAGGATGGACAGCTCGTCGCGCGTCTCGTCGAGCACGATCGGGTAGTGCGATGCGGCGAGGCCCGCCGCGGTGTTCGCGACCAGGATCGCCCACGGGTTCTCGCGGACCAACCGCTTCAGCTCGTCGGTGTCCTGCAGCACGAAGCTCGGGTTCTGTCTCATCGCTCGCGCTCCCTCGTCAGTCGTTCTTCGGCGCCGGGCGCTTCTGCCAGCCGGGTGCCCAGTAGAGGTTGCGGCCGCCCATCTCCTCCATGACGACCTCGCCCTTGCCGCGCGGCGACTTCTTGCCGGTCTGCTTGTAGACGTAGTGCCGCTCGTCACGGCTCGCCATGGCCCGCCGGTACTCGTCGGGCTCGAGGTCGTCCTTCGTCATCATCTGCCCGGTCTCGACTCCGATGGTGAGCAGCTTCGCCCAGTCGCGCCAGATCGCCCGAAGCTGCCGTTCGGGCACATCGCGCCCGGGGGTGTGCGGGTCGAGGCGGGCGCGGAACAGCAGTTCGGCACGGTACACGTTGCCGATGCCGCTCACGACGCTCTGGTCCATCAGCAGCAGGCCGATGGCGGTCGGCTTCTTCCGGACCTTCGCGACGAAGGCGTCCTCGGCCTTCTTCCCCGGATCGACGAGCGGATCGGGACCCAGCTTCGCGAGCACCTGGCGCACCTGCTCGGGGTCGAGCACCTCGCAGGCGGTCGGGCCGCGGAGGTCGGCGACGGTGGTGTCGGTCAGCAGCCGCAGACGCACCGCGCCGACGGGGGCAGGCGGGAAGTCCTCGAGCGAGGTCTCGCGCTCGGACTCGGCCATGCGCAGGCGGGCCCGGCGCGGAGCGCCGATCGAGCCGAGCGACTCTTCGGGCAACGCATCCGGCACGAAGTCGGACTCGAGCTCGGAAGCGACCTCCTCGAGGAAGGTGCCGCGCTGATTCGTCTGACCGATCCGCCCGCTCGCGGCCAGCAGCGTCGGGTCGACGGTCACCTCTCCGGCGAAGTCCCACGCGCCGTAGAGGCCGAGGTGCACGCGGAGGATGCGGTCGCCGATGTCGGCGCCCTTCGGCCCGAACTCGACGAAGAGCTGCTTGCCGACCGCGTTGGAGGCGACGACCTCACGGCCGTCGAGATCGTCGGCGCCCGCGGCGAAACGTCCCTGAGGACTCGACGCGTGCACTCGCTTGCCGACGAAGTTCGCGCGGAACTGCCGCGCGATGCGGTGGATCGAATGGCCCTCAGGCATCGGCGGAGGTGACCCCGGGGGTGTGCTCGCCCGCGGCGATGGCGCCGTCGGCCTCGTACTCGGCGAGCTGGGCGATGCGGCGCTCGTGGCGCGGGTCGAACGAGAACGGCTCGGCCACGAACGCGTCGATCAGCGCCGTCGCCTCCTCCAGCGTGTGCTGGCGAGCGCCGATCGAGATGACGTTGGCGTCGTTGTGCTGGCGGGCGAGCTGCGCGGTGGAGAGGTTCCAGACGAGAGCCGCCCGGATGCCCTTCACCTTGTTCGCCGCGATCTGCTCCCCGTTGCCGGATCCGCCGAACACCACGCCGAGCGTCTCGACGCCCGCCGCCTGGTCGCGTGCGACGGCGAGCGCCGCGCGGATGATGAACGCCGGGTAGTCGTCGAGGGGGTCGTAGGAGGTCGGTCCGTGGTCCACGACCTCGTGGCCCTGCGCTCCGAGGTGCTCGACGAGGTGCCGGCTGAAGTCGAGGCCGGCGTGATCGGTCGCGATGTGGATGCGCATGGTTGCGATTCTAGGTGCGCTGAACCGCGCGGTGAGGGTCGGAGCCGCCCTCTCAGTCCGTAGGTGTCAGCCACCGCACCCACGCCCCGTGGGGGTGGGTGCGGGCGACCGGGACACCGTCCTTCGCGACGACGAACGAGAACGATTCGGTCGAGTCGCGTTCGCCGGCGTCCGAGACGCCCGGGACGACGTCGGCGAGTTCGTTGGCGATCCACACGGCGCCGAGCGCGCGGACCGTGGCGACGAAACGGTCGGCGTCCTCCTGGGTGAGGTACGAGAGCACCGCCGAGTGCATGACGACGAGGGTCGCCTCGGGCGGTGCCGTCTCGGCCAGTCGGGCGAGCTCGTCGTTGAGGTCCCCGGGCACGATGCGCACCGGTTCGCGGCGCATCAGTTCGATCGCAGCGCTCGTCGCCTGCACCCGTGACGGGTCGTCGGGCCAGAGCAGCGCACTGAGCCACGCGACGTCGTCGGGGTCCTCGAGGTCGAGCGGGTTCATCTCGATGCCGGCGCGCCACACGATCTGCGGCATCCGCTCGGGCACGGGCACCGGTCCCCGCGTCTCGGTGGTCAGGCGCACCTCGCTCGGACCGTCCGCGGGGTGCAGCCATGGGCCGTCGTCGTACTGGTAGCTGTACCGATCCGCATTGAGCAGCAGGCCCGCCGAGGCGCCGACTTCGAGCAGGGCGATCGGCCCCTCGATTCCGGCGAGCACCGGCAGCAGCGCGAGCAGCCGGGCGGGATCGTTGGTCTGCATGGTGCGCTCGCGCGCGATCCGCTCGACCTCGTCCCACCGATCGATGAGGTGCTGCTTGAAGCGGTCGTAGCTGTCGAGCGGCGCCTCGAGGTAGCGGGCGACGGAGAACAGGTAGCCCGCGTGCCGCTTCGACGGCGGCAGCGAGTCGATGTACTCGAGCATCGACGGGTCGGACGCGATGCCGACGGCGGACTTCACGTAGGAGGGCGAGAGGTCGTGCGCGTCGATCTGCGAGAACACGCGGTACCGCTCGGCCGTCAGGGATTCGTTGATGTCCTCGGCCGTCACGGGTCTCATCAAAGGGCCGCAGGCCGGGTAAAGCAACTCCGCCTAGGGTGGATTGACAAGCACGGAACGAAGAACGGAACCCGTCATGCCCGGAGAGAACCTCACCCGCCTCGAAGCCCAAGAGCGCAAGTCGATCGTCGATGTGCGCAGCTACGAGGTCGATCTCGACCTCACGACGGGACCCGAGACGTTCCGCAGCATCACGACGGTCCGCTTCGCCGCCACCGAGGGGGCGTCCACCTTCATCGACGCGATCACCCGCACCGTGCACTCCGTCACGCTGAACGGTCGCGAACTCGACCCTGCGACGGTCAGCGACGGTGTGCGCATCCAGCTCGACGACCTCGCCGCCGACAACGAGCTGCGCGTCGACGCCGACGCGATCTACACGAACACGGGCGAGGGACTGCACCGCTTCGTCGACCCCGCCGACGGCGAGGTCTACCTCTACAGCCAGTTCGAGGTGCCGGACTCGCGCCGCATGTTCGCAGTGTTCGAGCAGCCCGACCTGAAGGCGACCTTCCAGTTCACGGTCACCGCGCCCGACTACTGGGAGGTCGTGTCGAACTCCCCCACGCCCGAGCCGACCGACGTCGGGTCGAGCAACTTCCGTTGGGAGTTCCCGCCCACCCCGGTGATCTCGAGCTACATCACCGCGCTCATCGCAGGGCCCTACTCGGTCGAGCGCAGCGAGCTCACCTCGTCGGACGGACGCGTCATCCCCCTCGGCGTCTTCGCCCGGGCGTCGCTCGCGAAGTACGTCGACACCGACTACATCGTCGAGAAGACCCGTCAGGGCTTCGCGTTCTACGAGTCGATCTTCGGCTACCCCTACCCCTTCGAGAAGTACGACCAGATGTTCGTGCCCGAGTTCAACGCGGGTGCCATGGAGAACGCCGGCGCGGTGACCTTCACCGAGACCTACGTGTTCCGGTCGAAGGTGACCGACGCCGTCCGCGAGCGCCGGGTGGTCACCATCCTGCACGAGCTCGCTCACATGTGGTTCGGCGACCTGGTGACCATGAAGTGGTGGAACGACCTGTGGCTCAACGAGTCGTTCGCCGAGTACATCTCGACCCTCGCCACCGCCGAGGCCAGTGAGTGGCACGAGGCGTGGACGACGTTCGCCGCGATGGAGAAGAGCTGGGCGTACCGCCAGGACCAGCTGCCCTCGACGCACCCCATCGTCGCGACCATCAACGACCTCGAGGACGTGCAGGTCAACTTCGACGGCATCACCTACGCCAAGGGCGCGTCGGTGCTGAAGCAGCTCGTCGCCTGGGTGGGACGCGACGAGTTCCTGAAGGGCGTTGGCCAGTACTTCCAGAAGCACGCCTTCAAGAACACCGAGCTGAAGGACCTGCTCGTCGAGCTCGAGGCGACGAGCGGCCGCGACCTCGCTCTGTGGTCGCAGCTGTGGCTCGAGACCGCCGGTGTCAATACGCTCCGCTCCGAGTTCACGGTCGACGACGACGAGAACTTCACCTCCTTCGCGGTGACGCAGACCACCCCGCCCGAGTGGCCGACCCAGCGCCCCCACCGCCTCGCAATCGGCCTCTACAACCTCCGCGACGGCAAGCTGGTGCGCGAGCAGCGGTTCGAGGTCGACATCGACGGCGCCCGCACCGAGCTGCCCGAGCTGGTGGGCGCGAAGCGTCCCGACCTGCTGCTGGTGAACGACGACGACCTCGCCTACGCGAAGATCCGTCTCGACGATCGCTCGCTGCTCGTCGCGATCGACCACCTCGCCGCCATCGAGTCGCCGCTCGCGCGGTCGCTCGTCTGGGGGTCCGTGTGGGACTCCACCCGCGACGCCGAGACGAGCCCCCGCGACTACGTTCGGCTCGCCCTGCGCAACCTGGGCGCGGAGACCGAGTCGACGACGCTCCGCACGAACCTCGCGCAGCTCGTCCTGGCGGCAACGCTGTACGTCGCCCCTGAGAACCGGCCCGAGGTGCTCGCCGAGGTCGGCGACACGCTGTGGTCGCTCGCCCGGTCCGCCGAGGCGGGATCGGACGCGCAGTTCCAGTTCGTCCGCTCCTTCGCGGCGGTCGCGCACACCGACGCGCACCTCGACGTCGTCCAGTCGGTGCTCGATGAGAAGGTGGCCCTCGAGGGTCTCGACATCGACACCGACCTCGGCTGGGAGCTGCTGATCGCCCTCGCCGCGGGTGGACGCGTCGGCGCCGCCGAGATCGACGCGGCGCTCGCGAGCGACAACACCGCGACCGGTCAGCAGTCGGCTGCGCACGCCCGCGCGGCGATGCCGACCCACGAGGCCAAGCTCGCAGCCTGGAACTCGATCGTCGAATCCGAGGGCGCGTCGAACCTGATCGTGCGCGCGACCGGCCTCGGCTTCCTCCGCGCCGCCGACCCCGACCTGCTGCGTCCGTTCGTCGAGAAGTACTTCGGCGCCCTCGACCGCCTGTGGGAGACCCGCAGCTACGCGATCGCGTCCGGCATCATCAACGGTTTCTACCCGGCGCCGCTCGCCGACCAGGAGCTCGTCGACGCCACCCGCGAGTGGCTCGAATCGCACCCCGACACGCCCGCCCTGCGCCGCCTCATCCAGGAGGACCTCGCCGGCGTCGAGCGCGCCCTCCGAGTCCAGGACCGCGACCGCGCCTGACCCACTCGCCCACTTCACCCCGTGTCGCAGCGCCGACACAGGGTGAAGTGGGCGAGTCAGCGTCAGCACCTGCCGAGGTGCCCAGATCTGTCGGTGTTCGCGGTCGAACACCGACAGAACCGGGCACCTCGTCGCGTTGAAGCGCGACGCCCCGACTCGCCCACTTCGCCCCGTGTCGCAGCGCTGACACGGGGTGAAGTGGGCGAGTCGGCATCCCCTCGCGCCCAGGTGCCCAGATCTGTCGGTGTTCGCGGCCGAACACCCGCAGAACTGGGCACCTCGCTCACGTCACAACTACTCGATTCGAAGCACTTCTCGCTGGATCGGTCGTTAAGTTCCGGTTACGCAACGGATTCAGCGACCGATCCCGCGTTAGGGTGACGAAATCGATCGTGAGAAAGAGGGTGGGATGCGCGACGCCGATGTGGTCTTCCGGGGCGGGGTCGTCTTCGACGGCAGCGGCTCCGCGGCCAGAAGCGGAACAGTCGCCGTGCGCGACGGACGCATCATCGCCGTCGACCGCGACCTCGATCGAGACCTCATCGGCTCGGCTACCGAGGTCGTCGACCTCGACGGCGGCATGGTGCTCCCCGGTTTCGTCGACGCCCACGTGCACCCCGTCGAGGGCGGTCTCGAGCGGCGCGCGTGCGACCTCTCGGAGGGCCACACCCGAGACCAGTACCTCGCGACCATCGAGGCCTACGCCCGCGCGCATCCCGACGCGGAGTGGATCGTCGGCGGAGGCTGGCACTCGGCCGCGTTCCCCGGCGGCACCCCACTCGCCGCCGATCTCGACCGCGTCGTCCCCGACCGACCCGTCTTCCTCTCGAACCGCGACCACCACGGCGCCTGGGTCAACTCCGCCGCCCTGAAGCGGGCCGGCCTCGACCGCGACACCCCCGACCCCGACGACGGCCGGCTCGAGCGGGACGCCGACGGCAACCCCTCCGGCACCCTCCACGAGGGCGCCCGCCTGCTCGTGCACGACCTCATCCCCCGCGTCACCGACGAGGAGAACCGGCTCGGCCTGCTCGAGGGCCAGCGCTACCTGCACTCGTTCGGCGTCACCTCCTGGCAGGACGCCATCGTCGGCGAATACGGCAGCCACACCGACACCGGCGATGTCTACCTCGCCGCCGCGCAGAGCGGCGAGCTGACCGCCCGCGTGGTCGCCGCACTCTGGTGGGACCGGCACTCAGGGCTCGAGCAGCTCGACCATCTCCGCGCCCGTCGGGCTGCGCTGCGGCACGAGAAGTTCGTCGCGACGAGCGTCAAGATCATGCAGGACGGTATCCCCGAGAACCGCACCGCTGCGCTGCTCGACCCCTACCTCGCACCGGGATGCACATGCGGCACCGAGCGCGGGCTCGCCTTCCTCGAGCGGGACGAGCTGATCGCCGCGGTGCACGCTCTCGACGCGGACGACTTCCAGGTGCACGTCCACGCGATCGGCGACCGGGCGGTGCGCGACGCGCTCGACGCGTTCGAGTCCGTGCCCGACCGGCTCCGGCCCGGCGCCCCGCTGCATCACATCGCCCACCTGCAGATCGTGCATCCCGACGATGTCGCCCGCTTCGCCACGATCGGGGTGGCCGCGAACATGCAGGCGCTCTGGGCGACCTTCGAGCCGCAGATGGTGGAGCTGAACCTCCCCTCACTGGGACCGGAACGCGCAGCCTGGCAGTACCCCTTCGCGGGGATCGCCCGCTCGGGCGCGCTGCTGTGCGCCGGCTCCGACTGGCCCGTCACCACCCCAGACCCGTGGGCCGCCCTGCACGTCGCCGTCAACCGGCGCCTGCCCGAGGGCGACCCCGACTTCGATCCCCGCCCCTTCTACCCGGAGCAGGCGCTCGACCTCGGCACCGCACTGAAGGCCTACACGGCCGGCTCGGCGCGCATCAACTCGTTGAACGGCACCGGCACCATCGCCGTCGGAGCCGTCGCCGACCTCGTCGTCGTGGACCGCGATCCGTTCGCGGGCCCGGCCGACGAGATCGCCTCGACCACCACCTCGTCGACGTGGGTCGGCGGGCAGCGGGTCTACGGCGACTGATCCTCCCTCCACACCTGCAGATCGACCAAGAAAGCGAAGACACAGAAGAACCATGCGCGCACGCAGATTCCTCCTCCCCGCGGCCCTGATGGTGGGCGCCCTCGCCCTCACCGGATGCGTCAACAACGAAGTGGCGACCCCTGATTCGGACTCGGACGGCTCCGCGCCCGCGATCGCGGTCGACGACGCGGCCGCGGCGCTGCTGCCTGACGACATCGTCGAGGCGGGCGTGCTCGAGATCGGCACCGACGCCACCTATGCGCCCAACGAGTTCAAGGACGCCGACGGCAACCCGGTGGGTTGGGAGATCGAACTGGCCGACGCGATGGCCGCGAAGCTGGGGCTGACCACCAATTACAACATCGCCAAGTTCGACAACATCCTGCCCGCCGTGATCGGCGCGAAGTACGACCTCGGCCTGTCGTCGTTCTTCGACACGCTCGAGCGTCAGGAGCAGGTCGACATGGTCGACTACTACACCGCCGGCATCCAGTGGGCGACGCCCGCCGGCACCACCGTCGACCCCGACGACGCGTGCGGCCTGACCGTCGCCGTGCAGAACGGCACCACCCAGGCGCTCGACGACGTGCCCGCGAAGTCGCAGGCCTGCGTCGACGCCGGCAAGGCCGCGATCGAGATCCTCGGCTACGACACCCAGGACGACGCCACCGCCGCGGTGACGCTCGGCCGCGCCGACGCGATGACCGCCGACTCCCCCGTCATCCAGTACGCGGTCAAGCAGAGCGGCGGCAAGCTCGAGCTGTCGGGCGACGTCTACTCGGTCTTCCTCTACGGCATGCCCGTGCAGAAGGACCGCGGCACCCTCGCCGAGGCGCTGCAGGCGTCGCTGCAGTCGCTGATGGACGACGGCACCTACAGCGAGATCCTCAGCAAGTGGGGCGTCGAGACCGGCGCGATCGACTCGATCGACATCAACGGCGCCACGGAGTAACAGTGACCTCACACACCGCGGGGCCGGCCACCGAGCCGGCCCCCGGGCTCCAGCCCATCCGCGCGGTGCCACTGCGGCACCCGTGGCGCAACCTGATCGGCGTCGTGCTGATCATCCTGATCGCGGCGTTCGTCTGGGACGCCGCCGTCAATCGCACCGCGTACGACTGGCCCTCGGTCGGCAAGTACCTCTTCGACCGCCGCATCTCCGAGGCCGCGCTCGTCACGGTGCAGCTGACCGTGTACTCGATGATCGGCGCGATCGTGCTCGGCGTGCTGCTCGCCGTGATGCGCCTGTCGCCGAACCCGATCCTCAAGTCGATCGCGTGGGCGTACATCTGGATCTTCCGCGGCACTCCGGTCTACGTGCAGCTCGTGTTCTGGGGCCTGCTCTCGACCATCTACCCGACCCTCGACATCGGATTGCCGTTCCTGCCGCCGATCGCGCAGCTGCCGACGGACCAGGCGCTCAACACGTTCTGGATCGCCGTCATCGGGCTCGCGCTCAACGAGGCCGCCTACATGTCCGAGATCGTGCGCGCCGGCATCCTCTCGGTCGACCGCGGCCAGGAGGAGGCGGCGACGGCGCTCGGCATGAACTGGGGTCTGACGATGCGGCGGATCATCATCCCGCAGGCGATGCGCATCATCATCCCGCCGACCGGCAACGAGGTGATCTCGATGCTGAAGACCACGTCGCTGGTGACCGCGGTGCCGTTCACCCTCGACCTCTACACGCGGTCCCGCGACATCTCGGCCGAGACGTTCAACCCGATTCCGCTGCTCATCGTGGCGTCGCTCTGGTATCTCGCGATCACGTCGGTGCTGATGGTCGGCCAGTTCTACCTCGAGAAGCGGTTCGCCCGCGGCATCGACCGGGTCGACGTCCGAAAGGGCGCGCGGCTGCCGCAGGGCGACGCGCCGACCGCCTCCACCGTCGTCAACACCGGCGACATGACCACCGGTGATTCCGCCCCGAGCGAGACGAAGGAAGGCCGATGAGCGCCGCAGCCTCCCCTGTTCCCATGGTGCGGGCCGAGCACCTGTTCAAGAAGTACGGCTCGAACGTGGTGCTCACCGACGTGTCGCTCGAGGTCGCCGCGGGCGAGGTGCTCTGCGTCATCGGCCCGTCGGGGTCGGGCAAGAGCACGTTCCTGCGCTGCATCAACCACCTCGAGAAGATCGACGGCGGACGGCTCGAGGTGGACGGCGAGCTCGTCGGCTACCGCGAGAAGGGCGGTGCACTCCACGAGCTGCACGCGAAGGACGCGGCACGGCAGCGCCGGGACATCGGCATGGTGTTCCAGCGCTTCAATCTGTTCCCGCATCTCACCGTGCTCGAGAACGTGATCGAGGCGCCGATCCGCGTGAAGCGGCAGTCGAAGCAGGCCGCGATGGAGCGCGCCCGCGCACTGCTCGACCGGGTGGGGCTCGCCGACAAGATCGACAGCTACCCCGGGCACCTCTCGGGCGGGCAGCAGCAGCGCGTCGCGATCGCGCGGGCGCTCGCGATGGACCCGAAGCTGATGCTCTTCGACGAGCCGACCTCGGCGCTCGACCCCGAGCTGGTGGGCGAGGTGCTCGATGTGATGAAGGGTCTCGCCGCCGACGGGATGACGATGATCGTCGTGACCCACGAGATGGGCTTCGCGCGCGAGGTCGCCGATTCGCTCGTCTTCATGGATCAGGGCCGCATCGTCGAGAGCGGCGCCCCGCGGGACGTGCTCGCGAACGCCGCGCACGAGCGCACCCGCGCCTTCCTGTCGAAGGTGCTGTAGCTGCCGCTCGACTCGCCCACTTCACCCTGTGTTCCGGCCTCGGAACGGGGCGAAGTGGGCGAGTCAGCGCCCCGCCGACGCGCCGCCCAGCCGGCGGGGAGGCCGTCGCGGCTAAAATCTTCGGCCTATGGATTTGGACGCATTCTTCGAGACAGGCCTCGGCCAGGCGGTCGGCAACGCCATCAGCGTGGTCGTCATCATCGTCGTCGCGATCCTCGTCAGGGTCGCTCTGCACTTCGTCATCAAGGGCGTCGTCGACCGCGTCGTCAACGGTGTCAAGCGCCGGCAGCGGGTCGATGACACGCAGGCTCTCGCCGCATCGCCCGTCGCGGCGGTGCGCACGGTGCAGCGCGCGAGGACCCTCGGCGACGTGCTCAACAACATCGTCACCGTCACCATCACGGCGGTGGCGCTGCTCGCGATCATCACCACGATCGCCCCGAACATCACAGGCTCGTTCGCGCTGATCACCGCCGCGCTCGGTGCCGGTCTCGGTTTCGGCGCCCAGAACATCGTCAAGGACGTGCTCAACGGCCTGTTCATGGTGATCGAGGATCAGCTCGGTGTCGGCGACGTCGTCGACACCGGTCAGGCCACCGGCGTGGTCGAGAGCGTCGCGATCCGCATCACCCAGATCCGCGACGTGAACGGCACCCTCTGGTACGTGCGCAACGGCGAGATCACCCGCGTCGGCAACATGTCGCAGGGCTGGGCCCGCGTCATCATCGACCTCGCGGTGCCGTACGACGCCGACGTGCAGGCGGTGCAGCAGCGGATGCTTGAGACCGCCGAATCGCTCGCGGACGAACCGAAGTGGCGGCCGAGCGTGATGGAGAAGCCCGAGATCTGGGGTCTCGAGTCGATCTCCTCCGAGGCGGTCGTCATGCGCGTCGTGATCAAGACCCGCACGTCGGCGCGCGACGACGTGGCCCGCGAGCTGCGGATGCGGCTGAAGGAGTCGCTCGACGACATGGGCGTCAAGCTGCCCTCGCTCAACACCGTCGTGCTGTCGGGCATGGAGGGGGCCGCGAGCGTCCGGGGAGCGCGTCCGCCGCGCACCAACTCGGTGCCGACGATCCCCCGCGCAGCGCAGGCACCGAAGAAGCCCCGCGCCCCCCGCAAGCCGAAGGATCCGGGCACGGCAGAATGAGCGTCGTGCCAGAAACGCCCGCCGACTCCCCCGCGCCCGCCTCGGGAGCGACCCCGATGACGTTGCGCTCCTCTCCCGGAGGCGACGCGGTGGGCGGCAACTTCTACGACCAGATCGGCGGCCGGCCGACGTTCGAGAAGCTCGTGCGCGAGTTCTACCGGGGTGTCGCGTCCGATCCGGTGCTCCTCTCGCTGTACCCGGAGAAGGACCTCGAGCCGGCGATCCAGCGCCTCACCGGCTTCCTCGAGCAGTACTGGGGCGGGCCGACCACCTACAGCCAGCAGCGTGGGCATCCCCGACTTCGCATGCGGCACAACGTCTTCCGCATCAATCCCGATCAGCGCGACCGCTGGCTGAGGCACATGCGAGTGGCGGTCGACAGCCTCGACCTCCCGCCGCTTCAGGACGCGACCCTCTGGGCGTACCTCGAGCGCGCGGCGCACGCGATGGTGAACACCTTCGAGGACTGACCCCGCGCCGCAATAGGGTGTCCCGTGACGAGGAGGTCACGTGACGGGTATCGCGGATGCGCTGGAATTCGACGCCATCGTGGTGGGAGCGGGGCTGGCGGGACTCGCCGCCGCCGCCGAGCTGATCGCCGCGGGGCGCCGCGTCGCGATCGTCGACCAGGAGCCGGAGGGCGCGCTCGGCGGACAGGCGTGGTGGTCGTTCGGTGGACTCTTCCTCGTCGACTCCCCCGAGCAGCGCCGCATGGGCGTGAAGGACAGCCTCGAACTCGCCCGGCAGGACTGGTTCGCCTCGGCGGGCTTCGACCGCCCCGAGGATCACTGGCCCCGCGAGTGGGCAGAGGCCTACCTCGACTTCGCCGCCGGCGAGAAGCGGGCGTGGCTGCACGAGATGGGGGTGCGCTGGTTCCCGATCGTCGGGTGGGCGGAGCGCGGCGGCCAGACGGCGACCGCCCACGGCAACTCGGTGCCGCGCTTCCACATCACCTGGGGCACCGGGCCCGGCATCGTGGCGCCCTTCGAAGCGCGGGTCCGCGCCGCCGCGGAGGCGGGCCTCGCGACCATCCGGTCCCGCCACCGCGTCGACGAGCTCCTCGTCGAGAGCGGGGCGGTCATCGGCGTGCGCGGCGCCGTCCTCGCGCCGAGCAGCGTGGAGCGGGGCGTCTCGAGCAGTCGCGACACGGTCGGCGAGTTCGAATTCCGCGCCCCCGCCGTCGTGCTCACCACCGGCGGAATCGGCGGCGACCACGACCTGGTTCGCAACTCCTGGCCCGAGCGGCTGGGCGCCGCTCCGTCGGAGCTGCTGTCGGGTGTGCCGGCGTCGGTCGATGGACGCGGGCTCGAGATCGCGCAGGACGCGGGCGCGCGCGTCATCAACGGCGACCGCATGTGGCATTACGTCGAGGGCATCGCCAACCACTCGTCGGTGTGGCCGATGCACGGCATCAGGATCCTGCCGGGGCCGTCGTCGCTGTGGCTCGACCCGACCGGGCGCCGCCTGCCCGCTCCCCTCTTCCCCGGTTTCGACACGCTCGCAACGCTCGATCATCTGACCCGCAACGGGCACTCGCACAGCTGGTTCGTCCTGACGCGGAAGATCGTCGAGAAGGAGTTCGCCCTGTCGGGCAGCGAGCAGAACCCGGATCTCACCGGCAAGGACCTGCGTCTCCTCGCGAAGCGGGTCGCCCCCGGCGCCCCGGCGCCGGTGCAGGCCTTCGTCGAACGCGGCGAGGACTTCGTCGTCGCCGACACCCTCGACGACCTGATCGACGGGATGCAGCGGCTCACCCCCGAGCATCCGATCGACCGCGCCCAGGTCGAGCGAGAGGTTCTCGCCCGTGACCGCGAGATGGACAACGAGTTCACGAAGGATGCGCAGATCCACGCGATCCGCAACGCCCGGAAGTACCGCGGCGACCGCCTGATCCGCGTCGCGACCCCGCACAAGCTGCTCGACACGAAGGCGGGTCCGCTCATCGCGGTGAAGCTGCACATCCTCACCCGCAAGAGCCTCGGCGGCATCGAGACCGACCTGTCGTCGCGGGCGCTTGGTACCGACGGGCAGCCGATCCCCGGCCTGTTCGCGGCGGGCGAGGTCGCGGGCTTCGGGGGCGGAGGGGTCCACGGCTACCGGTCGCTCGAGGGCACCTTCCTGGGCGGCTGCCTGTTCTCGGGACGGATCGCCGGCCGGGCCGCCGCGGACCGGTGACGGACGCCGCCGTTCCGCCCATCGACGTCGCCCTCGTGCGACGGCTGATCGCGGCCCAGTTCCCGCAGTGGTCGGCACTGCCGGTCGCCGCAGTCGTGCCGGGCGGCTGGGACAACCGGACGTTCCGGCTCGGCGCCGATCTCTCCGTGCGGCTGCCGAGCGCGGCCCGATACGCGGCCGCCGTCGAGAAGGAGGCGCGGTGGCTGCCCGTGCTGGCGCCCCTACTGCCGCTCCCAATCCCGTCGGTCGTCGCGGTCGGAGCACCGGGTGAGGGATATCCGTTCGCCTGGTCGGTCCGCGATTGGCTGCCCGGACGCATTCCGGTGAGCGAAGCGATCCGCTCGTCGATCGGATTCCGCGACGCGCTCGCCGGTTTCCTGTCGGCGCTGCACTCCATCCCGAGCGCGGGGGGACCTGTGGCCGGCGCTCACTCCTTCCACCGCGGTGCGGACCTGCGCGTGTACGAGCGCGAGACGCTCGCCGCCGCGCACCGTCTCGGAGAGGAGGATCGCGAGCGCGCACTCGCGATCTGGTCCCGCGCGACGCTAAACCCCTATACGGGCCCGCGCCGCTGGTTCCACGGCGACATCGCGACGGGCAACCTGCTCGTCGCCGACTCGGGCGATCTGGCCGCCGTCATCGACTTCGGCACGAGCGGGGTCGGGGACCCGGCGTGCGACCTCGTCATCGCGTGGAACGAGTTCGACGCGTCGTCCCGCATGGCGTTCCTCGACCGCGTCGCCGACGACGCCGCGATGGTCGACCGCGCGCGCGGATGGGCACTGTGGAAGGCGCTGATCACGCTCGACTCCCCCGAGCCGGAGAAGTCGGAGTGGGCGCGCCGGGCGCTCGCCACCGTGCTCGCCGACGCCTGAGCGACAGGGCGGATCGACCGAAGCGGCCGTTCGTCCCGTCGACCCGGCGGTGCCGAGAAGCGCGAGTGTCAGCCGAGCAGCGACCAGGCCCGACGACGGACGAGAACGTGTCCGCGCTTCGACGAGACCCTCGACCACGGCCCCGACTCGTAGATCGGGATGACCTCGTCGGGGTCGCCGATGAAGCCCAGGCTGTACGCGGCGAAACCCACGCCGGCGGGCAGATGCTCGATCTCGGGGATGGGCCTGCCCCACACCTCGGAGCGCACGCGGTGCACGATCTGCTCGCCGGTTCCGGACGGGATCGCGGCGGCGACCTCGTCGATGCCTGCGCGCGCTGCGGACTCGAACACGGCGCCCGTCGTCTCGTCGACCTTCTTCCAGCCTCCGCGCGGGGGCGAGATCCCGGCCCACGTCACGGTGCTCACCTCGATCGGCAGCGAGATGGTCACCGGGCCCTCCGCGGGTCCCTGCGACTCGGCGCGCTTCAGCCGTTCGACGAGCGATCGGACGGGGACGACGACATCGAAGTCCGCATCCCGCCCGTCGAGCGCCATGGTGCGCAGCCCGAGCACGGTGGGGCTCTCATCGAGCAACCCGGACGGGTAGAAGATCGCCGTGTACACGGCGAGCACGCCGGAGCCCGCGATCATGCGGACGGACCCGTCTTCGACGCGGCCCGCGCGACCGAGATAGGTCGCGAGGTCGCCGACGGACGGGGAGTCGAGGAGGGAGAATGAACGGCTCATCTGCCCCTCTAAACTAGCTGACCACCGGGTCTGTTCCCTGTTCGGACCGACGGCCGAACGGAAGGACCTGGCGTGCAGGATCCCATCTCCTCGATGCTCTCCTCACTCGATCTCGTCGACACCGGCGCGCGCACCAATGAGGACATCTTCACCGGCCCCTCCGAGTGGACTCCGCAGCGGCGGGTGTTCGGCGGTCAGGTGCTCGCGCAGTCGATCACGGCGGCGATCCGCACCGTCGACGCCGACCGCGTCGTCCACTCCATGCACGGCTACTTCCTGCGTCCCGGCGACATCGAGCAGCCCATCACCTTCGCGGTCGACCGCATCCACGACGGGCGCTCGTTCTCAACCCGCCGCACGCAGGCGTACCAGGACGGCCAGCCGATCCTGTCGATGATCGCCTCGTTCCAGATCGAGGACGACGGGCTCGACCACCAGATCGACATGCCCGACGTGCCGGCACCCGAGGATCTGCCGACCGCGGCCGAGGTGCTCGGCGGACTCGACCATCCCGTCGCCCGGTTCTGGGCGACGCGGCGGCCGTTCGACATGCGCCACGCCCCGTCGCCCGTGTACCTCAAGGTGGACGGCGATCACGTCGCTCATCAGGCGGTGTGGTTCAAGGCGCTCGACGCCCTGCCCGACGATCCGAACCTGCACCGTGCCGCGCTGGCGTACGCGAGCGACTACACGATCCTCGAGTCCATCCTGCGGCGGCACGGGGTCGCCTGGGTGACGGCGGGACTCAAGATGGCGAGCCTCGATCACGCGATGTGGTGGCACCGGTTCGCCCGCGTCGATGACTGGCTGCTGTACGTGCAGGAGTCGCCGAGCGCGAGCGGCGGCCGAGGCCTGTCGCTCGGCCGCATCTACCGCCGCGACGGAGTGCTGGTCGCGAGCGTCGCCCAGGAGGGCATGGTCCGCCTCCCCCGCGACTGACCAGGGCCCTGGCACCTCAACCGCGGCGTCCCCGAACGCCGGCCCTCCGACACCGGTGGTACACGGATCAGGAGATTGTGCACGGATCAGGAGATGGTGCGCCGATCAGGAGTCTTCGGGCGCGACACGCCGTGTTCTGGGTGGGTCGATCCTGATCCGCGCACACCGCTCGGAGCGCACCGACTTGGGAAGATTTCTGCACGGTTCGGCGTTATATGGGATGGAAGCGAGGAAACCATGAAGGTTCGCAACTCGATCAGCTCGTTGAAGAAGATCCCCGGATCGCAGGTGGTACGCCGCCGCGGCCGCGTGTTCGTCATCAACAAGCGGAACCCGCGCATCACCGCCCGCCAGGGCTGACGCGCCAGCAGACGACAGAAGGGCCCGGACACGCGAGTGTCCGGGCCCTTCGCCGTTTCGTCGGCCGACGTCAGCGGCGGCTGAACTCGATGGGCGCCTCGATGTACGGCTCCCAGGCGGCGCGCTGCGCGTCGTCGATGCGACGCGGCTTGCCGGTGGTCGAGTCGACCATCACGAGAGTGGTCGCCGCCTTCGCGAACAGCACCCGCGGCTCGACGCCATCGGGCGAGAAGATCTCGTAGCAGAGCTTGAGGCTCGCGCCGCCGAGGTGTCCGATCCACAGTTCGATCGCGAGCGGAGCACGGGAGTACGGGATGGGCGCGAGGTACTCGACCTCCTGTCGCGCGATCAGCGTCATGCTGTCGGCGCCCGGCCGACCATCGAGGATGGCGGTGCCGGCGGATGATCCGTCATCCCGCGTCCAGAACGCCTCGATGCGGGCCTCTTCGAGGATGCGTAGCAGCTCGGCGTTGTTGACGTGCTGGTAGGCGTCGAAGTCGGACCAGCGCAGCTTGATCGGAACCGTGAGTCGCATAGTTCATCCTCCTGCTTCGGCGAGCGAGAACGCACGTTCCGGGTTTGTGTGCCCGCCGGAACGTGCGTGCAAGCCCGCATTATCGGATCCCAGAGGGTGGCGCGCACGTTGCGGCAGCTGGGGCCCGCCGCAACGTGCGCGCTCGCCCGGATCCCTCGCCGCAACCGTGCGACGTGGGGCCCAGCCCTCCCTCAGTCGCGGGTGAGCTTGCGGTAGGTGACGCGGCTCGGCTTCGCGGCCTCGGGGCCGAGGCGCTCGATCTTGTTCTCCTCGTAGGCGGCGAAGTTGCCCTCGAACCAGTACCAGTTGGCCGGGTCTTCCGGGGTGCCCTCGTAGGCGAGGATGTGGGTTGCGATCCGGTCGAGGAACCACCGGTCGTGCGTGATGACCACGGCGCAGCCCGGGTACTCGAGCAGAGCGTTCTCGAGGCTGCCGAGGGTTTCGACGTCGAGGTCGTTGGTCGGCTCGTCGAGGAGCAGCAGGTTGCCGCCCTGCTTCAGGGTCAGCGCGAGGTTCAGGCGATTGCGCTCACCACCCGAGAGCACGCCGGCCTTCTTCTGCTGGTCGGGGCCCTTGAAGCCGAACTGCGACACGTAGGCCCGCGAGGGGATCTCCTGCTTGCCGACCTGGATGTAGTCGAGCCCGTCGGAGACGACCTCCCACAGGTTCTTGTTCGGGTCGATGCCGCCGCGGCTCTGGTCGACGTACGAGATGTCGACCGTCTCGCCGATCTTCAGGTCGCCCGAGTCGAGCGGCTCGAGACCGACGATGGTCTTGAACAGGGTCGTCTTTCCGACACCGTTCGGGCCGATGACGCCGACGATGCCGTTGCGCGGCAGAGTGAAGCTGAGGTCGTCGATGAGGACGCGCTCGCCGAACGCCTTGTGCAGCTTCTTCGCGTCGATGACCTGCGACCCGAGTCGGGGACCGACGGGGATCGTGATCTCCTCGAAGTCGAGCACCCTCGTCTTCTCGGCCTCGGCCGCCATCTCCTCGTAGCGCGACAGACGCGCCTTCGACTTCGCCTGGCGGCCCTTCGCGTTGCTGCGCACCCAGTCGAGCTCGGTGCTGAGGCGCTTCGCGAGCTTCGCGTCCTTCTTGCCCTGCACCTCGAGGCGCGCACGCTTCTTCTCGAGGTAGGTGGAGTAGTTGCCCTCGTAGGGGTAGAGGTGACCGCGGTCGACCTCGGCGATCCACTCGGCCACGTTGTCGAGGAAGTACCGGTCGTGGGTGACGGCGAGCACGGCGCCCGGGTACTTCGACAGGAACTGCTCGAGCCAGAGCACGCTCTCGGCGTCGAGGTGGTTGGTGGGCTCGTCGAGGAGCAGCAGGTCGGGCTTCTGCAGCAGCAGCTTCGTGAGCGCGACCCGGCGCTTCTCACCGCCGGAGAGGTTCGTGACGGGCGAGTCGCCCGGCGGGGTGCGCAGCGCGTCCATCGCCTGCTCGAGCTGCGAGTCGAGGTCCCACGCGTCGGCGGCGTCGATGGCCTCCTGGAGGGTGCCCATCTCGGCGAGCAGGGCGTCGAAGTCGGCGTCGGGCTCGGCCATCAGCGCGGAGATCTCGTTGAACCGGTCGATCTTGCCCTTGATCTCGCCGACGCCCTCCTGGACGTTCTCGAGCACGGTCTTCGACTCGTCGAGCTGGGGCTCCTGCATGAGGATGCCGACGGTGTAGCCGGGGCTCAGCCGCGCCTCGCCGTTGCTCGGGGTGTCGAGCCCCGCCATGATGCGCAGGATGGTCGACTTACCGGCACCGTTCGGGCCGACGACTCCGATCTTCGCGCCGGGGAGGAACGACATGGTGACGTCGTCGAGGATGAGCTTGTCGCCGACCGCCTTGCGGGCGCGCACCATCGAGTAAATGTATTCGGCCATTGGTCAATCCTATTCGGCGCGAGCGCCGGCGTCTGAGCAGTCGACCGGGCCGCTCACCAGTCGATGGGGCGCGTCTCGCCGATCAGGCACCGGCCGGTGCTCAGCAGGTTCCGCGTCTGGGAGACGTACCCGGTGACCTGCCCGCTCTGCCCGATCAGGCAGCCGTCCGCGAACCGCACCGAGAACTGGATGCTGTCGGCCTGCAGGTCGACGGCGGTGCGGTCGGCGGTGAGCTCCATGGAGGCCTTGTCGAAGCCGGCGGCGACGAGCGAGTCGATGAAGGTGCGTCCGTCGGCACCCGCGTTCTGCGCGAGCGTCGCCTGGTTGACGTAGTCGAAGTACTCGCGGTTGCCCTCGGCCCCTGCCGTGGGCGAGAAGGTCGGAGCCACGGTCGGAGTGGCGGTCGGTGTCGGAGCCTTGGACGACGACTCGGTCGGTTCGGGCTCGTCGGCGATCGCGCAGCCGGCGAGCACCGACAGCACGAGCGCGGGCGCGAAGACGGACGCGAACAGCACGCGTGATCGACCGGTGCGCATCTTCCCCCGAACCCTTCGACGTGCAGCGAGCGCTCCCGAGTCTAGGCGGCGCACGTCGCGCGAAGGGTCGAGCACGCGAGGGTTCCGCGCGTCACCGCACGCGATTCAGTGTGCCCGCCAGTGGAGTCATCCGCTGCGCGCGTCCCGGCCCACGGTCTCAGAACGGTAATTCCTCATCGGTTCCGGGCGACGCCCACCCCGCCGTCACCGGCTGCGCCTCGCCGCCGCGCCGACCGTCGGCCGTCTCACCGTTCGGCGCGTCACCGCTGGAACCGCCGGAGCTCGTTGAGGTCGGACTCAGCACGGTGGTCCCCCGCCGCAGGTCGTGCCCCAGCGCGTCGGCCGTGATGGTCACATCGAGCCGCTCCGCTCCCGCATCGTCGCGCCACGTCCGCTGCTCGAGCCTTCCCCTCACGACGATCTGCTCGCCGACCTTGAGGGAATCCATGGCGTTGTCGCCGAGCCCCCGCCACGCCTTGACGGAGTACCAGTTGGTGCCGAGGTCGACCCACCGCCCGGCCTTCTCGTCGTAGCGGCTGCTGTTCGTCGCCATGCGGAACGAGACGAACGACCCGCTGTCGCCCACCTCGATCCGGCGTGGTGCCGTCGCGACGCGTCCGGTCGCGGAGATGTGATCGGTCATCAGGGTCCTCGTTTCTCGATGTGGTGCGGTGGTCTCCCCGACGTCCGACGACGTGCCGGTGCCGCCGGACATCGGGGAGCACGTCGATGATCCACGCCGGCTGCCCCGCCCTGCCGGCGATATCGGGCATCGGTGCAGTCCGACCGCGATTCGCGACCTGGGGAGGATCAGCGCGTGCGGTACCGACGCACGGCGGCATCCCCTCGGAGACGACGAACGCCCCGCCGGATCGGCGGGGCGTTCAAGGCGAAGAGAACCTCAGTGCTCTTCGAAGGTCACATCGGATCCGCGGTGGGCGGTGACCGCTCGCTTGGCGATCTCGAGCGTCTCGTAGACGCTCGACGAGCCGTCGCGGTCGAGTCGCCGCACCTCGAACCCGTCATCGGTGCGGTGGATCGACGCGATCGCGCCGTTCTCACCGAACGCCACCCAGGTCTTGCGGATCTCGGTCTGTGCCTCAGTCATCGCCACTCCTCCTCGAGTCGGACTGGACGCCGCCCGCGAAGAGCCGACGACGTCGTCAGACTCGAAAGGCTACGCCGCCTTGATGTACTCGGCGTAGGACTTACGGACCTTGTTCACCTTCGGCACAGCGACCGCCAAGCAGTAGCCCTGGTTCGGGTTCTTCGCGAAGAAGTCCTGGTGGTACTCCTCGGCGTCGAAGTACTCTCCGAGCGGCTCGATCTGGGTGACGATGGGACCGTCCCACCAGTCGGCGGCGCGCTCGGCCGCGGCCTCGAAGAGCGCCTTCTGCTCGTCGTTCGCGTAGTACATCGCCGATCGGTACTGGGTGCCGACGTCGTTGCCCTGACGGTTCAGCTGGCGCGGGTCGTGCAGGGTGAAGAACACGTCGAGGATGACCTCGCGCGGGATGACGTCGGGGTCGAAGGTGACCGCGACGGCCTCGGCGTGCCCGGTCGTGCCGGTGCAGACCAGCTCGTACGACGGGTTCGGCACGGCACCGCCGGTGTAACCCGACACCACCTCGGAGACGCCCTGCAGGTCGCGGTAGACCGCGTCGAGACACCAGAAACAACCACCGGCGAGAACGAAAGTCTCCATGGGAACTCCTTGGGATAACGGCCTCTCGTAGAGGCCTCGCTTCGATCGGCCACGATAGCCGAGCGCACATCTATGACAACCGATGGAACGTGCGCGGCATTCCGCGGCGTCACTAGGATCGGGCGGGTGAGCTACGTCGCCGCCGATGACCGTTATTCGACCCTCGACTACCGCCGTACCGGCCGCAGCGGACTGCTCCTCCCGCCGCTGTCGCTCGGACTGTGGCACAACTTCGGCGACGAGCGCAGCAGCGGCTCGCAGCGGGCGATCCTGCGTCGCGCCTTCGACCGCGGGGTGACCCACTTCGACCTCGCCAACAACTACGGCCCGCCTCCCGGATCGGCCGAGACGAACTTCGGACGCGCGCTCGCCACCGACTTCGCGTCCTACCGCGACGAGCTCGTCATCTCGACCAAGGCCGGCTACGACATGTGGGACGGCCCGTACGGAGACTGGGGCTCCCGCAAGTACCTGCTGTCCTCGCTCGACGCGAGCCTCGGCCGCATGGGCCTCGACTACGTCGACATCTTCTACCACCACCGTCCCGACCCCGAAACGCCGATCGAGGAGACGGCGGGCGCTCTCGCCTCGGCGGTCACCAGCGGCAAGGCGTTGTACGTCGGCATCTCGAACTACTCGCCCGAGCAGACCGAGGCGATGGTCGAGGCGCTCGACGCGCACGGCATCCACCTCCTCATCCACCAGCCCCGCTACTCGATGTTCGACCGTCACATCGAGCGCGGACTGTTCCCCGTGCTCGAGAAGCACGGCGTCGGATCGATCGTCTTCTCGCCGCTCGCGCAGGGCATGCTCACGAACCGGTACCTCGACGGCACGGTGCCCTCCGATTCGCGCGCCGCGACGAGCCGCTTCCTGTCGGAGGACGCGCTCGACGACACGTATCTCTCGCGCGCCCGCGCCCTCGATGAGATCGCGAAGGGCCGCGGCCAGAGCCTCGCGCAGCTCGCCCTCTCGTGGGTGCTGCGGCAGAAGGCCGTCACCTCGGCCCTCATCGGGGCCTCGAGCCCCGAGCAGCTCGATGAGAACCTGAAGGCGCTCGACGCTCCCGCGCTCACGGACGACGAGCTCGCGGCGATCGAGCCGTACGCGGTGGACGGCACGGTCTGACCCGAGTGGGCTACGTCTGGGCGGTTCTCTCGGCGATCCTGTTCGGGATCAACGGAAGTGTCGCGAAGGTCGCGATCGAGGCCGGCATCACGGCGGCGCAGCTCACCTTCTTCCGATCGATCGGCGCGGCCGTACTCTGCGCTGTGGCGCTCCTCATCGTCGATCGCCGAGGATTCCGCCCCGACCGCCGATCCCTGCTCGGGTTCGCCGTGCTCGGTCTCATCGGGGTCGCGGGTGTGCAGTGGCTCTACGCCATGGCGATCTCGCGGCTGCCGGTCGGCATCGCGCTGATGATCGAGTACCTGGGCGTGCCGCTCGTCGCGTTGGCGGCCCTCGTGCTCTTCCGCGAGCGGATCCGACCGCGTCTCTGGGCGGGGATCGCACTCATGCTCGCGGGGCTCGCCGTGGTCGCGCAGGTCTGGGATTCGCGCCTCGACGCGCTCGGGTTAATCTTCGCCGTGCTGGCCGCGGTGGCGCTCGCCGTCTACTTCATCGTCGGCGAACGCGGCGTCCGGTCGTCGTCGCCGCTGGCGGTGGGGTTCTGGTCGATGCTCACGGCCGCGGTGTTCTGGAGCCTGTTCAGCGGCTGGTGGGAAATCGACCCCGCGGTCTTCGGCAGGAGCGTCGCGCTCGAGGGCGTGCCCGGAGTCGAGCCGCCCGTGTGGGTCGCGCTCATCTGGATCGTCGCCCTCGGCTCGTTCGCCCCGTTCGTGCTGAGCTTCCTCGCCCTGCGCACACTCGGCGCGACCCGCGGTGGAGTGCTCGCGTCAGCCGAGGTCGTGTTCGCCTTCGCGGCAGCATGGTTGCTGCTCGGCGAGTCGCTCGATCTGCTGCAGCTGCTCGGCGGCGCGGCGGTGATCGCGGGCATCGTGCTCGCCCAGACGGCACGCCCCGGCACCGCCGTCGACGCGGATCTCGCGCTCCCGCCGCCGACGGATCCGCCACGGCGCGAGCGTGTCGGAGGCTGGTCGTAGCGTCCTCGAGTACCGGATCACACGAGAAGAATCCGATCCCGCTCGAGGAGCCACCCCGTGTCAACGCTCAGCACCGCCAGCCGTTCCTCGCACCCCGTCATCGGCCGGGCCGCCGCAGGGCTCGGCTTCACGCAGCTCAACAACGGTCTCTGGCGGGTCACCCGCGCCGACGGGTCGGTGCTCGGCTACGTCGAGCAGCCCGACGTCGGCAAGGGCGGCGCCTACGTGGCGAAGCGACTCGGCAACGACCGCCGTTCCTTCTTCACCCTCGGCGATTTCCGGTCGTTCTCCGAAGCGCTCGAGTGCCTGCGGTTCTCCTGAGTCCCGGCCGACTCGAGAGGTATAGTCCGGGGCATGCAGTGGTGGAACGACTTCGTGGACTGGTTCTATTCGGACTCGGGTGAGCGGGTGATCCTCGGGGCGGTGGTCCCGTTCGTCGCCATCATCGTCGCCGCGCTGGTCGCCGGAGCGGTCGCTCGGGGTGGCATGAAGCGGCTCATCAGCAGCCGTGATCGCGAGCTGAAGGCCGCCGCGGTCAGCAGCCTCGTCGACGCCGCCCGTCAGGCGTCCACCTGGAACTCGCTCACCCCGCACGAGCAGGCGCTGGCCGACCGTTCCGCCTCGTCGGCCGATGTGCAGCTGCGTCTGCTGCCCATCGCGGGCGCTTCGGTCGCCGCGAACTGGGCTGGCCACGAGATCCGCCAGTTCAAGCGCGCGTCCGCCACCTACTCGGTGCAGTTCGACGCGCCGCTCGCCGAGTTCCGCGACCGCCTGCTCGACTGGCAGCAGCACCCGCGCCGCGCCCGCAAGATCTTCGAAAGCGACCTCGAGCGCTGGAACACGGAGACCTCCCGCGAGGACCGCGAGCTGCAGGAGCAGCAGGACGCCTGGGTCGCCCAGCAGCACGCGCAGAAGTTCACCCCGGCGCCGGCGGCCGCCGACACTCCCCCGAGCCCGCTCCTCGCGACCGCCCCGAGTGCCGCCGAGCAGCCGGCGGCGAGCACGCCGGCCCCGTCGACGGAGTCCACCACTCCCCCGTCGAGGCCGTCGGTTCCGGTGGTCACCGAGTCCCGTTCCGACCACGACGACGAGCCCGGCCAGGTCGAGGCTCCCACCGACGACTCCTACGCTCCCCCGGTGTCGGCGAGCACTGTGCGACGCCGCAACGAGGCCCCAGAAGCCTGAGAGGAAACGAGCTCCGCGCGCGGAGAACGCAGCAGAGGACGGCGAGCGATCGCCGTCCTCTTCTCTTTGCGGGATCGCATCCCTGGTCATGGAGAAGGCCGTCCACGGCCGTCGCGAAATGACGCGGTTGCAGATTCGCCAAAGCAGCGCACCGCGAAGTCGAGTCGCATCGCGACGGCCGCGAGCGGCCTCCTCAGCGACCAGTGAAGGCACGCTCCTTCGTATCGCTTCGCTCAACAGGCGGGCAAAGTCGCGTCCCGGTCATTGAGGAGGCCGTCCACGGCCGTCGCGAAATGACAGAGGTCCCAGACCCGCCAGAGCAGCGGACCGCACAGTTGCGTCGCATCGCGACGGCCGCGAGCGGCCTCCTCAGCGACCAGTGAAAGCGGCGCCCGTTGAGCGCGGCGATACGCAGGCAACCGCTACGGCTCCTTCGTATCGCTTCGCGGGGCGGGCGGAGAGAGTCGAATCCCGGTCATTGAGGAGGCCGTCCACGGCCGTCGCGAAATGACAGAGGTCGCAGATCCGCCGGAGCAGCGACCGCACAGTTGCGTCGCATCGCGACGGCCGCGAGCGGCCTCCTCAGCGACCAGTGAAGGCACGATCCTTCGTATCGCTTCGCTCAACGGGCGGGCAAAGCCGCGTCCCGGTCATTGAGGAGGCCGTCCACGGCCGTCGCGAAATGACATGAGTCGCCGATCCGCCGCACTGGCGCATCAGAAGTTCCTGTCGCATGGCGACGGCCGCGGGCGGCCTCCTTCGCGACCAATAGACCTGCCGGTTCGCTCTGCGCGAGCACACATAGCTCGGCTATATAGCTGAGCTATGATTGTCGTTCGTGAACGAGACAAACGACACCATCGAATCCCTCATCGTCTCGGCCTACCGTCTCACTCGCGTCGCGACGCAGAGCACCGGAGACCAGACCTCCCCCGCCGTCTGGCGGACCCTGTCGATCCTCACGCAGGACGGCCCCATGCGCCTCGGTCAGCTCGCCACCGCGAGCCGGGTCGCGCAGCCCACCATGACGAAGATCGTGCAGAACCTCGCCTCCGACGACTGGGTGCTGCGCATCGCCGACGTCGAGGACGCCCGCTCGTGGCTGATCGACATCTCCCCGAAGGGCCGGCAGAAGCTCGCCGACTGGCGCGTGCGCGTCACGCAGGCCGCCGAGCCGCTGTTCGACGACCTGACCGCCGGCGAGTGGAGCACGTTGCGCGACGCCGCCGCGATCCTGCAGAGCCGCCTCGTCAGCCAGGCGGTCGCGGCGTGAGCGCCGGCGCCTCGTCCTCGCAGATCTTCCGTCAGCCCCGCACCGTGTGGGCGGTCGCGTTCGCAAGCGTGGTCGCCTTCATGGGCATCGGACTCGTCGACCCGATCCTCCCGAAGATCGCGGCGGATCTCGACGCGACACCGACCGAGACGGAACTGCTGTTCACGAGCTACCTGCTGATCACCGGTCTCGCCATGCTCGTGACGAGCTGGGTCTCGTCCCGCATCGGCGCGAAGCGCACCCTGCTGGTCGGACTCGCCCTCATCGTCCTGTTCGCCGCGCTGGCAGCACTCAGCGGCAACGTGGAGATGGTGATCGGCTTCCGCGCCGGATGGGGACTCGGCAACGCCCTGTTCATCTCCACCGCACTCGCCACCATCGTCGGCGTCGCCACCGGTGGGACCGCGTCGGCGATCATCCTCTACGAAGCGGCGCTCGGTCTCGGCATCGCCATCGGTCCGCTGCTCGGCGGGCTGCTCGGCAGCATCAGCTGGCGCGGCCCGTTCTTCGGCACCGCAGCGCTGATGGCGGTCGGCTTCATCGCGATCCTCACCCTGCTGCGAAGCGAGAAGACCGAGAAGCCCACCCCGATCCCGTTCACCGCCCCGTTCCGGGCACTGCGCCAGCCCGCGCTGGCCGCGCTGGCCGCGACGGCGTTCCTCTACAACATCGGGTTCTTCATCCTGCTGGCCTACACGCCGTTCCCGCTCGGCTTCGACGCGCTCGGCATCGGCTTCACCTTCTTCGGTTGGGGCGTCGGACTCGCCATCACCTCGGTGTGGGTCGCGCCGATCCTCACGAGCCGGTTGCCGCGGACGACGGTGATCGCCATCGCGCTGCTCGTGCTCGCACTCGACCTCGTGTTCGCGGCCTTCGCGATCGCCTCCCCCGCCGCGCTGGTCGTGGCGGTCGTGGTGGGCGGACTCGTGCTCGGCGTCCTCAACACGGTGCTGACCGAGAGCGTGATGGAGGCGACGGACCTGCCGCGGTCAGTGGCGTCGTCCTCGTACTCCGCGGTGCGGTTCATCGGCGGCGCCGTCGCCCCACCGCTCGCCACCCTCCTCGCCGACACCGTGGCCGCCTCCACGCCGTACTTCGTCGCCGCCGTCGCCGTGCTGGCCGCCACCCTCGTCGTCCTGCTCTCGCGCCGCGCGCTCGCCCGAGTGAATGGCGGCGTCGAGCCTCCTCGCGTCGAGGCCCAGGCGATCGCTCTCGGCGACGCCTGATCCGATCGGTCGCGGTATACGGGCCGCGACCGATCTCATCCCTGCGGCCGATCTGCGCTCGAGACCCCGCGGCTAGGCTCGCCAGTCGTGACCGAGAAGCCCGTCGCCGCCTCAGGGGCCGCCTCCGCCTCGACGGGCGCGTTCTACCGCTTCCTCGCAGCGCATCCCCGCCTCGTCGACGCGGTCATCGCGAGTGCGGTGCTGTTCTTCACCGGGATGCCGTACCTCATCGTCGCGGCGGTCTCCATCGTCACCGGCTCGCCGGATGCTCCCGGCGAGCTCTTCGTGCTCGCCATCGAGCTCGCGCTCGTGGTGCCGCTGTTCTGGCGCCGCACCCATCCGGTCATCGCCGCCGCCGTCATGCTGGTGCCGTGCCTGATCCAGCTGATCTGGGACGTCGAGATCGTCGCCGGTCAGGTGGCGGTGCTGATCATCATCGCCGCCCTCGCCGGCTACGCGCCGCGATGGGCGTCCCGCGGCGGGTTGGCGCTCGCGCTCGTCGGCATCCTCCTGCTGGCGATCCGCACCTCCGGCTTCTCCAGCCAGGGCGGCCACCCCTGGATCGGCCTCGTGATCTTCACCGTGCTCGGCTGGTCGCTCGTGGGAGTGGCGTGGTTGACCGGCGACCAGACCCGCTCACGCCGGGTCGAGCGCGCCGCGCTCGCCGACCGCGCGGATCGGATCGAGCGGGAACGCGACCGCGAACTGAAGCTCGCCGCCGCCGACGAGCGCGCGCACATCGCTCGCGAGATGCACGACATCGTCGCGCACTCGCTCTCGATCATCGTCACGCAGGCCGACGGCGCACGGTACGCGGCACCGCCCGCCGCGGGTCCGGTGCTGCCCGCGCTCGAGGCGATCGCCGAGACCGCCCGCACCTCGCTCTCCGACATGCGGCGCCTGCTCGGCGTCTTCCGCGCCGACGAGGACGCCCCGACGGCGCCGTCGCCGCGGGTCGCCGAGATCCCCGCGCTGCTCGACGCCGTGCGCGCCTCGGGGCTCGCGGTGCGCTTCACCACATCGGGCGAGCGGAATCGACCAGAGCTGCCGATGGGTGCCGAGCTCGTGCTCTACCGGGTGATCCAGGAATCGCTCACCAACGTGCTGAAGCATGCCGGTGGCGGCGCTCATGCGGAGGTTGACCTCGCGTGGGGCGCCCGAGAGGTCGTCGTCAGCGTGTCGGACAACGGGCGCGGCATGGCCGCAGAGCAGCACGACCCCGGACACGGCCTCCACGGCATGCGCGAGCGACTCGCGCTCTACGGCGGAGGACTCGCGGTCGGTGAGTCGCCCGCCGGCGGGGTCTCGGTGCGGGCGTCGCTGCCCTACGAACGGGAGCTCGGAACATGACGGAAGCGCACAGCGAGACCCCCACCATCCGAGTGGCGGTGGTCGACGACCAAGCCCTCGTGCGCGGCGGGCTCTCGATGCTGATCGCGTCGCAGCCCGACATGACGGTGGCCGTCGAGGCGTCCGACGGGCAGGAAGCGCTCGACATTCTGACCCGGACACCCGTCGACGTAGTGCTCATGGATGTCCGCATGCCGCGCGTCGATGGCCTCGAAGCGACGCGGCGACTGCTCGACGGGCGCGCCGACGGACCCAAAGTGGTCATGCTCACCACGTTCGACCTGGACGAGTACGTGCTCGCCGCCATCCGGGTCGGCGCGAGCGGCTTCCTGTTGAAGGACGCGCGTCCGGAGCAGCTGCTCGAGGCCGTTCGCACCGTCGCGCGTGGCGACGCCGTCATCGCCCCCTCGATGACCCGCAGGCTGCTCGACCACGTCGCCCCGCTCATCGCCGCAGAGCCCGCGGTGGTGAGCGACGCCGCACGCCTCGTCGCCACCCTCACCGAGCGGGAGCGCGACGTGTTCCTGCTGATCGCCGCGGCGCGATCGAACGCCGAGATCGCCTCCGACCTCTTCCTCTCCGAGGCGACGGTGAAGACGCATGTCGCGCACATCCTCACCAAGCTCGGCGCCCGCGACCGGGTGCAGGCGGTCGTGGTCGCCTACGAGGCCGGCGTGGTCGGGCCGAGTTCATCTCATCCGAAGGGATGACATCGCGCCGGTCAGTGGGCGCCGATCTCGCCCGCCGGGCCGATTCGACGGCGGCAGGCCGTTCGTAGCGTTGAGGGCATGCCGAACAACACACCAGCCCTCTCCGCCGCGTCCGCCGTCGGCGTCACCAAGGTCTTCGGATCCGGGGACGGCGCCGTGCACGCCCTCCGCGGCGTCGACCTCGAGATCAGCCGCGGCCGCGTCACCGCCATCATGGGGCAGTCCGGGTCGGGCAAGTCGACGCTCCTGCAGGTGATGGCGGGGCTCGAGCCGCCGACCGAGGGTCGGGTGCTGCTCGGCGACGAGGTCATCAGCGCGATGGGCGACGAGCAGCTCACCCGCCTCCGCCGCACCCGGATGGGCTTCGTCTTCCAGTCGTTCAACCTGCTGCCCGCCCTCGACGCCCTCGAGAACATCCGGCTGCCCTTCCTGCTCGCCGGCCGCTCCGTCGATCGCGACACGGAAGCCTGGATCCAGCTGCTCGTCGACCGGCTCGGCCTGCGCGAGCGGGTCACGCACCGCCCGCAGCAGCTGTCGGGCGGCCAGCAGCAGAGGGTCGCGATCGCGCGGGCCCTCGCGACCCGACCCGACGTGCTGTTCGCCGACGAACCGACCGGAAGCCTCGACAGCGCGTCGAGCCGCGACGTGCTCGACCTCCTCCGCACCGCGTCGGCCGAATGGGGGCAGACCGTCGTGCTCGTCACTCACGACCCCGTCGCCGCGAGCACCGCCGACCGCATCGTGCGCATGGCAGACGGCCGCATCGTCGACGACTGGGATGGCGGCACCGCCGAGCAGATCGCGGAGCGCATGCTCGAGGGGAGCATCCGATGAAGATCTGGGCTCTTCGCGAACTGCGCGAATCGGCCGGACGCTACTCGGCGAGCGTCGCCGTGGTCGCGGTCGTCTCGGCGTTCGCCGTGCTGCTCCTCGAGACGATCGCGGTCTTCGGCGCTGCACTGCGTCAGGCCGGATTCGACGGGGTCGAATCGGTGCAGGCGGGCCTCCTGAGCGTCGGGGTCGTCTTCCTCGGCATCGCCGTGCTCGTCGCCGCGATCGTCATCAGCAACACGTTCTCGATGGTCTACGCCGGTAGGGTGCGCGACATCGCGCTGTTGCGCCTCGTCGGCGCGACCGGCGCTCAGGTGCGCCGCACATCGCTGCTCGACGGCGCCGCGGTCGGTCTCGCCGGCGCCGTGCTCGGCATCGCCGCGGGCGCTCTGCTGAGCATCGCCGGCATCTCCGCGATCAATGCGTCGGCCGGCGCAGAACTCGCATTCCTGATCGAGCCGCAGATCGTGCTCGTGCCGCTGCTTGGCTCGCTGCTGGCGACCATCGGCGCGTCCTACGCGGGATCGCGCACCGTCTCACGCGTCGCTCCGGGCGAGGCGGGACGCTCGATGCCCGAAGGGCAACGCATCCCGGAGCGGGCGTCGCGGGTCCGCGTCGTCGTCGGCATCGTGCTCTTCGCGCTCGGCACCGGTCTGCTGCTGCTCGGGGTCGCCGTCGGAGCGGTGTCGCCGTTCGGCATCCTCGTCGCCTTCCCCGGCGGGGTGCTGTCGATCATCGGCGTGATCGTCGGAGCACCGGTGCTGCTGCCGCCGGTACTCGCCCTCGGCGCTCGGCTGATGCCGCGCGGCGCGGCCGCACGGCTCGCCGGAGCGAACCTCCGCCACGACCCGGTCCGCACCGCGCGAACCGTTCTCGCGATGGTGATCGGCGTCACCCTGCTGACCATGTTCACGGTCGCCGGTCAGATGTTCATCGCCTCGACGCGCGACTACCTCGGCGACGAGGCGGCCGGGGTGTCGGAGGTCATCGACGGGTTGCTCACCGCCGTGTACGTGTTGACCTCGTTCTCGGTGATCGTCGCCGCGATCGGCCTCGGCAGCACCTTGTCGATGTCGGTGCTGCAGCGGCGACGCGAACTCGGAGTGCTGCGCGCCCTCGGGCTCACGACCCGTCAGTCGCGCGGAATGCTGCTGGCCGAGAGCCTGCTCATCTCGGCGGTCGGCATCGTCGTCGGACTCGCCCTGGGCATCGGCTACGGCTTCGTCGGCGCGAACTCGGTGCTCGGATCGCAGTCGTTCCAACTGCCGAGCGTGCCGCCGCCGTTCCTGCTCGCAGTGATCGCAGGCGGCCTGGCCTTCGGCGCCATCGCGTCGCTCGCCCCCGGAGTGCGCGCGAGCCGCATACCGCCGGCCGAGGCCCTGCGCGAGGCCTGAGTGCCCCGAGCAGGACTCGAACCTGCAACCTACGGATTAGAAGGCCGTTGCTCTATCCATTGAGCTATCGGGGCGCGGTTCCCGATTCTACCGAGAGGCCGTCGGCACCTTCGTGCCGGCGGCCTTTCGGCGTGCCCGGGACGGAGCTCAGACCGCCGCGAGCTCTCCGCGCACGATCTCGGCACCCGCACTCAGAGCGGTCAGCTTGCCGAGCGCGACGTTCCTCGGCAACGGAGCCATGCCGCAGTTGGTGCTCGGGATGAGCTTGTCGGCGTCGACGAACTCGAGTGCCCTGCGGAGGGTGTCGGCGACCTCGTCAGGCGTCTCGACCGCCTCGGTCGCCACGTCGATGGCTCCGAGCATGACTTTCTTGCCGCGGATGAGCTCGATCAGATCCATCGGCACATGGGAGTGCTGGCATTCGAGCGACACGATGTCGATGCTCGACCGCTGCAGCAGCGGGAACGACTGCTCGTACTGCCGCCACTCCGCCCCGAGGGTCGCCTTCCAGTCGGTGTTGGCCTTGATCCCGTAGCCGTAGCAGATGTGCACCGCAGTCTCGGCCCGCAGGCCTTCGGCCGCCCGCTCCAGGGTTGCGACCCCCCAGTCGCGCACGTCGTCGTGGAAGACGTTGAACGCGGGCTCGTCGAACTGGATGATGTCGACGCCCGCCGCCTCGAGCTCCCGCGCCTCCTCGTTGAGGATCGTCGCGAACTCCCACGCCAGTTTCTCGCGGCTCTTGTAGTGCCGGTCGTAGAGCGTGTCGATCATCGTCATCGGTCCGGGCAGCGCCCATTTGATCGGCTGGTCGGTCTGGGCGCGGAGGAACTTCGCGTCATCGACGAAGACGGGCCTGTCCCGCCCGACGGCACCGACGACGGTCGGCACGCTCGCGTCGTACCGGTCGCGGATGCGCACCGTCTCCCGCTGCTCGAAGTCGACCCCGCTGAGGTGCTCGATGAACGTCGTCACGAAGTGCTGCCGGGTCTGCTCGCCATCGCTCACGATGTCGATGCCGCGCACTCGCTGCTCCTGCACGGCGATGCGCAGAGCATCCTGCTTGCCTTCGACGAGCGCATCCCCGTCGAGCTTCCAGGGAGACCAGAGCTTCTCGGGCTCCGCGAGCCACGAGGGCTTCGGAAGGCTGCCGGCGGTCGAGGTGGGAAGAAGAGGAGGCATGCTCGAAGTTCCTCGGGTCGGGAAGCGGGCGGGAGTCGGACGGTCGGTCGGGGTCAACGGACGGCCGCTGAGTAGTCGGCGGCCCACCGCCGCAGCACGTCCCCGTGCGGCGTGATGAAGTGCTCGTCGGTGAACGCGCCCTGCGTGACCGCGAGCCGGCTCCGCTCCTCGCGGTCGTAGATGATCTTGGTGAGCGAGTAGTCCTGCTGGGTGAGACTCGGCCGATAGATGCTCGCGGCTGCCGAATTGGCGTTGTAAATCTCGGGCCGGTAGATCTTTTGGAACGACTCCATCGTGCTGATGGTGCCGATGAGCTGCAGGTCCGAGTAGTCGCTCAGCAGGTCGCCCCGGAAGTACAAGGCGAGCGGCGCCTTGCCGCCCGGCGGCATGAAGTAGCGGACCTGCAGCCCCATCCGCCCGAAGTACGCGTCGGTCAGCGAGGCGTCGCCGTCCTGCACGTACTCGACGCCGAGGACCGGGTGGCGGTGCTCCGTCTGGCGGTAGGTCCTGCTCGTCGAGACGCTGATGCAGATGACGGGCGAGGCGGCGAAGCGTTCGCGGTACGCGTCCGAGTCGAGGAAGTGTTGGAACAGCTTGCCGTGCAGATCCCCGAAATCGTCGGGGATCGAGGGCCCGGCGCCGCCGCTCACCGATGGCAGCAGGACGCTGAAGTCGTAGTCGCGGACATAGGAGGAGAAGTTGTTGCCGACGATTCCAGGATGATGCTCCCCTGTGGCGCGGTCGACGATCTCGACGTCGAGCACCTCGATCAGGGGGAACTCGCGATCCTCGCCCTCTGCGTCGAAACGCAGTTCCACGGAGACGATCTCGAGCTCGACGGCGTACCGGTCGCCGTCCGGATTGTCCTCCCGGGCAAGGTCGTTGAAGCGTCGATCGATCATCGTCAGAGCGTTGCGGAGGTTCTCCTGACGCTGATCTCCGCGGGCGAGGTTGGCGAAGTTCGTGGTGGCCCGCGAGCTCTCCGACGGCGCGTAGTCCTCGTCGAAAGCGGTGGTGGTGATGCGATAGGTGAACTCGTTCGCCATGGTCGGCCAATCCGGTGTCTAATCGGCCGGGGTGGCCTCGTTACGTCGGTGGCTCCATAGTGCTGGCGATCGACTGGTATCGGGTAACTAGCCGTAACTATGTCGTCATATAGCCTTCGCCTATGACTCGGAGGTCGGGCGGCGTCACGCTGCAGCAGCTCAGCTACTTCATCGAGGTCGCCGCCGCGGGGTCGATCACCGCCGCGGCCGACCTGCTCTACGTCGCGCAGCCGACCATGTCGGCGGCGATGCGGGATCTCGAGACGCGCGTGGGCCGCGATCTGCTGGTCCGCTCCGCTCGCGGGGTGACTCTGACGACCGACGGCGCGGAGTTCCTCGGCTACGCCCGGCAGGTCGTCGAGCAGGTCGAGCTGCTCGAGCAGCGCTATCTTGATCGGCCGCCGTCCCGACGATTGCTGGGGGTGTCCACCCAGCACTACTCGTTCGCGGTCGACGCTTTCGTCCGCATGGTGAGAGCAACCGAGGCCGAGGGGTACGAGCTCTCGCTGCGCGAGACCCGCACCTGGGAGATCATCGAAGACGTCCGCACCCTCCGCAGCGAGCTGGGCATCCTCTACCGCAACGACTTCAACCGCAGCGTGATCGACAAGCTGCTGCGGGATTCGGGGCTCGCGTTCCACCCGCTCTTCCTGGCCGAGCCGCACATCTTCATCTCCCGCAAGAACCCGCTCGCCTCGGCGAAGCGCGCGACGCTGGCCGACCTCGCCGAGCTGCCGCGCCTCACCTTCGACCAGGGCACCAACAACTCGTTCTACTTCGCGGAGGAGATCCTCTCCACCCTGTCGAGCAAGCGCGAGATCCGGGTCTCGGACCGGGCGACCATCTTCAACCTGATGATCGGACTCGACGGCTACACGATCTCGACCGGCATCATCAGCGACGACCTCGATCCGGAGATCGTCGCGGTGCCGCTCGACGTCGACGAGCGCATCGAGATCGGCTGGATCGGCCACTCCTCGATCCCCCTCACCGAGCAGGCCCAGCGGTACCTCGCCGAAGTGCGGAGCGTCGTCGCCGGTTTCGGCGTGACGCTCCTCGACTAGCGCTGCTCAGCCCGCAACGGACCTCCGCCCGCTAACCTCGCTACGGGCTCCTTCTCGGCGGCCGCCCGGCCTCGACCATCAGCCCTGGAGTGCGCACATGTCGGTCGGTCTGCTCGCCGTCGTCGATGACATCCTCACCGCCGCCGTCAAGGCGAGCGCGAAGACCGCCGGGGTGGTGATCGACGACGCCGCCGTCACGCCGCAGTACGTGCAGGGCATCACGCCGGCGCGCGAGCTGCCGGTCGTGTTCAAGATCGCGCTCGGCAGCCTCGTCAACAAGTTCGTGATCATCACCCCGATCGCGCTGCTGCTCACCGCCTTCGCGCCGTGGGCGCTGCCGTTCCTGCTGGTGATCGGCGGCTCGTTCCTCTGCTTCGAGGGCGCCGAGAAGGTGCTCGAATGGTTCGGCTTCCATCACGGTTCCGCAGAGGACGAGGGGCCGCGCGACGAGAGGAAACTCGTACTGGGAGCCGTCCGCACCGACCTCATCCTCAGCGCCGAGATCATGCTCATCGCCCTCGCCAACCTCGACCCCGGTCTCAGCATCTGGATGACGCTCATCGTGCTGCTGCTCATCGGCCTCGCCCTGACTGCGCTCGTCTACGGCGCCGTCGCTCTCCTCGTCAAGATCGACGACGTCGGATTGGGCCTGATGAAGTCGCCGCGGCGGTCGACCCGTCGCGCCGGAGCCCGCGTGGTCGCCGCCATGCCCGCCGTGTTCCGGGTCATCAGCATCGTCGGCACGGTGGCGATGCTGTGGGTCGGCGGGCACATCGTGATCGAGAACCTCGCCGCGACCCTGTGGGCGGGGCTCTACGACGTCGTGCACGCCGTCACGCATGCGATCGAAGCCGTCGGCCCGGTCGTCTCGTGGATCGTCGAGACCGTGCTCTTCGCGATCCTCGGCCTCGTCTGGGGACTCGTCATCGTCGCCGTGGTGACGGGCGTCTCACGGCTGATGAGACGCGGCGCGACGACGGCGCACTGACAAGGGTCACCGTTCCCCCACGAGCAGCGCGACGCCCATGAGAACGAGGGCGAGCGCCAGAACGAGCGAGACGCTCACGAGCACGATGTGCACGGTCAAGAACTTCGTCGCCCTGCCGCTCTCGTCGCGCGACCGCGGGTCGCGGATGACGCGGCGCAGGAACGGCGGCCACACCACCCCGCTCCAGATCCCGGCGACGAGCATGAGGACGGCGGCGGTCGTGATCACCGGTTCAGGCTACAGAAGACCCTCCCCACAGCCGGCGTCGGAGCACGCCGGTAGACTCCGGGGGTGGCCAATGGTTCTGAAAGACTCGTCTGGATCGATTGCGAAATGACGGGTCTCGACCTCGCCGTCGACGAACTCGTCGAGGTGGCGGTCGTCATCACCGACTACGACCTCGTGCCCGTCGACCCCGGTTTCACGATCGTGATCCGCCCCGACCAGTCGGCGCTCGACAACATGAACGAGGTCGTCACCGCGATGCACACCGACTCGGGGCTGCTCGACGAGATCCCTCACGGGGTGAGCCTCGCCGACGCCGAGTTCAAGGTGCTCGAGTACATCCAGCGCTTCATCCCGACGTCGGGGCAGGCGCCGCTCGCGGGCAACACCATCGGCACCGACCGCTCGTTCCTCGCGAAGTACATGCCGCGGGTCGACGGCTGGCTGCACTACCGCAGCGTCGATGTCTCGTCGATCAAGGAGCTCGCCCGCCGCTGGTTCCCCCGCATCTACTTCAACGCGCCCACCAAGGCCGGTGGCCACCGCGCCCTCGCCGACATCCTCGAATCGATCCGCGAGCTCGCCTACTACCGGCGCGCGGCCTTCGTCGCACCTCCTGGGCCGTCGACCGAAGACGTGCAGGCCGCCTCGGCGGCCACGGTCGAAGAATTCTCCTCGCGGATGTAATAGACTTTCCTGGTTGTCACGAGCGGGAAACCGTTGGTGCGCATGGTGGGCGTAGCTCAGTTGGTAGAGCGCTGGCTTGTGGTGCCGGATGTCGCGGGTTCGAGTCCCGTCGTTCACCCCACTTCTTCCTTTCGTCGTATCTCCCCCGATCACTGAGGAGTCGGAACGTGGAGATGACGGCGGAGCGGTTCGAGCAGCTGGTCGTCGATGAGCTCGACGCGCTGCCCGACGACATGGTCGATGGGCTCGAGAACGTCGTCTTCGTCGTCGAGGACCGTCCCGAAGACGGATCGCTCGATCTGCTCGGCGTCTACGACGGCGTGGCCGTCACCGAACGCGGCCAGTACGGGTTCGGCGAGATGCCCGACCGCATCGTGATCTTCCGCGAGCCGCTGCTGGCCATCTGCGACGACGAAGAGACCCTCCGTGACGAGGTGCACGTGACGCTCGTCCACGAGATCGCACACTTCTACGGCATCGACGACGACCGGCTCCACGAGCTCGGTTGGGCCTGAGAGGTCGGGCCTCATCGTCCAGCCGATTGTCGCCGGTATTGTCGGCGCCGTCACCGGGTTCGCGAGCACCTTCGCGGTCGTTCTCGCCGGACTGCTCGCGGTGGGTGCGACGCCCGCCGAGGCCGCGTCCGGTCTGCTGACGCTGTGCCTGCTGCAGGCCGCTCTCGCCGTGGTGCTGTCGTGGCGCGCCCGTCAGCCGCTGTCGTTCGCCTGGTCGACGCCGGGGGCCGCGCTCCTCGTCGCCGCGCAGGGCTCGACCTCGTCGTTCGGAGCCGCGGTCGGCGCGTTCATCGTGTGCGGTGCCCTCGTCGTGCTCACCGGACTCTGGCCGCGACTCGGCCGCATGATGACGAGCATCCCGGCTCCGCTCACGGGCGCGATGCTCGCGGGAATCCTCTTCCCGCTGTGTCTCGCGCCGGTGACCGCGTCGGTGGAAGCGCCTCTGCTGGCGCTCCCGATCGTCGTCGTCTGGCTGGTGCTGCAACGCTTCGCCCCGCGGTGGGCGGTGCCGGCGGCGATGGTCGTCGCCCTGATCGGCATCGTCATCGTCAGCGGCGGCGCGCCGATCGAGGCCGGATCGGCGCTGCCCGGCCTGCACCTCGTGATCCCCGAGCTCGATCCGCTCGTCATCGTGAGCCTCGGAATCCCGCTCTACATCGTCACGATGGCCGGACAGAACGTGCCCGGATTCGCCGTGCTGAGCACCTTCGGATACGACCACGTGCCCACGCGGGCGGTGCTGGTCGGCTCGGGCGCGGCGACGATGATCGGTGCCCCGTTCGGCGCGCACGCGGTGAATCTCGCGGCGCTCTCGGCCGCCATCATGGCCGGACCCGACGCGCATCCCGACCGCGGTCGACGGTGGATCGCCGCGGTGGCCGGGGGCATCTCCTACCTGCCGCTGGGACTCGCCGCCGGCATCGCAGGCAGCTTCGTCACCGGAGCCTCACCGCTTCTCATCGAAGCGGTCGCCGGACTCGCCCTGATCGGCGCCTTCATCTCGGGGCTCGTCTCCGCCTTCGCGGACGAACGTCACCGCCTCGCTGCGGCGGCGACGTTCGTGGTGGTCGCGTCGGGCATGGCGGTCGTCGGCATCGGCAGCGCCTTCTGGGGGCTGCTCGTCGGCGGCGCCGTCTACCTCTGGACGTCGCGGCGCCGCTGAGGGGTAGCTCGCGTCAGAAGCGCAGCGAGTCGTCTTCCTCGTCGGCGGTCACCGGGTCGCTGTCGGAGCGGTCGAAGCTGTACGTGACGTGCAGCTCGCCCTCGATCTCGCGGGTGTCGCCGGCGGTGTACCAGTAGAGCGACTCCGCTCCCCCGACGGCCGCGATGGAGCTGACCTCGCGGTCGTACTTACCGTCGACGAGCACCCGGGTCTCGGTGGTGCCGTCGAGCGGACCGCCGACGAACTCCGCCAGGTACTTCACGTTCGAAGGGGTCTGTGCATCACTCATACGGCAACCCTAGCGACCCCTCATCGGCGATGCTGGAGAGTCGCCGACCGCCTCGCAGCTACCCTGACGGCATGGCACGGCGTGAACGCAATCGGGTGGTCGTCGGAGCGGTCGCGGTGCTCATCCTCGCCCTCGCCGTGTACGGTCCCGTCGCGCTGCTCGCGCCGCTGCCCGCCGCCGACGGCGTCGCGGTCTCGGCGGAGTCGGTCCCGTCCGAGTCGGCCCCAGTGGTCGCGCTGAGCGCCGACGGGGCGAGCGCGGTCACGCTGTCCGCCGATGCCGCCCCGCTCACCGCCGGCACCGCCGACCCGATCCCGATGGCGGCGAGCGCGAAGCTCGTCACCGCCCTCGTCGTGCTCGAGCAGTACCCGCTCATCGAAGGCCGCGCCGGCCCGGCGATCCCGGTGACGGCCCACGACTTCGCCGCCTACTCGCGCTACCAGGCGGAGGGGACGAAGGCGGTCAGGGTGGTACCCGGTGATCAGTGGAGCGAGCGGGAGACTCTGCAGGCGACGCTCATCGCATCCAGCAACAATCACGCCGAGATGCTGGCGCGGTGGGCGTTCGGCACGATGGACGGGTATCTCGAGGCGGCGACCGCTTGGCTGGCCGAGCACGGTCTCGACGGCACTCGGGTCGCCGATGCGACGGGCCTGTCGGCCGAGAGCGTGTCGACCGGCACCGATCTCGCCCGTCTCGCGGCACTCGCGATGGCGGACCCCCTGGTCGGCGAGATCGTCGCGACTCCGAGCGCGACGACGCTGCGCGGACTCGACTTCGAGAACACCATCTCCTACCGCACCGCGCAGGGGCTGCTCGGCATCTCCCGCAGCTATACGGACGAGGCGGGCGTCGTCCTGCTCTTCGCCTACGAGGCTGAAGTGACGGGCGGCTCGGCCACCGTCTACGGCGCGTTCGCCGGGGAACCGAGCTATGACAGCCTGGACGCCGACGTCAGCGCCCTGCTCGCGAGCCTGCCGACAGCCCTCGCGTTGCAGCCGGTCGTCGTCGCCGGGAAGTCGTACGGAACGTTCACCACGCAGTGGGATCAGAGGGTCGACGCCGTCGCCGAGGTGGACCTCTTCGGCATCGGTTGGAACGGAGTCGACCCGGGAGCGAGCGTCGCCGTCGAACTCGAGGAGCTCACCGTCGGACGCAAGGGCCGCGAGGTCGGCCGCGTCGTCGCCGAAACCCTCGTCGGCGAACAGAGCTCCCCGCTCGTGCTGGCCGAGACGGTCGGAGATCCTGGCCCCGTCTGGCGCCTGCTGCACCCGGGCGTCATGGTCCCCGGCTTCCTCGACATGGTTTCCTCCGACTGACCCTGGACCGCGGCCTGCCACTGACCAAATCAAGGAAAAACCGGGGTCGAGTCACACTTTCATGCCGATCCGAGCCCGCCAACGCCGAGATCTCCTTGATTCGGTCAGCGGCAGGCGCTCGGGGCCTGACCAAATGCAGGAGATTCTGACGCCGAGCACCCGTTTCGGCCCGGATATGGCCGCTCGAGGTGAGAATCTCCTGCACTTGGTCAGCGACGCAGGCGCGCACTGACCAAATCAAGTAAAACCCGGGGTCTAGTCACACGTTCACGCCGATCCGGGCACGCGAAGAGCGAGATCTCCTTGATTCGGTCAGTCCGTCGTCACGGTCTCCGACCAAATGCAGGAGATTTTGATCCCGAGGGCCCGTTTCAGCCCCGATATGGCCACCCGAGGCGAAAATCTCCTGTACTTGGTCAGCGACGCCGGTGGACACTGACCGAATCAAGGAAAAAGCGGGGTCGAGTCGCACATTCATGCCGATCCGGGGCCGTTCCCGCTCGGATGTCCTTGATTCGGTCAGTCGCGGCGGTCGCACCGGTCGAACTGCGCGTCCAGGCCGTGAGATTCGACAGACGTTCTACGGAACGCGGTGGCCGTCGAGCACGAGGTCTGCGAGGCGGTCGGGATGCTCGCGGAGGAAGAAGGCGCGCTCCTGCTCCGCCCATCGCTCCCAGTGCGGCTCGTAGGTGTCGCCATCGCGGGCGATCGCACGGCGTCGACGCTCGTCCGGGTCGAGGTCGATCCAGATCCCGAAGGTCGCGAGACGACGCGCCGCACGGCTCAGCGCACCGCACCCCTCGACGATCAGGGGCCGGGTGTCGTCGATGTGGTGCCGCTCCGCCGGAGCCGAACCGTTCCAGTCCCACCGGTGCCACCGTGACAGCGGGATGATCTCGGTGTGCACGGCCTCGCTGCCCGCCTCGAGCCCGTCCCATCCTGGGTAGACGTCGTCGAGACGGACCAGCTCCGCCCCGAGTGCTGCAGCGAGAGGCGTCGCAAGCGTGCTCTTCCCCGCCCCCGACCCACCGTCGAGCAGGACGATCGGCCGGTCGTCGCCTCGGGCGCGCACCGACTCGGCGATCGACGAGGCCAATGTCCGTAGGTCGGCCGAGCCGCGCGCATCCCCACTCATCGCGCCCCGATGAAGGTGAAGGTGCCGAGCCCGACGGATGCGGCGAGCGCGACGGCCGCGATGATGACACCGACGCCGACGAGTGCCCATTCGGCCGCACCGAAGCGCGCCGGGCGAGCCCACGTCCTGGTTCCCGTCCGACCGAATCCGCGGGCCTCCATCGCGGTCGCGAGGGTCCCGGCGCGGCGCAGCGCGAGCACGAGCAGCGAGAAGGCGAGACCGAGCGCGAACCGGATGCGGCCCAGCACGCCGCCCGAGTCGCCGACACCGCGGGCGCGGCGGGCGAGCACGATCGCCCGCCAGTCCTCGGCGAGCAGGCCGACCAGACGGAACGCCGCGAGTCCGCCGAGCACGAACCGGGCGGGCAGGCGCCAGGTCTGCGCGAGCCCGTCGGCGAGATCCGTGGAGTCGACCGTCGCGACTAGGAGCACCGCGGGCACGCCGATGGCGAGGACGCGGAGCATGGCCGCGAAGGCGAGAGCGAGCGAGCCGTCGCTCACCGTGATGAGCAGGAAGCGCCAGTGCACCTCACCGGACGGAGCGCCGTAGAGCGCGAGCGTCACGGCGGTGAGCGGCGCCGCGATCAGGATCGGGGTGAGCCGCAGCAGCAGGGAGCGCCAGGGAACGCCGGCGAACGGGATGAGCAACAGTTCGAGCGCCAGCGCCGTCGCCCCCGACACGGGGTCGATGGTGATGAGCAACGCGACGGCGATGGCCGCGGACGCCGCGATCTTCGCGACGGGGTTGATCAGATGGATCGCGCGGTTCCCGGTGACCGGCGCGAGCAAGGTCATCGCACGGCTCCCCCGTGGCGTTTGAGAACGAGCTCCTCGTCGCACAGGGCGTCGACGACCTCGCGGTCGTGGGTCACGGCGACGATCGCGCGCCCGTCGTCGAGTTGCTCGCGGAAGAGGTCGAGCAGTTCGCGCAAGGTGCCGGCATCCTGCCCGAAGGTCGGCTCGTCGAGCACCAGCAGCGCGGGAGCGGTGGCGAGCACCGTCGCGACCGAGAGCCTGCGCTTCTCCCCGCCCGACAACGAGTACGGATTAGCGCGGTCGAGACGGCTGAGGCGCAGGCGCTCGAGCAACGGCCCGACCGCAGCGTCGAGACCTTCGCCGCGCAGGCCGAGCGCGCGCGGCCCGAGTTCGAGTTCGGCGCGGACCGTTCCGGTGAGGAACTGGTGCTCGGGGCTCTGGAAGACGGTCCCGATGCGGGTCAGCAGGTCACGGGAGCGCCAGCGGCGCGGTTCGCTCTGCGCGAGGCCGTTCCGCAGCCGCGTAGTGGCGGCGAGCGTTCCGCTCTGCGGTGGGAGGAGGCCGGCGACGGTGAGCGCGAGAGTCGACTTCCCTGCACCGTTCGGTCCCGTGATCCCGAGGGCCGACCCTTCGCGGATCGTCAGGTCGATGTCCGAGGCGACCGCCGTATCCCGCGCGCGCCCGACCGAGAGGGCGGATGCCGTGAGGAGGTCGTCCCCGTTGCGCGGCACCGGTCGCGCAGTGCGCTCCTCCGGCCGGTGCGGCAGCCAGATCCCGGCAGCGTCCATTTGGGAGCGGTAACCGGCGAGCACCTCGTCGGGCCGCCCGTCGGCGAGGATCCCGTCGACACCGAGGACGACGACGCGGGTGACGAGCTCCCACCAGACGGACACCCGGTGCTCGATGACGACGAGGGTGCGTCCCTCGGCGACGCGGGCGACCGCATCCCGGATCTCAGAGGCGCCGTCCGGATCGAGGTTCGCGGTCGGCTCGTCGAGCAGGATCAAACCGGGCTCCATCGCGAGCACGCCCGCGAGAGCGAGCCGCTGCTTCTGCCCGCCCGACAGCGCGGACGTGGAACGGTCGAGCGGAACGTCGAGCCCGACCGCGGCGAGCGCCGCGGTGACGCGGGGACCGATCTCCTGCGGCGGCACCCCGAGGTTCTCCAGGCCGAACGCCACGTCGTCGCCGACGCGGGCGAGCACCGCCTGCGTGTCCGGGTCCTGCAGCACCAGGCCGATGCGTCCACGCTGCGCGTCGGCGGGGGCGCCGTCGACGAGGATGCGTCCGCGTTGCTCGCCCTCGTCGGCCCCGCCCAGCAGCCCGGCGATCCCGTGCAGCAGCGTCGACTTGCCCGATCCGGACGCGCCGAGCAGGAGGATGCGCTCCCCTGGTTCGATGCGGAGATCGACTCCGTCGAGAGCGAAGGCGCGCCGGGCGGCGTGACGCCACCCCCAGCCCTGCACGTCGACGGAGGCGCCGCCCGCGGAGCGCTCGCGGCGGTCGGACACCGACTTCGCCGCGACCGTCTCCTGCGCTCGGCGCCCCCGCATGCTGGACATGCGCCCGATCAGACGAGCTCGCTGTGCTCGCGACCCGACGCGAACCGCGAGAGCGCTCCGGTGCGGGCGATGGCACGGACGAGCAGCCAGCCGAGCAGCCCCGCGAGCACGATGCCGGTGACGACCGAGCTGACCGTGTAGACGACGGCGAAGGTGGGGGTGAGTGCGCTCGCGTACCAGACGATGAGGTCGTTGACCGCCATGGCGAGCCCCGCGCCGGCACCGGCGAGGAGTGCCGGGACGATGCCCCAGCGGCGGTAGAAAAACAGGGCGAAGACGAGCTCGGCGCCGAGTCCCTGCACTAGACCGGCCTCGATGGTCCACCATCCCCACTCGTTCGGGACGATGAGCACCGACACGGTGGCGGCGAGCAGCTCGGTGTAGAGCGCCGCGCCCGGCTTGCGGATGATGAGGGCGCCGATCACGGCGGGCAGCAGCCAGATGCCGGCGAGCAGCGCGCTGAGTCCGGGGACGAGCGCGCCGAGGGCGTCGCGCAACGGGGACCCGGCGGTGTTCCAGAGGATGAAGACGAGGCCGAGCGCGACGCCGAGGACGCTGGCGGTCACGATGTCGACGACCCGCCAGCGGGTGCGCGAGTTGTCTGCGGTGGACTCGGTGGTGGATGGTGTTGCAGCGGTCACGAAGATCGTGCCCCTTTCGTGTCGTTGTGACATGGAGGGCACGGGAGAAATTGAAAGAGGCCTCCCTGCGCTGGCATTACCCAGATCAGGTTCGACGGTCGAAGCTTGGAGAAGCTTCCTCTCAGCCCGGCATACCGGACTCCCGTGTTCACGGCTCACACTACCCCCGCGTAGGGCGTTCCGGGCGAACGCGCACTGGGCCCATCGTCGCCCGTTCGCGGCGAGGCATCCGGCGGGCCCCGTCCGCCGCAACGCACTCGCACGATCCGATATTGCGGGCACAGACGCACTGGGCCCACCCGCGCCCGTTCGCGCGGGGGGATCCGGCGGGCGCACGTGCCCGGAACGTGCGTTCTCGCGGCACCCGTCGTTCGCGGCTTGCCCGCTGCGCGTCTGCTGAGCCAATGCAGCCCTGTGAAGTCGGCCGCGCGCACGTTCCGGCGCCGGGGGCCCGCCGGATCCCTCGCCGCGAACGGGCGACGATGGGCCCAGTGCGCTTTCGCCCGGAACGCCCTACTAGGGTGCGGGGGTGGAGTTCTGCATTTTCACCGAGCCGCAGCAGGGATACGAGTACGAGGAGCTGCTCGCCAGCGCGCAGCTCGCAGAGAGGCTCGGCTTCGACGGGTGGTTCCGCAGCGACCACTACCTCAAGATGGGCGACCACTTCGACGGGCTGCCCGGCCCGACCGACGCGTGGACGACGCTCGCCGGTCTTTCACGCGAGACTGAGCGGATCCGCCTCGGCACCCTCGTCTCGTCGGTCACCTACCGCTACCCCGGCGTCCTCGCGATCCAGGTCGCCCAGGTCGATCGGATGTCGGGCGGTCGCGCCGAGCTCGGCCTCGGCACCGGCTGGTACGGCGCGGAGCACCGGGCGTACGGCATCCCGTTCCCCGAGAAGCGGTTCGGGATCCTCGAGGAGCAGCTCGAGATCGTGACAGGACTCTGGTCGACCCCGGTCGGCGAGACCTTCCACTTCGCGGGCCGTCACTACTCGCTCGAGGACTCCCCCGCGTTGCCGAAGCCGATCCAGGACCGCATCCCTGTCATCGTCGGCGGTTCGGGCGCCAAGCGGACCCCGCTCGCCGCCGCCCGCTTCGCCAGCGAGTACAACGCCAACTTCGTCGATGACGCCGGAGTGGCCGCGAACTTCGCCCGCGTCCGGGAGGCCGCCGACAGCATCGGACGCGACCCCGACGACCTCAAGTACTCGGTCGCCCTCGCGACGGTCGTCGGCGAGGACGAGTCCGAGTTCCAGCGGCGCGCCGCCGCGATCGGCTCGAATCCGGCCGACCTGCGCCGCACGAATCTCGGCGGCACGCGCGCCGAGGTGGAGGACCGCCTGGGCCGCCTGCGCGACCTCGGCGCCGAGCGCGTCTACGTGCAGGTCATCGACCTGGCCGACACGGACCACCTGGAATTGATCGCGGATATCGTCCGCCCGTTCCGCTGACCCCGTCTCCCTGACGTTCGCCGCCCGACACTGCTGGCGCCCCAGGGACGAGAAAGCACGTTCCGGGCTTGCGCGCCCGCCGCAACGTGCGTCTGTGCCCGCAACATCGGATCGCGGGGGTGGGGTGGGAAAAAGCGGGGAGCCGCCTGGGTGGTTCTCAGCATCGGTCTGAGAGAGTTCATCCGCTTGTAGTTTGATCAGCAGATCGAGCCCCAGACGGAGGATTCATGGAAGCCTGGCCCGGAACCGCCTACCCCCTCGGAGCGACTTTCGACGGCAGCGGAACCAACTTCGCGATCTTCAGCGAAGGGGCTGAACGGATCGAGCTGTGCCTCTTCGACGAGGACGGCACCGAGACCCGTGTCGAACTGCAGGATGTCGACGCCTTCGTCTGGCACGCCTACCTCCCGCAGGTGCAGCCAGGGCAGCGATACGGGTTCCGCGTGCACGGCGACTACAGCCCCGCGGAGGGCAAGCGCTTCAACCCCAACAAGGTGCTCCTCGACCCGTACTCGAAGGCCACGGCCGGGGCGTACGACTGGGATCAGGCTCTCTTCTCCTACAACTTCGGCGACCCTGATTCGCGCAACGACGACGACTCCGCCGCGCACGTGATGCACTCGGTGGTCATCAACCCGTTCTTCGACTGGGCGGGCGACCGGCACCCCAAGACCCCGTATTCCGAGAGCGTCATCTACGAGGCCCACGTCAAGGGCCTCACCGAGCTGCACCCCGACATCCCCGAGGAGCAGCGCGGCACCTACGCCGGTCTCACCCACCCCGCGATCATCGAGCACCTGCAGAAGCTCGGCATCACCGCGATCGAGCTGATGCCGGTGCACCAGTTCGTGCAGGACTCGACGCTGCTCGACAAGGGCCTCCGCAATTACTGGGGCTACAACACCATCGGCTTCTTCGCCCCGCACAACGAGTACTCGTCGACCGGCGAGCTCGGCCAGCAGGTGCAGGAGTTCAAGAGCATGGTGCGCACCATGCACGCCGCCGGAATCGAGGTCATCCTCGACGTGGTCTACAACCACACCGCCGAGGGCAACCACATGGGCCCGACCCTCAGCTTCCGCGGCATCGACAACGAGGCCTACTACCGCCTCGAAGAAGACGACAAGCGCTACTACACCGACTACACGGGCACCGGCAACACCCTCAACGTGCGCCACCCGCACGCGCTGCAGCTGATCATGGACAGCCTGCGCTACTGGGTGACCGAGATGCGCGTCGACGGCTTCCGCTTCGACCTCGCCTCGACCCTCGCCCGCGAGTTCTACGACGTCGACCGCCTCTCCACCTTCTTCGAGCTCGTGCAGCAGGACCCGGTGGTCTCGCAGGTCAAGCTCATCGCCGAGCCGTGGGACGTCGGCCCCGGCGGCTACCAGGTCGGCAACTTCCCTCCGCAATGGACGGAGTGGAACGGCAAGTTCCGCGACACGGTCCGCGACTTCTGGCGCGGCGAGCCGTCCACCCTGGGTGAGTTCGCGGCCCGCATCACCGGATCCGCAGACCTGTACGAGAACGACGGACGCCGCCCGGTCGCCTCGATCAACTTCGTCACCGCGCACGACGGCTTCACCATCAGCGACCTCGTCTCGTACAACGAGAAGCACAACGACGCGAACGGCGAGGACAACAACGACGGCGAATCGCACAACCGGTCGTGGAACTCGGGCGCCGAAGGCCCGACCGACGACCCCGAGGTCCTCACCATCCGCGCCCGCCAGCAGCGCAACTTCCTCGCCACCCTGCTGCTCTCGCAGGGCGTGCCGATGATCCTGCACGGCGACGAACTCGGCCGCAGCCAGGGCGGCAACAACAACACTTACGCCCAGGACAGCGAGATCAGCTGGGTGCACTGGGACCGTGCTGACGAGCCGCTGGTCGAGTTCACGGCCGCCGTCTCCCGCCTGCGTCGCGACCACCCGGTCTTCCGCCGCAGCTCCTTCTTCGACGGCCGCCCTGTCGAACGCGAAGAGGGCGCTCCGGCTCCCGACATCCTGTGGCTCGGCCCGAACGGCGAGGAGATGCGTTCGGAAGACTGGGACACCGGCCAGACCCGCTCGGTCGGCGTCTTCCTCAACGGACAGGGCGTGCATCGGCGCGACGCACGCGGCCAGGAGATGGTCGACGTCGACTTCCTCGTTTACTTCAACGCCGACCCCGAGGACGTCGAGTTCGAGCTGCCGAGCGCGTTCGACGAGACCTGGGACATCGTCGTCGACACGGCCGGACAGCTGGCCGACAGCGAACCGCGTAAGAAGGGCAGTGCGCTGACCGTCGCGGCCCGATCGTTGGTCGTGCTGCGCGCGCACTCCGAGCCCGAGGTGGAGCCCGACCATTCGGTCGCCGCGTCCCTCGCGGTGCTGAGCGCCGGACAGGTCGACCCGACAGCGCCCGTCACCGCCACCACCGCCGAGTGACCGACCGGATCCGAAAGGCCAGACCGACCATGAAGATCCCCGTCTCCACCTACCGCATCCAGGTGCGGAAGTCGTTCGACCTCGACGAGGTCGCCGCGACCGTCGACTACGTGAAGGCTCTCGGCGCCGACTGGGTCTACCTGTCACCGCTGCTCGAAGCCGAGGCGGGGTCCGACCACGGCTACGACGTCGTCGACCACTCGCGCGTCGATCCCGCGCGTGGCGGCGACGAGGCGCTCGTGCGCGCTGCGAAGGCCGCACACGATGCGGGCCTCGGCGTGCTGATCGACATAGTGCCGAACCACGTCGGCGTCGCCACCCCGGCGGCGATGGCGTGGTGGTGGGATGTGCTCGAGAAGGGCCGCGACTCCCGCTACGCCGAAGCGTTCGACATCGACTGGGAATTCGGGCAGGGCAAGCTGCGCATCCCCGTCTTGGGCAGCGGCGACGATCTGCCCGCGCTGACGCTCGTCGAGTCGTCCACTTCACCCCGTCCGGACGGCGCAACACAGGGCGAAGTGGGCGAGTCGGGCTTCGAGCTGCATTACTACGACCACCGCTTCCCCGTCGCCGCCGGCACCGCCTCCGCGGGCGACGACCCGGTCGAGGTGCACTCCCGACAGAACTACGAACTCGTCGACTGGCGCCGCGCCGACTACGACCTCAACTACCGCCGCTTCTTCGCGGTCAACACCCTCGCCGCGATCCGCGTCGAGGTGCCGTGGGTGTTCGACGAGTCGCACGAGCGCATCGTGTCGTGGATCACCGACGGCATCGCCGACGGCCTCCGCGTCGACCACCCCGACGGCCTGTTCGACCCGGGCGCCTACATCGACGACCTCGCCAAGGCGACGAAGGGCGCGTACGTCCTCGTCGAGAAGATCCTCGAGGGCGACGAGCGCATGCCCGCTGAGTGGAAGACGCAGGGCACCACCGGCTACGACGCGCTCGCCGACATCGACCGCGTGCTCGTCGATCCTGAAGGTCAGGCGGCGCTCGATGCACTCGACGGTCGCCTGCGCGACGGCGATCCGATCGACTGGCACGATCTCATCCACACGACGAAGCGCGGCATCGCCGACGGCATCCTCAAGTCGGAGGTGCTCCGCATCGACCGCATCATCGCGGCCCGCTCCGCCGAGCGCGACGATCGGATCGCGGACGCCGTCGCCGAGCTCCTGACCTGCTTCCCGGTCTACCGCTCCTACCTGCCCTTCGGGCTCGGCCATCTCGAGCACGCGGCGCAGCTCGCGAAGCAGCACCGTCCCGACCTCGCGGGCACCGTCGACGCTCTGCTGCCGATCCTCTCCGACCCCGACGACCCGGCGGCGCAGCGCTTCCAGCAGACCTCGGGCATGGTCATGGCGAAGGGCGTCGAGGACACCGCGTTCTACCGCTACTCCCGCCTGACGAGCCTCACCGAGGTCGGCGCCGATCCTTCGGAGTTCGCCATCCCGGTCGACGAGTTCCACACGCGGGCGCAGCGCCGCTTCGAGAACTTCCCCGCCTCGATGACCACCCTGTCGACGCACGACACGAAGCGCGGCGAGGACGTCCGCTTCCGTATCGACGCTATCGCCGAGATCCCGGACGAGTGGGCTGCGGCGATCGAGGAGCTCCGCACGCTCGCCCCGCTCGGCGACGGCCCGCTCGAGAACCTCATCTGGCAGGCGATCGTCGGATCCTGGCCGGCGAGCCGCGAGCGCCTGCACGCCTACGTCGAGAAGGCTTCGCGTGAGGCGGGCGACTCGACGACGTGGACCGCGCCGGACGAGGACTTCGAGAGGCGGATGCACGCCCTGGTCGACGCCGCGTTCGACGACGCCCGCGTGCGCACCATCGTCGACGGCCTCGTCGACCGCCTCTCGGCCGCCGGCTGGTCGAACTCGCTGTCGGCCAAGTTGCTGCAGCTCACCGAGCCCGGCGTGCCCGACGTCTATCAGGGCAGCGAACTGTGGGAGACCTCCCTCGTCGACCCCGATAACCGTCGCCCGGTCGACTTCGCCGAACGCCGCCGGATCCTCGCCGAGATCGACGGCGGAGCGAAGCCCGCCGTCGACGAGACCGGCGCCGCGAAGCTGCTCGTCACCGCGACCGCGCTGCGCCTGCGCCGCGACCGGCCGGAGCTGTTCGAGTCGTACACGCCGCTCACCGCGACCGGACCGGCCGCAGGGCACCTCGTCGGCTTCGACCGCGGCGGTGCCATCACCCTCGCCACCCGGCTTCCGCTCGGCCTCGCTTCGGCGGGCGGCTGGGAGGGCACGAGCGTCGACGTGGGCTCCGCGCCGTGCGTCGACCTGATCACCGGACGCCGATACCAGGGCGGCGCGCTGCCGCTCGCCGACGTGTTCGCCGACTACCCCGTTGCACTGCTCGTCGAAGACGGAGGCAAGCCATGACCCTGTTCCGCGTCTGGGCACCGAAAGCGCCCTCGATGACCCTGCTGCTCGACGGGCAGCGCGTGCCGATGCTCTCCGAAGCGGACGGCTGGTGGAGTGTCGAGGCAGAGGGCAGCGACTACGGCTATCTGATCGGCGAGAGCGACAGCCCTCGCCCGGATCCGCGGTCGCGGCGCCAGCCCGACGGCGTCCACGGACTCAGCCGCGTCTTCGACCCCACCGCCTACGTGTGGGGCGACGCGGCGTGGACCGGTCGTCAGCTGCCCGGTGCCGTGATCTACGAGCTGCACATCGGCACCTACACCCCCGAGGGCACCCTCGACTCTGCGATCGAGCGGCTCGACCACCTCGTCGACCTCGGCGTCACCCACGTCGAGGTCCTCCCGGTCAACGCGTTCAACGGCACGCACAACTGGGGTTACGACGGGGTCCTCTGGTACGCCGTGCAGGAGACCTACGGCGGCCCCGAGGCCTACCAGCGCTTCGTCGACGCGTGCCACCAGCGCGGTCTCGCGGTCATCCAGGACGTCGTCTACAACCACCTCGGACCGAGCGGCAACTACCTGCCCGAGTACGGCCCGTACCTGCACGAGGCGAGCGCCAACACGTGGGGCTCCTCCGTGAACCTCGACGGTGAGGACTCGGACGTCGTCCGCCGTTACATCCTCGACAATGCCCTGATGTGGCTGCGCGACTACCACGTCGACGGGCTCCGGCTCGATGCCGTGCACGCGCTGCTCGATCACCGGGCGGTGCACCTGCTCGAGGAGATGTCCGAGGAGGTCGCCGCCCTGTCGGCGCACGTCGGACGCCCCCTCACCCTCATCGCGGAGAGCGACCTCAACGATCCGAAGATGATCCGTCCCCGCGAGGCGAACGGTCTGGGCATCGACGCGCAGTGGAGCGACGACTTCCACCACGCGCTGCACGTCAATCTCACCGGCGAGACCACGGGCTACTACGCGGACTTCGACTCCGTCGAGGCGCTCGCGACCGTGCTGCAGGAGGGCTTCTTCCACGCCCGGTCGCTGTCCTCCTTCCGCGGCCGAGTCCACGGGCGCCCGCTCGACCTCGATCGCACGCCCGCCTGGCGTCTGGTGACCTTCAATCAGGACCACGACCAGATCGGCAACCGTGCCATCGGCGACCGACTCTCGGCGACCCTCGACGAGAACCGCCTCGCCCTCGCCGCGCTGATCACCCTCACCGCTCCGTCGACCCCCATGCTGTTCATGGGTGAGGAGTGGGCGGCGTCGACCCCGTGGCAGTTCTTCACCTCGCACCCCGAGAAGGATCTCGGTGAGGCGACCGCGAAGGGCCGCATCGCCGAGTTTGCGAAGATGGGCTGGGATCCCGAGGTCGTGCCCGATCCGCAGGACCCCGAGACTTATCAGCGGTCGAAGCTCGATTGGAGCGAACCGGCTACCGAGGACTCCCCGCACGCCCGCATGCTCCGTCTCTACCGCCGCCTCATCGAGCTGCGTCGCACCCGGCCCGAACTGACCGACCCGCGCTTCGGAGCGGTCGAGGTCGACTTCGACGAGAACGCCCGCTGGCTCGTGATGCACCGTGGCGCGCTGAGCGTCGCCGTCAACCTGTCCGATCAGGTGATCAGCCTGCCGATCGGCGGACGCATCCTCGTGGCGACCGATCCGGGCGCGGACCTCGCCGACGGACTCGAGCTTCCGCCGGCGAGCGGCGCGATCATCGACTCTGGTGCGGGAGCACCGGTCGCATGACCCGGTACGACTACCTGATCGTCGGCGGAGGCATGGTCGCGGCGGGAGCGGTGCACGGCATCCGCGAGCGGGATCAGGTGGGCACCGTCGGGGTGATCAGCGCCGATGTCGACCCGCCCTATACGCGGCCCGCGCTGTCGAAGAAGCTGTGGACCGATGACGAGTTCGGGCGCGACCAGGTGCCACTCGACCTCGACAACACGGCGGTCGACCTGGTGCTCGAAACGGTCGTGACCTCGATCGATCCCGGGGCGCATACGGTGACGACGGCCGCGGGCGACTCCCACGAGTACGGTCGCCTGCTGGTCGCCACCGGCGGAACGCCGAGGGAGCTCGACGGGCTTCCGGCGTCGGACCGGGTCTTCTACTTCCGGTCCTTCGACGACTACCGGCACCTGCGCACCCTGGCAGCCGACGCCCCGCACGTCGCCGTGGTGGGTGGCGGCTACATCGGGTCGGAACTCGCGGCCGCCCTCGTGCAGAACGGGTGCCGCGTGACCCTCGTCACTCCCGACGAGGTGCTCGGCGCCTCCACCTTCCCCGCCGAACTCGCCGCGCGCTACGAGCGACTCTTCACCGACGCGGGCGTCGAGCTCCGCCGCGGAACGCGCGTCGAGTCGGGCAGTGAGAGCGCCGACGGCGTCCGGCTCGACCTCGGGAACGCGGGTTCCCTCGATGTCGACGCCGTGGTCGTCGGACTCGGCATCGACCCGGTCACCGGCATCCTCGAGGAGGCCGGGATCGAGACCGACGACGGCGTGATCGTCGACGCGCGCCTCTCGACCAGCGCCGCCGACGTATTCGCCGCCGGCGACATCGCCAGCTACCCCGACCGCATCCTGGGTCGCCGCCGCGTCGAGCACGTCGACAACGCCAACGAGCAGGGCCCGGTCGTCGGCCGCATCATGGCGGGCTCCAACGAGACCTACGACCACACGCCTTACTACTACTCCGCGGTCTTCGGCGAGCGCTACGAGGCGGTGGGCACGATCGACGGATCGCTCACCGTGCGCGAGCGGTGGAGCGAAAACGGTACCCGTGGCGTCGTCTACTACCTCGACGGCGCCGACCTGGTCGGCGTGCTGCTCTGGAACCTGTCGGACGACGACGACCCCTCGAAGCGCGACGACGCGCGCGCGGTGCTGTCGGATCCCGACGCGGGCGCCGATCCCGACCTCGAATCGCGCATTTCCCTCGACTGACCTGCAGGACAGGTGACGGCCCCGCATCCTTCGGAATGTCGGGTCTTTCCTCTGGGCGCCTGCGCGATTGACATTACCGTGTGACGCACTCTATCGTCTGACGCATGCTCGACGACCAGACCGTAGCGGGACACCTTCAGGAGCTTCGACGTGGCACCGTCGTCGTGGCCTGTCTTGCCGTGCTGGTCACCCCTGGCTACGGCTACGGGCTGCTCGAGACGCTCGATCGACTGGGCTTCACGGTCGATGCGAACACCCTCTACCCGTTGCTGCGCCGCCTCGAGAAGCAGGGGCTGCTGCAGAGCGAGTGGAACACCGACGAGTCGCGCCCGCGCAAGTTCTACCGAACGAGCGACGACGGTCGTGAACTCCTCCGCGTCCTCGTCTCCGACTGGCGCGCCCTCACCGCATCGCTCGACTCCCTCGACGAAGGACTGCCCTCATGACCTCCCCCACCGACCGCTACATCGCCGCGACCCTCTCCGGGGTGCCCGAAAGCTCCCGCACCGATGTCGAACGCGAGCTCCGCGCCTCGATCGCCGACGCGGTCGACGCCCGCACCGAACAGGGTGAGCCGGTCGAGTCGGCGGAACGCGGGGTTCTCACCGACCTCGGCGACCCCGCCAGGCTCTCCGCCTCGTACGCCGAGCGGCCGCTCTATCTGATCGGGCCAGCCCATTTCCTGCCGTGGCGGCGAACGCTCATCACCCTCATCAGCGTCATCCCGCCGCTGGTGGCTGTGATCAATTTCCTGATCCGCTCAGCCCTCGCACCCGAACCTTCCAGCATCGCAGACGCTCTGGCCGACGCGATCGTGCTCGGCCTCGGTGTCGCCCTGCAGGTCGCGTTCTGGGTCACGGTCGGGTTCGCCGTGCTGGAACGGGTGCCGACCGGTCGCGTGTTCGGCTCGTGGACACCCGACGCTCTGCCCGACCCGTCAGCGAGACAGAGCCGCACCGACGCGGTCGGTGTGCTCATCTTCGCCGGGCTGATGATCGCCGCGTTGGTGTGGCAGCAGTTCGCGACGGTCGCCGTGACCGCGGACGGTCCGGTCGAGGCGCCCGTGCTGGCGCCGTCGCTATGGACTCTGTGGTTGCCGGTGCTGATCGTCGTGCTGGTGGGGCAGATCGCCGTCGCCGTGCTTCGTCTGCGTCAGGCGTCGCCGACGCGGGCTCTCGACGTCGTCAAGCTGGTGTTCGACCTCGCTTTCCCGCTCGTCGTGCTGTACCTCGCGGCGCAGGACATGCTGGTGAACCGCGAGTTCCTCGCCGCCTTCGACGCACCGGTCGACGACACCGCGGCGGTCGTCGACGCGTTCGTGATCATCGGATCCGCGATCGTGATCGTCTTCATCCTGATCGACTTCGCCGTGAAGGCGCTTCGGCTCCGACGCGGGCACGCCACGGCGTGACCTCCGGCAGGAGGGCGGCCCTCGCCGAGCTCAGGACTTGAGCTTGTTGAGGGCCGAGCCCTTGTGGGCGGCCTTCGCGCCGGTCTTCTCGCTCTCGACGACGAAGGCCGGCTCGTCCTTGCTGGCGGTGAACTTCTGCCCGTCGAACTCGAAGTCCTTATCGTGCCGCTCGACGACCTTGCCACGGGTGCGTCCCTGCGAGGTGTTCCAGCTGACGTGGTCGCCCTTGGAGAAAGAAGTCATGCCGCGACGCTAAGCGGCGTCACTGTCATCCGGCCGGGCGGGTGCTGGGAAGCCGCCGGTGAGGTCGTGGCGGTTTGCGACGGCGGGCGCTCAGCTGCGGCGGGGCTCAGTGCTCGAAGCGCGGGGCCTCGGGCGGCTTGGTGTCATAGGCCCGCTCGGCGCGCCCGAGCAGTGCGGCGGGACGGATCGCGCCGCGGCCGAATCGGGCGGATGCGGCATCCATGACGCCTTCCGCCTCGCGCCAACCGTCATCCTCGTCGTCGCTCCACAGCGTGAAGGCGGACTGCTCGTCGCCGTCGGTCAGCTGCTCGGCGCGAACGCCGATGAGCCGGATCTTGCGCCCCTTGAGTTCGACCTCGTCGAGCAGCTCGACGGCCTGCTCGTAGATGCGCCGACCGGTGTCGGTCGCCTCGTGCAGAGTGCGCGACCGGGTGATGGTGGTGAAGTCCGAGAAGCGCAGCTTGAGCGCGATGGTGCGGCCCTTGAAGCCGCCCTTGCGCAGCCGATACGCCACCCGTTCGGACTGGTCGAGCAGCTCACGACGCAGGAACTCGGCGTCGGCGGTGTCGGCGGCGAAGGTGTTCTCGTGTCCGACGCTCTTCTCGGTGCCGTGCGGATTGACCCGGCGCGGGTCGCGACCCCAGGCAAGGTCGTGCAGGTGGGATCCGGCCGCCGGCCCCAACCAGTTGCGCAGCACGTCGGGCGGGGTGTCGGCGAGGTCGCCGACGGTCTTGATGCCCCGTTTCGTCAGCGACTCGGCGGTCACCTTGCCGACCCCCCACAGGGCGCCGACCGGCAGGGGGCGCAGGAACTCGAGCGTCTTCTCGGCGGGCACGACGAGCAGCCCGTCGGGCTTCGAATGGGTGGAGGCGAGTTTCGCGACGAACTTCGTCGACGCGGCGCCGATGGAGCAGGTGAGGCCGGTCTCCTCGCGGACGCGCGCACGGATCGCGCGGGCGATCTGCAATGGCGAGCCGAGCAGTCGGCGGGCGCCGGCCACGTCGAGGAACGCCTCGTCGATACTGAGCGGCTCGACGAGCGGGGTGACGTCGCGGAACATGCCCATGACGACCTTCGAGTAGTGGGAGTACTTGGCGCCGTTCGGCGGGATCACGACGGCCTTCGGGCACAGCCGCATCGCCAGGCCGACGGGCATCGCCGAGCGGACGCCGTAGCGGCGGGCCTCATACGTGGCGGAGGTGACGACACCGCGGCCCGACGCGCCGCCGACGATGACGGGCTTGCCGACGAGATCGGGGCGGTCGAGCAGTTCGACGCTCGCGAAGAACGCGTCCATGTCGATGTGCAGCACGGTGGCGGTGTCGCTGTCGAGCTCGCCCGACACCTGCCTCTCGCCCTGCCCACCCTTCACGCTCACGCGTCAATCATGCGCCATCCCCCCGACACCAGGGCGGTAGGGCGTTCCGCGCGAACGCGCACGTTGCGGCGGGCCCCGTCCGCCGCAACGCACTCGCGAGATCCGATATTGCGGGCACAGACGCACGTTCCGGCAGGCGCATAAGCCCGGAACGTGCGTTCTCGCGCGCGGGTATGGCGGGGAACCGGGTCGAACTTCCGCCCGCTTTTCCGGCGTTGGGTCGGTCGTCGCTCCGACTCGGCATGCGACCGCGACGCGACGACTCTCCGCTATCGGCCGTCAGACATGCGCGATCTGCGATCTGCGATCTGCCACCTGCGAGAACGTACGTTCCGGGCACGATGGGTATGCCGGAACGTGCGGATATGCCCGCAATATCGGATCTCGCGGGTGCGGGGTCGGCCGGAACGCACTACTCCGTCAGCGGGAGGGGGCCAGGGCCTTGTTCTCCGTGGGGATGCGGAAGGCCAGCAGCAGCCAGGCGTTCAGCGCCGTGAAGGCCAGTGCGGTGATCCACGCCGAGTGGACCAGCGGGAGGGCGATGCCCTCGAGGGCGACCACGACGTAGTTCGGGTGGGTGAGAAACCGGTACGGCCCCCGCGTGACGAGCGGCATGCTCGGCACCACGATGACCCGGGTGTTCCACTGATGCCCGAGAGTCGCGATGCACCAGTACCGCAGCACCTGCGAGAGCACGACCAGCGCGAGCATCGGCCAGCCGAGCCACGGGATGAACGGGCGATCCAACGCGACCACCTCGATGAAGCACGCCACCAGAAGCCCGGTGTGCAGGGCGACCATCCACGGGAAGTGGCCCTTGCCGTATTCGACTCCCCCGCGTGCGAACGCCCACTTGGCGTTGCGGGTCGAGAGCACCAGCTCGACGATGCGCTCGACACCGGTCGCGAGCAGCAGCGCCGCGTACCAGGCGACGCTCACGCCGCCGCGCCGTACTGCTCGGGCCAGCGCAGCAGCACCAGCTCGGCGCTCAGCCCGGGGCCGAGCGCGAACAGCAGGCCGCTGTCGCCCGAGCGGTGCTCGGCGCGTTCCAGCGAATCGGCGAGCACGTGCAGCACCGACGACGACGAGAGATTGCCGACCGCCGCCATCGACCGCCAGCTCGACTCGAGCGCATCGTCGGAGATATCGAGCGCGCGGGCGAACGCCTCGAGCACCCGCGGGCCGCCCGGGTGGGCGAAGTATTCGGCGACCCCGCCGAGATCGAGACCGTTGTCGCCGAGGAACTCGATGACGTCGTGCGAGAAGTGCGCATCGACGACATCGGCGACGCCGCCGGTCAGGATGATGCGGAACCCGGTCGACCCCGGCGTGAAGCCGAGGACGTGACCGCTGTCCGGGTAGAGGTGACTGCGGGCGTCGACGATCTCGGGACCGGTGTGCTGCAGGCTCGCAGCCCGGCGTGCCCCGACCGCGACGACGGCGGCCGCGCCGTCGCCGAACAGCCCGCTCGCCACCAGGTTCGCCATGGAGTCGTCGTCGCGCTGCACCGTGAGCGAGCACAGCTCGACCGAGACGAGCAGCGCGACATCGTCGGAATGACCGAGCAGGTAGTCATGCAGCCGCCCGATCCCGGCGGCGCCACCCACGCAGCCGAGCCCGAACATCGGCACCCGCTTCACGTTCTCGCGGAGACCGAGGCGCGGCACCAGCAGCGCGTCGACCGACGGCGCGGAGACGCCGGTGACCGAGGTGAAAATGACGAGATCGACCTCGTCGGCGCGGATGCCCGCCCGATCGAGCGCGCGCTGCGACGCCTGCTCGGCGAGCCCGGTGGCGGCGTCGATGAACCGGTCGTTCGACTGCGTGAAGGTGAGCGCCTCGCGGTACTGCTCGAGCGGCATGACGAGGTGCCGGGTCGCCACTTTGCTGCCCTCGTGCAGTCGTCGCATCACCGCCTGCTTGGCGGGATCGGAGGTGATCATGGGCGCGAGCATCTCGGTGATCTCACTCTGCGCGTACCGATAGGGCGGTAGCGCGGTGGCGACGGCGGCGATCCTGCTCACGTGTCGCAACGTACCACCGCGATCCTGAGCGGATTCCCCCGCTTCCGACAGGATGGGCGCGGCCGCAGTGCACACGACCAGGTGCACGGATCAGGAGTTCGTGCGTCGTTCAGGACGATTTCGCCCGACACGCCGAGCCTCGGGATCAGAACTCCTGATCCGCGCACGATCTCCTGATCCGTGCACCCGCTGGGGCGAGGAGGCGGCGCGAGAGCGCGAACGGAGCGCGGGGCGCGGAGCGGGCTCGGACCTCGCGGGTCCACAATGGGGGCATGACTCGTATCGCGGTGATCGGCGCTCACGGACAGGTGGGGCAGCGGCTCCTCAACCAGATCTACAACCGAGGCGACGAAGGCGTCGGCATCATCCGCAATCGCGACCACGGCGAGGACCTCGTCCGTCTCGGCGCCGAAGCCGTGCTGCTCGACATCGAGAACTCCGACGTCGAAGCGCTCGCCTCGGTGCTGCGCGGGGTGGACGTCGTCGTCTTCAGCGCCGGCGCCGGCCCGAACTCCGGCCCCGCGCGCAAGCGCACCGTCGACTACAACGGCTCGGTGAAGACGGCCTGGGCGGCCGACCTCGCCGGGGTCGAGCGCATGATCCAGGTCTCGGCGATGGGCGTCGACGAGCCGCTCGCCGACGACACCGAAGAGGGATGGCGCGCCTACGTCGAGGCCAAGCGCGACGCCGACGCGAATCTGCGCGACACCGACCTCGACTGGACCATCATCCGACCCGGCGGGCTCACCACCGACGAGGGCACCGGCCTCGTCACGCTCGGCGACAGCGTCGGGCGAGGCGAGATCCCGCGCGACGACGTCGCCGCCCTGATCCTCGCCGCCATCGACGACGACCGCACCATCGGTCGCACCTTCGAGGCGATCTCGGGCGACACCCCCATCGTGGACGCGATCGACGCCCTGGTGCGCTGACCGTGCCCATCGTCGACAACGCCGTCTACGTCGACGGCCGTCGGGTCGCGGTCCCGCCCACCCTCGAGGAGACCTTCGAGACGGCGCGAGCCCACAAGGGCATGGCCTGGATCGGTCTGTACCGTCCCAGCGAGCAGGAGCTCCGCGCGGTCGCGACCGAGTTCGGGCTGCACCCTCTCGCGGTCGAGGATGCGCTGCACGGTCACCAGCGGGCGAAGCTCGAGAAGTACGGTGACGTCACCTTCGTCGTGCTTCGTCCCGCCCGCTACCTCGACGCCGAGGAGCGGGTCGAGTTCGGCGAGGTCGGCGTCTTCATCGGCGCGGACTTCGTCGTCACCGTCCGCCACGCCGAGTCCCCCGACCTCGCGGCGGTGCGGCATCGGATGGAGGCCTCCCCCGAACTGCTGAAGCTGGGCCCGCCCGCGGCGCTCTACGGAGTCCTCGACCAGGTCGTCGACGAGTACGGTCCCGTCACCGCGGGCCTCGAGAACGACATCGACGAGATCGAGGACCAGCTCTTCGGCGGCGCGACCGATGTCGCCCGTCGCATCTACGAGCTGCTGCGCGAGGTCATCGCGTTCCAGCGCGCCGTCGCGCCGCTCGAGTCGATCCTCCGCAACCTGCAGAGCGCGTTCGAAGCGCACGGAAAGGACGTGGAGCTGATCCGCTACCTGCGCGACGTCCACGATCACGCCATCCAGGTCGCGGAGCGGGCGGACTCGTTCCGTGCTCTGCTGCAGAACGCGCTGATCACCAACTCGGCGCTCGTCGCCGAGGCGCAGAACAGCGAGACGCGGAAGCTGACCGAGACGAGCCTCGCCCAGGGCGAGCAGGTCAAGCGCATCTCGTCGTACGCGGCGATCCTCTTCGCCCCGAGCCTCGTCGGCAGCGTCTACGGCATGAATTTCGTGCACATGCCCGAACTGCACTGGCTGCTCGGCTACCCGTTCGCGCTCGCGCTGATGGCGTTGCTGAGCGGCGGCCTCTTCCTGCTCTTCCGCCGCAACGGCTGGCTCTGACGCCGCGCGCGAACAGGGCGGTCCGGCCCGGCCGTCGCCGGGCGCATGGTCGATACTGAGACCCATGGCTTGGCGCTACGTGGTCACTCCCCAATGGCAGGGTTCCGGTTCCAGCAGGGCGATGCGATTGATCGACGGCGCCGAGGCCATCAAGGGCGACCTCCCCGCCCGCCTGACGATCGAGGTCGACGCTCCGATCGGAGCCGGCGACTCCCTCGGCACAGGGGTGCACCGTCTCTCGTCGATCATCACCGTGCGCGATCGCCTCGCCGACGCACTCGATGGACTCGACGCCGGGGAGACGCCGCTCGTGATCGGCGGCGACTGCGGCGTCGAACTCGCCGCGGTGACGCGCGCGATCCGCACCGAACCGGACACCTGCGTGCTCTGGTTCGACGCGCACGGCGACCTCAACACCCCTGATACATCGCGGAGCTCCGCATTCGGCGGCATGGTGTTGCGCAGCCTGCTCGGCGACGGTGAACCGCTGATCGCCGCCGCGCCGGCGGTCGACCCGTCGCGGGTCGTCCTCGTCGGCGCCCGCGCGCTCGACGACGGCGAAGCCGACTACCTCGCCGGCGGGAGCCTGCACTCGATCTCGGCGGCGGACGTCGACGCCACGACCGTGGTCGACGCGATCGCCGCGACCGGGGCCACGTCCGTCTATCTCCATCTCGATCTCGACGTGCTCGACCCGGCCGAGATCGCCGGCGTCGGATCGGGTGAGCCGTTCGGGCTCTCCCTCGAGACGGTGCTCGCCGTCATCGGGGCGGTCCGAGCCCGCTACCCGCTCTCGGGCGGCGCGATCCTCGGTTTCGCGCCCGAATCCCTTGCCGCCGCGGTCGACGATCTGCCCGCGATCCTGCGCATCCTGTCGGCGATCACGTCCTCCCGCTGACGCCGCCGCGTTCAGCGGAGGCTCAGCCAACACCCGGAATCGGACGCCCCCGTCGCGGTAGCCTTCAGCCATGACTCCCGACGACGGCCGCCCGAGAGTGGTCGTCGAGCGCCGCGGTCACGTGACCCTGGTCGGCCTCGACCGCCCCGAGAAGCGCAACGCGGCCGACGTGCGGATGCTTCGCGAGCTGGCCTCGGCGTACGGCGAGTTCGAACGCGACCCCGAGGCACGCGTCGCGGTGGTGCACGGCGTCGGCGACCACTTCACCGGCGGCCTCGACCTCGCCGACATCGGCCCCCGCATGGCATCGAGCGGTGGGCTCGACCTGGTGCCCGACGGCGGACGCGACCCGTGGGGACTCATCGGCCCCGACCGCACGAAGCCGGTGGTCGTCGCGGTCCAGGGCACCTGCCTCACCCTCGGCGTCGAGCTGATCCTCGCCAGCGAGATCGCGGTCGCCGCCGACTCGACGCGTTTCGGTCAGATCGAGGTCTCGCGCGCCATCCTGCCGTTCGGCGGCGCGACCCTGCGCTTCCCCCGCGCCGTCGGCTGGGGCGACGCGATGCGCTGGATGCTCACGGGCGAGCTCTTCGACGCCGCCGAAGCGCACCGCATCGGCCTCGTCAGCGAGGTCGTGCCGCACGGTCAGCAGCTCGACCGGGCGCTCGCCATCGCCGCGCGGATCGCGGCGCAGGCCCCGCTCGCCGTGCAGGCGACGCTCTCGAACGCCCGCCTCGCCGTCCGAGAGGGCGACGCCGCAGCCGCCGCCCGATTGGGCGACGAATTGACCCGGCTCGCGGCCAGCGAGGACGCCGCCATCGGGATGCGCGCGTTCCTGACGCGAACCGATCCCGACTTCGTCGGTCGATGACCGACGCGAGAGGAGCAGAATCCGTGACGAAGACCTACGACCTGATCGTGATCGGCGCCGGGCCGGTCGGCGAGAACGTCGCCGATTATGCGACGAAGCGCGGGCTCAGCACCGTCATCGTCGAGAGCGAACTCGTCGGAGGCGAGTGCTCCTATTGGGCGTGCACGCCGTCGAAGGCGATCCTGCGGCCCGTGCTCGCTCGCGACTCCGCGCTGCGGGTCGAAGGGGCGAAGGAGTCGATCACCGCACCGATCGACTCCGCCGCCGTACTGCGCCGCCGCGACTCGTTCGTGCACGACTGGAGCGACCAGGGTCAGGTCGACTGGCTCGATTCGGCCGGAATCGATCTCGTGCGCGGTCACGGCCGCATCACCGGGGTGAAGAAGGTCACCGTCACCGCACCCGACGGGTCCGAAATCGAGCTCGAGGCGCGCGCCGCCGTCACCATCGCCACCGGGAGCGCAGCGCTGCTCCCCGACATCCCCGGCCTGCTCGACGTCGACCCGTGGACCAGCCGCGAGGCGACGGGCGCCAAGGAGGTCCCCGCGTCCCTCGCGATCATCGGCGGCGGCGTCGTCGCCGCCGAGATGGCCACCGCCTACACCGGCCTCGGCAGCGAGGTCACGCTCATCGTGCGCGGCACGCTCCTCGAGAAGATGGAGCCGTTCGCCGGGGAACTCGTCGCCGAGCAGCTCGAGAAGAGCGGCGCGACCCTGAAGTCCGGCTCGTCGCCGACTTCCGCCCGGCGCGGAGACGATGGCCTGGTCGTGCTCGAGTTCGATGACGGCAGCACCGTGACGGCGGCGGAAGTGCTCGTCGCGACCGGCCGCACGCCCCGCACCGAAGACCTCGGTCTCGGCAGCATCGGTCTCACCAACGGCGACTGGCTGCAGGTCGACGACACCCTGCTGGTGACGGCGCCGACCAACGACGACGAGAAGTGGCTCTACGCGACCGGCGACGTGAACCATCGCGCGCTCCTCACCCACCAGGGCAAGTACCAGGCGCGCGCCGCCGGCGAGGTCATCGCCGCCCGCGCGCAGGGCCGCCCCGTCGACGACGCCCCGTGGGGGCTGCACGTCGCCACCGCCGACGCCGAAGCCGTCCCGCAGGTAACCTTCACCGACCCCGAGGTCGCCTCGATCGGCCACACCGAGAAGACCGCGACGGACGCCGGATACCCGGTGCGCGTCGTCGACTACGACATCGGCTCGGTCGCGGGCGCCGCCCTGCAAGCCGACGGATACGCGGGCAAGGCGCGACTGATCGTGGACACCGACCGCGACGTCATACTCGGCGCGACCTTCGTCGGCCAAGACGTCGCCGACCTGCTGCATTCGGCCACCATCGCCGTCGTCGGCGAGGTGCCGCTGCGCCGACTCTGGCACGCGGTCCCCTCCTACCCGACCATCAGCGAAATCTGGCTGCGACTGCTCGAGACCTACGGAAGGCCCGAATCGTGAACATCACGCAGGCTCTGGGCGATGCCCGCGACAGCCTTCGCCGAGTCCGCAACTCCCCCGAGATGATGCGCACCTTCCCGCCCGGGTGGATGCGCGCGATCGGCTTCGAGTACGCGACCATCGTCGGCCTCACCATCGGCCTGCCCCTCAGCAAGGGCCGAATCCGCACGGAGGGCGATCTGATCGTGCTCACCGGGCTGCCGAAATGGGCGTTCAAGCGCGGCGGCACGACCGTCGGACGCGTCTACCTGACGCGCAGCAACGACGGTCCCGACGTCATCAAGCACGAGCAGGTGCACCTCGAGCAGTGGCGCAAGTACGGATTCTGGTTCCCGCTGCTCTACGCCCTCGCAGGCCCCGACCCGCTCACGAACCGCTTCGAGATCGAGGCCGGACTCGAAGACGGCGGCTACCTGCCGAAGAAGAAGCGCGCGCCCGCTCGGCGGCCGCGCACGCAGTCGGCGACCGCCACGTTCGAGACCGAAGAGCCCGCCGAGTGAGCCCGCAGCACGACCGCGAGCTGCCGCCGCCGACCGGCATGGTCGGCCGTACGGTCATCCTCACCGGGGCGAGCTCGGGCATCGGACGCGCCGCCGCACGTGCCCTGTCGGCCCTGGGCGCCGATGTGGCCGTCGTCGGTCGCAACCCCGACCGCACCCGCGAGATCGCGTCCGAGCTCGGCGCCGAGCCCTTCGTCGCCGACTTCGGCCGACTCTCCGACGTCAGGGAACTCGCCGATCAGCTGCTCGAGCGCTTCCCGCGCATCCACGTCCTCGCGAACAACGCCGGCGCCATGCAGCACGCGCGCGAGTACACGGTCGACCGCAACGAGCGCACGTTCCAAGAGAGCCACCTGGGCGGATTCCTGCTCACCTCGCTGCTGCTACCCCGCCTGATCGAGACCGCTGCCGATGCCCCTCCCGGCAGCGTGAGGGTGCTGCAGACCGCGAGCATCGCGGCGCGCGGCGGCCGCATCCGACTCGACGACCTCGACAATCAGCACGGTCCATGGCTCGGCGGCTGGCGGGCGTACTCGAACGTCAAGCTCGAGAACGTCATCTTCATCAAGGAGCTCGCCCGCCGCCTGCAGGGCACCGGGGTCGAGGCGTTCTCGTTCCACCCCGGCTTCGTGCGCTCGAACTTCGGCGCGGGGAACTGGGCGATGAGCGTCCTGAACTTCGTCACTCAGGGTCACTACGGCATCAGCCCCGAGCAGGGAGCGGAGCCGCTCATCCGGCTGGCGGCGACGCCCGAGGTCGGCTTCCCGAGCGGGACCTACTTCGACCGTCTCACGGGCGACGGTCCGACCGCGCCCCAGGCCGAGCAGCGTTCGCTCGCCGCCGGACTCTGGCGCGCGAGCGAAGAGCGGGTCGCTCGCAGCTGAGCGGCGGACACGACGGGACCGGCGGTCAGCTGGCTTCCGCGCTGCCTTCGCGCCAGTACCCCATGAACGCGACCTGTCGGCGATCGATGCCGCAGTCGCGGACGAGGTAGCGGCGGATGAGCTTGATCATGCTCGATTCGCCCGCGATCCACACGTAGAGGCCCTCGTGCGGATCCTCGACGGGGGTCTCCCAGAGCATCTCGTCGGTGTCGGGCTCGACCGTGTCATCGGCAGAGGCGAACACGCCGCCGCATTCCGCGGCGTACCAGTCGCGCACCGCGGGAGCGAGCAGCTCGCCGGCACGAGCGCCGTTCCGGGCGATCCAGCGGGTGCTGACCCCGGGGTGCGCGACGACGGTGAGCGCGTCGTCGGCGTGCGGCACTTCGAGGATCGCGTGCGCGCTGATGCTCGCCGGCAGGTTCTCGAGGATCGCGCAGATAGCGGGAACCGCCGTCTCGTCCCCGGCGAAGAGCACCCGCGTGGCGATGCCCGGCTTGAACTCGATGCCCTCGTGCGAGAGGGGGCTGCGTGAATCGGGGCCCACGATGACGAGCGGGTCGCCGACGGCCGCCCGGGACACCCAGGTCGATGCGGGGCCGGTCTCGCCGTGCAGGGCGAAGTCGACATCCAGCCGGCGGGAGTCGGCGTCGATGCGGCGCACCGTGTAGGTGCGGATGGGGTTGCGCAGGTCGTCGGGCAGCTCGCGCCAGCGGGCGTACCAGGTGCCCTCGAGGTGCGTCTCCTCGTCGTCGATGCCGAAGTCGCTGAATCCGCGCCCCGGCAGCGGAAGCACCAGCTTGATGCGCTGATCGAGCCCGTCGACGCCGAAGACGTCGAGGTCGGGACCCGTGAAGGTCACGCGGGTGAACGTGCTGCTGACGCGTTCGATCGCGGCCACCTCCACACGGTACGGACGGTACGACGGCCGGACGAGGGTGGAAGTTAGCACAGCCTTACTTTACTTGCCGTTCGGCGCGAGTCGACCTCCGCGGCGGAAAATCGTCCGCGATCACCAGCCGGGCGGGTGCCGGCGCTGCCACTGCAACGCCCGTTCGAGCTGGCGTCCGATCGAGAGGATGGTGGCCTCCCCACCGGGCCGCCCGATCAGCTGCACTCCCATGGGCAGCCCCTGCTCGGTCGTCGAGACCGGCAGGGTGACGGCCGGCAGCCCGGACACGTTCACGAACGAGGTGAACGGCGTGTAGGCGACCTGCTGCGCGAAGTTCGCGGCACCGTCGTCGGGGTCGTACCAGCCGAGCGGCCGGGGCGGCAGCGCCAGCGCGGGTGTCAGCACGGCGTCGAGCCGTGCCCCCTCGCGCGAGAACCAGGCCCGGTTCACGCCCTTCTCGAAGCGCGACAGGGTCGCGAGCGCCTCGACGAGAGCGGCGACCGGAAGCGAACGGCCCTCCCGGATCAGCCACGCGGTGAGCGGCTCCACGAGACCGAGGCCCTCGTCGCCGAGCGGGATCGCGGCGGCCCCCGCCTTCCACACCGTCTCGAACGCGCCCGCGTATCCGATGCTGTCGGGGAACGGGACCTCCTCGAGCCCGTGGCCGCGGTCGGCCAGCAGCTCGATGGTGTCGTCGAGCGCGCGGCGTGCCGACGGGTCGAGCGCGATCTCGTGCGTGTCGTGCCAGGGCGAGCTCGTGGTGATGCCGATCTGGAAGCGACCTTCGCCGCGCACCGCCTCGCCGAGCAGCCGTCCGGGGTCGGGTGGGCGGAGGGTCGAGAGGAAGTCGATCTCCCCCGACGTCCTGGCGGTCATGGCGTCGAGCAGCATCGCGGCGTCTTCGACGGTGCGGGCGAGGGCGCCGTTCGAGACGAAGCCGGCGAGGCTGTCGGCCGTCGCCGGCACGAGGCCGCGGGTGGGCTTCAACCCGACGAGCCCCGTCGCGGCCGCGGGGATGCGCACCGACCCGCCCCCGTCGGAGCCGGGCGCGAACGGCAGCAGACCCGCGGCGACCGCGACCGCCGCTCCCCCGCTCGAACCGCCCGCACCGAGCGAGAGGTCGTAGGGGTTGCTCGCCGCCGGACGTCCGAGCGGCTCGGTGTAGGAGGGCATCCCGAACTCGGGTGCCGTGGTGGCGCCCACGCTCACGGCACCGGCCTCGTCGAGCACACGGACGATGTCGTCGGTGCCGTCGGCCACGCGGTCGGCGAAGGCACGGGACCCGCCCGTCCAGGAGGCCCCTTCGCGTCGCGAGAGCTCCTTCTCGGCGAGGGGCAGCCCCCACAGCTCGAGACTGCGGGGACGGTCGGCGAGGCGCTTCGCGGTGTCGAGCGCCCGATCCGGGTCGACCCGCGAGAACGCGCCGAGCGGGCCGTTCAGGCGGTCGATGCGGGTCAGGTAGTGCTCGAGCAGCTCGACGGGAGAGACGTCGCCGCGCTGCAGCCAGTCCCACTGTTCCTGCGCGCTCAGGTGATGCAGCTCGAACATGTTCCCGAGCCTAGGTGGTCCCTCCCGGCGTCGGGCTGACCCGACGGGACGGAGCGGCCCGCTGGGCCGGCCACTCGCGGACGCCCGACGAGAGCTACTTCAGGCTCTTCTGCAACAGCACGGTGCCGAGCCAGCGGTCGAACTTGAAGCCGACGCGTCCCATCCGCCCGATCTCCTTGAAGCCGAACGACTCGTGCGTGCGAATGGAGGCTTCGGCGCCCTTGTCGGCGATGACCGCGAGGATCTCCTTCAGCCCCGCCTCCTTCGACCGGTCGATCAGCGCCGCGAGCAGGTCGCGCCCCAACCCCTTGCCGGTGGCGGCGGGACGGAGATAGATCGAGTTCTCGACGGTGTAGCGGTAGGCGCGCTTCTGCTTCCACGGCTGCACGAGCGCGTAACCGAGCACTCCCCCGGTCGGCGACACCGCGACGAGGAACGGCAGCTCGAGCTTCTTCAACATCGCGTACTTCGCGCGCCACTCGCGCAGCGTCATCTGGTCTTCGTCGAAGGTGACCACGCTGTTGACGACGTAGTAGTTGTAGATCTCGCGGACGTCCGGCAGGTCGCGCGGGGCGGCGTCGCGGATCTCGAACGAGAACGGCGCCTCGGGTTCGGCCGGCTTCCGCAGGTGAGGCGGCAGCGACCGGCGAGGCTGGTACTCCTCTTCGAGCATGCCGCCCTCCTTCTCGCCGTACGACGCGATTTTAGTCGCGCGAGAGACACGACTCAGCGCACCGTCCAGTCGACCGGCTCGGCGCCCTGCTCCTCGAGCAGCGCGTTCGCACGGCTGAACGGCCGCGATCCGAAGAATCCGCGCGACGCCGACAGCGGGCTCGGATGCACCGACGCGATCACGGGAACATCACCGAGCATGGGCTTCAGGGTCTGGGCGTCGTTGCCCCAGAGGATCGCGACGAGCGGTCCGCCGCGTTCGACGAGCCTCCGGATGGCGAGCTCGGTGACCCGCTCCCACCCTTTGCGGCGATGGGATCCGGGAGCGCCGGCGTCGACGGTGAGGACCCTGTTGAGCAGCAGCACGCCGTTCTCGCTCCACGAGGTGAGGTCGCCATGCGAGGCGGGTGCGATGCCGAGATCGTCGTTCAGTTCGCGGTAGATGTTGGCGAGGCTGCGTGGCAGCGGGCGCACCGCGCGGGACGTCGCGAAGGACAACCCGATCGGGTGGCCGGGCGTCGGGTAGGGGTCCTGACCGACGATGAGCACCCGCACCTCTGCCAGCGGTCGCCGGAATGCGCGCAGTACGTCCGGCCCGGCGGGGAGGGTCTGTCGGCCGGCCGCGTGCTCGGCCCGCAGGAACTCGCCGAGCGCGGTCAGAGTGGGCTGGGCATCCGCAAGCGCCTCGGCCCAGCCGGGGTCGACCTCACCGTCGGCGGCCAGCTCGGCGAGGCTCTTTGCCTGCACGAGCCGTCAGCTCACAGCCGAGAGCACCGAGACACCCACGCCGCCGTCGGCCGGCGAGACGCGCCACACGTTGCCAGTGCCGACCACCAGTGCGCCCTGGGGCCCGACGATGAGGGATGTTCCCTCGTCGATGGCGACCGCGCCGTCGATCAGACCGGCGGCAGCCGCCGCGACCACGCGCGACAGCGTTCCCCACTGGGCGGCGTGCACGTCGACGGTGAGGTCGACGAGCCCGATGCCGGGCGCGATGGTGACCTCGTCGAGCTCTTCGGAGGTCTCTTCGGGGGCCACCTCGACGTCGCCGATGCGCCATCCGCCGAGCACCGCGCGCTCCGCCGCGATCATGGCGCCCGCCGAGAACCCGAGGTAGGGGACGCCGTCGGCGACGAGCTCGCGGAGCCGGGCGAAGATCGGCTCGAGCGACCGATGGTAGGCGGGGGTGAGGCCTCCGCCGACGAACACGCCGTCGACCTCGTCCAAGATGTCGACGGAGGCCGGGAAGCCTTCGACGAGAACGGTGACCCGTTCATCGACCGCCCCGACGTGGGTGAGGCCTGCGACGAGCTTCGCAGCGTGCTCGAGTCCGTCGCCGTCGCGGACGACGATCACCGCGATGCGCGGTTTGCCCGCGTATCCCGTTGCCTCGGCGCGCTCGGCGCACTCGGCGACGAAACGCTCGTACACGCCAGGGGCGTCGCCCCAACCGCCGCCGACCAGATGGACGCTCACCGACCGCCCGCTCTCAGGCGCCGGCCGGGCGCGCGGCAGCCGTGACAGGGGGCTGCGCCGACCAGGGGAAGGTGATCCACAGGTCGGTGTCGCGCCACGCGTAGTCGGGCACGAAGATCGTCTGCGGCTTCGTGTACAGCGTCACGCTGCGCACCTCGGCGCCCATGCCCTCGATGATCTCGACCGCCAGCTTGAGCGTCTGCCCCGACTGGGAGACGTCGTCGGCGAGCAGCACGCGCTTGCCGGCGAGCGCCGACCCGTCGAGCAGCGGCGGCAGGACGAGCGGCTCGGGCAGGGTCTCGTCGATGCCGGTGTAGAGCTCGACGTTGATCGCGCCGCAGCTCTTCACCCCGAGCGCGTACGCGATGGCGCCTCCGACGGTGAGCCCGCCTCGTGCGATCGCGATCACGATCTCGGGTTCGAAGCCGCTGTCCGCGATCTGCTGGGCGAGGGCACGCGACGCGTCGCCGAAGTCAGCCCAGCTGAGGACCTCCTTCGCGATGGCGGTCGTCTGCGCCGCAGTCGGCGCGGGGTCTGAGGTGGCAGGCTCCGAAGTCACATCAGCAACGGTACCGCCACGCGATCGGACCGATTCGCGCCGGTTCCCGCCCCGGGGCGACCTCGCGGATAGCATGCAGCATGGCATCAGCGGTGCGCTCCCGTGCGGGCGCGGTGACGTTCGGACTCGTCGGGTGGTTGTTCGCGGTCGAGATCGTGAGCGGCCTCCTGCAGGGCTACTACATCCCGATCGCCTCGCCGATCGCCCGCCACCTGCAGATCGACGACGCGCAGTTCAACTGGTTCGAGGCCGCCCAGCTGCTGGTGTCGTCGATCGCGTTGCCCGTGCTCGCGAAGCTCGGCGACATGTACGGCCACAAGCGGATCCTGCTGATCTCGAGCGCGCTGACCGCGGGCGCCAGCTGGTGGCTGGTCGCGGCGGGCGACTTCTCCTCGTTCCTCGCCGCCTGGGCACTGCAGGGCTTCTACGTGGTGTGGCTGCCGCTCGAGGTGGCGATCATCTTCTCTCGGGCGCGTGCGACCGGGGTCGCGAACGCGACGACGAGGCGCGCATCCGGCGCCCTCATCGCGGCGCTGCAACTCGGCGCCATCCTTGGCGCCCTGACCGGCGGCAGGCTGCTCACCGCGTTCGGAGGCGAGGTGGCGCCCACTCTCGCCGTGCCTGCAATCGCGGTCACGCTGGTGTTCTTCGTCGTGCTCTTCGGAGTGCCGTCGATGAAGCCCGACCTCACCGACCGGAAGCTCGATCTCGGCGGTTTCGTGCTGCTCGGCTTCGCGCTGCTCGTCATCACCTCGGCGCTCACTTTCTTCCGCATCAACGGCGTCGACACCTGGTGGGTGTGGCTGCTGCTGGTCGTCGGCGTCGCCCTGTTCGCGCCGTTCGGGTTCTACGAGCTGCGCAAGAAGGACCCCGCCATCGACCTGCGGATGCTGCGTCGCCCCGAGATGTGGCCGATTCAGACAACGGCGGGCCTGTTCGGCATCAGCGTGCTCGGGGCGCAGGTGCCGTTGTCGACGTTCGCCGCGACCGATCCGGCGGCCGGATACGGGCTGGGGCTCGATCCGTCGACGGTGTCGAACCTGATCGGCGTCTATCTCGGCGGCGTCATCCTCGGTGCCGTTGCGTTCCCCTTCGTAGTGAAGCTGGTCTCCCCTCGGGTGACGCTGATCGGCGCCTCCCTCCTCGTCGGCGTCGGATACCTGCTGTTCCTGCCGTTCCACGCGACGATCGTGCACGTCATCACCAACATGGTGATCGCGGGGCTCGGTTCCGGCGCGCTCCTCGCGGCGCTCCCGTCCGCGGCCGCCGCGGCGGCGCCCGTAGGCCAGACGGGCATCGGCGCCGGGCTCACGAATACGACGAAGACAATCGGGGGGACGTTCTCGTCGGCGATCTTCGCGGTCGCGCTCGCCGCCGGTGCCGGCGGGGTGATCACGACGGCGGCGTCGTTCTCGGGCTATGTCACGGTCTGGGCGGTGTGCGGCGGTGCCGCGATCCTGTCCGCCGTGCTGCTGCTGTTCGTCCCCCGCCTGGCCTTCTCCGACCCGCCCCTCACCGAAAGCGCCGAAGAGTCCCCCAGCCCGGACCTGGTCGCGTAGGCCCCGGTCGCTGAGCCGCCGCACAGCGGCCCAGCTCAGAAGACCCGGTCGCTGAGCCGCCGCGAAGCGGCCCTGCGATGCGACTAGTGGGCAGGTTGCGGCCAGCCTTTCGACCCCGCGGCAATGTCGGTGGCCACTGCTTCACTATTCGTATGTCGACCCCGCCGCTCCCCCCTCTGCTGGCTGAGCGGTGGGACGACTTCGAAGAGTTCGACGACCTCGACGCCACCCCCGACGACGAGTCGCGGCGGCACCTGAACCGGCTCGCCGACCGGCTCCTCGACACCAAGCGAGCCGAGGCCGCGGCGGCCGCTGACCGGTACCGGGTGGTGGATGAGTTCCGCCGGGAATGGGAGTCCTCGTCCGCCTCGAAAGCGTCGTTGGCGGGGATGCGGGTCCGGGCGATGCGCGCCGAACTCGCCGCCGCCCTCGGCCTGTCCGAGCGCACCGTCGAATCGTTGGTCGGTCGCGCCAAGGCGTTGACCACCGATCTGCCCTCGACCCTGATCGCGCTCCAGCGCGGGCAGGTGTCGGATCGGCAGGTGCAGGTCATCGTCGACGAAGCCGCCGGCCTCACTTCTGAAGAGATGGCGGGGTTCGAGGCGGCGATCCTCCCCGAAGCCACGATTCTGTCGGGTCCGAAGTTCGCCCGGAAGGCCCGCACCCTGCGAGAGCACCTGCGCGCCACCGACCTCACCCAACGCCACACCACCGCGGCCGAGTTCCGCGACCTGAGCCTTGCCGGTCAACGCGACGGGATGGCCGACCTGCTGCTGCACGCCCCCGCCCAGCACTCGGTCGCGATCTACCAGCGGGTCGACCAGATCGCCCGCACCCTCACCGGCCCGGACGACACCCGCACCCTGGCGCAGAAACGCGCCGACGTGTTCATCGCCCTGCTCCTCGACCCCGGCGCCGTGTTCCCCTCCACGGACACCGATAACGAGCAAGGGCCCCGGCAGGCGACCCTGCACAGGGGTGTCCGGCCGAACGTGAACGTCACCGTCCCGGCCCTGTCGCTCCTCGGCCAGTCGAATGAGCCCGCGAACCTTGAAGGGTACGGGCCCATCAGCGTTGACACCGCCCGGGAGCTGGCCGGGGCGGCGACCGGGTTCCACCGGATCCTCACCCACCCCGAAACCGGGGTGATCCTCTCCATCGGCCGCGACAAGTACGAAGTCCCCGCCGAGCTGAAGCGGTTCCTCCGGGCGCGGGATGAGACCTGCCGGTTCGTGGGCTGCAACCGACCCGCCGCAGCGTCGGACATCGACCACACGGTCGCCTGGGAAGACGGTGGCGGCACCAACGTGTGGAACCTGGGCTGCCTCTGCAAGGGCCACCACCGGTTGAAACACAACACCGCCTGGGTCGTCACACAGACCCGGGACGGGACCGGGGACTACACCTGGACCTCACCCCTCGGCCGGGACTACACCACCAAACCCGCCATCCGAATCGGCGCCGGCGTCATCACCCAAACCACCTGGCTCGACAACGACCCACCACCCTTCTGACGCTTCACAACAGCGAATACGAGAGTCCCGTCATTTCGCGACGGGCCTGGCGGCCCTCCTCAATGACCAGAAACCGCCGGTCGCTGAGCCGCCGCGCAGCGGCCCTGCGATGCGACGGGCCAACGAATCCCGCTGAGGCTCCGACCCCAATGCAACCCCCGTCATTTCGCGACGGGCCTGGCGGCCCTTCTCAATGACCAGGAAATCCGGGTCGCTGAGCCGCCGCGCAGCGACCCTGCGACGCGACCAGCCAAAAGATCGCGCCCGAGCTTCAGCGCAAGCACGAGAGTCCCGTCATCTCGCGACGGGCCTAGCGGCCCTCCGGGGTGACCAGGAAACCCCGGTCGCTGAGCCGCCGCGCAGCGGCCCTGCGATGCGACGGGTCGACGAATCACGCTAAGGCTCCTACCCCAAGCGCAACTCCCGTCATTTCGCGACGGGCCTGGCGGCCCTCCTCAATGACCAGGTGCCTGATTGGCTGCGGGCGGCGTCGACTGAGCGGCGGCTCCCTGGTCGTGCAGCAGCCGGCGGAGGATCTCGATCTCGCTCTTCAGCTGGTCGATCTCGTTGTGGCCGAGACCCGCCTGCTTCGCCGGGCGGGAGACGACCTCGACGAACCACGACGCGAAGCTCGCGGTGACGACACCGAGCAGGGCGACGCCGCCGACCATGAGGCCGATCGCGATCGCGCGACCGAGCACCGTCACCGGATACACGTCGCCGTATCCGACGGTCGTGATCGTCGTGCACGCCCACCACACCGCATCGCCGAAACTGGTGATGTTCGCACCGGGCGCGCCCCGTTCGACGTCGAACACGGCGAGCGCCGCCGCGAGCACCAGCAGCACGGTGCCGCCCGCGATGTACAGCCCCACCCGGCTGCGCAGACGCGCACCCGCGTGCCGGTCGATGACGAGGAGCACGGTGACGAGCCGCAGCAGCGCCAGCGGCCGCAGCACCGGGAGCACGATGAAGAGCAGGTCGAACCAGTGCCGGCGGACGAACATCCACTTCCTCGGCACGAGCGCGAACCGCACGATGTAGTCGGCTGCGAACAACAGCCAGGTGCCCCACACGACCACACGGCACGCGGCGCGCACCCACGGCCACAGATCCTGCTCGAGGATCGGCAGGGCGTACGCGACGAGGAAGATCAGCGCGGCGCCGAGCAGCGGCCAACTCGTGCGCTGCACCCACGCCTCGTAGCGCCTGTTCGTGTTGTCCTTTGACACCTCGTCGAGAACGTCAGCGGTCGTCGTCACCCCGCCAGAGTAGGGGCGGCACAACGGCCCGGCGTTCCGGCGCGCTCAGTCGCCCTTCACGCGGAGCGGCCCGCGGATCACCTTGAACTGCGCCGGCTGCGCAACGGGACGCACGGTGATGTGGTCGAGGTTCACGTGCCCCGGCAGTTCGACCGAGTAGACGACGACATCGGCGATGTCCTCGGCGGTCAGCGGATGCTCGACACCCGCGTACACCTTGTCGGCACGTTCCTGGTCGCCGTCGAAACGGTTGAGCGAGAACTCCTCGGTCTTCACCATGCCGGGCGCCACCTCGATGACCCGCAACGGCTCCCCCGCCAACTCGAGACGCAGCACCTCGGTGAGCTTCAGCAGCGCAGCCTTCGTGGCGTTGTACCCGGCGCCGCCCTCGTACACCTCGGTCGCCGCGATCGAGGTGATGTTGACGATGCTCGCCCAGCCGGCCTCCGACGCGGCGCGACGCAGCAGCGGAAGCAGGGCGGCCGTCGTGCGCTGCACCGACACGACGTTGACCTCGAACATCCACCGCCAGTCGTCGGCGTCGCCCGCTTCGACACTGTCGAGCCCGCGAGCGCCGCCCGCGTTGTTCACCAGCAGATCGACCCCTCCGCGCTCAGCGAGATGGGCTCGCAGCGCCTCGATGTCGTCCGCCACGGTCAGATCGGCGACGAACCACTCGGCACCCGTCTCGGCGGCCAGCGCCTCGAGACGATCTTGACGCCGCGCGACACCGGTCACATCCCAGCCGTGCTCGCGCAGCCGGGCCGCGATCGCCCAGCCGATACCCGAGCTTGCTCCGGTCACCACAGCATGACGCGCCACGGGCGCCTCCCTCTCTCCGTCGGATCGATCGGGCGCCGCTGCCCGTCCCCGCCACGCTAGCCGCTCGCGCCCTAGGCTGTGGCCGTGGCCTCCCCCGACAATGATGCCGGAACAGACAGTGTCGCCGGAACCGCGACGAAGCGGCGGATCCCGCTCTGGGACAACGCCCGGTTCGCGGCGATCTTCCTCGTCGTCGTCGGTCACGCGATCCTGCGCCTCACCCCCGCGGACGGACCCGCGTCGGTGCTCTACCTGGTCGTCTACCAGTTCCACATCCCGCTGCTCGTGCTGGTCAGCGGCTACTTCGCGAAGTCGTCGCTCGGCCGCCGCGAGCTCACCCGCATCGTCACCGACATCGCCATCCCCTACTTCGTCTTCGAGACGATCTGGACGATCGTGCAATGGCTCGTCGAAGGCAACGACGTCGTCAACTACGCGAACCCGTCATGGACCCTCTGGTTCCTCCTCGCCCTCATCGGCTGGCGCCTCCTGCTGCCGGTGCTCGCCGTCACCCGGTTCCCGCTGGCGGCGGCGGCGCTGATCTCGATCGGGGCCGGTTACCTCGGCGACATCGACCAGACCTTCGCGATCTCGCGGATGCTCGGCCTGCTCCCCTTCTTCGTGCTCGGCTGGCGGCTGCGCACCTGGGAGCCGGGAGGGCGCACCCTCACGAGCCGTTGGGACGACGCCTCACGCCGCGGCGTCATCATCGTCCGGGTCGTCGCCGCCGCGCTGTTCGCCGTCGTGATCGTGGCGACCGCCCTGCAACTCGAGACCTGGCGCGACCTCAAGATCCGGCGGTTCCTGCTTTTCGACGAGGCCTACCCCTTCATCGGATACGACGAGTGGTGGGCAGGACTCGTCCGCCTCGCCGTCCTCCTTCTCGGCGCCGTGCTCAGCGTCGCGTTCCTCACGCTGCTCCCCCGCCGCACCACGTGGTTCACCGGGTTCGGTTCGGCGACCATGTACGTCTATCTGCTGCACACCTTCTTCCTCTACCCGCTGCGCGAGACCGGGTTCATCGAGGACAACGCGTCGACCTGGCTGCTCGTCGTCCTCCTCGCCCTCTCGTTCGGGATCACCGTGCTGCTCAGCACCGCGCCCGTGCGCCGCCTCCTCCGACCCCTCGTGGAACCGCGCCCGAATTTCCTGCTGGGGCCCGAGCGCTGAGACCGTCGTCACGGCCACCCGCTTTCGGTTACGCCGTGTTTCGGGAGCATTGCCGCTCCCCTTGCCGCTTCGTAGAGTCGCGTCATGACTCATTCGCAGTGGAGATTCGAGACCCAGCAGATCCACGCCGGCGCCTCACCCGACCCGGTCACCAACGCCCGGGCCACGCCCATCTACAAGACGACCTCCTACGTCTTCAACAGCGCCCAGCACGCGAAGAACCTCTTCGCCCTCGCCGAGTTCGGCAACATCTACAACCGCATCCAGAACCCCACGCAGGCCGTCGTCGAAGACCGCATCGCTGCGCTCGAGGGCGGGACTGCGGCGCTGCTGCTCGCCTCCGGTCAGGCCGCCGAGACCTACGCGGTGCTCAACATCGCGCAGGCGGGCGACCACATCGTCTCGTCGAGCTCGATCTACGGCGGCACCTACAACCTCTTCAAGTACACGCTCGCGAAGCTCGGCATCGAGACCACCTTCGTCGAGAACCAGGACGACCCCGAAGAGTGGCGTCGCGCGGTCCGCCCGAACACGAAGCTGTTCTTCGCCGAGACCATCGGCAACCCGCGCATCAACGTCCTCGACATCGAGTCCGTCGCCGACATCGCCCACGAGGCGGGCGTGCCGCTCATCGTCGACAACACGATCGCGACCCCGTACCTCATCCGCCCGCTCGAGCACGGCGCCGACATCGTCGTCCACTCGGCGACGAAGTTCCTCGGCGGACACGGCATCGTCGTCGCCGGCGTGATCGTCGACGGCGGCAAGTTCAAGTGGAGCGAGAACTCCGAGAAGTTCCCCGGCCTCTCGACCCCCGACCCGTCGTACCACGGCGCCGTGTTCACCGACGCCGTCGGCGACGAGATCGCCTACATCATCAAGGCGCGCGTGCAGCTGCTGCGCGACCTCGGCGCATCCATCTCGCCCGACAGCGCGTTCAGCCTCATCCAGGGCATCGAGACGCTGTCGCTGCGCATCGAGCGTCACGTGCAGAACGCGCAGGACATCGCGCTGTGGCTCGAGAACCACGCCGACGTCGCGAGCGTCAACTACGCGGGACTGCAGTCGAGCCCCTGGTACGACGCCGGACAGAAGTACGCCCCGAAGGGGGCGGGCGCGATCATCTCGTTCGAGCTGAAGGGCGGCGTCGACGCCGGCGCGAAGTTCGTCGAGAGCCTCGAACTGTTCAGCCACCTGGCGAACATCGGCGACGTCCGCTCGCTCGTCATCCACCCCGCGTCGACGACGCACTCGCAGCTCACCCCCGAGCAGCAGCTCACCACCGGTGTCACCCCCGGTCTCGTGCGGCTGTCGATCGGGCTCGAGAACGTCGAGGACCTGAAGGCCGATCTCGACGCCGGCCTCAAGGCCGCGCGCGAGTACAGCTCGCAGGCCGTCTGACCGCTCATTGCGTCTCGAGGGCCGGCTCCGCAACGCGGGCCGGCCCTCATCCTTTCCCGCCGTAACAATGCACCGCCGCGCCCCGGCCGTCCTCGATACTGAAACCGGAATGGACTGGCAGACACCTGAAGACGCCGTGCCGTCGACCTTCATCACCGAGGCCGACCAGCGCGCGCTGCTCGGCAAGCCGCCCGCGACCGGCGCCTGGCGCGAAGGCGACCCGGTGGCAGGCCGCCGCTTCGTCGACGTCGGCGCGCTCACCGTCGAATCCGGCACCGAGATCCCCGCCGTACGGATCGCCTACGAGACCTTCGGCGAGCTCTCCCCCACCCGCGACAACGCGATCCTCGTGCTGCACGCGCTCACCGGCGACGCGCACCTCACCGGTCCGGCAGGCCCCGGCCAGCCGACCGCCGGATGGTGGACCGGCGTCGTCGGTCCCGGACTCGCGCTCGACACCGACCGCTGGTTCGTCGTCGCGCCCAACATCCTCGGCGGATGCCAGGGCAGCACCGGGCCCGCGTCCCTCGCCCCGGACCGGGTCGAGTGGGCGGCTCGGTTCCCCCGCGTCACCATTCGAGACCAGGTCGCGGCGCAGCGTGCGTTCACCGATGCGATCGGCATCAGCCGGTGGGCGGCCGTCGTCGGCGGTTCGATGGGCGGCATGCATGCCCTCGAGTGGGCGGTCGAACACCAGGATCTCGTCGACCGGGTCGCGATCCTCGCCGCCCCCGCGGTCGCCAGCGCCGACCAGATCGCGCTCAACTCCGTGCAGGCCGAGGCGATCCGTATGGATCCGCGCTTCCGGCACGGCGGCTATTACGCCTCCCCCGACGGCGAAGGCCCGCACCGTGGACTCGCGCTCGCGCGCCGGATGGCACTGCTCAACTACCGCAGCCCCGACGAGCTCAACGACCGGTTCGCCCGATCGTGGCAGAGCGGACTCGACCCGCTGCTGACCACGAGCGGCCGATACGCCGTCGAGTCGTACCTCGACTTCCACGGCAACAAATTCACCCGTCGCTTCGACGCCAACAGCTACCTCCGACTCGTCGGGGCGATGAGCTCGCACGACCTCGGGCGCGGGAGGGACAGTCTGCAGGCGGCTCTCGCCCGCATCGACATGCCCGCCCTCGTGCTCGGCATCGACAGCGACCGGCTCTTCCCCGTCGACGACCAGCGCGTCATCGCCCGCCACGTGCCCGGCAACATCGACGGTGACGACCCGGTCGTCATCTCCTCCGAATACGGTCACGACGGGTTCCTCATCGAGAACGACCTGGTCGGCGCCCAGCTGAGGCGCCTCCTCGACGCCTAACCCTCGACCGCTCGGCTGACGATCAGGAGGTCGGCGTATCGTCCCGATCTCACCCGAATGCAATAGTTGAGAATTCCACTACTATTGGGTTCCATTCGAGCCGAGCCTGCAGCGTATGGAACAGATCACAGAGCAATCTCCCGCCCAACGGCCGGTCACCGTCGCCGTGCTCGACGACCATCAGATGGTCGCCGAAGGGATTGCGTCGCGCCTGTCCGCCACTCCCGAGGCGATCGAGGTCGTGGCCACGGTCACGTCGTGGGGCGCTCTTCTCGCTCATGAGGCATTCCCTGTCGACGTCGTCATCCTCGATCTGAACCTCGAGGACAACATCCCCGTCTCCACCAAGATCCGCGCGCTCTCGTCCGCGGGCAGCCGTGCGGTCATCATCAGTCGGCACGCCGACTCGGGGTCCATCCACGGCGCCATCCAGGCCGGAGCCGCCGCCTTCATCGCGAAGAGCGAATCAGCCGCGGCGCTGACCGCGACCGTGCTCGCCGCGGCGCAGGGGTCCGCGGAGCACAGCGACGCGGTGCGCCGCGCGCTCGCCGAGTTCCAGAACGCCGAAGACCCGGGGCTCGGCCGGCAGGAGCACCGCGCGCTCGTGCTCTACGCGGCGGGGCGATCGATCAAAGAGGTCGCCCACGACATGGACACCACCGAGGAGACGATCAAGTCGTACATCAAGCGCGCCCGCCGCAAGTACCGCGCGATCGGCGTCGACCTCGGCACCAAGAACCTCCTCCGACGTCACGCGATCCGCGAAGGCTGGATCACCCCCGAGTGAGCCCCGCTTCCGGGCCAGTTCCGCTTCGGGATATCCCGAACCGGATGCTCCGGGGAACGGGGCGGTGCGAGGCAGCGCCTCGGTCCTAGCGTTGAGCCATGACCACAGCCACCTCCGTGCTTCCGCGACGGCGATCGACGACGGCGTCCCCGCTGAGGCTCGCCGGCGCCATCGCCCAACTCGCCGCGCTCGGCCTCGTCGGGCCCCTTGTCCTCACCGTCGTCCTCACCCTCTTCTCCGTGGGACTCGGGCTGCTCCCGGTGCTCGGCATCGGAGTCGTCTTCCTCATCGCCTTCATCTACTCGCTCTTCGCCGTCGGCTGGCTCGAGACCGCCCGCGTCGACGGGCTCTACGACCTCGGCCTCCCCGCCCTGCGTCCTCGCCCTCGACCCGACCCGGGTCCGGCGGGGTGCTGCACCTCTTCTGGCATCAGGCGATCGACCCCGCCATGTGGCGGGCGATCGCGAACGCCGTGATCTCCACCCTCATCGGCCTGCTCGTGCTGCCGCTCGCGACCGCCGCCCTGACCGGACTCGCCGGCGCGTTCGCCCCCCTCTACGCCGGAGGCGCGACCGTCCGAATCGTCGGCCTCGACATTCCCGTCGGCTGGGCGACCCTCAGCGGGATCCTCGTCTTCCTCTTCGCCGCGGCCGCGGTCATCGGGCTCGCCCTTCTGCACGGTGTCCTGGCCCGCGCGATCGTCGTGCCGAGCCGCGAGGCGGAGCTCGCCGAAGACGTCCGCCGCTCCGACGCCCGCCGCGCCGGCGCCGTCCGCGCCTCCGAGGTGGAACGCACCCGCATCGAACGCGACCTGCACGACGGCGTCCAGCCGCGGCTCGTCTCCGTCGGGATGACGCTGGGGCTCGCCCAGCAGAAGATCGACGACGACCCGGCCGCCGCCCGCGCGCTCATCGAGGAGGCTCACACGTCGACGAAGGCGGCGATCACCGAACTCCGGCAGCTCGCCCGCGGCATCCACGCGTCGGTGCTCGACGACCGCGGACTCGACGCCGCTCTGTCGGCGCTGGCGGGCCGCTCGCACATCCCCGTCGCCCTCGATGTGCGGATCGACGGGCGCTGCAGCCGGGAGGCGGAGGCCGCCGTGTACTTCGCGATCGCCGAGTCGCTGACCAACGCCGCGAAGCACTCGCGGGCGAGCGAATGCCGTGTCGTGGTGCGACGCCGCGAAGACGGCACACTGTGGGCGAGGGTCGAGGACAACGGCATCGGCGGCGCTCGCGTTCTGCCGGGCGGCGGCCTCGACGGCATCACCAACCGGGTGCTCGCCGCGAGCGGGCAGATCCGGCTCGACAGCCCCACCGGGGGCCCGACCGCTCTGGAGGTGACGGTGCCGTGCGCATCCTGATCTGCGAGGACTCCGTCCTCCTCCGCGAAGGACTCGTCCGACTGCTGGAGGACGCCGGCCACACGGTGGTCGCCGCCCTGCCGGACGCGTCCGAACTCGGCGAGACCGTCGCGGCGACCGCGCCCGAACTCAGCATCCTCGACGTCCGTCTGCCGCCGACGTTCACCGACGAAGGCATCAGAGCCGCCGTCGCCCTCCGCGCCGAGAACCCCGAACTGCCCGTCCTCGTGCTGTCGCAGTACGTCGAGGAGCGGTACGCGAGCGAGCTCATCGCAGGCCGCGGCGGCGCCATCGGCTACCTGCTGAAGGACCGGGTCGCCGATGTACGCGACTTCCTCGACTCGGTGGAGCGCATCGCGGCCGGCGCGAGCGTCCTCGATCCCGAGGTCGTCGCCCAGCTGCTCAGCAGGCGCACCCGCGACGACCGGCTCGTCGCTCTGACCGACCGTGAACGGACCGTGCTCGCGCTCATCGCCGAGGGCAAGTCCAATCAGGCGATCGCCGGAGTGCTGTACGTCTCCGAGGCGAGCGTCGAGAAGTACGTGACCGCCATCTTCCAGAAGCTCGGCCTCGAGCAGGACGGCGCAGGCAACCGACGGGTGCTCGCCGCACTCGTGCACATCGAAAGCAGCGGCACGACGCCGACTGCGGGAAGGCAATAATGACCGCGATCACTCCCCCGGCACCGCCCGAGCAGGGCACCGCGCCCACTCCGCCGTCGGCACCGCGCCGCAACGGCGCCGCGAAGCCTGTCGCGATCGTCACGATCGCCGTCGGCGCGGTCCTCCTCCTCGGCGCCGCGGCGTCGGCGGTGGCGAGCACGGTGCTCGGCGCCTCCTCCGGCAGCCAGACCCTCACCGCCGACGCCGACGGCGTCGAGAGGCTCGAGGTCGACACGTCGGAGGGCGACGTGCGCGTCGAGTTCGGCGACGTCGACGAGGCCGTGCTCGAGGTGACGGGCCGCGTGGAGGGCTCGTGGAGACTCGAACGCGCGGGCTCGACGCTGACGCTGGACAGCCCCGAGACCATGTTCGACTGGACATGGGGCGGCAACACGCGCGCCACGCTCACCCTGCCGGAGGGGCTCGCCACCGCAGGCCTCGACGCCGACCTCTCCCTCGACGCGGGCAGCCTCACCACCGCGGCGGACTTCGGCGCGGTCGCGGCCGAGGTCGATGCCGGCGCCCTGCGGCTCGACGGCAGCGCCCGTTCGCTCGACCTGTCCATCGACGCGGGCCGCGCCGACGTGGACCTCGCCGACGTCGGCGACGCGACCTTCGACGTGTCCGCCGGCATGGTGGTCGCCGAACTGTCGGGCGACGCCCCGCGTCGCATCGGTGTCGAGGTGAGTGCCGGGTCCGTCGAACTCACGGTTCCGGACGGCAGCTACGACGTGACCGAGGACGTGTCGGCAGGGTCGATCGACAACCGACTCGAGACGAGCACCAGCGCCTCGCGACAGATCGGTGTGACGGTGTCGGCCGGAAGCGTCACCCTTCGAAGCGCGGGCTGACGCGGCTACTTGCATGGGGTCGGTCGGCGCTTCGTGCGTCGACCGGCCCCTTTCCGTCGTCACGAAGCTGAGAAATCAAGAGCAAGACACTCGGTGTGGCACCCCCACTAGTGGGCACAGGGGTGACAGCATGTGCTCGCCGCGGCACACCCCACGCGGCGGTACAGCTGATCCGGAAGCGACATGGAAAGAATCGTCAAGGAGCGCGACCGGCTCCTGCGCCGCAGCGCTCGACTGCTCGGTATCGCCGGAGTCCTCGCCTCGCTCCTCTGCCTCGCGCTTCCGGGGAGCATCGATCTCGCGACCCTCGCGGTGCTGCTGCCGCTCTACGCCGTGCTCCTCACGGCGTTCTACCGGATCGGCGCGAACGGCTCGCTGATCTGGGTCGGCGCCGCCGTGCTGGCCGGGGCGGGGGCCGTGCTGCTCGGTCAGGTCGCGGTCACCGGCGGTCTCGCCGCACTCACCGGCGTCGGCGCGAGCCCCACCGGTCAGTCGGCGGCCGCCGACGCCGCCTTCTCGTTCCTCTCCTCGTGGGCGGTCGCCAGCGTCGCGCTCATCCTCGTCACCTCGCTCGGGCGCATGCTGCTGCTCGTCGGCGCCTTCGCGGTGACCGTCGCCGCCACGCTCTTCGCCACCGCCGGTCGTCCCGTCGGCCTGGTGACGCTCGCCGCCGTGGTCGCCGGGTGGGCGGTCGCCAGCGCGGTCGGCACCCTGCTCGGCGTGGGCGTCGTCCGCGCCGCCCGTCGCATCTCGAACATCGGCCGCGCCCACCGCGCCGAACGCCACGCGAGCGAGACCGAGGCGCAGCGCCGCCAGGGCGCGCGCCTGCTGCACGACACCGTGCTCGCGAGCCTCACCCTCCTCGCCCACCAGGGGGTCGGCGTCTCCGCCGACGCTCTCACCCAGCAGGCCGCGGACGACGCCCGACTGCTCCGCCAGCTCCGACTCGGCACCGCTCCCCTGCCGTCGGCCGCGAGCGAGTACAACCTCAAGACGCCCGTGCAGGAGTCGACCCTCGGCAACACGCTCGAGGCCGTCAAGCAGCGCTTCGGCCGCATGGGTCTCGTCGTCAGCTGGCACGGAACCGGCCAGGTCCTGCTCCCCGCCGACGTGCTCGACGCGTTCCTCGGTTCGCTCGCGGAGTGCCTCGAGAACGTCCGCCGTCACGCCGGCGTCGAGGAGGCGCACGTGACGATCACCGACGACGACACGAGCATCCGCGCGATGGTCACCGACAGCGGCGTCGGATTCGACCAGTCGACGATCGCCGAGGGACGGCTCGGCTTCAAGGAGTCGGTCGTCGCACGCCTCCGCGAAGTCGGCGGCAATGTCCGCGTCTTCTCCGCCCCCGGCTCGGGTACAACCGTCGTCCTGGAGGTGCCGAAATGACCTCGATCGCCGACCTCGCGAACGAACCCCCCAAGCGGCCCGAGAACCCGGCACCGGTCGTCGAGGAGGACACCCTCGGCTCGGTCGCCGTCACCGGCAAGCGCTCGGGACGACCCATGAAGCAGGCGCCGTCTCGCGGACGCTCACGCATCATCGACGAGCACGCCGGCAGCCTCGGCACCGGACTCCTCGGAGTCGGCGCCATGTTCGTCGGCGTCACGATCTCGCTGTTCGACCTCGCCCGCTTCGTGCAGGCGTGGCCGATCTACCCGGTGCCGCTCGCCGCGGCCGCGGCGTGGCTGCTGTTCACCGTCATGCTGGTCTCGGCCGGTGTCGTCATCCGCCGCAACGACGACCGCATGCCCGACTGGATGTTCATCGTCTTCCTGGCGGGGCTCGCCGGGGTGATCGCCTTGGACCTCATCGCGATCTGGCCCCTCCACGACGTGTCGGGCAGCGCGACCGCCGCCATCGCCGCCGGTGTCGGACTCGTCACCGTGATCGGGGTGCGCAGCGCCCGCGAGATGTGGCTCGCCGCCGCCGGGGTGGGCACGATACTGCTCGCCGCCGACCTCCTCGACGGCGACATCGACCTCGGCCGCCTCGCCCCCACGATCACGATGCTCTGCCAAGCGGTGCTGCCCGCGCTGCTCGGCTCCCTCATCGTCCGCTCGTTCCGTCGCATGGTGACCCTCGAGCTCGACCGCGTTCTCGTGCAGAGCACCGTCTCGGCCCCCCGGTACGCGGTCGGCATGCTCGCCTCCGAGGAGCTCGCCCGGCTCGACCTCGCCGCCGAGCAGCTGCTCGAAGGCATCGCGAGCGGCGCGACCCCGCTTCCGCTCGAACCGAAGCTCGCGCAACGCGCCTCCTCCCTCGCCACCGAGCTGCGCCTCCACCTCATCGAGGGGCGGCGCGAGACCTGGCTGCACCACGCGATCACCGAGTCCGAGCTGCTCGGGCGAAGCGTCACCCTGAGCGACCCCGGCACCCTCGCCGGGCTCCTCGACCCCCGCCAACGCGACGGACTCTTCTCCGCCGTCTGGCTGCTCGCCGGCGAGGCCGGCACGAAGGCCGCGAAGCAGGGCCGCACCTTGCAGCTCACGCTCGGGCCCATCGCGACGGCGCAGAATTCCGCGCCGTTGCACAAGGTTCTCGTTCCGATAACCATCGAAACGACGGGTGTGGCGCGCGGCCGCGTCGACCCGGCCACATGGGATGCTGTCCGCAGAGTCGGGAAGCACGTCGATTCGATGCGCGGGGGAAGTCTGCACATCGAGATCGAGTGCGTCGCCGATAACCCGGCCGACTCATGAACGTTCAGGCCGCATTGCTTGCCCAGGAGGACACAGTGCAAGACACCCCCCGTATCCGCCTCGCGCTGGTCGACGACCACAAGATGCTGCTCGGTGCGCTCACCGAGTGGATCCGCAACGCCGCGGGCGACATCGAGCTGGTGGCCGCGGTCACCACGTGGCCCGAGCTGCTGACGCATCCGCGCTTCCCCGTGGACGTCGTGCTGCTCGACCTCGACCTGAAGGACAACATCCCGATCTCGCTGAAGCTGTCGACGCTGAAGACGACGGGCGTGAAGACGGTGCTGATGAGCACCTACTCCGAGCCCAACGTCGTGCGCGAGGCTCTCGCGTCGGGTGCCCTCGGGTACCTCGTGAAGAGCGAGGAGGCGTCGATGATCGTGCAGGCGCTGCGCGCCGCGTACCGTGGCGAGTCGTTCATCTCGGCCGAGCTCGACCTGGCGCTCAACGCCGGCGACGTCGGCGGGGCCCCGAAGCTCAGCGCGCAGGAGCGCCGGGTGATGGCGCTGTACGGCGGCGGCGAGCCGGTGAAGACCGTCGCGTACGAACTCGGCATCTCCGAGGAGACCGCGAAGTCGTACCTGAAGCGCATCCGCGAGAAGTACCGTGTCGCCGGGTTCGATGTCGGCACCAAAGTGGCCCTGCGAAAGCGCGCCATCCAGGACGGCATCCTCCTCCAGACCGACTGACCACCGCGTCACGCAGAACGCCGCTCACCGCGAGGTGGGCGGCGTTCCGCGTTGTTCCTTCACACGTCGTCCACGAGGTAGGTATCCCCCAACTGGACTTCATTCTTCCTTCGCCTCGCTCCAGCGAAGCACCATCGCTGGATGGCGTGGATGTACATGTTGGAGTGCTCGGACGGTACCTACTACGTCGGCAGCACGGTCGATCTCCGATTGCGCTTCGAGCAGCATCAAGCCGGTGCGGGAGCGCGCTACACGAGCGTGCGATTGCCCGTCCGGCTCGTCTATCACGAGGAGTTCGACGAGGTGCGCGCAGCCTTCGCCCGCGAGAAACAAGTCCAGAAGTGGAGCCGCGCTAAACGCCAGGCGTTGATCGACGGCCGCCAGAAGTCATTGCCGGAGCTGTCGGAAAAGCGACGCCCCGACCCGGTCGTCGAGTAGCGACGAAGGAGCGTATCGAGACGGGTCGAGTAAGCGAAGCGCATCGAGACCACAGCGCGCGTGCTCTCGATACGCTCGTTCCTCGCTACTCGAGCCTGGGCCCACCGCGCACGCTTGCGCTGCGCTCTCGATACGGCGCTGGCGCGCCTACTCGACGACCGGGGTGGAACTCGCGCCCTCCGAATCGCTTCGCGGGGCGAGCGGGGCTCAGCCCGGTCGTCGAGTAGCGACGAAGGAGCGTACCGAGGCGGGTCGAGTAAGCGAAGCGCACCGAGACCATCCGCGCTGCGCTCTCGGTACGCTCGTTCCTCGCTACTCGAGCCGTCTCGATACGGGCCTGGCGGCCCTACTCGACGACCAAATCCCGGTCGTCGAGTAGCGAAGCGTATCGAGACGGGTCGAGTAAGCGGAGCGCACCGAGACCCTCGCGCCCCTACTCCGCAGGCAGCGGGATCGGGGCCGTGTGCGGGGTGACCGGAGGGGCGTCCGGGCGGCGGTCGACGGCGAAGGCGACGAGGGCGAGCACGAGGCCCGCGGCCGTCACCAGGAGGCCCACCACGATCGGCGACAGGTAGCCGAAGCCCGCCGCGATCGTCACACCGCCGAGGTACGCGCCCATGCCGTTGCCGATGTTCAACGCCGAATGGTTCACCGCCGCGGCGATCGTCTGGCTCCCCCGCGCCACATCCATGAGCCGCACCTGGATCGCCGGGGACAGCGCCGACGACGACACCCCGATGAGGAGCACGAACAGGAACAGCAGCGGCGGGATCGTCGCGAACGCGAGCAGCCCGCCGAGCGACGCGAGGACGCCGACGAACGACACCAGCACCGCCCTGCGGACCCCCCGGTCGACGAACGCCCCACCGGCGAAGTTGCCGATCGTCATCCCGATGCCGAAGCACACCAGCAGCAGCGGCACGCTCCACTCGGGCAGCCCGGCCACCTCGGTCGCGATCGGCGCGACGTACGAGTACGCGGCGAAGAAGCCGCCGAAGCCGATCGCGCCGATGCCGAGGGCGAACCACACCTGCGGGATCGTGAACGCCCGCAACTCGCCGCGAGAGGTGGCGCTCGGGTCGCCCTTCATCGCCGGCAGCGCCGCGACCAGCGCCGCGGTGGTCAGCACGAACACGGTCGCGACCGCGAGATAGGCGCTGCGCCACCCTGCGTGCTGGCCGAGGAAGGTGATCGCAGGGACCCCGACGACATTCGCGATCGTGAGACCGCCGAGTACATACGCCGCCGCCTTGCCGCGGTTGCCGGGCCCGAGCAGGTTCGCGGCGACCAGCGACGCGACGCCGAAGTACGCACCGTGCGGGAGCGCGGCGAGGAAGCGGGCGGCGAAGACCAGCCCGAAGCTCGGCAGCAGCGCCGACGCGATCGAGCCGAGCGCGAACCATGCGGCGAGCACGATGAGCAGACGCTTGCGCGAGAACCGCGCCGCGAATACGCCGATCGTGGGCGCACCGACGACGACACCCGCCGCGTAGGCCGAGATCAGCGCACCCGCCTGGGCGATCGCCTGCTCGGGGTCGCTGGTGTAGAGCTCGGGCAGCAGGTCGCGCGCGATGTCGGGCAGCAGACCCATCGCGACGAACTCGGTGCAGCCGATGCCGAATCCGCCGAGGGCGAGAGCGAGGAGCGCGAGACGGGCGCGACCGGGAGAGAGCACGGGAGGTCCTTCAGGAGACGTGTGGCGACGGCTCCGATGCCGTGGAAGACCTCAAGGCTAAGCGCTGCGCAGCATCCGACGGCGCGAGTCGCCCACTTCACCCCGTCCGTGGCGCCCCACACGGGGTGAAGTGGGCGAGTCAGCCGATCAGCTCGGCCCCGCCGGCGAGGCCGTGAGCGACGCCGCCCGCCGGATGTCCGCCCGACTCGGCTACTCGGCCGCCTGACTCAATCAGCCGGCTGAAGGTCGGATCCGGCCCCGTCGGCGAGGGCGCGCTCGAGACGCTCGACCTTGCCGGAAAGCTCCCCGGAGTAGCCGGGGCGGATGTCGGCCTTCAGCACCAGCGACACCCGCGAGCCGTGTCGGCCGACGGCCTCGGTGGCGCGACGGATCACGTCGAAGACCTCGTCCCATTCGCCCTCGATCGTGGTGAACATGGAGTCGGTCTGATTCGGCAGCCCCGACTCGCGCACGATGCGCACCGCATCGGCGACCGCGTCGTGCACCGACGCGTCGGCCCCTTCTCCCCCGCTCGGGGCGACCGAGAACGCGACAAGCATGAGATCTCCTTCTTCGTGTTCGAACTACGACTCTGACAGAGCGTGCGGTGGTGCGGCAGGGGGTCGCGCTCCGGTCGCGAGCCGCACCAGTTCCGCCACCGCGACGACGAGCAGGACGACGAGGGCGATGTTGCGCGCGGTGAGCACGAGCACCGGCAGCCACGTCGGGGCGGTGATGCCGTCGTACGCCCACGGGTAGACGAACTGGGTGGCCGCCGCGATCGCGAGCACCGCGAGCGCACGCCCACGGAAGGCGGGCCTCGAGTGCAGGATCGCGAGGATCGCCGGCGCCGCCAGCCACCCGATGAACTGCGGCGAACCGACCTTGTTCACCACGATCAGGGCCAGGACGAGCGCCATCGCGACCTGGACGAGCACCTCGGTCCGGTCCTGCCCCCTGCGCACCGCGAGGGCACCGAGCGCAGCGACCCCGGCGACCACGAGCACGAGGAGCGGCGTCATCAGCGCGGCGACGGGTGCCGTTCCCGGCCCGGCCACCTGGTAGGTGAGGATGTCGGTGTCGTAGTAGACCCGCCCTTCGGGCAGTCCGAGCAGCGCCGACCACAGCCACCACGACGCGACAGGCGCCTCGACCTGCAGCCCGCGACCGGTCTGCTCGAGGATGAACCCGAAGATCCCGCCCCTGGCGCCGAGTGCGAGCGCGGCGACGAGGATGGCGGCCGTCACGACCGCGCCGGCGATCACGATGCGCAGGCGGCTGCGCAGCGCGAGCACGGCGGCGCCGATGAGCGCGACGGGCCACACTTTGATCCAGGTCGCGAGAGCCAGCAGCGCACCCGCGACCACCGGTCGGTCGAGGAGCCAGACGACGGCGAGGATCGCGAGCGGCGCGGTGACCGCGTCGATCCGTGCCAGGGACACGGGGCCGAGGCAGGCGAGGAAGAGCATCCACCACCAGGCCGCCGCGGTGCTCCGCCGCGCGAGGACGACGGTGGCGACCGCGTCGAGTGCCACGATCGTCGCGAGCCACAGCTGACCGTAGGCGTCGGGGCCGAGCACATAGGCGAAACCCATCGGAAGCAGAGCGCCGATCGGATAGACCCACGACGTGTCGATGCCGACGAGCACGCCGTTGTCCGCGGCGTACTCCATCCAGAACCGGTACACCTGGGTGACGTCGCCGAACGGGAAGTGCACGACGTCGTAGAGGTTGATGCCCGCGAGGATCCCGTGGATCGCCAGGAACGCGACGGCCAGCCCGACGGGGCCGGCGATCGTGCGCAGGACGACGCCGCGGCTCGCGAGCACCCGTTCCCGCTCGTCGACTCGCACGAGATCCGAGGCTACCGGAGCACGTGACGGGCGAGTTTCAGTACCCCGAGAAGCGGTCGGTGCGGATGCGGCGCACGCCGGCTCCCCGCAGCGCCGATCGCGCGCGGTTCACGAACGACGGCGCGCCCGACACGAATGCGTTCCGGTCCTTCGCATCGCCGACCGCGGCGAGCGCCGTGTCGAGGTCCGGCGCCCACCGCCACGACGCCGGCAGCGATGCGGGTTCGGTCGGTGTCACGAGGAGCACGGGCCACCCCGACGCCTCGAGTTCGGCGCGGTAGAGGACGTCGTCCTCGGAGCGCACGCGATAGACGAGAACGGCCTCGCGAGGGCTGGCGAACGACGCGACGAAGGGCGTGATCCCGATCCCTCCTGCCACGAGGAGCACCGGCGTGGCCGCGTCGTCGGGCAGCACGAAGTCGCCGCCGAGCCAAGTGGCCCGCGCCTCATCCCCCGGTTCCAGGGAGGCGAGGCGGCGCTTGAAGCTGCTCGAGCGCTCGGGCGTGCGCACGGCGATGCTGAGCTCGCGGGAGTCGCCGCCGGTGCCGACGAGGGAGAGGTGACGGCGGGCACCGCGCTGGTCGACCCCGGGGTGCGGCAGATGCAGCTCGGCGTACTGCCCCGGCTTCGCCGCCCGCAGGGGCCGTGCGGTCTCGAAGGTGTACTCGACCGCGTCGGGGCCGACCGGCCTGCTGCGGAGGAACCGGAGCCGCTGTCCCGTCGGCAGGATGAGGGCCGCCGCGACGAGGTTGCCGACGAGCAGCGCGAACTCCTGGCTGAGGTAGAAGGTGCCGAACGACACCGACACGTAGAGGGGCAGCGCGAACAGCACGGCCACGACGGCGGCCACGATGATCTGTTGCCGTCGGCGCGGCGGCAGGGTCGATGGCTCGGTGAGCATGAAGGCGCCCAGGAACACGATCGGGTAGGAGCCGATGGCGGTCCACACCGCATCGAGCGGGGCGCTGCCGAAGCCGATCAGAGCGGGCACGACGAGCGCCGTGGCGAGCACCATGAAGGTGAGGCCCACCCAATGGGTACGGGTGCGCCACAGCACGAGGATCGCGCCGATCGCGACGACGGGCAGCAGCAGCGGCGTCGCGACCCACCATCCGGCGGCCCCGAGACCGGTGAGGGCGACGAGGAAGACACCGGCCGCTGCGGGATTCAGCAGGTGCCGACCGCGCCACGCGATGACGAACTTCGACGCAGCGGCGAGCAGCGACGCGAGGGCGATGACGGCGAGTCCGCCGAGGTCGGTGGTCGGCAGCATCAGGAAGGTCAACAGATACCCGGTGATGATCGACGACTCGGTGTGCACCGGTACCCGGAACACCAGCCCGAGTAGCTTCGACGCGATCACGCCGACGAGGATCGCCACCGCCGCGGAGGCGACGAGGTCGACGGCCGGGTAGAACAGCTGCCCGGTCAGCGAGAGGATCACGGCGAGCGCGAAGGTCGCGGCGAGCACGATCGTCAGCAGCCGGTACATGGGGACCCGACCCGTGACGCGGTCGAGGAACGCGGCGATCGCGGTCATCGGGTGAACACCTCTCCTGGCAGTCCGGAGGTCGCGGAGACCGTCCCGTCGGTCATCATGCGGACGGCGTCGAAGCGCCAGCCGGTCCGTTCGGCGAGCGTAGCGGCGTCGGTGAAGAAGAGCGCGGTGGCGAGAGCGTCGGCGTGGAGGGCGTCGTCGGCGATGGCCCATGCGGCGGCGACCTCGTGCACCGGTTCGCCCGTCAGTCCATCGACGACGTGGTGCAGGCCGTTCCCCCACGCGCGTCGGTTGACCGCCGATCCGCAGATCGCTCCCCCGGTAATCTCGACGACGCCGATCGCCTTCGTCGCGTCGTAGGGATGCTCGAGCGCCACGCGCAGCGGCCCCGGTGCGTGGTGCAACAGGTCCCCTCCGGCATCGATCGTGGCCTCGGCGACACCGGCCTCCTCGAGGGCCCCTGCCACCAGATCGACGAGGTATCCCTTGCCGGCGGCGCCGAAGTCGAGCAGCACGGGCGAGGTCGCGGTGATCGCGCTGCCATCGATCTCGAGTGCCGACTCCCAGTCGGGCGCGCCGATCGCAGGGCCTGCGGGAACGAGCGAGTACGCGGCGTCGTAACCGAGCTGCTCGAGCGACGATCCGACGAGCGGCGTCATCCGCCCGTCGGTCGCGTCGGACAGCGTCCGATAGACCTCGAGCATCGGCGGCAGGTCGTCGGGGAAGAGCACCGTCCCGCCGTTCTCGGCGAGCGCGGTGACGAGCGAGTCGGCGCGGAACCGCGAGTACGCCGCGTCGAAGGTCTCAACCCGCTGGTGCACCGCCTGTCGCTGCGCCGGGGTCAGGAGTTCTGCGGTGTCGATCTGCCAGCCGGTGCCGATGGCGTCGAACCGCAGTGTATGCAGGGCGGCGTCAGCCTGCTGCATCGGCCTTGATGGTCTCGACGGCCTCGTTGAAGCCGCCGCTGGTGAGGGACGACCCCGAGACCTTCGACACGTCCAGCTCGTCGATGTCCTTGCCGACGACGACGTCGGCGATGCCGCCGGCGAACGCGGTCTGGTACTGCTTCGAGTTGCCGCTCGTCGCCGTCGGGGTCACCGTGACGGCCGTGACGACGTCGTCCTCGAGGGTGATGGACACCTGCACGGTTTCGTTGCCGCCCGGCGACCGGTACGACCCTTCGGCCTCGTAGGTGCCGTCCGCGTAGGTGCTCGCGGAGTCCTCGGCGTCGGTCTCGGTGTCGGTCTCGGGGGCGGTGGTCGCCGACGAGTCCTGGGAGCCGCTGTCACCGCCGTCGGGCGTCTGCTCCTCGGCTTCGGCGGGCGCGCACGCGGCGAGGACGCCGATCAGTCCGAGCCCCGCGAGTGCGGCGAGGGTGGGGCGGGCGAACTGACGTGTGCGGGTGGTGACCATGGCGGTTCCTCAATCCGTAGGGCGTCGAAAAAGTTGTCGTGTCACCAACGCTACTCGCGCTCCCTTGTGCCTCCCGGTGGCATCCGATGAGTCTTCTATGAGACGGCGGACGGCGCCCCGGCGCCGAGGTGCCCAGATTTGCCGGTGTTTGAGCGCCGCAACCCGCAGAAGTGGGCACCTCGGTCAGAGGGAGGAGGCGATGGTCGCCGGAAGGGCCTCGGCGATGTCGAGGGCGACGATCGGGCCGCCGGCCGATGCGCGGTCACCGGCGCGTCCGTGCAGAGATGCTCCCGCCGCGGCGATCTCGGCGAGGAGGCTCGGGTCCTCGACGATCCGCTCCGACTGCGCGGCGAGCAGTGCGCCGAGCACTCCCCCGAGGACATCGCCGGACCCGGCGGTCGCGAGCCACGGAGAGCCCGCGCGCACCCGGATCCCGTCGCGATCAGGTGCGACGACGTGCGTGACGGCGCCCTTCAACAGCACCGTGGCACCGGTGAGCTCCGCCGCGCGCCGCGCCCACAGCTCCGGCTCCGCCTCCACGGCGGCACGGTCCGTCTCCACGCCGAGACCGCGGAGCAGGGTCACCAGCTCACCCGCGTGCGGGGTGAGGAGCACGGGCCCGCGGGCCTCCCCCGCCAGATCGAGCGCGCCCGCGTCGAGCACGGTCGGCAGCTTCTGCGCGAGCGCCTCGCGGATGCGCCCGGCCAGCTCGCCGGTGCGCTTCGCTGCGTCCATTCCCGAGCCGATGAGCCACGACTGGACGCGTCCGGGGGCCGTGACGATCTCCGGTCGGCGCTGCAGGACGAGACGAGCGGCCTCCGGGTCGCCGAGGTAGCGCACCATCCCCGACCCGGCTCGCGCGGCCGCATCGACACCGAGCACCGCGGCGCCCGGATACTCGGCGGAACCGGTGAGCACGCCCACCACACCACGCGAGTACTTGTCGTCGCCCGCGACCGGCACCCGGATCCAGATCGCCGTCTCCTCGAGACTCCAGTCGCGCCAGCCGTCCGTCATGGCGCCACCCTACGCGAGCCGATCCGGCCCCTTCTGGATCGCGAACACCGGTCGGGAATCGATCCCGGCGGGGCTGGGTTGAAGATCAACGATGAACGCGAACGCACCGACCGCCACCTCTCCCCTGTTCGAGCCGATGACCCTGCGCTCGTTGACCACCCGCAACCGCATTTGGGTCGCCCCGATGTGCGAGTACTCGGTCGATCGGCGCGACGGAGTCCCCACCGACTGGCATCTCGTGCACCTCGGGGCGATGGCGTCGGGCGGAGCCGGTCTCGTGATGGCCGAGGCCACCGCCGTGCTCCCCGAGGGCCGCATCTCACCCCACGACACCGGCATCTGGAACGACGAGCAGGCTCGGGCGTGGCGGCGCATCAACGACTTCATCCACTCGCAGGGCGCCGCGACCGCGGTGCAGCTCGCGCACGCCGGGCGCAAGGCGTCGATCTACCCCGAGTGGGGTGTCGAGGGCACGGGCACCATGCCGGTCGATGAAGGCGGCTGGCAGAGCGTCGCCCCCTCGGCCATCGCCTTCCCCGGATACGCCGAACCGGTCGCCCTCGACCTCGCCGGCATCGACGCGGTCGTCGACGGTTTCGTCGCCGCCGCCGTCCGTTCGGTCGATGCCGGCTTCGATGCGCTCGAGATCCACGCCGCGCACGGCTACCTGCTCCACGAGTTCCTGTCCCCGATCAGCAACCGGCGCGACGACGAGTACGGCGGGTCGCTCGAGAACCGCGCCAGGATCCTGCTGCGCGTCGTCACCGGCATCCGCGGTGCGGTCGGCGAGGGCACCGCGCTCATCGTCCGCTTCAGCGGCACCGACTGGCTCGAGGGCGGCTGGCACATCGAGGAGACCACGACGGTCGCCGGGTGGGTCCGCGACGCGGGCGTCGACCTCGTCGACATCTCGAGCGGCGGCGTGCACCCCGCGCCGATCACCGTCACCCCCGGGTACCAGGTGCCCCTCGCATCGCAGGTTCGTGCGGCGACGGGGATGCCCGTCAGCGCGGTCGGACTCATCACCGAGCCGCGTCAGGCCGAAGAGATCATCGCCCGCGGCGACGCCGACGTCGTCTCCCTCGGCCGCGAGCTGATGCGCGACCCGCACTGGCCGCTCCGAGCGGCGCACGAGCTGGGAGTCGAGATCGGCTACTGGCCGCCGCAGTACCTCAGGGCGCGCTGGCGCTGATCAGGACCGCTCGGCGGCCGACCTCGGCGCGACCGCCGTCTCCGGATCCTCGAGGCGGCGCCGCACCGCGGGCAGGGCGAGCGCGGTGAGGCCGGCGACCACGCAGCCGAGCGCCGAGACCGCGAGGATCGGGCCGACGGGGAACGCCTCATGGGCGATGCTGCCGAGCGCGGCGCCGACCGGCGTCGCGGTCTGCAGCAGCGCGCGCAGGGTCCCGAACAGACGGCCGTGCGTCGACGGCGGCGCCCATCGGTGCAGCGCCGTCGTCTCGATGGCGGTGTACGGGCCCCACACCGCCCCGGAGAGGAAGAACACGACGATGCCCGCGACGGGTCCGGTCGCGAAGACGACCGGCAACGTCACGAGCCCCCAGGCGACCGCGTTCAGCGCGTTCACCACGCCGGGTCGGCGCCGGGCGAGCATCGGCGCGAGCGGCAGCGTCACGAGCGCACCGAGCCCGAACGCGACCCACATCGCGCTATACGTCGCCGACCCCGAACCCATGTCGTCGCGGACGAACGAGGGCAGCACCGTCTCGAACGGCCCGTACGCACCGTAGTAGAGCACCGAGAGGACGACGAGCGCGAGGACGCTCGGGATGCGCCACCAGGGCCGGGCGGGAGCGCCGTCGGTCTCGTGCGGGTGCGGTGCGACGGCGGCGGTCGGCCAGCGGCGCACCGACGCCACGAGCACGACCACCACGGCGAGGAGCGCGACCGGCACGAGGAACGAGGGGCCGACGCCGAGCAGCTCGACCGCAGGACTGATGAGCGCGGCGCTGATGATGAGGGGCAGCTGGTCGCCGACCGCGAGCAGCGCGTTCGCACGGGGCAGCGCAGCCCGATCGACCATCCTCGGGATCAGGGTCCGAGCCGATGCGTACGTGATCGGCGCCGACGCCGCGGCGATCCCGCCGAGGATCATGACGGCCACCGGCGGCAGCTCGCCGTTCCACGCCACGACCGCGAGCCCCGCGGCCGACGCGACTCGGATCGCCACATCGACGCCGATCATCCGGATCGGTCCGAACCGGTCGACCGCGGCACCGCCCAGCCATCCGCCAAGCAGGGAGGGCACCCGGGTGACGATGACCACGACGGCCGTCTGCACCCCGGACCAGCCCTGGAGCCCCGCGACCCAGAAGACGAAGAAGATCACGAACAGGTCGGCGGTAGCCGACAGCAGGCCGATCAGTGAGAGTAGGTAGACCCGGCCCGGCAGCCTCCGAGGCGCGACGGCGCTCATCCGCATCGACCCCGGTTCAGGAACGTCGGGTGGCGTCGTGGACCTCGCCGACGAGCTCCTCGATGATGTCCTCGAGGAACAGCACGCCCGTGGTCGCCCCCTGCTCGTCGAACGCCCGCGCCACGTGCACGCCGGAGCGGCGCATGGTCGCGAGGGCGTCTTCGAGTTCGGTGCCGCGGTAGATCGAGACGAGCTGGCGCACGAACTTCTGCGGCACCGGGCTGTCGTACTCGTCCTCGTCGAGTTCGAGCACGTCCTTCAGGTGCAGGTAACCGGTCGGCTCCCCCGCCTCGTCGACGAGCACGTAACGCGAGAAGCCGTGCTGGCTCACCGCCCGCTCCAGGTCGGCAGGGGTCGCGTCCTCGGGCAGCGTGACGAGGCCCGACAGGGCGAGAGCGATGTCGGACACCTTCTTCTCGGTGAACTCGAACGCCGCGGTGAGCGCGCCGCTGGTGTCGCTCAGCACTCCCTCACGGGTCGACTGGCCGACGATCGTCTGCACCTCTTCGAGCGTGAACGTGCTCGCGGCCTCGTCCTTCGGCTCGACCCGGAGCAGCCGGACGAACGCGTTCGCGATGCCGTTGAGCGCCGCGATGATGGGACGCAGGATCGTCGCGATGAACACGAGCGGCGCCGCGAGCAACAGCACGGCCCGATCGGGCAGCGAGAACGAGATGTTCTTCGGCACCATCTCGCCGAGCACGACGTGCAGGTACGACACCAGCAGCAGGGTGATGACGAAGGCGATGCCGCCGATCACCGCGTCGGGCAGGCCGGTGAGGTGCAGCGGGATCTCGAGCAGGTGGTGGATCGCCGGCTCGGAGACGTTGAGGATGAGCAGCGAGCAGACCGTGATGCCGAGCTGCGTCGTCGCGAGCATGAGCGTCGCGTGCTCCATCGCGAACAGCGCCGTCCTGGCACTGCGCTTGCCCTTCTCGGCGAGCGGCTCGATCTGCGATCGACGCGCGGAGATGACCGCGAACTCGGCCGCGACGAAGAAGGCGTTGGCTGCCAACAGCACGAACAGCCAGGCGATTCCGGCCCAGTCGTTCATCGCCCGCTCACCTCCCCGTTGCCGTCGGCGCCTGCGGGAACCCCGTCGGGCTGCGTCGGCGCCGGCGTGAACCGCAGACGGTCGATGCGGCGGCCGTCGAGCCGCAGCACCCGCAGGGTTCCGGCGGGCAGCGGCACCTCGTCACCGACCTTCGCCAGGCGGCCGAGCTGCGCGAGCACGAAGCCGGCGACGGTCTCGTAATCGCCGTCCTCGGGGATCTCGATGCCCGACTGCTCGAGCACCTCGTCGGGTCGGAGGCTTCCCGGGAAGGTGGTCGAGGTCTTGCCGCGCACCACTCCGGCGCGGGTCCTGTCGTGCTCGTCGACGAGGTCGCCGACCAGCTCTTCGACGAGGTCCTCGAGGGTCGCGACGCCGGCGGTCCCGCCGTACTCGTCGACGACGACGGCCATCTGGTACCCGCTCTCCCGCAGCTCCCCGAGCAGGGTGTCGACCTGCATCGTCTCGGGCACCCGCAACGCGTCGCTCTGGAGCGCGCCGACGGGCACGGTCGCGCGCTTCTCCCGCGGCACAGCGACGGCCTGCTTGATGTGCACGAGGCCGACGATGTCGTCGAGTCCGCCGTCGGTGACGGGGAAGCGGGAGTATCCGGTGCGGCGGGCGAGTTCGATCACGTCGGCCGCGGTGTCGCCGCGCTCGAGCGACGCGAGCCGGGGCCGCGGAGTCATCACATCGGCGGCGCTCAGCTCCGAGAAGCCGAGCGTGCGTGTGAGCAGGGTCGCGGTGTCGCTGTCGAGGACGCCGGCCATCGCGGAGCGGCGCACCAATGAGCTCAATTCCTCCGCGGAGCGCGCGCCCGACAGCTCCTCCTTGGGCTCGATGCCGAACAGCCGCAGGATGGCGTTTGCCGTGCCGTTCAGCAGCGCGACCGCGGGACGGAACACGGTCGTGAACACCGTCTGGAACGGGATGACGATCTTCGCGGTGACCCGCGGCACCGCGAGCGCCAGGTTCTTCGGCACCAGCTCGCCGATGATCATCGAGAACAGCGTCGCGATGAGGATTCCGACGACCGAGCCGATCGGTCGGACGATGTCGTCCGCGATGCCCCAGGCGTTCAGCGGCGCCTCGAGCAGGCGACTGATCGCCGGCTCCATCGTGTACCCGGTGAGCAGCGTGGTGAGCGTGATGCCGAGCTGCGCGCTCGACAGGTGCGTCGAGGTGATTTTCAGCGCCGCGATGGTGCTGCCGAGATGCCGCTCGCCCTTCGCCTCACGCGCTTCGAGGTCGCCGCGGTCGAGGTTGACGAGCGCGAACTCGGAGGCGACGAAGAAACCGGTGCCGACCGTCAGCACGATGCCGACGCCGAGCCAGACCCAGTCAAGCCACATGGGGAACACCCCCACTCAGGAGAAGCCGCCCGCGCGAGAGGTATCGGGCGTGCGGCGCCGGTGAGTGGGAGTGGGCGTTCGGAGGGTCGTCCATCGGTCGCACCAGTATACGGATCCGCGACGGCTCATCGGCCACCCGCATCCACCGTACGCCCAGCGCGATCGGACACCCTTGGGAGGAGTCGGCGACACCGTCTGAAGGACTAGGCTTGGTGCCCGATCTGATTCGCGAACGAAGACGAGAGTGGGCGATAACGTCGTGTCGAATCAAGTGACCGGAACCGACGAGGGTGCATCGGGAGAATTCGGCGCGAACGAGTGGCTCGTAGACGAGCTCTACGAGCGCTACCTCGTCGACAAGAACTCGGTCGACAAGTCCTGGTGGCCGATCCTCGAGAGCTACCATCCCGTCACCACCGAGACGGGCACCATCACTCTGCCGCCGCTGAACGGCGGCTCGAACGGCGCGGTATCCGACGCCGCCGTCGAGCCGGGCGCTCCGGCGCCCGAGCCCGAGACGCCGCCGACCACGCCCGCCGAGCCGACGGCGCCGACGCCGACCGAGCCGGTCGCACCGAACCCGGTCGAGCCGAACGCGCCGTCCCCGGCTGAGCCCAGCACGCCGGCCCCCGAGCCGACCTCGCCGAGCCCCGCGCCGGGCGCCCCGACTCCCCCGGAGCCCGCCCCCTCCGCACCGACGGCGCCCGCCGCCCCGTCGGCGACCCAGGCCGCCCCCGCGGCCGAGGCTCCGTCGACCGAGAAGGTCGCCGCTCGCACCACCTCCGTTGCCCCGCGCCAGCAGCCGGTCCCCGCACAGGCCCCCGCTCCCGCGAAGCAGGACGCCGAGGCTCAAGCCGACGCCGTCACCCCGCTGCGCGGAATGGCGAAGACGCTCGCCACGAACATGGACCAGAGCCTCGCCATCCCCACGGCGACGAGCGTGCGCACCATCCCCGCGAAGCTGATGATCGACAACCGCATCGTCATCAACAACCACCTGACGAGGGCCCGCGGCGGCAAGGTGTCGTTCACCCACCTCATCGGCTGGGCACTCGTGCAGGTGCTGAAGGACTTCCCGAGTCAGAACGTGCACTACACCGAGGTCGACGGCAAGCCGTCGCTGGTGCAGCCCGCGCACGTGAACCTCGGCATCGCGATCGACATCCCGAAGCCCGACGGCTCGCGGGCGCTGCTCGTGCCGAGCATCAAGCGCGCCGACACGATGGACTTCGGCGAGTTCGTCGCCGCCTACGAGGCCCTCGTCAAGAAGGCCCGCTCGAACAAGCTCGAGGCCGCCGACTTCCAGGGCACCACGATCTCGCTGACGAACCCGGGCGGCATCGGCACCGTGCACTCCGTACCGCGCCTCATGCAGGGGCAGGGCGCGATCATCGGCGCCGGCGCCCTCGAGTACCCGGCCGAGTTCGCCGGCTCGAGCGAGAAGACGCTCGTGGAGCTCGGCATCGGCAAGACGATCACGCTGACCTCGACCTACGACCACCGTGTCATCCAGGGCGCAGGGTCGGGCGAGTTCCTGAAACTCGTGCACGAGCTGCTGATCGGCAAGAACGGGTTCTACGACGACATCTTCGCGGCGCTGCGCATCCCCTACGCGCCGATCCACTGGAACGCTGACATCAACGTGAACCTCGCGGCGGCGATCTCGAAGACCGCGCGCGTGCACGAGCTGATCAACGCCTACCGGGTCCGGGGCCACCTGATGGCCGACATCGACCCGCTCGAGTACGTGCAGCGCACGCACCCCGACCTCGAGATCGAGAGCCACGGCCTCACCTTCTGGGACCTCGACCGCGAATTCGTCGTCGGCGGCTTCGGGGGTCTGCGCGAGGCGAAGCTGCGCAACATCCTCGGCATCCTGCGCGACTCGTACTGCCGCACCGTCGGCCTCGAGTACATGCACATCCAGCATCCCGAGCAGCGCAAGTGGATCCAGGACAAGGTCGAGCGGCCGTACGAGAAGCCGCAGCACGACGAGCAGATGCGCATCCTCAGCAAGCTCAACGAGGCCGAGGCCTTCGAGACCTTTTTGCAGACCAAGTACGTCGGCCAGAAGCGCTTCAGCCTCGAGGGCAGCGAGTCGCTGATCTCGATGCTCGACACCACCATCCAGGAGGCCGCCGAGGACGGGCTCTCCGAGGTCGCGATCGGCATGGCCCACCGCGGCCGGCTGAACGTGCTCACGAACATCGCGGGCAAGACCTACGGGCAGATCTTCCGCGAGTTCGAGGGCACGCAGGACCCCCGCACCGTGCAGGGCTCCGGCGACGTGAAGTACCACCTCGGCACCGAGGGCACCTACCAGGGCGCCGGCGGCGCGACGATCCCGGTGTACCTCGCCGCGAACCCGTCGCACCTCGAGGCCGTCGACGGAGTGCTCGAGGGCATCGTCCGGGCGAAGCAGGACCGCTTCCCCGTCGGCAGCTTCACGGTGCTGCCGATCCTCATCCACGGCGACGCGGCCATGGCGGGCCAGGGCGTCGTCGTCGAGACGCTGCAGATGTCGCAGCTGCGCGCCTACCGCACCGGCGGCACGATCCACATCGTCGTCAACAACCAGGTCGGCTTCACCACGCCGCCGTCCGAGAGCCGCTCGTCGATCTACTCGACGGACGTGGCGAAGACGATCCAGTCGCCGATCTTCCACGTCAACGGCGACGACCCCGAGGCCGTCGCCCGCGTCGCGCAACTCGCGTACGAGTTCCGCCAGGAGTTCCACCGCGACGTCGTCATCGACCTCGTCACCTACCGCCGCCGCGGCCACAACGAGGGCGACGACCCGTCGATGACGCAGCCGCTCATGTACAACCTCATCGAGGCGAAGCGCAGCGTCCGCAAGCTGTACACCGAGGCCCTCGTCGGCCGCGGCGACATCAGCCAGGACGAGTACGACGACGCGCACCGCGACTTCCAGGACCGCCTGGAACGCGCCTTCGCCGAGACGCACGCCGCGCAGACCGCGTCGACGCCGATCGTCGAGCCCGACGCCGACGCCGACGAGGTCGCCGACCTCGAGCTGCCCGAGTCGCAGCAGAATGACGACGCGCCGGGCGAGCCGCAGAGCACTGGCGTCTCCGAGTCGGTCGTCACGACCATCGGCGACGCGCACGACAACCCTCCCGAGGGCTTCACGGTGCACAGCAAGCTGCAGGCGCTGCTGAAGAAGCGGCTCGAGATGAGCCGCAACGGCGGCATCGATTGGGGCTTCGGCGAGATCCTCGCGATCGGTTCGCTCCTCGTCGAGGGCACCGCGGTGCGTCTCGTGGGGCAGGACAGCCGTCGCGGGACGTTCGTGCAGCGTCACGCGGTGTTCCACGACCGGTCGAACGGGCAGGAGTGGCTGCCGCTGCTCAACCTCAACGACCGTCAGGCGAAGCTGTGGATCTACGACTCGCTGCTGTCGGAGTACGCGGCGATGGGCTTCGAGTACGGCTACTCGGTCGAGCGGCCCGACGCGCTCGTCATGTGGGAGGCGCAGTTCGGCGACTTCGCCAACGGTGCGCAGACCATCATCGACGAGTTCATCTCCTCGGCCGAGCAGAAGTGGGGTCAGCGCTCGTCGGTCGTGCTGCTGCTCCCCCACGGCTACGAAGGCCAGGGACCCGACCACTCGTCGGCGCGCATCGAGCGCTACCTGCAGCTGTGCGCCGAGGACAACATGACGGTCGCGCAGCCCTCCACTCCCGCGTCGTACTTCCACCTGCTGCGCCGTCAGGCGTACGCCCGCCCGCGCCGGCCGCTCATCGTCTTCACGCCGAAGTCGATGCTGCGCCTGCGGGGTGCCACGAGCGCGGTCGAGGACTTCACGTCGGGCCGTTTTGAGCCGGTCATCGACGACGCGCGGATCCAGGACAAGGCCGCCGTCACGCGGGTCCTGCTGCACTCCGGCAAGATCCACTATGACCTGGTGAACGAGCTCGCGAAGCGCGAGAAGAGCGACGACATCGCCCTCGTCCGTCTCGAGCAGCTGTACCCGCTCGCGACCGACCGGATCAACGAGGTGGTGTCCGAGTATCCGAACGCCGAGCTGGTGTGGGTGCAGGACGAGCCCGAGAACCAGGGGGCGTGGCCGTTCATGTTCCTCGAGCTCTCGAAGCAGCTGAAGGACCGACCGCTCCGAGTCATCTCGCGCAAGGCAGCCGCCTCGCCCGCCGCGGGATCGGCGAAGCGCCACGCGCAGGAGCAGGCCGAGATCATCCGCCGCGCCCTCTCATAAGCGCGAGAGGAAAGGGCCCCGCCGAAAGGCGGGGCCCTTTTCTCTGCCGACACGGCCGAGAAGTTCCTGAACGTTCCTGAGCCAGCTCTATGCGCGCACGCTAAGTTTGCTGTGACAAATCGGCGCCGCTCGTGCGGCATGAAGAGGAGACGAATAGTGAGCACCCCGGAACCCACGTCCGCCAACTATGGTTCGTCCAGTGCGACGCCCGCATCCACGGAGAAGAAGACCCTCGGCATCGTCTCGCTGGTGCTGAGCATCGTCGGGCTCGGCCTCGTCTTCCTCTCGCCGCTGTTCGGCGGAATCGCCGCGATCGTCGGAATCGTCCTCGGATTCCTCTCGCGCGGTCGTGAGCCGGGCGCTCGCAAGCTGGCTCTGGCGGGCATCGTCGTCGGCTTCGTGGCGATCGCCGTCGGCCTCGTGGTGTTCGTGCTCACCACCATCGCCGTCATGTCGGCGATCAACTCGGGCACCGTCACCGGCTGACCTCAGCGACGGAAAAGACGAAGGGCCCCGCCGATCGGCGGGGCCCTTCGTCGTCAGAGCCCGAGCGCGTCCAGCTCCTCGTCCATCCGTTTCGCCATCTCGGCGTAGCCGTCGTCGTTCGGATGCAGACCGTCGCTCGCCATCCATTCCGGGTGCCCCTCGATCCAGTGCGAGGCCCCCTCGATGTGATCGGCGCCGATCCTGTCGGCCGCGTCGGCCACCCAGCCGGAGATGACCTCGAGCGACTCGGGACGCTCGTCGGTGTACCAGAACGGCTCGACCACGATGAAGCGCGCGTCGGGCAGCGCATCGTGCAGGCGGGTGAGGTCGGCGTCGATCTGCGCTTCGATCTTCTCGGAGGCCCGGTCGTAGCTGAAGTTGTCGTTGAGGCCCATGGTCACGAAGACGATGTCCGGGTCCTGCTCGATGATGAGCGACGGCAGGTCGCCGCTGTCCTCGCCGTAGAGGCTGCGGTTGTTGACGAAGCCGAGGCCGTTGACGCTCGGGTTGAACTCGCGCCAGCCGCGCTCGGCGCTGATGACCGTCGACCAGCGCTCGTCATAGGAACTCGCCCCGGTTCCGAGCGTGTACGAGTCGCCATAGAACGCGACGAGAGGGCCCGAGCCACCCGGAACCTCGGCCGCGGGAGCAGGACTGCTGCATCCTGCGAGGGCCAGCACCCCGGCGGCCACGGCGATACGAAGACTCTTCAGCGTCATGGCAGTCGTTCGGAGCGAAGCGCTCGATCGGTTCACTCGCCCACTTCGCCCCGTCGCAACGCCGTCGGACGGGGTGAAGTGGGCGAGTGGGCGCTCAGTGGGTGGTCTGGATCGCGCGGATGCGCGTCATGACCTGGACGCGCAGCTCTTCCGGCGCGGTGTCGCGGCAGGCGCGGCGCACGGCCTCGGTCAGCACGAGTCCGACCTTCAGCTCGCCGGAGCAGTCGGCGCAGTTCTCCATGTGCTCACGGATGTCGGCCGCATCGTCGCGGCGCAGTTCGTTGTGCAGATACTCCTCGAGTTCTGCTTTGGCCTTCTCGCAACCGCAGTCGCTCATGTCCTCACTCCGTTGTCTCGACGCTTGCGGGTTCTGTTTTCTTGGGGGAACGACGACGGGACGTCGCTCCGACGCTGAGGCCGCGCTCGGCGGCGTAGTCGGTGAGCAGTTCGCGCAGCAGGCGGCGGCCGCGGTGCAGTCGGCTCATCACGGTGCCGACCGGGGTCTTCATGATGTCCGCGATCTCCTGGTAGGAGAACCCCTCGACGTCGGCGAAGTACACGGCCAGGCGGAAGTCCTCGGGAACGGCCTGGAGAGCGTCCTTCACCGCCGAGTCGGGCAGGTGGTCGATGGCCTCGGCTTCGGCGCTGCGCCCGACGGTGGAGCCGGCCGTCGCGGACTCGGCCGAGCCGAGCTGCCAGTCTTCGAGGTCGTCGATCGTGTGCTGGTACGGGTTGCGCTGGTTCTTGCGGTAGTTGTTGATGAACGTGTTCGTGAGGATGCGGTACAGCCACGCCTTGAGGTTGGTGCCCTGCTGAAAGCCACCGAACGCGGCGAACGCCTTCACGAAGGTCTCCTGAACGAGGTCTTGCGCATCCGCCGGGTTGCGGGTCATCCGCAGGCCGGCCGCATAGAGCTGATCGATGAACGGCAGGGCCTGTTCCTCGAACAGTGAGCGGAGCTCGTCGCTGGTCGGCGTCGCCGCCTCTTCGATCGCCTCGACGATCGTCTCTTCGGCCTCGGTCTCGTGGACGTCGGTCTCGTGGACGTCCGTGTCGCGGTCGTCGGTCTCATCGACCTCGGCGCCGTGGACGTCGGCGGGCTCGCCCGGTTCGCTGCTCATCGCAGCCAAGCGTACTCGCGGAGGTCGAGCGTCGAGCGTGAGTAGCACGTGCCCCGCCTTCCGTTCGAGCGGCCGCCCGTCGCAGCCGATGTAGAGGTGAACCGGCCCGCTCCGGGCCTTATTCCGCGCCGCACCGCAGGCGCGCGGCATCCCGGTCGCTCGTCGATCGCCGCAACCGTCGACGGGGAGGCCGGTACGCTGGGCCCGATGGGAATCCTCGGCGAAGCAGGTCCTCGATTCCGCCTTCCGGGCGACGACTTCGAGGCGCGCGACACGGTCAGCGGCCCTCCCCCTGCGTGGGCGGCGCCCACAGCGTCCGGGCCGCTCGCAGCGCGTCTGTCACTGCCCGGGTCGAAGAGCCTCACCAACCGCGAGCTGGTGCTCGCGTCGCTGGCCGACGGGGAGTCGATCCTGCGAGCGCCGCTGCACTCGCGCGACACCACGCTGATGATCGCCGCGCTGCGCGAGCTCGGCATCGCGATCGATGAGCTGGAGGGCACCGACACGGGATACGGTCCCGATCTGCGCATCACCCCCGCCGAACTCGGCGGCGGCGTCTCGATCGACTGCGGGCTCGCCGGAACCTTGATGCGCTTCCTGCCGCCCCTGGCCTCCCTCGGTCTCGGCCCGATCACCTTCGACGGCGACGAGGGCGCGCGCCGGCGGCCGATGCGCACCACGATCGAATCGCTGCGCGCGCTCGGCGTCGAGGTGGGCGACGACGCCCGCGGCACCCTCCCCTTCACCGTCTACGGGATGGGCCGGGTCGCGGGTGGCGAGCTCGCGATCGACGCGTCGGCGTCGAGCCAGTTCGTCTCCGGTCTGCTGCTCTCCGCCGCTCGCTTCGAGAACGGACTCACACTGCGGCACACCGGCGAGACGCTGCCGAGCCTGCCGCACATCGCGATGACGATCGACGTGCTCGCCCGACGCGGCGTCGCGGTCGAGAACCCGGAACCGGGCGTCTGGGTGGTCCCCGCCGGTCCGATCGCGGGTCGCGTGGTCGACATCGAGCCCGACCTCTCGAACGCCGCCCCGTTCCTCGTCGCCGCCGTTGTCGCGGGCGGCTCCGTCACGATCGCCGGCTGGCCGGCCGAGACGACCCAGGTCGGCGACGATCTCCGCGAGCTGCTCACCCGCTTCGGGGCCGAGACGACGCTCACCGATGGGTCGCTGCGCGTCGACGGCGGCACCGGCGTCGCCTTCGGGCGGAGCATGCCCGGGGTCCACCTCGACCTCTCCACCGGCGGCGAACTCGCCCCCGCCCTCGTCGCCCTGGCCGCGCTCGCCGACTCGCCCAGCCGCATCACGGGCATCGGGCACCTGCGGGGGCACGAGACCGACCGACTCGCCGCGCTCGCCGCCGAGCTCAACGCTCTCGGCGGTGCGGTGACCGAGCTCCCCGACGGCCTCGCGATCGATCCCCGACCGCTGACCGCCGACCCGGATCGCCCCTGGCAGAGCTACGAGGACCACCGCATGGCGACGGCCGGGGCGATCATCGGCCTCGCCGTGCCCGGACTGCTCGTCGACGACATCGCGACGACCTCGAAGACGCTCCCCCAGTTCACCGAGCTCTGGCGAACCCTGCTCGGCGACGCCGGTTCGGGCGGTATCCCGATCAGCGGAACCGGCGCGACGGCCTGATCATGAGCTGGCTGACCGACGACGAAGACGAGCCCTACTCCGACTACGACGAGTCGGCCGCGCGGGTCCGGCCGAACCCGCGCGGTACGCGTCCCCGGTCGAAGCAGCGCCCCGAGCACGACGACGCCGTCCGCGGGCGCGTGCTCACCGTCGACCGCGGTCGTCTCACCGTCCTCCTCGAGGAGAACACCGAGGCGGAGCGCGAGCTGCAGGCCAAGCGGGCCCGAGAACTCGGCCGCACCCCCATCGTCACGGGCGATCTGGTAGACGTCGTCGGCGACCTCTCCGGCGACGAGGGAACCCTCGCCCGCGTGGTGCGGATCGCGCCGCGCAGCACATTGCTGCGACGCAGCGCCGACGACTCCGACGAGGTCGAGCGGGTCGTCGTGGCCAACGCCGACCAGCTGATGATCGTCGTCGCCGCCGCGAACCCCGAGCCGCGCGCGGGACTCGTCGACCGCTACCTGATCGCCGCATTCGACGCCGGCATCGAACCGATCCTCGTCGTCACGAAGACCGACCTCGCCGACCCGGCGTCATTCCTCGCGGAGTTCGACATCCTCGATCTCGACATCGTGCTCACCGCGCGCGGCGGGGTACCGCTCGAGGAGTTCCGCCGTCGTCTGATCGGGCACACGACCGTCGCCGTCGGCCACTCGGGTGTCGGCAAGTCCACCCTGGTGAACGCACTGGTGCCCGGCGCGGCGCGCGCGACCGGCGTCGTCAACGAGGTGACGGGCCGCGGCCGGCACACCTCGTCGTCGACGATCTCGCTGCGGGTCCGCGACAACGCGGGCGGATCGGGCTGGATCATCGATACCCCGGGGGTCCGCTCCTTCGGACTCGGCCACGTCGACCCGGCCAGCGTGATGCGCTCGTTCGCGCTGCACGCGATCGCGCCCGAACCTCCCGACGGCGAGGTGCCCCTCGTCGAGGCGCACGACTGGGAGATCGTCGACCGGGTACGCGAGGGCGAACTCGGCCCCGTCGGCCAGCGTCGCCTCGACTCGCTGCAGCGCATCCTCACGACCCTCGACCCGAAGGCCGAGCGCGACTGGGAGCCCGCCCCCGACCCCGAGGACTGACGGCTCTTCCGCCGATGCGACCGGCTCCAGTAGCGTGCGTCCCGAGACGTCCGCACGACCCTCTGGAGGAACCGTGATCCTGATCCTCGGCGCGACGGGCATGTTCGGCAGTCGGGTTCTGCGCGAGACGGCGGCACGGGGAGCGAGCGTGCGGGCGCTGGTCCACTCGGACGACCACGCGGCCCCACTTCGAGCGAGCGGCATCGATGCCGTCGTCGGCGACCTCGACGACCGAGCGAGCCTCGCGCCGGCGTTCGCAGGCGTCGACACCGTATTCGTCGTGACGCCGATGGACGGGCGCATCCTCGAACGGGAGACGAACGCGCTCGACGCCGCCGTCGCCGCCGGGGTACGGCGCATCGTCAAGCTCTACGGCGCCGTCCGACACCTGCCCGATGAGCCGCTCGACCAGCAGCACAAGGCCAGCATCGCGGCGATCGCGGCGTCCGGGCTCCGTTATGCCCTCGTCTCCCCCAACTCGGTGATGGAGACCAGCTTCCTGTCGCAGGCTCCTGCCGTGCAGCAGGCGAACAGGCTGTTCGGCTGCGCCGGCGACGGCAGGGTCGGGGTCGTCGCCGCCGACGACGTCGCCCGCGCGATCGCGGTCGTACTCACCGACCGCGACGAGCAGGGCGAGAACTACGTGCTCACCGGACCGTCCGCGATCACCATGTCCGACGAGGCGGCGGCTCTCACCCGACTGCTCGGCCGGCCGATCGCGTATCAGGACATGCCGGACACCGACTTCCGTGCCTTCATGGTGAACGAGGTCGGCATCCCCGACGACCGGGTCGACGAGGCGGTCATGGTGCACTTCGCCGCGTGGAAGCGCGGCGACGCCGACATCGTCACCGACACCGTCGAGCAGCTGACCGGCACGGCGGCGATGTCGATCGACGAGTGGCTCGCCGCGAATCGATCGGTCTTCAGCGGCTAGCCGAGCAAGCCTCGGGCCGCGGCCAGCACATCGTCGGCCGTGACCGCGAGCAGCGCGGGATCCGGGTCGTCGGCGAAGCCGTCTCCGCGCCGCAGCGAGGCGTCGGTCAACGCGATGTGCGGACCTGCGGGCGGCCCCCACTCCTCGACCGGCGCCGGTCCGAACACGATCACCGACGGGGTCCGGTAGGCGGACGCGAGGTGCGCCGCTCCGGTATCGACCGTGACGACGAGGCGGGCGGACGCGACCGTGGCCGCGAACTCCCGCAGATCGGCGCGTCCCGCGATGATGCGGTCCTCCGGCAGCCCGGCGAGTTCGGCGACGTGGGCTGCGCGATCGCGCTCGGACGCGCCACCCGAGATCAGCACGCGACCGCCCTCGCGTTCGAGGATTCGGGCGACGAGACCGAAGCGCTCCGCGGGCCACAGCCGCGACCCGTAGGCGGCGCCGATGTGCACGACGACCGCGTCGGGGTTCGCGCTGGGACCCGGGTCCTTCAGCCAGAGCTCATCGGGATCGGCCGGCATCCCGTGCCACTGCACAAGCTCCGCCCACCGCACCCGCTCGAGACCGCCGTCGCGCCACTCGGGTCCGTCCCAGCGCTCCCCGAAGCGGTGCCCGACGCGTCGCCGCGGGTCGAGGGCGTCGAGGAGATCGGTGCTCTGAGGGCCTCGACCGTGCAGGTTGACGACGGTGTCGACTCGCCCTCGCTCCAACGCGATCGGATGGTCGAGACCGTGCTGCGGGAGGAAGGCATCGAGCCCGTCGATGAGTTCGGCGAGAGGCTCGAGCCACCCCGTCGTCGCGAGAATCAGCCGATGCTCGGGGTTGGCACGGCGGATCGCGTGCAGCGCGGGCACCGCGAGCAACAGGTCGCCGACCTTGATGGCGCGCAGCACGACGAGCTCGGGTCGGCCATCGGACTCGGTCGGCTTCCTCACGGTGCTTACGCTCGCACGCGACCCGCTCGCGTTGCTGAGAGCCGTATCGGCGCCGGTACGAAGTCCCTAGAGGTCGGTCAGCCGACTCCCCGTCGACTTCCAGCAGAGCACTGGCACCCTCGAACTCGAGGACGAGGAGAGACGAGACGATGCGGGTTTTCGGGTGGCACATGCACGGCGGATGGATGGACGCGTTCGTCCGCGGGGATCACGACTACGTGCTCCCGATCGACGCCGACGGCGGCGGTGGGATCGGGAAGCGCGATTGGGACCGGGCCCACGTGCACGAGGCTCCCGCCGGATCCGTGACGGGAGCCGACGTCGACGTCCTCGTGCTGCAACGCCTCGAGGAATTCGACTGGGCCGAGGAGCGTCTCGGGCTGCGGCCGGGGCGGGACATCCCGACGATCTTCGTCGAGCACAACACCCCGCGAGCGTCGGTGCCCGAGTCGCGGCATCCGCTCGCCGACCGCGACGACATCCTCATCGCGCACGTCACGCACTTCAACGCGCTGTTCTGGGACACCGGTCGGGCGCCGACGACGGTCATCGAGCACGGCATCGTCGACCGCGGGTACCTCTACACCGGTGAGCTGGCGCGCATGGGAGTGGTCATCAACGAGCCGGTCCGGCGCTGGCGCGTGTCCGGCAGCGACCTCATCGGCGGGTTCTCCCGCGTCGCCCCCGTCGACGTGTTCGGCATGAAGGTCGACGGCCTCGCCCGAGAGCTGGGCGTGAGCTCCGACGTGGTGGCCGACGCCGGCGACCTGCCCACCGACGATCTGCACCGCGAGCTCGCCCGTCGGCGGCTCTACCTGCACACGACCCGCTGGACTTCGCTGGGGCTCGCGCTGCTCGAGGCGATGCACGCGGGGATCCCGGTCGTCGGCATCGAGGCGACCGAAATCCGGCGCGCCGTCCCACCCGAGGCGGGCACCGTGTCCACTCGTCTCGACGAGCTGCACCGCGCCGCCCGGCGCTTCATCGAAGACCCCGAGGCGGCGCGCACCGCCGGGCTCGCCGCCCGCGAGTACGCGCTCGAACACTACGGCCTGCGTCGTTTCCAGGACGACTGGAACACGGTTCTCGCCGACTGGACGGAGAGCTTCGCCCGCCGGCGTCGAGCGGCCTGACGACTACCCGCGCGACGCGAGCTCTGCGGTCATCAGCCGCCGGAGGTCCTGCCACACCGGCGCTACCGGGACCTCGGCGACGAACGACGGATTGTGCGAGCAGCGTTCGGCCGACCAGCCGACCTGCGTGACATCACGTCCGCAGACGGGGCAGCGGGTGAGCCACGAGATGTGGATGCGGTGCCGGGCGCGAGTGAGCGGGGCGGCGGTGATGACGTTGCCCGCCCAGTAGATCGCGACCGTCGCCGTGCCGACCGCCTGTGCCAGGTGCCGCGGCCCGCTGTCGTCGGAGACGAGGACGTCCGCTCGGTCGAGCACCCCGACGAGCGCCCCGAGCGAGCACCTGCCGGTGAGGTCGAGGGCGCCGGCGTCCGGTGCGGCGGCGAGGATCGCGCGGGCGAGCGGGATGTCGCCCGCGTCGCCGACGATCACCGTGCGCCAGCCGTCCTCGGCGGCGAGTGCGGCGATCTCGGCGAAGCGGTCGGGCGGCCACCGACGGCGCGGATCGGTCGCACCGGGATGCATCGCCAGGAGAGGCCGGGAATCGTCGCCGAGCAGTGCGGTCGCGGTCTCGCGGTCGGCGTCGGTGACGGCGAGCGCCGGCTCGAGGGCGACCGGGGCGGCGCCGACGAGGCCCGCCACCTCGATGCCGCGCAGGAACTCCTGCTGGTAGTAGACGTAGTCCATCGCGCGGTCGAGCGGCGGCGCGTCGACGGTGTTGGGCCCCGCGGTGACCCGCGCGCCGAGGGAGCGCAGGAACGGGTTCGAGAAGGCGCCGCCGCCGTGCAGTTGCAGGGCGAGGTCGAAGCGGCGCGCGCGCATCCGCGCCACGAAGCGGGCGAGCTCCTCGGGGTCGGGCAGCGCTCCCTCGGGCAGGCGCAGTCCCTCGGCGACGGGCAGCACCTCGACGACGTCGACCGGTCCCGGGCGCCCGGCGAGCAGTTCGCGGTGCATCGGAGTTCCGAGGAGTGTGATCTCCGCGTCCGGGTAGGCGGCGGCGAGCGCGTCGAGGGCGGGGAAGGCGAACAGGAGATCGCCGAGTCCGCCGCCGCGGAGCACCGCGATGCGCCGCACGTCCGGCACCCGGGCGCCGGACCTCCGCTGCGCCGTCCGGTCGTCGGATGCCCGCATGTCACCCCTTCCTGCATCGAGCATGCCGGGCCGCTCACTGCGAATGGCCTGGGATGCGCTGGGAAAGCGTCGCAGCGGTGGAAGCCGGAGCCCCGCCGGTGGTCGGATGGACCGAGGTCCCGTGTCGGGTGGCATGCGGCCGGAGAGGCGCCCGCATGAGCGAACTGTCGTCACCACTGTCCCTCGACGCCGCGCCGACTCCCGACGTGGCGCTGGGGATCCGCCGCATGGCTCCCATCGTCACCGTGATCGGCGAGCCGATCCTCGACGGCTGGTGGCACGGTCGCAGCGACCGCATCGCGCGGGAGGCGCCCGCCCCGGTGGTGTCGGTGGGCGACCACGTCTTCGTGCCCGGCGGCGCCGCCAACACCGCCCGGAATCTCGCCGAGCTCGGAGCGCAGGTGCGCTTCGTCGGTGCGGCCGGCGACGATGAGGCGGGACGTCGGCTGCGCGATCTGCTCGCCGCGGACGGCATCGACGTCACCCATCTGCTGCTTCGCGACGACGTGACCACCATCACCAAGACGCGCGTGGTCGTCGCCGATCAGGTGCTCCTCCGACTCGACGAGGGAGTCGATGAGGAGTGGACCTCCGACGCACTCGACGCCGTGCGCGACGCCGCCCTGGCGGCGACCGACGGCGCGGACGCCGAGGTCGTCTGCGACTACGGCTGCGGCATGCTGAGCTTCCGAGTGCGCGACGCGCTCGCCTCCCGCGACGCCCGTCCCGCACTCACCGTCGTCGACGCGCACGACCCGGTCTTCTGGGCGCCGCTGCGCCCCGACATCGTCACGCCCAACTCCGAGGAGACCGCCGCGCTGTTGCACCGACCGTTGAAGCGCGGCAGTGACCGGGCCGGAAGTGTGGCCGCCCACGCGGAGGAGCTACTCGCGACGACGAACTCGCGCGATGCCGTCGTGACCCTCGACCGGGACGGCACGCTCGTGCTCTGCGGCGACGGCAAGGTGCACCGCACCTGGGCGCGACCCGCGTCCGAGAAGCAGGCTTCGGGCGCCGGGGACACCTTCGTCGCGGCGCTCACGATCGCTCGCGCCTGCGGGCTGCCGCTCACGACGAGCGCGGACTTCGCGCAGGCCGCGGCCGACGTCGTCGTCGGCCGCGCGGGGACCTCGGTGTGCTCGACCGCCGACATCATCGCTCAGCTGGCCCGCTCCGCCGAGAACGCGTTGGACGAGGACGAGCTGATCCGCCGGCTGAAGGACGAGCGCGCCGCGGGCAGGCGGATCGTGTTCACGAACGGCTGCTTCGACGTGCTCCACCGCGGGCACACCGCGTACCTCAACCAGGCGAAGCGACTGGGCGACATCCTCGTCGTCGCCATCAACAGCGACGACTCGGTGCGCCGCCTGAAGGGCGAATCCCGCCCGATCAACCACGCCGGCGATCGCGCCGGAGTGCTCGCCGCCCTGAGCTCGGTCGACTACGTGACCGTCTTCGACACCGACACCCCCATCCCGCTGCTCGAACGGATCGCGCCCGACATCTACGCGAAGGGCGGCGACTACTCCGCCGAGACCCTCGCCGAGACGCCGGTCGTGCTCGCCGCCGGCGGCGAAGTACGCATCCTGGACTTCCTCCCGGAGCACTCGACCACCGCGATCGTCGAGCGCATCCGTGTCGGCGACCTGCCGGGGCCCCATCCGGGCGGCGCATCGACATGACCGCGCGCCGCCTGTCGGGCGAGTGGGGCGACACCCTGCCGCAGTCCGACGGGCTCGTCGACGTCCTGATCCCCACGATCGGCTCGCGTCCCGCCGAGCTGGCGGCGACGCTCGCCGGTCTCGCCGCGCAGGACGATCCCGCTTTCGACATCGTCATCAGCGACCAGTCGGTCGAGGGCGCGGTGTTCGAGGAGGCGGCGGTGCTCGCGATGCTGCGCGTGCTCAGGGCGCAGGGGCACCATGTCGAGCTGCACCGTCATCTGCCCCGCCGCGGGCTCGCCGAGCAGCGTCAGTTCCTGCTCGATCGGGCGCGCGCCGAGTTCGTGCTCTTCCTCGACGACGACATCTGGCTCGAACCGGATTCCCTCCACCGCATGGTGGACGCGATCGAGGAGCTCCGTTGCGGCTTCGTGGGACTCAACCCGCAGGGGCTGTCGGCCATCGACGACCGTCGCCCCCACGACACCGCCGTGTTCGAGGAATGGGAGGGGCCCGTGCTGCCCGAGCGGATGCGCTCGGACGCTGCCGGCTTCGAACGCAAGTCCCTGCACGTTGCGGCGAACCTGCTGCACGTCGCCGCCGACCGCCGGCTCGGCCTCGCGGACGATCGGCTCTGGGTCGCCTACAAGATCGCCTGGCTCGGCGCCTGCACCTTATACCGGCGGAGCTGTCTCGTCGAGGTGGGCGGTTTCGACTTCTGGCCGAGGCTGCCCGCCGACCACGCGGGCGAAGACGTCGCGGCGCAGTGGCGGGTGATGGAGCGCTTCGGCGGCGCCGGACTCGTGCCGAGCGGGGCGGTGCACATGCAGTCGGCGACCACGGTCGAGGATCGGTCGATCGAGGCGCGCGACATCCTCTTCCCGAACGACCCGAGCGGAGAACCGGACGGCGGCGCCGATACGCTGAACCCGTGACCGGAGACTTCAGCGAGGACCTGCGTTTCGCCCGCGACCTGGCCGACATGGCGCACGTCATCTCCCTCGAGCGCTACCGCGCGCTCGACCTGGCCGTCGAGACCAAGCCCGACCGCAGCCCCGTCACGGACGCGGACCGCGCCGTCGAGCAGGCCCTCCGGGCCGCCATCCGCGAGGAGCGTCCCGACGACGCGGTCTTCGGCGAGGAGTTCGGCGGCGAATTGCAGAAGGGGCGCCAGTGGATCATCGATCCGATCGACGCCACCGCCAACTTCCTGCGCGGAGTGCCGATCTGGGGCACCCTCATCGCCCTCGCCGTCGATGACGACCCCGTGGTCGGAGTGGTGAGCGCACCCGCGCTCGGGCGCCGCTGGTGGGCGGCTCGCGGCGAGGGGGCGTGGCTGGTCGAGAACGGTGCGGCGCCGCGCCGGCTGGCCGTCTCGGCGGTGCGCGAGCTGGCGGACGCCTCGTTCAGCTACAACGACCTCCAGTACTGGCGCGGCGCCGGCAAGACCGAGCAGCTGCTCGCCCTCGCCGACTCGGTCTGGCGCACCCGCGCCTATGGCGACTTCTGGTCGTACATGATGGTCGCCGAAGGCAGCGTCGACCTGGTCGCCGAGTTCGGCCCGCAGATCTACGACCTCGCCGCCCTCGCGCCGATCATCGAGGAGGCGGGCGGACGGATCTCGTCGACGACGGGTGAGCGGATCTTCACCGCTCGCGACGCACTCGTCAGCAACGGGCTGCTGCACGAGCGCGCCGTCGCCGCGATCGGCGACTGAGCACTCCCCCGTGACCGCCGTCCTCGCGGCCCTCGTCGCGGCCGCCGCGTACGGGACGTCCGACTTCTTCGGCGGCCTCGCGGCGAGACGGCGCGGCACCGTCACGGGCACGACCGCCGTCTACGCCGCCGCGACGATCGTCGCGCTCGGGTCGATGCTCGTGCTGCCGTGGCGGGCGAGCCCCGAGGCGGTGGTCGCCGGTGTGGCGGCGGGCCTCTTCGCGATCGTCGGATTCCTGTTCTTCTACGCCGCCCTCGCGATCGGGCCCATGAGCGTGCTCTCCCCCTCCATCGCCCTCGTCAACACTCTCGTCCCCGTCGTCGCCGCGGTGCTGCTCGGCGAGCGGCTCGGGCCGCTCGGATGGACCGGCGTCGGAGCGGCCCTCGCCGCGGGAGTGCTTGTCTCGCTCGAACCGCGCAGCGGCGCCGGCGTGCGGCCCCGCGGTCTGCTGCTCGCCGTCGCCGCCGGGCTGCTGCTCGGCGCCTCGATCGTCGCGCTCGACGCCGCACCGAAGGATGCGGGCGTGCTTCCCGCTGTGCTCGACACGGGAGTCGGCTTCGTCGCGATCATCCCGTTGCTCCTGCTCGTGCGCCGCGCACGCGGCACGGGCTTCCTGGCGACGCTCGACCGACCGGAATCGGCCGCGCAGCGGCCAGACCGGTTCGCTTCGCTCGCGATCGGGGCGGGCGTGCTGCTCGGGATCTCGAACATCCTCATCGTCCTGGCGCTGCAGGGCGGCGAGCTCGCGATCGTGTCGGTGCTGGTCAGCCTGTACCCGGTCGTGACCGTGGTGCTCGCCGCAGCGGTGCTCCGCGAACGGCTCGCTCTCCCCCAACTCCTCGGGGTCGCCCTCGCCCTGCTCGCCGCCGCCCTCCTGTCCCTCTCCTGACCCCGGCCTGCCCGACCCCTCCCTCTCCTGACCCGTGTGCACGGATCAGGAGATCCGGCACCGATCAGGATGTTCCCGCGGCGTGTCGCGCGGGGTCATCCTGATCCGTGCACACCGCCTCGGGCGCTGGACCGAAGAGCGAGGGTCAGGCTCGGCGACGCTGACGGAGGTCGAGCAGCGCGAGCACGAAGGCCACGGCGATGAGGGAGAGGGTGACGAACGAGCCGTTGCGGAATCCGTCGTGGTAGACCGCCACCGTGTCGGCGGCGGTGCTCTCGGCGTACAGGGTCGCGAAGAACGTCGACGACGCCGCGGCCACGCCCACCGCGGTGCCGACGCGCTGCCCGACCTGCGCCATCGATCCGGCGACGCCGCCATCGGTGACCGGGATCTCGGCGAGCGTCAGCGTCTGGTTCGGCGAGATGACGAAGCCACCGCCCGCTCCGGCGACCGCGAGCGCCGCCGACATCAGCCACGGGCTCAGCTCGGCCGGCGGCAGGATCGCGGCCAGCACTGCGAGCCCGAAGCCGACGAGCACGATCGCGAGCCCCATGACGACGAGGGATCGGCCGCGCGTCTCGACGAGTCGACCGCCGATCCAGGCGGTCACCGCCGAGGCGAGCGCGAACGGGATGGTCACCATTCCGGCGAACACCGGCGCGAGCCCCAACCCCTGCTGCAAGTACAGGGTCGTGATGAGGAAGGTCGCCGGCATCGCCGCGAAGTAGACGGTGGCGATGAGCAGCCCGTTGCGGTACGACCCGAGCGAGAACAGCGAGAACCGCACGACGGGCGTCTTGCCGCGCGCGGAGTATCGCCGCTCCCACCATACGAAGGCCGCGCCGAACACGGCGGCGGAGGCGAGGAAGAACCACCGGCGCGGGTCGTCGTCGGGTCCTCCGGTGGTGAGCACGAACGGCAGCATGAAACTCACGACGACGATGCCGAGGAGCACGATCCCGATCGGATCGATGCTCGCGGCGCCCTCGTGGCTCTGCCGCTTGGGCAGGAGCCGTGCCGCGAAGAACAGGAGGATGAGCCCGAGGGGGACGTTCATCCAGAACAGCAGGCGCCAGCCGTCCTGCTCACCGCCGACGGCGATCAGCAGCCCGCCGATGGTGGGACCGAACGCGGTGGACAGGCCGATGATCGCTCCGAAGAGCCCGAACGCCCGACCGCGCTCGGCGCCCTGGAACAGCGCCTGCGTGAGGCCGACGACCTGCGGCATCTGGATGCCCGCGGCGATGCCCTGCAGGAACCGGCCGATGATGAGGAAGACGGTGTTCGGGGCGAGCGCGCAGAACAGGCTCGTAAGGGTGAAGGCGGTGAGCCCGATGAGGAAGAGAAGGCGCCGCGACTTGATGTCGCCGAGCCGCCCGGCGGGCACCAGGGCGAGACCGAACGCGAGGGCGTAGCCGGCGACGACGGTCTGCAGTTCGGTGGGGCCTGCACCGAGCGACTCCTCAATCGAGGGCAGTCCGACGTTCACCTTCGACAGGTCGAGGATGGTGAGCGCCGCGACCGCGACCGCGATGCCGAACGCCTGCCACCGGACTCGTTCTCTCGTCGGGTCGGTCACCGCGTCACTCACTCGACGAACGCTATACCTCCGCTGAGAACGAAGCCTGCGCCTCGGCTGAGACGTTCGGGGCCGTGGAGTCCGGACGCGTCGGTCACTCGTCGAGGCCGAGCTGATCGCGCCACGGCAGGTCGGCGCCGGTGCGGGACACGGTGATGGCGGCGGCGCGGCCGGCGCGCGCACCGATGCGCGTCAGCAGCGGCACCGTCAGCTCGTCGGTACGGGTCTGCAGCAGCGAGTCGACGATCGACGCCATGTACGAGTCGCCCGCCCCGATGGTGTCGGCGACCGTGGTGGCCGCGCCCGGCACTCGCGCGCTGATACCCCGGGCGACGAGCAGCGACCCGTGCTCACCGAGGGTCGCGATGGCGAGTCGGGGGCCGAGTCCGAGCACCCGTTGCAGCACGTCGGCGACGTCGATCCCCGGGTAGAGCCAGGCGGCGTCCTCGTCGCTCAGCTTCACGACGGTCGCGAGCGACGCGGTGTCCTCGAACACCGTCCGGGCGGACTCGACCGCGCCGAGCAGAGCCGGACGGACGTTGGCGTCGAAGGTGATCTCCCGGGCGTCGGCGGCGCGGAGGATCTCGCGGACCGACGAGGCGCCCGGCTCGAGGAAGGCGGCGATGGATCCGACGTGCAGCACCGCCGCGTCGGGCAGGCCGCCGACCGGGATGTCCCAGTCGATCTCGAACGAGTAGGTCGCGTGACCCCCGGGTCCGATCGTCGCCGTGGCCGTCGAGGTCGGCGACGAGGTGAACGACTGGGGAAGCACGACCACGCCCGACTGTTCGAGTCGACCGGCGATCATGTCGCCGCGCGGATCGCGGCCGATCCGAGTGAGAAGGGCGACCCTCGCACCGAGGCGGCCGAGGCCGAGGGCCACGTTGGCGGGACTGCCGCCGGCGCGTTCGGTCACTTCGTCGCCGGTGTCCACGAGATCGACGAGCGCTTCGCCGATCACGAGGACATCGAACCCGCTGTGCTGCGCCATCTCCGCCCCGTCCTCGGGTCGCGTCGGCCCGCGCTTCGACGATAACCCCGGCAGCGCGTGACGGCGATGGGTCAGGCGAGTGTGGGGCCTCGACCCTGCCCCGGGTCGTCGACGCGTGCGGGGATCTCGAGGCCCGCTGAGAGTTCGGACATCAGCGACTCGATCTGCGGCGTGACCACCGAGTCGATCGCCTCGGCGATGCGCGGCCGATGCCCGACCAGGGCCAGGCAGGCCGCCCGGCCCACGCCGACCGCCCGCTCGTCGGAGAGCGCTATCTCGCGCCGCAACTGCTGTTTGGCCGCCTCGTCGTAGCTGCGGGTCGCGGCAGGAGGCGCGGGTTCCGCCGCATCCTCGGCGAGACCGGCGAGGGTGAAGAGGTAGGGCTCGCCCGGCACCGGTTCCGGGTCGACGCCCAATCCCTCGAACTCGGGTCCGAGGCCCTCCTCCGGCCGGTAGGGGCGGGCGGCGCGTCTCTCGGCTTCGCTGCGGTCGAGTTCGGCATGCAGCAGGGGCAGCTCGGTGGCGGTGAACGAGGCGACGTCGTCGTCGATCAGGGAATGGATGCGGCTCACGAGCGCGTGCTGCACCTGGTGCGGAGCTTCGCGCAGTCCTGCCGCGTCGATCACCGGCGAGCCGACGCAGCGCCGGCAGACCCGCGGACGCGTCCGCGCGAGGCTCGGGCTCCACCGCGGCAGCCACGCGAGCCAGGCATCGACGGCGGCGTCCACGCGCGCGTCGACGTCCGGATCGGGCATGGGTCAACGGTACAGAGGTTGCGCCGCCTCGCGCCCGTCCCTGTGCGGGGGTCGGTTTGCGAGGGCTGAGCACGCCCGCGACGATGGAGGCATGGATCGCTCAGCCGACGCGGCACGGATCGCGGTCGACATCGGCGGAACCACCATCAAGCTGATGGCGTTCGACGGCACCGGCACGGTGATCGACCGTCGGATCGTCGCGACGCGCATCGGACGGGAGCCGGTGCTGACCGGCCTCTCTCGCACGCTGGCGGACGTCCGCGAACGAACCGAGGCTGCGGGCCGCGCGCTCGACGGCGTCGGTATCGGCTCCCCCGGCATCGTGCATCCGTCCGATGGCGTCGTGGCCTTCGCAGCCAACCTCGACTGGCGCGACCTGCCGCTCGCGAGGCTCATCGAGGATCAGCTCGACGTCCCCGTTCGGGTCGAGAACGACGGGCGCGCCGGGGCCCTCGCCGAGCGGGCGCTCGCCGATCCCGGCGACGCGGGCTCCCTCGCCTTCGTCCCGATCGGCACGGGTGTCTCAGCGGCCTTCTTCTCCCACGGTGCGCTGCACGGCGGGACCACCGGGGCCGCCGGAGAGCTCGGCCACATCCGCGCGGTCCGCGACGGCGAGGCGTGCCCGTGCGGCGGCCGCGGCTGCGTCGAGGTCTACGCCTCGGCGTCGGGCATCGCCCGACGGTACGAGCGGTCGACCGGGACGCCCGCGACCTCCGCCGAGGTCATCGCGGCGGTCGGCGACGACGAGAGCGCGCAGCGCGTGTGGCGGGACGCGATCTCGGCACTCGCCATCGGCGTGGCCGCGCTCATCTCGATCACCGACCCGACCCGCGTCGTGATCGGCGGAGGACTGTCCCTGGCAGGCGACCGCCTGATCGCTCCTCTGCGCGAGGCCGTCGCCGAGGAGCTGCCATGGCGCTCCGTGCCGGTCATCGTCTCGTCAACGCTCGGCAGCTCATCGGGCCTCGTCGGAGCGGCGCTGCTCGATGCGGCATCCGACGCCGAAGCGCGGGAACGAGCCGACCGCCTCGGCGCTGCGCTCAGGATGGCGGACTGAATCCCGATGGGAATGCCCGCCTGCGATCCGCCGTTTCCTCCACGGAGGGAGGGCCCGTGTCGGAGCTGAGTGTGACGTTGTACTCGTCGAGTTTCTGCGGCGCCTGCGCGGCGACGAGGCGCACGCTCGGTCGCGTCGAGGCTCTGCTCGACGACCGGGTGCGGTGGCGCGAGGTCAACGTCGCCGACGCGCCCGACGAGAGCGAAGACCGCGCGATCACCACGACCCCCACCGTCGTCATCACCGATCGCACCGGCGCCGAGGTGATGCGCGCTTCGGGCGTGCCCACCGCGAACCAGGTGCTCGCCGCCATCGGGAACGCACTCGCCTGATCCGCGACCGGCGCGCCCACGAGAATGGCTGTCGTGCCGATCACACTCACCGCCCGCGCTCTGCTCTTCGACATGGACGGCACGCTCGTCGACTCGACGGTCGCCGTGGAACGCATCTGGAGCCTCTTCGCCGACCGCTTCGGTCTCGACCGCCGCGAGCTCCTCGACGCCGTGCACGGGGTGCGCATGATCGACAGCGTGCGGCGCTTCGTTCCCGTGGGCACCGATGCGGATGCCGTGTCGGCGGAGCTCGCCGCACGCGAACTCGAAGACTTCGACGGCGTGGTGGCGGTGTCAGGAGCGGCAGAGTTCCTCGCCGCACTGCCCTCGGACCGCATCGCAGTGGTGACGAGCGCGTCGGCGGAACTCGCGTCGATCCGTCTCGGGGCCGCGGGCATCGCGCAACCCGAGGTCTTCGTGACGGCCGACACCGTCGAGCGCGGCAAGCCGGACCCCGAGCCCTTCCTCGCCGCTGCTGCCGCGCTGGGAGTCGATCCCCGGGACTGCCTCGTGTTCGAAGACGCCGAAGCGGGCATCACCGCAGGTCTCGCCGCGGGCGCCCGGGTCGTCGTGGTCGGACCTCACGAGAGCGAGACGACGCGCGGACTTCCGCGGATCGTCGATTACCGCGATGCTGCGGCGGGCGTGATCGATGGAGTCATCTCCCTCACCTTCCCGTGATCGAGCACCAAGCGACTGGTAGCGCTGCTACCGGTAGTGCTACTATCGGTGCATGCGCATCACCGAACTGTCCGCCGCGAGCGGCGTCGCCGCTCCGACGATCAAGTACTACGTTCGCGAAGGACTGCTCCACGACGGCGAGCGGCTGAGCGGCAACCGCACCGATTACGACGAGAGTCACGTGCGCAGGGTGCGGCTCATCCGAGCGCTCCTCGAGACGGGTGGCCTTTCGGTCGCGGCGACGAAATCGGTGATCGCCGAGTTGGACTCGCGCAGTCCGCTCGCGAACACCTTCGAGGTCGCGCAGCACGCGTTGAGCCGATCGGCGACCGGCACCGCGACACCGAGCGAAGACGCGACGGATCGCATCCGCGCGGTGACCGCGTCACTCGGATGGCGCACGAGCGAGTCGAACCCCGGCACCGACCTCGCCGCGCGGGTGCTCGACGGCTTCGCCGCGATCGACTTCGTGCCGAGCGAGTCCTACCTGCGCGCCTATGCCGATGCGGGCGCGCTCGCCGCGCGCGCCGACCTCGAGGCGCTCACGACGAGGACCGACCCCGACGCGATCGCCGAGCTGATGGTGGTCGGCACCGTGCTCGGCGACGCGCTGGCGGCAGGACTTCGACGCCTCGCCCAGGAAGACGCGACCGCCGATCTCTTCCCGGCCCGCCCTGCCGACGCCGCGTCGACACGCCAGGACCAGAACCAGACCAACCAGCAGAACCAGAAGGAGAAGTCATGACCACCAATCCGAAGCACGTCGTGCTCGGCGGCACCGGAGTCATCGGTCGCGAGACGGTGTCAACCCTCGTCGCCGCAGGGCTCGACACCGTGTCCGTCGCGCGCAACGCCGGCCGCGCCGACGGCGCCGAGCATCGGTCGGCGGATCTGCTCGACGCCGACGCGACCCGTCGCGCGGTCGACGGAGCCGGCACCGTCTACCTGACCGCCGGACTCCCCTACAGTGCACGTACCTGGGAGCGCGAGTGGCCTCGGGTGCTCGCGAACGTCATCGACGCCAGTCGCCGCGCCGGCGCCCACCTCGTCTACTTCGACAACGTGTACGCCTACGGGCCGACATCCGGCCCGATGGTCGAGTCGACTCCCCTGCACCCCACGAGCCGCAAGGGACGGCTGCGCGCGCGCCTCCTCGAAACCCTCGCCGATGCGTCGGCCGACGGCTCGCTCGTCGTCACCATCGCCCGCAGCGCCGACTTCTACGGCCCCGGCGCGTCGACCAGCGTGTTCAACGGCTACGTCGCCGATCGAGTGGCCGCCGGCAAGGACCCGATCTGGCTGCTCGACGCGAGCATGCCCCACTCGATGACCTACACGCCCGATGCCGCGCGTGCGCTCGTCACCATCGGCACCGATCCGCGCGCCGCGGGACGTACCTGGCATGTACCGACGGCCGACCCGCTGACCGGGGCCGACTACATGGAGCTCGCGACCGACGGGCGCTCCCGGGGCGGCACGATGTCGCTCGCGACGCTCAGAATGGGGTCGCTCTTCGTCGGCGCCGCGCGCGAATCGCTCGAGCTCGCCTATCAGCAGCGCGGCCCGTACGTGTTCGACTCGAGCGCGTTCGAGTCCGCGTTCGGTGTCGCGCCGACACCGTACGACGAAGGCATCGCGGCGACGATCGCCTCCGCCCGCGGCGAGTCGACGGTGGCGACGCGCTGACCCCCCCCGGCCCGCCGCCCTCAGCCGTCGAGGCGGGAGTGCTCGCCGAGCTGGTGCCAGGTGCGGTTGTGGTAGACCAGCGGGTTCGCGAGCGACGCGCCCTGCGACACCGAGGACTCGAGCGCATGCACGGCGACGACGGTCGACCCGCCGGCTTCCATCCGATCGATGACGGCTCCGCGGATCCACACCGAAGCACCGGTCAGATAGGGCTCGCCCGTCGGCAGCCGGTCCCACGAGGACGCGTCGGCGAACCGGTCGACGCCGCTCGTCGCGAAGAGCTTGGCGGCGTCGACCTGATCGGAGGCGAGCAGGTGCACCACGAGCGTGGACGCGCGGCGGATCGTCGGTGCGCTGGACGAGGTCGACGAAAGCGAGAAGACGAGCAGCGGCGGTTCGGCGCTGACCGAGAACACCGAGGTCGCGGTGAGACCGACGGGGCCGTCGCCGGCGTCCGCGGTGATGACCGCGACGCCGGCCGGGTGGTTGCGGAAGGCCAGCTTGAACTCGTCGGGAGTGAGCCCTGGGAAGCCGTGGCGGGCGGCCTCGTCGTTCGAGCCGCGCGAGTCCGCGGCCTCGCGCTCCGCGCGGATGCTCGCCGCCGCCGTCGATTCGATTCCGGTCATCGTGATCCCCTCCGCCATCGACCTTCGTCGCTGGGGCGGTGATCTGCAAATCGGGTGTCGAACTGTGACGGCCGATCGCATCTGGCGCGGTCGATGCCGCGGTCGTACCCTGCTGGCATGCGGAGCATCGTCGCCCTCACCTTCGTCAGTCTCGACGGGGTCATGCAGGCGCCCGGCGGCAAAGGGGAAGATTCTTCGGGCGGCTTCGATCTCGAAGGGTGGACGGTGCCGTACTTCGACGAGACGGCCGCGCAGCTGATGGCCCGGCAGATGACGCCGCCGCTCGATCTGCTCCTCGGCCGCCGGACTTACGACATCTTCGCCGGCTACTGGCCGCAGCATGAGGAGCTCGGCGGCGGCCCGCTCAACGCGGCCACCAAGTACGTCGCGACTCATCGCGACCTCGACGTGGACTGGCCGACGACGATCCGCCTACGAGACGACGTCGTCGGTCACCTGCGCGAACTGAAGGTCGGCGACGGCCCGACTCTGCAGGTGCACGGCAGCAGCGACTTCCTGCAGACCCTGTTCGCGAACGACCTCGTCGACGAGCTGTGGCTGAAGATCTTCCCCGTCACCCTCGGACGCGGCAAGCGTCTCTTCCGCGACGGCGTCATCCCCGCACGGTTCGAGCTCACCGAATCAACCGTGACGCCGGGCGGTGTGATCTTCGCCTCGTACCGCCGATCGGGCGACGTTGCGACGGGCGAATTCTGACGCCGCGAGCCGCGACGGCGCTGGGTGACAGCTCCAGCAGCGCGATGGTGACCGAATGTGGAGATGGGGGGAATCGCGCGGAAAGCAGAGTCCCGTCCCTGGCGAAACTCCATCAGCGCGATGGTGACCGGAAGTGGAGATGGGGGGAATTGAACCCCCGTCCATTGCTGTAATCCCGTGCCTTCTACGGGCGTAGCCTGCGGAAAGCGTTCTACTCGGCTCCGGAGTTTGTCGCAAGCACCTGCCCCGACGAGCCCAGCCTCAGGAAAAGTCCCGCGATGCCCTGAGACGCAGCATCGCGGCGAGCTCCCTAGATGACGCCAGACACCGGGGCGGAAGCGGACCCGGGCTGACGGACTTACAGCTCTAGCTCAGACGGCGAGAGCGAAGTCGGTGCGCTTGGAATTGGCACCTATGGTTTGCAGAGATCGTTTACGAGATAACCCTGCATCCTCGGCCCGCTTCTCACGGTCATTCAGGCAATGTCGAAACCGATCATCCCCGTACTGGCCTTCGCGACCGAACTCGTCGGTCTCGTTGCGAAGGGGCCACCATCGCGCTGTGGAGTTGTCTTGTGCTCCGCATTCGTTGCACGAAGCGCAGCACCACAGACTACAACCGCACGGTCGCTGGGTCCATTCCCCCAGAGGGTGGTGCGGCGATCTCGCGGGATCACTCCGGCAGGATTACTGCATGCAGACCTCGCCGTCCTCTCCCGCGCTCGACCTCCTCGGCACCGAGGACTACGTCTCGTTCACGACCTACCGCGCATCGGGTGCGCCGGTCGCGACCCCCGTGTGGATCGCACAGCTGGGCGACGCGTTGGTCTTCACCACCGACGGCGGGTCGGGCAAGGTGAAGCGGCTGCGGCGCGAAAGTCGCGTGGTGCTGACAGCATGCTCGCGCTCGGGTGAGATCGCGCCGGACGCGGTGCCCGTCGCGGCGCACGCCGTAGTCGTCGACGATCGCGAGGGCATCGCTGACACCATCCGAGCGATCACCGCGAAGTACGGCGCGGCAGCGGAGCGCATCTTCGGTTCCCTCGAAGCGGCCCTCGACTCCTCGCGCGTCGCCGTCCGCATCACTCGGGCGGTCGCCGAATGAGCGCCCAGTGGCTCGCGCGACGCTTCGGGGACCTCGACGCGCTCGAGCTCGTCGACAGCGACGTCCCAGCGCCGGGAGCCGGTGAGGTGACCATCGAGGTGCGGGCGGCGGGGATGAATCCCGCCGACTGGAAGTACATGCGAAACGGCGACGCGCAGGATCTGCCGTACCGCATCGGGTACGAGGTCGCCGGTGTTCTCACCGCCGTCGGCCCCGACACCGAGATCGGGTCGGGCGGCGGCGCCCTGGGCGACGAGGTGCTGGCCTTCCGTATCCGCGGCGGGTATTCGGCCCGAGTGACGGTGCCGGCGAAGGACGTGTTCGCGAAGCCCGCCGAGCTCGGCTTCCCCGAGGCGGCGAACCTGCTGCTCGTCGGCACGACGGCCGCCGAGATGCTCGACGTCACGCGGGTCTCGCCCGGCGAGACGATCCTCGTGCATGGCGCCTCGGGCGCGACAGGGGTCAGCGTGCTCCAGCAGGCGCGCCTGATCGGCGCGCGCGTCATCGGTACGGCGAGCGAGACGAACTTCGACGTGGTCCGCCGCTTCGGCGGCGAACCGGTCCGCTACGGCGACGGTCTGCAGGAGCGGGTTCAGGCGCTCGCCCCCGATGGCGTCCACGCCGCGCTCGACACCGTCGGCACCGCCGAGGCGATCGACGTCTCCGTCGCGCTCGTCGACGATCGGTCGCGCATCGTCTCGATCGCCGCGTTCGGACGCGCCGAGGAGCTCGGCTACCGCATCATCGCGGGGCGCATGCCGGCGAGCGCCCGGTTCCGGGACGCAGCCCGAGCACGGCTCATCGAGATGGCCGGGCGGGGTGAGCTCGTCGTCCCGCTCGCCCGCACCTATCCGCTCGCGGAGGCCATCGATGCGCTCGAACTGCTGCGATCCGAGCATCCGGGCGGAAAGCTCGCGCTCATCCCCTGACCCGGATCCAGCCACCCGTGCATCCGGTGTGCCTCGCCGGTGAGTTCGCCGCCGCCGGGTCGCCCATTCACGGGTCGCCGGTAGCGTCGTTCGGGTGACAGATCCTGCCGACCGCGAGAACGCTCGAACCCCCGCATGGCGCCGCGTGCCGTGGTGGCTGTGGGTCGCGTTCGCCGTCGTCATCGTCGTCGGCGTCGTCCTCGCGGTCGTCGCGCGCGGTCAAGCCGTGGACGAGGTCTCGATGCCCGCAGCCGAGGCGTTCCTCGTCGTCTACTCAGGAGCCTGAGAGCCCGGATTCCCGCCGCATCGGCACATGAGGGATGTCGTCTTCGCTGAACTCGGGGCCGCTGACCGCGAAACCGAACCGGGCGTACCAGTCGGCGAGATGCTTCTGGGCGTCGAGCGAGATCGGCGCCGACGGGGCGAGCTCTTCGCACCGGGCGACCGCCTGGCGCATGAGCTGCGATGCCACTCCCCTGCTGCGTGCGGCGACCAATGTCGCCACCCGGCCTATCCGCATCCCACCGTGCGCGTCGCGGAGCACACGAAGGGTCGCGAGGATCTCGTCGCCCTCCTCCGCCCAGAGCAGCTCGGCGCCGGGCTCGATGTCGCGGCCGTCGAGCTCGTCGTAGGCGGCCTCCTGCTCGACGACGAAGACCTGAACGCGCAGCCAGAGTATGCGGTACAGGGTGGTCGGGTCGCAATCGGCGACGCGCGACCGGTGGTACTGGATGCTCAACGCTTTCGCTACTCGCCCAGGTGCCGGCGGGTGGACATGGCCCGCTGGGCCTCGCGGTTGTCCTGCCGTTCGCGCAGCGCCTGACGCTTGTCGTAGTCGCGCTTGCCCTTGGCGATCGCGATCTCGACCTTCGCGCGGCCCTCGTTGAAGTAGATCTGCAGCGGGACGAGCGTGTAGCCGCCGTCCTTGATGCGGTTGCTGATCTTGACGATCTGCTCCTTGTGCAGCAGCAGCTTCCGCTTGCGTCGGGTCGAGTGGTTGGTCCACGATCCCGATCCCCACTCGGGGATGTAGACGGCGTCGAGCCATGCCTCGCCCGCGTCGATGAACGCGTAGCCGTCGACGAGCGACGCGCGCCCCTCTCGGAGGGACTTCACCTCGGTGCCGGTCAGGACGAGGCCAGCCTCGTAGGTGTCCTCGATCGTGTAGTCGTGGCGCGCCTTGCGGTTCGTCGCGACGACCTTCTGCCCCTTCTCCTTGGGCATGGGCGCACCTCCTTCACTCGTAGACCGCGGCTAAGACAGCCCTCAAGCCTACTCCACCCCGGCGAGCGCGGTGTGTTGCTCCGAGCGCTGGTGTTTATACAGGCGCGCTCGCGTCAACACACCGCGCTCGCCGGGGTGAGGGGTGTGGGGTGAGGAGGTCTAGACGCGGAGGTGGCGGCGGATCGAGATCTGGGCCGAGACCGCGGCGAGCAGGACGCCCACCAGGATCAGGAGTGGGACCACCAGGAGGGCGTCGGACATCGTCACGTACGAGAAGCCCAGCTGCGTCGTCGCCAGGTAGCCCTGCACGAAGAACTGCACGATCGCCACGACCACCCCGCCCGCGAGCAGGGCGCCGAGCAACGACGCGAAGGCGCCCTCGAGGATGAACGGGGTCTGGATGAACCGGTTCGACGCCCCCACCAGCCGCATGATGCCGAGTTCGCGGCGGCGCGAGTACGCCGAGAGACGGATGGTCGTCGAGATCAGCAGGCCGGCGGCGACGAGCATGATCGAGGCGATGCCGATGGCGGTGATGCTCGCCACGTTCAGAACCGAGAAGATCTGATCGAGGAGGCGGCGCTGGTCGGTGACGCTGTCGACTCCCGCGAGCGCGCTGAGGCTCTCCTGCAGCACGTCGGCCTGCGACGGATCCTTGAGGTTCACCCAGTAGGCCTCGTTGAGCAGGTCGGGGGTGACGTAATCGACGACCGCGTTGCCGGCGAACTGCTCCTGGAAGTTCGCGTAGGCGTCGTCCTGCGACTCGTAGTAGTACCGGTCGATGAGCGGCGCGAGCGTGGGCGAGTCGAGTTGGGCCTCGACGGCAGCGACCTGCTCGGGCGTCGCGGCACCGGCGGCGCACGCCTCGCTGCCGACGGTGCCGTTGCACATGTAGATCGCGACCTGCGCCTTGTCGTACCAGAAGGTCTTCATCTGGGTGATCTGCAGCTGCAGCAGGGCCGCGGCGCCGACGAAGGTGAGCGAGATGAAGGTCACCAGCACGACGGAGACGACCATCGACAGGTTGCGGCGCAGACCCTGCGAGACCTCGGACCAGATCAGGGCGAATCTCATGAGGTCGGTCCCACTTCCTGCGAGCCGGTCGATTCGGGAGCCGCGCCGGGGCGGCGCAGACCGAGGCGGACGGCGAGCGCCAACGGGTCGTCGTGATCGGGTGCCGCCTGCGCTGCAGCGGCCGGCGGCGCCGCTTGGGGCGCAGGAGCGGCGACCGACTCCGGCCTGGAGGCCGGGGTGAGGAGGTGGCGGAGCGGATCCTCGGCCGTTGGTGCGGGCGCCGACGTCTGGGCGGCCGGGTGCGGCGCGGTCGGGGCCGGCTGCGGGGTGGGCGTCGTCTGCGGATGGACGGTGCTCGGAAGCGGAGCGGCTTCGACCGGAGCCGCGGGCGCACTCGGGGTCGCCGGCGCGAGCGGCGCCGCGGTCGCAATCGGAGCACCGAAACGCGGGATCGCCCCGGTGGTGGTGGGCACTGCGAGGGGCGCGGTCATGGGGTGCGCGTCGTAGTCGGGCAGGTCGGCGTACCGGTTGGGGGTTCCTTCGACGACCGTCCGCGGCGAGCTGGGCAGCTCGACGGGTCCCGCCTCTTCTGCGACCGCGGCCGCGAAGGCTGCCGCTCCGGTCACGACGGGCACCGATTGCGTCGCGGGACGTTGGACGGGAATCGAGGTCGTGTAGCCGCCCTCGACCTCGTCGCGGACGATGTTGCCGCCGACGAGCTCGATGACGCGTCGCTTCATCGAGTCGACGATGCCGACGTCGTGGGTGGCCATGACGACGGTCGTGCCGCCCGCGTTGATCAGTTCGAGAACCTGCATGATGCCGGCGCTGGTCGCGGGGTCGAGGTTTCCGGTCGGCTCGTCGGCGAGCAGGATGGCGGGCTTGTTGACCACGGCGCGGGCGATCGCGACGCGCTGCTGCTCGCCGCCCGACAGCTCGTGCGGCAGACGTTCGGCCTTGCCCGCGAGCCCCACCATCTGGAGCACGTCGGGGACGGCCTCCTGGATGAAGCCGCGGGACTTGCCGATGACCTGCAGGGTGAATGCCACGTTCTAATAGACGGTGCGTCCCGGGAGCAGACGGAAGTCCTGGAACACCACGCCGAGCGACCGACGGAAGTAGGGGATCTTGCGGCTCGAGATGCTGCCGAGCCGCTGACCGAGTACGTGGATCTCGCCGGAGGACGGCTTCTCCTCCTTGAGGACGAGCCGCAGGAAGCTGGACTTGCCGCTGCCCGAGGCGCCGACGAGGAAGACGAACTCTCCGGCCTTGATCTCGACGTCGACGCCGTTCAGCGCCGGCTTCGAGTTGCCGGAGTACAGCTTGGTGACGCGATCGAAACGAATCATGGCTGTTCGAGGGTATGCACGAGGTGACGACTACTCCGCAGCGACACCCGAAGTCGAAAGTTATGTATTCGACTTGAAGGTTGTCGCCAGCGGCCCGGAGGGGCTCTACGGTGAGCGCGTGGGATCGGTCCTGTTGGTGCGGCACGCCGAGGCGGATTGGGCGAGCGCCGATGCCGCAGGTCTGGCCGGCCCCGCTCGCGATCTCATCGGTCTCACTCGGGCAGGTGTCCAGCAGGCGCAGGCTCGGGCCGAGCAGCTCGTGGACCTCGGCGCAGAGCGGATCGTGTCCTCGCCCATGACGAGGGCTCTGCAGACGGCGTCGATCATCGCATCGCGGGTGGGGCTCACTCCCGTTGTGGAACACGACCTGCGCGAGTGGGGCCCCGTGGGTGACTCCGGCTGGGATCACGCAGCGATGCGCGCGGCCTGGGCGGACCTCGAGCGCTCAGGCGGCGAGTGGCCGCAGGGCGACCGACGGGACTGGGAGCCGCTCAGCTCGGTCTTCACGCGCGTGACGGCGGTCCTGCACCGCCTCCAGGCGTCGGCGGGACGCACGGTCGTCGTCACTCACGGCGTGGTGATCGCGACGGTGACGGGCGTGGATCCCGGGCTCGGCGAGGCGGTCTCCTACCGGCGGATCGACGGCGTCGCCCATTCCGACCTGCGTCGGCATGCTTAGGCCCGGAAGTCGGGTCATTTTGCGACGTGCCTGGCAGCCCTACGGGGTGTGGTGACCTGAAGCCCTGGTCGCTGGGGAGGCCGCCCGCGGCCGTCGCGAAGCGAAGGACCGTGGCATCGCCGCACTGAGGCGACCTGCGACTCACGTCATTGCGCGACGGGCCTGGCGGCCCTCCGGGGTGTCCGGAGGGTGCCGGTCAGTCGACCGGCTTGGACTTGCGCCAGCGGATGCCCGCGTTGATGAAGCCGTCGAGGTCGCCGTCGAACACGTTCGAGGGGTTGTTGACCTCGTGCTCGGTGCGGAGGTCCTTCACCATCTGGTACGGCGCGAGGACGTAGGAGCGGATCTGGTCGCCCCAGCTCGCCGTGATGTTGCCTGCGAGTTCCTTCTTCTTCGCGTTCTCCTCTTCGCGCTTCAGCAGGAGCAGACGCGACTGCAGCACCCGCAGCGCGGCGGCGCGGTTCTGGATCTGGCTCTTCTCGTTCTGCATCGACACGACCGTGCCGGTGGGGATGTGGGTGATGCGCACCGCCGAGTCGGTCGTGTTGACCGATTGGCCGCCGGGGCCCGACGAGCGGAAGACGTCGACGCGGATGTCGTTCTCGGGGATCTCGATCTCGTCGGTCTCCTCCATCAGCGGGATCACCTCGACGGCCGCGAAGCTCGTCTGGCGCTTGCCCGCCGCGCCGAACGGCGACATGCGGACGAGACGGTGCGTGCCGGCCTCGACGGAGAGGTTGCCGAACGCGTACGGGGCGTCGACCTCGAAGGTCGCCGACTTGATGCCCGCTTCTTCGGCATAGGAGGTGTCCATGACGGTCACCGGATACTTGTGCTGCTCGGCCCAGCGCAGATACATGCGCAGGAGCATCTCGGCGAAGTCGGCGGCGTCCACTCCGCCCGCTCCGGCGCGGATCGTGATGACCGCGGGGCGCGGGTCGTACTCGCCGTTCAGCAGGGTCTGGACCTCGAGCTCGCCCATCAGCTTCTGCAGGCTCGCGAGCTCCGCTTCGGCCTCGACGGCCGTTTCGGCGGCGAGCGCGTCGTCGTCCTCTTCGCTGACCATCTCGAGCAGCACCTCGAGGTCGTCGAGGCGCTGCTCGATCGAGTTCAGTTTCGCCAGCTGCGCCTGCGCGTGGCTGAGGCTGCTGGTGACCTTCTGCGCGGCAGCCGGGTCGTCCCACAGGTCGGGAGCGCCCGCCTGCTCCGAGAGCTCGACGACCCGGGCGCGGAGGGCGTCGACGTCGACGACCGCGCGGATGTCACCGAAAGTGGATCGCAGCTCGGCGATCTGCTGCGAGAAGTCCAATTCAGCCATAACCCGCCAAGACTACCGGCCCGCTCACTCCCCGACCTGACCGCTTTCCCCGGCCGTGCGAACCGGATCAAGGAGAACTCGACCTTCAGTCACGCGTTCATGCGGATCCGAGCCGTTTCCGGACGCGTTCTCCTTGATTCGGTCAGTGCCGAGCTCGTCGAGCGCGGACGTAGGGTGGACAACGTCATGACGAATGGAACGACCGCCTTCCGCTGGCGTTCCATCGCCCTCCCCGCCCTGCTGCCGACGCTGCTGTTCTCGATCGGCGAGGGCGCACTGCTGCCGATCATCCCCGCGCTGGCCTCCGATCTCGGCGCCACCCTCGCGGTCGCCGGATTCATCGCGGCGATGCTGACTCTCGGCGAGCTGTTCGGCGACATCCCGAGCGGCTGGATCGTCGCCAAGATCGGCGAGCGCACCGCGATGCTGTACGCCACGGGCGTCGCCATCGCCGGACTGATTACCAGCGCATTCGCGCCGAACCCGGTCGTCCTGGCGGTCGGAATCCTGCTCATCGGACTCGCGAGCGCCGTGTTCGCGCTCGCCCGCCACGCGTTCATGACGAGTTTCGTGCCTCTGTCCCATCGCGCCCGCGCCCTGTCCACACTCGGCGGCACGCACCGACTCGGACTGCTGATCGGTCCGTTCCTCAGCGTCGCCGCGCTGGCGGCGACCGACTCGAACGCGGCGCCGCTCTGGGTCTTCGTCGTCGCGTGCGGAGTGACCGCGCTCACCCTTCTGCTGCTCCCCGACCCCGAGTCGCTCTTCGGCGCCGCGGTGCGAGCGCGCGAGGCGGGCAGGAAGCAGCTCGATGAAGGCGAGCAGCTGATCCGCGATGAGTCCGTCGGACTGTTCGGCACCCTTTCCCGCCATCGCGCCCTGCTGCTGCGGCTGGGGACGGGCTCGGCGATCATCTCCGCGTTGCGCGCGAGCCGTCAGGTGATCCTGCCGCTGTGGGGTGTGAGCCTCGGGCTCGACGAGGCGCACACCGCGACGATCATCGGCGTCGCCGCCGCCATCGATTTCGCGCTCTTCTACACCGGCGGTCAGATCATGGACCGCTTCGGGCGCCTCTTCACCGCGGTGCCGTCGGTGCTCGGACTCGCGGTCGGGCTGATCGGACTGGCGCTCACCCACGACCTGCCCGCCAGCGAGACATGGTTCGTGGTCTTCGCCGTCTTCCTCTCGATCGCCAACGGCATCGGCTCGGGGATCCTGATGACACTCGGCGCCGACCTCGCCCCGCCGTCGAACCCGGCACCGTTCCTCGGCGCGTGGCGATTCTGCAACGACGCGGGCGGCGCCGTCGCCCCGCTGCTTCTCGCCGGCGTCACCGCGGCGCTGTCGTTGCCCGTCGCCGTCGCCGCAGTCGGCGCCCTCGGCTTCGTCGGCGCAGGAGCCCTGCTGCGCTACGTGCCCCGCTACTCCTCCCACCGCTGAACCACAGGGCCACGCTCCCCTAGGCTCGGGCCGTGATGCAACAGCTCTTCGCGCTCGCCTTCTGCCTCGTGCTGCTCGCGTTGGCCGTCTTCCAGGTGGCGCTGATCGCCGGCGCGCCGCTGGGGCATCTCGCCTGGGGCGGGCGCGACCGGGTGCTGCCTCGAGGCAAGCGCATCGGCAGCGTCATCTCAGTGGTGCTCTACGTGCTCTTCGGCCTCGTCGCCCTCGAACGCGCCGAGATCACGGGACTCGTGCCCGACTCGTTCGACGGTGCCCTCTTCATCGCGATGTGGGTGATCGCCGGCTACCTCGCGGTGGGCATCCTGCTGAACGCGGCATCGCGGAGCAAGCAGGAACGCGCCGTCATGACCCTGACCGCGCTCGTGCTCGCCATCCTCGCCGCGCTCGTCGCCCTCGGCTGAGCCGTCCGGCTTCGGGGGCTGCGGGCGCAACGGAGGCTGTGCTTTCCGGAATTACTGCTGCCATGCTCTGGTTACGACAGCAACAACATGCAGGCGCATAGAGATCGGATCTCGTCATGACGGCACACCAGTTCGGGCTCGACACCTTCGGCGACGCGACCAACCACGACGACGGCACCCCGAAGCCGCTGGCTCAGGTCATCCGCGACGTGGTCGAAGAAGGAGTCCTCGCCGATCAGGTCGGAGTCGACGCGTTCGGCGTCGGCGAGCACCACCGCGAGGACTTCGCCGTCTCGGCGCCCGACGTGGTGCTCACCGCCATCGCCGCCCGAACCGAGAAGATCCTCATCGGCTCCGCGGTCACGGTGCTGAGCTCCGACGACCCGATCCGCGTCTACCAGCGCTTCTCGACCCTCGACGCAGTCTCCAACGGCCGCGCCGAGGTCACGCTCGGCCGCGGATCGTTCACCGAGTCGTTCCCGCTATTCGGCTACTCGCTCTCGCAGTACGAGGAGCTCTTCAGCGAGAAGCTCGACCTCTTCGCCGCCCTGCTGCGCGAGGAGCCCGTCACCTGGGAGGGCGGCTTCCGCGCGCCGCTCGCCGACCAGCGGGTCTACCCGCCCACCGAGTCCGGCCGCCTGAAGACCTGGATCGGCGTCGGCGGCAGCCCCGAGTCCGTCGTCCGCGCCGCGCAGTACGGGTTCCCGCTGCTGCTCGCGATCATCGGTGGCGACCCGAAGCGCTTCGCCCCCTACGTCGACCTCTATTATCGTGCGCTCGACCAGCTCGGGGCCAAGGCGCTGCCGATCGGCGTGCACTCCCCCGGTTTCGTCGCGGAGACCGACGGCGAGGCGGTGCGCCGCTTCCTGCCCGGGTTCAAGGCGAACCGCGACCGGATCGGCGCCGAGCGCGGCTGGCCGCCGATGAGCGTCAACGAGTTCCAGCAGGAGCGTGCCCACGGCTCGCTCTACGTCGGCTCACCCGAGACCGTGGCGCGGAAGATCGCCGACACCGTGAAGGCGCTCGGCGTCGACCGCTTCGACCTCAAGTACAGCGCGGGCACCCTTCCGCACGCCCACGCGATGGAGTCGATCGAGCTCTACGGCACCAAGGTCATCCCCATGGTGAGGGACATGCTCGCCTGACGCGTCGCTCGGTTTTCGCGGCGAGCCGACGATCCGGAGGTCACTCCCGCTGACGCAGAGGTGTCCACCCCACAGAGGTGATGCTCGTGAGAGTCGCGTAGCCCGCGCGGAGAAGAGCCGTGTCGCTCTCCGGGTCGACCGACTCGCCCGGATCGGCGACGGCCAGCCGGAGGTCGCCCTCGAAGGGTTCGGTGATCGTCGTCTGCACGATGCCGAACTCCGACAGGTGCGCCTCACGCAGCTCGGGCACGCGCGCGAGGTTGGGGACGTTGAGGTTGACGACGGCGCCGACCTGCTGCGCCAGTACGACCGGGACGACCTGCTCGACCAGCGCCGCCGCGGTCTCCCAGTGCAGTTCATCGGGGTCGATCCCGACGTCCAGGGATACGGCGAGCCCCCGCGCGTCGTTCACTCCCGCGGTGAGCGCCGCGCCGACCGTGCCCGAATGCAGGATCGCCCGCCCGGCGTTCGCTCCCCGGTTGATGCCCGACAGCACGAGCTCCGGCGTCGTCGTGAACGCCCCGTGGGCGGCGAGGAGGGCGATGAGCGCGGGCGCGGCCTCGACGGCGTAGCAGCGGGAGTCGGGGAGCCCGTCGATCGCACGTTCTTCGAAGTGGATGCGGCCGTCGTCGTGCTGCGCCATGATCGACGCGCTGCTGCCGCTCGACTGCGAAGCCGGAGCGGCCACGATGACCTCCAGCCCGGATCGCACCGCCGCCTGCGCGAGGGCGACGAGGCCGGGCGAGTCGATGCCGTCGTCGTTGGTGATCAGCGCCGTCGTCATCCCCGCACCTTCCCCTCGAACTCCTCGAGTCTGTCGATGCGCACGAGCTTCATCATCGAGCGCACCGCCTCGGGCTGACTCGAGCCCAGACCGTGACGGGTCACGTTCAGCGCTCCCGCCGCCGAGCCGACCTCGAGCGCCTCGTCGATGTCGCCGCCGCGGGCGAGCACCGAGGTCACCCCCGCGGTCAGCGAGTCGCCCGCGCCGCGGGTGTCGACGACCTGCATCTCGGGCATGTGCACTTCACGCACACCGTCGGGCGACGCGACGAGCGTCGATTCGTGCGCCCGGGTGACGATGACGTGCTCGGCGCCGTCATCACGGATCCGCTGCATGGCGGCGACGATGTCGGCACGGTCCTCGCCGTCGAGGCGCCCGCTGTCGCGCAGTTCCGAATCGCTGACCTTGACGAGCAGCAGACCGCCGCCGAGCGCCTCCTCGAGTCGGTCGCCCGATAGATCGGCGATGACGCGGCGGCCGGCCGCACGCAGGTCGGCCGCCAGGCGCCGATAGACCTCGGCCGGGATCTCGTCGTCGCTCGTCGGACCGCTCAGGATGATCGCGTCGCACTCGAGACCGGCGTGCAGGGTGAGCCCGTAGAGCTCGTCGAGTTCATGGCGGGACAGCGGGTCGCCCGCGGCTTCGACGATGCTCTCTCGCTCGCCTTCGCGCCGGTCGTGGACGTAGGCGGCGCCGCGTCCGTCGCGCTCGACTCCGAGGACCTCGATGCCCTCGTCGTCGGCGAGGTGTCGGACCAGCCCGCCGACCTCGCCGGTGAGGACCGCGCAGATGGTCGTCTCGACGCCGAGGCGCTCGAGCATGCGCGCCTGCCAGACGCCCTGCCCGCCGGCGTGCACGTGCACGTCAGGACCGGTGGGGTGATCCTCGATGGTCACAGTGAGAACGGGAGACGGGGCGAAGACGGCGACTCGGGTCACCCGACCAGTCTGGCCCGATGGCACCCCGTTCCCCGTTTCCGTTCAGGGCCCTCTCGGTCGATCGTCAGCGCGGCTCGCTCAGCGGAACACGCTGCGAGCGGTCGCGGTCGCGTCGATCGCGACACCGGTGGGAATCAGCATCGAGACGAACGGCGGATTCCACACGGAGGAGAGCGTCACCGTCGCGGTCATCCCGTCCGTCGATTCCGCCTGCGCAACGGCGACATCGTCGGCGATCCCTGAGCGCGACGCCAGATGCGCGGCGACCGCGTCGCGGACTTCGGCCGACGTCAACCGCGGACGCACCGTCAGTCCGTCGACGCGCACGTCGTCGAGGTCGAAGGATTCGGCGGCGGCGAGTTCCGACTCGTCGGCAAGGTCGAGCAGCCGTTTGCGTTCGAGGTAGAGCGAGCTCGCCGCGGCGAGCAGGAGCGCCACCGCGAGCGCGAGTGCCGCGAAGCCGACGATGAGCGGGAGGGTCGACCCGGTGTCGTCACGGAGTGGTCTGCGGTTCACTGCAGCTCTCCGCGGAACGCCGAAACCCGTTGCACTGCGGTCGCCGTGACGGGGATGTGCAGCGGCAGCGAGGAGTCGAGCGCGGACGGTACGAGCGGCAGGGGGACGTCGAGCGTGACCGTCACCGTGACCACCGAATCGCGCTGAAGACAGTCCGCTGTGGCGGGGACGCAGCTGATCTCCGTGGCGGCCGGGGCGTCGTCGAGTGAGAAGTCGGCCGCGGCGAGGCGCACGATCTCGTCGACCGTCGTGCGCCCCTCCGCTGGCTCGAGGGCCTGGACGTACGCCCGGGCTGAGGCGTGCGCCGCGCCCTCGGCCGCGAACGCCGCGCCCTGCACCATCCCCAACGTGAGTACGAGATAGACGACCGGGACCAGCAGGAGTGCGCCGGCGGTGACGAACTCGAGGGACGCCGATCCCGCGTCGGACCTGAACCCGCAGCGCGGAGGTCGCTCAGTCCGCGAGTCGCTCGAGCGGAGCATGGCCGGTCACCTCCAACGCCCGATCGGGCCCGAGCAGGCCGAACACGGGGAGAGCCGAGCGGACGCGGACCTCGACCATCGAGGCGCCTCCGACGGTCACCTCGCGCGCGCTGACGTCCGCGACGTATCCGTCGCTCACGGCGAGGGTGAGCAACGTGCGTGTGCGCTCGGCGCCCGCGTCGAGCGAACTACCCACGAGACCTGCGTGCCGAGCCCCTTCGACCGCCGCGTCGATCGCGGTGTTCCTCACATGGAGCGCGAGCGCCAATTGGACGACACCCAACGCCAGCGCTGTGAGGAGCACGGCGACCATGGCGAATTCGGCCGGGGCGGATCCGCGGTCGTCGGTCAGCCATCGACGGCGCGGTGCGGACATGGGCGACCTCCTCGCCGCGAGTCTGCCGCGAGGGTCTGCACCGGGTCGGATGTCATCCACAGGCGTAGGACGCAGGATCGATGCGGAGGGCGCGTGCGTGATCCGCGTCCATCGACGACGATGGCCCGGAAGGAGGGCGGCAGATGCTCGAAGCGATCGCAGGTACCGGCCTCGCCGCGGCGGCGGGACTCAACGCGTACATCCCGCTGCTCGCGCTCGGGTTGCTGTCCCGCTTCACCGATCTGGTCGTGCTGCCCGGCGGGTGGTCGTGGCTCGAGAACGAGTGGGCGCTCGGAGTCTGCGGGGTGCTGTTCGTGCTCGAGATCGTCGCGGACAAGATCCCTGCGGTCGATTCGGTGAACGACCTGCTGCAGAGCGTCGTTCGCCCGGCGTCGGGCGGCATCGTCTTCGGCTCGGGAACGTCGGCGCAGACGGCGGCGATCGAGGATCCCGGCACGTTCTTCACCTCGGGCAGCTGGGTGCCGGTCGCGATCGGCGTCGGTGTCGCCCTCGCGGTGCATGTCGTGAAGGCCATCGCGCGAGCCGCCGCCAACACTGTGACGGCCGGCGTCGCTGCTCCGGTGCTGTCAGTGGCGGAGGACATCGCGAGCGTCTTCCTGGTGATCGCCGCGATCGTGCTGCCGGTGCTCGTGATTCTCCTGCTGGCCGGTGTGGTGGTCGGCTTCGTCGTGCTGGTGCGACGCACAGCCGCGCGACGGCGGGCGAAGCGTCGGGCTTCGGCGGCCGCGCAGCCGACGTGACGCGCGACTAGAACGAGATGACCCGGTCGATCGCCTGATCGAAGACGTTACTGAGCGCGGGCGCCGCGACTCCCCAGATGACGATGACGAGGCCTGCCGTCATCAGGGTGATGAGCACCCATCCCGGCACGTCGCCCCGGTCGTCGGCGACGCGGACGCGCAGACGGTCGATAGCGCTGCTGATCAGGCGGGATGTCTTCGTGAAGCTGTGCTCGCTCATCGCCTCAGGATTCCCCGGCGACGCGAAGGGCGGCGGGAGTTCTCCACAGGCCGCGCACCGACGCCGAGATGCCCAGTTCGGCGGGTCTGCGCGCTCGAACACCCGCAGAACCGGGCATCTCGCCGAGCGCGGGCGGCGTCAGCGGCGGGGTGCGTAGGCGCGCCAGAGGATGCGGGCGTGCTGCGCCTTCGCTCGGGCGACGCCGCGCTCGTCTCCGCGTAGGGCGCTCACCCACTCGGCGGCGCGACTGTGCATCGCGTTCATCAGCATCGCGAGGTCGGCGTTTCGGGCGGGCGGCAGTTCGGCGGCGTCGGACGACATCCGTCCGCGCTGCCGCAGCTCATCGTCGAGGTGGCGGATGGTCAGCTCGGCGACGCCGATCGCGTGCCCGTTGATGATCGAGTGCGCCGCTCCTTCGATCTCCCACCGCCGAGAGCCGGCCGCCGCCGCGGTGAGCGCGGAATGGAAGCGGCGGGGCGAAGTGCGGTCGTACTCGCCGCGGATGAAGAGGATCTTCGCCTGCACGAGCCGCACCCGGTCGCGAATGCGGTAGCGGAGCATGTGCGGCAGGACGGTGAGGAAGTACACCGCCCCGCAGAGCATGTACGCCGAAAGCGCGGTCAACGCGAGGTGCAGGGATTCGCGGACCGACGACTGGACGAATCGCACGCCCTGCTTCGCCGCGGTGGCCTCGGCTTCGTTGACGACCGGACTCACCAGTACCGCGTGAGTGAGTTCGGGCCGCCGCACGAGCACCTCGGTCACGACCTGGGTGCCCATCGAGTGGCCGATGAGGATGGCGTCGTCGAGGCCGTAGTGGTCGAGCACGGCCTCGACCTGGTCGGCGAAGAACTCTGGCGTCGGCTGCACGTGCGGACGCGGCATCCCGCCGAACCCCGGCAGGTCGAGCGCGTACACGTCACCGCGCAGTGCCAGGGTCGGCGCAAGGAACTCGAAGTAGGTGGCGGCCACCCCCACCCCGGCGACGAGCACGAACGCACGCGACTGCTCGGAGTCGCTCTTGCTCACCCGCGTGACGCGGGTCGTGTTCTCACCCGACCGGACGTGGTCCACCGTCAGCTGGGTGGGCTGGCTCGCGTCGGTCACCGCTCCAGGATGCCAGGTCACGTCCGAGAAGCCGCAGGGCGCCGGATCAGAAGCCGGTCTGCAGCACCATGAGCCCCGGGAACACGGCGATTGCGATCGTGAACGGCAGGATGAAGAAGACGAGCGGCACCAGCATCGCGACCTCCTTCTTGCCCGCGAGTTCGAGGAGCACACGCTTGGCCTCCTCGCGGCAGTCACCCGCCTGCGCCCGGAGCACCTCGGCCAGCGGTGCGCCGCGATCCAGGGCTGCGACGAGCTGATCGACCGCCCGGGTGAGTGCGGGCACCCCGAGCTCCCCGGACAGCCGGAGCAGTGCGGACGCGAGCGGCGTGCCCGCCGCGACGGCGGCGACGACACCGCGCAGCTCGACGGCGATCTCGCCGGTGCCGACGCGGGCCACTCGGCGGAGGGAGTCGTGGATGCCCTCTCCGGCCGCCAGACTCAGCGACAGGAACTCGAGCATCGTCGGCAGCTCCTGAGTTATTCGGGAGGACCGCCGGCGGACGGCCCGAGCCAGAAGTCGATCGCGGACGACGACGCCCGCGACCGCACCGGTCGCGGGAAGCACGAGGGATGGTCCGAGCGCCACCCCCGCCGACGCCGCGGCGACGGCGAGCAGACCGCCCAGCGCGCCACCGGAAGCGAGCGCGATCAGTTGCTGGGTGCGGTAGCGCTCGACCGTCGTCGCGCTCCCCGAACGGCGCAGTTGCTGCACGAGTCGGGAGCGACCGCCGAGCAGCGAGTCGAGCCCGGCGCGTGCTGCGAGCAGTGCCGGCCGCCAGAAGATCCCGAGCACACCGCTCGGGTCGGACGATCGCCGGGCGAGGATGCGCCGCGCCTCCTGCGAGATGTCGACCAGTTGCGGAGCGAGTCGATCAGCGAGTCGAGGCCGTGACAGGCGCGGCGTCGCGGCGATCAGCATCCAGAGGCCGAGGCCGAGCACGCTGCCGAGCAGCGCCGACCAGCCGAGGCTTCCCGCGCTCACTGGAACCACCGCGCCTCGCGGGGAAGCCGCCCGATCGAGATCATGGCGCGGTAGGCGACCACGGACAGTGCGGCACCGCACACGAGCAGCAGGACACCGGCCGACGTGCTGTAGGCAGCGGCCGCCTCGGGTCTGGTGCACAGCAGAAGCAGCACTATCCACGGGGCGGCGACTCCGAGCCGTGCGGCGTTGTGCACCCACGACTGTCGGGCCTCGAGCTCGGCGCGGACGGCGCCGTCGGCGCGGAGATGCTGCGACAGACCGCGCAGCACGGTCGCGAGCTCGGTGCCGCCGACCTCCCGCGCCATGCGGAGCGTCTCGATGATCCGGTCGGCGACGGGGTCGGCGAGCCGCGACTTAAGCTCGTCGACGCTGACACCGAAGTTACCGGTGGCGCCGTAACTGCGTGCGAACTGCCGGAACGCCGGACGCAGCGGCTCGGGCCCGGTGTCGGCGAGCGCCGCGAGCGCGTCGGGCATGGCGATCCCCGAGCGCACGGCTGCGACGAGGTGGTCGAGGACATCGGGCCACGCCTGACGCCCCGTGGCGATCCGGCGGGTGGTGCGCCATCCGACGACGGTCAGCGGAGCGGCTGCGCCCGCGGCCGCCGCGAGAGCCGCGAAGGCCGCGACACCCGTCACACCGAGGATGGCGGCGCCGGCGACGAGACCCAGCAGGACGGAGACGGCGACGAACGCGGCGGTCGACACCGCCGAGAAGCCGCCCGCGTCGAGCCTGGCGCGCAACCTTCCCGCTCGTACAGGCCGCCGTCGCTTCAGGCCGGCGTCGGGCCAAAGCCACGGCGCGGCGACGAGGAGCAGTCCCGTGCCGAGCACGACGCCGAGGAAGACGCCGACGAACATGCTCACGCGACGCGTCCGAGGATCAGGGCGGGGTCCAGCCCGGCCAGCTCGAACTTTCCGAGCTTCTCGGGGAAGCTGCCGGTCGCCCGCAGCCGGATGCCGTCGTGGACGAAGAGGCTCGATGCTTCGATCACTCCCCCGTCGACCCTCCCGGTCGGGGCGAGGATCTCGACCACCTGACGCCGACCGCCGCGCCGCATCGCGCAGTGCACGACCACATCGACCGTGGAGGCGACGGTCGGGATCACGAACGAGGAGTCGATGTTGCGCCCGGCGAGCAGCGGCAGGGTGCTGAGCTTGACCAGCGCTTCACGGGCGCTTCCCGCGTGGATGCTGCAGGCGCCCGGCACGCCGCTGCTGAGGGCGATCAGCAGATCGAGCGCCTCGGCCTCACGGACCTCGCCGATGACGAGGCGGTCGGGGCGCATGCGCAGCGCCTCCTTCACGAGTCGGCGCAACGTCACCTCACCGGTTCCTTCGAGGCTCGGCTGCCGGCACTGCATCGCGACGACGTCTCGGGCGCGGAGGTCGAGTTCGAAGGTCTCCTCGACGGTGACGATGCGCTCCCCCGGTCGCGCTGCGCCGAGCGCTGCCTGCAGGAGGGTGGTCTTGCCCGCGTGGGTGGCGCCCGAGACGAGGATGTTGCATCCCGCGAGCACGCACATCCGCAGGTATTCGGCCGCCTCGCGGGTCAGCGACCCGCTCTCGACGAGCTGCCCGAGGTCGCGGAGCCCGCGCCCGAACTTGCGGACGTTGACCGCCCAGTGCCGTCGCGTGACGTCGGGGATGACGACGTGCAGCCGGGATCCGTCGGGCAATGACGCGTCGACGAAGGGCGACGAGTGGTCGACGCGGCGACCACTGGAGGCGAGCATCCGCTCGACCACGTCGCGCACGTCGTCATCGGTCATGACGATCGTGGTCAACTCGGCGACCCCGCCGCGGGCCGCGAAGACCCGCGCCGGCCCGTTGATCCAGATCTCCTCGACCTCCGGGTCGTCGAGCAGATGTTGCAGCGCACCGAACCCCGTCAGTTCGGCGAGCACGGCGCGTTCGAGGGCGGCGGGATCGACGGAAGTTCCGCGAAGCGCAGCCCCGTCGCGCTCCTGACCGCGGATCACCTCGTCGCGGATGTACCGCGTCGCGGCCGCCGGATCGAGATGCAGGTCGACGCCGTCGCGGCGCACCCTCTCCCGCACCAGCTCCGTGATCGACTGCACCGCTCCCGCCATGCGCAACAGTCTGCGCACGGCGCCCCACCCGTCGCCGGCGTTCTCCACAGTGCGCGCACACGGGCGTACACTCGCCTGTCGTGAACCGTTCCGTTCCCCGCTCTCAGCCCTCCGGGCGTCAGGAGGTCGTCGGCGTCTCCTCCGCCGACGCGAGATAGCCACTGCTCCCTCCGAGCACTTCCGCGCGCCTGCGCACCCCGGCACCCATCTGCCCGTCGTGGCAGACCGTCGGACCCCGAACGGATACGTCCGCCCGCGACCCTTCGCGGCGGTCCTCACACACGAAAGAGCACTCTCATGCATGCCCTGACCGAGAAGCAGCTGCGATCCTGCTTCGTCAACTCCACCCTCCGCGAGCGCAACGCCATGCCGCTCCCCGACCGCTTCGGCGACCTCGACTGGGACTCCCTCGACTTTTTGGGCTGGCGCGACCCGAAGCAGCCGAACCTCGGCTACGTCGTCGCCGAGGTCGACGGCGAACCCGTCGGCCTCATCCTCCGCAAGGCGGAGGGCGGCAGCCGCACCAGGCCGCAGTGCAACTGGTGCGAAGACGTCACCCTGCCGAACGACGTCCTGTTCTTCAGCGTCAAGCGCGCCGGAGCCGCGGGCCGCAAGGGCGACACCGTCGGCACGCTCGTCTGCGCCGAGTTCGAATGCTCGGCCAACGTCCGGCGTCGGCCGACGCTCGCCTATGTCGGATTCGACGTCGAAGCGGCGAAGCAGCAGCGCATCGACTCGCTGCGCGAGCGGGTGCAGAACTTCGCTCGCTCAGTGATGCGCGACAGCTGACGGGAGGCGCGGTTCAGCGGACCGTTCCGGTGAGCCCCGCCAACCACTTCAGCACCGGCGGGCGCGCGGCGAACCAGCCGGCCGCCATCACGGCGACGGAGGCGGCGAAGATCCAGAATCCGATCCAGCTGTCGTCGTCGCGGTTCGCGTACATGTGGTTGAGGTTGCGCAGGATCCCGGTGGTGAAGACGAGGAACACGTGCGTCGCCGTGAAGACGATGAAGTAGACCATCACCCACACGTGCACCAGGCGGGTCGCCTTCAGCGGGATGGTCTTGTCGAAGCGCCGGAACCGTGCGGCGAGGCCGGGCGAGAGCCGTAGCCCGGTGGCGATCGCGAGCGGTGAGGCGATGAACACGGTGATGAAGTACGTGATCAGCTGGAGGCTGTTGTAGTTCACCCAACCGTCTTCGTGCGGCCAGTCGAACGACACGTACTGCAGGCCCGCCGACACCGCGTTGGGGATGACATCCCAGCTGGTGGGCACGATGCGCACCCACTGGCCGGTCGAGAACAGCAGCACGACGTAGACGACGCCGGTGAGCACCCACACGGCGTCGAGCGACAGGTGGAACCACAGCGGCAGCCCGATTCTTACCGGCTGCCCCTTCGTCTTGAGGCGGCCCGTGTTGTCGCGCTTGTAGAAGTGCGCGGGGCGCTGCTTGCGCCGCAGCTCCAGGCCGGTGCGCACGATGAGCAGCAGCATGAACGCGCTGAGGAAGTGGGTCCACGACACCCAGGCCGGGAAGCCGACGGGCGCCCAGTCTGGCAGCGGGGTGGTGCCCGGGTACTCGGCGATGAAGTCCTGCACGCCGGCCGTCTCGCGCAGCGCTCGGGCCACCCAGACGGCGATCGCGGCGACGACGAGGAATGCGACGACGATGATCGTCCGGGTGAGCCAGGTGCGAGCGGCGGGCGTCAGCCGGCGGGGCGCGTCGGGCGCCCCGGACTCGTTGGACAACAGATGCACTCCACAGGACGTCGGTTCCCTCCAACGCTAGTGGGTGCGCGCGGTGGAGATTCCGAGACATTCCTGATGAGTGATGCTCGGTTCCCTTCCAGGCTGCGGGCGGAGGCTGACATACGTCGCTTGCCGGAGGAGGCGCCATGGCGGTCGTGGTCGACATCAGCATCTCGCTCGACGGGTTCGTCACCGGACCGGACAGCGGAGTGCACGCCGGTCTCGGTGAACGCGGAGAAGCGCTGCACGAATGGGCGATGGCGTCCACGGATCCGGTCGACCGCCTCGTCCTCGAAGAGGCGACCGCGCGCACCGGTGCAGTCGTGATGGGTCGGACGCTGTTCGACGTCGTCGACGCACCCGACGGCTGGAGCGACTCGCTCGGCTACGGCGGACGCCGCGATCAAGCAGCGAGGCCGCCGGTGTTCGTGGTGACCCGTGTCGAGCCGGAGCGCGTGCGACTCGTCGATCTCTTCTCGTTCCGATCGTCGCTCGATGACGCGCTCGATGCGGCGCTCGCAGCGGCCGGAGCGAAAGACGTCGTGGTCATGGGTGGAGGGATGGCGGCGCGCGGCGCGCTCCTCTCGGGTCGCGCGGACGAGCTGGTGCTGCATGTCGCACCCGTGGTGCTCGGTCGTGGGACGCCGCTGTTCGAGCCGGGCATGCCGACGGTGCGGTTGGAGTGGCGGGAGACGAGGACCTCTTCTGCCGCCCAGCATCTGCGTTACCGGGTGGGCACCGTGGAGGAATGGCCGACGGCGTGAAGGACCCGCGCTCTACACTTGCTGTCGCGCGGGAGTGGTGAAATTGGCAGACACGCAGGATTTAGGTTCCTGTGCTTTCGAGCGTGGGGGTTCAAGTCCCCTCTCCCGCACAACACGTCGCACGCCCGCTCGTTGAGGAGGCCCGCCAGGCCGTCGCGAAACGAGGGACCTGGTCGGTTCGCCCCTGCTTTCGAAGCACCCGGGCCGACCGAAAGTGTGTCGCATCGCGACGGCCGTGAACGGCCTCATCAGCGTCCAGACACCCTGCTCGTTGAGGAGGCCCGCCAGGGCCGTCGCGAAACGAGGGACCTCATCGTTTCGCCCGAGCTCGAACACCCGACCGACAGAAGTGTGTCGCATCGCGACGGCCGTAAACGGCCTCCTCAGCGACCGGGGGTGCTCAGCCCTGGGCGAGGAGGGAGACGTCGTTCCACTTCTCCCAGGTCTCGATGCGGCTCGCGTAGTCGGCCTTCGCGGTGGCGAGCGGCGACGAACCGAAGAAGACGCGCAGCGGCGGCTCCTCCGCGTCGACGACCTCGAGGATCGCCTTCGCCGACGCGTTCGGGTCGCCCGGGGTGCCGAGACGCTGCTTGCGTGCCTCGGCGATCTTCTCGCGCGTCTCGTCGTAGGCGGCGAGCGGTGCGGCGTGCTTCGCGCTCGAGCCGCCCCAGTCGGTCGAGAACCCGCCCGGCTCGATGAGCGTGACGTGGATGCCGAACCCGGCGACCTCTTGGGCGAGCGCCTGCGAGAAGCCCTCGAGCGCCCACTTCGACGCGTGGTACGCGCCGATGTTCGGGAATGCCGAGATGCCGCCGATCGACGACACCTGGATGATGTGCCCGCTCCCCTGCTCGCGGAGGAACGGCAACGCCGCCTGCGTGATCCAGAACGCCCCGAACACGTTCGTCTCGATCTGGGCGCGGACCTCGTCCTCGCTGAGCTCCTCGATGAAACCGAACTGACCGTAGCCGGCGTTGTTGACGACGACGTCCAGTCGGCCGAACTTCTCGTGCGCGGCCTTCACCGCGGCGAAGTCGGCGGCGCGGTCGGTGACGTCGAGCCCGATCGGCAGGATCGCGTCTCCGTACTTCTCGACCAGATCGTCGAGCGAACCGGTGTCGCGCGCGGTCGCGGCCACCCTGTCCCCTCGTTCGAGCGCGGCGATCGCCCATTCGCGACCGAAACCACGCGACGTGCCGGTGATGAACCAGACCTTCGACGACATGAGCGTCCTCTCGTAGCGGATAGAGGTAGGGACAGCGCGCGGGGCGCCGCTATTCCGATGGTCAGCGCTCTCGCAGCGAGCACATCCCACACACCGGCCGCCGCTCAGAGCCCCAACGTCGCGAGCAGCGCCAAGTGGTCGCTATCGCCCGCCACCATCGTCTCGTTCGACACGACATCCACCCCAGTGGTGAACACGTGGTCGAGCCGGGTGGCGGGGAACCAGGACGGCCAGGTGAAGCCGAGACCACCGCTCGTCTGGTTGGCCTCGCTCAGCTCCGCTTGCAGCGGCGCGAGCGCACGATCATTCGACGCGGCGTTGAAGTCGCCCACGACGACGACCCTGTCGTTCTCGTCGTTGGGCACCGTCGCGGCGAGCTCCGCCAGCATGGTGTCGCGGTCGGCGTGGTCGTCGAGGCGCGCCGAGCCGGCGTGGATGACGTAGATGCTCACCGGCCCGCTGGGGGTCTCGAGGTCGGCGGCGAGCGCACGGTTCCAGCCGAGGCCGAGTTGCAGCGGCTGGGCGTTCGCGATCGGATAGGTGCTCCACAGGCCAACGGTGCCGACCTGATACGAGTAGCCGTAGTCATCGGACAGCTCGTCGGCGATCGCGTTCCTCGCGCCGTAGTCCATCTCCTGTAGAGCGATCACGTCGGCGCCGGTCGCGGCGAGCTCGGTCGCCGACTCCACCCCCGTCGCCGAGTCGGCCTTGATGTTCTGGCTCGCCACGGTGAGGGTCTCGCCCGACGGTGCCGCCGCAGCGAGCGGCAGCAGAGCGGGCACGAACATGACGCACCACACCACGGCGGGCACCAATACGGCGGCGATCGGGCGCCCGCGACGGGCGAGCAGCGCGAGCACGGCGAGACCGATCACGAGCAGACCGAGCCACGGCAGGATCGAGTCGAGGAGCAGCCCCAGACCCAGCACGTCGGGCACGAGAGCATGCCCCGCGAGCAGCGCCGCGAGCACCAGCGAGCCGACGACCACCACGGCGTTGAGACGGCGCCGCGCGGGCCGCCGCGACGCGGTGACGGGGTCGCGAGGATCGGCGATCCGGGGAGCCGTCGCCGTCACCGGCGTCTCCACGTCAGCTCGAGCATTCCCCGATGCTAAGCACAGACGCAGGTCGACGCGCTGAGAACATTCCTGCGGGGGGCTGAGACGATCTCGGCTAATCTGGGCGGGACGTCCAGTCTCGGTGTCGCGCGCGTCCGGCGCGTCTGCTCACCGCCCGACGCTTGGAGCCTCGTGCCTTTCGTGCCTTCCCTTCACGCCACCGCGTTGATCCCGTGGCTCGACCCCGAGACGATCCTGCAGACGGCGGGACCGTGGGCGGTGCTCGTGGTCTGCGCGATCATCTTCGCCGAGACCGGTCTGCTGATCGGTTTCCTGCTCCCCGGCGACACCCTGCTCATCTTCACCGGCCTCTTCGCGCACACCCCCGGCCTCGGCATGAACGTGTGGCTGGTCGCGCTCGCCATCGGCGTCGCCGCGTTCCTCGGCGGGGAGGTCGGCTATCTGATCGGCCATCGCGTGGGCCCGCGGATCTTCGAACGCAAAGAGAGCGGCCTGTTCAGCATCGAGAACGTCAAACGCACGAACGCGTTCTTCGAGCGCTTCGGCGGGCTCGCCGTGATCCTCGCGCGCTTCGTGCCGATCATCCGCACCTTCGCCCCCATCGCGGCGGGCGTCGGTCACATGAATTACAAGAAGTACACGCTCTACAACCTGATCGGCGCGGTCATCTGGGGCGTCGGACTCACCATGCTCGGCTACCTGCTGAGCTTCATCCCCGTCGTCGGCGACATCGTGCGCGAATACATCGACGTGATCCTCATCGCCGCCGTCGTGCTGACGATCATCCCCACTCTGTTCCACTACTTCCAGACAACCCGCAAGGCGAAGAAGGCCCGCGCCGAGCAGGCCGCACCCGAGACGCTTGTGGTCGACGAGAAGTACTTCGACCAGAAGCCCGACTGATCGTCGGATCTGTCGGCGTCACGCCCCGGTGACGACCAGCCAGATCAGCGTCAGGTTGAGAGTCACGAGCAGCACCGCGGCAACGACCGCGGCGGCGGTCGTCCACCACCGGTTGGCGTAGTCGCCGACGACGCCCCGGCGCGCGGTGAGAGCGATGAGCGGGATCAGCGCGAACGGGATCCCGAACGAGAGCACCACCTGGCTGAGCAGCAGCGCCAGCGTCGGCTCGACACCGATCACGAGGATGATCAGCGCCGGGATGAGCGTGACCGCCCGCCGTGCGAGGAGCGGCACCCGCACGCGCAGCAGTCCGTGCATGATCTCGGACCCGGCGTAGGCGCCCACCGACGACGACGCGAGCCCGGAGGCGAGCAGTCCGACCGCGAAGAGCGTGGCGACCGCGGGCCCGAGACCCGCCGCGATCGCCGCGTACGCTCCCTCGAGGGTGTCGGTGCCCGGCACGCCCTGCAGCGACGCGGCGGCGACGAGCAGGATGACGACGTTCACTCCCCCGGCGACGGCGAGAGCGATGGTCACATCCATCCGCGTCGCCCGCAGCAGCACCGGCACCCTCGAAGCGGGCTCGACACCGGCGAACCGATCGCGGGTCAGCGCGGAGTGCGCGTAGATCGCGTGCGGCATGACCGTGGCACCGAGGATCGACGCGGCGAGCAGCACCGAACCGCTGTCCTCGAAGCGCGGGACGAGTCCGGCGATCGCCTGCGCCGGGTCGGGCGGGCCGATGATAATGCCGGCACAGAAGCCGACCACGATCACGAGCACCAGCCCTGCGACGATGCGTTCGAAACTGCGGGCGCCGCGCCGGTTCTGCACGAGGAGGAGCAGCAGCGAGACCGCGCCGGTGATCACGCCGCCGACGACGAGCGGCAGCCCGAACAGCAGGTTGAGGGCGATCGCGCCGCCGAGGATCTCGGCGATGTCGGTGGCCATGGCGACGAGCTCGGCCTGCACCCAGTAGGCGATCCGCGTGGGCCGCGACTTCATGGAGCCGCCGAGGTTCTCGGGCAGGCTCGCACCCGTGACGATGCCGAGCTTCGCCGATAGGTACTGGATGAGCCATGCCATCACGTTGCCCGCGACGACGACCCAGACGAGCAGGTAGCCGTACTCGGCGCCCGCCGTCATGTTGCTGGCGACGTTGCCCGGGTCGAGGTACGCGACGCCTGCGACGATCGCCGGTCCGAGCAGCGGCAGCAGCCGTGCTGATGCGGGCGGCGCGAGGGTCTTCGTCGACACGGGTCCTCCAGGTTTCGGTACACCGAAACCTTACGCCCGCGCTGTCGTCAGGGCAACGCGATCCAGACGGCCTCGGCGGCCTGTCCGAGGTCGCCGCAGACCACTTCTTCTCCGACGTCGACACCCGCCTGGGTCAGTCGGCGCAACAGCTCGGGATCGCGGTCGCTGATGCGCACCACCACCCCGACGGCGTCCGCCGCGAGCGTGTCGGCGCGGTCCGCTCGCGGGACCGTCACCCGCCCGTCGGCGTCCGGGATGGGGTCGCCGTGCGGATCGGCGACGGGATGTCCGAGCGCGGTGTCCATCGCGTCGAGCAGCCGATCGCTCACCGCATGCTCGAGAACCTCGGCCTCGTCGTGCACCTCGTCCCAGCCGTAGCCGAACTGGCGCACGAGCCACGTCTCGACGAGCCGGTGCCGCCGCACGGTGCGCAGCGCCTGCATCCGCCCTTCGGCGGTCAGGGTGATCGCGCCGTACGGCTCGTGCTCGACGAGGCCGCGCGCCACGAGCTTCTTCACCATCTCCGTCACCGTCGACGGCGCGAGAGCGAGACGAGTCGCCAACTGCGACCCGGTGATCGGCTCGGGCTGCCATTCGGTGTGCGCGTAGACGGCCTTGAGGTAGTCCTCGATCACGGTGGCGGAGGGAGCGGCGGCCATGGACGCGACTCTACGGGAGCGCCGCGACGCGTCAGGCGTGGCGGCCGGCGGCGTGCTCGTGCCCGGCGTGGGTGGCGGGCTCGAGCTGGAACGTCGAGTGCTCGACGTCGAAGTGGTGCGAGAGGCAGGAGGTCAGCGAGTCGAGCAGCTCGTCGGTGCGGCCGCTTTCGAAGATCGACGCGTCGACCACGACATGAGCCGTGAAGACCGGCGCGCCGGTCGTGATCGCCCAGACATGCACGTCGTGGACGTCGACGACACCGTCCGATTCGAGGATGTGGGCGCGGATGTCCGCGACGCTGGTGCCGGTCGGCACCGACTGGTTGAGCACCGACATGACGTCGCGCAGCAGCAGGATCGCGCGGGGCAGGATCATCGCGGCGACGGCGAGCGATGCGATCGCGTCGGCGGAGGCGAACCCGGTGGTGAGGATGACGATGGCGGCGATGATCGCGGCGACCGATCCGAGCATGTCGCCGAGCACTTCGAGGTAGGCGCCACGCACGTTGATCGACTCGACGCGGCCGCCGCGGAGCACCCCGAGGGAAACGGCGTTCACCGCGAGACCGAGCACGGCGATGACGAGCATCGGCAGGGCGAGCACCTCGCCGGGCTCCGGCGAGAGGAGCCGGCTGATGCCTTCGACGGCGACGAGCACCGCGATGCCGAGCAGCACGAGCGAGTTGAGCAGGGCGCCGAACACCTCGGCGCGCCGGTACCCGAAGGTGGAGCGGTCGGTGGCGGGCCGGGCGGCGACGACCGACGCGATCACGGCGACGACGAGGCCGATCGAGTCGGAGAGCATGTGGCCCGCATCGGCGAGCAGGGTCAGCGATCCGGTGATCAGGGCCCCGACGACCTCGGCGATCGCAAAGGTCGCGGTGATCGTGAGCGCGACGATGAGCCGGCGGCGGGTACCCCCGCCCCCGGCAGTGCCGTGGTCGTGTGAATGCATGTCGCTACAACGGTAGGTCGCCGGCGGTCAAGACGCCAGTGATCAGGGCTTCTCGGGAACGAGAACCGCTCTCGCGAGCGGAGCGAAAGATACGCGGCTAGGCGCCGAGCTGCGCCGTCAGCCAGGGCAGGAGGGCGGTGAACGCCTGCGTGCGGTGGCTGATCGCGTCCTTCTCGGCCGGCGACAGCTGGGCGGCCGAGCGGTCCTCGCCGTCGGGACGGAAGACGGGGTCGTACCCGAAGCCGCCGTCGCCGGTGGGAGCGTCGAGCACGACGCCCGGCCATGCCGCGACCTCGACGTGCTCGATCGCGTCGCCGCCCTGCTGCGGGATCACCGCGGCGGCCGCGCAGTCGAACTGCGCCGAGCGATCGGCGATCCCGTCGAGGTTCGCGAGCAGCAGTCGCACGTTGTCGCCCGAGTCGCGGGTGCCCGCGTACCGCGCCGAGTGGATGCCCGGCGCGCCGTCCAGGGCACCGACGCTGATCCCCGAGTCGTCGGCGATGGCGGGCAGACCGGTGTGCGCTGCGGCCGCGCGTGCCTTGATGAGCGCATTGGCGGCGAAGGTGTCGCCGTCCTCGACGGGCTCGGGCCCGTCATAACCGATCAGCTCGATCGACCCGAGCGGCGAGCCGAGGATTCGCCGCAGCTCCTCGACCTTGTGCGCGTTGTGGGTCGCGAGGACGACGCGGATGCCCTCCGTCATGCGGAGACCTCGCCGAGGACCTCCCGCTGGATGGCGGCGAGACGGTTGGTGCCCGACACGGCGAGGTCGAGCAGCGAGTCGAGCTCAGGGCGATCGAACGGCGCGCGCTCGGCGGTGCCCTGCACCTCGACGAACAGGCCCCGACCGGTGGCGACGACGTTCATGTCGGTCTCGGCGCGGACATCCTCGGTGTAGGCGAGGTCGAGCATGGGGTCGCCGTCGATGATGCCGACGGACACCGCGGCGACGCTGTCGATGAGCGGCACCGCCTTCTGGCCGATGAACTTGCGCTCGCGCGCCCACTGCATGGCGTCGGCGAGGGCGACGTAGGCGCCGGTGATCGCCGCCGTGCGGGTACCGCCGTCGGCCTGCAGCACGTCGCAGTCGAGCACGACCGTGTTCTCCCCGAGGGCCTTGAGATCGATGACGGCGCGCAGCGAGCGGCCGATGAGGCGCGAGATCTCGTGCGTGCGTCCGCCGATCTTGCCCTTCACCGACTCGCGGTCGTTGCGGGAGTTGGTGGCGCGCGGCAGCATCGCGTACTCGGCGGTGACCCAGCCGGTGCCTTTGCCGGTCAACCAGCGCGGCACGCCGTTCGTGAACGAGGCGGTGCAGAGCACCTTGGTGCCGCCGAACGAGATCAGCGCCGACCCTTCGGCCTGCGCGCTCCATCCGCGCTCGATCGTGACGTCGCGGAGCTGGTCGTTGGTGCGGCCGTCGATGCGGTTCGCCATGAGGTGTCCTTCGGGGGTCTGAATCGGGGCGGAGGGCGGGATCAGGAGATCGGGTCGTGCGGGAGCGGGATCGCACCGGTGAGGACCGACGAGGCGACCGGCGCCTCGAGCCCCAGGAAGCGGCGGGCGAGGCGCGTGAACTCGTCGGCGCTCTCCCCCGTCGCCTCGTAGACGCGGGTCGGAGGGGATCCCGGCGTGCGTAGCAGGTCGTGCTCGACGAGGCGGCGGTACACGTCGTTCGCGGTCTCGCCTGCGCTCGAGACGAGCGTGACGTCGGGGCCGACGACGAACTGGATGGCCGCCGACATGAGCGGGTAGTGGGTGCAGCCGAGCACGAGGGTGTCGATGTCGGCGTCGGCGAGCGGGGCCAGGTACTCGCGGGCGACGGCGAAGAGCTCATCGCCGGTGGTGACACCCGCCTCCACGAACTCGACGAAGCGGGGGCACGCCGCGCTGAAGAGCCGCAGGTCGGGGGCCGCGGCGAACGCGTCCTCGTAGGCGCGCGAGGTGATCGTGGCGACCGTGCCGATGACCCCGACGCGGTTGTTGCGGGTCTGACGCACCGCAGCGCGGGCCGCCGGCTGGATGACCTCCACCACGGGGATCCCGTGGCCCTCGGTGTAGCGCTCGCGGGCGTCGCGCAGCACCGCGGCCGAGGCGGAGTTGCAGGCGATGACGAGCAGCTTGACGCCCTGGTCGACGAGGTCGTCCATCACGGCGAGCGCGTGACGGCGGACCTCGGCGATGGGCTTCGGGCCGTACGGGCCGTTCGCCGTGTCGCCGACGTAGAGGATCGACTCCCCCGGCAGCTGGTCGATGATGGCGCGCGCCACCGTCAGACCCCCGACTCCGGAGTCGAAGACCCCGATCGGCGCGTCGCTCACGGGGGTCGAGTCTATTCGTCCCGCTCCTTGCGGCGGACCGCCGCGACGATGAGTGCAGAGGCGAAGCCGATCAGGACGAGAGCGACCACGATGGCGGGGATGAGGTCCGTGCCGAGAGGGACGGACTGGGCCACGGTCGCGAGCGCGCGCGATCCGGGCAGGGACGGGTGCATTGCAGGGAGCTCCGGGGTGGAGAGGGGTCGGCGAGTGGGGTGGTTCGCCGAATGCGGTGGGTGGCCGCACGGGTGGGTCCGGCAATCGTATTGTCGGTGCGGCGCGGCTGTCAGTCCCCCGTCAAGGGGACACGGCCCGCAAGGCCCGCGGAAGGGCGCTGATTAGGCTGGGCGCGTGACTGCAAGCACGGCGCTTCTGACCGACCGCTACGAGCTGACCATGCTCGACGCCGCCCTCCACGCGGGGACGCACGAGCGCGAGAGCGTGTTCGAGGTGTTCGGCCGGTCGCTGCCCGGCTCCCGCCGCTACGGCGTGTTCGCCGGCGTCGGCCGCCTGCTCGAAGCGATCGAGCAATTCCGCTTCGGGGACGCCGAGCTGGGGTGGCTGAGCGAGAACGCCGTGGTGAGCCCCGAGGCGCTCGACTACCTCGCCGACTACCGGTTCGGCGGCGACATCCGCGGCTACCGCGAGGGCGAGCTCTACTTCCCCGGTTCACCGCTGCTCGTCGTGCAGGGCTCCTTCGCCGAGGCCGTACTTCTCGAGACCCTCGTGCTCAGCGTCCTCAACTACGACAGCGCCGTCGCCACCGCTGCGGCCCGCATGGTGTCCGCGGCGGGCACCCGGCCGCTCGCCGAGATGGGATCGCGCCGCACCGGCGAATGGTCGGCGGTCGCCGCCGCGCGCGCCGCGTGGATCGCCGGCTTCGCTGCGACATCCAACCTCGAAGCCGGTCGTCGCTGGTCGGTGCCGACGATGGGCACGGCGGCGCACGCGTTCACCCTGCTGCACGACGACGAGGAGCAGGCCTTCCGCGCACAGGTCGACCGGCTCGGCCCCGGCACGACGCTGCTGGTCGACACCTTCGATGTGCCCACCGCGGTGCGCCGCGCCGTCGAGGTGGCGGGCACCGGGCTCGGCGCCGTGCGCATCGACTCCGGCGACCTGCCCATCGTCGTCGCCGAGACCCGCGAGCTGCTCGACTCCCTCGGGGCGACGAACACGAGGATCACGGTCACCAACGACCTCGACGAGTACGGCATCGCCATCCTGTCGGCCTCCCCCGTCGACTCGTACGGGGTCGGCACGTCGGTCGTGACCGGATCGGGGCATCCCGCCGCCGGCATGGTCTACAAACTGGTCGCCCACCGCGATGACACCGGCGCCTGGGTCAACGTCGCCAAGAAGTCGACGTCGAAGGCGAGTGTCGCGGGCAGCAAGCACGCGTTCCGGCGACTCGAGGGCGACACGGCGACGGCCGAGCTCATCCGCATCGATCGCGCCGACGCCCGCGAGCAGGCCGACGCCGCCGACGGCGAGCGGGTGCTGCACGTGCCGCTCGTGAGCCGCGGCATCGCCGATCCGCGCTGGCTCGGCGCCGCGGGCACGGCGGCCGCGCGCGAGCATCACGCCGCGGTCGTGCGGGAGCTCCCCCGCGACGGTCTGCGCCTCAGTCAGGGCGACCCGGCGATCCCGACGCTCTACGTCTGAGCGAGGTCGCCGAGGGCCCGATCAGTCGCGGAGGGACTCGTAGATCTCTTTGCAGGTGGGGCAGATCGGGAACTTCGACGGGTCGCGCCCCGGCACCCACTTCTTGCCGCAGAGCGCGCGGACGGGCTTGCCGGTGACCGCCGATTCGACGATCTTGTCCTTCTTGACGTAGTGCGCGAACTTGTCGTGATCGCCGTCGTCGAGCTGCTCCTTCTCGAGCAGCTCCTGGAGCTCGCGGTCGAGGACGTCGGTGCCGCCGGCGGGTGCGTTTGAGTCGAAGAAGCCCACGCCGCGATTCTACCGGCCGATCGCCCGTCGGCGGCGGGAGTCGGGCAGCGGTGAGTCAGGCGTTCAGGAGCGACGACGCCAGCAGTTCGGGGCCGCGCCGGTTGAAGACGCGCGCGCCGATCCAGAGGCCGAGCAGCAGCGCTCCGACGCCGATGCCGACCCCGGTGACGAGAGCCCACCAGAACCAGCTGCTGCCGAGGAAGTAGCCGGCGATCGCGAAGCCGACCGCGGGGGCCGAGAGCAGCAGCGACGCGAGGAACGACACCGACTGGACGGCCGCCATGGTCGCGCCCGTGTTCTGCGGCTGGCTGAACGCGTTGTCGCCGGGCCGGACGACCGGGTACGGGAATCGTGCCGAGGTGATGCTCGAAAGCCCCATGCCGGAGAACAGCAGCGAGAGGCCGACGCCGATGAGCGCCCCGGTGACAGCCCAGTCGCCGTAGAAGCCGGCGGATACGACAGAGCCGATGAGCACGACGGGCACGCCGATGACGATCGCGGGGAACAGCCGTCCGAGCCGGTCGGCCCAGCCGTGGGTGCCGGAGGCGACGTGCAGCCAGATGGCGGTGTTGTCGTAGGCGACGTCGTTGTGCATCGACCAGCCGAGCAGCAGCGCGAACACGGGCACCGGCATGAGGGCGAGCGCTTGGCCCGGCACTCCGACGACGAGGAGCGGGATCAGCAGGATGAACGGCACGATGGGCACCATGACGAGCGAGACGCGGTAGCGCGGGTCGCGGAGCCAGTACGTCGCGCTGCGCGCCGCAATGGCGCCCCCCGGCTTCGCGGGCAGACGGTCGAACCAGCCGAGTCCGCCGTAGTCCTTGCTGCGCGACTCGCGCTGCGGGGCGACGAGCATGTGGGCGACGAGCCGCTCCCAGGCGAGGTAAAGCAGGGCCGCCGTCGCCAGAGCGATGAGCAGGTGCGCGATCGCGATGCCCCACTGACCCGTCGCCGCGTCGGCCGGGAAGGCCCAGGCGGCCCCGAGCGGAGTCCACGCCAGGGTGTCGGCGATGCGCTGCGCGGTGGCAGGACCGTCGGTTCCCCAGTCGACCTCGGTGAGCACGATGATCGCCGGCGAGATCAGCACCAGCGCGACGAGGGCGACGAGCGCCGTCCACTCCTTCGCGCGACGCGTCGACAGCAGCAGCGCGGCGACCGAGGTGGTGACCCGCGCCGCGAGCACGCAGGTGGCGACGATCAACGGGACGCTGATGAGGGCCAGCACGATCGAGCCGAAATCGCGCGTCCAGGTGACGATCGACGACAGGGCGAGCAGCGCGAGCGCGACCGATGGCACGCCGATGCCCGCCGCGGCGAGGAGGCCGAGCGACAGTGTGCGGTTGTCGAGCCCGTACAGGGTGAAACGTCTCGGGTCGAGCGTGTCGTCGACTCCGAAGACGAGCGGGATGAGCGTGAAGCCGAGCACGATCAGCGATCCGCCGATCACGACGGCGCTGCGGGCGATGTCCGCATCGGCGAGGCGGAGTCCGAACAGGGCGATCACGCCGAGCCCGGCGAGCCCGATCCCGTAGATCAGGCCGATGACGAGACCGACGATCTGCCAGGGGCTCCGCCGGAACGAGTTGCCGAGAAGCCGCAGCTTCAGTCGGAGAAACTGTGCAACCACTCCATGCCCTCTGCAGCTTTGCGCCCACCCGCGAGCTCGACGAAACGGTCTTCGAGGGTGCGCCCGGCGCGGACCTCGTCCATGGTCCCCGACGCGAGCACGTGGCCGCCGACGATGACGGCGACGTGATCGCAGACGCGCTGGATGAAGTCCATCCCGTGGCTGGACAGCACGACCGTGCCGCCGCTCGCCACGTACTTCTGCAGGATCTCGATGAGATTCGCAGCGGACACCGGGTCGACCGATTCGAACGGCTCATCGAGCACCAGCAGCCGCGGAGAGTGGATCATCGCCGCGGCAAGGGCGATCTTCTTCGTCATGCCGGCCGAGTAGTCGGTGACGAGTCGATTGACCGCGTCCTCGATGCCGAAGGCGACGACCAGGTCGGCCGAGCGGGCGGCGACCGTCTCGCGGTCGAGGCCGCGGAGCACGCCCGCGTAGTAGAGCAGCTGGGCGCCGGTCAAGCGGTCGAAGAGGCGCAGCGCGTCGGGCAGGACGCCGATGCTGCGCTTCGCCCGCTCTGCCTCGCGCCACACGTCGATGCCGTGCACCTCGACGGTGCCGGAGTCGGGGCGCAGCAGGCCGGTCGCCATGGACAGCGTGGTGGTCTTGCCCGCACCGTTCGGGCCGACGATGCCGTAGAAGGAGCCGACGGGCACCTCGAGGTCGATGGCGTCGACGGCGACCTTGCTGCCGAAGTGCTTGCTGAGTCCGCGGACGGACAGCGCCGAACCCGTCGAGGATCGCGGGCTGTGCTGATCGGGGCCACCGACGGGGTCCGACTCATCCGCGACGGCGGCCGCAGCGGGCGCCGCTTCGGGGACGGGTTCAGGATCGGGGGTCGCGTCTGGTTCCACGACCGACTCCGGCTCGGGGGCGGACGTCGGCTCGGTAACCGGCTCCGGCTCAGGAGTCGGCTCGGCAACCGGCTCCGGCTTGTCAACCGGCGCGGGTGCGGCAACCGGCTCGGGCTCGGGCTCCGGCTCGAGCTCGGGGGACGCTTCGGGCTCCGCCGCTTCGGCGACCGACTGGTCTGTCGCTCCTACGGTCGTGTCGGACGCTGCGGTGACCGTATCCGGGACGGCCGGTGTCGGAGCGACGGGCTCGACGACCTCGACGATGGCGGGCTCCGAGGCGGCGGCAACGACCGGCGCCTCGACTGCGGGGTCGGCCTTCGCCCCGTCGGCGGCCGCCGATGCGGTCGGCTTGCGGGCGCGCGTCGACTTCGCGCCGTTCGGGGACGACGCCGCGGCCTTCGCGGTGGCGCCGTTGGTGGTGCGGGTCCGCGTGCGCGGGGTCCTCTGCGCCGAGACTTCCTTCTCAGCGGGAGCGTCGGCGCCCTGTGCGGCCGACCCGCCGTTGGAGCCCGGAGTCGCTCGAGGTGTCGCGGGGCGCTTCTTCGCCGCGGCAGTGCTCTCGGTGTCCGCCGCGGCGCGCTGGCGCGGCTGACGCGGCGCCGCCGGCTTCGGAGTCCCGTTCGTCGTCGACTTCGATGCGGTGGCACGAGCGCTCGTCGACGGCTTCCGTGCGGCGGGTTTGCGCGCCGTCGTCGGCTTGGTGGTCGCGGGCGTCGGGTCCTCGGCGGGCGACGCCGTCGAGGATGGCGTCGTAGGCGCCTCGGTCGGCGTCGGCGAGTCGATGTCGTTGCTCTCCGGCGCTGCTGTCACGGCCACAACGTTATCAATCGAGAGGCGCTCGAATCCGAGAACCCGGCGGTACTGCGGCCTTCCGCGAACCTGAGAGGTCACTGTGCGAGTGATCACGATCCCACTACGGCATCGCCGTACCCCTGGGCGCAGCGGATGTACCCCTAGTACAGTTCAGAGTCGCACGACGAAGTGTCACAAAGACTTGCAGACAGTGAATTCCAGGAGAACACACGTGACCACGAAGATCGTCATCCTCGCCGCCGGAATGGGCTCGCGCCTCGGCCGCACCCTCCCCAAGCCTCTCACCGAACTGAGCGACGGCCGCACCATCATGGGCCAGCAGTTCGACAACATCCACCACACCTTCGGCACCGGCGCCGACGTCACCATCGTCGTGGGCTACAAGCTCGAGCACATCATCGAGGCGTTCCCGCAGGCCGACTTCGTCTACAACGAGCAGTACGACCAGACCAACACGTCGAAGAGCCTCCTCCGCGCCCTCCAGGCGTCGGGCAACGGCGGCGTGCTGTGGATGAACGGCGACGTCGTCTTCGACGAGGCCGTGCTCGACCGCTGCCTCCCCCTCATCGCTCGCGACCAGTCGTTCGTGACCGTCAACACCTCGTCGGTCTCCGACGAGGAGGTCAAGTACACGACCACCGCCGAGGGCTACATCAAGGAGCTGTCGAAGACCGTCAAGGGCGGGCTCGGCGAGGCCGTCGGCATCAACTACGTGTCGTCGCGCGACAAGGCGACGCTCATCCGCCAGCTGCAGAAGGTCGGCGCGCAGGACTACTTCGAGCGCGGCATCGAGCTCGCCATCGGGAACGACCGCATGCTGGTCGAGCCCCTCGACATCAGCGACCTCTACGCCGTCGAGATCGACTTCGCCGAAGACCTCGAGCGGGCCAACCTCCACGTCTGACCGGTCGGGCGTTCCGGGCAAGCGAGTCCGTTGCGGCGGGCCCCGCCTGCCGGAACGCACTCGCGCACGCAGCGTCGAGGTCGTCTCGGAAGCACTGACTATTAGAGTCTCCCTGTGACGACGACCGCCTCCCCGAACGCCGTCCGCGTTCGGCCGACCGGGGCGCGGCGTTACCGCCAGATCCTCTGGCTGCTCACCTCGCGCGACCTGCGCGTGCGGTACTCGACGTCGGCACTCGGCTACCTGTGGTCGATCCTCGATCCGCTCGTCATGGCTGGCATCTACTGGTTCGTCTTCACGCAGGTCTTCCAGCGCAGCGTCGGCGAAGACCCCTACATCGTCTTCCTGCTCTCGGCGCTGCTGCCGTGGATGTGGTTCAACGGTGCGGTGAGCGACTCGACGCGCGCGTTCCTGCGCGAGGCGAAACTGGTGCGCTCCACCAAGATCCCACGCACCATCTGGGTGAACCGCTTGGTGCTGTCGAAGGGCATCGAGTTCCTCTTCAGCATCCCGGTGCTCGCGGCGTTCGCGATCTTCGGCGGCGCCGAGCTCACACCGTGGGTCGCCCTCTTCCCGCTGGCGATCCTGCTGCAGGCGATCCTCACCGCGGGCATCGGCCTGATCGTCGCCCCGCTCGTCGTGTTCTTCCGCGACCTCGAGCGGGCGACGAAGCTCGCACTGCGCTTCCTCTTCTACGCCTCCCCCATCATCTACAGCACGACGAACCTGCCGGAGAGCCTGCATTTCTGGGCGGCATTCAACCCGCTCAGCGGCATCTTCGCGATGTACCGCGCGGCGTTCTTCCCCGGTGAGCTCGACTGGTTCCTCATCGTCGTCTCCGCGGTGATGAGCGTGGCGTTCCTGCTGATCGGCCTCCTCGTCTTCCGGCGCAGCGAGCGCTCGGTGCTGAAGGAGATCTGATGAGCACCCCGTCCGTGATCGAGGTCCGCGACGTCGGCATCCGCTACCGCCGCAACCGACGGGCCCGCCGCAGCTTCAAGGATCTGTTCTCCAGCAAATCGCGGCGCTCGCGTCCCGGCGAGTTCTGGGCGCTGCGCGGGGTGTCCTTCGATGTCGCGCCGGGCGAGGCGATCGGTGTCGTCGGCCGCAACGGCCAGGGCAAGTCGACCCTGCTGAAGCTCGTCGCCGAGGTGGTGCTGCCCGACGAGGGCGCCGTGTCGGTGCACGGCGGCGTCGCGCCGCTGATCGAGATCACCGGCGGCTTCGTCGACGACCTCTCGGTACGCGACAACGTCTACCTGACCGCCGGCCTGCACGGCATGACGCGCAGTGAGATCGACGAACGGTTCGACGAGATCATCGCCTTCGCCGAGATCGGCGACTTCCTCGACACCCCCTACAAGCACCTGTCGAGCGGGATGAAGGTGCGCATCGCGTTCGCGGTCATCTCCCGTCTCGAGGAGCCCATCCTGCTGGTCGACGAGGTGCTCGCCGTCGGCGACCGTGCGTTCCGAGAGAAGTGCTACGCGCGCATCGAGGAGCTGCTCGCCGGCGGTCGCACGCTGTTCTTCGTCTCGCACAGTGAACGCGACCTGAGACGGTTCTGCACCCGCGGCCTCTACATCGAGGGTGGACGGGTCGTCTACGACGGCGCCATCGACGAGGTGCTCGACCGATACAACGAGGCGACCTCGTCCTGACGCCCGGCGAACTCCCCGACTCCGCTCCGTAGACTCCGGGGCATGAGTGACGAGTTCGAACGCTCCGACAGCGCGGTGCCTCCCGCGCTCGCGAAGTCCTTCGACCGTCTCATGGCCGTGCAGCGACCGGCGGTGCTCGCGAACATCCGCACGCTGCGTCGCCTCCGGCCCGATGCGACGCCTCAACAGCTGCTGAAGACCCTCGAGCGGCAGTACCTCGCCGCCGTGACGACGAGCGGTGCCGCCGTCGGCGCGAGCGCGGTCATCCCCGGCGTCGGAGTGGGCATGTCGCTGGCCCTCAGCGGCGTCGAGACGGCCGGTTTCCTCGAAGCGAGCGCGCTGTTCGCCCAGTCGGTGGCCGAAGTCCACGGCATCTCGGTGACCGAACCGGATCGCGCGCGCGTGCTCGTCATGGCGCTCATGATGGGCGAAGGTGGACAGAGCCTCGTCAAACAGTTCGCCGGGCAACTAGGCGGACGCTCCCCCGGCCGGTCGGTGTTCTGGGGTGAGCTGGTCACCAGCAACCTCCCGCAGGCGGTGGTCGGGCCGCTCACCGACAGCCTCAAGCGCCACTTCATCAAGTCGTTCATCACCCGTCACGGCACGAGCGTCATCGGCCGGGTCGTACCCTTCGGCATCGGCGCCGCCATCGGCGGCACCGGAAACCACCTGCTGGGTCGACGTGTCGTCCGCAGCGCCCGGGACGCCTTCCCTCCGGCGCCGCTCGAGTTCCGTGCCGAGCTGGCACCGCAGCAGGGCGGCGAGCGCAAGCGCTTCAGCCTGAAGCGCCGGTCGGCGTCGCAGCCGTTCGAGATCGGCGCCGCACGCGAGACGTCGGACCGCGCGGACGCCGACGACGACGCCCACGATCCCGCGAACTGAGACTTCGCGATCGCTCGTGCGCGGCTGTGCGAACGGACGTCGACGCCGCAGTGAACATCGCATAGCGCGCCCGGACGTCGCAGACGGCCGTCGATAGCGTCGAGGCGGGCCCCGGCCCACACCCCCCCGCCCCCTATCGATGGGAAGAACTGCATGCGTTCCGTCACCAAGTACGGCATCGCGGCGACCGGCGTCGCCGCCGCGATCGTCGTCGCCCCGCTGCCCGCCATGGCGGCCGAGGACACCGACTCCTCGACCGGCACCGTCACCGTCACCCGCTTCGACGACCGCTACGCCGACGGCGTCTTCGACCAGTCGAAGACCGCGCGCGACGGCTGGACCGACGTCAAGAACACCAACCTCTCCGCCTGGCTGGTCGCCTCGGACAACAGCCGCCACTACGGCTACACCACCGCCTCGAACGACTACATCTTCGAGAACGTGCCCGTCGGACCCGCAAAGGTCTACCTGTACACGCCGAACAACCCGGCCGGCGAGGTGCTCTTCGACGCCACGGGTGCCGAGAGCGCCGACGACATCGTGCGTCTGCCCTTCGGCAGCGACCAGGGCATGGCCTCGGGAGTCCTCTCCGTCGATGTCGACGCGGACGGCGAGCAGCGTCTCGTCGGAATGTCGGCGCTGCGCGTCGCCGCGGACGTCCGCTTCGCCGACGGGTCGATCGCGACCGGCCTCACCGGCGTCGAGTTCGGCTCCGGCGACGACTGGTACAACGCCTCCGAGTACCAGTTCAACGGCGGATACGGCACCTACGAGGCGTTCGAGAGCTTCGGCTACGTGCGCCACATCCCCGACGAGCTGGGCGTCCGCATCGCCGCGCCGGCGGGGTATCGCGTCGCGTCGGTCACCGCCGACGACTACGTCGCCATCCCGGTGACCCAGCACGACGGCGCTTACTGGATCGACGCCGCCGCCGCCTCCTCCTACTTCGCCGCCCCGAAGTTCACCATCACGCTCGAGGCGGCTCCCGACACCACTCGCCCGGAGGCGACCCTCGTCGCGCCGACCACGGCCGGCCCGGCGAAGACCATCGACCTCAAGGTCGACGCGACCGACGACCGCGGCCTGGGCCGCATCGTCGCGAACATCTACAAGGACGGCACCCTGGTCAAGAGCACCCAGACCGCGGTGAACGGCGCGACGAGCGGATCGCACACCGCGACGGTGACCCTGCCCGACGGCAAGTACACCATCCGCTACAACGCGTCGGACCTCGCCGGCAACGTCTCGCAGACCCGCTCGTTCGACGTCACCGTCGACGGCACCGCCCCCACGGTGACCGTCAAGGACGGCGCGAGCTACACCGTCGGTGACGCGAACGCCTACGGCCTCGTGAGCTTCAAGCTCTACGACGCGGGCAAGATCGACAAGGTCACCATCAACGGCAAGGTCAAGGACCTCACCGACAACGCCTGGTCCGACGTGAACTACGTGAAGCCCGGCACCTTCGGAGCCGTCGAAGGCGCGAACACCCTCGTGGTCTACGACGTCGCCGGCAACACCACCACCCTCCGCTTCACGCTCGACGGGACGGGCCCGCAGGTCACCGTCAAGGAAGGCGTGCGCGCGAGCTACGACGTCGTCGGCTTCAAGCTGTACGACGCCGTGAAGGTCGACAAGGTGAGCATCAACGGTGTCGTCAAGGACCTCAGCAACAGCCAGTGGTCCGATGTCAACGGCGTGAAGCCCGGTGTCTTCGGCGCGGTCAAGGGCGAGAACACCCTCGTCGCCTACGACGTGCTCGGCAACACCACCACCGTGGGGTTCACGCTCAACTGATCGGGGACTGACAACGAAGTGCGCCTCCCGCCGAGCGGGGAGGCGCACTTCGTTCTGCGTGGCCGGTGACGGACGGGGCCGCTCAGTCGTCGTCGTCTCGAGCGTCCGGGTCGTCCAGGTCGCGCCAGGGGCCGTCGCCGCCGTGCAGAGCGGCGTGGGTCTCCCACTCCTCGAGGAGATGCTCGATCGCCGCGTGGAAGCGCGAGGTCGCGACTCCCTGAGTCGTGTCGCCGAAGTAGTGCCGGACCCACTTCGTGAGCCGGGCCTCGGCATCCTCGTCGTGGCGCAGGTCGTCGAGCCGCACGGACACGGTGGCCGCGTCCCGCGCGTCGAGCCACTCCGCGTCGGACAGGTAGCCGCCCTCGTCGATCACGGCCTCGTCGCTCACCGGTCGGGTGACGAGCAGCGGCTTTCCCGAGGCCAGCCGGTCGTAGACCATCGCCGAGATGTCGACGATGGCGAAATCGGCGACGGCGAGCTGCCAGCCGATGTCCGCCCCGGTGTCGTGGACGTGGTGGGCGCCGGCGTCTTCGGCGTTCGCGCGATCGAGGATCTGCACGATCTCGCGGTTCGCCGCGCCGTACGCCGGATCGACGACACCGCTGCGCGGGTGCGGGCGGTAGATGACGCGGTGCCGCCCGGTCGCCACCAGCGAGCGCACGAGTTCGACGCCGTGGCTGGCGACGGAGCCGTACGCGGCCGCGGGGCGGTCGCCCTCCCAGGTCGGGGCGTACAGCACGACGGTGCGATCGTCGGGCACGAACGGCAGGTCGCCCGAATAGTGGTCGGCCTGCGGGCGTCCGATCGGGATGGCCCTCTTGTCGAAGTCGTAGTCCCACAGCACGCGGCCGAGCCGCTCGCGTGCGGCGTCGCCGGCGATGAGGCTGTAGTCGTACGCCTTGAACTGGTTCGTCGTCATGTACATCTTGTCGCTCTCGCCGTGATTGACGAAGACGTGCCAGCGGCGCCCGTACCGCATCATCTGGAAGTTCCGGGCGTTCTGGTTGACGTACAGGATGATCTTGAGCGGCTGCTCGTCGACGACCCGTTCGAGGTCGGCCACGCGGCGCACGAAGGCGACCGGCAGGGGCGACTCGTCGAGGATCGACAGCGCCGCCGAGGCCGACCGGCTGAGGATCAGCACGCGGTGCGTCTTGTCGAGCTCCATCAGCGGCTTGTACCACTGACGGATCTGGTACATGTTCACGCGCCCGTCGGCGAAGTAGACACCGATCTCGTACTCGCCCTTCGGCAGGGGGGCCAGCGCTCGGAGCCGCCGCTGAAGGCGACGCTGGTTGAGCCGCGACGTGACCATCCGTCGGAAGACCTTGACGGCGAGGCGGGCGTCGTTCAGGAGCGGCATTCGACCAGGCTATCCGCTCACCCTCGGCGGGCTCAGACGATCGGGGGGCGCCCCGCAGCGGCCATGCGCAGAACCGTGCGCCAGCGCATGGCGCGGCGGCCGCCGGGGTCGACGCGCCACCCTTCCCGCCAGCCGGCGAACCACGCCGCCCTCCCCTTACCAGACCGGGCGAAGCGCAGCAGCTGGATGAGCAGCCACGACCCGGTGTAGAGCGGGATGAGCGCGACGGGCAGGTTGCGCCGGGCGAGCCACACGCGGTTGCGCGCGGTTAGGCGGTAGAAGTCGTCGTGCCGGGTCGGCTGGATGACGGGGTGGGCGGCCTCGAGATCGCCCGCGTACCAGGCGCGGCGGCCGGTGTCCCACACCCGCCAGGCGAGCTCGATGCCCTCGTGCGCGTACCAGTACGGCGCACCCCAGCCGCCCGTCCGGTCGAACACCGCCCGCGGAAGCAGCACGGCGCCCTCCCACGCGGTCATCATCGTGCTGGGGCGGGAGGGGTCGCCTTTTCGAATGCGCGGAATCCACCGGCGGGGCGTCGTCACCCCGGTCGGGTCGACGACGCGGGGCTGGATCATGCCGATCGTCGGATCGGCGCGGATCTTCGCGACCGCATCGGCGAGGAAGCGCGGCGACGGGAGGCTCGCGTCGTCGTCGAGGAAGAATAACCACTCCCCCGTGACCTCGGGGACTCCCGCGTTGCGTCCGGCGGGGATGCCGAGGTTCTCGGGAAGCGCCAGCGAAGTGACGCTCGCGGGCAGGTCGGCCTCGGCCGGGTCCCACCCGTTGCCGACGACCACGATGTCGGCGTCGACATCGTGCTGGGCCAGGACGCTGTCGATCGCGGCGCGAAGCTCGGCGGGGCGGGTGCCCTGGGTCAGGATGACGACGCCGACGCGCGGGATCGTCGACGGGTCAGGATCGGACACGCTTCGACGCCATGATCGCGACGAAGTGCCCGGCGAGCGCGAGCACCGACAGCGGCAGCAGCAGCCCGATCAGCCAACGGTCGACGACCAGCTCGGCGTCGGCGACGCCGGTCGCCGCGAGGATCAGCCCCAGCACGGCCGCCGCGAACGCCATCATGGTCAGTTCGACCGAGTGGTAGAGGCGGTGGAACGGCACGAAGCGCGCGGCGCGCCGCAGGCGTGCGACGAGGCTCTGCGTGGGAACCGATTCGTGCTTGCGGTCGGCGAGCTTGGTGAGTCCCGCGTTGGCGCGGGCGACGTGCACCATGTCGTTCAGCGCCTTGTTGAGCACGATGACGAGTGCGAGGGCGAATCCGATCGTCGTCCAGAGGAAGTCGTCGGGGCTCTCGAACGGGTAGCCCGCCGCCCGGATGCCGAGGACGATGGGGATCAGCGCCTCGGTCGTGTAGTGGCCGACCTTGTCGAGGAAGACGCCGGCCGGTGACGACTGGCCGCGCCACCGCGCGACCTCGCCGTCGGAGCAGTCGACCAGCATCTGCAGCTGCCCGAGGATCAGGGCGAGCGCCGCCCCCGCGATGCCCGGGATGAGCAGGGCTGCGGCGGTCGACCAGCCGACCAGGATCATGAGGCCGGTCACGCCGTTCGCCGAGATCGACGTGCGCAGCAGCATCCAGGTCAGGTACGGCGAGAGGCGGCGCAGATACAGCGACGCGGTCCAGTGCTCGGCGTTCGCGCGCTGACGCACCTCCGGCGGCTGGGTGACCGCGATCTGCTCAGCGATGGAGGAGGGACGCGTCGACCGCGACGCGCCAGTGGTGGCGTCGGACACGCGTCACCTTCCGGTGTAGGCCTGGATGTTCCGGGTGAGCTTCGCGATACCGAAGAAGAACCCGACGCCCCAGCAGAAATGGATGCAGGGCAAGACTAGGAGAAACCAGAGTGCCGTGCGTAGCCCATGACCGCGCGCGAACACGACGGTCGCCGCGACGTCGAAGAGCACGTAGACCGCGGGGGCGACGAAGCCGATGAGGGCCCACGGCACCGCGCCCATCGCGGCCTGGACGATGCCGGCGATGCCGAGCAGGATCCCGAGGGCGACCCCGATCACCATGACGGGCGGCACGAAGTAACGCAGGCCGTTCGCCGACGGTTCGCGCCGCGCCAGTTCGCCCCGCCACAGGCCGGTGCTGAGGAACTGCCGGGCGAGGCGCCGATAGCTCGAGCGCGGGCGGTACACGACGCGCAGGGCGGGGTTGAACCAGACGACGTCGCCCGCTTTGCGCAGGCGGCGGTTGAGCTCCCAGTCCTGGCCGCGACGGATGTCCTCGTCGAAGAGGCCCGCCGCCTCGAGGCGGTCGCGCTGGAAGACGCCGAGGTAGACCGTCTCGGCCGGCCCCTCTTCTCCCCCGAGGTGCAGCCGGGTGCCGCCGAGCCCGACCGGTGAGCCATACGCGATGGCGACGGCCTGCTCGAACGGCGTGTGACCGCGGGCGTCCATGACGCCGCCCACGTTGGCCGCGCCGGTGCGCTGCAGCGTCTCCACCGCGATGCGGGTGTAGTCGGGCGGCAGCACCGAGTGCGCGTCGACGCGCACCACGATGGGGTTCGACGTGGCCCGGATGGCGATGTTGAGCCCCTCGGGCGTCGTGCCGAGTTCGTTGACCGCCGAGCGGATGCGCGGGTCGGCCGCGCTCATGCGTTCGACGAGTTCGCTGGTGCCGTCGGTGCTCGGACCGAGGGCAAGCATCACGTCGAACGGGCCCTCGTAGTCCTGCCCGACGAGGCTGGCGACGGCGGCCTCGATGTGGTCCGCCTCGTTCAGGACGGGCATGACGTAGGACACGGCCGGGAGGCCGGCCCGGGCAGGGTTCACCGCGTGCTCAGCCATCGTTCCGGAGTGTATCAACGCGGATGACGGCGCGACAGGACGCGACTCGCCACCGGAGCACGGGCCTTCCGCGCCGGACACGGTGACGGCCGGCACCCCACGCGGGGGCGCCGGCCGTCGCCGGGAGGAGCACGCTCAGAGGCTCAGCGTTCCGAGCGTCACGTCGGCCTCGTAGCTCTGACCGTTGCGGACGTAGACGAGCGTCGCGTCGGCGCCGGCGGCCAGGTAGCGGACCTGGGCGGTGAGGTCGGTCGAGGAGGCGATCGCGACCCCGTTGAACTCGGTGACGATGTCGCCGCTGCGCAGTCCGGCTGCCTCGGCGGCGCCGCCGCTCGTGACCTCCTGGATGTAGGCGCCCGCCACTGAGGCGTCGGGGTCGGCGGAGGTGGCGTCGGCGACGCTGGCGCCGAGCAGACCGTGGGTGGCGGATCCGCCCTCGATGATCTCGTCGGCGACGCGCTTGGCGAGGTTCGCGGGGATCGCGAATCCGACGCCGATGCTGCCGGCGCTCGACGAGGACGAGCTGCCCGCGCTCGCGATGGCGACGTTCACGCCGATCAGCTCGCCGTCGGAGTTGAGCAGCGCACCGCCCGAGTTGCCGGGGTTGATGGCGGCGTCGGTCTGGATGACCGGCACCGAGATCGTGCCCGTGCTCTGCTGCTGCTGGCTCTCCTCCTGGCCGGGGATGTCGAAGTTCCAGAAGTCGTACGGTGACTGGCCGCCCTGGTCGGGCGTGGCTTCGTCCTCGGTCGAGTCCGGCACGGCAGACGAGGCGACCGTGATGCTGCGGTTCAGCGAGCTGATGATGCCGTCGGTGACGGTTCCGCTGAGTCCGAGGGGCGCGCCGATCGCGACGGCGGAGTCGCCGACGTTGAGGTCGTCGGAGTCGGCCCACTCCATGGGGGTGAGTCGGCTGGCATCGTCGAGCTTGATGACGGCGAGGTCGACGACGGGGTCGGTGCCCACGATGGTGGCGGTGAAGATGCGGCCGTCGTCCGTGGTGACCGTGACGTCGGCGTCGGCGACGGAGCCGTCGAGGGTGACGACGTGCGTGTTGGTCAGGATGTAGCCGTCTTCGCTGAGGATGATGCCCGAACCGGTGCCGGCGGAGTTGCTGCCGCTGACCGAGATGGTGACGACCGACGGCGAGGCCTTCGCGGCAACCGCGGTCACCTGGGTGGCGTCGTCGGCGCGGTTCACCGTGACGTTCGTCGATCCGCCCGTCTCGCTGACCACGCGGGGGTTCTGCTGACCGACGAGGACGGCGATCCCGGCGCCGGAGGCTCCTCCGAGGAGGGCGCCGACGGCCAGGGCTGCGACGACGGGGACGACGATGCGGTTGCGTCCCGAGCGGCGGCTGCGGCCGTCCTGCTCGCCGGTCGCCCCGGCACCGAACGCCGCGCCCGCGGGGGCGGCCGTGTGGTGGGCGGAGGGGATGTCGTAGATGGAGGCGGCGGGCGCCTGCTGCTGCGGCGCGCCGTACTGCGGCGCCTGCTGCTGCGGTGCCGTGTGCTGCGGTGCCGCATGCTGACCGGCCGGCTGCTGCGGGGCGGAGTTCTGGGGAGCCGCGTTCTGCGGGGCGGCGTTTTGGGGAGCGGCCGGCGGGAACTGCTCAGTCGGCGCCGTGTAAGCGGCGGTCTCGCTCGTGGGAGTCGCCGCGGTCTCGGGCTGGGTGGCCTCGGACTGGGCGGGGCTGGCGGGCGGGGTCACCGACGATGCGTCGGGTGCGGTCGGTGCGGTCTCGGGGTTGGTCGAAGAATGCTGCGCGGGCACGGCGCCGGCGGCGTCGCCCTGCTGCTCGTCACGGGAGTCGTGCTCCGGGTTCTGGGTCATGGTCTTGCTCCTCTCGGTGTGATCAGCATTCCGATGCACACTATGGGGCTCATTGGCTGCACCCTTGGGCCGCCTGGCGCTTTCCTATGAAAGCTCTAGCAGCCGACCATCGTCTGAGAGCGGCATTCGCCGTCAACCAGCACGGTGGAGGCGGTGGTGACGATCAGCGGCGTCGACGGCGCGGCGACGATGAGGGTGCCCTGGACGGTTCCCCACCCCGAACCCTGGAAACGATACTCCGCCGCGTACTCCACCCCGACGCTCACGTCCACCTCTCCCCGCTGGCGGTACACGTGACTGGTGGGCGTCGGTGCGAACCGCTCGACGCCGAGTTCCGCCCACGTGGCGCCCCCGGTCGAGGTGACCCGCGAGGTGCCGTCGCCGTACTCCCAGTGCCAGGCGATCGGCGTGAAGCGGACTTCCGCCGGCGCCCCGAGCAGCTGCCCGGCGACGACGTGGGCGGTCGCGGATCCGACGAAGTTGGCGTGCAGTCCGCGTAGCGCCCACCCGCTCGGCTGACCGCGGAACTGCGGCTGCTGCGGCGTGAAGCTCGCGATGTCCGCGATGGTGAGGGGACGCCACGGGATGTCGGTGCCCGCGAAGGTGACGCTGATGTCGTTGCGGCAGATGACGCCGGTGATCTGCCCCGCGCCGGAGTCGCAGGAGGCCGCGTTCTCGTAGACGAAGGGAAGCTCTGCGCCGCCGCCGGCACCGCCCGCTCCCCCACCGCTACCGGGCACGTTCACCTCGCCGCGGACGTCCACCCCGCCGTTGTTGATGCCCGCAGAGGTGGACGGGGTGCTTCCGCACGCGCCGACCAGTACGTTCCCAGCGTCACAACTCGCAGCGGCCGCCTGGCTCGTTGAGACCAAAGCGGCTGCCACCGACGCGACTGCCGCGATCAACAGAAGTTTGTTCCGCCCCACGCCTGGTTCCTCTCAACTAAGAGCTTTCCGTCGCTGATGGCAAGAGTTGCTTCGAACGGCTGATGGTTGCCCCTCGTATTGGGCGTCACGTCCACCCCGTTTTCGTCGATCAACCTCATCTCGGCGATGTCCAGGCAGACATATAGATGCACCTCGCCAGATACGAGGTCCGACTCGGCAAGTAGGAAGTTGTACGGTTTGGTCGAACCTTGGAGGCTCTGTCCACTGGCACGGATGCCCTCGAATGTCTCGACGTCGGAGGCGGCCGCTTCTCGAGTTGCAAACAGCAAAATCTCCTCCTCTGCCCCCTCATCGTCGTTGGCGAGCAAGTCGATAGATCGCGCGTAACCCTCATAGGTCGCCGTTGCCGCAGCGAGCGCCTCGTCCTCCGATTGGAAGACCGGTGCCGAAGAGGGCAGTGGTGAAACGAGAACGGTGGGATATGCCTCGCATCCGACCAACGCGGTTGCGGTGAGAAATCCGCCGGCCAGAGCCAGGCACACACGCCAACGCGTAGTCATGAGCCCCACGGTAAATGTGGGTGGATAGTCCGGCGAAGATCCATCCACAGGCCGCGGCGGTAGCGTTGTCGCTCGTGACGGTGCACGGATCTTGGGAGCGAGCCGCTCGCGGCGCCCTGCTGCTCGACCCGGACGGGTCGGCGCGGACGACGATCTTCGCCGAGATGAGCGCACTCGCGGCGCGCACCGGGGCGATCAACCTGGGGCAGGGGTTTCCCGACTACCCGGGTCCGGCGGAGGTTCTCGAGGTCGCGCAGCGCGAGATCGCGGCCGGCAACAACCAGTACCCGCCGGGGCGCGGCATCGCGTCGTTGCGCGAGGCGATCAGCGAGCACCAGCGGCGCTTCTACGGGCTCGAGTTCGATGCCGATCGGGAGGTCCTCGTCACGGCGGGGGCGACGGAGGCCTTGGCGGCGACGATCCTCGCCCTCATCGACGACGGCGACGAGGTCGTCACCTTCGAGCCATTCTACGACGAGTACGGCGCCTGCATCGGGCTCGCGCGCGGCGTGCACAAGACGGTGCCGCTGGCGGCGCCGGACTTCCAGCCCGACCTCGACCGACTCCGGGCCACAGTGACGGATAAGACGCGCCTGATCGTGGTGAACACTCCGCACAATCCCACGGGGGCGGTCTTCAGCCGCGAGGTGCTCGAGACCATCGTTGACCTCGCCGAGCGACATGACGCGTACATCGTCACCGACGAGGTGTACGAGCACCTGCACTACGACGGCTCCGTCCACGTGCCGATCGCAACCCTGCCGGGCGCACGCGAGCGCACGATCACGATCTCGTCGGGTGGGAAGACCTTCAACACGACGGGGTGGAAGATCGGCTGGCTCACCGCCCCGGCGCCGCTCGTCGACGCGGTGCTCGCCGTGAAGCAGTTCCTCACGTACGTCAACGGCAGCCCGTTCCAGCCGGCGATCGCGGCGGGACTCTCGCTGCCCGACGAATTCTTCGCCTCGCTCGCCAGCGACCTCGCCGGCAAGCGCGACCTCCTCGCCGGCGGACTCCGCGCCGCCGGGTTCGGGGTGACGCTCCCCCGCGCCGGCTACTTCATCGTCGCCGACGCCCGCCCGCTCGGCTTCACCGACGGCGCCGACCTGTGCCGCCGACTGCCGGAACTAGCGGGCGTCGTAGGCGTGCCGATCTCGGCCTTCTGCCTCCCCGAGAACGCGGACCAGTACTCGCCCCTGGTCCGCTTCGCCTTCTGCAAACGCCTCGACGTCCTGGAAGAAGCCTCCCAACGCTTGGCCTCCCTCACCCCCTGACCCGACACTCCGGGTACACGGATCAGGAGAATGTGCACGGATCAGGAGAAACGGCGCGAATAGTCCTGATCCGTGTGCGAGTTGCCCACTTTCCCGCCGGATCTCCTGATCGGTGCACAAACTCCTGATCCGTGCACCCACGGTTGAGACGGCCGGGTGCGAGGAAACAGGAGCAGGCGGCCGGGGCAGGCGGGGGTGTGCACGGATCAGGATGACGCCCGCGACACGCCGAATCGAGACCCCGATCCAGTCCTGAACGGCGGGCATTCTCCTGATCCGCGCGCAATCTCCTGATCCGTGTACCCACGGGTCGCAATGGGCGGGTGCGGCGGGCGGGCCGGGGTTCCGGTGGGGTGGGTCAGGCGGGTTCGACGCGGTAGCGGCGCAGGTCAAGGGCCGGATTCTTGGCCCGGACCTGGGCGAGGCGCTCCGTCGAGATCCACGCGACCGCGACATCGGTCGCCTCGCCGATCTCGACCATGTGCACGCCCATCGGCCCCACGATGAGACTGTTGCCGACACCCACCGGCGGAGCGTGGTCGGCCGCCGCGACGTAGATCGTGTTCTCGATCGCCCGCGCCGTCACCAGGGTGCGCCAGTGATGCTCCTTCAGCGGACCCCGCACCCATTCCGCAGGGATCAGCACCAGATCGGCCCCGGCATCCACGAGCCGGCGCGTGACCTCGGGGAAGCGCACGTCGTAACAGGTCTGCATACCGACCTTGATGCCGCCCACCTCGAAGATCTCGGGAGCCGCGCTCGGGTCGCCGGGCACCACCCAGTCGCTCTCGCGCTGCCCGAACGCGTCGTACAGGTGCAGCTTGCGGTACCGGGCGACGACGCCCGAGGCGTCGACGGCGACGAGGGTGTTCGAGAACTTGCCGGACGGCTCCATCTTCTCGACGACGCCCGCCACGATCGTCACGGACAGACGCGTGGCGAGGGTGCGCAGCGCCTCCACGAATCGTCCGTCGAGGGTCTGGGCGTTGCGCGCGAAGCTGCCGTCCATCGGATCGGCGAAGTAGGACGAGTACTCGGGGAAGACGACCAGTTGAGCGCCGCGCTCGGCGGCGAGGGTGGCGAGTCCGGTGATCCGGTCGAGATTCTCGACGGCGTCGCGGCCCGGCGCGAACTGCGCCACTGCCACCCCGAGCTGCGCGTCGCTCACCATGGCGTCAGCCTAGCCGCGGAACCGTCTTCGCGGTCAGGCGAATCTTCGCTCCGTGCGTCGGCGGCGTCGGCCGAGAGGCAGGTGCAAACTCGGCTGAGCGCTCTCGGCGACGGTCACGGGCAGAACTGATCGGAGGCGACGCCGGGGTCCGCGGTCGGTCCGGCGGTCGGCGATGCGCCCGGGATCTCGGAGGGGATCGATTCGAGCACCTCACCCTCGAACACCTCGCCCTGCAGTTCGCCGGGAGGCAGTTGGCTGAGGCAGGTCGCGAACGGGTCGGCGAGCTCGATCTTCGCCACCGGAAGGAGGTTCTCATCGACCATCTCGAGTCCCGCGATCGCCGCGGAGACTCCCAACTTGGTCTTTCCGCAGGAGTCGGTCGGCCACGCCGCGCGCACCGCCTGGCCGTCCTCGGCGACGAGCCACAGCTCGGGAACGATCTCGTAGTCGGCGGTGCACGGGCCCGGCCCGACCGCGTCGCTCGGCTCCTCGAGGGCCGTCAGCAGGGGCGGAAGATCGCCGTCGTAACGGGTCTCCCGCACGGCCTGCCATTGCTCGCCATCAATCTCGACGCCGAACTCGCCCGAGCACACGACCGCCTGCACCGCCTCGAAGCCGTCGGGCACCGACCCGGCGGCGGGGGCCGCCTCGTGCTCGCCGTCGACCGCATCGGACTCGTCGAAGCCGAAGTCGGTGAAGTATCGGAGCCCCGACGCGAGGCAGTCGGCCGAGTCGGCCACGACCGCGGGCGCTGCGGGGCCGCCCGGCTCTCCGGGCTGCGCGGGACCGGCGCATCCGGCGAGCGCCACCGCGGCGGCGACCGCGAGAAGGAGTCCGGCGGGCTTCGTTCGGATGCGCATGCTCCGATGCAAACAGGCTCCGGCAACGGATCGGTGACGACTTCGTCACGATTGCCTATCGATGGCGGCGAGCGCCGCAACCCTCGCCGCGCGCCGCACCACAGCCCGCACCACGCGCCGGAAACTTAGACTGGCCTGGACATGCAGTGCTCGTACTACGACGCCGGCCTCTGCCGGTCCTGCACCCTCCTCGAGCAGCCGTACCCCGACCAGCTCGCCGACAAGGACGCCCGCTCCCGTTCGCTGCTCGACGATCCGACGATCGCCTGGCTGCCGCCCGTGGCGAGCGCCCCGTCCGGCTACCGCAACAAGGCGAAGATGGTGGTGGGCGGCACGGTCGATGCCCCGACCCTCGGCATCCTCGATGGCCGTGGCCGCGGAGTCGACCTCAGAGGATGCGCGCTCTGCACCCCCGGCATCCAGGCGGCGATGCCCGCGCTCGCTGCCTTCGTCACCCTGGCGGGCCTCGCCCCCTACGACGTGCCGGCACGGTCGGGCGAACTCAAGTACGTGCTCGTCACCGAGGCCCCGAACGGCGAGCTGATGCTGCGCTTCGTGCTGCGCTCGGAAGCGTCGATCCCCGTGATCCGGGCGAACCTCGACGCCCTCCACCGGGCGCTGCCCCGGGTCGCCGTCGTGACCGCCAACCTCCTCCCCGAGCACAAGGCCGTCGTCGAAGGCGACCGCGAGGTCGTACTCACCACGCGCGACACCCTCACCATGACGCTCGGCGGCATCGACCTGCACCTTCGGCCGCAGAGCTTCTTCCAGACCAACACCGACATCGCCGAGCGGCTCTACGCCCAGGCCCGCGAGTGGGCGGACGAGATCGGCCCGCGGTCGGTGTGGGACCTGTACTGCGGCGTCGGCGGGTTCGCGTTGCATCTCGCCGCGCCCGGACGCAGTGTCATCGGAGTCGAGGCGAGCGTCGAGGCGATCGAGAGCGCTCGCCGCAGTGCCGGCGACCTCGGGCTGACGGAGGTGCGCTTCGAATCCGGCGACGCCACCCGTTTCGCGATGAGCGCGGGCGACGCACCCGACCTCGTCGTCGTAAACCCACCCCGCCGCGGCATCGGCGCCGAACTCGCCGGACACTTCGAACGCTCCGGGCCACGGCACATCGTCTACTCGAGCTGCAACCCCGTGAGCCTCGCGAAGGACCTCGCGATGATGCCCTCCTACGCCGTGCGTCGCGCCCGCGTGCTCGACATGTTCCCGCAGACCTTGCACCTCGAAGTGATCACGCTGCTCGAACGGCGTTAGACGCGCTTGGCGGTGACGGTATGCGACATGCTTCGCACGATGCTGCGCACCCCGTGACACTCTGAAGGGGTGAGCGACTGTCCCGACTCCCACCCGTTCGATCGCCTGACCCGCGAATCGCTCGACACCCCGTGGAGTCGCAAGTGGAGTCTCTCCCCCGGCACCATCGGCGCCTGGGTCGCCGAGATGGACTTCGGCACCGCTCCCGCAGTCAGCGAGGCGCTCACCCGCGCGGTGTCGGACGGCAACCTCGGCTACCTCGCGCCCTCGACCGCCGCCGACCTCGCCGATGCGACCGCCGCGTGGATGGCGGGCGAGTACGGCTGGACCGTGTCACCGGACGACGTGCATTCCGTTTCGGATGTGATGGCGGCATTGCGCGTCGCCGTCGAGGAGTACTCCCCCGCCGGATCGGCCGTGATCGTGCCGACGCCCGCCTACATGCCCTTCCTGACCTACCTGCCGACGCTCGGCCGTGAGGTCGTCGAGGTCCCCGGCCGCGTCGTCGACGGGCGCTGGGAGCACGACCTCGACGCGATCGACCTCGCGTTCGAGCGCGGGGCCTCGACGCTCGTGCTGTGCAGCCCGCACAACCCGACCGGCACGGTGCTCACCCGCTACGAGCTGCTCGCGATCAGCGAGGTCGTCGAGCGGCACGGCGGCCGTGTCTTCGCCGACGAGATCCACGCCCCGCTGCGGTACGACGGCGTCGTCCACGTGCCGTACGCGTCGGTGTCGGCGGCCGCCGCCGCCCACACGATCACGGGTACCAGCGCGTCGAAGGCCTGGAACATCCCTGGTCTCAAGGCCGCCCAACTGATCACTTCGAACGAGGACGATCGCCGTCGGTACGGCCGCTTCGGCTTCGCCGCGGTGCATGGGGCCTCCACCCTCGGAGTGCTGGCGTCGACCGCCGCGTACCGCGAGGGGGCGTCCTGGCTGCGCGACGTCGTCGGCTACCTGCAGGGCAACCGGGACCTGCTCACCGAGCTCGTCGCCCGAGAGCTACCGGGCGTCGGATACGTCGCGCCGCAGGCGACCTACCTGGCGTGGCTCGACTTCGGCGGCGTCGCTCTCGACCGGAGCCCGGCCGACGTCCTCCGGGAACGCGGCGGCGTCACGCTCACCGACGGCGGGCTGTGCGGGCGCGGATCCGAGGGGCACGCCCGCTTCGTGTTCGCGATGCCCCGCCCGCTGCTGGAGGAGAGCGTCGGGGCGATGGCTGCCGCGCTCGTCGCCGCCCGCTAGTCGCATCAGCGGTCATTGAGGAGGCCGTCTACGGCCGTCGCGAAATGACGGAACCACCGAATCGTAAGACCGGCCGACCGGAGAGTGATGTCGCATCGCGACGGCCGTGGACGGCCTCCTCAGCGACCAGACCCGGGTCGCATCGCGACGGCCGTGAACGGCCTTCTCAGCGAGCAGACTCGGGTCGCATCGCGACGGCCGTGAACGGCCTCCTCAGCGACCAGCACGATGCCGAACGGCTCAGGCGCTGAGTCGGTGGTCTGCACGGAGGGTGCGGCGGGCCGCCACTACGCCCGCGCCGATCGCGATGCCGATGACCGCTCCCACCGTGTTCGCTACGAGGTCTCGAGGGTCGGACACCCGGTCGAGCGGGATCTGCAGCGCCTCGATGGCCACCGTGATCGACGCGGCCGCCGCGAACACGGCCACTCCCGCGGCGCGGGCGAAGACCAGGCGCAGCAGCAGGCCGATCGGGACGAACATCACGATGTTCGCCACGAATTCGATCGGACTGCCCGTCGTCCACGTCGACGGGTCGGTCCAGAGGCTCGGCGTGAAGGCTCCGAACCGGGCCTCATCGGTCGGTGTCCGCCACGGCAGCGGCGCCATGGTGAAAAGGGCGACGAGCGCGAGATACCCGACGGTCGCCATGGCGAGAACGGCACGGCCGGCGGTCCCGGATCGTGTCGATCGAGTCATCGGCGTCCTCCTCGCCTCGGTGGTCCCGACGACGATACGGGGCACCGCAGCGCATGGACGCGCCCCATAGGAATCGCATCGGGGCCTCGCAGCCACCGCGGTGCTACAGCGAAACGCGCTCCACAGCGAGAGCGATTCGCTCACGGAGGGTGGGCGTCGGCTCCTTCTTGTCGATGAACTCGGCGTCGGATGCCGGCACACCGACGGGGAGGATGCGCGCCTGGAAAAAGGCGAACAGCGCCCGCAGGTGGTGCTCGACGAGGGCCGCATCGCCCGGCGCTCCGGCCGTCGAGGCGAGCAGCACCGGACGGTCGGTGATGGCATGCTGCCCGACCTGGTCGAAGAAGGTCTTGTACAGACCCGTGTAGGTCGCGCGATAGGCGGGCGACCCGACGATCAGGACATCCGCCGCCTCGACGGCGTCGAGCGCCACCCGCGCGGGCTCGCCGAGTTCGGCTCGCCACACGCCCGCGGCGAGATCCTGACGCAGTGCTGACAGCTCGATCACCTCGACCTCGGCTCCCCCGCCGGCCTTCGCGGCGAGCGCGTCGGCGATCTCGCGCACGAGAACGGTGGTCTTCGACGGCGTTGTGGGGCTGCCGCTCACGGCGACGATCCTGATCGGGCGCTTGTCGGTCACGGTCCGATTCTCCCGGGCACTACACGATCGCCGCATCGGGCGACGTAACACTACTTAGCGTCGGTTCGCGCGGAAGCGTCTGCGGTGCGAACCTACCGGGATGACGAGCACCCCTCCGGACGAGACGGAACCCGCCTTCGCGACCCGACAGGTCCACGCCGGTCAGTCGGTCGAGGGGGCGCACGGCGCCAGGATCACACCGATCTACCTGTCGGCGGGGTTCGCGTTCGACGACTTCGATGAGGCCGCCGACCGGTTCAACGGCGGCGAGGGTTACAGCTACACGCGTCTCGGGAACCCGACGACGACCGCCGTCGAGCGCAAGCTCGCCGCCCTCGAGGGCGGCGTCGAAGCGATCGCGACGAGTAGCGGTCAGGCGGCCGTCAGCCTCGCCCTGCTGGGACTGCTCAAGGCCGGCGACCACTTCCTGTCGTCCCGGAGTATCTACGAGGGGTCGCGCGGGCTGTTCCGCGACGTGTTCCCCCGTTTCGGCATCGAGGTCGACTTCGTCGACGACCAGAACGACCCGCAGGCGTGGCGGCGGCTCTCGAAGCCGACGACCCGGGCGTACTTCGCCGAGACCATCGCGAATCCGCGCAACGAGATCCTCGACATCGAGGCCATCGCGGATGCCGCCCACGAGCAGGGTGTGCCGCTCGTCATCGACAGCACCTTCACAACGCCCTACCTCGCAAGGCCGATCGAGCACGGCGCCGACATCGTGGTGCACTCGACGAGTAAGTTCCTCGCCGGGCACGGCTCCTCGCTCGGCGGCGTCATCGTCGACGGCGGCCGCTTCCCGTGGGCGGACTTCGCGGACGGCTTCCCGCACCTCGCGACGCCGACGGCATCGGGCGAGGCGAGCTTCGTCGATCGCTTCGGCTCCCGGGCCTACGCGGTATTCACCCGCGACGTGCTCGCCTCCCGGCTCGGGCCCACCCCGTCGCCGTTCAACACCTTCCTCTTGCAGCAGGGCATCGAGACGCTCTCGCTGCGGCTCGACCGGCACTCCTCCAACGCGCTCGCTCTCGCCACCTGGCTCGAATCACGTCCCGAGGTCGCGTCGGTCGACTACTCCGGGCTCGAGTCGAGCCCGTACGCCGAGCTGTCGCGCCGCTACCTGCCGCGCGGTGCCGGATCGGTGTTCTCGTTCACCCTGCACGGCGGCGAGCAGGCGGCCCGCATCGTGCACGACAACGTCGCTCTCTTCACCCGCATGACCCACCTCGGCGACGTCCGATCGCTCGTTCTGCACCCGGGCACCACCAGCCACGCGCACGCGACCCCCGCCGAGCTCGCGGCCGCGGGCATCGACCCCGGTCTGCTGCGCATCTCCGTCGGAGTGGAGGACCCGCGCGACCTCATCGCCGATCTCACGCAGGCGCTCGAGAAACTGCCGGCCGGCGAACCGGCCGACCACCACCCCCGCGGCAACCACACCGCCCGCGACCACTCCACGCACCGCGCCGCGGTGACCCAGGTCTGAGGAGACGCCACGATGGCACGACTGCAGCACTTCGGCTGGTTCTTCGCCCGCGGCTTCGGGCCGCAGGGATGGGGTCACCCCTACTGGGAGTGGAACTACGACTGGCGCACCCCCAAGCTCTACCAGCAAGCGGTGCGTGAGCTCGAGCAGGCGGGGCTCGACCTCGTCATCCCCGAGGACGCCATCTCACTCGGCACCGACGAGACTCTCGACCTGCGCATCCGGTCGGCGTACGGCGGCCCCAAGCACGACCCGCTGATGCTCGTGCCCTACCTGCTCGACGCGACGGAGAAGATCGGCTTCGCACCCACAGTCAACGCGGGCGCGACCCCGCCGTACCTCGCGGCGCGCCAATTCGCGACGCTGCAGCATCTGAGCGGCGGACGCGCGGGCATCAACCTCGTGACGGACGTGAAGAGCGCCCGCCACTTCGGTCTCGACGAGCTCTCGCACGACGCCGCCTATGACCGCGCCGAGGAGTGGATCGACGTCGCCCGCAAGCTCTGGCACAGCTGGGACGGCGGCGCGCACGTCGCCGACCGCGCCACCAACCGGTTCGCCGACGCGTCCAAGCTCGATCGGTTCTCGCACGAAGGCGAGTACTTCCGGGTCGACGGGCCTCTGAACGCTGTGCCCTTCGGGCCGGAGGGCGACCCGGTCATCGTCTCCCCTGGAGGCTCCGGACCAGGACTCGCTTTCGCCGGGCGCAACTCCGACGTCCAGCTCGCCCTCGCCCGCCTCACCGTCGAGGACGTCGTCGCCTACCGTCGCAAGATCCACGACGCCGCGATCGCGCAGGGCCGCTCCGCGCAGGACATCAAGGTGCTCTTCGTCTTCAAGCCCGAGATCGTATCGAGCCGCGAAGAGGCCGACCGGATCGTCGCCGCATCGCAGACCCCGTCCGACGAGGTGATCCGCGCGATCCTCGAAGGCCAGTCGAGCGACCTCGAGACCGACCTCACCGTGCTCGACCTCGACAAGCCGGTCGACCCCGCGATCTTCGGCCAGCACGTGTCGCGCGGCACCATCAAGGGACTGCTCGGAAAGCACGAATCGTTCGAGGAGGCGACGCTGCGTCAGCTCGCCGTCGCGAAGGCGCGCAAGGGGCGCATCACCGACGGCAGCGGCTTCGTCGGCACCGCCGACGAGATCGCGGACTTCGTCGAAGCCCTCGGCGACGACGCCGACAACGACGGCTTCATCTTCTCGGGAGACCTGCACCCGGTGACGATCCACCGCACGCTCGACGAACTCGTGCCGATCCTCCGCCGTCGCGGAGTGCTGCGCACCGAGTTCGGCGACGGCGGCCTGCGTGGCAACCTCACCGATTTCTGACGCACAGCTTCGCGTGCACCACGAGTCGTAGAGTCCCGAACTGTCCGTGAACGACGCGACCCGAAGGAGAACGAGATGAGCGTGGCCGACAAGGCGACCGAACTTCAGCGACTGCACCAGGCCCCCGAGATCCTGCGGGTGGTCAATGTGTGGGACGCCGTCACCGCGAAGACAATCGCGGCACTGCCCGAGACCAAGGCGATCGCAACCGCCGGCCACTCCATCGCCGCGATGTACGGATACGAGGACGGCGGCATGCCCCTCGACCTCGCCCTCCAGGGCGCCAAGACGGTCGCCGAGGCGGTGGACCTGCCGGTCACCGCAGACCTCGACGACGGCTACGACGAGCCGGGCGAGACCATCCGCCGCGCGATCGGCTTCGGGATCGTCGGCGCCAACGTCGAAGACCGCCTCCGACCGCTCGCCGAATCGGTCGCGCGCGTCGAACAGATCGTCCGGGCCGCCGAGAGCGAAGGGGTGGCCTTCCAGCTGAACGCCCGCACCGACGCGATCGTCCGTGGCGGGGACAAGCCGCTGGACGACAAGATCGCCGACGCCATCGAGCGGGGTCGCGCCTACCTCGACGCCGGAGCTCCGCTCGTCTTCGTTCCCGGTGCCATCGACCGCGCCGTCGTCGAGCGCCTCGTCGAGGGACTCGGAGCCGGCAACCTTTCGGTTATCGGCCTGCCCGGCGCGCTGACGGCCGCCGAGTACGAGAGCCTCGGCGTGGCCCGCATCTCATACGGGCCGCTGACGCAGCGCGTCGCGCTGCGGGCCCTCCGCGACCTCGCGACCGACCTGTACGCCGATGGGGTCATCCCCGAGGACACGCCCGCCCTCAACTGACGGTCATCGAGTGTAAAGGGGCGCTGGTCGAATGGCCGGCGCCCCTTTTCGCGGTCTCGACTCGGCAGTGCCGCGCGTCCTTTTGCACCATGGCCGCCAGAGTGCAATACTGCACGATGTGATCGATAGTGCAAAAAGCGTCCGAGATCGCCGGATGGCGGCGACCGAGGAACGCCTCACCGCACTCACCCGCGAGATGAGCGCCGAGCACGGCTTCTCGGGCTTCACCGTCGAGGAGCTCTGCGACCGGGCCGACATCTCCCGCCGCACGTTCTTCAACTACTTCGCCTCGAAGGAGGACGCGCTGCTCGGTCGTTCGCTCCGGCGCGATGACTCCGACCTCGTCGACCGATTCGTCGCAGGCGGAGACCCCGACTCCGACGCCCTCTCCCCCACCCTCATCAGCGACTATGCGACCCTCATCGTCGAGCGATTCCTCCGCGCCGAGATCACCCGCGATCACCTGGAGGTCATGAAGGCCGTGTTCGAACGCGAGCCGCGGCTGCTGCAGCGCATGATCGAACGCTCCATCGAGGAGGAGAAGGCCGACGCCGAGCTCATCGAGCGGCGCGAAGGCCTACCGTCCGGCGATCTCCGTGCGGCTGCGGCGGTCCAGATCCTCGGCGCCCTCACTCGTTCGAGCGCCGGCGAATACCTCTCGTCCGACACCGCCGACTTCTTCGAACTCTTCGATCGCAGGCTCTCGGCCGCGCGCGACGTCTTCGCCTCCTGACTTCTTCCGACCCTTCATCACCCTTCTTCGAACGGACCCCATGACCACCACGGAATCCGCGCCCTTCCTGCTCACGAAGCGGCGCATCTGGATCATCTTCAGCGCGCTCATCGCCGGCATGCTGCTCTCGAGCCTCGACCAGACCATCGTCTCGACCGCCATGCCGACGATCGTCGGCGAGCTCGGCGGCGTCGAACACCAGGTGTGGATCACCACCGCCTACCTGCTCGCCACCACCATCGTCATGCCGGTCTACGGCAAGTTCGGTGACGTACTGGGGCGGCGCAACCTGTTCCTCATCGCCATCGCGATCTTCACCCTCGCCTCCATCGGATGCGCGTTCGCGGGCGACTTCTGGAGCTTCGTCGTCTTCCGCGCCATGCAGGGCCTCGGCGGCGGCGGCCTGATGATCCTGTCGCAGGCGATCATCGCCGACATCGTGCCCGCCTCGGAGCGCGGCAAGTACCTCGGACCGCTCGGCGGCATCTTCGGTCTCTCCGCCGTCGGCGGCCCCCTGCTCGGCGGCTTCTTCGTCGACCACCTGACCTGGCAGTGGGCGTTCTACATCAACATCCCGATCGGCATCGCCGCCTTCCTCGTCGCGGTGTTCGCGCTCAAACTGCCGAGCAAGAAGGCGACCCAGCCGATCGACCTCCTCGGCGTCGTCTTCCTCTCCGCCGCCACCACGTCGCTGATCTTCTTCACCGACTTCGGGGGCGACAAGGACTACGGCTGGGACTCGATGGTCACCTGGGGCTGGGGTCTCGGCCTGCTCGTCGCCGCGGCACTGTTCGTCTTCGTCGAGTCGCGCGCGAAGGACCCGATCATCCCGCTGTCGCTGTTCCGCAGCCCGATCTTCGTCAATGCGACCGCGATCGGACTCACCCTCGGCATCGGCATGTTCGCCGCGATCGGCTTCGTCCCGACGTTCCTCCAGATGTCGTCGGGCACCTCGGCGGCCGAGTCGGGCTTGCTGATGCTGCCGATGATGGTCGGACTGCTCGGCACGTCGATCGCGTCCGGCATCCTGATCACCCGCACCGGCAAGTACAAGCTGTTCCCGATCCTCGGCACGCTCATCACCGCCGGCGCGATGATCGCGATGACGACCCTGTCGGCGGACACCCCCGTGTGGCTCATCTGCGTGTACCTGTTCGTCTTCGGCGCGGGGCTCGGCCTCATCATGCAGGTCGTCGTCCTCGTCGTGCAGAACGCAGTCCCGGCCGCGCAGATCGGAACCGCGACGAGCACGAACAACTACTTCCGCGAGGTCGGGGCCGCGCTCGGCACCGCGGTGTTCGGCACGATCTTCACCACCCGCCTCACCGAGAACCTGACCAGCGTGTTCACCGGCGCCGGCGCCTCGGCGGCCGACGCGTCGAACGCGACGGCGACCCTCGACCCGGCGACCCTCAACGCGCTGCCCGACGAGGTGCGCGACGGCATCGTCACCGCGTACGCCGACGCGCTCGCCCCGGTGTTCTGGTACCTGGTGCCGTTCATCGCGGTCGCGTTCCTGCTGTCGTTGTTCCTCAAGCAGATCCCGCTCTCGGACGTGGCCGGCCTGGTCGCCCGCGGCGAGGCGGTCGGCGGCGAGGAGGCCGAGCGCCTCGAGGCCGAGCAGCGCGCCGCGGCGGCGTCGAAGTCCGCCCCGTCGGCGCCCTCGACTGACGCCGAGCGTGAGGACGCCCGCCGCTAACCCCGAGCCGTACCGACGAGGTGCCCAGTTCTGCGGGTGTGAGCGCTCACACACCGACAGAACTGGGCACCTCGTCGTCTCCGCTGCGTCGACTCGCCCGCTTCACCCCGTGTTCTGCGCCCCGGACGGGGTGAAGTGGGCGAGTCAGCCCCAGCTCAGGTGAGTGGCGATCTCTGCGGCGATGTCCTGCAGGGAGCGGCCGTCGGTGGGCACCCGGATGGCACCCTGCACCTGCGCGAGGCGATTCGCCGGTCTCGCGGTGGCTCAGCCGTTCGGCGACGGTGTCGTCGGATGCGTCGAGTACGATCTTGGTCACGTTCGGCTCGCCGCCCATCGCCGCCGCGAGCGTGGCTGCTTCGAGCACGGCGACGGTGTTGACGTAGATGAGCCGCGTGTATCCGCTCTCTCGGTAGTTGGCCCACACGGCGGCGAGGTTGCGTTCGGCCATGCGGGTGGCCCATGGGGTGGGATGCGCGAGGTCGAGGAAGTCGCCGTCGAGGTAGGCGTGCTGCACGTCCCGCTCCACGAGCAGGTCGTGCACCGCGAACCCGACACTCGTCTTCCCGGCCCCGGACCGCCCGGAGACCAACAGCAGCTCCTCGCCCACGGGTCCACGCTACCGACCGGCCGTCGCACGAGCGGAAGGGTCCCCACCGGTCGTCGAGTAGCGACGGAGGAGCGTATCGAGTCCCCCCGCGCAAACGTGCGCGGTGGGCCCAGGGTCGAGTAAGCGAAGCGCATCGAGACCACAGCGCCAACGTCTGGCACGTCTGCTCTCGATGCGCTCGTTCCTCGCTTACTCGAGCCGTCTCGATACGGGCCTGGCGGCCCTACTCGACGACCGGGGCTGCGACACGCGCCCTTCGTATCGCTTCGCGGGGCGGGCGGGGACTTCCTCCGGTCGTTGAGTAGCGACGAAGGAGCGTATCGAAACGGGTCGAGTAAGCGAAGCACATCGAGACAGCGGCACCCACTCGACGACCGGAACAGGATTCCGGCCGTCGAGAGGGCGCTCAGGGTCAGACCGTCGTGGTCGGGGTCTCCGGGGTGTGGTGGCGGCGCTCCAGGGCGGCGCCCTCGACGTCGACGTTCGGGACGATCCGGTCCAGCCACTTCGGCAGCCACCACGCGGAGCGGCCCAGCAGGTGCATGAGCGCCGGCATCAGCAGCAGACGGACGACGAACGCGTCGAGGAGAACACCGAACGCGAGACCGAACCCGATCGAGCGGATGATCGTCGACTCCGAGAACACGAATCCGCCGAACACCGACACCATGATCAGGGCCGCGGCGATGACGACGGCACGTCCCGCCTTGAATCCCTGCATGACCGCCTCGCGCGCGCTCGCACCGTGCACGTACGCCTCGCGCATGCCGGAGGCGAGGAACAGCTGGTAGTCCATCGCGAGTCCGAACAGGATGCCGACGAGGATCACGGGCAGGAAGCTCAGGATCGGCCCGGTGCTGTGCAGCCCGATGATCTCGGCACCCCACCCCCATTGGAACACGGCGACGGTGGCGCCATAGGTCGCGAACAGCGACAACACGAACCCGCCGGTCGCGATCAGCGGCACGAGCAGTGACCGGAACACGACGATCATGATGAGCAGCGACAGACCGACGACGACTGTCAGGTAGAGCGGCAGCACGTTGGCGAGGCTCTCCGAGATGTCGATGTTGATCGCCGCCTGACCGGCGACGCCGAGCTCGATGTCGTCGCCGACGGTCAGCCCGCGCAGGTCGCGCACGAGCTGCTCCGTCGAGACGCTGTTCGGCCCTTCGGCGGGTACGACCTGGAACGCGGCGAGCAGGTTGTCGTCGGAGGTGGCGACCGGCGCGACGGCGACGACATCGCCCTCGTCGTAGATCGCCTGACCGATCTCGGCCTGCAGTGCGAGCAGCTCGTCGTCGTCGGTGCCCTCGGGCAGATCGGCGGTGACGAGGAGAGGACCGTTGGTGCCCTCACCGAACTTCTCGTTCGTGATGGTGAACGCCTGGTACGACGACGACCCCTCGGGCTCGGATCCGCCGTCGGGCAGTCCGAGTCGCATGGACAGCGCGGGGATGGCGACGACGAGCAGGGCGACGACGCTGAGCAGCACGGTCGCGACGGCGCGCACCGTCGGCATCGGACGCACCGCGTCGACGTGCTTGTGCTCGTCGTGGCCGATGCGGGCGCGGGCACGCTTGCTGAGCACACGCTCCCCCGCCATGCCGAGGATCGCGGGGGTCAACGAGATGGCGATGAGGACCGCGATCGCGACGCACGCGGCGCCGACGGTGCCCATCAGGCCGAGGAACGGAACCCCGGTCACGTTGAGCGCGAGCAGTGCGACGACGACGGTAGCTCCGGCGAAGACGACTGCGTTGCCGGCCGTGCCGTTCGCGAGTCCGATCGACTCACGCACCTCGGCCCCGTGAAGGAGCTGCTTGCGGTGCCGGTTGATGATGAACAGCGAGTAGTCGATACCCACAGCGAGACCCAGCATGACTCCGAGCACCGGAGTCACCGAGGCCATCTGCACGACGCCCGAGAAGGCGAGCGAGCCGACCACACCGACGGCGACGCCGACGAGCGCGGTGATGATCGGGAACGAGGCGGCGAGCAGCGATCCGAGCATGACGAGCAGCACGACGGCCGCGACGACCAGGCCAACGGCCTCGCCGACTCCGAAGATCTGCGGGACGCCCTGGGCGATCTCGGTCGAGAAGCCGACCTCGACACCGTCGATCGGCTCGGACTCGAAGTGGTCGATGACGCCCTGCTTCGCATCCTCCGAGAGCTCGAGGCGGGGCTCGGTGAACGATACGTTGACGATGGCGGTCGAGCCGTCGTCGGACACGATCCGGATGTCGGATGCGAGGTCGGCGAGCTGGGCACCGAGCTCGAGCTGAGTCGTCTGCGCTTCGATCTCGGCCCGGCCGCTGTCGATCTGCGCCTGCTGCTCGGTGATGACCGCCCGCTGGGCGTCGAGCGTCTGCTGCTGCGCGTCGAGCTGGGTGGTCGGCAGGCCCGCGCCCTCGAGCTGCGCTCGCGCCGCGTCCAGCTGAGCCTGACCGGCCTCGAGCTGCTGCAGCCCGGCGTCGAGCTGCGTCTGCCCCTGTTCGAGCTGATCGACGGCGGCGGCGATCTGCGCCTGCCCGTCCGTGAGCTGCTGCGTTTGCTCCGCCTGCTGGGCGGCTGCCTCGAAGGGGTCGATGATGTCGGCGACGTCGTCGAGGTCGCGCCCGTCGGCGACGAGGGCGCTGATGGCGGCGCGCTGCTCGTCGGAGAGTTCGGACCCGTCCTCGGTGCTGAAGACGACCGTGCCGGAGGCGCCGCTGAAGTCGGGCAGCTTCTCGGAGAGCTCGTCGGTCACCTCACCGGACGCGGTGCCCGGGATGTCGAAGCTGTTGGTGAGCGACTTGAAGCCGATGAGGAAGCCACCGACCGCGACCGCGAGGACGACGATCCACGCGACGATCACCACCCACGCCCGTTGCGCCGCAAATGTGCCCAACCGGTAGAGCAGTTCCGCCATCTCGTGTCCTCTCGTGGAAGCAAACGGTTAATGATACGCACCGTCTCATCTAGCGAAGATGAACGTAGGATATGAACATGTCCGAGCACCGCCAGGGTCCGGTCCGCAGCGAGGCGGCACGGCGCGCGATCCTCGAAGCGACCGCCCGCCAGTTCGAGGCGAAGGGCTACGACCACCTCACCATGGAGGGCATCGCCGCCGCTGCGGGGGTCGGAAAGCAGACCATCTACCGCTGGTGGCCTTCCCGCGGCGCGCTTGTCGCGGAATGCCTGATCTCAGGCCAGTTGCTGCCCGATCGTTTCGGCTTGCCGGACACCGGGGATCTGCGCGCGGACCTCGTCGCCTGGCTGGGAACGATCTTCGAGTTCGCCGCCGACCCGAGCGGGGAGGCGGTCGTCCGCTCGCTGGTCGCGGCGGCGGCCGAGAACGTCGACGTCGGCCGGCGACTGCACGAGAGCCTCGGCGCCACGCAGTCCCTCGTCGCCCGTCTCCAGTCCGCGGTCGATTCGGGCGAGTTGCGGACGGATGCCCCGCTCCCGGATATCGGCGACGCGTTGGTCGGCGCCATGCTGCTGCGTGCCCTCAGCCGCACGACGGCGGAACCGGGAGTCGCGGAACGCCTGGTCGACGTCGTCCTGGTCGGCCTCATCGCCCCCCGCTGAGCGGTACTGGTCGCTGAGGCGCCGCGAAGCGGCCCACGCGAAGCGACGGGTCGCAGATTCGCCGCTACCTGCACCCTGCAACTCGCGTCATTTCGCGACGGGCCTAGCGGCCCTCCTCAATGACCAGGTGCCCAGTTCTGCGGGTGTCTTGCGGCTGGAACCCGCAGAACTGGGCATCTCAGCGGTCGAGGCTGGCGAGGACTCGGCGGGCTGATTCGCCGAGGCCCCAGCGCTCCGTCAACGCCGCGAACTTCTCGCGGCCCTCGTCGGTCAGGCCGATGGTCGCGTCGAACTCCGGCAGGTCGAGGTCGCGTGCCACCGCCACCACCGCGGGAGCTCGGGTGAGATAGTCGGACGCCGCGCGGATCTTCGCCTTCACTCCCGGGGCCATCGACGACGACGCCCCACCGTCGGCGGCAGCGACGATGCCGTCGAGGTCGCCGTACTGCGCGAGCAGCGTCGCCGCCGTCTTCTCTCCCACCCCGGCGACACCCGGAAGCCCGTCCGAGGTGTCGCCGCGCATCGCGGCGAAATCGGCGTATTGCGCCGCGGAGACGCCGTACTTGGACTTCAGCACGTCATCGGTGACGATCTCGAGCTTGCTCATACCGCGCGCCGTGTAGATGACGCGTACGTCGCGGGAGTCGTCGACGACCTGGAACAGGTCGCGGTCCCCCGTGACCACATCGGTCGGCATCGTCGCCGTGGCGGCGAGCGTGCCGATGATGTCGTCGGCCTCGTACTCGGCCTTGCCGACGATCGGGATGCCGAGCGCCGTGAGCGTCTCGACGATGATCGGCACCTGCACCGTCAGCGGGTCCGGCACGACCTCGATATCCGACCCCGCCTCGACGACCTCGGCGACCCGATGGGTCTTGTAGGTCGGGATCAGGTCGACCCGCCACTGCGGGCGCCAGTCGACATCCCAGCAGGCGACGAGCTCGGTGGCCCGGAACTCGGGCACGAGCTTCGCGATCATGTCGAGCAGCCCGCGCACCGCGTTCACCGGCGTCCCGTCCGGAGCCTTCACCGTGTCGGGCACGCCGTAGAAGGCGCGGAAGTAGAGGGCTGCGGTGTCGAGCAGCATCCGGCGGCCGTCGGTCATTGCACCAGTGTGGCGCAGAAGAGGCGGCGAGCGCTCAAGCCCTTCGTATCGCTTCGCGCGGCGGGCGGTCAGTCGGCGGCGGCGAGTTGGCCGCAGGCGCCGTCGATCTCCTTGCCGCGGGTGTCGCGGAGCGTCGTCGGGATGCCGGCGGCGTTCAGGCGGCGTACGAACTCGTCCTGCACGTGCTCCTCCGACGACGTCCAGATCGACCCCGGCGTCGGGTTCAGCGGGATCGGGTTGACGTGCACCCAGCCGCGACCGCGCGCGTTGAGCTTCTCGGCGAGCAGGTCCGCACGCCAGGCGTGGTCGTTCATGTCCTTGATCAGCGCGTACTCGATCGAGACGCGGCGCCCGGTCTTCTCGAAGTAGTTGCGGGCGGCGTCGAGCGCCTCGTCGACCTTCCACCGGGAGTTCACGGGGATGAGCTCGTCGCGCAGCTCGTCGTCGGGTGCGTGCAGCGACAGCGCGAAGGTGACGGGGATGTCCTCGTCGGCGAGCTTGCGGATCGCCGGCACAAGTCCGACGGTCGACACGGTGATGTGGCGGGCGCTCATGCCGAGCCCCTCGGGCTGCGGAGCGACCATGGTGCGCACCGCGTGCATGACGCGGGCGTAGTTCGCGAGCGGCTCCCCCATGCCCATGAACACGATGTTGCTGACACGGTCGGGTCGTTCGAACTCGGTCGTTGAGCGAGCGGAGCGAGTCGAAACGCGCCGGCCGCCGAGCTCGCCGTTCGCGAGCGCCGCGTTCGCGCGGACGATCTGGTCGATGATCTCGGCCGCCGACAGGTTGCGGGTGAGGCCCGCCTGCCCGGTGGCGCAGAAGGGGCAGTTCATCCCGCAGCCCGCTTGCGACGAGATGCAGAGCGTGATGCGGCCCGGGTAGCGCATCAGCACCGACTCGACGAGGGCGCCATCGTGCAGCTTCCAGAGGAACTTGATCGTGTCGCCCCGGTCGGTCTTCAGGCGTCGCACCTCGGTGAGCAGCGGCGGGAGGAGTCCGGCGATCAGTTCTTCGCGCCCCGCCGCGGGGAGGTCGGTCATCTTCGCGGGGTCGCTCGTGTAGTGCGCGAAGTAGTGGGTGGCGACCTGCTTCGCGCGGAACGCCGGGAGACCGAGCTCGACGAGACGCGCCTTGCGGCCTTCGACGGTGAGGTCGGCGAAGTGGTCGGGCGCCTTGCCGCGCTTCGGCGAGGCGAACTGCAGCAACGGCTTGCCGCTGTCGTCCTTCTGCTGGGTCCACCCCTCGGTGGCCGGGCGCACCTGGCGCGAGGGCATGGGGAGGGACTGCGAAGGCATGGGGTCAAGGGTACGGGCACCGCGCGGGGTGCCGGCGCCTCACGCGATCGAGTCGAGCAGCAGCGTCAGATCATGACGCACGAGGTCGAGCCTCAGGTCGCGGTCGCGGTGGTAGCGACGGTCGAGCTTCATGGGCACGAACTGGAGGAGCCGGTTCTGCAACATCTCGTCCAACGCCGAATCCCGGGACTCGGCGAGGATGCCGCGCAGGTACGCCTCGTCCTGGTGTCGGGCGCGCAGCAGGACGAGCAGGCGGCGGGCGACCGCCTCGCGCAGCCGCAGCGTCGGCACGTCTTTCTTGCGGTAGTCGTCGTGCTTCGTCGCCCAGCCGAGTCGGCGCCCGGCGCGGGTGCGCTCCTGCTGCAGGCGCGCCAGTTCGCGCCGCTTCTCCTCGATCAGGTCGTTGATCTCGGCGCGGAGCGCGTCGAGGAGGACCTGTTCGTCATGGTCGGCGCCGTCGCGGAGGGTGCGCAGGATGATGAGGTTCTTCGCCGACAGCCGAAGGGCCGCCGAGACGAGGAGCATGCCTTCGTCGGCGAGGTCGCGCACCGAGGCCTGGCGTCGTTGGTCGCGTCGGGCGAGCTGCAGGGCGAACCGACGCCGCCAGCTCACTCCTGCGCTCCGAACGGATCGGGGGCGGGGGCGGCAGGCCCGCTGTCGTCGCCGCGCGACGCACGACCGCGCCGAGTACTCGCCCCGGCGGGGCGGCGGGCGGGCAACGACAGACCGCGTCGCGCCAGCCAGGGTGCGGTGGGGCGGTCGGTCTGCTCGAGGTCGAGCTGAGCGAGGATCTGGTCCAGGGCGGTGAGCACGGAGCCGCGCAGCATCCAGAGGCCATGCTGCCCGCGGACATCGACCTCGAAGAGCATGAACTCGGTCAGCACCGCCCGGCTCTCGCGCACCGCTTCGAGGGTGCGCTCGAGAGCGGCGTCGGCCGCGGCGACCCGGCCCCCGCCGAACTCGGCACCGATGAGATCGCCGAAGGCCCGCAGGCCCTGGGCGACGTCGTCGAGCACCACCGCGAACGCGCGACGCAGCTCGATCTCGGCCGGATCAGCCTCGCCCTCGGGACTGGACACCGCGTCGCGTCCGATCATCACGATGACCGCCCGCTCGGCGACGTAGCACCGCTCGAGCCGGTCGAGCGCGGCGCGCAAGCCCGTGTGCACGGTGGGCGCGGCGAGCGCCCGGGGATTGAACCGCCTACTCTCGCGTGCCGCCTCGACAGCGGTGACCGCGTCGCGGGTCTCGTCGCCGATGCTGCCGAGCCACTGCGACCACGCCCCCACCTCTTCGGGGTCGGGTGCGCGGTTGCCGAGCGTGGAGGCGATCTCGTCCATCAGCGCCGCCTGCGACCGCGCCAGTCTGCGCACCGCGTCGCTTGCTTGGGCGTTGGGGATCGCGACGGGCACCAGGAGGGTGAACGCGACGCCGACGAGGGTGCCGATGAGGGTGTTCGCAACGCGTACCTCGGCGGCGACCTCGGGTGACGACACGGCGAGGATCAGCATCGCGCTGATCGGCGCCTCGAGCGTCTGGTCGCCGAGGCGCAGCAGCTTCGCGAGGATCAGCGATGCGGCGATGACGGCAGCGAGACTCCACCAGGACAGGCCGATGTAGCTGGTGACGACGACGGCGACGAGCACCCCGCTCAGCACGGCGCCGACGCGCACCAGCCCCATCTGCAGGGTGCCGACGGTCGACGCCTGCACCACGAGCAGTGCCGTGAGCGGCGCGGTGAGGTCGAGGATGCCGGGATAGAGCCAGTCGGCCACGAGGTACGAGATGACGGCGGCCACGGTGAGGCGCGCGATCTGGGTCGCGTTCGGCCGCAGCACCGATGCCGCCTCGGACCAACTCGTCGGCAGGCCGGGTGAGAACCGCCAGGCGAGGCGACGCAGGCTGCGGAGCAGCGCTGTGATCCGGCCCCATCCCGACGACACCGCTCGCCCTCGCTCCACTCGTTCCCGTTCGACTCGAAAGACTACCGTCGCGTGCTCCGCCGCCCCCGGGGTCCGCCGCGCGACGGACGCGGGATCAGCGTTCGTCTCAGTAGGTTGAGGGGATGACCTCGACGCTTCCGCGCCCGGCCGAGCGGGGCGCGTTCCGCACCGACGCCGCGCTGGCCGCCGGCTTCTTCGTCGCCTACATGCTGAGCTGCGCCCTCTATTCGATGACGGGCATCCTCGGCGATCTCGCGCCCGGATGGACATGGCCGGTGCTCGGCGCGGCCACGACGCTTCCGCTGGCCTGGCGCCGCCGTTACCCGAACGGCGTCGCGCTGGTCGTCGCGGCCGGCTTCATCGTCGGGCAGCTGATCGTCGTGCCCGACCTGATCATCAACAACATCGCCCTCTTCCTCGCCATCTACACGGTCGGGGCGTGGACGGCCGACCGGCGCCGCGCGAACCTGTCCCGCACCCTGATCGTGACAGCGATGGCGGCCTGGCTGTTCATCGCAATGTTCATCTCGGCGACCGATCCCGACTCGCTCGAGGAGTTCGGCTTCGGCGGCGCACTGACGCCGCTCGTCGCGTACTCGCTCATCAACATCCTCATCAACGTCCTCTACTTCGCCGCCGCGTGGATGTTCGGCGAGCGATCGTGGAACGCGGCCCTCGCCTCGGAGCTGCTGAGGGCGCGCACGAGGGAGCTCGAAGAGGAGCGCGAGCTGACCGCCGCGCAGGCGGTCGCACTCGACCGGGTGCGCATCGCCCGCGAACTGCACGATGTCGTCGCGCATCACGTGTCGGTGATGGGAGTGCAGGCCGGCGCCGCGCGGGTGGTGCTCGACTCCGACCCGGTCGCCGCGCGGCGGGCACTCGAGTCGGTCGAGGAGAGCGCCCGTACCGCGATCCAGGAGCTGCGCGGCCTGCTCACCACGCTCCGCTCGCACGACCTCGACGATGACGTCGACACCAGTTCCGCGTCGCTCGACCGCCTCCCCGAGTTGGCCGAGCTGTCGAGCGCGTCGGGGATGCCGACGAGCGTCAATGTCATCGGCGAGCCGCGTCCGCTGCCGGCGGTGACGTCGGTCAACCTCTACCGGATCGCGCAGGAGGCGCTCACCAACGCGCGCCGCCATGGTCCGGTCGGCACCGAGGCCGACGTGCGGCTCCGCTACGAGGACGACGGCGTCGAACTCGAGATCACGAATTCCGGGGCGCGCTCGCTGCGCGCCTTCCGGCCGGGACTCGGCCAGCTCGGCATGCGCGAGCGGGCGACGGCGTCGGGCGGCAGCATCGAGATCGGGCCGCGGGACCGCGGCGGCTGGCTCGTGCGAGTGCGGGTCCCCGATCTGCGCACCGCGGCCGCCCAGCCGGTGCCGGTCCGATGAGCGACGGCGAGCGCCGCATCCGGGTCGCGATCGTCGACGACCAACCGCTCGTGCGGTCCGGATTCCGCATGATCCTCGGCACGATGCCCGACGTCGAGATCGTCGGCGAGGCGGGCACCGGAGCCCAGGCGGTCGCGCTCGCGGCGACGGCGCGCCCCGACGTGATGACCATGGACGTGCAGATGCCCGACATGGACGGCCTCGAGGCGACGAGGCGCATCCTCGGCAGCTCCGAAGCACCCGCGATCATCATGGTCACCACCTTCGACCGCGACGACTATCTCTTCGCCGCGCTCGAGGCGGGAGCGAGCGGCTTCCTTCTGAAGAACGCGTCGCCGGAGCAGCTGGCCGGCGCGGTCCGTGCTGTCGCGTCGGGTGAGGCGCTGCTCTCCCCCGAGGTGACGCGGCGCGTGATCAGCCGCTTCGCGCGCGGCGACGCACCCACGGAAGCGGCCGTCGCCCCGTCCGCGTCCGAACCGGCCCCCACCGCGACGGGCAGCATCACCATCCCCGAGACCGGAGAGACCCTCACCGATCGCGAGGCCGAGGTGCTGCGGTTGATGGCCGATGGGCGCTCGAACGCCGAGATCGGCGCGACCCTCTACATCGGCGAGGCGACCGTCAAGACGCACGTGTCGCGCATCCTGCAGAAGATCGCCGTGCGCGACCGCATCCACGCCGTCGTGTACGCCCACCGGGTGGGTCTCGTCGAATAGCGGCCCGGCCCACCGCCGGCCCGACCGCCGCAGGGCGGATGCCCATCACCCGCAGGGCGGATGTCCGTGCGGATCGCGCTTCCTAGCCTTGAGTACAACGCGACCAGAACAACGCGACCCAAGGAGGCACGATGCTCGAACTGCGAGGCATCACCAAGCGCTTCGGCACGAGACAGGTTCTCGACGATGTGAGCTTCACCGTCCAGCCCGGCAAGCTGACCGGCTTCGTCGGCGGCAACGGAGCAGGAAAGACGACCACGATGCGCATCGCGCTCGGTCTGCTCTCCTCCGACGGCGGCACGGTCGAGTTCGACGGCCGGCCGATCACCGCCGGCGACCGTCGACTGTTCGGCTACATGCCCGAGGAGCGCGGCCTGTACCCGAAGATGCGGGTGCGCGAACAACTCGTCTACCTCGCCCGACTGCGCGGTTTCTCGACGGCGGACGCCGGCGCGAACGCCGATGCGCTGCTCGAGTCGCTCGGACTCACCGAGCGGGCGAATGACAACGTCGAGGCGCTGTCGCTCGGAAACCAGCAGCGCGCGCAGATCGCCGCGGCGCTCGTGCACGACCCGCGCATCCTGATCCTCGATGAGCCGTTCTCGGGTCTCGACCCGCTCGCCGTCGACGTCGTCGTCGGGGTGCTCAAGGAGCGCGCCGATTCGGGGATCCCCGTGCTCTTCTCAAGTCACCAGCTCGACATCGTCGAACGGCTCTGCGACGACCTCGTCATCATCGCGGGCGGCGCCATCCGTGCCGCCGGACCTCGCGAGGAGCTGCGCCGCCAGCACGGCACCACCCGCTACGAGCTGATCTCCGCGGGCGATCTCGGCTGGCTCCGCGCCGAACCCGGTGTCACCGTCACCCAGTTCGACGGCGGGTACGCCCTCTTCGAGGTCGACGACGAGACGAGTGCGCAGCGCATCCTGCAGCGCGCCGTCGAGGGCGGTGCCGTCTCCGCCTTCTCCCCCATCAAGCCCCGGCTGGCCGAGATCTTCCGAGAGGTCGTGCGATGAGCAACCCCCGCAACACCAAGTCCGGCGCGAACCCGGCGAGCACCGTGTGGCTCGTCGCCGAGCGCGAGATCCGAGTGCGCCTGCGCACCAAGTCGTTCGTCATCTCGACCGGCATCCTGCTCGCCATGGTGCTCGCCGCCGTCATCTTCGGAGGCTTCCAGGCACGGCAGGCGGCCGAGGAGGCGGGCCAGGACATCCCGGTCGCCGTCGTCGGCACCGCGGCGGACGCACTGCCCGGCGGAGGCGGCTTCGAGGCGGTCGACGCCGCCGATCAGGCCGCCGCCGAAGAGCTGGTGCGCGACGGCGACGTCGACGCCGCGCTCGTGCCCAGCACCGGTGGGGCGAGCGAGGTCACCATCATCGCCGACGAGGAGGCACCCGCGTCGCTCGTCGCCGCCCTGAGCTCCGCCCCCGAGGTGCAGCTGCTCGACCCCGAAGACCCGAACTACTGGCTCAACTACCTCGTCGCCTACGCCTTCGGTCTCGTCTTCTTCCTCGCGGCACTCACCTTCGGCTCGACCATCGCCACGAGCGTCGTCGAGGAGAAGTCGACCCGTGTGGTCGAGATCCTGATGTCGGCGATCCCGGTGCGAACCCTGCTCGCCGGCAAGGTGCTCGGCAACAGCCTGCTCGCGTTCGGACAGACCGCGGCCACGGTGGCGCTCGCCCTGATCGGCTTGACGGTCACCGACCAGACCGAGCTGCTGTCGCTCCTCGGCGCCCCCGTCGTGTGGTTCGTCGCGTTCTTCGTGATCGGCTTCACCCTCATCGCGGCGCTCTTCGCGGCGACCGGCGCGATGGTGTCGCGTCAGGAGGACATCGGCTCCACGACGACGCCCGTCACGATGCTCGTGATGCTGCCGTTCTTCGCGGTCATCTTCCTGTTCGACAACCAGCTATGGATGACGGTGCTCTCGTACTTCCCGTTCTCCTCGCCGGTGGCGATGCCGGTGCGCCTGTTCCAGGGCACCGCGCTCTGGTGGGAGCCGATCCTCTCGCTCGTGGTCCTCGCCCTGTCGACCTTCGCGGCGATCGTCGTCGGGTCGAAGATCTACGAGAACTCGCTGCTGCGCATGGGTGCCCGCGTCACCCTCCGCGAGGCGCTCAAGGGCTGAGCTGCATCCCATGAACGGTCCGTCCTCCGCAACTTCGGGAGGGCGGGCCGTTCGCAGGTTCCGCCGCGGACGGTCTGATAGCTCTGTCAGCATGCGCCGCCACGACGCCACCGATCTGCCCGACGACTCCTTCCTTCCCGACGACTCCTGGAGCCTGACCCGCTCGGGCTTCGACGAGGAGTCCCGTGACGGGGACGGCTCGCTCTTCGCCGTCTCGAACGGACACCTCGGGTGGCGTGCCACCCTCGACGAGGGCGACCCGTCCGGCACTGCCGGCGTCTACCTCAACGGTTTCTTCGAGCAGTACGAGATGCCGTACGCCGAAGAGGGCTTCGGCTACCCGGAGCACGGGCAGACCGTGCTCGACGCTCCCGACGGCCGGATCATCCGCCTCCTCGCCGATGACGAACCGCTCGACCTGCGCACCGGCACCGTGCACGAGCACGAGCGCCGGCTCGACTTCCGGCGCGGCACCCTCGAACGACGCACCGAATGGACCTCGCCCGCCGGTGCACGCATCCGGGTCGAGTCCACCCGCCTCGTCTCGCTGGCACTGCGGTCGGTGGCGGCGATCCGCTATCGGGTGAGCGCCGTCGACGCCACGGTGCGCATCACGCTGCAGTCGGAGATCGTCGCGAACGGACATCCCTCGCCGCACAGTCCGAACCCCGCGATCTCGGCCGCGCTCGACACGGCGCTCGCGCCACGACTCCACACCCACGATGACGCGCACGCGACGCTCGTCCACCGCACCCGCTCGAGCGCCCTGACGGTGGCGGTGACGATGCGGCACGAGGTCGAGGGACCGTCCGGCACCGGTTCTTCGATGGAGATGGCTCCCGATCTCGCCCGCGAGACGGTGACCACGGTGCTGCGTCCCGGCGACCCGCTCACCGTCGTGAAGTTCGTCGGACACGACTTCGGCGCCGATCCGTCGCCGGAGCGCGCCCGCGATGCGGCGGAGGCGGCCGCAGCGGATGCGGCGCACGTCGGGTGGGACGGGCTGCTCGAGAAGCAACGCGAACTGCTCGACGCGTTCTGGGACGGCGCCGACGTCGAGATCGGAGACCCGGTCTTACAGCAGTCGGTGCGCTTCGCGCTCTTCCAGCTGTTCCAAGCCACCGCCCGCGCCGAAGACCGTCCCGTTCCCGGCAAGGGGCTGACGGGACGCGGCTACGACGGGCACGCCTTCTGGGACGACGACGCGTTCATCGTGCCGGTGCTCGGCTACATCGCCCCGCACTGCGCGAAGTCGAGCCTGCTGTGGCGCCATTCGACGCTCGACCACGCCCGCGCGAGGGCGAAGCAGCTGAGTCTCGCGGGCGCATCGTTCCCGTGGCGCACGATCGACGGCCGTGAGGCGTCCGGATACTGGCCTGCAGCCACGGCGGCGTTCCATGTGAACGCCGACATCGCCGTCGCCATCGCCCACTACGTGCGCACGACCGGTGACCGCGAGTTCGAGCGGAAGATCGCGGTTGAGCTGCTCGTCGAGACCGCGCGGCTGTGGATGGCGCTCGGCCACTACACCGACGATGGCCGGTTTCATCTCGCCGGCCTCACCGGCCCGGATGAGTACTCGGCCGTCGCCGACGACAACGTCTACACGAACGTCATGGCGCAACTGAATCTCGAGGAGGCGGCGCGCGTCGCGCACGAGCATCCGGGTGCCGCGGGCACGCTCGGCGTCGACGAGACCGAGATCGAGTCGTGGCTCCGTGCGGCGGAGGCGATGACGATCCTCTACGACGAGCGGCTCGGGGTGCACCCGCAGGCGTTCGGCTTCACCGAACAGGCGCCCTGGGATTTCGAGGCGATGACGCCCGACAGCTACCCGTTGCAGGCGAACTTCCACTACGTCGAGCTGTATCGCAAGCAGGTCGTCAAGCAGGCCGACCTCGTGCTCGCGCTCTACTTCCGCTCCGAGCTGTTCACTCCTGAGCAGAAGGCCCGCGACTTCGCCTATTACGAGGCGATCACGGTGCGCGACTCGTCGCTCTCGAGCGCGGCGCAGGCGGTTCTCGCCGCCGAGGTCGGCCATCTCGATCTCGCCCTCGACTATGTGCGGGAAGCCGCCCACATCGACCTCGACGACCTGCAGGGCGACACCGGTCAGGGGCTGCACCTCGCCTCGCTCGCCGGGGTGTGGACCTCCCTTGTCGGTGGCTTCGGCGGGATGCGCCACACCCGCGACGGCCTGTCCTTCGCACCGCGCCTCCCGCCGGGGACCGACCATCTGCGCTTCCGACTGCGCGTGCGCGATGCGACCCTGCTCGTCGAGGTCGGCGCCGACGCGGCCTCCTACTCACTGCTCGACGGCGAGCGTTGCGAGTTCACCCACTTCGGAGAGGCCGTCGTCGTGACCGCCGGCAATCCGGTTCAGCTCGACATCCCGGCTCTTCCGCCGGTGGGCGACCCCCCTCGCCAACCGCGGCTCCGCGAGCCGCGGGTCTGACCGTCGAGACGCGCGGGAAGGCCCGATGCGCCAACCGGCACCGGGCCTCCTGCACCGCGCGCGGTCAGTCGACCGGTCGACCCGCGACGAGCTTCGCTCCGGCGATGAAGACGGGCGCGTAGAGGAGCGTGCCGAGCACCGCTCCGAAAGGACCGAGGTTCAACGCCAGAACGACGAACGGCAGCGCCGCCAGCGGGGCGATCCACCAGGAGAGCACGCGGGCGCGAGCCAAGCCGAGAGTGAGAGCGGGGACCGCCAGCAGTGTGCCAACCTGCGCGGTGATCAGCCAGACGAGCGCCGACGACTCCTTCGCCGCGGTGTCCACGGCGACGGCCTGGTCGATGGGCAGCGCGTTCCCGGCGCCGATCAGGAACCAGTCGGAGAGCAGCAGGCCCGACATCTGGATCGCTCCGAAGGCGAGCACGACGGCCGCGATCCTCACCCACACCCGTCCGCGCCGTCCGGTCACGAGGGCGATCGTCGCGAGGGCGCCGAGCGCGAACGCGACCCAGCCGTAGTGGAAGAGGTTGGCGGAGAGGAGGCTGACCGCCGGGTCCGCGGCGAGCGATTCGATGTAACCGGCCTGGCCTGGAGCGGTCTGCGGCGGCGAGGTCAGAGCGCCGCCCATCAGCAGCAGCGGTGCCGCGATCAGGGCGACACCGCCCAGTCGCGCGAGCAGGGTGGGGGCGGACGTTCGCGCGGCGGGAATCGCCGGAGCAGGAGTCTTCACGGCGAAGTCGAAGATGTTGCGGTCCATGGTCGTGGTGCCTTTCGGAAAGAGGAGTGGAAGTGATCTGTTGCTTCGACTCTTCCGACGGCGCGACCCGGGCCGGCAGGGACCGGCATCCCGCGCAGGTCCCGTGAACGTCCCGCGGGTCAGGGGTGGCCGAGGCCGGCGTCGCGGGCGCGGATGATCGCCTCGGCGCGGTCGGCGACCTGCAGTTTCGCGAAGATGTTCGACACGTTGTTGCGCACCGTCTTCGGCGACAGGTAGAGCGTCTGCGCGATCTGGGGGTTCGACCGCCCGGCGGCCAGCAGGTCGAGGATCTCGCGCTCGCGTGCGGTGAGCTGCGGGAAGATCTCCGCGACCTTCTGCGAGGTCGGCGGCGCCGCGAAGTACTCTGCCACCCGGCGGGCGATGGCGGCACCGAAGACCGCCTCGCCGCTCGCGACCGAACGGATGGCGCGCAGGATCTCGTCCTGGCCGGCGCCCTTCAGGAGGTATCCGCGAGCCCCTGCCCGCATCGCGCTGAACACGGTCTCGTCGTCCTCGGACATGGTGAGCACCACGACGCCGATGTGCGGGTTCACCGACACGATCTCGCGGGTCGCGGCGATGCCGTCGAGACGCGGCATCTGCACATCCATGACGACGACGTCGGGCTGTTGGGCGGCGACCACGTCGAGCGCTTCGTTGCCGTCGCCCGCGGTGGCGACCACGTCGACGCCGTCGGTCGACGAGAGCAGAGCCGACAGGCCCTCGCGATAGACGGGGTGGTCGTCGACGAGCACCAGGCGGATCACATCATCGGACACGGGCGATCTCCTCATCGACGTCGGGAGCCGGTGCCGTCGGTTCGGCGGGCAGCGGCAGGCGCGCGCGGACGGTGGTGCCGCCACCCTCGGGGACGGTGATCTCGAGCGATCCGCCGAGCTCGGTCGCCCGCTCGCGCATCGATCGCAGTCCGACGCCGCGCACGGCGTCGTCGTCGATGCCGGTTCCGTCGTCGGTGACGGTGGCGACGAGCGCCGCCGCACCGGCGTCGAGCACCACGGACGCCGAACGGGCACGCGAGTGCCGCGACACGTTGTTGAGCGCCTCGGACACGATCCGGTAGGCGGCGACCTCGACGGCCGCGGGCAGAGAGCGGCCGATCTCGCCCGATACCTCGATCGCGAGCGACGGCCCGCGCAACCGCTCGGCCTGCTGCTCGACCGCGCGACGCAGCCCCAGGTCGTCGAGCGCCGGCGGCCGCAGGTCCTGAACCAGGCGGCGGATTTCGAGGATCACCTCGGCGGAGTCCGCGATCGCCTTGTCGAGGAACTCGACCGATCGCCCCGGGTCCTTGCCGACGAAGTTGCGGGCGGTCTCGAGGCGCAGCTTGACGCCGCCGAGCAGCGGGCCGAGCCCATCGTGCAGTTCGCGTCGGATGCGGGAACGCTCCTCCTCGCGGGCGGAAACGAGGTTCTCGCGGATCGCCTGCAACTCGGCCGACAGCTCGGCGTTGAGCATCGCGGCGGCGGCGAGACGCACCAGATCGCCGAGCAGCTTCTGGTCTCGGGCGCTGAGTCGAGGGCGGCGGCCCGGCTTCATCACGATGCGGCCGATGCGACGCCCGCGGTACTCGAGCGGCAGGTCGACCGTGTCGCGGTGGCGGGTGCCGTGCTCGGCGCGGATGAGGTCGCCGTCGGGGCGTTCCAGTTCGACGGCGACGTAGGTCGAGGCGAACGCGTCGGCGATGGCGTCCGCGACCGCACCCAATTGGGTTGGAGTGTCGAGGCTGTCCTCGAGCTCCCCGGCGAGCGCCGAGACGACGCCGTACGGGTCGCTGCGGCGGCCGTTCACCACGCGGTTGACCACGCCGAACAGACGGTCACGCAGCGGCGCGTAGACGAGGGTGACCAGCACGACGGCGACGAGCATCAGCACGCCGTCGTCGATGACGGCGCCGAGCGTGAGCACGAGTGCCCCGTCGACGGCCACGATCGATCCGACGAGCAGACCGTAGAGCAGCGTCCAGCTGAGCAGCCGGTCGATCTCGTAGAGGCGGTATCGGGCGACGGCGACGACAACCGATGCGGAGACGAGCGCGATCGCGAGGGTGAGGATGCCGTCGCTGATGCCGAGCGGGAACAGCTGCTGCGACGCCATCAGCACGATGAACAGGGCGCCCGCCCAGACGAACCAGCGCAGCTGCGACTTCTCGACCGGGCTCGCCCCGAAGCTTCGGCCGATGGCGACGGCGAGCGCCAGCAGGAGCGACAGGACCGTCGCCGGCACCGCCACGGTGAAGAGGCCGAGCCACATCTCGGTCGGTAGCGGCAGGGTGATCAGCGGGTGGTCGTAGATCGCGGTGGACTGGGTCGCCGCGTCCGGGTCGATGCCGCCCGACGGGGCACGAGCCATCATGGCGGCGCGCGGCGCGAGGATGAACGCGATCGGCATGATGACGGCGAGCACCAGCGCGGTGATGCCGATCCCCCGCCACACCGGCGGTCGCGGCAGCCGGCCGGTCGGGAACAGCACGAGCAGCAGTTGGATCGGCAGGATCAGCACCGAACCGAAGCGCGCGTAGTACCAGAACGCGACGCCGGTGAACGGGGCGTCGCGGTCGTAGAGCCACGAGTAGTTCACGGCCGCGGCGGCGAGGCCATCGACGCACCAGAGCACGCCGAAGACGACGAGGATCGTGGCGATCGGATGCCAGGGAAGGCGCCACAGCAGCAGCGCGCCGGGCAGCACCATCGCGAGGCCGGGCAACGCACCCGACCACCCGGTCGACATGGGAACCGCGGACGGCGCGTAGTCGGCGAGGATGGCGATGTCGAGGGCGATCGCGCCGATGCTCGAGAGGCCGGCGATGACGAGCGCGGCGACCGTCGCGATGCGCGCCGAGGCGGTCGCACGCGGGAAGCGCCGTGTCGATTCGGCCGTCATGCGCATCATGGTGCCAGTGCGGGTGTCCCGCTGTCACGGGACACCGGTCCCGGATCGCACCCCGGTCGCTGAGCCGCCGCAAAAGCGGCCCAGCGATGCGACCCGCCGACGAATCGCGCCCGAGCTTCGACCCGAGTGCGAATCCCGTCACTTCGCGACGGGCCTAGCGGCCCTCCTCACTGACCAGAAGTCAGCCCCTTCGCCCCCGACGCGATACGGGCGGCGGCCCCACACCCTGGTCGCTGAGGAGGGCCGCCAGGCCCGTCGCGATGCGACACGCTTCAGCGCGCGAGCCTCCGTATCGCTTCGCTCAACGAGCGGCGTCATTTCGCGACGGGCCTGGCGGCCCTCCGGGGTGACCAGGAACCGCCGGTCGCTGAGCCGCCGCGAAGCGGCCCAGCGATGCGACCAGCCGACAAATCGCGCTCGGCCGTCGGCGCAAGTACGAGTCCCGTCATTTCGCGACGGGCCTAGCGGCCCTCCTCAATGACCAGAGAGGCCCCTGCGAGATGGTTCCGTGTTGGCTGATAGAAAGCCGGGGCCGCGGGGTTTTCCAGGCGTCTCGCGCTGAAGTGGTGCAATGGCCGACATCGCAGGCACCTCGAACGCCGCCACCGACGCCGACTCGCGCCCGGGCGGCCTCAAACGCGTCATCACCGCTCCGCTGCTGTTCGCCTTCATCGTCGGCGACACCCTGGGCGCCGGCATCTACACCCTCGTCGGCTCGATGGCGAACGACGTGGGCGGAGTGATCTGGCTGCCGCTGCTGATCGCCCTCGTCGTCGCGCTGCTCACCGCCGGCACCTACGCCGAACTGATCACGAAATACCCGCACGCGGGCGGCGCCGCCCGGTACGTCGATCGCGCGTTCGGCATCCCCTACCTGTCGTTCGTCGTCGGATTCCTGATGATGGCCTCCGGCATCACGACCGCCGCCTCGCTCGCGAACGCGTTCGCCGGCGACTATCTGGCGGCGCTGATCGACGTGCCGCCCGTCCCGACCGCGATCGCGTTCATCGCGATCCTGACCCTCATCAACCTGCGCGGCGTGCGCGAGTCGCTCACCGCGAACCTCGTCGCCTCGGTGATCGAGGTCAGCGGACTCGTCATCGTCATCTTCTGCGCCGCCCTCTTCTTCGGCGGCGGAGACGGCGACCCCGCCCGCCTGCTCGAGTTCAACCCGGACGTGGCGCCGTTGCAGGGGGCGTTCGCGGCGTCGGTCATCGCGTTCTTCTCGTTCCTCGGCTTCGAGGCCGCCGCGAACATGGCCGAAGAGGTGAAGAACCCGTCGAAGGCGTACCCGCGGGCTCTCTTCGGCGCTCTGGCGACGGCGGCGGTCGTGTACCTCCTCATCGCCCTCGGCGCCGTCATCACCCTGCCGATCGATGAGCTCGCCCAGTCGTCCGGCCCCCTTCTCGATGTCGTCGAGGCCAGCGGGGCGGCGGTGCCGTCGTGGCTGTTCGGTCTCATCGCCCTCGTCGCCATTGCGAACGGGGCGCTCCTGTTCATGGTGATGGCGAGCCGGGTGGGATACGGGCTCGCCGAATCGGGGCTGCTGCCGTCGGTGTTCGGGCGGGTGCTGCCGAACCGTCGGACCCCGTGGGTGTCGATCGTGTTCGTGGGGGCGCTGACGATCGGGCTCAGCTTCCTCGGCGACGTCAGCACGCTCGCGGAGACCACCGTCCTTCTCCTGCTGCTGGTCTTCCTGTCGGCCAACGTGAGCGTGCTCGTGCTGAAGAAGGACAAGGTCGAGCACGACCACTTCTCGGTTCCGAAGGTGGTGCCCGTGCTCGCCATCATCGCGAGCATCGTGCTGCTCACCCAGCAGACCGGCATCGTCTGGCTCGGGGCCCTCGGCTATCTCGTCGTCGGATCGCTGCTCTTCCTCGCGGCCCGTTTCGGCAAGAAGCGCGAGCGGGTCTGATCCGATCCGCCCAGCACTACTCTGACGCCATGATCGGCCGTTCCTCCGCCCGCCCCGTCCTCGTTCGCGCGGCGGTCGCCGTGGTCGGCACGATGATCGGGCTGCTGCTCCTCGCGTCGGTGCGCGGACTTCCCTCCCTCTGCCCCGCGATCTTCCCGGCGCCGCCGAGCTGCGCTCCCGACGTGCGCGCCCTTCCCGCCGAGATCGGAACGGTCGGCCTGCTGGTGCTGCTGGCTGCCTTCATTGCATCCGCCGGTCTGGCGCTGGTCGGCAGCCGGCCGCTCCGCGGGATCGGCGTCGCGTCCACCCGGATCATCGGCGTCCTTCTCGGCCTCGTCGTGATCGCCTCGATCGTCTGGACCCTCAGTGCATCCGGGTTCGCGGTCGACGTGTCGCTCGCGCCCGCAGTGATCGGGGTCGCGCTCGGCGTCGCACTCGCGGTCGTCTTGAGCAGACCCTTTCAACGCACGGGCGCGATCGCCCGCGCGGGCCTGGAAGACTGAGCAGTCCGTCCCGGTTCCCGCTGAGGAGAGCCGCCCCGACGGACACATCAGAAGTGGAAGGACCTCCGCGATCAACGCCCCGAAAGCCGTCTTCATCGATTTCGACGGCACCTTCGCCGACCACGGCAGCGTGCCGCTCGGTCACGTCGAGGCCGTCCGCCTCGCCCGCGAGAACGGACACCGCGTCTTCCTCTGCACGGGCCGCGCGCGCTCGATGATCAGCCCGAGCGTTCTCGAGATCGGATTCGACGGGCTGGTCGCGTCGGCGGGCGGCTATGTCGAGATCGACGGCGAGGTACTGCACGATCGCCGCTTCCCCGCCGAGCTCGCGGCTCGCACCCTCTCGGTGCTCGACGAGCACGACATCGCCTACGTGCTCGAGGCCTCCGAGGCGATCTACGGACGCGATGGCGTCGACGAGCGACTGCTGTCGATCCTGCCGCCGCGTCGGCAGTCGCAGACGGTCGGCGGCCCCGTCAGCACCGGGATCTTCGACCTGCTCGTCACGCCCGGCGATCTCAGCAACAGGTCGTTCGGCAAGGTCACCTTCTTCGACTCCCCCATTCCATTGCGCCACCTCGCCGAGAAGATCGGCGACGAGATCGACGTGCTCCCGAGCTCGATCATCGGCGTCACCGGCGCGTCCGGTGAGCTGTTCATGAAGGGCATCGACAAGGCCGTCGGAATCGCCACCGTCATCGACCGGCTGGGCGTCGCGCAGGAGGACGTCGTCGCCATCGGCGACAGCTACAACGATCTCGAGATGCTCGCATTCGCGGGTACGGCCGTCGGTATCGAGGGCTCGCCGCCCGAGGTCCTCGACCTCGCCGACCTCGTCGTCCCGCGCCCGGCCGAGGAGGGCGTCGCCGTCGCGTTCCGTGAACTCGGGCTCACCGACGACGAGGTGCCCGCGGAGGCCGCCGCCTCTTAATCGCGTCGGCGTTCGCTGTTGTCTCGCTTTCGCGGAACAATCGATCCATGCGCCCAATTCAGGCCGAGATCGTGGCCGCCCTGAACGTGAAGTCCGACATCGTCCCCGCCGAGGAGGTGGCCGAGCGGGTCGCGTTCCTCGAGGACTATCTGCTGCGCTCCGGCGCGAAAGGCCTCATCCTCGCCATCTCGGGCGGTCAGGACTCGTCGCTCGCCGGCCGGCTCTGCCAGCTCGCCATCGAGTCGCTGCGGAACAAGGGCCACGAGCGCAGCTTCGTCACCGTGCGCATGCCGTACGGCGTGCAGGCCGACGAGGACGACGCCCAGCTGGCGCTGCGTTTCATCGCGGCGGAGCCGGGCGTCACCGTCAACATCAAGCACGGTGTCGATGGCGTCGTCCAGGATGTCGCCGAGGCGACCGGCGAGACGCTAAGCGACTTCGTGAAGGGCAACGTGAAGGCGCGGATGCGGATGGTCGCGCAGTACGCCATCGCCGGCGAGCGCGGCCTGCTCGTCGTCGGCACCGACCACGCCGCCGAGGCGGTCACGGGCTTCTTCACGAAGTACGGCGACGGTGGTGTCGACCTCACCCCGCTCACCGGACTGACGAAGCGGCAGGGTCGTGCTCTGCTCGAGCACCTCGGTGCCCCCGCTCGTCTGTACGAGAAGGCGCCGACCGCCGACCTGCTCGACCACACGCCCGGGCAGACCGACGAGGCGAACCTCGGCATGACGTACCGCGACATCGACACCTACCTGGAAGGCGGCGAGGTCGACGACGCGGTCGCCGAGGCCATTGAAGCGCGGTACCGCGCGACCGAGCACAAGCGGCAGGTGCCGGCGTCGCGGTTCGACGCCTGGTGGCGCGACTGACGCACCGAGATCTACTCCTTCCCCGACGCTTGACCGCGCCGCGAGAAGCGAGCACGATGCGAGGACCGAACGTCACCGTCGACGGAGGTCCTTCATCATGAGCGATCTGAGTCTCGCCAGCCGTGTCGTCGTCGAGATGTCGATGTCTCTCGACGGCTTCGTGGCCCGCACTGACCACAGCACGGACGAGGTGCACGCCTGGTACGACGGCGGCGACGTCGAAGTGCCGATGCCGAACAACGCGCTCACCTTCCACGTCGACGCCGCGAGCGCCCCGATCGTTCGAGCAGCGTTCGATATCGGCGCCAACGTGACGGGACGCAAGACCTTCGACGACGCGGAGGCGTGGGGCGGCGACGACCCGATGGGCATCCCCAGCTTCATCGTCACGCACGAGGTGCCCGCTGAGTGGGCCGACCGCTCGGGCCCCTTCACCTTCGTGACGGGCGGGGTGCAGAGCGCGATCGAGCAGGCGAAGGCCGCCGCGGGCGGCAAGCACGTCGGCGTCGCCGGCGGCGACATCGCCATGCAGTGCCTGCGACTCGGGCTCCTCGACGACCTCTGGATCCACCTCGTCCCCGTTCTGCTGGGCTCGGGCATCCGTCTATTCGACGAGCTCGACGGAGCGCCGGTGAAGCTCGAGCAGGAACGCGTCGTCGCCGGCGTCGGAGTGACGCACCTGTTCTACCGGGTACTCGACCGCCTTCCGCGCTGAGCGCGGACTCGCGCGGTCGGCACCTCAGCTACCGGATCGCAGCTCGTGCGCCCATGGAAGGTCGGCCCCTGCTCTGCCGACGGTGATCGCGGCAGCGTGCGCAGCGGCCTCGGCCATGGCCTCGAGGTCCGCCAGGGTCGCGTCGAGTGAGGGGGTGCTCGTCAGGGACGTGATCAGCGACGCCATGAAGGTGTCGCCAGCGCCGATCGTGTCGACCACTCGACTCCGCACGGCGGCGACCACGGCCGATCCGTAACGCCCGGCGATGATCGCGCCGTCCCCACCCATCGTCATCGCGGCGGCCCGCGGGCCGAGAGCGAGGACGTGCGCCAGGACCTCGCTCGAGTCTCGTCCCGGATACAGCCAATGGGCATCTTCATCGCTCAGCTTGACGACCGTGCACAGTGCCGCCACCGCTTCGAACCGCCTCCGCTCGTCGACCGGGTCGCCGAGCAGAGCGGGCCGGATGTTCGGATCGAAGGTGACTTCGCGCGCGTTCACCCGGCTCAGATATTCGAGCACCTCCTCGCCTCCTGGGGCGAGGAAAGCGGCGATCGAACCGGTGTGCACGACATCGGCCGACGACGGCAGATCCTTCGTGCTCACGTTCCACAGCACGTCGAAGCGGTACTCGGCGCTTCCGCCAGAATCGATAGAGGCCACTGCGGTCGAAGTCCGTGGAGCCTCGAATGACCCCGGGAGCACGGCGACATTCGACTCTCGAAGGTGCGACGCGATCTTCTCACCACGCGTATCGCGGCCCAGATACGTGAGCAGGCTTACGGGTACACCCGCCCTGCCGACCCCCAGGGCGACGTTGGCAGGGCTGCCGCCCACCAGCTCGCGCCGCCCAGACGGGCCGTCCACGATGTCGATCAGCGCCTCGCCGATGACGAGGACCTCGGCGCGAGCCGGCTCCGTGCGGATCACCGGGCCAGAGGGCGAACGACCGCGCCGGACGCGTCGACGGAGTACCGGTCGGCCTTTGATTGGAGTGCGACCCCGAGTACACCTTCGGGGGTCGACACCTCCACTGCCTGCGCGTCGAGGATCAGCCGCACCTCCCCGCCCGTGAACGGCAGCCCCCAACTGCCGGCGGCGGTGCGGACGTCGACCCGCCCCTCCTCCGCAATCAATTGGAGGGCCTCGTCGGAACCGGCTCGCACGATGAGCCGGTCGCCTTCCCGAGCCGCCCACGTCACGTCGCCGGCCAGTCCGGGCAGACCACCGTCGACGACTGCCTCGGTCCGGTACTTCTCGACATCGGGGTGCGGCGTCGCCACGAGAGCATCCCCTCGCAGGCTGAGGAGATGTGGAACGCTGTGCGCGCTGGCCCACCCTGCCTCGAGGTCCGACACGCCTCGCATCCAGAAGGTCAGACAGGGCCGCCCGTCCGCGTCCCGGAAGAACGACGGAGCGTAGTAGCTCGGCCCGAAGGTGAGCTGGCCCCACGACTCGGCGGTGAAGCGACCGTCGGCGTAGCGACCGACTGCGTATCCGGCGTAATAGAGCACGTCATCGTCCCACACGGAAGAGACCATGACGTGGCGCCCATCCACTTCGATGATCTGCGGGCACTCCCACAGCGCACCCATCCAGACCGGGTCGCGGTCGTTCGTCGAGCGCTCCAGCGCGACCCCGTCGTAGGTCCAATCATGCAGATCGGGCGAGGTGTAGGTGAGGGCCATCGCGGTGCCGTCGGGCGCACCGGCGCCGACGAACATGCGCCATCTTTCCCCTTCCTTCACCACGAAAGGATCCCTGTAGGCGACCAGGTCGACGCCCGCGGGGGCGTCGGCGACGAAGTCGCCCTTACGCCACTCGACCCAGTCTTCTTCCGCGGGTTCAGCGATCCGGATGCGACCTGCGCCGAGATCCGGTTCGGAGGTCGAGGTGTAGAGGATGCGGGCGCCCTCTTCGGCGGTAACCAGGGAACCGGTCCAGATGCCGCCGTCGCCGTCCCCGGGGTAGATCGCCACAGGAAGTTCGGTCAACGAAAGGAGGTCGGGTCCCTTCGCGTGGCCCCAGTGACAGTTCGGCGCCCACACCGTGCTGCCGGGGACGTACTGGAAGAAGGAGTGGTATTCGCCGTCCTTCACGGTCGTGCCGTGCGGGTCGTTGATCCAGCCGCTGCGAGCGGTGAAGTGGAACTCCGGTCTCATCGCTCGCTCATCTCGCCGTTGAAGCGGGCTCGTACGTCACGCGCGATGCGAGCGTTTCCGCTCTCCCATTCGTCGATCTGTGCCCGACGCTCGGCGCGCATGGCGTCGCGGAGGGCGACGAACTTCTCCATCCTTTCCGCAGCTGCGGCGCGAGCCGCCTTCTGCTCGTCGTTCAGCTCGGGCAGCGGTGCCTCGATGACCCGATCCATCGGACGCAGCGGCAGGCGCTGCTCGACATCGGGGATGCTCAACTCCGGCGACGGCAGCGTCTGGTACCAGTAGGCCGTCGAGGACCAGTCGTCCGACAGGTGATTTCCGTGTCCGTGCTCGAAGGTCACCTTGATGCGCTTCTCGAATCGGATCGGGTCGACCATGTGGAAGCGGTAGCTGTGGTGGAATCCCGGCACGTTCTCCTCGTGGACCATCGTGCCGTTGAACTGATAGGCGTTGTGCTGCATGCCCCAGGCGTGACCGAAGTAGTCCTCCATGCCGGTTCCATGCAGGCTGGGCGGCCAGGTGTCGTCGTCGATGAAGATCATGTCGTCGCCCTCGCCCCACCAGGAGCCCTGGAAGTGGCGAACCGCGAGGTTGCATCCCACGTAATGGCCGCGGCCCTCGGTCTCGAGCGCGACGTAGTTGTCCTTGCCGTCGAGGTTCGCCACGGTCGTCTCGATGCTGTTCGACTGCAGATCCGGTCCCCAGCCCTGATTCGGCAGCGCGCGACGCCAGTGCGCGTGGAAGTAGACGGTGTCCTCGGGAAGCGGTTCTTTGACCAGCTCGTAGTCGATATAGAAGTACTGGAGGTAGGGGATGTCGTTCTGGTTCTCGACCACGATGCGCGCCCGCTTGCCGAAGGGCATTCGGAAGTAGCTGTTGAACGCGGCCGACCCTCCGAAGGTGTGCAGCTCCGGTTCCTTCGCCGACACGGATAGCGGCAAGGAGTCGTACGACCCGGACAGCGAATTCATAAGGCCGAAGAAGTCTCCGAGCGGCGCGATCACGCTCGGAGTCTCCTGGTCGTCCCAGTACATCTTCAACACGATCTTCCGGTAGTAGTCAGGGTCGACCACTTCCCAGCTGACGCCGAGCGCGTTGTGGATCTCGAGCATGGGAACGCCGACGACGTTCGGGTCGATCTGCCCCGGCCCGGGCTGGATGCGGCACGACTGGGTCATCCAGATGTGGGTGATGAAGCCGGGGCCCTCGATGTCGGCGAGCGTGCGCTCCTCGCCCGGCATGACGATCCAGTTGTCGCGGTTGCGTCCGGTCTGATCGAAGCTCGATGCCCGAGCAGTTCGCGCGGAGCGGGCGATCGTGAGGTCGCCGAGCAAGCCGCCGGGCGTAAGGGAGTCGGTCACCATTGTCCTTCCTTCGGTCCATCGCGACACCGCGAGGACCTTGACGAGCGCATCGAAACGTTTGCGTGCCTGGGAGACTAATCCCCAAGTCGCAACCGACGCAAATGAGCACCGACTTGCCCGAAATTGCGGGGCAGAAGCGCTTCTGGCTAGGCTTTGCGCAAATCGCTCGCCACAGGTGGGCGGGAGGGAGACGGACGATGGCGACCATGGTGGATGTCGCGCGTCACGCGCAGGTGTCGATATCGACGGTGTCGCACGTGCTGAACGGAACTCGCAAGGTCGAACCACACACGCGCAAGCGAGTCATCGACGCGATCGAAGCCACGGGTTACCGTCAAGACGCCCTCGCTCGGGCCATGCGCAGATCACAGACCGACAGCATCGGTCTCGTCGTGTCGGACGCCGGCGAACCCGCCTTTGCCGAGATGGTGCACGGAGTCGAACATGCGGCCGCCGAGAACGGTCTCACCCTCCTCCTCGCCAACTCCGCAGAAGACGCCGACCGCGAAGGCCGCGCCGTCCGCGCACTGCTCAATCGACGCGTCGATGGCGTGATCCTCGCGCGCGCGGCGGCGTCCTCCGATGCCCTCGTCGACGAGCTCGCAAAGGAGAAGACGCCGACGATCCTGCTCGACCGCGTATTCCCCGAACTCGCCCTCGATCAGGTTGGCGCCGACAATCGAGATTCAATGCGCCGGATGGTGCTTCACCTTGCACAGGCAGGCCATCGCCGCTTCTGCCTCGTTGCTGGGGATATGCGAGTTCCGACTCTCCGCGAGCGCCGCGACGGGTTCTTCGACGCGCTGCACGAGATGTCGATTCCGACCGACTCCGGCGGCGTCGAGATCCTCCTCGGAGACGACGCCGCCCTCGGCCGGCGGCTTGACGCAGCACTCAGCCACGACGCACGCCCGACCGCCATCATCGCCAGCAGCACCCCGCTCGCCGCTCTCGCACTGCAGCACCTCAAGGACAACGGGCTCCGCGTGCCGACCGACATCGCTTTCGCGACCTTCGACGGCTTCAACCACCCCGACCTCTTCGAGCCTCGTCTGACGACCATCCGGCAGCCCGCGTTCGATATGGGCGCGAGCGCGGTGCGTCTTCTGGTCGACCGGCTTGCGAACGATCCGGGCAGCCCGCGCACGGTACGGCTGCAGCAGCGCCTGGAGCTGCGCTCGTCGACTGAGGGCTTCGAATTCGCATGAACGGGACTCGACTTGACACCGCCGGACACCCGCTCTAGTTTCAGACAAACGTTTCCCGCAAACGTTTCGATGAATGCTCCGATTAGCTCGACGAGACCGAGCGCCCGATGCATCAGACAACAGCGGCTGGACAGCGACCGCCGCTCATCAAAGGAGATGAAATGCCCTTGAATCACCCCCTCGCCCGAACAATCACTCGCACTGCACTCGGCATCGCATCGGTGGGTGCCGTGACCATCGCGCTCGTCGGCTGCAGCACCGCGAGCGGTGGGGCCGCCAGCGGCGACACCATCACGCTGTCGATGCAGAACCCCGACGTCCAGACCGCCGACCCGGCGACGTGGGCCATCGTCGAGGCCTTCGAAGAGGCCAATCCCGACATCGACGTCCAGGTGACGGGCGAAGCGGTCGCCGAGCACCTGCAGAAGCTCTCGATTGCGGCTCAAAGCGACACGCTCCCCGACATCTTCTGGGTCTACAAGTCGACCGCCGAGGAAATGCTCGAAGCCGACAAGCTGCTCGACCTCGCCCCGATGCTCGACGAGCTCGGCATCACCGAGCGACTGCCCGAGAGCACGGTCACCAACTTCTCATCCGGCGACGTGATCTACGGCGTCCCCTACCAGGGACTGCTGACGGGCCTCTGGTACAACGAGCAGATCCTGGCGGAGAACGGTCTCGAGCTTCCCACCACCTTCGACGAGCTCCTCACCGTGGCAGAGACTCTGAGCGCGAAGGGCATCACCACCATCTCGAACGGCGCCAACCAGTCGTCGTTCAGCGTGTGGAGCTTCCTCGTCGATCTCGAGCGCTTCGGCTTCTCCGAGAAGATCGACGCCATCCTCGACGGCTCCGAGAGCTACAACAACGAGGACTTCTTGCGTCTTTACGAGCACATCGCCGAGCTCCGCGATGCCGGCGCGTTCGCTTCGAACGTCTCCACCCAGACCTACCAGCAGGCGGTCGACCAGTTCACCAGCGGCAACGCGGCGATGCTCGACGCGGGCGTCTGGGCGTCGAGCGCGATCCAGGAATCGGAAGTCGGGCCCAATGCAGGCTTCTGGGTCGGCCCCCAGTTCGATGACGGCGTCGGCGAGCAGAACATCGTCATGAACGTCGCGTCGGCACCATTCGCAGTGAGCGCGAAGGTCGGCGACAACGAGGAGAAGCTCGACGCCGTCACGAAATTCATCGAGTTCTACTACAGCGACGAAGCACAGCAGCTGCTCGTCGACAACGGTCAGCCTCCCGTCACCGACTACACGCCTCAGCTCGACGCTGAGTCCCAGTCGGTGTTGGAGGCGGCGCTCGACGCGTCCGTCGCGAACGGTGTCACCAGCCCCGAGTCGCAGCCCGACCTGTTGGTATCGACGCCCGTCGCCAACGCGATGTACGACAGCATCTACGGCGTCATCCAGAACCAGCTGACGCCCGAGGAGGCGCTGAACCTGGTGCAGACCGCGATCGACGCAGAGTAGGCGGATGGCGGCCTCGGCACTCGCCGGGGCCGCCATCCCCTCGGCCACACATTCAATTCGAAAGTCGGTAGTCCGTGATCTGGATCAGCTCGCGCTGGAAGATCCTCCTGATGCTCGCCCCGGCGCTCATCTTCTTCTCGTTGTTCATCGTCTACCCGGTGCTGTATTCGCTCGGGTTCAGCTTCACCAAGTTCCAGGGCTTCGGCACTCCGGAGTTCATCGGGCTCGACAACTACGCGGCTCTCGGCGCCGATCCTTTCTTCTGGCAGTCGCTGCAGAACACCATCGTCATCCTCGTGGTCAGCATCGCCCTACTGGTGCCCGCTTCGTTCGCGCTGGCACTGCTACTCAGAAGGAAGATCGCGGGCGGAGGCGCGCTGCGTGCCCTCGTGTTCGGGCCGGCGATCATCGCGCCGATCCTCGTCGGCCTCATCTGGGTCTTTATCCTCGACCCCAAGATCGGTTTGTTGAACCGAGTGCTCGGCTTCATGGGAGTCGCTCCCATTCAGTGGATCGGTGGCGACACGCTCACCCCCTACGCGGTCTCGCTCGTGTTCATCTGGAGCAGCATCGGCTTCGCGATGACGATCTTCTATGCCGGTTTGCAGCAGCTCCCCCACGACGTGATGGAGGCCAGCGCCCTCGATGGGGCGAGCGGCTGGCAGCAGCTGCGGTTCGTCACCATCCCGATGATGAAGGAGACTTTCGCCATCGTGACGATCCTCATGATCACCAACGTCTTCAAGATCTTCGAGCTGGTGTTCGTACTCACTGGCGGCGGTCCGGTGCACCGCTCCGAGACTCTCGTCAGCTACATGTACTTCGTCACCTTCACCAATCAGCAGTACGGGCTCGGCATGGCGATCGCCGTGGTCGTCACCCTCCTCGGCGCGGCCGTCTCGATCGGCTACCTCGCGCTTTCCCGCGGACGGAGAACAGCATGACCTCGACCAGCATCGACGCAGAACTGCGACCCCTCTCCGAGGTCGCACAGAAGCCTCCCCGCTCCACTCCGGGACGCCGCCCGCGGAGGACGGTCGCGATCGTCCTCGGGATTCTGGCCTACCTCGTCACGTTCCTCATCGTGCTCCCCCTCTTCTGGATCGTTCTGCTGTCGTTCCAGCCGAGCGGCAACATCCTGGGCAACCCGTTCTCGTTCACCGAGCTCACCTTCGACAACTACATCAACGCGATCGGGTCGCTGCCGCTCGTCCAGATGTACTCGAACACCATCTTCATCGCGCTCGTGTCGGTAACGGTCGGAGCGGCGATCTCGTTCATGGCAGCCTTCGCACTGACCCGGATGATCTTCCGCCGACGCCGGCTGCAGTCCGCACTGCGCTTCTACCTTCTCGCGGGCCTCGCGGTGCCGGTCTACATTCTGCTGTTCCCCGTCTACCGCCTCGACCTCTCACTCGGGGTGTTCGGCACGTACGCGGCGCTGATCCTGCCCTACATCGCGGTCAGCATCCCCTTCAACACCCTGCTGCTGACGGGCTTCCTGCGCGAGTTCCCCAGCGAGATCGAGGAAGCGGCCATCATCGACGGCGCAGGGTTGTGGCGCTTGTGCTGGTCGGTGGTCCTGCCTCTCATGAGGCCGGTCATCGCGACCGTGCTCATCTTCAATGTGGTGTACGTCTTCAACGAGTTTCCGTTCGCATCGATCCTCATCAACAACCCGGACATGAGCACGATCTCGCTCGCCGTCTCGCGGTTCAAGGGGCAGTACACGGTGGATTACGGCGCGATGATGGCGTCCGCCACCCTCGTGCTCCTCCCCCAGCTGATCATCTACGCCCTGTTCCAGCGTCATGTCATCGCCGGTATGACCGTCGGGGCCGTCAAGGGCTGAGCCGAACCCGCAGAGGCGTACGCTCGAGTGAGCCGTCGGGGTGCCGATGAGGCACCGCAGCCGTCGCGCTGCTCGATGGAGGACCCGCGAATGACGTTCCAGAGAACCGCCGAATGGGACGCGTTCGGCCCGTGGATCCTGCCCGTCACGAACGCCGACGATGTGCCACGCGCCTTCCGCGCGCATCCGTTCCGATTCGACGGCGGCGACACCATCGTCAAGGTGCCGCGCAACGTCGCTCGGCGCGATGCCGACCCGACGATGCACCTCTACGACAACGTTCTCACCGTGAACGCCGACGGCCTCGAGGTGCTCACGCGCGACGGCGACAGCTACTCGACCCGGACGATTCCCGCCACATCGATCGCGGCGATCGAGCACGGCAGCGATCTCCTCGACGGCTGGTTCACCGTCTACCCCACCGAGGGTGCTCGGGTCGAGATCCGGGTGAGCGGCGCCGCCGGCGACACGGTGGCCGGGTTGACCGACCGGCTTCTCGACGCCGCGGCCCCTTCGGACACCGACGGGACGCCGTCCGAGGAGCTGCGTCGCGAGGCGCTTCCCGAGCGGGACGTTGCGCTCGTCAACGCCTACCGTCCGATTGCCCGCCGCACGTCGGGCCTCACTGTTTCGGCGGTGTTCAGCGCAGCGGCGGTGGCGTCGACGGAGTCGCTGCTGCGACGGCTGAGGAAGGGGCAGGCGACGAGGTCGGGTGCCGTCATCGCGACGGGCCGGAGCCGGCTCGTCGTCGTCACTCGCCACCACCCCGTCAGCTACGGCCCGAAACCCGATCTGTCGCTTCGACACATCGTCGTGCTGCGATCCGCGCTCACCGGGGCGTCGATCGTCCCGCATCCTTCGGTGCGGGACACCGACCTTCTCGAGCTCGCCGTCGGCGCCGACCGCATAGTGATCGGTCTACCTCGGGATCCGACGAAGATCGATACCCTGCTCGCCGACCTCCCCCTCCTGGCGACCGGAGAGATGGAGCACAGGTGAAGCTCGACCTGACGCAGGCCCTGCGCCGCCCGGATCTTCTCGCGCCAACGGTCGCGGAAGGCCTCGTCGGGCTCGACCGCGCCGACGAAGTCCGGGTCGCCGCGATCGACGGCTCCCTCGCGGACACCGCCGCGTTCTGCGATGCCCACGACGTCGGCCTCGACATCTCGGCGAACTGCGTCGTCGTGGCGGGGCGTCGCGGCGAAGTCACTCGGTTCGCCGCGTGCATGGTGCTCGCGACCACCCGACTCGACGTGAACGGCACGGTCCGGAAGCTGCTCGACGCCCGCAAGGCGAGCTTCGCGCGGATGGACGAGGCGCTCGCCCTCTCCGGGATGGAATACGGCGGGATCACCCCGATCGGCGTCCCCGCCGACTGGGCGCTCTACGTCGACAGCAGGATCCCCCCGCTCGATCAGGTCGTCGTCGGCGCCGGGATCCGCGCGGCGAAGATCGTCCTCCCCGGCTCGGTGCTCCTCGAACTCCCGAACGCGCAGCTCATCGAGGGGCTCGCGGTCGACATCGTGCCTGCCGAGGCGAGCTGACCGGTCGGATCGATCGAACGTCGACCGATCCGACCGGTCGGGTCAGCAAGCGCCTTGTCGAATACCGCTCAGGAGAGGGCGTTCATCCGCTCGAACTCGGCGTCCGTCAGCTCGATCGCCGCACCGGCAACGTTCTCTTCCAGATGCGCGACCGACTTCGTGCCCGGGATGGGCAGCACGACGGGCGACCGACGCAGCAGCCAGGCGAGCGCGAGCTGGCTCGGCGTCGAGCCGTGCTCCTCGGCGATGGAGCTGAGCACGCTGCCCTCGCCCGTCAGCTTGCCGGTGGCCAGTGGGAACCACGGGATGAAGGCGATGCCGTTCGCCTCCGCGTAGTCGAGCACGTCCTCCGACTTGCGGTAGGTGAGGTTGAACAGGTTCTGCACGCTCACGATCTCGGCGACCGTGCGAGCGCGCTCGATCTCCTCGATCGTGACCTCGGAGAGCCCGATGTGGCGAACCTTGCCCTCGTCCTGCAGCTTCTTCATCTCCCCGACCGTGTCCTCGACCGGCACCTCGGGGTCGATGCGGTGCAGCTGCAGCAGGTCGATCCGGTCGACGCCGAGGTTGCGCAGGTTCAGCTCGGTCTGCTGGCGGATGTAGGACGGACGGCCGAGCGGAGTCCACTCGTTCGGACCCTGGCGGGTGTGCCCGACCTTGGTGGCGATGACGAGACCATCGGCGTACGGGTGCAGCGCTTCTCGGATGAAGGCGTCGGTCACATAGGGGCCGTACACGTCGGCGGTGTCGATGAGGTTGATACCGAGCTCGGTGGCGCGGCGGAGCACACGGACGGCGCCCTCGCGGTCGTCCGGCCAACCCCAGACGCCGTCGCCGGTCAGCTGCATGGTGCCGTAGCCGAGACGGTTGACGGTCAGGTCACCACCGATGGTGAAGGTTCCCGAAGCGGATGCGTTCGTGCTCTCAGTCGTAGGCATGGAGAGGGGAACCCGGCGCCTCGGGCCGCTATTCCGGCTGACGCCTAATCGACTACTCCCCAAGTTCCACTGTCAGATACGACGAGCGACCCGGGCACAAATGCGGTCAGACTCGGTCTGATCTAGGCCTACGGCGGGACTCGCGACGGATGCTCCCCTCGATCGATCGTCATCGGCGGCCTGCGTCCACGGAGACACCCATCCCGCTTAGAGGGCGAGGAAGATGAATGCAAGGTCGGCTAGCCAAACGGTCAAACCGGCGACGAACCACCACCGACCCGGCTGCCAGAACAAATCCGCCTTGCCCCATCCGTGCGCCCGGATGTTCTTGACGCCAGCGACCACAACCAGACCAGCGCCTCCAAGAGCGATGACTGAGCCAATCGTCAGCACCACTCCCGGTTCCATGCCGACAGTCTGGCGGACCAGTGGATCGAGGCGCTATTCGCCTTCAAGAAGGCTCGATGTGGCGCTTGAGAGTCCGCATACGGACATCAGCGCACGTGCATCACTGGGCATCCGCCGTCCTGTTCACCCGCATTGGGCAGCGGCGTCCGTGCCGTCCTGGTCGATGATCGGAGCTCCGCGCGTTGTAGCCCTGAGTTGAGCATCCAGTCGGGCACCGATTGGAGAAACCAAGGGTCGACCGCGGCTCCTCGAGTCATATACCGGGTCAGGACAATGACAGAAGGCCCGGAACCATGCGGTTCCGGGCCTTCTTTTTGTTGCGGGGCGCCCCACCGACTACGCCGAACGCCGCTTCGCGTCGTCCGGGGCCCCTCGTCGGCGTGGGCCCGCCTGACTCCTCACGGAATGACGAAGGCCCCGGACTGCGTCCGGGGCCTTCGTCATTTGTTGCGGGGACAGGATTTGAACCTGCGACCTCTGGGTTATGAGCCCAGCGAGCTACCGAGCTGCTCCACCCCGCGGCACGAGAGTAAAGCCTAGCACCCAAATTGGAGGCCGTCGAATCGAGCGGATTCCCCGCTTTCAAGGCACCAGAACGACGAAGCGCGAGCCCCCAGGAGGACTCGCGCTTCGTCAGTCGAACGACTTCGAGACGATCAGCCGCCCGCGGCGATCGCCCGCTCGAGGGCGGCCTGCAGACGGCCGTCGGCCTCTGCGGCGGCCACCAGGTCGTTGGCGGCGTACGCGGCGGCGCGGTCCTGCAGAGCCTGGTTCGCATCGGCGAGAGCCTGACGCAACTCGGCGGAGACCGCGGTGCCGCCGCCGGTACCCGTGTCGGTTCCGGGGTCGGGCGTATCAGCGCCATCGTCGGTGCCCGGAGTCGTCTCCGGCACATCCGTGTCACCCGCGTCGGCACCCGAGTCGCCGCCGAACAGCACATCGAGCGCGGCGTCGAGCGTGTCCTCGAACGCGACCCGGTCGCCGAACGACACCAGCACGCGACGCAGCAGGGGCAGCTGCGTCTCACCGCTCGACTGCACGTACACCGGCTGCACGTAGAGCAGACCGCCACCGACCGGCAGGGTCAGCAGGTTGCCCTGGACCACATCGGATCCACCCTGGCGGAGCAGGTTCAGCTCGTTCGCGACATTCGTGTCGGAGTTGAACGTGTTCTGCACCTGACCGGGGCCGGGGACGGTGTCGTCCTTCGGGAGCTCGAGCAGGGTGAGCTTGCCGTAGTTCGCGGACTTCTCCCCCGCCGTGCCGCCGGCATCCGAGTCGACCGCGAGATAACCGGTCAGAACGCTCTGACCACCGGCGTTGCCCTGACGCGGAATGTACGTCGAATACAGCGAGTACGACGGCGCCTCCGTGCCCGGCACCTGCATGGTCAGGTAGTACGGCGGCTGCAGCACGTCGGTGGTCGACGGCTGAGTCGGGTCTGCCGGCGTGCGCCAGGCGTCGTCCGCCTGGTACCAGGAGCCAGCGTCGGTCACGTGGTACGTGCCGAGGATGGCGCGCTGCACCTTGAACAGGTCCTGCGGGTAGCGGACGTGGCTCATCAGCTCGGCCGACATCTCCGTCATCGGGGTGAGCGTCGTCGGGAACACCTTCTGCCACGATTGGATGACCGGGTCGTTCTCGTCCCAGACGAACAGCTCGACCGAACCGTCGTACGCGTCGACCGTGGCCTTCACCGAGTTGCGGATGTAGTTCACGTCATCCACCGCGTAGCTCGGCGTCGGGGTGAAGCTGTCTGCGATCGCATCGGACAGGCTCTGCACCCGCGAGTACGGGTACGACGAGGCGGTCGTGTACGCGTCGACGACCCACTTGAGGCGCCCGTCGACAACGGTCGGGTAGGCGTCCGAATCGATCGTCAGGTACGGGGCGACCTTCTGCACGCGCTCACGCGGGTCGCGGTCGTAGAGGATCTGCGAGTCGCTGTTCACCGCGTCCGACAGGAAGATCTGCTCGGACTGGAACTTCAGCGCGTAGATCAGCTTGTTGAACCAGTTGCCGACCGAGGGGCCGCCCTCGCCGTCGAAGGTCGTGTAGACCTGCGAGTCCTCGCCGCCGCCCGACGGGTAGTCGAGCTCGATCGGGTCGTCGCTCGCCGGAGCGCCGACGATCGAGTAGGCGGGCGAGTTCTCGCCGAAGTACACGCGGGGCTCGAACTCGCCGAGCTCACCGGTCGACGGGATGTCCGACTCGAGGAAGACCGGCTGGCCGTCCGACGAGCGCTGGTTGCCGAACGCCGCGACCATGCCGTAGCCGTGCGTGTAGACGACGGTGCGGTTGTACCAGGTCTGCGAGTCACCGAGACCCTCCTGGTTGAGCTCGCGCACCGCGACGACCGCGTCGGTCGTCTGACCGTCGAGCTCGTACCGGTCGACGTCGAGGTCGGCGGGGAAGGCGTAGTACTGGCGGAAACGCTGCAGCTGGTTGAACGACGGCGACACGACCGCGGGGTCGAGAATGCGGATGTTCGCCGTCGTCTCGGCATCGGCGCGCAGGGCGCCGGGCTCGGCGTCGGTGGTCGCCTCGTAAGGCACCGTCTCGATGTCGGCGACACCGTATGCCTCGCGGGTCATGTCGATGTTGCGCTGAATGTAGGGGCGCTCGAGCGAGAGCTCGGACGGCTGCACCTGGAAGCGCTGCACGACCCACGGAGCGAGCGAACCGATCACGAGGCTCGACACGATGAGGAGCGCGGTGCCGATCACGGGGAGACGCCAGCGGCCGATGACGGCGGTGACGACGAACAGCACCGCGACGACGAGGGCGATGCCCGCGATGATCTGGCGACCCGGGATGACGGCGTTGACGTCGGTGTAGCTCGCACCGGTGATGAGATCGCCGGCGGTGGAGAGGGTCACGTACTGGTCGAGCCAGATGCTGACCGCCTGCAGCGCCACGTAGATCGCGGCGGTGATGGCGATCTGGATGCGCGCCGCCTTCGCGAACCGCACCTCACGGCCGGCGACGCGGATCGCGCCGTACAGGTACGAGGTGGCGAGCCCGATCAGGCCGGCGACGAGCACGACGGCCGAGGCGAAGCCCACGACGCCGTGGATGAACGGCAGCTCGAACAGATAGAAGGAGATGTCGAGACCGAACTGCGGGTCGGTCTCCCCTGTCGGCGTGCGGTTGAAGTACAGCAGCGCTGTCTGCCAGCGCGTCGCCGCGGACACGCCCGCGAAGAGGCCGATCACGATCGGAACGCCGAAAGTGGCGAGGCGGCGCAGCGGCTCGATGGCCTGCTGGTAGCGGTCGAGCTGGGCGCCAGGACGGGCATACACCGGCCGGAACCGGTAGGCGAAGAAGATGCTGAGGAAGATCGGCACCGCCATCCCCAGGAAGCCGATCACGAAAAGCGCGACGCCCGAGCCCCATTCGGTGAACAGCACCTGTCGGAAACCGAGCTGGTCGTACCAGAGGACGTCGGCGTAAAGGCCGGCGAAGATGAAGAACCCGACGAGCAGCGCGGCCACGATGGCAGCGGTGATTGCGAGAGCAGAGCGATTACGGCGGCGGGGCGCGGCGGCGGCAGAGGTCGTCACGAGCGGCATCCTACCCGCGCGATCAATGAGCGAAGCTTGGGAGCGGTCCGGGAACGGCCTTCGCGGCCGTAGTTCTCTGACAGCTCAATCGCGCGAGCTATACACGCCTCGGCGGAGCGGGATCCGCGGTCAGCCGGCCGTACAGGTCGGCAGCGTCGACGCGTCCCCGCCCGCGGCGACCAGCTCGATGGCGGCGATGGCGTCGTCGAGGTCGCCGACGGCGACCACATCCATGCCGCTCGGCACGTGACCGACGACCTCGTCGCAGTTGTCCTCGGGGGCCAGGAACAGGCTGGCGCCCGCCCTTTCCGCGCCGTACAGCTTCTGCCGGATGCCGCCGATGGGCCCGACGGTCCCCTCGGCGTCGATGGTCCCGGTGCCCGCGATAGAGAGGCCGCCGGTCAGCTGCCCTTCGGTCAGGGTGTCGTAGATGCCGAGCGCGAACATCATGCCGGCGCTCGGCCCGCCGACGTCGGGGAGCTCGATCTCGACGTCGAACGGGAAGGTGTAGTCGACCTGCACCGACACCCCCAGCGCGACGACGCCGTTGTAATCGGCAGGTGTCACCTCCACCGTCATCGGGTCGCCGTCGCGCAGCACGCCGATCTCGGCAGGACCATCCGTTCCGTGCGCTTCGAGTTTCTCGCGGAGGTCGGTGAGGCCGGACACGGGGTCGCCGTCGAGGCTCGTGATCACGTCGCCGGTCTCGAGCACCCCCTCCGCTGGCGAGTCCTGCAGGAAGGCCGCGACCGACACAGTGCGCGGGATGTCGTATCCGAGCTCGGTGAGCGCCGCCGCGATCGCCTCCTGCTGCGAGTTGCGCATCTGGATCTGGCTCTGCTCCCGCTGCTGCTCCGTCGTGGTGCCCGCGGGGTAGACGGCCTCGAGGGGCTGCACCGACCGGCTGGGGTCGAACCAGGACACCGCGACCTCGAAGAGGTTCGCCGGGCGGCTCGGCGACCCGAGCACCGAGACGGTAAGCAGGTCGAGCGACCCCGAGGTGGGGAAGGTTTCGGCGTCGGGAATGCTGATCAGCGGGGTCTCGTCCTCGCCGACCGTCCCCAACGTGTCGTAGACCGGGCCCGGCGTCTCGATGACGTAGGGCGACGGCGCGAAGGCGAGCGCCAGCACGATGACGAGCGACACGGAGACGAGCAGCCAGCCCAGCCAGCTGCGCCGCTCACGACGGGTGTCGGCCCCGTCGTCGGGCTCGTCCGTCGCGACGGGCTCGATCCGGTCGCCGGTGAAGAAGGTCACGCTCTGTCGTCATTTCCGCCGCGGGTGGGCTTGTCATCGGTGCGACCGCTGACCGGTCGTGTTCGCGGCGGGCAGAAGCCCGGGCCGCCGTTACCGCAGTCTTCTCATCACTGCGCGCATTACCGTAGATTCTGCGGCTTCCGGGCTGGATGTGTCCCGCGCGAACCGCTAGAACACCGCGATTAGCCTCCCGCGCCGCGGGCGGAGCCGCGACGAGGCGAGAGGAACCGCCATGGCAGAGCCGTTCGACAGCTCGGCAGGCCGCGAACCCGACGACGAGCTGCGCGAGATGATCCGCAAGCTGCTCTCGGGCGAAGGCGGCATCGACGCGTCCGCGATCGCCGGCGCCGCAGGGCTGCCCTCCGACCCGGCCGCGATGGCGGGGCTCATCGCGCAACTGCAGAACGCGGTGGCCAGCTCGTCGGGCGGCATCAACTGGAAGTTGGCCGCCGATCAGGCGACCACGCTCGCCCGCAGCACGAGCCTCACCCCCACGGATCAGCAGCGCCACGAGTTCGACAGCGCGCTCGGCGTCGCCGGACTCTGGCTCGACGAGGTCACCGAGATCTCCGAACTGCCGACCACTCCCCGCCTCCTCAGCCGAGCCGAGTGGGTCGAGCAGACGATGCCGTTGTGGAGCCAGCTCGCCGAACCGGTCGCGGTCAGCATCACCGACGCCCTCACCGAGATGACCCGCGATCAGCTGCCCGAAGAGATGTCCGGGATGCTGGGCGGTGACGCCGGCGGGCTGCTCCGCGGCGTCGGCGGCACCCTCTTCGCCGTGCAACTCGGTCAGGTCGTCGCGCAGCTCGGCACCGAGGTCGTCTCGGGCGGGGACATCGGCATTCCTCTTCTCGAGGACCGCGCGGCGCTGCTGCCGCAGAACGTGCAGGCCTTCGCCGAGGGCCTCGACATTCCCGCCGATCAGATCGCCCTGTATCTGTCCGTGCGGGAGCTCGCCCACGCGCGACTGTTCCGTCACGCGCGCTGGCTGCGCGCCGGGCTGATCACCTCGATCACCGAGTTCGCGCACGGCATCAGCATCGACCTCGGCTCGTTCGAGGATGCGCTGTCGGATCTCGACCCGACGAACCCGGAGCAGCTGCGCGAGGCGCTGATGTCCGGCCGATTCATTCCGCCTCGCTCGCCCGAGCAGGAGGTCGCGCTCGGACGCCTCGAGACGATGCTCGCGCTCGTCGAGGGCTGGGTCGACGTGGTGACCGCCGCTGCGACCGCCCGCCTTCCAAAGAGCGATGCCGTGGCCGAGACGGTGCGCCGTCGCCGCGCGGCGGGCGGTCCTGCGGAGTCGGCGTTCGCGTCGCTGGTGGGGCTCGAGCTGCGGCCGCGTCGTCTGCGCGAGGCGGCGGCGATGTGGCAGCTCATCGGCGACCGTCTGGGCGCCGAGAAGCGCGATTCGCTGTGGTCGCACCCCGACCTGCTGCCGACGGCCGCCGACATCGACGACCCCGAGGCCCTCATCGCCCGCCTGTCGGCTCCGTCGACGGAATCGGACGACATCGACAAGGCGTTGGAAGACCTCCTGAACGACGAGGGCGACCGCCCCAAGGAATCCTGACCCCACTTACCCCTGCGAGCGCGGTGTGTTGCTGCAAGCGCGGGTGTTTGAACACCCGCGCTCGTAGCAACACACCGCGCTCGCGGGGGTGATGAGAGTCAGGCGGCGGTGAGGCCCGTCAGCTTGCCGCGCTCGGCTCGCGTCAGGGGCGGGATGCTCGCCAGCAGCGTCTTCGTGTAGTCGTGCTGGGGGCGGTCGAAGATCTGCTCCACGTCGCCCGTCTCGACCGCCTCGCCGTGGTACATCACCAGCACCCGGTGGGCGAGGTTGCGCACCACCGAGAGGTCGTGCGAGATGAAGAGGATGCTGAGCCCCAGCCGGTCCTGGATGTCGACGAGCAGATCGACGACCTGCGCCTGGATGGTCACATCGAGCGCAGAGACGGGCTCGTCGCAGACCAGCACGTCGGGGTCGCGCATCAGCGACCGGGCGATACCGATGCGCTGACGCTGGCCACCCGAGAACTGGTGTGGGAAGCGCTCCATCATGTCGGGCTTCAACCCGACGAGCTCGAGCAGCTCGGCCACCCGGTCGCGACGCGACGCGGCCGTGCCGATGCGGGCCACCGCGTGCGGCTCGGCGATGACATCGCGCACCCGCATCCGCGGGTCGAGCGACGTGTAGGGGTCTTGAAAGACCATCTGCACGCCCGCCTGCGCACCGGGACGACGACCGCGGGTGCGGCGCGTGACGTCCTGACCGCGATACATCACGGTGCCCGCATCAGCGCTCTCGAGGCCCACCACCATGCGGGCGAGAGTCGACTTGCCGCTGCCCGACTCCCCCACGATGCCGAGGGTCTCGCCGCGACGCAGCACGAGGTCGACGTTGTCGACGGCGCGGGTGACGGTGCGGTTGAACGCCGAGCCGGTGGTGAAGGTGCGGGCGAGACCGGTGACGGTGAGCACCGGCTCCTCGGCGGCGATCGCCGGCTCGAGCACGCGCGCGGGCTCGGGGTGCGGCGCCGAACCGAGCAGCTTCTGCGTGTACGGCTCCTCGGCGGTCGCGAAGATGCGGTCGGCGTCGCCCTGCTCGACGACGTGCCCGTTGTGCATGACGACGAGACGGTCGGCGACCTCGGTGACCACGCCGATGTCGTGGGTGATGAGGAGGACGCCCATGTCGAGGCGACCGCGCAGGTCGTGCAGCAGACGCAGGATCTGCGCCTGCACCGTCACATCGAGCGCGGTCGTGGGCTCGTCGGCGATGAGGAGCTTCGGCTCGAGCGCGATCGCCATGGCGATGAGGATGCGCTGACGCATGCCGCCGGAGAACTGGTGCGGGTAGTCGTCCACCCGGGTCTGCGGAGAGGCGATGCCGACGAGGTCGAGCAGCTCGATCGCCTTCGCGCGCGCCGCCTTGCGGCCGAGCCCGCGGTGCACGCGGAAGATCTCGCCGATCTGGTCGCCGATCGAGAGCACCGGGTTCAGCGACGACAGCGCGTCCTGCAGCACCATGCTCATCGACTCGCCGCGCAGCTTGCGGCGCTGCTCCTCGGTGAGCGAGAGCAGCGAGACGCCGTCGAGGTCGAGCGTGTCGGCCTTCACGACGGCGGCCTCGTCCTGGATGCCCATGATGGCGCGGGCGGTCACGGTCTTGCCCGAGCCCGACTCGCCGAGGAGGGCCACCAGCTCGCCCGCACGCACGTCGAGGTCGAGCCCCATCACGGTCGGCGTGTAGCCGGACGCGTTCTGGAAGCCGATGTCGAGCCCGCGCACGCTGAGCACGGGCGAGCCGGTGTCCTTCTTGTTCTGCACGAGTCCATTGTGCACGGGATTCCACGCCGGAATGTTTCAGTTGTGAAACATCTCTGCCGAAATCACCCACTGACATTGACTTCAGCGCCGGTCTTGGAGGACTCTCTCCTAAGCGATGCCGATGACGCCTGCTCGAAACGACGCCCGAGGCCGCTGAACGCACTACGAATGGAGAAACCGTGCTCGAACCAGCAGAGCGCTACACCGGCTACACGGCCTACGACTACCTCGAGAAGGGCGTGGACTTCCGCGCCTTCGAATACGCCAAGCAGCTCGGCCGCGTGCCCGAGTACGCCGGTCTCGAGCTGACCACCGAGCAGGCCGAGCGTTCGAAGCGCCTCCTGCAGAACGAGACGGTCATCTCGCTGCACGAGCACGTGCAGGTCTTCCCCGAGGACATGGGCCAGCTGCGCGACCACATCCGCACCGGCCGCGAACCTACCGGCTACGAGGGCCTGTCCCGCTCCGGCCTCACCGCCGTCTTCGACAACGGCATGGACGGCACCTGCTGCATCTCGAGCGACGCAGGCTGGAAGTACCAGGACGTACTGCACGACCTCGGTATGCGCATGGCCGACATCGCCCACCAGGACTACGTCATCAAGGGTGAGAGCATCAAGGACATCGAGTACGCGAAGGAGACGGGTCGCATCGCCCACATCTTCGCCCTCGAGGCCGCGACCCCGATCGAGAACGAACTCGACCGTCTCGACATCCTCTACGGCTTCGGCGTCCGCCAGATGGGCATCGCCTACTCCGAGGCGAACTACCTCGGCAGCGGCCTCAAGGAGCGCGGCGACGGCGGCCTCACCTACTTCGGTGAGCGTGCGGTTGCCCGCATGAACAAGCTCGGCATCGCGATCGACATCTCCCACTCGGGCGACCGCACCTGCCTCGACGTCATCAAGGCATCGACGAAGCCCGTCTTCATCACCCACGCCGGTGCGCGCGGCCTGTGGCCGACCAACCGCATGAAGACCGACGAGACCATCATCGAGACCGCCAAGCGCGGCGGCGTCATCGGCATCGAGGCGGCCCCGCACACCACGCTGTCGCCCGAGCACCCACTGCACTCGCTCGAGTCGGTCATGGACCACTTCAAGTACTGCGTCGACCTGGTCGGCATCGACCACGTCAGCTTCGGCCCCGACACCCTGTACGGCGACCACGTGGGACTCCACCACGCCTTCGCCGCGCAGCTCTCGATCGGCCAGGCTCACGGTCACGTCGACTACGAAGAGGTTCCCTACGTCGACGGCGTCGAGAACCCGACCGAGGCGATGGCGAACATCATCAGCTGGCTGGTCAAGCACGACTACTCCGACGACGAAATCCGCAAGGTCGTCGGTGGCAACACCATGCGGGTCCTTGAGGAGGTTTGGGTCTAATGCGTCACAGAAGAACAGCAATCGCGGGCATGGCTGCAGCAGCCGTGGTCGCCCTGAGCGCCTGCGCCCCGCAGGCACCGGAATCGACGGGAACGGCCGCCCCGGAGGCGGGCACCGACACCCTGACGATCGCCACGACGACCGACGTCGTCAACTACAACCCGCTGATCGGCAACAGCCGCAGCGACTACTGGATCACCAACCTGATGTATCCGCACCTGCTGAGCATCGGCGACGACGGCTCGAAGGAAGCGGCGCTCGCGACCGACTGGGGTTATGTCGACGACACCACCGGGTACTACGAGATCCGCGACGACATGGAGTGGAGCGACGGCGAGGCCCTCGACGCCGAAGACGTCGCCTACACGATGAACGCGGTCAAGCAGGATGCGCCCTCGGGCACGTTCTACGGCCAGATGGCGAACTTCGAGTCGGCCGAGGCGGTCTCCGACACCCGTGTCGAGATCACCCTCACCCAGCCCGACTCGTCGATCGTGGAAGAGATCGGCTTCTGGGGCAACGTCGTCCCGCAGCACGTGTTCGAGCCCGCCGGCTCGGTCGCGGAGTTCGCGAACGACGGATCCGACGGCGGCTGGGTCAGCGCCGGTCCGTTCAAGCTGACGAACGTCCAGGTCGGACAGTCGTACACGCTCGAGCGCATGGAGAACTACCCGCTGGTCGAGGGTGGCACCCCCATCCCCGCCGAGGTCGTCTACCGCGTCTTCCCCGACGTGAACACCGAGATCCTCGCGCTGCAGAGCGGCGAGGTCGACGCCATCGCGAACTCGCTGCCGCCGGCACAGGTCCAGCAGCTGCAGAACACCGAGGGCATCGAGGTCGTCGAGGTCACGGGTCTCGGCTACGCGCACATGACCTACAACATGAACAACCCGGATCTCGCCAAGCTCGAGGTGCGCCAGGCTCTGTCCCAGGCCGCCGACTACGAGGCGATCCGCAACGTCGTGCTGCAGGGTCAGGCCGTCTCGACGGGTTCCAGCCCGCTCATGCCGGTGCTCTCGGACTACTACGACGACTCGATCACCGAGTACGAGTACGACCCCGAGGCCGCGCGCGAGCTGATGGAGGAGGCGGGCTACACCGCCGGCTCCGACGGCATGTTCCCGGTGTCGTTCCGCCTCATCTACTCGTTGCAGGACCCGGTGACGAGCCAGTGGGCTCAGCTGGTGAAGGACGGCGCCGCCGAGGCCGGCATCAACATCGAGCTGCAGGGCACCGAGCGCAACACCTACCTCGCGATGACCAACGAAGGCGACTACGACATCTACGCCGGTAACTTCGCGATCATGGACGACCCGGTGACGAACTTCACCCTGTCGTACCTGCCCGGTGGAGCGATCAACTACACCTACGTCGACGACCCCGAGCTGAACGCTCTCGTCGAGGAGGCCGCGGTCACCTTCGACGAGGACGAGAAGATCGACATCATGCGCGAGGCTGCGGTCATCGTGCGCGACCAGGTCTACGACAACATCATGTACACGCAGAACCTCTACGTGGCGCACAGCTCCGACTGGGCCGGCTTCATCATGAAGCCCAGTGAGCTCCTCTCGATCGTGAACCCCGTTTCGATCGCGAGCGCCTACAAGGTCTCCGAGTAAAGAAGCAAGTAAGGAAGGGCCGCCCGCGTGTCCATCGCTCTGTTCGTTCTCCGACGCCTCGGTAGAGGGGTCTTCACGATCTGGTTCGCCGTGACCGTGACATTCCTCCTGCTGCGGTTGCTGCCGGGAGACCCCGCGCTCGCCGTCGCGAGCCCGAACATGACCGATGAGACCCGGGCGGTCCTTCTCGCTCAGTACGGCCTCGATCAGCCTCTGATCGTGCAGTACGTGCTGTACCTGGGGCAGCTCCTCCAGGGCAACCTGGGCACCTCGTTCACCCAGTCGATCCCCGTGATCGACGTCCTTCTGCAGCGGCTCCCCTGGACCCTGCTGCTCACGATCACGGCGCTCGTCCTGACCGTCGCGATCGGCATCCCGCTCGGTGTCGTCGCCGCCTCGCACAAGAACCGGTTCCTCGACCGCTTCGTGCAGGTGCTCGGCGTCACCGGCCAGTCCCTCTTCGTTCCGAGCGTCGGCATCGTGCTGCTGCTCGTCTTCGGTCTCATGCTCGGCTGGTTCCCCATCGGCGGCGCCTACAGCGACGGGGTCTACGGCGTCGAATGGTACGGATCGGTGCTCTCGCACCTCGTGCTCCCCGCCGTCTCACTGACCCTCATCCAGCTGGGCTCGTACGTGCTCACCATGCGCGGCACTCTCATCGACGCGCTCGGCGACGACTACGTGACCCTCGCGAAGGCGAACGGTCTCCCGTACCGCCGCATCCTCTGGAAGCACGCGCTGCGCAACGCCCTCCTCCCCGCGACCACCCTCATCGGACTCCAGCTCGGCTTCGTCGTCGGCGGCGCCGTGCTCACCGAGACCGTGTTCGCCTACCCGGGCATCGGGCGCGGCATCTACGAGGCCGTCACCCAACTCGACTTCCCCGTCCTGCAGGGCGCGTTCCTGCTGCTCGCCGTGACCGTGGTCGTGGTCAACATGCTGACCGACATCGCCTACGGATTCCTCGACCCGAGAGTGAAGACCTCATGACCGCTCCCCTGCCCGAATCGGAGATCGCCGGACCGATCGTCGAACCGGCCGGCACGGGTGGCCGGCGCGCGAGCCGCGCCACCTGGCACGCGTTCCGCAAGCAGCCGCTCGGCATGATCTCGCTGGTCATCCTCGCCCTGCTCGTGCTGGTCAGCATCTTCGCTCCGCTGCTCGCCGCCTACCCGGCCAGCTACGGCACCGAGGTGCTGAAGCCGCCGAGCCCGACGAACATCTTCGGCACCGACTCGCTCGGCCGCGACGTGTACTCCGAGGTCGTCTACGGAACCCAGCAGTCGGTGCTCGTCGCCGTCGCGGCATCCGCTCTCGCGATCCTCTTCGGCACCCTGCTCGCCGTGATCGGCGCGTACGTGCCGAAGCTCGACACCATCATCAGCGTCATCGTCGACCTCACCCTGTCGCTGCCGGTGCTGCCGCTGATGATCCTCGTCGCCGCCCTCGCCGGGCCCAGCACGACGACGATCATCCTCGTCGTCGCCGCGTTCTCGTGGCCCGAAGTCACCCGCCTGGTGCGCTCGCAGGCGCTGTCGGTGGTCAAGCTCCCCTACATCGACGCCGCCCGACTGATGACCCGCAACCACGCGTGGATCCTCGGCCGGCACGTCATCCCCGCCGTCACCCCGGTGATCGTCGTCTCGGTCGTCGTGACCGCGTCCCGTGCCGTGCTCTCGGCCGCCGGGCTCGCCTTCCTCGGACTCGGCGACCCGACCACCTGGTCGTGGGGCCGCATCCTCTACGAGGCGCAGACCTCGGGCGCCATGGTGTCGGCCTGGTGGCTGACGCTGTTCCCGTCGCTCGCGATCCTCGCCCTGGTGCTGTCCGCGACCCTGCTCTCGATCACCTACAACGACGCGAGGAACCCGCGCAACCATGACCGCTGAGACCGCCACCGCGGCGACGTCCGGATCCGCCGCGTTCAGCCAGCGCCTGCCCGGAGAGGTCTACGAGCGCATTCAGCAGCGCGTCGTCGGCCGGCTCGCCGACGAGGGCCTGCAGGCGATCGTGACCGACGACCCCGAAGACGTCTCATACCTGACCGGCTTCTTCCACCACCCGGGCGAGCGCCCCGTGGCGGTGCTGCAGAAGGACGACGGCACCACGGTGCTGCTGGTGCCGGAGCTGGAGCGTCAGCACGCCGAGGAGCAGAACTCCCGCGCCGAGATCGTCGCGTTCGCCGAGTATCCGGGCATCGAGAACCCGTTCGCTCCCCTCGCCCGCGCCGCCGGTGACCTGCGCGGTCGGGTGGGCGTGACCACTCTCGTCACCCAGCACCGGTTGGCCATGCTGCGCGCCGCATTCCCCGACGTCGAGTGGGTGCCGACCGAGCTCGTCACCCGCGCCCGCTACGTGAAGTTCCCCGAGGAAATCGCCCAGCACCGCGAGGCGGCCCGCATCACCGACGTGATGCTGCAGGCGGGCGTCGACCTCATCACCGAGGCCATCGCGGCGGGCGGCGACCTGCCCTCCGAAGCCGACCTCGCCGGCCACGTCGGCCGCACCGGCACCGGGCTCATGTACCGCGAGCACCGCGACGTCGTCGTCATCTCGTTCATGGCGGGCGGCCTCGTCTACTCGGGTGCGAACTCGGCGATCCCGCACGGCCTGCCCTCCAGCTACCGTCTGCGCGACGGCGATACCTTCATGCTGTCGCTCGGCGCCGCCGTCGGCGGACGCTTCGTCGAAGGCGAGCGCACCTTCGTGCTCGGCGAGCCCACCGCCGACCAGCGCCGCTACCACGACACCATCCGCGACGCGCAGGCCGAAGGGTCGCGCGCGATCGCACCCGGAGTCCGTTGCGCCGACAGCAACGCCCGCTGCCTCGACGTCATCCGCGACGCGGGCCTCGGACAGTACCTGCGCCACCGCCAGGGACACGGCATCGGGCTCGGCATGCACGAGCCGCCGTGGCTCGAGGACGGCGACCCCACGCCGCTCGAGGAAGGGATGATCGTCTCCAACGAACCGGGCATCTACATCCCCGGCCACGCGGGCTACCGCATCAGCGACAGCATGCTCGTCACCGCGACCGGATCCGAGCCGCTCACCTCGTTCCCGCGCTCGCTCGACGACTGCACCATCGCACTCTGACTCTCCACGGCTCCCACGCGATGCCGGCCCGTACCACCGCACCACGCACCACCACTTCGAAAGGAACCACTGATGGCTGAGGACGTCTCCCCCGAATTCGCCAAGGCGACGAGCACCGCGCAGCGGGTCGTCATCAACGGCAACGAGCTCGCCGTCGAGGTGCTCGGCCCCGAGGGCGCACCGGTCATCATCACCCACCACGGCGCACCCGGCCTCGGCTCCCGCGCAGAGCCGCGCGCCAGCTTCGGCCGCCTCGCCGACGAGTACCGCGTCATCGTCTTCGACGCCCGCGGCAGCGGCGAGAGCGAGGGCTCGGGGGTGTTCAGCCACGAGCAGTGGGCGGCCGACATCGACGGCCTCCGCGAGTGGATCGGCGCCGAGAAGATCGCGATGGCCGGCGGCTCGTACGGCGGGTTCATGGCGATGGAGTACGCCACCCGCTACCCCGATCGGGTCAGCGCCATCGTGCTGCGCGACACCTCGGCCGACAACGGCAACGCGCACCTCGCCCGCGAGAACGCCCTCGCCAGCGACCGCGTCACGATCGACATGGAGAAGTTCGACCGCATCGACGAGGGCCGAGTGCGCGACAACGAGGATCTGAAGGACTGCTGGCGCGAGATCCTCCCCCTCTACGACTTCCACTACGACCCCGAAGCGACCGAGCGCAAAGTCCAGGCGACGCCCTACCGCTACGAGGCGCACAACTACGCGTTCTCGGTGAACCTCAAGAACTACGACCTCAAGCCGGTGCTGCCGAACATCACCGTTCCGACACTGATCACGGTGGGCAGGACCGACTGGATCACGCCAGTATCGTGCAGTGAGACGATCGCCGATCTCATCCCGAACTCTCGCCTCGCCATCTTCGAGAAGTCGGGGCACTCCCCGCAGATCGAGGAAGCCGAAGAATGGACGAAGACGGTGCGCGGTTTCCTGCACGAGGTCTACCCGCCGGTAGCGGGCGCCGCGGTGTGAACTCCGCGGCCCTCGATCGGCTCACCGATCTCGACAAGCGCATCGTCGTCGCTCTGCAGCGCGACGGGCGCGCGAGTTGGCGGGCCGTCGCCGACGCGGTGGGCGGCACCGTCACGACCGTCGCCCGCCGCGGCCAGCAGCTGATCGCCGACGGCGTCGTCCGCATCGCGGCGATCCCGGCGCTCGGCGCCGAAGGGCCGTACGACTCGTTCTGGGTGCGCATCAACGCCACCCCGGGACGCCACCTCGAGGTCGCCGCCGAGCTCGCGAAGAACCCCAGCGTGCGTTTCTGCACCCTGGTCACCGGCAGCTACGACGTCATCGCCGAACTCGTGGTGCGGGGTGGGGCGACCCGCTACCCCGAGCTGATCGGCGGGCTGCAGTCGATCGACGGCGTCGCCCGGTGGCGCAGCGACCTCATCATGCACGTCTACAAGGTGAGTCTCGATTGGGGCCGCCAGCTCTACGGCGAGCTCCTCGGCCCGGTGGGCGACGGCGAGCTCGTCACCTCCGCCTCCCTCGAAGATTGCGGCCCGGAGCACTTCGATGCCGCCGACCTCGAGATCCTCGCCGTGCTGCGCGAAGACGGCCGCGAGACCTTCCAGGCGATCGCCGACCGCATCGGCCTCAACGAGTCGAGCGTGCGCCGCCGTTACGAGCGGATGCGCGCCGCCCGCTGCGTCGACGTGCTGACTCTCGTCCCCTCCGCCGCGCTCGGGATGGGCGCCGAGACGATCCTCACCGTGACCGTCGCGCCCGACCGAGTCGACCAGGTCGCCCGCGAACTCGCCCGCTACCCGTTCGTGCGCTATCTCGCGGCCCTGCTCGACGAGAACGCACTCCTCTGCGAGGTCATCGCGCCCTCGGTGCCCGAGCTGTACGCGTTCATCCGCGACTCCCTCGCGCACCTCGACGGCGTCGAGGGCTGGACGGCGAACATGGAGCTGCTGTATCTGAAGCGCGGCTTCATCGAGACGCCGTGGTGGCGCTCCCAGCTGGGCTCGGCGCTCGAACCCGCCTGAGTCCTCGTCCCGCGCCTCGTCGCGGGCACCCTGTGGGTAATTCGAGGCGCTGCGCTCCGACGCGCGACAGCATCGGACTCGTGGTGTTGCGCATCGACCCGAGGGTCGCCCAGGTCTGGAGTTCGCCCTCGACTCTGCGGTTCGGCGCTCAGCGACCTCGGGTCGTCATCGACCCCATCGACCGGTCGCAGGAGATCCTGATCCACGCACTCACCACCGGCACGAGCCGGCTCGCGCTCGACGCCCTCGCCGTGCAGACCGAGGTGTCGGACGCTCGGCTCGAGGAGCTGCTCGACGTCCTCTCCCCCGTTCTCCAGGCCGAACCCGAAGACCTCTCCTTCGGCGTGGCGGTCGAGCGCACCTTGCCGTGGCCCGGCGACTCCGCGGGCATCGACAGCGCGATCGCGCGAGCCGTCGCCGCGGTCGGCGCGTCAGTGGTCACGCGTCAGAACCGTCCGGCCCTCGCCGTCGTGGTGAGCGCGCACCTGGTCGCCCCGCACGTCGCGGGGTATTGGTTGAGCCGCGATGTGCCGCTGCTTCCCGTGGTGCTGGGCGAGGAGACCGTCGACGTGGGGCCGCTCGTGGTGCCTGGAGTGACGGCGTGCCTGCATTGCGTCGGCTGTCACAGGAGCGATGAGGACGCCGCGTGGCCGCTGATCGCAGCCCAACTGCTCGCACCCGAGGTGGCGGAACGGGTCGCCGTCGACCCCGTCGCGGCGCTCGACGCCGCCGCCATGGTCGCACGGGCCGTCAGAGCGGTCCGCCGCGCCGAACCGACGGGCATTGAGGGCATGACCGTCTCCCTGGACGGAGAGGGAGAGGTCAGCCGACGCGCGTGGGCGCCGCATCCTCGATGCTCGTGCCGAGCTCTTCCAGAAAACGTGACCTCGTTCGAGCGACCGCGCGGTGCGGCGCGGTCTGCGCCCAGGAGAGCCGCAGCTGACGTCGCGCGCGGGTGACGCCGACGTAGAGCAGGCGCCGCTCCTCCTCGATCGCCTGCGGCGTCTTCGCGTAGCTGATCGGCAGGTACCCCTCTGTCAGCCCGACGAGGTAGACGGTGTCCCACTCGAGCCCCTTCGCCGAGTGCAGGGTGGCGAGCGTCACCGCGTCGCGGGTCGGTTCGTGCTGGGCCGCCTGCCGCTCGGTCAGCTCATCGACGAACCCGGCGGTGGTGGTGCCGGGCGGGCATTGCTCCGCCATGGTCATGATCGTGTCGAGCGACTCCCACCGGTCGCGGAGCGCACCGCGTGCCTCGGGCGCGTCCTGGGTCCAGCCGAGCGAGCGCAGCACGTCGCTCACCGTCTTGAACAACGGCTCGTTCGACAGCGTGAGAGCCGCGGCCCGCAGCATCATCATCGCCTCCTTGACCTCGCGCAGGTCGAAGAACCGACCGGTTCCGCGGACGGTCGCCGACACTCCCCGCTCGGCGAGAGCGGTCTCGAGGGCGGCGGATTGGGAGTTGATGCGGAACAGCACCGCGATCTCGGACGCCGACTCCCCCGCCTCGATACGGGCGAGGATGTCGTCGGCGACCGACCGCGCCTCGGACAGCTCGTCCGGGTAGGCGGCGATGTCGACCGCGCGCCCCTCGGCGCCCGACCTCGTCGGGGTGAGGGTCAGCGCGCCGGGCCGATCGCGCATCAGGCGGTTCGCGACGGCGAGCACGCCCGGATCGGACCGGTAGTTGCGTTCGAGGCGGATCACCTCGGCGCCCGGATGCTTCTTGCCGAAGTCGAGCAGGTAGTCGGCGTCGGCACCCGCGAAGGTGTAGATGGTCTGACTCGCGTCGCCGACGACGCAGACGTCGCGGCGGTCGCCCAACCACGAGTCGAGGAGCTGCTCCTGCAACGGTGAGACGTCCTGATACTCGTCGACGACGAAGAACCGGTACTGCGCCCGCACCTGCTGGGCGATGCGCTCCTCCTCCTCAATCATCCCGATCGTCGCGAGCAGCACGTCCTCGAAGTCGAGCTGCCTGCGGGAGTCCTTGATCTGCTCGTACGAGCGCTGCACCGCGGTGGCGCGCATGGCGTCAATGCCCTGCGGCAGCGCGCGCTTCTCCGCGGCGTCCTCATAGGCCTCGAGCGAGAGGCCGCTCACCTTGCGCCACTCGATCTCAGCGGCGAGGTCGCGCAGCACCGCCGTGTCGACGGCGACGTGCGCCGCTTCCGCCGCCTGCGCCAGCAGGCGGGCCTTGCTGTCGAGCACCCGCGGCAGCGTGCCGCCGACGGTCTGCGGCCAGAAGTAGCTGAGCTGCGCGAGCGCCGCCGAGTGGAAGGTGCGCGCGCTGACGCCCGCCGCCCCGAGGGTCCGAAGACGGCTGCGCAGTTCCCCCGCCGCCCGCGTGGTGAAGGTGAGCGCCATCACCCGGTTCGGCGGGTACGCGCCGGTCGCGACGCCGTAGGCGATGCGGTGCGTGATCGCCCGAGTCTTGCCGGTACCCGCGCCGGCGAGCAGGCAGACCGGGCCGAGCAGCGAACCGGCGGCGCGACGCTGATCCTCGTCGAGCCCCTCGAGGAGCGCCTCCGGATTCACGGGGCGTCCAGCGGGCCGCCGAACCAGTCCTCGATGATCGACCGCGCGATCGACGAGCGGCTCGGGATGCCGAACGCGCGAGCGCCGTCGCGCATCTCGTCGCGAGTAACCCAGCGGAGTTCGGCGATCTCGACCCCGTCCGGCACCGGCTCGGTCGGCGAGTCGGCGGCGAGCCTCGCACGGAAGCCGACCATCACCGACGCCGGGAACGGCCACGGCTGCGAGCCGAGGTAGACCGGATCGGTGACCCGCAGGCCCGCTTCCTCGAACACCTCCCGCTGCACGGTGGCCTCGAATGACTCCCCCGGCTCGACGAACCCCGCGAGCACCGAGAAGAACGCGCCTCCCCAGCGCCGGTTGGCGCCGAGCAGCAGCCGGTCCTCGTGGTCGACGACGCCGACGATCACCGCGGGATCGGTGCGCGGGAAGATGTGATGCCCCGACGCCTCGTCGACGTGACCCGCAGGGTAACGGACCCACCCCGCGAGCCCGGGCACGGTCGGCTCCCCGGTGCGTGGCGAGAAGCCGTGCGAGTCGTGCCAGTTCGCGATCGCGAGCGCCTCAGTGAACAGGCCCGCGTCGAGGGCGTCGAGGTCGGCGCCGATCAGGCGAAGATCGCCCCAGCGCTCCGGGTCGACATCCACCAAATCGGTGACGTGCGGGGCGAGCACTGCGGCGAGCACCGGTGTGCCGGCCGGGAGGTCGTCGGCGCGATCCGCTCCCTCGGTCACGCGGCCGAGGTAGACGGTGAGGTCCGCCTCGGGAACCGCGGCGCCGGGCAGCAGGGCGAGGCGCGGCGTCGCCGTGTCGGGCTGCAGCAGGGCGCGTCCGCGTGACAGTACGACCACCCGGGTCGCCGCATCCGCGCGCAGGATGTCGAGCGCGTCGGGAGCGACGCGGGTGAGATGGTCGCGATCGATGCCCGAGCGGGACAGCGGAAGATCGTCGAAGAGTCGCCGCTCAGCGGGGTACGCCTCTGCGCCGGACCGGTTCTCGGACGGACTGTCGGACACGCTCTCGGGCACGTCGATCCACCTCCATGCCGGCCGCGGGACACCCGCTGGCCGGGAACGATTCGCCCCCTCGGGCATGTGACTTCCCGCGTGGCACACACGCCCCCGGGAAGAGCCAGACCTACCCTGGACGCTATGGCCAGGTCCCATCTCACTCTAGCCGCGCTCGCGACGTCGGCGGTCCCCGGACTCGACGTCGCGGCGGCCCAGCCGTTCACCTCGGGTCGGCAGGGCGATTTCGACAGCGCGCTGCTCACCGCGCGCGACGGACGGCACTTCCTGGTGCGGGTGGCGAACTCGGAGGTCGCCGCGAAGGCGCAGTCGGCGGAGCTCGCCGCTCTCGGTGCGCTGAGCTCCGGGGTGCGCACCCGCCTGCCGTTCTCGCTGTCCTCGCTGGTCGGGCAGGTTCCGATCAAGCCGCGCGAGGGACGCCCCGGCGGTCGCGCGATCGTGTCGGAGTTCGTCTACGGCCGCCGCACTTCGCTCGACCTGATGCAGCCGACCACGCCGCTGCCCGAATCGGTGGCCCACGCCCTCGCCGCGGTGCATTCGCTGCCGACGAGCGTGATCATCGACGCGGGCCTCCCCGTCGTGACCGCGATGGACAGCTTGCGCTCCGTGGTCGGACTCATGGACCGCGCCGCGTCGACCTCGATGGTGCCCGCCTCGCTGCTGTCGCGGTGGGAGAGCGCCACCGACGACACCGCCCTGTGGCAGTTCCAGCCCACCGTCATCCACGGCGCGATGAGCGCCGATGTGCTTCTGCACGACCAGGACGGCGCGATCTCGGGGGTGATCGGCTGGTCCGATCTCCGAGTCGGCGATCCCGCCCGCGACCTGTCGTGGGCGCTGTCCGCTCCCAGCCCCGACGCGGTCGACACCGTGTTCGCCACCTACTCCGCGGCCCGCCAGGGTGCCGCCGATCGTGAGATCCGTCGCCGCGCGATGCTGTACGCCGAGCTGGAGCTCGCCCGCTGGCTGCTTTACGGCCTTGAGGCGAAGGATCGCGCCATCGTCGAGGACGCCGTGCAGATGCTCGACATCCTCGTCGACAGCGTCCGCGGCGACCAGCAGGGTTCCCTCACTCACGAGACGGGCCCCATCCTCGATGTCGACGAGGTGCGCCAGATGCTCGCGGAACGCCCCCAGGTCGCCGGCCAGTCCGGCCCCCGCGGCACCCTCGCCGAGTAACCCGGGCGCTCCCACCCGCCGGTCGTCGAGTAGGCGCGCCAGCGCCGTATCGAGTCCCCCGCGCAAGCGCGCGCGGTGGGCCCAGGCTCGAGTAAGCGAGGAACGAGCGCACCGAGAGCATGCGCACTGTGGTCTCGATGCGCTTCGCTTACTCGACCCGTCTCGATACGCTCCTTCGTCGCTACTCGACGACCGGGCTAGGGTCCGCCCGCCCCGCGAAGCGATACGAAGGGCATCAGTCGCACCCACTGTGGTCTCGGTGCGCTTCGCTTTACTCGACCCGTCTCGGTACGCTCCTCCGTCGCTACTCGACGACCGGGCTAGGGTCCGCCTCTCACTCGGTCGTCGAGTAGGCGCGCCAGCGCCGTATCGAGACGGCTCGAGTAAGCGAGGAACGAGCGCATCGAGAGCGCAGCGCCGTTGTCCCGAAGCGTCAACCGCCCGGGTGGGTCTCCCTCCAGCGGGTGAGGAGGTCGTCGTAGGACGGGAAGGTGTCCGGGCGGATGACGCGATCGTCGGCGACGAAGTAGAACGCGGCATCGACCTCGGACGGGTCGACGCCCTTCCACTGCGCGAACGCGAGACGGTACAACGCCAACTGGTACGTCTTCTGCTCCAGATCGGCCGCGTCCTTCGGCGGGCGGCCCGTCTTCCAGTCGACGACCTCGTACCGTCCGTCACGGCGGTACACGGCGTCGAGCTTGCAGATCACGATGCGATCGTCGAACGGAAGATGCACCTCGAGCTCGACCGCCTCGGGCGCGAGCCCCGCCCATTCGGACGCCTCGAACGACGCCTGCAGCACCGCGAGCTGCGACCGGTCGAGGTCGCCGTCGGCGAGGTCGATGTCGAGCTCGTCGGCGAAGGCGTCCACCAGGTCACCGGACCCCGCGACGCCGGACCGGTGCTCGACCCACGAGTGGAACAGCGTCCCGAGGCGGGTCTGCCGGTACGGCCGCTGCGGCATCGGTCGTCGGAGCGCCCGTGCGACGCCGTCGGGGTCGGTAACGTGGTCCTTGAACGCCGACGCCGAGATGCGCACCGGCAGTGGCGGCGCCGGAGCGGCACGCAGGGCGTCCCGCTCGGCGAGAAGCAGATCGAGCTGACGAGTCCATCTCGTCGTCGCCGACGGGTCGGCGACGCGGACGGCTTCGGCGGCGGCCTCGACCCGGTCGCGGCGTGCGCCGAGCGGGTCCGTCGGCCACGGCACGTGGTCGGTCATCGCGTCGAGGGGGTTCTCCTCGTTCTCGGGCGCGTCGGGGAGGGCGTCCGCCGCGATCAGACCGGCGTCACGGAGGTCGAGGAGGAACCGGCCAGGCCCCCGCGGTTTGCGCTGCGTGCTCCAGAACGATCCCGTCAGCAGCAGGGCTTCCCGCGCTCGCGTGACCGCCACATAGGCGAGGCGCCGTTGCTCGTCGGCGTCGCGGCGCACCACCTCGTCGGTGTAGCGCTTGTGCGCCTCATCGAAGTCGCGCTGCGTCTCGCACGACGACCAGGCGAGGCTCGGCAGGTCGAGACGGTCGCCGCGGAAGTCGTAGGGCAGCTCGCCGAAGCTCAACCAGCCGCGCTTGCTGCGCGGCGGTGACGGCAGCTCGCCCTCGACCATGCGCGGCACGACGACGAAGTCCCATTCGAGACCCTTCGATCCGTGGATCGTGAGAACCTGCACGGTGCCGGGCTCGGGGTCGGCGGCGCGGGCGCCGAGGTTCTCGCGCTGCTCGGCCAGCTGGAGCCATCCGAGGAACGACCGCAGCGACGCTGCGGGATCGGTCGACACGAAGTCCTCGACGACTTCGAGGAACGAGTCGAGCGCGGCGCGTCCGAGCGTCGCCGACTCGTTCGCGCTCGACTCGATGTCGAGTCCGCTCTGCTCGATGACGAGGGAGACCAGGTCGATGAGGGCGAGCCCGCTGCGTCGGCGCAGCTCGGCGAGTTCCGCGGCGAGCGCGCGCATCCGAATCAGGCCGTCAGGGCTGATCTCCCGCAGCGCGATGTGCCCCTCGGGAGCGATGGCCACGAAGTCGAGCGCGTCGATGAGCGAGACGCCCTCGTCGCCACCGATGGCGTCGCGGAGTGCCTGGCGCACGTCGTCGGCGAGGGGCCGGTGACCGATGTCGCGGCGGGCGAGCCACCCGCCGACGTCGCGCAGCGCCTTCACGTCGCGCACGCCGATGCGGTGCCGGGCTCCGGTGAGAACGCGGATGAGGTACCGACCGGAGGTCGGGTCGTCGAGGGCGTGCAGCACACTCACGAGGTCCGCCACCGCGGGCTCCTCGAGCAGCCCGCCGATGCCGAGCACCCGGTACCGCACACCGCGGGCGGCGAGCGCCTTGGTGAACACGGCGACCTTCTTCAACGAGCGGCAGAGGATCGCCGCCGACGGCAGGGTCCTGTCCCGTCGCGGACGCACGCGGGTCGCCAGCCAGTCGGCGACGCGGGCCGCCTCGTCGAGGACGGTCTCGTCGAAGCCGACGTCGAGGCTCCCCTCGCCCGCGCCCTCTCGGGGGTGCAGTTCGTCGACCTCGACGACCGATGCGGCGGACAGCGGGCGCACGAGCTCGTTCGCGGCGGCCAGCACCCGCGGCGGGTTGCGCCAGCTCGTCGACAGCGCGTAGGAGCCGGTGGGTTCACCGCCGCCGAAGTCCCCGGCGAAACGACCCAGGTTGCTGGCGCTCGCGCCGCGCCAGCCGTAGATCGACTGGTGCGGGTCTCCGACCGCCATCACCGCACCAGGGGCGAACAGCGTCGACAGGAGCCGCGTCTGCACGACGCTCGTGTCCTGATACTCGTCGAGGAGCACGACGGGGAAGCGTTCGCGGTAGGACGCGGCGACCTCGGGCAGGCTCGTGCAGACCTCGAGCGCGAGGGCGACCTGGTCGGAGAACTCGATGAGCCCCCGGCGGATCTTCTCGTCGGAGTAGGTTCGCGCGAGCCGCACCAGCACCGGCAGCGATCCGACCGCGGCGACCGCGTCGGCGACGGACTTGTAGACCGACTTCACCCGGTTGCTGCCGACCGGCAGGTTCGCGAGGGCTTCAAAACGACCGGTCATGCGCAGCAGCTCGTCGTCGACGACCACGTTCTCGGCCATCGCGGCGCTGAGCGCGAGCACCGACTCGGTGATGGTGTCGACCGACTTGCCGAGCGGCAGCAGTTCGGGGTCCTCGGATGCGGCGACGACGCGCCTCGCCAACTGCCAGGCAGCGGCCTCACCGAGCACCGTCGCGTCGGGTTCGCGGCCGATGCCGAGGGCGTGCTCGCGGAAGAGGGAGCTCGCGAATGAGTTGTAGGTGGCGATCGTCGGCGCCTCGAACGCGTCGAACGGCTCGTCGATCAGTCCGCTCGCCGACAGCGCGCGGATGCGCTTGCCGACCCGCTCCGCGAGCTCACCGGCCGCTTTGCGGGTGAAGGTCAGCCCGAGGATGTCGTTCGGTCGGGCCAACGAGTTCGCCAGGAGGTAGACCACTCGCGCGGCCATCGTCTCGGTCTTGCCGCTGCCGGCGCCCGCGACGACGAGGCTCGGCACCAGAGGCGCTTCGATGACCGCCGCCTGCTGGTCGGTGGGTCGCGGCTGTCCGAGGGCGTCGGCGATGGTCGCCGCGTCGAGCACGGGGCTCATGCCGACACCGCCGGGATGAGGTGGATGCGGTACGGGTAGGCGCCGAGCGGGTCGCGGTCGTCGAGACCGTCGACCCCCGGGAACATGGTGCCCGCCATGGTTTCGGCCGCGGCTCGGACGCGCTCGCGGAAGCCCTCGAGCTCATCGGGGGTGAGCGGCTCTTGCCTGCTTTCGCGGAACAGGCGCCCCCTCACACCGGATGCGACGAAGAGGAGCTTCGCGCCGCCGCGAGTGGCACCCTCCGGAAGCCCCTCGATGCCGTCGTGCGCGGCGGCGAGCTGGTAGAGCCCGAGCTGGGCGTGCGTCGCGAGCTCGTCGGCCCGGGGAACCGTCGATCCGGTCTTCAGATCGACGATGACGAGCGTGCCGTCGTTCAGGTGCTCGACCCGGTCGATCTTGCCCGTGACGACGGCCTGACCGAGCTCGAAACTGAACGCGGTCTCGGCTCCGGCGAGGACATGGCCGTCGCGCGCGAACCCGGTCAGGTAGTCGGCGAGTCCCTCGGCTCGCGTGCGCGCCCGCGCACGCTGGTACTCGCCCTCCCACGGGGAGTCGAAGCGGAACTCGTGCCAGCGGGCGTCGATGAGGGCCATGACCGCATCGGCGTGCAGCTCGGCGTCGGGGGTCGTCGAGAGCGTCTCCATCGCGGCGTGAACGAGCGTGCCGAGGTCGGCGTGGAAGCCCGACGGGCTCGCCCCCATGGCATCGACGAACCAGCCGAGCGGCGACTTCTCGATCGTCGACAGCCTGGACGGCGACACCGGAACGCGGGCGTCGGGGTCGCTCAGATCGACGAGCGGAGCGTCGGTGCTGAGGGGGCTCATGCCGTACCACTGCGCGGGGTCTGCGCCGGCGACGCCGTCGGCCGCCAGTCGGGCGAGGGCGGATGCCGCGTCGGAGGCAGGGTCGACGGCGAGCTCGCGTCGCAGCCTGCCGACGAGGCCGCGCAGGGTCAACGGTTCGGCGTCATCGGCGACGGGGACGTCGGGCGGGAGCAGTCGCACCAGCGGTGAGGGCTGCTCGTCGCTGCTCGACACCGTGCTCAGGATCACGAGGCTTCGGGCGCGCGAGACGGCGAGGGCGAACATCCGCAGTTCGTCGTGGAGCACCTGCTTGCGGTCGTCGAGCACCGCGAGGGACACGCCTTCGCTGGCCGGGGCCAGTTGATCGGCGTGCAGCAGCGAGCTGCGCAGACGCAGGTTCGGCCAGACGCCGTCCTGCACCGCGGCGACGCAGACCACCTCGAACTCGGCGCCGACCACCGACGCGGGCGGGCAGACGAACACCGCACCGGTGCGGGCTCGCACCGCAAGGGTGTCTTCCGGCAGATCGGCGGCGAGGAACTCGGCGATGAAGGCTCCGGGCGCGAGTTCCGGCGAGCGTTCGACGAATCGGCGCGCCGCGGCGAACAGGGACACGACGGAGTCGAGGTGATGGTTGGCTTCGTCGGCGAGCACTCCGCTTCCCTCCGCCTGCTTCGCCCACACGGCCGCGAGGCCGCTGCGCTCCCAGACGGCCCACAGGAGTTCCTCGATGCTCGCCCCCGCGGCGTGCTGCTCTCGGACCATGCCGAGCGTCGTCGCGAGCCGGTCGGCGCGCCGCGCCGCCGCCATGTCGATGGTTGCGAAGCGTCCGGGCGACGACATGGCCTCGACCATCAGCTCGTCCGCCGATCGGCTCCCGCCGCCCGAGACCTCCTCGTGGCGCAGCGCGAGCCGCAGCCGCCGGAGCGCGAGCACGTCGATGCCGCCGACGGGGCCGAGCAGCAGCTCCTTGAGCGTCTCGGCCACCTGATCGCCCGACGACTCGGCGTCGATGGCGTTCTGCACGGCGAGCACCAGATGCCGCGGCGCCCACTCTTCGCGCAGTGCCCGTGCCGCGACGCTCGTGCGCGTGGGAACGCCGGCCAGCGACAGCATCCGAGCGAACGACGGAACGAGCCGACCCGATCTCAGCACGACCGCCATCGAGTCCCACGGAACACCCTCGAGCACGTGCAGTTCGCGGAGGCGACGGGCGATGCGGCCAGCCTCCTCGGCCCTGGTGGGCGCGTCGACGCGCAGTAGCGCCGTGTCGCCGGCGGCCTCGCCGATGACGGGTCTCCGATGCGCGGTCGCACCGCTCGATCCGATGCGGCTGGTGATCTCGTGCACGAGGGGCGCCACCGCCCCGCCGACCCGATGCGCCTCAGCGAGGGTGAGGACGGGGGCGGCTACTCCGAGTCGACGACCGAGCGACGTCAGCAGGTCGGCTCGCCCACCCCGGAAGCCGGTGACGGCGACATCGGGATCGCCGAACGCGACGACCGCCGCTCCCGCCTGCGCCCAGGCGGCCAGCATCTCGACGGTGCCCAGAGTGAGCTCCTGCGCGTCGTCGACGAGCACGATGGCGGGCATCCGCACCGCGCTCCCCGCTCGGATGGCGGCGACGGCGTGGGCGATCATCTCGGCGGAGTCGAGCGACGCGCCCCGGTAGGAGTCGATCACCGAGTAGTAGGAGTCGAAGAAGTCGGCCGCGGCCACCCACTCGGGGCGGTCGATCTCGGCCGCGAGAGCCCGCAGCCCGTGAGTGGTGATGTTGCCTTCGTGCATGCGCCCGAGCAGCTCGCGCAGTTCGGTGCGGAACGGCGAGAGCCTGCGGATCTCGGGCGTGAGCGCCGCCGGCCAGGCGGGACCCGCGTCGTCGTCGATGTGGCCCTCGATCAGTTCGGCGAGCACGCGGTCCTGCTCGGCACCGGTCAGCAGTCGCGGGACCTCGTCTCCGCGTCGGGTCGCCTCGGCTCGTACGATCTCGGACGCGACCGATGCCGCCGTGCGGGCGAGCGGCCCGGGCAGCGCGACGCCGAGGCGCACCGCGAGGACGTCACGCAGGGCGGTCGCCGCGGCGCGATTCGGCGCCAGCACCAGTACGTCGGCAGGATCGACCCCGTCGATGAGCACGCGGTGCGCGACCAGTTCGACGAGCGTCCAGGTCTTGCCCGTCCCCGGGCCGCCGAGGACGACGGCACTGCCGTCGACGGCCAGATCGAGAACAGCGCGCTGGGACGCGTCGGCCGGAACGGCATCGATCTCCGGTGGGGCTTCGGAGGGACTCTGCTGCACGCCTGCAACCGTAATCGCGACCTCGGACACCGAGGTCCCATGACCCGCGTGCGCCGTGAGTGAACGCCAGCCGGGACGCCCGTCGCTCTGCCATAGGGTGGAAACGGTCGGGAACGAAGCGCCGAGAGGGCGCCGTCCCGCTGAACCCAACGAGGAAGGTCGCCGTGGAGATCCGCATCGGCATCGTCAACAGCCCGCGCGAGCTCGGATTCGAGACCTCGCAAGCCGCCGCAGAGATCGAGCAGTCCGTCGCGAGCGCTCTCGAGAGCGACGCGAAGTACCTGAAGCTCACCGACGAGGCCGGCAAGCTGTACATCGTGCCGACCGCCTCGCTCGCCTACATCGAGCTCGGCACCGAGAAGACCCGCCGCGTCGGCTTCGTGGCCTGACCATGGAGCTGCTCTTCGTCGCGATCGGCGGGGCGCTCCTCGGCCTCCTCGCCCGGTACACGGTGCCCCTGCGTCAGACCAGCGGCGTCGTGCTGATCCCGGCCGTCGGTGCCGCGACGACGGGCGTCGTCTGGGTGCTCCTCACCTGGGCGGGTCTCGCGTGGGACGCGGGCGTCATCTGGTGGGTCACCCTCGCGGTCGGCGCCGCGACCGTGTACGCGTTCGCGCTGCTGGTCGGCCGCGCCCGCGAGCGTCGTGACCACGCCCGCCTGTCGGAGCTCTCCGGCGGACGCCTGAGCTGAACCGCCTCGGCTGCCTGCCGCGAGCCGACCAGCTGGGGCGACCGGTCAGGCCGTGAGGCCGAGTCGGTCCATGCGCCGCGTGTGCTCGGCCATCAGCTCGGTGAGGATCGGTTCGACCCTGGCCTCCCCGGCGTCGGTGCGCACCGTCTCGGGCAGCGCCGATCGCGCGATCAGGAGGGTGTCGCCGACGATGCGGCGCCCCCACAGCGCGAGGCGCGAGCCGAGACGCGGATCGGCGGCGATCGCCTGCTCCAGGATGCCGGTGATCTCCTCGACCCCGCGCGGACCGCGGAGCACGCGTTCGAGATCCGACCCGTCCGGTTCGAAGCTGGCGACCAGGCGTGCGAAGAAGTCGTCGAGCAGCCCCCCGACGAGGTAGTTCGAGGTGAGCGACTCGTACCAGGTGGTGCCGGCCGTGATCTCGAAGTAGCGGTCGGCCGACTCGGCGAACGGTCGCATCGCCTCGGACGCGTCGACGCCGCGGCGTTCGAGCGCGGCGACGAGGGAACGGTGCTTGGCGAGCAGATGACCGGTCGCCGCCGCGAGGGCGCCCTTGCTGTTGAGGTCGGGCGCCGCTGCCGACGCCGTGGTCAGTGCGGTGAAGAGCCCGAGCTGCAGGTAGGCGGCCTGCGCGAGCACCGCGACGGGGTCGAGAGTCACGTCGCCGAGCGCCACCCGATCGACGGGGAGCTCCTTGGAACGCACCCGCGCTCTCGGAGACTCGGCACCACTGCCTCGTCCGAACCACTTCACGCGCCCAAGCTTATGCAGTCGGCACCTCAGCCGACGATTCCTCGCGGCGGGCGCATCATCCGGGCCGTCACATATCGCGGAAATCCGGCCCGGAGCGGGACTTCCGCTAGAATGGCCGCTGACTCCCGACTCTTTCGGGAGGTGACGCGCCGATGAACTGACGGCGCACATCGCATCCCGCGCACCTCGCGCGCATCCAGACAGGCGCAATTCCTTCGTGACTTTCCGTGATCTCGGGGTCGACGGCGACATCGCCGACGCCCTCGCCACCAAGAACATCCTCGAACCGTTCCCCATCCAGGAGCAGACCATCCCCCTGGGCCTCTCGGGCCAGGACATCATCGGTCAGGCCAAGACGGGCACCGGCAAGACCTTCGGCTTCGGTCTCCCCGTCATCCAACGTCTCGGCCTCGAGCCCGGCCCCGGAGTGCAGGCGCTCATCGTCGTGCCGACCCGCGAGCTCGCCGTCCAGGTGACCGAAGACATGGAGCTCGCCACCTCGAACCGCTCCACCACCGTGGTCTCCATCTACGGCGGCAAGGCGTACGAGGGCCAGATCGAGCAGATCAAGGCGGGCGCGCAGATCGTCGTCGGCACCCCGGGACGCCTCCTCGACCTCGCCGGTCAGCGGCTGCTCTCGCTCGCGAACGTGCGCGAGATGGTGCTCGACGAGGCCGACAAGATGCTCGACCTCGGCTTCCTCGCCGACATCGAGAAGCTGTTCTCGCAGACTCCCGCCACCCGCCACACCATGCTGTTCTCGGCGACCATGCCGGGCCCGATCGTCGCCCTCGCGCGCCGCTTCATGAACCGCCCGGTGCACATCCGTGCCAGCGACCCCGATGAGGGCCTGACGCAGGCGAACATCAAGCACGTCATCTACCGCGCTCACGCTCTCGACAAGGACGAGGTCGTCGCCCGCATCCTGCAGGCCGAGGGCCGCGGCAAGACCGTCATCTTCACCCGCACCAAGCGCGCCGCCGCGAAGCTCGTCGAAGAGCTGAACGACCGCGGCTTCAACGCGGCCGCCGTGCACGGCGACCTCAGCCAGGAGCAGCGCGAGCGCGCCATGGCGGCGTTCAAGGCGGGCAAGAAGGACATCCTGATCGCCACCGACGTCGCCGCCCGCGGCATCGACGTCGACGACGTGACCCACGTCATCAACCACACGATCCCCGACGACCCCGACACCTACCTGCACCGTGCCGGTCGCACCGGCCGCGCAGGCAAGACCGGTATCGCCGTGACCTTCGTCGACTGGGACGACCTGCACAAGTGGGCGCTCATCAACCGCGCGCTCGACTTCGGCCAGCCCGAGCCGACCGAGACCTACTCGTCCTCGCCGCACCTCTACACCGACCTGGGCATCCCCGAGGGCACCCGCGGCCGCCTCGCGTCGGCGCGACCGGTGAGCGCCCCGTCGTCACGCGCGAACGAGTCCTCGTCGTCGTCTTCGGGCGCCGGAGCCGAGGGCGGCGACCGTGCGCGCCGGTCGCGCAGCCGTCGCCGTACGGGTGGCAGCGCGGTGTCGACCGGTGCCGAGACCGGGCACGCCCCGGCGGCCGAGGCGCAGCAGGCGCACGCGGAGCACACCCCGGGTTCGGGAACGCACGACGGCACCGGAGCGCCGCGTCCGCGTCGCCGTCGTCGCCGCGGACCGCGCGCGACGCCTCCCACCGCCTGACCCTTCAACGTCGAGGTGCCCGGTTCTGCGGGTGTTGAACACTCAACACCGACAGATCTGGGCACCTGATTCGTCGTGCTCGCGTTCGCGCAGCGCTGCTCGCTGATGCGCGACGGTCGAGGTGCCCACTTCTGCGGGTGTTCGGCGCCTAGGACCCGCAGAACTGGGCACCTCGGCGTCCGGGGCTAGTCGGGCAGGATCGCGGAGGAGCCCGTCGCCTCGGTGAGGATGCGCTCGACGACGTCGGCGTCGGTGCTGTTCTCGCCCAGACGGTTCGGCTTGCCGGTGCCGTGGTAGTCGCTCGAGCCGGTCACGGCGAGTTCAAAGCGGCGCGCGTAGTCGAGCAGGATCCGCTTCCCCGACTCGCTGTTGTCGCGATGCCGCACCTCGAGACCGAAAAGTCCCGCGTCGACGAGCTCGCGCATCTCGTCCTCGGGCATGACCCGCTCGCGGCTGACCGCGGGATGGGCGAGCACCGGAAGACCGCCCGCCGCGCGCACCAGACGCACGCCCTCGAGCGGATCGGGAGCGTAGTGCGGCTGGTAGTAGCCGGCGCGCCAATGCAGGATGCTCTCGAACGCCTCGCCCCGATCGCGCACATGCCCTCGTGCCACGAGCGCGTCGGCGATGTGCGGCCGCCCGATCGTCGCACCGGGTGACGTCTGCGCGAGCACGTCGTCCCACTCGAGCTCGTAGTCGTGCCCGATGCGCTCGACCATGCGCTCCGCGCGAGTGAGCCGGTCGAGGCGGATGCGCTCCGTCTCGGTGCGAAGCGCGTCGTTCATCGGGTCGAAGAGGTAACCGAGCAGATGGACGCTCGCCCATCCGCGCCGGGTGCTGAGCTCCATGCCGGGGATGAGCGCGATGCCGTTCTCGCGGGCCGCGTGCGCCGCCTCCGCCCACCCGGCCGTCGAGTCGTGGTCGGTCAGCGCGACCGCCGCGAGCCCCGCCTCGGCGGCGGAGCGCACGAGCAGGGCGGGCGGCTCGGTGCCGTCGGAGACCGCCGAGTGCGCATGGAGGTCGGCAGGTCCGAGCGCGCGCATCCCCTCATCGTAGATCGACCGGGTCCGAGCATCCGGTGTCGGATCCGATACGAAGGGCGCCGAGCGCCTCACCGCGCGTCATCCATCGCCGAGGACGTCGGCCGTTATGGTGAGCGCGTGGCCCGCCTGCTCGCCGCCGTCCTGGTGGTGGGCGCTGCCGCGATGCTGCTGATCCTGTTCTGGCCGCAGCTGTTCGACCTGCAGCGAGCGCCGCTCGTCGCCCAGGCGGTCACTCTGCGCGGCGGGCTCGCCGCGGGCGCACTCGTGGCAGCGCTGGTGCTCACCGTCCTGGCGCTCATCGCCGTGCCCGCGAGGCGATTCCTGGGGTCGCTCGCGCTGCTGCTGCTCGTCTTCACCGGGGCGAACGTCGTGGTGCTCACCTCGCGTGGCTTCGGCGGCGCCGGCTTCGACATCCGGGGACCCGACGACCTGACCGTGCTGGCCTGGAACACCCTCGGCGACGCCGTTCCCGCCGCTACGATCGCCGACCTCGTGATCGACAATCGGGCGGACATCGTGTCGCTGCCCGAGACGACGGAGGAGGTCGCGAACGAGGTGGCCGCGATCGCACGCGCCTCCGGAGTCCCGCTGACCGTGCACACCGTCGCCTACGACGAGGTCGCGAAGGCGCGCTCCACGTCGCTGCTCATCAGCACGCGACTGGGGCCGTACCTGCTCACCGGCGACGGGACGACCGGGGTGCTGCCGAGCGTCGTCGCGACGTCGACGACCGGCGGACCCACGATCGTCGCCGTGCACGCGGTCGCTCCCCTGCCCTCCGAGATGACGACGTGGCGATCCGACCTCGCGAGTCTCTCCGCCCTCTGCCTCGCCCCGAACACGATCCTCGCGGGCGACTTCAACGCCACCCTCGACGCCTTCGACGGGCTCGGCTCCGACGTGGTCGGCGCGGACGGGCTCGTGGTGAGCCGCGGCGACCTCGGACTCTGCGACGACGCCGCGCAGCAGTGGGGTGCGGGCGCCGTCGGCACCTGGCCGACCGGCGTACCCGCCGCGCTCGGCACTCCGATCGACCACGTGCTCGCGACCACGAACTGGCGGGTCACCGGATTCCGGGTGATCGGCGACCTCGACGGCGCGGGCAGCGACCACCGCCCGGTCCTCGCGCAGCTCTCCCCCGCCGGCTGATCCGCCCGCGGCCGCGACGTGAAGGTCGCGCATGGATCGAGGCGTCGGCCGTCGGGATCCCGTGAGGATTCGGAGCGGTCGCCCCGAACGCGCGTAGGACTGCTCTTCGTGACCCTCACCGAGATCCTTCCGTCGCTGCGACGCAGCATCCCCGATCCGCTCGATTCCGCGGTGTGGCCCGATCACACCATCGCGACGACGACCGACCTTCTCTGCGGCGGCGTCTCGCTCGTGCGCCTCGCCGACCTTTGCGAGACGCCGTGCGTGCACACCGCCGACCGCCGCGTCGCGGGGCCCCGCGCCGACGGACCGCTCAGCCGCGAGCTCTCGGTCGTGGTCGTCACCGTCATCCTCGTCGGCCGTGACCCCGCCGGACACCGCACCCTGCTCGTCGATGCGCTCCTCGACGGCGCCCTTCCGCGGTTCGGGCATGCCCGCCTCATTGGTCGGGCGTCCACCGCGCGGCGGACGCCTGCGGCGCTCCTCCCCCACACCTCCGATGACCGGTGCGGCGATGTCGAGGTCCCGATGCTGCCCGACGATCTCGTCGCGGGCGATCTGCTCGCCCTGCCCTGCCGCGGCGCGCTGCGGCACGGCGACATCGTCGTCGCCGCCCAGGCCGGGACGACGGACACGCCGGGACCCCGCTGCGGGCGATGACGGGAGGAGCGTCCGACTCGCAACCGCGAGACAATGGGGAGATGACGAACGACGCCGAAAGCCCGACCGAGGTCACGACTCCCGAGACCAGCGAGGAGGCGTCCCGCCCGGCGAACTCCAACCGCGCCGCGCCGTGGCCCGCGTCCTTCGCCGGCTACATCGGCAGCGGCTGGGCCGACCGTGTCGACGTCGCCCAGCCCGAGCGCCCCCAGTCGGCGTTCGCGGCCGAGCGTCGACGCCGCCTCTCAGAGGCCTTCCCCGGCCGTCGTCTCGTGATCGCCGCCGGCGACCGCGCAGTGCGCTCGAACGACACCGACTTCCCGTTCCGCGCCGACTCCGCGTTCTCCTGGCTCACCGGCTGGGCCTCCGACGCCGAGCCCGGGTCGCTGCTCGTGCTCGACCCGATCGGCGACGGACACACCGCCACGCTCTACTTCCCGCCCGCGGCGGGACGCGACACCGACGAGTTCTACGCGAATCCCGCCGTCGGCGAGTTCTGGATCGGCGCCCGCCCCACCCTCGAGCAGGTCGCGGCCGACCTCGGCCTCGCCACCGCCGACCTCGCCGGCTTCGAGAGCGGAGCCGACGACCTCGACGCCGCGCACGACGCGATCCTCGCCCGCACCCTCAGCGAGTTCCGCCTCGTCAAGGACTCCTACGAGATCGAGCAGATGCGCATCGCCGTCGAGGCCACCGCGCGCGGATTCGACGACATCGTCGCCGACCTGCCCCGCATCCAACAGCACGCCCGCGGCGAGCGCGTCATCGAGGGCATCTTCAACACCCGCGCCCGCGTCGAGGGCAATTCGGTCGGCTACGAGACCATCGCCGCGTCGGGCCCGCACGCCTGCATCCTGCACTGGACCCGCAACGACGGCCCCGTCGTCGCCGGCGACCTGGTGCTGATCGACGCGGGGGTCGAGCTCGACAGCCTCTACACCGCCGACATCACCCGCACGATCCCCGTCGACGGGCACTTCACCGAGGTGCAGCGGCGCGTCTACGAGGCGGTCCGCGAGTCCGCCGACGCGGCGTTCGCGATCGTCCGCCCCGGCATCCGGTTCGCGGAGGTGCACGACGAGGCCATGAAGGTGATCGCGGCGAAGATCTCGGAGTGGGGCTTCCTCGATGCCTCCGCCGACGAGCTGCTCGACGCCGACGACCAGCGGCATCGCCGCTACATGGTGCACGGCACCAGCCACCACCTGGGCATCGATGTGCACGACTGCGCGAAGGCGCGGCGCGAGCTCTACCGCGAGGGCGTGCTCGAGCCCGGCATGGTGTTCACGATCGAGCCGGGGCTCTACTTCCAGCCCGACGACCTCACCGTGCCCGAGCAGTATCGGGGCATCGGCGTGCGCATCGAGGACGACATCCTCGTCACCGAGGACGGCGCCGAGAACCTCTCGATCGCCATCCCCCGCACGGCCGACGACGTCGAGGCCTGGCTCGCCCGTCGCTGACTCACCCCCGCGAGCGCGGTGTGTTGCTGCGAGTGCGCTTGTATAAACACCCGCGCTGGGAGCAACACACCGCGCTCGCGGGGGTGGCGGACCCTAGAGGGTGGGGGCGGTGCCCAGGAGGTTGCGGGCGCGGCCCGCGCTGTCGGGGTTGACGACCAGGACGTAGCTGCTCGCGAGCACCGTCTGGGTCGAGGTGAAGTCGCGCACCCGCCGGGTGATCGCGTAGCTGCCGATGCCGAACAGCATTCCGAACGCGGCGCCGATCAGCGCCGCCCCGATCGCGGCCGTCAGCGCGCCCGCCGCCTCCGGCGTGAACAGCAGCAGGACGACGCCGAAGAACAGACCGAGCCAGAGTCCCGAGATCGCACCGGCACCGGCGGCGCGCCCCCAGGTCAGCTTGCCGGTGACCCGCTCGACGCTCTTCAGGTCGTTGCCGACGATCGAGACCTCCTTCACCGGGAAGTCCGCCTTCACGAGAGCGTCGACCGCCTGCTGCGCCTCGGCGTAGGTGTCGTAGCTCGCGACCTCCTCGCCCTTCGGCAGCGACGGCTGGAGCGGACGACGGGCGCCCAGGGGTGCGTTCGGCGTGGACATGCCTGACATTCTGCCCGACGCGCGCCGAACCCGACAGGGAGCGGTCCGAGTGAACGCTCTGCGTTCGTCATGCGTCGGCTCGCGCGGTTCGCGACGTCCGTCCGATCCCGGCGAGTAGATTTGACGGTATGAGTGCGGTCAGGATCTTCGTGGCGCGACTGGTCGGCCGCACCGTCTTCGACCCTCAGGGCGACCGGCTCGGCAAAGTCCGCGACCTCGTCGTCGTCTACCGCCGCACCGAGCCGCCGCAGGTCGTGGGGCTCGTCGTCGAGATCCCCGGCAAGCGCCGCGTGTTCCTCTCGATCGGCCGCGTGACGAGCATCAGCTCCGGGCAGATCATCTCCACCGGCCTCATCAACGTCCGCCGCTTCGAGCAGCGCACCAGCGAGGTGCGCATCATCGCCGAGATGCTCGGCCGCCGCGTGGTCCTCACCGACGGCAGCGGCGAGGCCACCATCGAGGACGTCTCGATCGAGGAGTCGGCCCCCGGCGAGTGGGAGGTCGCCCAGCTCTTCGTGCGCAAGCCGAAGACGAGCGCCAGCCCGTTCGCAAAGGGTCAGACGGCGTTCGTCACCTGGAACGAGGTGCGCGAGCGCGCCGCGAAGGGCGAGAACCAGTCCGCGGCGCAGCTGATCGCCACCTACTCGGACATGAAGCCCGCCGACCTCGCGAGCACCCTGCTCGACCTGCCCGACAAGCGCATGGTCGAGGTCGCCCACGAGCTCCCCGACGAGCGTCTCGCCGACGTGCTCGAGGAGATGCCCGAGAGCGAGCAGGTGCGCATCCTCGCCCGGCTCGGCGACGAACGCGCCGCCGACGTCCTCGACGCCATGCAGCCCGACGACGCCGCCGACCTCATCGCGCAGCTGCCCGAGGAGCGCGGTGAGGCGCTGCTCGACCTGATGCAGCCCGAAGAGGCCGATGACGTGCGCAAGCTGCTCGAGTACGCGCCCGACACCGCGGGTGGTCTGATGACCCCCGAGCCGATCATCCTCTCGGCCGACGCGACCGTCGCCGAGGGGCTCGCGCTCATCCGCCGCCACGAGCTCGCCCCCGCCCTCGGCGCCGCGGTGTGCGTGACACTGCCGCCGTACGAGCCGCCGACCGGGCGTTTCCTCGGCATGGTGCACTTCCAGCGGATGCTGCGCTACCCGCCGGCCGAGCGTCTCGGCACGCTCGTCGACCCGTCGCTCGACCCCGTCACCGCCGACGCCCCTGCCTCCGAGGTCACCAGGATCCTCGCGAGCTACAACCTCGTGAGCGTGCCCGTCGTCGACGCGAACAACCGCCTGCTCGGGGTCGTGACGATCGACGACGTGCTCGACCATCTGCTGCCCGACGATTGGCGCGGCGGCAGATCGTCGCGGCAGGTGCGTTCGCGCGCCGCCGCCGCACGCAGAGTCCCGTCCGTCACGACCACGAGGAGGCGCACCGATGGCACGTCCTGAGCAGGCGCCCCGCGCCGATCGCGACTACGCGCTCGACTCCCCCAAGGGCCTCCGCGCGAGCGCCCGCCGCGGCAACCGGATCAGCCGCGACCGATTCGGCCGCTTCACCGAGTTCGTCGCGCGGGCCATGGGCACCCCGGCGTTCCTGCTGTTCCTGTCGCTGTTCGTCATCCTCTGGATGGCGTTCAACAGTTACGCCCCGCAGGGCTGGCGGTTCGACGACGCGGCGATCGGATTCACCGCCCTCACCCTCGTGCTGTCGTTGCAGGCGTCGTACGCGGCGCCGCTGATCCTGCTGGCGCAGAACCGGCAGGACGACCGCGACCGCGTGCAGATCGAGCAGGACCGTCAGCGCGCCGAACGCAACCTCGCCGACACCGAGTACCTCGCACGCGAGGTCGTGGCGCTGCGCCTGCTGGTCCGTGACATGGCGTCGAAGGACTTCATCCGCGCCGAGCTGCGCGCGCTGCTCGAGGAGTTGGACAAGCGCGACGACGCCCTCACCGCGGTCGCCGACGATCCCGCCGACGCCGAGGGTGGCGCACCGGTGCGCCGGGTCGCCGACACCCGACTCGGAGACGCCTGATGAGCATCGACCAGACCGTTCCCGAGGCGCCGCTCGTCACGGCGATCCGCGAGAGGCTGCGCGGGGTCATCGACCCCGAGATCCGCAAGTCGATCGTCGACCTCGGCATGGTCGGCGGCATCGCCGTCGACGACGCCGGCCGCGCCGACGTCGAGGTGCGGCTCACCATCGTCGGCTGCCCCGCCGCCGACCGCATCGAACGCGACGTGCACCAGGCCGTCGCGTCGGTCGACGGGGTCAGCGCGGCGACCGTCGACGTCACCGTGATGACACCGAAGGAGCGCACCGACCTCACGTCGCGGCTCCGTGGCAGCCGGCCCCGCGGTTCGCGGTTCGGGCCCGAATCGTTGACCCGCGTCTTCGCCGTGACCAGCGGCAAGGGCGGCGTCGGCAAGTCGACCCTCACCGCCAACCTGGCGGTCGCGCTCGCCTCGCGCGGCCTCGCCGTCGGGCTGATCGACGCCGACGTCTACGGCTTCTCGATCCCCGGCATCCTGGGCGTCGACCCCGACGCGACGCCGACGAAGGTCGGCGAGCTCATGCTGCCTCCCGTCGCCCATGGGGTGAAGGTCATCTCGATCGGGATGTTCCTCACGCCCGAGCAGCGCGGACAGGCGGTCGCGTGGCGCGGCCCGATGCTGCACCGCACCGTCGCCCAATTCGTCACCGACGTCTTCTTCGGCGACCTCGACGTCCTGCTGCTCGACCTGCCACCGGGCACCGGCGACGTCGCGATCTCCGTCGGCCAGCTGCTTCCGAACGCCGAGGTACTCGTGGTCACGACCCCGCAGAACGCGGCGGCGGATGTGGCAGAACGCTCGGGCACCGTCGCGCGCCAGACCGGCCAGAAGGTCGTCGGCGTCATCGAGAACATGGCGGGGCTGCCTCAGCCCGACGGCTCGATCCTCGAGCTCTTCGGCAGCGGCGGCGGCGCCGAGACGGCACGGCGACTCTCGGCGGGCGGCGAGGACGTTCCCCTGCTCGGTTCGATCCCGCTGAGCGTCGACCTCCGCACCGGCGGCGACACCGGACGGCCGATCGTCCTCACCGATCCGGAGGATCCGGCGGCGAAGGAGATCCTGCGGATCGCCGACTCGCTCGCGGTCAGGAAGTCGAGCCTCGCGGGCAAGGCGCTGCCGCTGTCACCGCGCTGACGCCGACCCGGCGTCAGCGGTTCGCTCGGCGCGACTCAGACGCGGCGGGTGGGGATGCGACGGTAGCCGTCGCGGGCGGTGACCAGCACGGTCGCAACGGCGCCGGTGGCGGCGAGAAGGCCGAACAGAGCGAGAACGACGGATGCGATCATGACGAGGAACCCTCCACGGTCACCCGGAGATGCCGGGCGTCAGCGCCGTTCGAAAGCCGACGCAATCCATAGTGAACCGCTTCTGTCTGTTTAGGACAATCTCATAGTTCTATGCCGACTCATTAGACGCACTTCACCGTTGTAGAGTCGTGCCATGGACGTGCGACGACTGGAACTGCTGCGCGAGTTGGCCGAACGCGGAAGCGTCGGAGCGGTCGCCACGGCGACGCATCGTACCCCCTCCGCCGTGTCCCAGCAGTTGAAGGTGCTGGAGCGGGAGATCGGCACCGCGCTCACCGAACGGCACGGGCGCGGCATCAAGCTCACCGAGGCGGGCCGCGCCCTCGCGCGCACGGCGACCGACATCGCGGTGGCGATGGAGCGGGCCGAGGCGCTGTGGTCGGAGTACATGGGCACCCCGAGCGGTGTCGTGACGCTCGCGACGTTCCCGACGGCCGGTCAGATGTTCCTCCCCGGACTGCTGCGGCGTGTGGTCGAGCACCCCAACGTCCGACTCGTGGTCGCCGACCACGACCCCACCCTCGAAGGCTTCGCGACGCTCGCCCAGGACTTCGACCTCGTCCTCGCGCACTCGCCGACCGGGCCGCGCGCGTGGCGTGGTAGCGGCCTGCAGGTCACCGAGCTGATGTCCGAGCCCCTCGATATCGCGCTCCCGCCCGGACACCGCCTGCTCGAGAAGGACGTCCTGAAGCCCGCCGACCTCGTCGGCGAGCCGTGGATCGGGGTCCCGCTCGACATGCCGTTCCAACAGGTCCTGATCGAGATCGAAGAGATCACGGGCGAACCCCCGCGCGTGCTCCAGCGTTTCGCGGACACCCGCATCGTCGAAGCGCTCGTCGACGCAGGGCACGGAGTCGCGATCCTCCCCCGGTTCACCGCCGGCTCGACGAAGACCGCCATCGGCACCCGGCCGCTGAAGGGCGTCACCGTCGAGCGCCACATCAGCGTGCTGACCCGCCCCGACCGCGCCGAGCGGCCGTCGGTTCAGCTGATCCTTCGGATGCTCGAGGAGGAGGCGTCGATCATCGCCGCGACCAACGGGCTCATCGCGGCGTCGTCACCGAGGCGATGAGCCGCACCAGCAGCCCTTCGACCTGCTCGGGCGGCAGCGCCTCGACGAGGGCGAGCAGCGGCGCGAGCTGATCGGGCAGCGGCCCGTCGAGCGCCGCGGCGACGTCTCCCCCGAGAGCATCCATCGCGTCCGTCGCATCGACCGCGGGCAGACCGCGCACAGAGTCGGCGGCCTGCACGAGCGCGGCAGTCAACTCGGGGAGCACACTCTCGGTCACCGGGGTGACGGTGAGGTGCGTCGTGGCCGGGAGCCGCTCGCCGCCGTCCTGCGCGAACCCGGGCTGCAGCTGCAGCAGCCAGCCGAGTCGTCGCGCGGCATCGGCGAAGCGGTGCGGGTCGACCCGGCGGCCGGAGGGCACCGAAGGGTCGGCGGCGACCGCGAACAGTGGACCGACCGGAGCGCCGACGACTGTAAGACCGTCGATGCCGTCGATGGTCTCGAGCAGGGCGTCGGTCGCTCGTCGGCTGCGCGCTGCCAGCTCGGCGAAGCCGGCCGCGCCGAGCACCTGGATGATCGCCCAGGCCGCGGCGAGCGCAGCGGCGGACTTCGAGCCCAACATCGTCGCGTTGACGACCGGGTAGCCAGGCCACCGGCTGGTCGCGAAGAACTGCGCGTGATGGGTCGACGCGCTCCGGTGCAGCAGCACGCTCGCGCCCTTGGGTGCGTAGCCGTACTTGTGCAGATCGGCCGACAGGCTAGTGACGCCGGGGACCCGCAGGTCCCACGCGGGCAGGGTGTCGTCGAAGGGCAGCGCGAAGCCGCCGATGCACGCGTCGACGTGGCACCCGATGCCGCGCTCCGCGCAGATCGCCGCCACGTCCCCGATCGGGTCGAGGGCGGCGAAGGGATACGAGGGCGCAGAGATGACGACCAGCGCCGCATCGGGACCGAGCCGCTCGACGACCTGCGCGACCTCGACGCTGCCCGTGCGCGCGGACACGGGCACGAGGTCGAGGTGGAGCCCGAAGTAGTGCGCCGCCTTGTGGAAGGCGGCGTGCACGGTGGTCGGAGCCACGATCCGCGGAGTCCCGACCCCGCCGTTCGCCCGCCACATGTCACGTGCGGTCTTGACCGCGAGCAGGCAGCTCTCGGTGCCGCCGCTCGTGACCGATCCGACGGTGCCCTCGTCGCCGCCGAGGAGCCGACGCGCGAAGTCGATCACCTCGCCCTCGAGCACCGCGACCGACCCGAACGTCGTCGGGTCGAGTCCGTTGACGGGCTGCATCAGCCGAGCCGCCGCCGCGGCGAGCTCGTCGATCTCGGCGAGACCCGAGTCGTAGACGTAGCTCAGCACATGACCGCCGTGCGTCGGGGCGTCGTCGTCGCGCAGGCTCCGCAGCCGGGCGAGCACGCTCGCCGCTGTCGTCTCGAACTGCGTCACAGGGTGCCCTCCGATGCGAGTGATCCCCGCCGCAACCGGTAGCGGCTGAGCGCCAGAAGGCTCAGCCCGATCAGCACCGCGGGGACGATGCTGAAGCTCACCACGATGCCGAAGACCGCCTCCGGCGATTGGACCACGCGCTCGCCCGCGACGCTCTCGACGTAGCCGGAGAGTGCGAGGACCAGCGTGAGGGCGGTGGAGCCGAGAGCCATCCCGGTGGTCTCCCCCGCAGTCCAGACACCGCCGAAGGCGCCGGCCCAGCCGGGACCGCTCGCCATCGCGTCGTCGGCGATCACGTCGGGGAGCATCGCCATCGGCAAGGACTGCATGCCCGCGTACGCGGCGCCGGCGATCGCGACCGGCAGGTAGACCCAGGGCCCCGGCGCCCACGCGAGGGCGAGGAGCGAGAGCGCAGCGACGGCGAAGACGATGCTCGCCAGGGCGAACCCGCGCTCCTTGCCCACGCGGCGAGCGACCGCGCCCCACGCGGGTGCGAACAGCAGCGCCGGGGCGATCAGCGCCACGAACAGGAACGTGACCGCGTCTTCGGAGTCGAGCACCCAGGTGGCCACGTACTGCGCACCGGCGAGCATCATGCCCGTCGCCAGCGCCTGCACGGCGAAGACCGCGAGCAGCGCCCGGAATGGGCGGCTGCGGCGCAGCACCGCGAACGACCGACGGTATCCGTCGACCGTGCGAGGGCGGGTCGCGGCGAGCTGCTTCGGCCCGCGGGGCGCCACTCCCGCGGACGCGAGCATGCCCGCCGCCAGGACGGCGCCCGCCACCACCGCCATCACGAGATAACCACTGCGGGCGTCGCCGCCGAGGCCACGGAGCACGGGCCCGCCCGCACCGAAGAGCAGGATCGCGAAGGTGAGCACCACGACCCTCCAAGTGAGCAGCCGGGTGCGGTCGTCGTAGCCGTGCGCGATCTCGGCGGGGAGCGCGATATAGGGCACCTGGAAGACGCTGAACGCGGTGGCGGTGGCGACGAAGGCGATGAGCACCCACACCGCCGCCGCGTCGGGGCCGAGACCGCCGGGCACGGCGAAGGTCGCGACGAACAGGATCGGGATCGCGAGTCCGCCGGTCACGAGGAAGCGCCTCCGAGAGCCGGTGGCGTGCAGGTCGGCGTCGCTCGCCGTGCCGATGATCGGGTCGATGATCACGTCCCACACCTTTGCGAGGCCGACCACGAGCCCGGCGACGAGCGCCGCGACGCCCAGCGTGTCGGTCAGGTAGTAGACGAGCACGAGACCGGGCAGGGTGCCGAACCCGCCCGTCGCAATCGATCCGATCGAGTAGCGCACGATCGTCGCGCGCGAGAGCCGACGGGTGGAGGAGGGCGCATCATCGACGACCATTGCCGCAGTGTATCGACGCGGCCGGTCCACGCCAGCGCATCCGCGGCGGTGGCGGACGCCGGAGGCCGGAAGGCCCGGAGACCGAACAGCGAGGAGAACGGGAGGCTAAGTCGCTTCGGAGTCGAACGCCGCCGCGGCGGGTCTCGATGTCGTCCCCTCGGACGACGACGATGCCGACGCCGGCGGACGCACCGGACGCGGCGCAGACGGGCTCACCCGCTTGACCGGCGCGGGCGCCTCGTCGGTGAGCGCCTCGCGGATGATCCGGCGCGGGTCGTACTGACGCGGGTCGAGCTTCTTCCAGTCGACCTCGTCGAACTCGGGGCCCATCTCGTCGCGCACGCGGGTCTTCGCACCGTCGGCGAACTGCTTCAGCGAGCGCACCATACGACCGAGCGCCGACGCCGCCTGCGGCAGCCGATCGGGCCCGAGGAGCATGACGGCGAGCACTCCGATGAGGAGGAGCTTCTCGAAAGTCAGCCCGAACACTCCTCAACAATAAGGCCGCCGGACCGGGTGCGGACCGCGACGGCCGTTCCCCAGGAGGAACGCGGCCGCGCCCAATAGGCTGGGGGCGATGTCTGAGAAGGAAGTCAACTGGAAGTACGCCGACGACCTCGTCGTCGAGCCCGAGCCGATCGCCGCCGCGCGCCAGCACGCGCTCGAACTCGGCATCGACGCCGTGTCCCCCGCGGTCGGCGCCCAGCTGGCGCTGCTCAGCGCGGCAGCCAAGGCGACTTCCATCATTGAGATCGGCACCGGGACCGGCGTCTCGGGTCTCTGGCTGCTGTGCGGCGCCCCGAAGGCCACGCTCACCTCGATCGACGCGGACCCCGACCACCATGCCGTCGCCCGCACCGCGTTCACCGAGGCCGGTTACGCGACCGGCCGCGTACGCCTCATCGCCGGTAAGGCGCTCGACGTGCTGCCGCGGATGAACGAGGAGTCGTACGACCTCGTGCTCCTCGACGCCGACCCCGAGAACGTCATCGAATACGTCGAGCACGGCCTGCGTCTCGTGCGTCGCGGCGGCCTCGTGCTCGTCGCCGGTGCGCTCGCCGGCGGCGATGTCGCGAACCCCGCGAAGCGCGGTGCGATCGCCACCGGATTCCGCACCCTGCTCGATGAGGTCGCCTCGTCGAGCGCGGTGCTCAGCGCCCTGTCGCCCGCGGGCGGCGGACTGCTGCAGCTCGTCCGACGCTGAGCGTCTCGCGCTGAGCGATCAGCACTGAGCGATCAGCGCTGAGCGGCCGGCACAGCGCCGGTCCATGCAGGGCCGACTGGTACGAGGCGAATCAGCACAGGTCCGGCCGATACAGGGCGCGGGCACGACGAAACGCCCCGAGGCTTACGCACTCGGAGCGTTTCGAGAAGTCAACGGATCAGGCGGAGACGACGGCGGCGAGCGCGTCGTGCAGCTCCTTCGCCTCGGCGTCGTTCACGGACACCACGAGGCGTCCCCCGCCCTCGAGCGGGACGCGCACGATGATGAGGCGCCCCTCTTTCACGGCCTCCATCGGCCCGTCACCCGTCCTCGGCTTCATTGCGGCCATCGAGTTCCCCTTTCGAAAGGATGTGAGCCATTATCCCGTAGACCGCCGACTTCCGCCAAAACACGGGGTAGCGCGCCGGGGTCAGGGCGTCGACCACCAGTGGGACACCGGCCCCCACGTCGCGTAGAGCCAGGCGAATTGCAGGATGAGGCTCGCGACGACGATCCCCACGCGGTAGATCGGGTTGCGCGGCTCGGCGAGCGCGGCGGCGAACGGGAACATCGGCATCAGCAGCCGGAGCAGGCTCGACTGCGGGAAGAACACGGCGAAGAGGTAGAGCCCGTAGGAAGCGAGCCACAGCCGTAGCTCGATGCCGAGTCGCCGCACCGGCGGGAGGAACAGCGCCCCCGCGAACGCGGTCACCACCGCGACGACAACGAACGGGCCGAGCGTCTCCCCCACCCAGAACGGCGCCGCCTGGAACCAGGGCGCGAACGGCAGGAGGTGCTGATGCCCGATCCACGCCGCCCGCCAGGCCAACTCGGTGTCGGTGTAGGCGGTGATCGATCCGGTCACCGCCCAGGCGATCAGCAACCAGGCGAAACCGGTGATCCCGCTGAACACGGTCACCGCGGCGACCACGATCCGCTCGCGCATCGCGAACTCTTCGCGCTCGCGCCGCACGAACCGGTACAGCCAGTAGAGACCGAGGGCCAGCGCGAGCGCGAGCCCCGTCGGGCGGGTCAAGGCGAGCACCGCGATGGTCGGGAAGAGCAGACCCCAGCGGCGCCGCGCCATCAGGTACAGCGCGAGGGCGAGGAAGAACAGCTGCATCGACTCCGCGTACGCCATCTGCAGCATGAACGACAGCGGAGACACCGCGAAGAGGGTCACCCCGAACAGTGCCGTCCTGTGGCTCTGCCGGAGGCGGAACAGACGGTAGATCGTGACGGCCGCGCCGAAGCCGAACCCCATCGACACCAGCCACGCGGCGACCGGCCAGGCCAGCGTCGTCACCAGCGAGACCGCCGAGACGATCGCCGGGTAGAGCGGCATGAACGCCCACTGGTTCTCGGCGACGTATCCGGACGCGTCGAGGGGCAGCTGGCCCGGGTAGCCGTTCGCGGCGATGTACCAGTACCACTGGCCGTCCCAGATCGCGGAGTACTCGAAGAACCCGGGGTTCGCGCCGGCGCGGGACGCCGGCGTCAGCTGCGGGCGGATGAGCAGCATCGCGATCGTCGTGAACGCGCGCGCGGCGAGATAGACGGCGACGACCTGCAGAAGCGGGTGTCGCGCGGCGACGGCGAGCGGCCCGCCCGCGCGCGGCTCTCGCGGGGCTGAGGTCAGCGGGTCGGAGCCGACAGCCATGCGCGCAGTCCGCGTTCGCAGTCGGTGATCTGCGCGAGCGGCACCCGTTCGTCGTCGGCGTGCGCCTTCAGCGGATCTCCGGGGCCGTAGTTCACCGCGGGGACGCCCAGCCGCGAGAAGCGGGCGACATCGGTCCAGCCGTACTTCGGCATCGGCTCGCCGCCCACCGCGGCGACGAACTGCTGCGCGATCGGCGCATCGAGCCCGGGACGGGCGCCGACGGCGAGGTCGACGATCTCGATCTCGTAGTCGCCGAACAGCTCGTGGATGTGCGCGACCGCGTCCTCGCCCGACTTGCTGGGAGCGAAGCGGTAGTTGATGTGCACCATGCACTCGTCGGGGATGACATTGCCGGCGATTCCGCCCGTGATGCCGACCGCGTTGAGGCCTTCGCGGTAGACGAGACCGTCGACCTCGACCTCCTGCGCCTGATAGGCGGCGAGCGTATCGAGGATGGGCGCCGCCTTGTGGATCGCGTTGTCCCCGACCCACGAGCGCGCCGAGTGGGAGCGGAGTCCGCGAGTGCGGATCTCGGCGCGGAGGTTGCCGTTGCAGCCGCCCTCGATCTCGGACCGCGTCGGCTCGCCGAGGATGGCGAAATCACCGGCGAGCAGGTCGGGGTGCGCCTGCGAGAGCCGGTTGAGCCCGTTCTTGGCCTCGGAGACCTCTTCGTGGTCGTACCAGATCCAGGTGATGTCGACGACGGGGTCGACCAGTTCGGCGGCGAGCTTCAGCTGCACGGCGACGCCCGCCTTCATGTCGACGGTGCCGCGACCCCACAGGTAGTCGACCCCGTCGATGGTCTCGAACCGGGTCGGGACGTTGCCGTTGATCGGCACCGTGTCGATGTGACCGGCGATGACGACGCGCTGATCGCGGCCGAGCGAGGTGCGCGCAACGATCGTGTCGCCGTAGCGGATCACGTCGAGGTGCGGGAACTGCCGCACCGTCGCCTCGATCAGATCGGCGAGGGGGCCCTCGCGGTCGCTCACCGAGTCGATGTCGCAGAGGGCGCGCGTGATGTCGATGGACGAGGCGGACAGATCGATGACGCTCACCCGTCAACCCTACTTAGGAAGCTTCACTACCCTTGATGCGTGACCAAGAACGCGCGTCCCGCCTGGGGCTACGGCCTCGCCACCATCGCCTCCGACGGAACCGTCCTCGACACCTGGTTCCCGGAGCCCGCCCTCGGCGAGCTGCCCGCGGGACGCGACCGGTGGATCGTCCCCGCAGCGATCGCGCAGCACGCGGGAACCGATCCGCGACGCGACGTGCGGATCGAGGCGGTCACCGTCGAGATCGACCTCGATCGTGCGCCCGCATCGACCTCCGACGCCTATCTGCGCCTCCACCTGCTCTCGCACACCCTGGTGCGCCCCAACGACCTCAACCTCGACGGCATCTTCGCGCAGCTGCCGAACGTCGCGTGGACGACCGCGGGGCCCATGCATCCCGACACGGCGGCGACGTCGGTTCCCGCCCTGCGTCGGCACGGCATCCAGGTGCAGGGCATCGACAAGTTCCCGCGCCTCAGCGACTACGTCACTCCCCCGCGCGTGCGCATCGCCGACGCGTCCCGTGTGCGGCTCGGGGCCCACCTCGCCCCCGGCACCGTGGTGATGCACGAGGGCTTCGTGAACTTCAACGCCGGCACGCTCGGCAGCTCGATGGTCGAGGGTCGGATCTCGCAGGGCGTCGTCGTCGGCGACGGGTCCGACATCGGCGGTGGGGCCTCGATCATGGGCACCCTGTCGGGCGGCGGCAAGGATCGCGTCCGCATCGGCGAGCGGGCGCTGCTCGGCGCGAACTCCGGCATCGGCATCTCGATCGGCGACGACACCGTCGTCGAGGCGGGCCTCTACGTGACGGCCGGGACGAAGGTCGTGCTCGCAGGCTCGGCCCCGACGGCGGACGGGTCTGCCCAGGTCGTGAAGGCGCGCGAGCTGTCGGGGGTGCCGAACCTGCTGTTCCGACGCAATTCGCTCACGGGCGCCGTCGAGGCCGTGGCCCGTTCCGGCGAGGGCATCGCGCTCAACGCCGCGCTGCACCTCTAGGCTGCCTGCGGCTGACAGGGTGCCGCCCGCGGTCGCACCGGATGTACACCCCGAGGAAGACCACCAGCGACGCCGCGATGACGGCGACGAACAGCGTCGTCGCGGGTCGGCTCCAGTCGAGCGCTCCCCCGCCGACCACGAGGGCGCCCGCCATGAAGCAGAGGCTGACGATCTCGGCCTGCAGGAGCAGGCGGAACGCACTCCACCGTTCATCGACGACGAGCCACAGGTTCACCATGCCGGGCAGGGTGAGCACGGCGCCGATCACCCGGCCGGTCAGCCGCGTGATCGGCCACGCCCACGTCTCGAGGAAGAGGCCCGGGAATGCGTAGAGTGCGAGCCCGGCGAAGAGCGAGCAGGCACCGACCGCGATGAGCAGCGTGCGAACTCCGACGGGGATGCGCATGTCGACATCGTCGGCCCGTCCGTCGTCGCGACCCCAGTTGCGCAGTCCCGCGACGAGCACCAGCACGGGCGTCACGGCGTAGACGCAGGCCCAGGTGATGAACGAGATGTGGCCGTGGTGGAAGCGGTCGAAGTGCACGACGGTGGCGACGGCGAGCAGGGTGGCGAAGACGAGGACGGCGGGGAACCCGTACTTCACCCGGTGCCAGCCGCGCCCGCGGAGCACGACGAGGAAGTACCAGATGCCGCCGAGGTACGCCGACCCCAGCAGCATGGCGGTGAGCGGCGGGTCGATGGTCCACGCGAAGAGCGCCTCCGTCTCACCGGCGAAGACGTAGAGCAGGACGCTTGCGACGGCCAGGAACGGCAGAACGGCGAGCGCTACGAGCCGCGTGAGCAGGCGGATGTCGTCGTGCGTCGGGGTCTCATCCGTCGTGTTCGCCGCCGCGTTCATGCCCGCTGCGCTTCCGTCGCCGCCGGCTCGGACGGTGGGGGCGATCCGCGTCCGAGGGCGAGGTCGACGGCGTCGTCCGCCGTCATCCGCCGCCCCGCGCTTGAGGCGGCATCGAGGGCGTCGCCGCCACCGTTCTCCCGGATCCGATCGATCAGCACGGTGTGGAACATGAACTCGGCAGGGTTGAAGCTGCCGATCTGCTCGCGCAGCAGCTGGGCGGCGCCGAGCAGACGGCCTGCCCGGTCGATGTCGCCCGTCGCGGCGGCGAGCCCGACGAACGCCTCGAGGCCATAGGCCACGCCCTCCATGTGGTGGGAGCGCACCGAGAGCGCGAGGGCCTGCTCCATGGCGACGCGCGCCTCATCGATCCGTCCCGTCGTGAGCAGCACCCAGGAGCGGTGGTTGACGGCGATCGCGATGCCGAGATCGTCGCCGCCCGCCTCGGCGCACTGCTCCGCCTCCTCGAAGGCTCGATTGGCCTCGGCGATCTCGCCGCGGGCGATCTGCACCCTGCCGAGCGTGACGAGCGCCATCGCCTCGCCCCATTCGTCGCCGGAGCTGTGGAACAGGCTGATCCCGGTTCGCAGGATCTGCTCGGCCGCCAGCGGATCGGGCGGGGTCACCGCCAGCTTCGCGAGCGCCAGCGACACGAGGGCGAGCGCCTCATCGGCGGGCGCGCCCTCCCGGTGGAAGAGCTCGGCCGACTCGGTGAGCCCCGCCTCGATCCAGTCGGCCGGGCGCTGCCAGAAGCTGATCGCGCAACTGAAGTAAAGCGCGATCGCGCGCGTCAACGGTGAGATCGCCTCGGCGGCGAGCATGCGCTCCGCCCAGTCGCGCACCTCGCCGAGGTGCCCGGCGAGCCACCAGTAGCTGTACAGCGCCCACGCCAGGGTGGCGGCGCGGTCGGCGTCCCCGGTGTCGAGCAGGAAGAGCACCGCGGCGCGGAGATTGCCGTGCTCGGCGGCCAGCTCGTCGACGGCGTCGCGCTGGGTGACCCCCTCGAGCCGCGTCTCCATCGCGACGGCGTGGGCGAGGTAGTACGCGGCGTGCCGCGCCCGCACGGCGTCGACCGTCCCGTCCTCGCCGAGGCGCTCGAGCCCGAACTCGCGCACCGTGGACAGCAGCACGAAGTGGGTCCGGTCGCCGTCGTCGACCTGACGCAGCAGGCTCGCGTCGACGAGGGCGCCCAGCTGGGCGAGGACGGCGAGCCCAGCGTCGACGACCGCTTCGGCGGCGGCCAGCGAGAACGGTCCGGCGAACACGCCCAGCGTCTCGAGCGCCTGCCGCTCGGCGGGTTCGAGCAGGGCGACGCTCCAGGCGACGGTGCCGCGCAGTGTCCGCTGGCGCTCGGGCAGGTCGCGTCGTCCGCCGCCCTCGACGCCGAGTGGCGACGCCAGCCGCGACCTCAGCTCCCTCGGGGTCAGCAGGCGGGCCTGCGCGGCCGCCAACTCGATGGCGAGAGGCAGACCGTCGAGCGCACGGACGACGGCGTCGATCTCGCCCATCTCCGCGACTCCCGGTTCGAAGTCGGGTTTCACCGCGCGCGCCCGATCGATGAACAGAGCGACCGCGGGCGACATCGCCGCACCGTCGGGGCGGTCGAGCGCGAGGGGGTGGATCTCGACGTTGCGCTCCCCCGCCACGCGCAGCAGGGTCCGACTGGTGACGAGGACGCGCAGGCCAGGCAGCACCTGGAGCAGTTCCGAGATCGACGCGGCCGCGCCGAGGAGCTGCTCCAGGTTGTCGAGCACCAGAAGCATCCGACGACCGGACAGGGCGAGCACCAGCTTGTCGCGCAGCGGCAGATCGCCGGTGTTGCGGACACCGAGCGCGCCCGCCACGACACTGTCGACGAGGCCCGGATCGGTGACCGCACCGAGCGGCACGAACGCGACGCCGCCGGGGAACTCTGAGCGCAGCGTCCGGGCGACCTCGAGCGCGACCCGGGTCTTGCCGACCCCGCCCGGCCCGGTCAGCGTCACCAGGCGAGCGGGCCCCGTCAGCAGGTCGGCGACGGCGGCGATCTCGCGCTCCCGTCCGATCGTCTCGGTGAGCGGGGCCGGCAGCTCGGGAGCGGAGACGAGAGGCGCGTCGTCGGCGCTCACCTGGCGCAGGCGGCTCTCGTCGAACCTTTCCGCGAGAAGCACCGCCAGGTCGGCGGAGAGCAGCTGCGCCAACTCGTCGTCGCCCGAGAAGTACTTGAACGACGCGCGATCGTCGGAACGCACCCGATCGAGCAAGGCGACGAGGCGCGGCTCGCGCTCGGTCGTCTCCTTGACGTAGATCAGTCGCGGCATCTCCGCCGGCACCAGGTTGTACTCGTCCTCGAGCCCCGACACTTCCTCGCCGGGCGCTACCCACCCGTACTTCTGCCAGTAGATCCCGACGAAGACGTCGCTCTGCTCGAGGTAAGCCCGGTACAGGTCCCGCGGCGGATGCGGGCGCGCGCCCAGCTCGAACATCACGGGGGCGGCGCCCAGGCGTTCGAGCGCCGACCGGGCCGAACGGCGTTCCGCGGCGAGCTCTTTGAGCGTCGAACTGACGAAGACCCGCAACCGCCGATCGGGCGTGCGGATGGCGGTCGCCTGGTGCACGGACCGCCCGTCCATGGCACACAGTGTGGCCTCGTGGGAGCGCCGCGTCCACCGTCCGGGGGCAAAAAGGAGGGGCGTTCCGGGCGCGCCGTGCGAGGGAGTACGCTCCGGCTCATCGACGATCCGACCCTGGTCGATGGGAGGCTCCGATGACATCGGACGCCATGGCCGACACCCGAACGGTCATCATGTTCAGCAGCACCGACGACGCCGTGCGCCGCGCGGTGACGGCAGCGCTCGAGCGCCGGTACGGCGGCGAGTACACCGTGACTGCGCTGCCCGATCTCGACGCGGTCACCGGGGCGGTGGACGAGCTCGCCGACGCCGACGACGGGTCTCGGATCGGGTTGCTGATCGTCGCCGTCGAGGATGCCGACGGCGCGGCGGAGTCCGTGCTGCGGCACGCCCGCGACCGGTTCCCCGGGGTGCGTCGCGCGGTGCTCGTCCCCTGGGGCGGGTGGGCTGATCCGGTGTGGACGGAGCGGGTGCTGACGCTCACCGCGGCGGGGCATGCCGACTACTACCTCGTGCGCCCCACCAGCGAACCGGACGAGGGGTTCCACCGATCCGTCACGGAACTGCTGCAGGAGAGCGCGCGAGCCGACGGGACCGTCTCGAGGACGACCGTCATCGGCGATGACCATGTGCCGCGGACCCACGAGCTGGCCGCACTCGTCGCCGGTGTCGGCGCCCGCCCCAAGGCGGTCTCCCCGTCGTCAGAGGAAGCGGCCGCGCTGCTGCAGGCGGCCGGCACCGCCTACGCGGGCGCCCCGCTCGTCGGGCTGGTGGACGGCCGGCTGCTCGACGACCCGAGCGACGCGGAGCTGATGGACGCGTTCGGCCTCTCGACCCGGCTGCCGGAATGGGACGTCGCCGACGTCGCGATCGTCGGGGCGGGGCCGGCCGGGCTCGCCGCCGCGGTGTACGCCGCCTCCGAGGGGCTTCGCACCGTCGTGATCGAGAGCGGTAGCCTCGGCGGGCAGGCCGGTACGAGTTCCCGCATCCGCAACTACCTCGGCTTCCCCCACGGCGTCTCCGGCGCGGAACTGGCCCAGCGCGCCTACCAGCAGGCGTGGATGTTCGGCGCCCGCTTCGCCCTGGCGCGGCGCGCGTCGGCGCTGACGTGGGAGTCGGACTTCCTCGTCTCAGACCAGACCGGCGACGGGGTGCGCGCCCGCGCCGTCGTGATCGCGTCAGGGGTGACGTACCGGCGGCTCGAGCTCGGCGCCTTGGCTCCGTTCGTCGGCAGCTCGATCTTCTACGGCGCCTCCGCATCGGAGGCGGAACGGCAGGCGGGGAAGTGCGTCCACGTGATCGGCGGCGGCAACTCCGCGGGACAGGCCGCCCTGCACCTGGCGCGGTACGCCCGCCAGGTCACCCTCATCGTCCGCGGCGAGCGTCTCGCCGACAGCATGTCCGCGTATCTCGTCGACGAACTCGCGGCGGCCGGCGTGCATGTCGTCACCCGGGCGCGCGTCGTCGGAGGCGGCGCCGGATCGCGGGAAGGCGGACTCGATCACATCGTCATCGGCCACCGGGTCACCGGTGAGCGGGCCACCGTGCCGAGCGACGCGGTGTTCATCACGATCGGGGCGGCACCGCACACCGGCTGGCTGCCCGACGAGGTGCGCCGTGACCGGTGGGGCTCGGTGATGACGGGCATCGACGCGCTCCGCTCCGCGGGCGACGAGTGGGATCTCCCCCGCGATCCGACGCCGTACGAGTCGAGCGTGCCCGGGGTCTTCGCCGTCGGCGACGTGCGCCGCGGTTCCGTGAAGCGGGTCGCCTCCGCGGTCGGCGAGGGCTCGGTCGTGATCTCGTCGGTGCACGCCTACCTCGCGGAACGCCGCTCCCCGGCCCCCGACCTCGCCCCGGTGTGACGGGAGTCGGCGCTGCGCTCTCGATGCGGCGCTGGCGCGCCTACTCGACGACCGGGTCGGGACTCGTGTTCTTCGTATCGCTGCGCTTAACGAGCGGGGTGCGCACACCGGTCGTCGAGTAAGCGGAGCGCACCGAGACGGGTCGAGTAAGCGAAGCGCACCGAGACCACAGCGCTGCGGTGCGACCGGCGCCCTTCGTATCGCTTCGCCCATCGGGCGGGCCCTACCCCGGTCGTCGAGTAGCGACGAAGGAGCGTACCGAGTCCCCCGCGCAAGCGTGCGCCATGGGCCCAGGGTCGAGTAAGCGAAGCGCATCGAGACCACAGCACTGCGGTGCGACCGGCGCCCTTCGTATCGCTTCGCTCAACGAGCGGGCCCACCCCGGTCGTCGAGTAAGCGAAGCGCATCGAGACGGGTCGGGTAAGCGAAGCGCACCGAGACCATGCCGGTGTGCTCTCGATACGCTCGTCCCTCGCTACTCGAGCCGTTTCGATACGGCGCTGGCGCGCCTACTCAACGACCGGGTCGGGAGTCGTGTTCTTCGTATCGCCGCGCTCAACGGGCGGGGTGCGCACACCGGTCGTCGAGTAAGCGGAGCGCATCGAGACGGGTCGAGTAAGCGGAGCGCATCGAGACCACAGCGCCGACGTCCGGGACTGCGCTCTCGATGCGCTCGTTCCTCGCTTACTCGAGCCTGGGCCCACCGCGCACGCTTGCGCGGGGGACTCGATAGGCGCTGGCGGCCCTACTCGACGACCGGGATTGACGCTGTGCCCTTCGTATCGCTGCGCTCAACGGGCGGGGCCCGCAGGTCAGCGGTTCAGGTGGCGCTCCGGGGGGCCCACGTAGAGCTGCTGGGGACGGCCGATCTTCGTGCCCTTGTCGGCGCCCGCCTCACGCCAGTGCGCGATCCACCCGGGGAGGCGTCCGATCGCGAACAGCACGGTGAACATGCGGCTCGGGAAGCCCATCGCCTTGTAGATGACACCCGTGTAGAAGTCGACGTTCGGGTACAGCTTGCGCTCGATGAAGTAGTCGTCGGCGAGCGCGATCTGCTCAAGCTCCTGCGCGAGGTCGAGCAGCTCGTCGTGGATGCCGAGGGAGGCGAGCACCTCGTCGGCGCTCTCTTTCACGAGTTTCGCGCGCGGGTCGTAACTCTTGTAGACACGGTGGCCGAAGCCCATCAGCCGGACGCCTTCCTCCTTCTTCTTGACCCGCTCGACGAACTTCGCGACACCCTCACCGGAGTCGCGGATCTGGCCGAGCATGCCGAGCACCGCCTCGTTGGCGCCGCCGTGCAGCGGGCCGTACAGGGCGTTGATGCCCGCCGAGATGGAGCTGAACATGTTCGCCTCGGTCGACCCGACGAGACGGACCGTCGAGGTGGAGGCGTTCTGCTCGTGGTCCTCGTGGAGGATCAACAGACGCTCGAGCGCCTTCGAGAGCACCGGGTTCACCTCGTACTCCTCGGCCATGGTGCCGAAGTTGAGGCGCAGGAAGTTGTCGACGAAGCTCAGCGAGTTGTCCGGATAGAGGAAGGCCTGTCCCAGCGTCTTCTTGTGCGCGTACGCGGCGATGACCGGCAGCTTCGCGAGCAGACGGATGGTCGACAGCTCGACCGCCTCGGGGTCGCGGGGGTTCAGCGACCCCTCGTAGTAGGTGGAGAGCGCCGACACCGCCGACGAGAGCACCGACATGGGGTGCGCGGTGTGCGGCAAGGCGGCGAAGAAGCGCTTGAGGTCTTCGTGGAGCAGCGTGTGACGGCGGATGCGCTCGTCGAACTCGGCCAGCTCGCTCTCAGTGGGGAGCTCCCCGTAGATCAGCAGCCACGCGGTCTCGAGGTAGGTCGAGTGCGACGCCAGCTCTTCGATCGGGTACCCGCGGTAGCGGAGGATGCCCTGGTCGCCGTCGATGTAGGTGATCGCCGAGCGGGTCGCCGCGGTGTTGACGAAGCCGGGGTCGAACGAGGTGAGCCCCGTCTGCTTCGTCAGCGTCGACAGGTCGATGCTCGATGCGCCGTCGACGCTGCGGAGGATCGGGAACTCCGCGGTTCCGTCCGGGGTGGTCAGACTGACGGTCTCGGTCTCAGTGCTGCGTCCGTCATCGCCCACGGCGCCTCCTCGGGGATCTGCTCGAGTGAAGTGTCGCCGATGACTGTTGGCTCCCTCGGCGACCGTTACAGCCTAGAACGTCGTCCCGGCAATCGTGACATCGGACAACGCTCGGGCCGTTCGCTTGGCCCTCTCCGCCGAACGGGGCGTCTTATTATTCGCCCTGCGGCGGCAGAGCCGAGACCAGCGCGTGGTCCTTCGGGATCACACCGACCTTCGCGGCGCCGCCCGGCGACCCGAGGTCGTCGAAGAACTCGACATTGGCCTTGTAGTAGTCGGCCCACTGGTCGGGCAGGTCGTCCTCGTAGTAGATCGCCTCGACGGGGCAGACGGGTTCGCACGCACCGCAGTCGACGCACTCGTCGGGGTGGATGTAGAGCATCCGGTCACCCTCGTAGATGCAGTCGACGGGACATTCGTCGATGCAGGCCCGGTCTTTGACGTCGACACAGGGCAGAGCGATCACATAGGTCACGAGAGGTACGTCCTTTCCCGTGTTCAGTATTTCACTGTCGGCGCGCCGTTCCTGACCGGACGCCGTGCCCGGCTCACCAGGCGGCGAGCTGCTCGACCTCGGCGACCTCGGGCTGGGCGATGCGGCGGGTGGCGGCGGGGTCGTCGAGGATGCGGTCGAAGACCAGCTCGGCCGCACCGATGAGCAGCATGTCGAATCCGAGGGCCGACGCCTTGATCTCAACGCCGCGGAAGGCGCCCTGCAGCGACTTCGCCGCGAGGGCGTTGTGCAGATGCTCGGGCGCGGCGGCGAACAGCGAGGCGAGGAATCCGCCGAGCACGATCAGCCTGGTGTTGAGGATGTTGACCGCGTTCGACAGCGCGACGGCGAGCCGATCGAGCTGGACCTCCACCACCCGACGCACCCGCGGGTCGGTGGAGCCGAGGAGCGCGGATTCGAGTTCGTCGGGGCCGGCCTCGTGCAGGTCGAGCACCTCGAGCAGCGCCGACCGGGTCACCTCGGCCTCGAGGGTCCCGCTCATGCCGGCCGAGTCGGTGCCGTCGCCCTGATTGGTGCGGACGTGCCCGAAGGCGCCCGCATAGCCGGAGAAGCCGCTGACGGCCGCTCCCCCCGCGATGATCCCGCCGCTGATGCCGTTGGCGCCACCGTGCAAGTAGATGAGGTCGTCGATCCCCCGGCCCACGCCGAACTGGCGCTCGGCGAGGGAGCCGAGGCGGGCGTCGTTGTCGGCGAGCACCGGGTATCCGGTGATCTCGTGCAGTCGACCGGCGATGGGACGCGCCCAGCTGACGTGCGGGGCGAATGTGACGCTGCCGTCGGGGCCGTGCACCATGCCGGGCACGGCGACGCCGATGCCGGCGACGAGGTAGTCACGGTCGAGTTCCGAGCGCATCCCGTCGATGAAGGCACCCGAGAGCTCCACGGCGTGCTCGGCGCTGCGCGTGGGCGGCAGCGAGTAGCGCACCCGCCGGATCACCTCGCCGCCGAGTGTCACGATGCCGATCGCCACGGCGCCCACCTCGGGGTTGACCGCGATGGCGACGACGCGCTTGTTGGGTGCGACGACCCGGCTCGGGCGCCCCGCCTGCGCGTTGCTGTTGGGCACCCGCTCCTCGACGAGCCCGAGGTCGAGCAGCTCCTTGGTGAGCGCGCCGATCGTCGACTTGTTGAGGCTCATCAGCTGCGCGAGACGAGAGCGGGAGGTCGGTCCGTCGCGGTGGACCGTGCGCAACAGGACCGAGAGGTTGTGTCGGCGGATGTCCTCGTGGGTGCTGCCGTGGGAGTGATCGGCGGCGGTGAACGGGATCAGTGGGGCCACAGAACCCTTCCTTCGTTTGCGGTTCGACCGCGGGTCGGCGCGCCGGGGCCGCGATGGGCGCCCGTGGGCGCGTCGACGGCGACGGTCGTATTCCGTGCCGAGAGTCGCCCCAAAGGGACACATCGGCACGATGCGCAACTTATCACAGCGACGCACGCCGGCGATCGGCCGCGCTGACCCGTGTTTCCGGGCCTCCGAGCCAGGAGTCGGAACCAAGGTCGGGCCATCGGCGACACACCATCCGGATCGATTCCGCCGAATTCGTTGCAGCCGACAACGAACGCGGATACTCTCGCCACAACCGAGGCGACCGCCCCCGACGAAGGAGTTTCCGTGAGCCACCCCGCAACGCAGCCCGAGGATCTGAAGCTCACGGTGCGGAAGTGGGTGGTGCAACTCGAGGACGTGCTCCGCGACGGCGAGAAGGACACCGCGCGTCCCATCCGTCGAGCGGTCATCGCCGCCGTCGTCACCAACCCGTACGCCGGCCGCTGGTCGGAGGACCTGTCCGAACTGATCGACGCCGGCGAAGTGCTCGCCCGCGAGTTCATGACCCGCGCCCAGGACCTCCTCGACGGTCAGGTGCAGGCCTACGGCAAGGGCGGCATCGTCGGTGAGAACGGCGAGATCGAGCACGTCGCCGCGCTCCTCCACCCCAAGTTCGGCGGCCCTACCCGCCAGATCGCGAACGGCGTCTCCATCCTGCCGAGCGTGAAGAAGCACGGCGGTCAGGGTGCCGCCCTCGACATCCCCGTGCATCACAAGGACGCGATGATGATCCGCTCGCACTTCGACTCGATCGAGTTCCGTGTGCCGGACGCGCCCCGCGCCAACGAGATCGTCGTCGCCCTCGCCGTGAGCGACGGCCCCCGGCCGCACCACCGCGTCGGCGGCCTCACCGAGGCCGAGGCCAAGGGCGAAGACGGCCTGCGCTGACCCACCACCCGATACGAACAGAGGAAGCACCGATGCCAGAGCTCGACCCGTTCTCCTCCAAGCTCGCGGACGCCCCGCGACCCGTCATCTCGAACGAGCGGACGGCCGTCATCATGGTCGACCTCGTCAACGACTTCATCGAGCCCGACGGCGCGATGCCGATGCCCGACTCCGAGGCGACCCTCGCGAAGGCCAAGGAGTTGAGCGAGCTCGCCCGCGAGTCGGGCGTGACGGTGATCTGGGTGCGCCCTGGTCACACCGAAGACGCCGACGGGCTGTTCCGCAAGCGCACCCCGCACGGGTTCGCCGACACGCACGGGGCGCAGATCCACGGCACCTTCGACGTGCTGCCGGGCGAGCGGGTGATCACCAAGCGGCGCTACTCGGCCTTCTTCCAGACCGACCTCGACATGTACCTCCGCGAGCACCGGATCGAGCGCGTCATCGTCTGCGGCGTCGCCCTCAACATCTGCGTGCGCTCCACGATCCACGACGCGTTCTTCAACGGCTACGACGTGTGGCTCGCAAGCGACGCCTCACAGGCGACGGGTGACCGCGAGGCCGAGTCGACGATCTACGACGTCAGCACCCACTTCGGCGAGGTGCTCACCGTCGACGAGATCCGCGCGGAGCTGATCCCGTGATCACCGTCGTCCACGGCGCCTCCGCCGTGATCGGCGGCCGCCTCGCGGACCCGGTCGCGAACGGAGACGCCGTCCGCATCGACAACGGCGTGATCGACCGGGTCGGCACGTCCGCCGACCTACTGGCGCTCCCTCACGACGAGACGATCGACGCGGCGGGCGGTGTCGTCATCCCGGGGCTGATCGACCCGCACACCCACCCCGTGCTCGGCGATTTCACTCCGCGGCAGAACACGCTCGGCTGGGTCGGTGCGCACCTGAACGGCGGAGTCACCACCCTGATCTCCGCGGGCGAGACGCACTGGCCGGGTCGTCAGCGCACCCCGATCGGTGCGAAGTCCATCGCGATGGCGGCCGCGCAGAGCTCGCTCGCGTTGCGCCCCGGCGGAGCGAAGCTGCACGGCGGCGCCCTGCTGATCGAACCCGGTCTCACCGAGGCCGACTTCGACGAGATGGAGCGCGCCGGGGTGCGCCTCGTCGGCGAGGTGGGTCTCGGCTCGAGCATCGACCCCCGCGACATCCGCGAATCGATCGAACAAGCCCGATCCCGCGGCTGGGTGATCCCCATGCACGTCGGCGGCGCCTCGGTGCCCGGATCGCACGTCGTCGCCGGCTCGCTCGTCGCCGAGCTGCGCCCCGACGTCGTCTCGCATGCCAACGGCGGACCGACGGCGCGCCCGCTGGCCGAGATCGTGTCGGCCATCGAGTCGACCGACGCCGCCATCGAGGTCGTGCAGGCGGGCAACACCCGCGCGCTCGTCGACATCGTGCGCCACCTCGACTCAGAGGGCCTGCTGCACCGTCTACAGTTCGGCACCGACAGCCCATCGGGCACGGGGATCATGCCGCTCGGCATCCTGCGCTCGATCGCCTACTCGGCCGCGTTCGGCGGTGTCGACCCGGTCAGCGCCCTCTGCTGCGCGACCGGAGAGGTGGCGGCGCGCTACCACCTCGACGTCGGCGTGATCGACGCCGGGCGTCCCGCCGACCTCGTGATCCTCGACGTCCCGCTCGGCGGTCAGGGCTCGACCGCGCTCGACTCGTTCACCGGCGGCGACGTGCCCTCCGTCGCCCTCGTGATGGTCGACGGCGAGGTCGTCGCGTTCCCGAGCCGTATGACTCCTCCCCCCACCAATCGCCCCGTCGTCGCCGCCGCTCACTGACGAGCGACTCCCCATCCCCCGCACGCGACTCCCGCGTGCCCGCACGAAGGAACAGCTCCGCACCCATGACGAAGGTCCTGCTCGACTGCGACACCGGGTGCGACGACACCCTCGCCATCCTCTACGCCGCGCTCCATCCCGACATCGACCTGCTGGGCGTCGGTGGGGTGTGGGGAAACGTCTCGGCCGAGATCGCCGCCCGTAACTCGGCGCACACGTTGGCGATGGTCGGCCGCTCCGACATCCCCGTCGCCCGTGGCGCTTCGGGCCCGATCACCGGCGCCCCGGCGGTCTTCGCCTACCACGTGCACGGCGACGACGGTCAGGGCAACGTCGGGGATCCGAGCTTCGAGCCCGAGCTCGTCGACGAGAGCGCCGCCGAGCAGATCGTGCGGCTCGTGCGTGAGAACCCGGGCGAGGTGGAGCTGATCGCGGTGGGCCCGATGACGAACCTCGCCGTCGCCCTCGCCCTCGATCCGGAGCTGCCGACTCTGGTCCGCGGCGTCACGATCATGGGCGGCGCCGCGATGGCTCCCGGCAACGTCACGCCCGTCGCCGAGGCGAACATCTGGTGCGACCCCGAATCGGCCGCGGCCGTGTTCAACGCCCCGTGGCGTCTGCGGATGGTGGGGCTCGACGTCACCATGCGCACCCTGCTCACCGAGCAGCACCGCAGCCGCCTCCTCGAGAGCGACGGGTCGATCAGCCGATACGTCGGTCGGATGCTCGACTTCTACTTCGGCTTCTTCGCCGCCAACGCCTTCGGCGAGCGCTCCTCGTGCATGCACGACGCCCTGGCGGTCGCGATCGGCGCCGACACCCTCGTGCCGACCCTCGCCCCCACCGTCAACGCGCGGGTCGACACGAGCGACGGCCCCGGCCGGGGCCAGACGATCTGCGACCTCCGCGGCCGCTACATGGGCTTCCCCGAGCAGGAGGGCGCGCACTGCGAGGTCGCCCTCGAGAGCGACCCGCTGTTCGCCGACGAGGTCGTCGAGCTGATCCGCACCGCGGGCGACTCGCTGATCAGCGGGGACGTGTCCGCACGATGACCGCGTCGCCGCACGTGCTTCCCGGGTTGGACGGGCTCCGGGCCGTCGTCGTCGGGGGCGCCTCCGGCATCGGAGCGGCGACGGCGCAGCAGTTGCGGGAGGGCGGCGCCTCCGTCGTCGCCGTCGACCTGTCCGAGCCTGCCGAGATCCGCGCCGACATCACCACCACCGACGGCTGCGACCGCGCCATCGCGGAGGCCGTCGGCATCCTCGGCGGCATCGACGCGCTCGTCATCACCGCGGGCGGCGGGCCCTACCTCGACATCGAGCACACGACCGCCGACGTGTGGCAGCGCACCCTGGCCCTCAATCTCGTCGCCGCGGGGCTGCTCACCGCTGCTGCTCTCCCCCACCTGCGTGAATCGGCGCGCGGCTCCATCACCGTCACCGCCTCGGCGGCGGGGCGGCAGGGCTACGCCCTCTTCACTGCATACTCGTCGGCGAAGGCGGGGCTCGTGCACTGGTCGCGGTCCGCCGCGAGGGAGCTCGGCCCGGACGGGATCCGCGTCAACTGCGTGTCCCCCGGCCCCATCGACACTCCGCTGCTGCGTGCCGGCGGGCCCGCGGGCGTCCCGCCGGAGCAGTGGACGGCGAAGCTCGCGGAGCGCACCGCCCTCGGACGCGTCGGCACCGCCGACGAGGTCGCCGGCGTCATCGCCTTCCTGAGCTCGGACACCGCGTCCTTCGTCACCGGCACCGTCGTGGAGGTCGACGGCGGGGAAACGGCCTGATGGCATCCCGACCCCTGCCGCTCGCCGGGCTGCTCGTCGCCGACTTCTCGCGCGTGCTCGCGGGACCCTACGCGTCGATGGCCCTCGCCGACCTCGGCGCCCGGGTCATCAAGGTCGAGCGCACCGGCGCGGGCGACGACACCCGCGCGTGGTCGCCCCCGCCCTCGGAACGCGGGTCGACCTACTTCGACAGCGTGAACCGGAACAAAGAGTCGCTCGAACTCGACCTCGGCTCGCCGGAGGACCGCGCCGTCGCCCTCGAGCTCGCTCGTCGCGCCGACGTGCTCATCGAGAACTTCAAGCCCGGCACCATGGCGAAGTACGGCCTCGGCTACGAGCGGTTGCGGGAACTCAACCCGCGACTGGTCTACGCGTCGATCTCAGGATTCGGCAGCGGCGCGGGCGCCTCGCTCCCCGGCTACGACTTCCTGGTGCAGGCCGTGGGGGGACTGATGAGCATCTCGGGATCCGCGCACGGCGAGCCGACCAAGGTCGGCGTCGCCCTCGTCGACGTGCTGACCGGCAAGGACGTGCAGGTCGGCGTGCTCGCCGCCCTCGTCGAACGCGGCGTCACCGGCACCGGCGCCTCCTTCGAGGTGAACCTGCTGTCGAGCCTGCAGTCGGCGCTCGTCAACCAGGTGCAGAGCTACCTCGGCGCCGGCGTGGTGCCGGGGCGGATGGGCAACGCGCATCCCTCGATCGTCCCGTACCAGCTCTTCGACTGCCGCGACGGCTCGCTCGCCATCGCCTGCGGCAACGACACCCAATTCGCCGCGCTCTGCCGGGTGCTCGGCGCCGACCGGCTCGCCTCCGACGAGCGCTACCGCACCAACCCCGCGCGCGTGCGCCACCGCGACGACCTCGTGCTCGAGCTCGAGAGCCTGCTGAGCACCGAAACCCCCGCGCGGTGGGCCGAACGGATGACCGCCGCCGGCGTGCCCGCGGGCGCGGTTGCCAGCATCGACGAGTCGATCGCATTCGCGGAGTCGTTGGAGCTAGATCCGACCATTGCTCTGAGCACGGCCGACGGTCGCGACGGCGGCCGCCAGGTCAGGGCCCCGCAACGCTGGCTGCCCGCGCGCACGCCGCGCACCAATGCCCCGCCGACCCTCGGTCAGCACAACGACACGGTCCGATCCTGGCTCGCCGAGCCGTATTCGCGCCCCTCCGCAACGAAAGCCACCGGCACCGACGCCGAAACACAGGAAGACGACCTCCGATGACCGCCTCACCCACCCTCCTCGACATCGACTCGCTCCTCACCGCCGAGGAGATCGAACACCGCGATGAGGTGAGGGCGTTCGTCGAGTCGCGCATCACGCCGCGCATCGCCGGCTGGTACAGCGACGGCGTCTTCCCCGTCGAGATCGTGCCCGAGATGGCGCAGCTGGGTCTGCTCGGGATGCACATCAAGGGCTACGGCTGCGCCGGACGGTCGGCGGTCGATTACGGCCTCGCCGCCATGGAGCTCGAGGCCGGCGACTCGGGTCTTCGCACCTTCGTGAGCGTGCAGGGCTCGCTCGCGATGAGCGCGATCGCGAAGCACGGGTCGGAGGAGCAGAAGCAGAAGTGGCTCCCCGGCATGGCCGCGGGAGAGATCATCGGCTGCTTCGGACTCACCGAACCGGGTGCCGGATCCGACCCGGCGAACATGGCCACCACCGCCCGACTCGAGGGCGGCGAATGGGTGCTGAACGGGTCGAAGCGCTGGATCGGACTCGCCTCCATCGCGCAGGTGGCGGTCATCTGGGCCCGCACTGACCAGGGCGTCCGCGGGTTCATCGTGCCCACTGAGACTCCCGGATTCACGGCGACCCCCATCGAGCAGAAGCTGTCGATGCGCGCCTCCGTGCAGTGCGACATCGACCTCCAGGACGTCCGCCTGCCCGAGGATGCGATGCTGCCGAACGCGCTCGGCCTGCGCGGGCCGTTCGAGTGCCTCAACGAGGCCCGCTACGGCATCATCTGGGGAGCCATGGGAGCCGCGCGCGACAGCTACGAGGTGGCGCTGCGGTACGCGAGTGACCGCTCGGTCTTCGACAAGCCGCTCGCCGCGTTCCAGCTGACCCAGCAGAAGCTGGTCGAGATGGCGCTGAAGGTCGAGAAGGGCACGTTGCTGGCCCTGCACCTCGGGCGCCTGAAGGACGCGGGCAGGCTGCAGCCGCACCAGATCTCGGTCGGCAAGCTCGACAACTGCCGTGAGGCCATCGACGTCTGTCAGTCAGCGCGCACCCTGCTCGGCGGCAACGGCATCACCCTCGACTATTCGCCGTTCCGGCACGCCAACAATCTCGAGAGCGTGCGCACCTACGAGGGCACCGACGAGATCCACCTGCTGACCATCGGACGGGCACTCACCGGGATCGCCGCCTTCCGCTGATCCTCCTCCGGACGCGCGCGGAGCCGCTCGGCTCCGCGCGCGTTCCGCCGTCCCCGAGAGGCCACTGAGCCCTTAACCCGCCGACGCGCGCGCACGCCGGCGGTGCCCCGCATGCCCTCGGCGGACGCCGGGGATCGGCGCTTCATCACGCCGAATTCTGCCCGCAACACAGTTTTTACATCCCAAGCGCGAGAAAGGCGATGAATTCGTTGTGTCGCGCAACGATCGTCGTTACTGTGAACCGCAACGCCCCACACCACCCCCCGGTGCGAGGTTCTCGAAGTAGAGAAATCAGTGGCCCCCGGCCAGCGAGCGAAGGATCCAATGACGTTGATCACCCCTGAATCCGAAAATGCTGGACCGGTCGCTCGAGACGCGGAGTACGTGTTCCGCGCCCAGGGACTGACGAAGACCTTCGGCCACGTCAAGGCCATCACCGACGTGGACCTCGACCTGAAGCGCGGCGAGGTGCTCGCGCTCTTCGGCGACAACGGCGCCGGCAAGTCGACGCTCACCAAGATGCTCTGCGGGGTCTACACCCCCGACGCCGGCGGCGTCGAGATCGACGGCGAGACCGTCGCGATGCGCTCGACCCGCGACGCCGAAGACCACGGCATCACGGTGGTGCACCAGGACCTCGCGCTCGCCCCGCACCTCACCGTGCTCGAGAACATGTTCCTCGGCCACGAGATCAAGGCGAAGGGCATCCTCGGCGGCCTCGGGGTGCTCTCGCGCAAGGCGATGGCCTTGAAGACGAACGTCGCGCTCGAGAAGCTCTCGATCCGCCTCCCCTCGCTCTCGGTCGCCGTGCAGGACCTCTCGGGCGGTCAGCGTCAGGCCGTCGCCGTCGCCCGCGCCAGCATGTGGTCCCGCTCCGGAATCCTGATGGACGAGCCCACCGCGGCGCTCGGCACCATCCAGAGCGACATCGTCTGCCAGCTCATCCGCAACACCGCCGACAGCGGCATGGGCGTCATGGTCATCTCGCACGACATCCCGCGCATCCTCGACATCGCCGACCGGGTCGTCGTCCTGCGACACGGGTCGATCGCACTCAACCAACCCATCGGGAACCTGACCCGCAGCGACGTCGTCGCCGCAATGGTCGGACTCGCCGGTGACCCCGCAGACGAGGAGCTGAACAAGTGAGCACGACGACGGGCACCCGCCCCACCGAGACCGCGACACCGCCGAGGGCGAGCACGTTGAAGCGCCTGCTGACCAACAACACGTTCTGGATCTTCGCCGTCGACATCGTCCTGATCGCCTTCTTCTGGGCGGTCTCGATCGACAACTCGTTCCTCGGGCCGAGCAACGTCCGCAACCTCATGAGCGACAGCGCGACCGCCCTGCTGCTCGGCGTCGCGATTGCGTTCCTGCTGGGCGCCGGAGAGTTCGACATCTCGCTCGGCGCGAACCTGATCCTCGCCTCCGTCGTCGCCGGACTCATCGCCGTCGAGCTCGCCCCCTACGGCCTGTTCGTCATCATCGTCGGCTCGCTCGGCGGTGCCATCGTCACCGGCATGATCATCGGCTTCATCAACGGTGTGATCGTCACCCGATTGCACGTGAATTCACTGATCGCGACGCTCGCGAGCATGGGCATCGTCACCGGCGTCGCCTTCATCGTGTCGAACGGCACCGACGTCACCGGCATCCCGCCGGTGCTGCAGGACAGCGTCGGGCTCAACAACATCCTCGGGATCCCGCTGCCGTTCCTCATCTCGATCCTGGTCTGGGGCCTCGCGTGGGCGGCGCTCAAATACACCCGCTTCGGCCTGCACGTCGTCGCCATGGGGTCGTCTCGAGCCGCCGCCGACAGGGCGGGTCTTCGCACCAAGACGAAGATCACGACCCTGTTCACCATCTGCGGTGGCATCGCGGGCCTCGCCGGCTTCATCGACATCACCCGCTTCGCCGCGACGAACATCGCCGGTCACACCCAGGACTCGCTCTCGGCGATCACGGCGGCCGTCATCGGCGGCACCCTGCTCGCGGGCGGTGTCATCTCAATCGTGGGTCTGCTCGGCGGTGTGATCCTCGCCGTCATCCTCGCCAACGGCCTGATCGTCATCGGCGTCTCGTCGTACTACCAGCTCATCATCGTCGGCGCGATCCTCATCGTCGCCGTCTGGCTCGACCACCTGAAGAAGGGCGAGAAGTCGCTCAAGCTCTTCGCCCGGTGAGCCTCCCCGCATCACCTCCGCACCATCCGCAGCACCGTCAGCCCTTCCCTTCCACCGATTCAAGGAGCACGCAGTGAAGCAACTCAAGTCCCTCCTCACCCGCTCGACGAGGCGCAAGGCGGCCACCGCCGCCATCGCGACCGTCGCCCTCACCGGTCTGCTCGCAGGCTGTTCCTCCGGCAACGCCGGCGGCGACAGCGACGGCGGCGGCGGTGACGGCGACCTCCGGTTCATCTACATCGCCGCCCTCATCAACGACTCGTTCTTCGTCACGCAACGGTGCGGCGCGGAGGCGAAGGCGGAGGAGCTCGGCATCGACCTCGCCTTCCAGGGGCCGACGACGAACGACGCGGCGGCCGAGATCAAGGCGTTCGCTGCGGCGGCCGCCACGAACCCCGACGGCATGATCGTCGCCCCGTTCACCAACGCGGGTTGGGGCGGATCGGTGAAGCCGCTCATGCAGGCGGGCGTGCCGGTCATCGCGACCGGTCAGACCCTCGAGCCGGCCGACGCCATGGCGACCTTCATCACCGACTACCTCGAGGCCGCGAAGCCGCTCGTCGACATCATCGGCGAGCTGACCGGCGGTGAGGGCACGGTCGGCCTGATCGCGACCTCGACCGGTAACAAGACCGACAGCGACCGCTACACCGAGCTGGTGCCGGCGCTCGAGGAGGAGTACCCCGACCTCAAGATCCTCGACCCCGAGTTCGCCGAGAACTCGTCGGCGACCGCCTCGACCGTCGCATCGGCGCTCATCACCGGCAACCCCGACCTCAAGGTCATCTACGCGACCAGCGGCCCGCAGGCCGTGGGTGCCGCGTCGGCGATCAAGGCCGCCGGAGTCGGCGACAGGGTGAAGCTCGTCTCGTTCGACTCGAGCCCCGAGCAGATCGAACTGCTGAAGTCCGGCGAGCTCGCCGCGACCGTCGGTCAGTCGCCGTACGAGTCGGCATCGCTCGCGGTGCAGGCGATCTACGACTACCTGCAGGAGAACGAGGGATCGTCCGACCCGGTGCCGGCGTCCGACAAGATCCTGCCGACCCCGTCGCTGCTGCTGACGCCCGACAACGTCGAAAGCGATGAGGCGGCGACCTACCAGTATCTGACCTCCTGCGACGGCGACTGACCCCTCCTTACATCCATCACTCACCACCGCGACGGGATGACTTCGTGACCAATCAGCAGCGCTTCACCTTCGGCTACCACCTCAACACCTGGGATCTCGGCGGGCTTCCGCTCACCGAGGGCCTCGAGGTGATCCGCCGGAACGGCTTCTCCTACGTGGAGGCGCTGGCGCGTGACGAGCTGTCGAACGATTTCGCCCGTCGCTACATGGGGACCGGCTACCAGCCGGTCCCCATGGGCACCACCGACATCGACTTCCTCAGCCGCATCGAGTACTTCAGCAAGGCGCAGGCCGAGGGGCTGCGGCTCAGCTCCCTCTATGTGAACCGCGAGTTCGTCAACCCGCTCAGCTGGGACGCGGAGCGAGCCACGCTCGACGCGATCCTGCATCTGCTGCACGGCTTCGACTCGCCCGGCGTCGTGCTCGGCGGCGGCCCGCCCGCCCGCGGCGAAGACCACTCCCCCGAGCTGTACCGCCGCTTCGCCGCGGCGCTCGGCGAGATCGGCGAGAAGGCGGCCGGCCTCGGCATGTGGGCGGCCTACCACCCGCACATCGACACCTTCATCGAGACCCGCGAGCAGCTCGACCGGCTGATGAACGAGCTCGACGGGTCGCCCGCCGGCCTCTGCATCGACGTCGCCCACCTGACCCTCGCGGGCAGCGACGCCGTCGCCGCGATCCACGACTACTCATCTGCGCTCAAGTACGTCCACTACAAGGACGTCGCCGACCCGTCGCAGTTCAGCGGCGCGGCGCGCTACGACGCGTTCCGGCCGCTCGGCAAGGGGGTCGTCGACATGGCGTCGGTCACCCGCGAACTGCTCGACGCCGAGTACGACGGCATCGTCATCATCGAACTCGACAGCACCGAGCAGGACGCCGAAGAGGCGTTGCAGGACTCGGTCTCGTACCTCGAGGGCCTCGGTCTCTCGCTCCAGCCCTCCTCCTGATTCTCTCCGAACGGACAGCACCTCTCATGCACGACTTCACGGGTAAGACCGCGCTCATCACCGGAGCGGCGCGTGGCATCGGCCGCTCGATCGCCCTCACTCTCGCCGCGGGCGGCGCGTCGGTGATCGTCACCGATCTCGCCGAGCGGATGGCGGACCTCGATTACGACACGGCCGATATGTCGGCGCTTGACGAGACCGTCGCGCTCGTCGAGGCGGCCGGCGGCTCGGTGATCAAGGCGTACGCCGACGTGCGCGACGTCGCGAGCCTCCGCGCCGCGGTCGCCGCCGGCGTCGAAGCCTTCGGCGGGCTCGACATCGTCGTCGCCAACGCCGGCATCGCCGGGTGGCCGAAGAGCACGTGGGAGGCCTCCGAAGAGGAATGGGACCGCATGATCGGCGTCGTCCTGACGGGCACCTGGAACACCGCCCGCGCCGCGATCCCCGCCATGCTCGAGACCGGCAACGGCGGCTCGATCGTCATCGTCTCCTCGACGGCGGCCTTCCGCCCCGTCGCCACGACCGGGCACTATTCGGCCGCGAAGATCGGTCTTGTCGGCTTGATGAAGAGCCTCGCCCTCGAGCTCGCGCCGTCCTCGATCCGGGTCAACACGCTGCACCCGGGCGGCACCTCGACCGAGATGACGCAGAATCCGGCCGCCGAGCACTGGCAGGCGACCACGCCGGGCGTCGGCGAGACCCTCGAACTGCCGTTGCCCATCCACCGGATGGATCCGGAGGACATCGCGAACGCGGTCGCGTTCCTCGCGAGCAACGAAGCCCGATACGTGACGGGCACCTCGATGGTCGTCGACGGCGGGGCGCTGCTGCGATGACCGACGCTCCTATCCGCGTCGGCATCGTCGGCTGCGGCGAGATCACCCAGCTGATGCATCTGCCGTTCCTCGACGAGTCGCCGAACTTCGTCGTCATCGCCCTGTGCGACCTCTCGGAAGGCACCGCCAAGGGGCTTGCTGCGCGCTACCGGGTGCCGAAGGTCTACACCGACAGCGGTGAGCTCGCCGCCGATCCCGACGTCGATGCGGTGTTCGTCTGCTCGTACGATCACGCCGGGGTCGCGCTGCAGGCGATCGCCGCCGGCAAGCACGTGCTCGTCGAGAAGCCGCTCGCCTTCACTCCCGCCGAGGGACGCGAGGTCGCCGCCGCTGCGGCGAGCGCCGGGGTCGTCGCGATGGTCGGCTACATGAAGCTGTTCGACCCCGGCTTCCGTTCGGGGCTCGACCTCATCGCGGCCGGCGGCCCGGTGCGGCGCAAGCAGATGCATAACCTGGCGGGCCGCTTCGACTCCTACCGCTCCTACTACGACCAGCTGCGGGTGCACGACATCCCGGACGGGGTGCTCGAGCGCTCGAAGCAGGAGGTCGACGAGCGCATCGCCGACCACCTCGGCGAGCACGGCGAGTGGACCGAGCTGTACACGATGCTGCTCATGCTCGGAGCCCACGACCTGGCGGTCATCCGCGAGGCCTTCGGCGAGCCGGTCGGGGTGCCGTTCGCGACCAGCCGTGGGCAGAACGAGCTCACCGCGATCGTCGACTACCCCGACGGGGTGCCGCTGGTCTTCGAGATCGGCGTCGGCACTCGCTACGACTGGTGGGACGAGTGGCTCGCCGTCGACTCCGACACCGCGCAGGTGCGGGTCGATTTCTCGCACCCGTACATCAAGTACTCGACGACCGATGTGGCGCTGCGCGAATCGCGCGACGGCAACGAGTCGCGCGCGACCATCATCCCGCCGGCGCTCGACCCGTTCCGCGTCGAGCTCGCCCACTTCGCCGACGCCATCCGCAACGGCACGCCTGTCCGCTCGACCATCGAGGGCGGGCTACAGGATCTCGAGCTGGCGACGGCGCTGATCACGGCGCTCCCCCCGCGTCCGCCGCGCTCAGGATCGGGCGACGAGGAGTCCTGACATGGCGCTCATCGCTGTCACCGGAGCGGCCGGCTTTCTCGGGCGCCAGGTCGTCGCCGAGCTGACGGCCGGTGGGCACGGGGTCCGTGCCCTCGACAGCGTGCGCGGAGACTTCGAGCCTTCCGTCGATGCACGGACGGTCGACCTGCGGGACGCCGACGCCACCCGCGAGGCGCTCCGCGGGGTCGACGGCATCGTCCATCTGGCCGGCTTCCCGCGCGCGGGCTCCCACTCACCCGACGAGGTGTTCACGACCAACACGGCCATCACCTTCGCGGTGGTGCAGGCGGCCCTCGACCTCGGCGTCCCGACCCTCGCCTACGTCTCGTCGGTGAGCGTGATCGGCTACCCCTTTTTCACGCAGCCGATCGTGCCCGAGTCACTGCCGATCGACGAGTCGGCGACCACCACCCCGCAGGACGCGTACGGGCTGTCGAAGGCCGTCGGCGAGCAGATCATCGACGCGGCCGTGGCGCAGGCGGGCGGCGGCCTCGCCGCCGTGAGCCTGCGGATGCCGTGGCTGCAGAGCCCTGAGTCGTTCTGGCGCGACATCCCCGCTTCGCGCCCTGACGGGTCGGACGCGCGCAACCTCTTCGCCTATCTCGACACCCGCGACGCCGCCTCCGCGATCGCCGCAGTGTTCGACGCTCCGCTCGCGGGACATCTGCGCCTCTTCGTGGCGGCCGCCGACACCTTCGATGAGCGACCGAGCGAGGAAATCGCTCTCGAGTACTTCACCGCGGTGCCGCTTCGGCGCGCGTTGAAGGGCACCGAGTCCTTGATCGACACCGCCCGTGCACGGACCGCGCTGGACTGGGCTCCGCGCTACTCGTGGCGCGAGTACCCGCGCGAGGAGCAGCGGTGAGCGCGGGACGTTTCGACGGACGGGTCGCGCTCGTCACGGGTGCCGCGGGCGCCATCGGTTCGGCGGTTGCCGCCCGGCTCGCCGCCGAGGGCGCGCGGCTGGTCCTCACCGATCTCGACGACGACCGGCTGAGCGCCATCGCCCTCGATCTCCGAGGAGCTCGTACGGATGTCGAGACGGTCGCAGCCGACCTGAGCACCGAGGCAGGAGCGAGATCCGTCATCGAGCGTGGCGAGCGGCGATTCGGTCGCCTCGATGTCGCCGCCCTTATCGCCGGGATCTCAGGGCCCCGCGTCCCCGTGGACGAGCTGCCCGCCGATGCGTGGGATGCGGTGATCGGCGCGAACCTGCGCTCGATGTTCCTCTCGCTGCGGTTCTCCGCCGCCGCGATGATCCGCTCCGGTAGCGGAGGCTCGATCGTCACGATGTCGTCGTCGATGGCGCAGTGGGATGTGCTCGACGGCGGCTCCGCGTATGCGGCGAGCAAGGGCGGGGTCCTCGCCTTCACGAGAGCCAGCGCGTTCGATCTCGCTCCGCACGGCATCCGGGTCAACGCGGTCTGCCCGGGCGTCATCGACACCCAGCTCGGAGTGCCGACGAGCGAGGACGGCGACTTCGTCGCCCCCACCAGCGACCAGTTCGCCCACCGCATCCCGCTGCGCAAGATCGGCGCCACGACCGACGTCGCAGCCGCGGTCGCCTACCTCGCCTCCGACGACGCGGGCCACGTCACCGGCTCGGAGCTCCTGATCGACGGCGGCCAGACGCTGCAGAGCTGGGCCAACTCCCCCCGCGAGGGCTGAGCGCGTGTTAGCAAACGGCAGCGAACTTCTCGGGCCTCGTTCCATCGCCGCTCGCGTTCTCTGGTCACGCCACGCACTCCGTGACGGTGGCGAACGATAGAGCCCCGCCCGCGGGAATCCCTTTGGACGGGTCTGTTGGACAATTCTGGGCGTGGAATCGGCGCCTGGCGCCGCTCGCGGGTCGAACGGATGAGGAGCCCGCGGCTGATACCACTGTGGGATGATTCCACCATGGGGCTGGCACTCGAACTCGTCGCGGAACCTGACGTTTCAGCGCCGCGGAATCAGCTCGAGTTCGATCTCGGGCTCCCGCCGAAGTTGCACACGCGCCGCCCGAAGCGAAGCAACGGCGTCAGTCGGGCGATGCAGTCTGTCGCCGAATTTCACATGTCATTCGACCTGCCCCTGGAGCGCACCCCTCAGCAGCAGGTTGACACGGACCTCGGTGCGCTGCGAGTAGAGCTGCTCCGAGAAGAATTTGAAGAGTTCAAAGACGCCGTCGCCCGTAAGGACGTCGTCGCCGTAGCCGACGCGCTTGGAGACATCGTGTACGTCGCTTACGGTGCAGCGCTCACGTACGGCATCGACCTCGACGCTGTACTCCGCGAAGTGCACCGTGCAAACATGAGCAAGCTGGGACCCGACGGCGAACCGATGCTCCGGGAGGACGGGAAAGTGCTCAAATCGCCGTCGTATGTGGCGCCGGATGTCCGCCGCGTCCTTCTTGATCAGCCGCCGCTCTTTCTCGACTGAACACTTGCAAGGCGTGATCGATTTCGTCGTCTCTGACGCGCTGCACTGTTGGGAGCGATATGGGAGTTGCCGGTGTGCTCGACGCGGTCCCCGATCCGACTCGCCGATGCGTTCCGGTCATGGACGTTGGCTAATCCGAAACATGCACAATTTAGGCCCCGCACTAAACCAGCCGTAATGCGGGCAACCGCACAACTGCGATGGCAAGCCGAGGGGTGGAGTCCGGATTCGGCCTCGGCCACACTGAACGGCTTCGCCGAGATGCCCACGATAGGACTCTCAAGCAGCTCCATGTCGCGCCAGACGGGCACATACAGTTGTGCACGTGCCCTGGTTGGGGGTAAGCCGACCCAACGGTCGATGGGACAGAGTGGTGAAGTCGCCCACCGCCAAATGGGTGCAGCAGGGGGTCCCGGTCGTGGTGCACGCCCTCCCCACCGGAACGCTAGGGGTTCGAGTTGAGTGCAGTACTGTCCGAGTCGGACGACGGTGATGTGCGGGTCGAACCACGCATCGTTGCCCTCAGCGGGCCGGTGGGATCTGGGAAGACAACCCTGGCTCGCAGTCTGGCGTCGAAGTTCAACGCCGTTCACATCCGAACGCAGGACTTGATGGCAGATACGGCAGTGGGCCTAGAAATCGTCCTGGAACCCGAGCGTCGCGCGATGCAGAAGTTCGGCGAACAGCTCGACCGGGACACCGACGGGCAGTGGGTCGCTCACCAGATCGCGAAGTTAGTGGCAGGGGGCCGGGTGCGAGGCGAACTTCTCATCGTTGATGCTGTTCGCACCCTCCAGCAGGTTGACGCGTTGCGGGAAGTCTTTCCCGCAAACGTGACCCACATTCACATGTACGCCCCGGAGGCCGTGCTCACCCAGCGGTACCAGGACCGTCACGACAGTGGCTTCGTCGAACTCAGCAGCTATCAGGACGTTGCCGAAGACCCCACCGAAGCGAACGTCGTCACCCTCACGAATGACGCGGATATCACCATTGACACCCACCGGTGTTCCGCACTCGACGTCCTCGCGCGAGCGACTGCGGCGTTGAATCTCTATCCCTCGCTGGCAGACCGACTGGTCGATGTGTTTATTGGCGGTCAGTACGGTAGCGAAGGGAAGGGCAACGTCGCCTACCACCTTGCGAACGAGTACGACCTTCTAATGCGAGTCGGCGGCCCAAACGCTGGACACAGGGTTCCGACGACGCCGCCGTATACTCACCGGCTGTTGCCTTCTGGCACCCTCGCAAACCGGCGCGCCAAGCTTGTCATTGGACCTGGTGCGACCCTGGACCTAACAGTTCTGATGGGGGAAATCGCGGCCTGTTCCGTCGACCCCGAACGGCTGTCGATCGACCCGCAGGCGATGATTATCGAACCTGAAGACCTTGAGAAGGAAGCCGAGCTGGTCAAAACAATCGCTTCGACCGGAAAAGGTGGAGGCGCGGCCTCGGCACGCCGCATCATGGGGCGGCACGGCGGGGCCAGCCCGAAAGTGCGGCTCGCCAGGGAGGTCACAGAACTCACCCCGTACGTCCGTTCCACCGCAGACATACTCGAGACAGCGTTTCGCGACGGCAAGAAGGTAATGCTTGAGGGAACGCAGGGCACGCTCCTAAGCCTTTTCCACGGCTTCTACCCCTGGGTAACCAGCCGAGACACGACAACCGCCGCATGTCTTTCCGAGGCGGGCATCGGACCGCACCGGCTCCGCAAAGTGGTCATGGTTGTGCGCACCTACCCCATCCGGGTCGGTGACCCTCCGGCATCCGCGGCGACATCAGGTGCAATGGGTGCGGAGATCGACTGGGACGAGATAGCTGAGCGCTCCGGTCTCAACAAAGACGAACTGCGTGCCAACGAGCGAGGATCCGTCAGCGGCAGCGAACGACGGGTCGCGGAATTCGACTGGAACCTCCTGCGTCGGGCGTCCGAACTGAACGGCGCTACCGACATTGCGTTGACCTTCGCCGACTACCTCAGCGCTGACAACCTGCACGCGCGACGTTTCGACCAGCTGACTGACGACACCATTCGGTTCGTCGAGGAAGTGTCTCGGGTCGGCGGCGCACCAGTGTCGTTGATCGCGACAGGGTTCGATAACCGCGCCCTGATTGACCGGAGAGAGTGGTAACCGATGGATCTCGAACATCTCGTGAAGCTGCATCCTCAACTGTTCCATATGGCTGTGGCCGGTAGCTGGCCAGCCATAGCGCAGCATGGGCTCCTCCCGACGCGAACCATCGTGGAGACGTCAGACCTTGGCAAGGAGGAGATGTCGGAGCTGCTCGACCAACGGCGCGCAAAGTCGGTTCGCATCCAGCACCCGCAGCTCGGCGACGTTGTCGTCCGCGAC